>NZ_MJEJ02000029.1 GCF_002095435.2 Williamsia sp. 1138
TGGGGCCACCCATTCACACCACCATCCCCGCAAAGAGATGACGCCGGCGCTGGTACAAAGCAGCGCAAAGAACGGGTTTATGTTGCTCCTTAGAAAGGAGGTGATCCAGCCGCACCTTCCGGTACGGCTACCTTGTTACGACTTCGTCCCAATCGCCAATCCCACCTTCGACGGCTCCCTCCCACAAAGGGGTTGGGCCACCGGCTTCGGGTGTTACCAACTTTCATGACGTGACGGGCGGTGTGTACAAGGCCCGGGAACGTATTCACCGCAGCGTTGCTGATCTGCGATTACTAGCGACTCCGACTTCACGGGGTCGAGTTGCAGACCCCGATCCGAACTGAGACCGGCTTTAAGGGATTCGCTCCACCTCACGGTATCGCAGCCCTCTGTACCGGCCATTGTAGCATGTGTGAAGCCCTGGACATAAGGGGCATGATGACTTGACGTCATCCCCACCTTCCTCCGAGTTGACCCCGGCAGTCTCTCACGAGTCCCCGCCATTACGCGCTGGCAACATAAGATAAGGGTTGCGCTCGTTGCGGGACTTAACCCAACATCTCACGACACGAGCTGACGACAGCCATGCACCACCTGTACACCAACCACAAGGGGGGCCATATCTCTATGGCTTTCTGGTGTATGTCAAACCCAGGTAAGGTTCTTCGCGTTGCATCGAATTAATCCACATGCTCCGCCGCTTGTGCGGGCCCCCGTCAATTCCTTTGAGTTTTAGCCTTGCGGCCGTACTCCCCAGGCGGGGTACTTAATGCGTTAGCTACGGCACGGATCCCGTGAAAAGGAACCCACACCTAGTACCCACCGTTTACAGCGTGGACTACCAGGGTATCTAATCCTGTTCGCTACCCACGCTTTCGTTCCTCAGCGTCAGTTACTACCCAGAGACCCGCCTTCGCCACCGGTGTTCCTCCTGATATCTGCGCATTTCACCGCTACACCAGGAATTCCAGTCTCCCCTGTAGTACTCAAGTCTGCCCGTATCGCCCGCACGCTTGGAGTTAAGCCCCAAGTTTTCACGAACGACGCGACAAACCGCCTACGAACTCTTTACGCCCAGTAATTCCGGACAACGCTCGCACCCTACGTATTACCGCGGCTGCTGGCACGTAGTTGGCCGGTGCTTCTTCTCCAGGTACCGTCACTTTCGCTTCGTCCCTGGTGAAAGAGGTTTACAACCCGAAGGCCGTCATCCCTCACGCGGCGTCGCTGCATCAGGCTTGCGCCCATTGTGCAATATTCCCCACTGCTGCCTCCCGTAGGAGTCTGGGCCGTGTCTCAGTCCCAGTGTGGCCGGTCGCCCTCTCAGGCCGGCTACCCGTCGTCGCCTTGGTAGGCCATTACCCCACCAACAAGCTGATAGGCCGCGGGCCCATCCCAAACCGCCGGAGCTTTCCACCACAAAACATGCATTCCGTGGTCATATTCGGTATTAGACCCAGTTTCCCAGGCTTATCCCAAAGTTTGGGGCAGATCACCCACGTGTTACTCACCCGTTCGCCACTAATCCACCAGCAAGCTGGCTTCATCGTTCGACTTGCATGTGTTAAGCACGCCGCCAGCGTTCGTCCTGAGCCAGGATCAAACTCTCCATGAAAACTCACTAAAACCACCCCCGAAAGGGCACGTTTCAACAAAATCCGTCAAGAAGAGATTTTCATAATCCCAACCAAACAAAAACTGACACCACCACAGGACTCAAAACCTGCGATGGAATCAAAAATAAACTAACTAATGCCGGCACCACAACCACCACAACAACCTCCCCCCTATGCCGGAGAAAAGTCACAGTGACAGAAGCAGCACCTAAATGGCACTAACAATCCATCGACACACTATCGAGTTCTCAAAGAACACACCCCCACCGACTTCGACACCCACAACAGGCGCCATCTCCGGCAAAGATATTTTTACTAGCAGATGTTGTCCCCGTCTCCGAGGCAACTCTACCAGCCTACCTGGTCTCCGTCTGCGGCGCAACTCTCCGTTTCGAGGCGGTGAGCAGCACCCGTGATCGTCTGACCTCAGGCCACCCACGACGATACGCTCCACACTGAAGTGGACTCGTTTCCATCCTGGGCGATCAACGTTGTTCCTTCAGGAAAAACATCCCGTCGGTGTTGTTGGCAACTCCGGACTCTCGCTCTCCGGCGCCTCACTCGCTGACTTGAAGAAAGTTACGGGAGACGCCTCCGTGGCGTCAAATCGCCTGGACGGCCGCCTAGATCGAGCGCCTTTCCCCAGGTCAGAGGCCCTCGGTTGCAACGCATACATACCCGCAGAGCCTCCGAAGAGCCTTTCCTGGCGTTGTGATGCCTGACACCGGCCCGCCGCCAGCGCGCCCTGTTGACAGCTACGACCCAGGCGTCCGGGCCCCGACAGTCGGTCGACTCCGAGAGAACTCACCCTTTGGACAGGGACTGCAGCCCTTTGGGCAGTTACCGGCGAGCGTCCATCGCCGTAGCGTCAAAGAATGCCGACCCCCACCTTGCTCCGGCGGCGCCACGTTTCGAATTCAGTTGTCGTGGAACAAAGTTCGATTCCGCCCGGATACCGTCGCAACAGTCTTCTGGCCTGGGCCCGTGACGAGAACGGCGCGCTCGACATTCGCCACGCTCTGACAACCGACACCATCTCCGACGCGCTCATGATCGACGAACTCCTGCAATTGGTGAACACAGGTGTGCTCTGTGGTCAGGAGCAGTTCGAAGCCGCGGCGATCGGCCTGATCCTCACCTGCGGCGACAGCCCGGAGTCCTGTTGGCAGGCGTTCTACCGGAACTCACTCGCGGAACTCGAGTCCGGCCGCTCACCGTTTGCCCCGATCCACCGCCGCGCGTTGTCTCTGCTGCAGGGTTCGAGCGTTCTGGAGGTGGGCAGCTGTTTCGGGTTCTTCGCTTTGCGCGCGGCCGCCGCAGGCTTTGACGTCTCGGCCTGCGATATCTCATCTGGTGCGGTCACCCTGCTGGGAAAGGCTGCCGGCCGCATGGGCCTGACCGTGCAAACCCAGGTCGGCAACGCCGTCGAGCTGCCTTATCCTACTGATTGCACCGATACCGTCACCCTCATTCACCTGCTGGAACACCTGCCCGACCAGGTGGACGTCGCCATCAACGAAGCGTTGCGGGTCGCGCGCCGGCGGGTGGTGATCGCGGTGCCCTTCGAAGAGGTACCCAGCCCCCACTTCGGCCACCACCAGCGACTGACCTCAGAAACCCTTGTCACCTGGGCTGCACGCGCAGACCATCGGGGTGCGCGGATCTTCACCGACCATGGAGGCTGGCTGGTCTTGCAGCCACCGGGCGCCTAGATCAAGCCCCGCTTGCTCGCCGAGTACACCGCCTCGGTCCGCTTACTGACCCCGAGTTTCCGGATGATGTTGCGGATATGGAACTTCACCGTCGACGGTGAGATGAACAGGGTCTCGCCGATCTTTATGTTGGACAACCCGTCTGCCATCAATTGCAACACCTGCCGTTCCCGATCGGTCAGCGTTTCCGAACTACCCTGGCCGGTGACGGCACGCAGCACCACCGCCGCACTACGTGGGTCGAACGCACTGTCACCCCTGGACACGGATTTGATGGCCCGGACGAGTTCCGTCGTGTCGATGTCCTTCACCACGTACCCTTTGGCGCCACTACGGACGGCCCTGACCACCAACTCGTCGTCAAGGAACGTGGTGAGCACCAACGCAGCCACCGATGGATAGCGCTTCGACAATTCACTGATCAGACGAAGGCCCTCGTAGTCGGCACCCGCGGTCAGTTTGAGGTCGACGACCATGACGTCCGGCGAACAGCGCGCCACGCCGTCCAGGGCCTCGGCGACCGTGTTTGCCTCCCCCACCACCGAGATGCTGCACTCCCGTTCGAGCAGCGACCGCATCCCTTCCCGCAGCAGCGCGTGATCATCTACCAGCATCGTGCGGATCGGTCGGGTCCGTTCACCGCGATCGCGGTCGATGACGTCCATCAGTTGTCCACCTTCTGTGTTGCCGGGATCTCGACCACTATGCGGACGCCACCCAGACGGGAGCGCCGGATTCGTAGATCACCGCCGAGTTCTATTGCCCGCGAATGCATGTTGGCCAATCCGTGGTGCCGGCCGGAGAGATCGCCGACCGTTGCGGTCCGCATCACCCGCCGCATGTGGTCGGGGTCGCCGCTCCCGTCGTCGTCGACGGTCAGCCGCACCTGAGACTCGGCGTAGCTCAGGGCCACCTTGGCGGTCGTGGCCTGCGCGTGGATAGCGGTGTTGAACAGCGCTTCGCCTGCGATCCGCAGGATCGCGTGCTGGACCTCGTGCGACAGGTCGCGTTGCCTGCCCACGACCTTGACATCGGTACGCAGATCGGCAGGCATGTGCATCGAGCAGAGTTCGTCAAGGATCGCCGCCAGGTCTCCCGCGCCGCCGGAAGGCGCGTGGTTGAGGGTGTAGATCACCGAACGCACTTGCTCCACAGCGTCTTTGGTCAACCTTCCCGCCACCGCCAACCGGTCGGCGAGGACGGGGTCGGCGTCGATTCTGCAGACCTCGATCTGCACCCCGGCCGACAGCACGGACTGTGCGACCGAGTCATGGAGTTCCCTGGCGATCCTGGAACGCTCGGTATTGAGAACCTCTTGGCGCATCGCAGCGGACAACTCACGTTGGGTTCGTTCGAGCTCGGTGTTTCGCTCCGCCAGATGCGCGGCGTGCCGCCTGCTCTCGTCGTAGGCCTGTTCGGCCCGATCCAACAGGTGTCGACTCTCCTCGAACAGTGCAGCGTTCAGTAGCGCCACCGTGGCCTGCCCGGCCAGGATTCGTAGCACCACCACATCGGACGGGTCAACCGTGTGAGTCAGTGGCATCCAGGCCGAGAGTCCACCGACAACCTCCCCGTCCAGTTCCACGGGGACGTGCACATGGTGGTCGTCGATCACGGGCCTGCCCAGCCTCACCACCTGACCACGCAAGATGTCGTTGAGGCGGTTCAGGACATCGTCGGGCAGGTTGATCGGTTCAGCCGCCGAGTCCACCCCTTCGAAGGCGTAGACCACACCGCTCGAGTCCATCATCAGGTGACGTGGGCCCGTGCGCTCGAGTCGGCCATCACTGAGGGCGAACAGCACCCAATCCGCACCCAGGTGTTCACGTGCGGCGTCGAGGACCGCGATCACCAGGGTCTCCGGCCCTTCGGCGGTTCGAACAAGCGCCCGTGAGATCCGTTCCAGCGCGCTGACAACCCGGGTCAGCCGCTGTTCTACACCTCGGAACTGCGCGTAGTGGGTGCCCTTGACCGAGCGCAGGCCGACCAGCGATTCCAGATCGCCAGAGCTGTCCGGGCGGGGCGTCACAGCGCTTCCAGGTATATCTCCGCGACGGTGTCGCGGTCGGGCCGGCGCGGGTTGGTGGTCATACATGAATCCGCGAGCGCGTAACCGGACAGCGTCTCGATGTCTGCTTTCTCAACACCGAGCGGGGTCAATGTCGCGGGCATCCCGATGCGTCCCGCAAACTTCGCGACCTGATCGGCCAGCCGTTCGGCAACGTCCATGGACGAACCATCGGTGGAGATCCCGACGGCTGCGGCCAAATCCACGAATCCATCAGCACAGACGTGCGCGTTGTAGCGGATGACGTGAGGCAGCAGAACCGAATTGATGGCTCCATGCGGTGCGTCACAGTGCCCGCCGACGGGGTGACTCATGGCGTGCGCCGCCCCCAGGATCGCATTCGTGAAGGCCATCCCGGCCTCCAGCGAGGCGTGCGCCATCGCCACCGAGGCCACCGGATCCGACGGATTGTCCACGAGGCGCTCCAGGTTGCGCCACGTCGTTGAAATCGACTGCAGCGCAAATGTATCCGTCATCCGACTATGTGCAATCGAGACGTACGCCTCGATGCAGTGGGTCAACACGTCCATCCCGCACTGTGCGGTGACCTCGGGTGGAACGGTCGCCAGGACCCGAGGATCGACGACGGTCACGTCCGGCACCAGGCCGCGGCCGATGATCGTGATCTTGGTGCCGCGCGCCTTGTCGTTCACGATGCAGAACTGGGAGACGTCGGAACCGCTGCCTGCAGTGGTCGGGATGGCGACCACCGGCGGAAGCGGCCTGCCCGCGCGGTCGATCCCCTCGTATTCGAGAATATGACCACCGTTCGAGGCAAGGATTGCGACGCCCTTCGCGGCATCGATCACCGAGCCGCCCCCGAGCGCGATGATCCCGTCGCAAGCGAAACGCTCGTACCTCTCGAATGCGGCAGTGATCTCGGTGGCCCGCGGGTTCGGGGAGACCCCGGTGAATCGCTCCGCCCGCAGCCCCACCGACTTGATCGTCGCCGTGAGCTCGTCGTACCAGGTGGTGGCGCCCACTCGCAGATCTGACACCAGCAAGGGCCGGCGCATCCCCAATCGTGACGCGGCGAGCGCGGCTTCCGTCAGGGCGCCCTCGCCGATGATCATCTCCGGCGCATGAAACTTCACCACCCGGGGCGAAGGCGTGTTGCGCGTCATCTGTCTATTCCTACTCCGATGAACAACTCACGACCGCGGGTTGCGGGGGTTTCCGCCGCAGCGATCATGAGAGTGCCGTACCGATCTCGTCGGCCCGCTCGATCAACTCCGCCGCATCGCGCGCCGACACAACCTCGTCGCAGTGAGCCGAATATTCGGTCATGTCGCAGCCTGCCTGGTTCCAATACCTGCTCGGCTCGGGCGTGATCCAGGCGAGCCGATGGACCCGACGCCTGAGTTCGCCCAGTAATTCCGGGTGGCCGGCGAAGCCGTTGCTGCGGGCATCACCCACGAACAGCACGCTGGTCCGCCGGTCGAGCAGCCCTCCGTGGGTCGAGAGCATCCTTCCGAGAACCTGCCCGTAGTCGCTGGTCGCGGCCAGATCGAGTCCGGGCGCAGACAAAACTCGGGCCAGTGCGTCATCGCCGTGGCCGACCAACAGCGGGGTCGTCACGTCAATCGGATCGTCCACGAACGCCAGCACCGTGCAGCGGTCGGCGATGCCGTGCAGCGATTGCGCCATCCGCAGGATGAAGCCCGCAACCGGTCGCACCGACAGGGACACATCGGCAACTACGAGCAGTCGAATCCGGCCGGGAACACGAGTGCGCCGGAAAAGATGGACCGGATCGCCGTCGGTTTTCAGTGCGGCCCGAAGTGTGTGCCGGATTGCGAGCCTGCCACTGCCCTGCGATCGCGCACGCGTCCGGGGGGCACCACGCATCCGGCGGATGATGCGATGGCACGCCTGGTCGATGTCGGCGCGCGTCACCACCACTGCGTCGCCGGCGGGCGCAGCCGGAGAGGCGGGCGGTACCGGAGGGGTCAGCGCCTCGACGAAAGCTTCGATGGCGGCCATCAGATGGTCCAGTTGAGCGGCGGTGAGGTCATCGTCGCCCGCAGTTCCGTAGGCGCGCCGGGCGTCATAACCGTCGAGACCGGCGAGCACCGCCTGGGCATCGGCGATGGTCAGAACTCCTGAGCGCACCCGCATCGGCGACGACGCCATCTCCCCCACGTCGGCAGCACCTGCGTTGTCGACCTCGATCGTGTACGTGATGCCGCCGGACACCGAATCCGAATCGGGGTCGACCGCAAGCGATTCCGCACCCGAGGACACCGTGAAATCGTTCTCCTCGCGATGCGCGGAATCCCCGTGCCGTTCGGCACCCTCAGGATCGGTCTCCATCAGGTCACCGATCTCGTCGGTGTGCTCATCGGCGCCGATCATCCGGGAAGCGCCTTCGAGCTCGGGGTCCCACGCGAACTCTTCCGGCAGGCCGCCCGCGGTGCCCCTGACCTTCGGGAGGGTGTCAGGGCCGTGCGCGGCGGCCGGACCGTCGATGAACAGTGCGGTGAACACCGACTCGAAGGCCTCGACCTCGTAGTCGTATTTCACCGTCACAGCCTGCAGGGCCGGCCGCAGCACCGGTAGGTCCGTGCCGAACAGCGCCAGCACCCGCCGCGCCTCGATGCTCTCGGCGGGCGACACCCGCACCCCACGCCGACGGAGCATTCGGCTCAGTACGCCGGCGACGATGTCCAGCACGGGGTCCCGGCCGGTCGACTCGAAATCCTTCACCCCAGACACCCTCACCGCTATCGCCGGCCCGCCGACCGTGCGCGGCCCGCGCCGAACGCCGCCGAGGTGACCGAACCTCGGGGGCTGCTGCCATCCGCAGCGATACCGGGCGCGCCGCGGGAGTGTTCGGACCTCTTGTCGCCATCCAGGGCCGCCATCGCCGTGTCGACGTCGGCGCCGAACTTCACCAGCAGCGACATCAGCGCCCTGGTCCGGTCCGGTGAATCGTCCCCCAAGATCGACGCCGCCCGCGCCGCGTCGATCACCTCGGCGATCGACGGACTCTTGCGTAGTGGGAGATCACGGAGGCGACCTGCCAGTGCCACCACGTCCGCAACGGCCGCCTCCTCGACCTCGGGGGCTCGCGACGCCACGATCTCGCGTTCGCGCGCAGCGTCCGGATACTCGACGGAGAAATGCACGCAACGTCTCTTCAGCGCTGCCGACAGTTCGCGAGTGTCGTTGGAGGTCAAAACGATCCACGGCTCGGAACGGGCCGTGAAGCTGCCCAGTTCGGGAATCGTCACCTGGCGCTCGGCCAGCACCTCCAACATCACCGCTTCCATCGCCTCATCCGTGCGGTCGATCTCGTCGATCAACAACACCACCGGCTCTGGTGAGAGGATCGCCGCCAACAGCGGCCTGGCGACCAGGAAGTCCTCGGTGAAAACACCGACGTCCTTGCGCGCCAGAGCCGCCGAGGCGGACGACAGATCCTCATACCCCGACAACTCCGCCGTGATCCGATCGCGGAGCATCTGGACATGGAGCAGTTGGCGGGCGTAGTCCCATTCGTACAGGGCACGAGCGTCGTCGAGACCTTCATAACACTGCAACCTGATCAACCGGCGGCCCGAGGCCGCTGCCAGCGACTTCGCGAGTTCGGTCTTTCCGACTCCCGCCGGCCCCTCCAGGAGCAGCGGTCGACCGAGCTCGGTTGCCAGGTAGACCACCACCGAGAGGTCGTGATCGACGACGTATCCCTCGCCCCGAAGCGCCTCGGCAAGGGCTTCCGGACCAGCGAAACCCGAAGTATCCGAAACGGTCTGGCCCACGTCCGCCAACTCTGTCATGCGGGTCCTTCCTTCTGTCGTGCGTGCCGCTCGACCCCCTGTGGGGGTCGAGCTCCGCCTTCGGCTCAGTACGTACCGGTGAACGCGTGCGTGACCATCGGGATCAGCGATTCGACGGTCGACTCGCGGGGGTTGCCCGGCGTGCACCAGTCGCCCATCATGTGTTCGGCGACGGCCTTGATCTGCTTGTCCGAGGTGTCCATCTTGTCGCCGCGACCCTCGTACTTGCCGGTGTTCATCCGGTTCTTGTCGTAGCTGTTGACCGACAGCTGACCGAAGTTGTCCGGGATTCCGAGGTCCTTCGAAAGCCGGATCGCTTCCTCGACCGCCGCGTCAGCTGCCTGGACCTTGGTCATCTTCGAGGTGTCGACGCCCATGAGCGCGGCGATCTCTGCATAGCGCTCGAAGCGGGACGGGAGGTTGTACTCCCACACACGGGGAAGCGCGATGGCATTGTTGAGTCCGTGGTGGCTGTCATAGAAGGCGCTCACCGCGTGCGACATCGAGTGCACCAAACCCAGACCTCCCGAGTTGAAGGCCTGTGCCGCAATGTATTGCGCGTGCATCATGCCGGTACGGGCCTCCAGGTTGCGGGGGTCGTACACCGCGGTCCGCAGGTGATCGCGAATCAGCTCGATCGAGTACTTCGCATTGCCCAATGACGGCGCGAAGTCCAGTCGCGAGACGTACGGCTCACTGGCGTGGGCCAGTACGTCGAAGCCGCAGAATGCTGTGAAGTGCTCGGGGCAGGTGTAATACAGCAGCGGATCGTCCATCGCCAGGTCGACGAGGCAGGAGTCGTCGAAGGCAACCCACTTGTGCGGATTGTTCATGTCCGACGTATCGGTGATCACGTACGCCCACGAGGTCTCCGAACCGGTGCCGGCCGTGGTCGACACAGCGATGTGCTTCGGGTTCTCCTTGTTCGTCGCCTTCGAAAAACCCTCGAACTCATTGATGTTGCGGCCATCGTGGGCAATGACCATGCGGGCGCCCTTCGCGGCATCGTGGCTCGAGCCGCCGCCGACGGAGATGATGCCGTCGCACTTCTCCGACTGGTACAGCGCAGCCGAATCCATGCAGTTGTAGTCCTTCGGATTGGATTCGACCTTGTCGTAGAGCACCACATCGACGCCCTGGTACTCGATCTTGCCGATCAGCTCTTCGATGATGCCCGAGCCGCGGAGTCCGGTGGTCATGAGCAGAACCCGTGTCATTCCGAGTTCTTTCGCCTCGACACCGATCATGTCGTGCGCGCCGACACCGAGCTTGGCTTTGGGGAACGGGTGGAATTCCTTGATCGGGAAATCCCAAATCTGGTTGAGCTCAATGGCCATTGCCGGACTCTCCTTTTGCGAGGGCAGAAAACTGTTGCCTCACAAGGATGTTGCCCAGGTCACACCGGACACAAGGGCACCTGACCCGGCCACCCGTAACCATGTCCGTACCGCCAGCTGCCGCACCTGGCCAAAGGGACAGGTGCGAACCGCACTCACTCCTCGGGCGTGACCCGTTCGATTCCGCCGCCGAGGCTGCGCATGATCTCGACGAAGTCCGGATACCCGCGGTCGATATGGGACACATCGTGGACCTCGGTGACGCCGTCGGCCACCAGGCCCGCCAGCACCAGACCGGCACCGGCGCGTATGTCCGAACTCCACACGGGAGCGCTCGACAGCCGTTCGATCCCCCGGATCACGGCGTGGTGGCCGTCGGTCCTGGCATCTGAGCCGAGGCGGACCATCTCCTCGACGAAACGGAATCGGGCCTCGAAGACGTTCTCGGTGATCACAGACATCCCGTCGCTGATCGCCGCAAGGCCGATGACCATGGGCTGCAAGTCCGTCGGAAACCCGGGGAACGGCAGAGTCGAGTAGTTGACAGCCTTCGGGCGCGTCGATTGCACGACTCGAAATCCGTTGTCGTATTTGGTGATCTCGGCGCCGGCTCCCTCGAGCTTGGTCAGCACCAGCTGCAGGTGCGCAGGATCGACGCCCCGGACGGTGATGTCGCCGCGCGTCATCACCGCAGCAATTGCCCACGTTGCACCGACGATGCGATCACCTATGACGCGGTGCGTCACAGGAGTCAGGCGCTCGACGCCTTCGACCGTCAGGGTCGAGGTTCCCGCACCGCTGATCCTCGCGCCCATCTGGACGAGCATCACGCACAGGTCGACGATCTCCGGCTCGCGGGCCGCATTGTCGATGGTGGTGGTTCCCTCGGCCAGCACGGCCGCCATGAGGATGTTCTCGGTGGCCCCCACCGAGGGAAACTCGAGGGAGATCGGCGCACCGACCAGCTTGTCCGCCTCCGCCACGACGCACCCGTGCTCGATGACACTGTGGGCACCCAGCAGACGCAACCCGTTCTGATGCATGTCCAGGGGCCTCGAGCCGATCGCGTCCCCGCCCGGCAGTGCGACCACGGCGCGGTGACAGCGGGCCACCAGGGGTCCGAGCACACAGACCGAAGCCCGGAATTGTTTGACCGCATCGAAGTCGGCATGGAACTTGGGTTCCGCGGGGGTATCGATGACCACTGTGTCGCCCGAACAGGTGACCGTAGCCCCGAGACCGCGTAGAACCTCTGCCATCAGCGGCACATCGAGGATTTGCGGGCAATTGGTGATGGTCGTGGTTCCCTCTGCCAGCAGCGCCGCTGCCATCAGCTTCAACACACTGTTCTTGGCGCCCACGACCTGCACCTCACCGGACAGCCGTGCACCGCCGGTCACCAGAAAACGATCATCACCCACGAGAGGTAGCGTAAGCGACCGGTCACGCGCCGACCGCGACGGGCCGCGTAAGGATTGCACCAGCCGTCGCGGCGCTGATCAAACTCCCTCCGCGGCGGCCTTCATTGCGGTCAGGCCCTTTTCGAAATCGCCACCGACCAGCCTGTCGACGGGCATGACCTTGGCGAATACCTTTCCCAAACCGGTGTTTTCGCCTGTCATCAGCCAACGGACGACACTTCCGCCCGTCGTCCCATTCGGCGTGATGGTGAAGACCACCTTGTTCGAAGCCTTGAACGGTCTGAGAAAAGTCACGTCCACCGACACCGACGAGGGCGGCACCAACTCGGTGAACGTCATGTTGCCCTGGCCCGCCTTACGGTTCCCCTTCCAGGTGTAACCCGCCCCCACCTGACCGTGCGGGCCCGAATAACCGCGTTCGAGGTCGGCGTCGAGCTTTTCCCAGGGCGACCAGCGCGTCCACTGATGGAAGTCGGCGATGAGCTCATAGACCCTGGCGGGCGGCGCAGCGATCGTGATCGACCGCTCGATCGAAAATTTCTGTGGTGCCATGTCATCGCCCCCGATAGTGCGGGCAAGCGCCCGGCCAGATGATGTCTACCGAGCATGACCCTACCGGGTACGTTTACTGGCATGGCTGTTCATCTGACCCGGATCTACACCCGCACGGGCGACAGTGGTACCACCGGTCTCAGCGATTTCTCCCGGGTGTCGAAGAATGACCCACGGGTGAGCGCATACGCCGACTGCGACGAGGCAAATGCTGCCATCGGCGCCGCTTTGGCACTGGGAGACCCCACCCCTGAGATCGCCGAGATCCTCACCCGTGTGCAGAACGATCTGTTCGACGCCGGCGCAGACCTGTCCACGCCCGTCGTCGAGAACCCGAAATACCCTCCACTGCGCCTGCTTCAGACGTACATCGACGACCTCGAGGCCTGGTGTGATCACTACACCGATCAACTCGAGCCCTTGAACTCGTTCATCCTGCCGGGTGGTAGTCCACTGAGTGCGCTGCTGCACGTGGCGCGGACCGTCACACGCCGGGCGGAACGATCCGCATGGGCCGCGATCGAGGCGTTTCCCGACGACACCAGCACCTTGCCCGCGCAGTACCTCAACCGGTTGTCCGACCTGCTGTTCATACTGTCGCGAGTCGCAAACCCCGACGGAGACGTGCTCTGGCAGCCAGGCGAACAACGCACCCGCGCCGCGTCAGACGGCAAAGACTAACGACGCCGTTCCCGATTGGAGCGTTCGGCGCGCTGCGACGGACGGGACTCGAGCCAGGACTGGAAGGCGGTCACCGCCCCCGTATCGAGCGCCAACTCGAACGCGCCACCGCGGTCGGCGAGTTCCAAAACGACCATGCCGTCCCCGAGTACGTCGCCCTCCGCGGGTGTAGGAGTACGACGACCCCGCGTGACGACAGACTGCCTGAGCACCGACCGAGCCGGCCCACCGCGCATACTGCGTAGCCGAAAATACTCCATGGCGTTGTCGTCGTAGCGGACCACGCCATGCCGCCAGGCACGCCCGTCGTCGGCGGGCAGCACCCGGAGCAATGCCGATGTGCCAGACCCACGCAGCTGATTGACCCGATAGACCAGATAGCACACCCCGATGGTGATCACCGCCACCACTGCGAGGGCAATCAAGTTCCAGTGCACACCGACACCTCCTTCAGCCCCCGCTAAATGCAGCGATCCCCGCAAACATGTGAAGTTTGCGGGGACCGATACCGTTCAGCCGTTCACATGGCCCCTGCCAACAGGATGCCACTTGTCCGGCGACTTACTTGACTTGGCCCAACTCGTCGAGTGCCCGCAGTCGAGATTGCGCGCGAAGGTACTCGTCCGAGCCCTCCTCGGCGACGTCGAGCGTCTCTTCTTCGGTTGCACGATCGATGTCGTCGGCCCACTCTGCGGACTCGGCAAGGATGGTGACGGTCTCTCCGGTGACGGAAAGGAATCCACCCTGGACCGCCGCCACTTTCCGGGAGCCGCCCTCCTCCTCGATGAGCACGAAACCACCCTGGATCAGCTGGCCGAGGAGCGGTTCGTGGTTCGCGAGAACACCGAGTTCGCCCTCGGTGGTCTGCGCGATCACGAAGGTCGCCTCACCCGAGTACAACTCGGAGTCCACCGCGACGACCTCGACGTGGAATGCGGTGTCAGCCATGAGTACCTGTCACTTCCTGGTGATCTTCTCGGCCGCAGCCTCGACGTCGTCGAGTCCGCCGCAGCTGTTGAACGCCTGCTCCGGAAGATGATCGAACTCGCCCTTGGCAACCCGATCGAACGCCTCGATGGTGTCCGCGAGCGAGACCACCGAACCCTTCTGACCGGTGAACTTCTCGGCGACGAGGAAGTTCTGACCCAGGAACTTCTGGATACGGCGGGCGCGCTGGACGGTGACCTTGTCCTCTTCGGACAGTTCGTCCATACCGAGGATGGCGATGATGTCCTGGAGCTCACGGTATTTCTGGAGGATGCGCTTGACCTCGTTGGCCACGCGGAAGTGGTTGTCTCCGACGATGGAGGCCTCCAGGATGCGCGAAGTCGAGGTCAACGGATCCACAGCCGGGTAGATACCCAGCTGCGAGATGGGCCGCGAGAGCTCGGTGGTGGCATCGAGGTGCGCGAACGTGGTGGCGGGCGCCGGGTCCGTGTAGTCGTCGGCGGGCACGTAGATCGCCTGCAGCGAGGTGATCGAGTTACCACGGGTCGAGGTGATGCGCTCCTGGAGCTCACCCATCTCGTCCGCGAGTGTGGGCTGGTAGCCCACGGCCGACGGCATACGACCGAGCAGAGTCGAGACCTCGGAACCTGCCTGCGTGAAGCGGAAGATGTTGTCGATGAAGAGCAACACGTCCTGGTTCTTCACGTCACGGAAGTACTCGGCCATCGTCAGGGCCGACAGGGCGACGCGCATACGCGTGCCGGGCGGCTCGTCCATCTGGCCGAACACCAGGGCGGTGTCCTGCAACACGCCCATTTCTTCCATCTCCAGGTGGAGGTCGGTGCCCTCACGGGTGCGCTCGCCGACGCCGGCGAAGACCGACGTGCCGGAGAACTCACGAGCGATACGGGTGATCATCTCCTGGATCAGCACGGTCTTGCCGACACCGGCACCACCGAACAGACCGATCTTGCCGCCCTTGACGTACGGGGTGAGCAGGTCGATGACCTTGATACCGGTCTCGAGGATCTCGGTCTTGCCCTCGAGCTGGTCGAATGACGGCGGCTTACGGTGGATACCCCACTGCTCGCCGTCACGGCCGAGTCCCGGGGTGTCCAGGCAATCGCCGAGCGCGTTGAACACGTGGCCCTTGACGACGTCACCGACGGGCACCGAGATCGGCTTCTCCGTATCGGTGACCTCCGCGCCACGGGTCAGACCATCGGTCGGCTGCATGGAAATGGTGCGCACCAGATTGTCGCCCAGATGCTGTGCGACCTCGAGGGTCAGCGTCTTGGCAACGGTCGGCAGCGTGATCTCGGCGTGCAGCGCGTTGAACAGTTCTGGGATCGAGCCGCGCGGGAACTCCACGTCGACGACCGGGCCAATGACTCGGACGACTCGACCGGATACCGAGCCGGCCTTCGAATCCGAGGAGGATTCGGTTACAGCTGTGGTCATGTTGTCTCTTCCTTGATTACGCGAGGGGGTTACGCGAGGGCCTCTACGCCACCGACGATTTCGCTGATTTCCTGGGTGATCTGTGCCTGCCGGAGCTGGTTTGCCTCTCGCGAGAGCGACGTGACCAGGTCCTCGGCGTTGTCGGTGGCCGCTTTCATGGCCGTCCGGCGAGCGGCCGATTCCGAGGCCGACGAATCGAGCAGCGCCGCATACACGCGGGTCGCCACGTACTTCGGCAGCAGTGCCGACAGCAAGGTCTCCGCACCCGGCTCGAACGTGTAGTTGCGTGCTGGTGCGGTCTCTTCGCCTTCTTCGGCCTCCGACACCACCAGAGGAGCTATTCGCCGCACCTCGGGCGCCTGGGTCAGCATGCTCACAAAGCGGGTGTAGACCAGGTGCAATTCGTCTACGCCTTCGATCTTTCCTTCACCGTCCAGAGCATCGATCTCTGTGCCCGACCCGGCGACGAACAGATCGACGAGGTGACCGGTGGCCGCGGCGGCATCCGGGAACTCCGGCTGCTGGGAGAAGCCGGTCCACGACCCCGCGACGTCGACGCCACGGAAGGTGAAGTAGCCGACACCCTTCTGCCCCGTGATGAAGATGATGGGCTTCTTGCCCTCGTCCTCGAGCAGCTCGAGCAACGACCGGGCCTCACGCAGCACGTTCGAGTTGTAACCGCCACACATTCCGCGGTCGCTGGTCACGATCAGCACCGCGGCACGCTTCGGGTTCTCCCTGGCCACCAGCAACGGATGGTCGAGGTTCCCCGAGTTCGACGCCAACTCCGAGAGAACCGTGGTCATCTCTTTGGAGTAGGGCTTCGCAGCGGCAACTCGACCCTGGGCCTTCGTGATCCGCGACGTGGCGATCAGTTCCTGGGCCTTCGTGATCTTCTTTGTCGACTGGACTGACCGAATGCGTGAGCGCAGTTCGCGAATACTCGCCATGGGAACTCACACTCCTTTCGGATAAGTCGAAAATGGTCGGATGTTCATAGGTCCTAGGACTTCCGGACCTTGATCTCTTCGTTTTCGACGTCATCCGCGGCAAGCGCGTCGGCGTCGGCCTCGTTCACGCCGCCGGGACCGTCAGAGCCCTGGTACGACTTCTTGAAGTTGTCGGCAGCATCCTTGAGTGCCTCGGCCTGATCGTCCGAGAGTGCCTTGCCGCCTGCGATGGACTCGTAGACACCTTTAGCACTGTGGTGCAGGTGGCCGAGGAGATCCGCTTCATAGCTGCGCACGTCGTCGATCGCAACCGAGTCGAAGTGGCCTTCACCCGCGAGGTAGATCGAGACGATCTGGTCCTCGACGGACACCGGTGAATACTGATCCTGCTTGAGCAGCTCCACCCAGCGGGCACCACGCTCGAGCTGTGCCTTCGACGCATCGTCGAGGTCCGAGGCGAAGGCCGAGAAGGCCTCCAGCTCACGGAACTGAGCAAGCTCCAGACGCAGCGAGCCCGAGACCTTCTTGAGGCCCTTGGTCTGAGCAGCACCACCGACACGAGAGACCGAGGTACCGACGTTGATCGCCGGACGGACACCCTTGTTGAAGAGGTCGGACTCGAGGAACACCTGACCGTCGGTGATCGAGATGACGTTGGTCGGGATGAACGCCGAGACGTCGTTGGCCTTCGTCTCGATGATCGGCAGACCGGTCATCGAGCCGCCGCCGAGTTCGTCGGACAGCTTCGCGCAACGCTCCAGCAAACGGGAGTGCAAGTAGAAGACGTCACCCGGGTATGCCTCGCGGCCCGGCGGGCGACGCAGCAGCAGCGAGATGGCGCGATAGGCCTCGGCCTGCTTGGAGAGATCGTCGAACACGATCAGAACGTGCTTGCCCTGGTACATCCAGTGCTGGCCGATGGCCGAACCGGTGTACGGGGCGAGCCACTTGAACCCGGCCGAGTCAGAGGCGGGGGCGGCGACGATGGTGGTGTACTCCATCGCTCCGGCCTCGTCCAGCGCGGTCTTGACGCCGGCGATGGTCGAGCCCTTCTGACCGATCGCGACGTAGATGCAGCGAACCTGCTTGCTCTCGTCGCCGCTCTCCCAGTTCGCCTTCTGGTTGAGGATGGCGTCGATGCAGACCGCGGTCTTGCCGGTCTTACGGTCGCCGATGATGAGCTGACGCTGTCCGCGGCCGATGGCGGTCATGGCGTCGATGGCCTTGATGCCCGTGGCGAGCGATTCCTCGACCGGCTGGCGCTCCAGCACCGAGGCGGCCTGCAACTCGAGCACGCGCTGCTCGTTCGACTCGATGTCGCCCTGCCCGTCGATGGGCAGACCCAGTGGGTTCACGACGCGACCGAGGAAGGCGTCGCCCACGGGGACCGACAGCACCTCACCGGTACGACTGACCTGCTGGCCTTCTTGCAGCTCCTCGTAGTTACCGAGGATGACCGCGCCGACCTCATCTTCGTCGAGGTTCAGGGCCACACCCAGCACACCGCCGGGGAACTCGAGGAGTTCGTTGGCCATCGCGCCGGGCAGACCGCTCACGTGAGCGATGCCGTCAGCGGTATCGGTAACAATGCCGACTTCCTCGCGCGATGCGTCGGCCTCGAATGACGAGACGTACTGCTCGATCGCTCCCTTGATCTCGTCGGATGAGATCGTCAACTCCGCCATGAGTACTCGTTCCTTGCTTTCGTTTGTGCTTGTGGTCTTCTGTCTGCCCACTCCGGAAGTGGTTTCCGGGCGGGCTCGCGGGTCGCTACTTCGGCAGGCTTTCGCTGGCCTTGGTCAACCTGCTGGCGATGTCGCCTTCGATCAGTTCGTCCGCGACCAGCACCTTCAGTCCGCCCAGGAGCTGCGGGTCGATCTCCGTCTGTACCGACATCTCGCGACGGTAGATCCGGCCCAGCACCGCGGACAGACGTTCGGTCTGCTCGTCGGTCAGCTCGGATGCGGCGATCACGTGCGCCACCGACTCCCCGCGCCGGGCAGCCGCCAGTTCGGCGACCTCACCGATGGCGACGTCGATCGGGGTCAAACCGTGCTGTAGCCGAACCGCGTTGGCCACAAGCGCTTTCGTGTGATCGGTGACCTTGCCGCCGATCACGTTGTCCACCAGCTGGATTCGACCATCCGCGGGCGTGTGGTAATCCGATAGCATCCGGGTGAACTCCGGCTCTGCGATCAGCAGACGACCAAGGCGGAACAGTTCGTCCTCGACCTCGGAGATCTTTCCGTCGCGGTCGGCGACGGTCAGGAGCGCGAGACGCGACAGCCGCTCGATGGCCGTGGAGAAGTCGCCGGCAGTCGACCATTTGGCCGCGACCGCTTCTTTCAGGACACCCAGAGTTGCGTCGGCGATCTTGCCTGCGAACAGCGAGTCGACGAGCGCCACCTTGGGTTCGGTGGAATCGGTGTTCTCCGAGAGGTGCTTGCGTAGAACTGGATTCGTGACCAGCAAGGCAGCGACAGAAGACAGGTCCTCCGCCACGGTCTGTAGTGCGGCGTCGTCGAGCGACGATGCCTTCTCGTCGAAGCCACGGGCCAGAGCCCGGACCGAGTCGCGGCTGACTGCACGCATCGATCGGGTTCCCACGGTCTCGGATGCCGGAGTGGTGTCGAACGAGTCCTCGTCGCCGGCCATCCCCTCCAGTTCGGAGATCGCCCGGTCCACGGATTCCGACTTCGCAGCCGGGTCGGCGAGATGCTCGCGAACCAGCTCGGCGGCCACGTCCAGGGACGCGACACCCAGCTCTCCGCGAAGCTGACGTACGAGGTTTTGACGGTTCAACTCGACCTGAGCCTTACCGTGCTCCTCGATCCGCTTCACTTCTTTGTCCGCCTGCACCCGCATCTGCTCGGTGATGGCCTGCGAGTCCCCGCGAGCTTCTTCGCGGATCCGGCTGGCCTCGGCCCGAGCCTGCTCGAGCGCATTCGCATGGGCGTCCTTGGCCTCGGCGAGCTTGGCCTTGGCGCGCTCGCTCTCGGCTTCCTGCTCGGCGATCGTCTCCTGCTGCTTGGCGATCGTCTTGCGCAGCACCGGCAGGATGTACTTCACGAAGACAAAGACGACAACAGCGAAACCGACGAGTTGTCCGATGAAAATCGACATTGATTAGCCCACCGTCCCGGACTTCTCGTCCTCTTTAGCGGAGATCCGATCGACCGATGCGGTCAGCTTCGGATCCGATGAGACATCGAATCCGAGGACCCGGCTGGCCAGCCCGGAGGCGAGCCTGCCGAGTTCTGCGTGGGCCTCCGACGCAGCCCGCTGCCCTTCGGCAGCCAACTGCTCGGAGGTCTCACGCTGAATTGCGTCCGCCGCCTCGGTGGCACGGCCACGCATCTCCTCGAGTTGCTCGTTGCCTTTGGCACGGGCTTCGTCGCGGATCCCTGTCGCCTCGACACGAGCACCCTTGAGTGCCGTCCGGTATTCGGATTCGGCATCCTCAAAACTCTTGGTGGCGTCCCGATGGTCCAGATGGGTCTGGTGAACGAGTTGTTCGCGTTCCTCCAGCACCTTGCGGATCGGCGGCACGACCAGCTTGCCGACCACCACCAGCACGATCACGAAGATGATCAGCACTACGAAGAACGTGCCGTTCGGTATGAGGAAGTTCTCTTGGGCGAGATCCATGGCGTCTTTCTATCTGTTTCCCGAGATCTATTCGGCGCTGATCGGGGTGGCGAAGACGAACAACGCCATGAAGGCCAGGTTGATGAAGTACGCGGCCTCGACCAGACCAACGGTGATGAAGAACGGCGTGAACAGCCGGCTCTGTGCCTCGGGCTGACGCGCGATTCCCGCGATCAGCTGCGCACCGGCCAGACCGTCACCGATACCGGCGCCGATAGCGCCGCCGGCCATGATCAGACCGCCGCCGATCAGTGCACCCATGCCAATCATTGGATCCATTTACTTTTCCCTTTCGGTGGTACTGACAATCGAATTGCCAGGTCTTTGGGCCCTACCAGCATTGCGCCGGCCAGGGATCGATCTAGTGGTGCTCGTCCTCCAGCTCCATTGACTGGCTGAAGTACAAGATGGTCAGCAA
Organism: Williamsia sp. 1138; assembly: GCF_002095435.2. Classification (GTDB taxonomy): domain Bacteria; phylum Actinomycetota; class Actinomycetes; order Mycobacteriales; family Mycobacteriaceae; genus Williamsia. The sequence continues at coordinate 20,592 of NZ_MJEJ02000029.1, forward strand.
CGTGAAGATGAACGCCTGGATCAAACCGACGAACACGTCGAACATCTTCCAGATGGAGTTGGGGGCCCACAGGATGTAGGCCGGGAAGATCGCGATCAGCGAAACCATCACACCGCCGGCGAACATGTTGCCGAAAAGACGGAGTGAGAGCGAAACCGGCTTGGCGATCTCTTCGATGATGTTGATCGGGGCCAGCCCGATCGCATGACCCTTGACCAGGGCCTTGGGATGGCCCAACCATCCGCGCCGGCGAACGCCGGCAGCGTGGTAGGCGACGAAGACGAAGAGAGCGAGTGCGTAGACGAAGTTGGCGTCGGAGGCCGGTGGCTTCAGGAGCTCGTGCGTTCCACCCTCACTGGTTCCGTACTGGACCGGCAGTACCGATATCCAGTTGGCGACCAGGATGAAGACGAACAGCGTGACGGCCAGGGGCAGCAGGAACGGCGCCACCTTCATGCCGATCCCACCTTCGACCTGGGCCCGCATCTGTGACGTCAAGGCCTCGAAGAACAGCTGGACCGAGTTCGGCTTGCCCGAAGACAACTTGGCCCGCACGAAGAACGCCAGCGCGATCACGACCAAGGCCGCGAACGAGGTGCCGATGATGGTGTCCAGGTTGAAGGACATGCCGAGGAACTCCACCACGGTGTGGTGACCGACCTCGATCTGCGCCTCGGCGAGATACGACGTATCTGTCATGACTGGGTACGAAGTCCTTTCATCACTGGAATCACCGTGTTGAGAACCAGGATCACCTGACACAATGCGAGACCGAACATCACGCCGAGTCCGTCTGGCCGGGCAAGAAATGCCACCACCAGCGCAACTACCGTGAGGGCCGCGAGTCGCAGAGCAGAGTTGACCACCAGCGGCCGCTTACGCGGATTCTCTTCTGCGGTGACACCTTGCACGTAAAGCTGAACAAGCTTGGCATTGGCCAAACTGAGGGCAATTCCGAAGAACATCCAGATGCCGAACATGATGTGCCCGAGGTAGGCACCGGCGACAACTGCGACGACTACCAACAATCCACTGAGAATCGCGGGTCGCACCAGACTCAGCGGAGCCTCCGGGAATACCGGCGCCGAGTCGGAGCTTGACGTCGTCATACCTCTCCTCAAGGGTCTAGCGTGGTCGCTAGCTCTGGGGCAGCGTGGCAGAGCCGCGCCCGTCGATCCAAAACATGATCCGGGCGACAGCTCGTCGATCCCTGTGACCATATCAACAACTTTGTGGCCGTCCATCGGGGGGTGGGTTGCCGGCAATTGCGGCTCTCACCTTGCTGAATCTTGGCTACTACAATAGATAGTACTACGTCCGGTAGTGCCCCGAATGTCCGGGTTAGGTTGTGCTTCGTATGAGGCTACGCGACCGCATCGGCGGATCCGACGTCACCCTCACGCGGTCGCCGGACGGCGCCTGTTTCGCCTGCGCAGCCGCGGCACGATCGTCGCCACCATGGCCAGGATCAGCCCCCCTCCCAGCAACGGCAGCACCACAGACGCGGAGAAGACCGTGCTCGCCGCCGCACTGAAGGCCAGCACCCCCACCCACAGATAGATGAGCAGTACCACGCGCCGGTGGGAGTGTCCGATCTCGAGCAGGCGATGATGCAGGTGCATCTTGTCCGGGGTGTAGAAGCCGACGCCTGCTCGCGTGCGACGCACAACCGCCATCAACATGTCGAGCATGGGGATGAACATGACCGCGGCCACCAGGATGATCGGCGCCAGCAGGGTGAAGACATCGGCCGGTCCGTAGGCATTGATCGCGATCCTGCCCGAAGCACTGGTCGACGCCGCGGCCAGCATGAGTCCGATCAGCATCGAACCGGAGTCGCCCATGAAGATCCGGGCGGGCTGGAAGTTGTGGGGCAGAAATCCCAGGCACGCACCTGCCAAGATCGCCGAGATCAGCGCAGGCGCGTAGTAGCTCACGTCCCCGCCCTGATCGTGCAGCAGTCCCAACGAGAACGCACAGATCGCCAACGCCGCGATCAGAGCCAGCCCCGCGGCCAAACCGTCGAGGCCATCCACGAAGTTGATCGCGTTGACCGTCGTCACCGTGATGGCAATGGTCAGCAGCCCCGACTGCAGCGGATCGAGGACGACGGTCCCGATCTCCCCGAACGGCACCGGCAACACTGTCCAACTCACGCCCATGATGACCAAGACGCCCGCTGCGGTGAGCTGCCCGACGAACTTGGTCAGCGCGTCGATCCCCCACCGATCGTCGATGATGCCCACCAGCACGATCACCCCGCCGGCGACCACCACTGCGTTCATGTCGTCGGTGTAGGCGAACCCACGGGTCAAGGCGGGGAGCTCACCCGCGAGCACCATTCCGGCAAGCACTCCGATATACATGCCGACGCCACCGAGACGCGGAGTCGGGACTGCATGCACATCGCGGGTTCGCGGTACCGCGACAGCCCCGACGCGAGTCGCGATCACCCGAACGAGTCCGGTGAGCAGATAAGTGATGACTGCTGCGGTGAGTCCCACCAGCATCAATTCGCGAAGGGGTACGCCCGCACCGCTGCTCGTGAGACCGGACTGGGCGGCAATGATCATGCTGCCGCCCTCACCCATCGAAGTCATCTCGGCCGCAAGCACGGGTCAACGCTACTAGTGCCCACATCCGATTCAGCGAACGCCTGCGAGCAGATCGCTGACATCGCCGGCGCCACGGGCGATCATGCACCATTGTCGGTTCACCACCATCCGCATGAGCCTCTCGGTGGTCGATGGGTCTGTTCGAGCCGCTTTCTGGCGAGCAACTCGCTCTCAGACTCGCAGACTCTCCACGCCGGTGCCCAGGACGTCGGCGATCTGCTCCGCGGTCACCGCGCCCTCGCGCACGATCTTCGGCGCCATGTCCGTCAGATCGACGATGGTGGACGGCATCGCCTTCTCGGCCGGCCCTCCGTCGAGGTACACCGCGACGGACTCCCCCAGCTGATCACGAGCTTCTGCGGCGGTCGTTGCGGGCGGACGCCCTGAGATGTTCGCACTCGACACGGCCATCGGCCCGACCTCCCGCAAGATGTCGATCGCGACGGGATGCAGCGGCATCCGCAGCATCACCGTTCCGCGGGTGTCCCCCAGGTCCCAGGCAAGTGACGGGGCTTGGTGCACGATCAGACTCAAACCACCCGGCCAGAAAGCCCGCGTCAGCTCGCGGGCCGTCGGCGACACCGAGAGCACCAGACCATCGATGGTCGTCCACGAACCCACGAGTACCGGGACGGGCATGTCGCGTCCCCTACCCTTGGCCGCCAGCAGGCTGTTCACCGACTCGGAATCGAAAGCGTCGCAACCCAACCCGTAGAGCGTGTCGGTAGGCATCACGATCAGACGACCGCCTTTGGCGGCGCCGACGGCGGCGCGTAGCCCGGCCGCCCGGGAGTCGGGTTTGCTGCAATCGAACGTAGTGCTCACGGATTCATCTTCGCACGTCGCGCCGAGACGAAACGCGGCCGACCGACGAGGTCGCTCATCTGCGAGATCCCTTCGAAATCGCCGCCGGCGTCGAGGGCCGCCATCACCAGGTCACCGGTCGTGTCGTCGTGCTCGATCGCGACGGCACCGCCCGGCACCAGCACACGGGCGATGGTCGCGATCATCGGGGTGATCACCGACATCCCGTCGTCGCCGCCGAACAGCGCCAGCACAGGATCGTGTTCGGCCACCTCGGCGGGCAGGTCCGCTCCGATCGGGATGTACGGCGGATTGGCAACGACAAGATCCGCCGACACCCCGGCGAGAACACTCGGATCACGGACATCTCCGGAGTGCACGACGACTCGGTCCCGGGCCGGCCGAGGGAGGTGAGAAAGGTTGCGCCGCAGCCAGGTCAGCGCGTCAGGATCGATCTCCACCGCGTGCACGAGCGAACTCGAGACCGAGGTCGCAAGAGCCAGCGCGAGCGCGCCACTTCCGCTGCACAGATCCACCACCACGGGATCGGGCACTGCGGCGAGAACGTCACATCCCCAGGACCAGAGGAGTTCGGTCTCCATCCGCGGGGTGAAGACACCGGGGCCCACCTCGACCTCGATCGAGCCGAACTGGACCCGGCCGACGATGTGCTGCAGCGGCTCCCGGGTCGCGCGGCGCCGTACGAACTCGTGGAATCGAGAGAGCTGGTCGTCGGTCAGATCGTCGACCATGACCAGCTCGCCGACAGTTCTGCCCACGACATGCGCCAGCAGCAACGCGGCGTCGACGTCCGGGGTGTCGACACCGGCTACGGCCAGGACATCCGTCGCCTGGCGACGGATCTCACGAAGGCTCACTCCGCCTCGAGGCGGGCCTGGCGATCGGCGGCTTTGAGCGCGTCCAGCAAGGCGTCCATCTCACCGGACAGCACAGCGTCGAGATTGTTCGCCTTGTATCCGATGCGGTGATCGGTGATGCGGTTCTCGGGGAAGTTGTAGGTGCGGATCCGCTCGGAGCGGTCAACGGTTCTGACCTGCGCGGCGCGACCCTCGGACGCCTCGGAGTTCGCGGCCTCTTCCGCGGCCGCCTGCAGGCGCGCGGCCAGGACCTGCATCGCACGCGCCTTGTTCTGCAGCTGTGAGCGCTCGTTCTGGCACGTCACGACGATGTTGGTCGGAAGGTGTGTGATGCGGACTGCCGAGTCGGTGGTGTTGACCCCCTGACCACCTTTTCCGGAGCTTCGGTACACGTCTATTCGCAGGTCGCCCTCGTCGATCTGCACCTGCTCGACCTCATCGGGTTCGGGGTAGATCAACACCCCTGCGGCCGAGGTGTGGATACGGCCTTGCGATTCGGTCACCGGCACACGCTGGACGCGGTGCACACCGCCTTCGAACTTGAGTCTGGCCCATACCCCGTCCGGGCCGTCACCCTTGGACTTGATCGAAATGGTGGCGTCCTTGTAGCCGCCGAGGTCGGACTCGGTGAGCCCCAGCGTCTGCGCCTTCCAGCCATGGCGTTCGCAGTACTTCAGATACATCCGGGCCAGATCGGCAGCGAACAGCGCCGATTCCTCGCCCCCGGCTCCGGATTTGATCTCGAGGACCACGTCGTCGCCATCATGCGGATCACGAGGGGCCAGCAGATCGGTCAGTGCAGTGTCCAGTTCGGACACCGTATGTTCCAGTTCGGGGATCTCTGCGGCAAAGGCACTGTCGTCGGCCGCGAGTTCACGCGCCGCCTCCAAGTCGTCTTCCGCCGCCCTGAGTTTGGTGTAGGTGGCCATGATGGGCGCGAGTTCCGCGAACCGTTTGCCCACCCGCCGAGCAGCAGTGGGGTCGTCGTGCAGTGCCGGATCCGACAGCTGAGTCTGCAGGCCGGCGTGCTCGGCGAGAATGTCGTCGATCGCGGACGGCTCGGGAGTACTCATGACCTGATTCCTTGGCAGTGGGGCAATGGTGAGGCGCACAACGAAACCGGCGCCCATCTCCGCCGCGAGGGCAGAGATGGGCGCCGGTCGGACAAGCTACTTTTCGGCTGCTGCGTCATCCTTCTTGGCTGCGCGCTTGCCGTACCGCTTCTCGAAGCGTGCGACGCGACCACCGGTATCGAGGATCTTCTGCTTGCCCGTGTAGAACGGGTGGCACTGCGAGCAGACCTCGACGTTGATCCGACCGTTCTCCTTGGTGGAGTGGGTCTGGAAGGTGTTCCCGCAGCCGCAGACCACAGTGGTCTCGACGTATTCGGGGTGAATTCCCTGCTTCATTTCTGGTGTCCCTTTCGGTGGTCGCCGGGTCACCTTCGCGGATCGAAGGTGTGAACCGGAACCGGACTCTGGCCGCTCAGTATGCCAGAGGCGCTGGTCTCAGGGCCAATCGGTGAACCGTGGTCACCCACCGGCAGCAGCGCGATCTGACATCTGCGGCACCATGGTGACAACGACGGACCGGTGGGAAACATTCCGCTGAACAGACGGGTGGGAACGTGACACAGACACTTCGGGCGGCAGCAAGTGGATTGGCGCTGGTGGCAGTGTTGGCGGCCTGCCAGTCAGCCGAGACCGGGCAGGCCGTCCGGGCCTCTGCCGGCGCAGGATCCGCTGCAGATTTCGTCCCGAGCGCAGAGAATCCGGATCCCACCGATCAGATCGACGGAGTTCTCCGGGTCCATTACCCGTCGCCGCAGCACGTCGGCCGGGACGGCCGCGTGCGCTACGAGTACTCGCCCCCACTGGGTGGTACCCATGACTACGGGTGGGCAGGATGCACGGGCGTGGTCTACCCCACCGGCATCCGCACCGAGAACGCGGTCCATTCCCTGGAACACGGGGCGGTGTGGATCGCCTACAACCCCGAAGACCTCGACGACGACGACGTCGAGCTGCTTGCGGCCCGAGTGGATGGGGTCGATTACACGTTGATGTCACCGTATCCAGGACTCGACCGCCCGATCTCGGTGCAGTCCTGGGGTCACCAACTCAAACTGGACGACGCCGACGACCCGCGCATCGACCAATTCATCACTGCCACCAAACAGAACTCGCAGTCCGGGGTCTACCCCGAAGACCCGACGGCAACCGGCTTCCCGGAACCGGGCGCGACGTGCTCCGCGGTTCCCGGGGTGTTCGATCTGGCCGATCCCCCACCATTTGATCCTCGGCAGGGCGACGTGCCCGACAGCTGAAGACCGGCGCAGACAACAAACCCACCCCGTTCCGGCAAACCCACTGGTTGCAACCAGTGGGTTTGCCGAGACGAAGTGGGTTTGTCTCGTTTTGCTGCTAGTCGTCGTCGCGCATCGCGCCCGGTGCGGTCTTCTGGACCTGCATCAGGAACTCGACGTTGCTCTTCGTCTTCTTCAGCTGACTGACCAAGAGGTCTATGGCCTGCTGCGAGTCCAGTCCGGCGAGCACGCGCCGCAGTTTGTGCACGATCGAGAACTCCTCGGGCGAGAGCAGCAGCTCGTCCTTACGAGTGCTCGACATGTTGACATCCACAGCCGGGAAGACGCGACGCTCGGAGATCTTGCGATCCAGTTTGAGCTCGGCGTTGCCGGTGCCCTTGAACTCCTCGAAGATCACCGTGTCACCGGTGGATCCGGTCTCGACCAGGGCCGAGGCGATGATCGTGAGCGATCCGCCGTTCTCGATGTTGCGGGCCGCACCCAGGAAGCGCTTGGGCGGATACAGCGCTGTCGAATCGACACCACCGGAGAGGATCCGGCCGGATGCAGGCGACGCGTTGTTGTATGCACGGCCCAATCGGGTGATCGAATCCAACAGCACGACAACATCTTTACCGTCTTCGACCAGACGCTTGGCTCGCTCGATGGCGAGTTCGGCAACCGACGTGTGATCTGACGGTGGACGGTCGAAGGTGGAGGCGATGACCTCACCCTTGACCGAGCGCTGCATGTCGGTGACCTCTTCTGGCCGCTCGTCGACCAGCACCACCATGAGGTAGCACTCCGGGTTGTTGATCGAGATGGCGTTGGCGATGTTCTGCAGGATCGTGGTCTTGCCGGCCTTGGGCGGGGACACGATCAGTGCACGCTGGCCTTTACCGATCGGCATGACGAGGTCGATCACCCGGGTCGAGATCCGATCACTCGTCGTCTCCAGCCGCAACCGCTGGTTCGGGTACAGCGGAGTCAGCTTGACGAATTCCGGTCGCTTCTTGGCGGTTTCGACATCAGAGCCGTTGACCGAGTCGAGGCGGACGAGCGGGTTGAACTTCTGGCGCTGATTCGACTGGTCCCCGTCTTTGGCCACCTTGACCGCACCGGTGATCGCATCACCGCGGCGCAAGCCGTTCTTACGGATCAGGTTCATCGACACGTAGACGTCGTTGGGGCCGGCGAGGTAGCCGGAGGTCCGCACGAAGGCGTAGTTGTCCAGGACGTCGAGAATGCCGGCCACCGGCTGCAAGACATCGTCATCGGAGATCTGCGGTTCGCCGCCGCGCCCCTCACCGGGACCGTCGCCTCGATCGCGCCCACGACGGCGCTCACGGAAGCGCCGTCCCCGACGGCCTCCGCGCTCGTCGTCGTCACCTGGACCGTTGTCACGGTTGTTGTTGCCTCGCGGACCGTTGTTCTGGCCTTGGCCGTCGTTGCCGCGGTCATCGCGGTTCCGATTACCCGAACCCTGGTCATCGCGGTTCCGGTTACCCGAACCCTGGTCATCGCGGTTCCGGTTACCCGAACCCTGACCCTCGCGGTTCTGGTTGCCGTCGCGGCCCTGACCACTCTCGCGGTTCTGGTTACCGTCGCGGTTCTGGTTACCCTGGCCACCGGCCTGGTTGTCACGGTTCTGGCCGTCCCGATTGCTGTTCTGGCCATCGCGGCCCCGTCGGCGCTGGCGCCGCTGGTCACCGCCGTCGGTCGCATCGTCGTCGGCGCCGTCAGATGTCTTCGTGGCGGTGCCTTGCGTGCCTTCCGTCGCCGGCTCCGCGGCATCCTTGGCACGCGGGGCCTCTGCCGCGGTGTCCGCAGCGGGCGGCTCGTTCGCCGCGTCTTTCCTCCGAGAGGTGGTCTTCGGCTCGACAGTGGTCGGCGACTCGGCAGCCGGAGCCTCCGTTTTCGCAGGCGACTTCTCCGCCGGCGCCTTCGCAGCCGCCTTTGTCTTCGCAGGTGCCGGCGCTGAGCCGCCGCTCTGACGCTCCTTGATGGCAGCTATCAGGTCGCTCTTGCGCATGCCCGACGTACCTTTGATTCCCAGCTCACCGGCCAGGCCACGAAGTTCGGTGAGAACCATCCCCGACAGCCCGGTCCCACGGCGACGTTCGGCTTTCGGAGTATCAACTCCACCGAGATCGAGAGTGTTTTCCGAGCCCGGTGCAGTGATCAGGTCCGTATCCGTCAACGGATATCCTTTCCTTCCCCCGCCGGTAGATTCGCGAGGGCCAAAGTTCTCGCACCTGGATGCCAGGTGAGAGATGCCGCTAAATTCTCAGCGGTCTTTTGAGGCTTGTGTCGTTCGCCGCGCTTCGCATTTCACTTCGCTGACGCCAGCGGACTATGACTGTCGAATTTGACGTCGTGTGAAGAGCACGCTTGAAAAACTTCGCGGCTTGACGGGTACATGCTAACCACGATCAGCGATCCCGGCAACACCCTGGGCTTTCGGCGTGTTCGGAGGATCCCCGATATCTGCAACGTGCACCTGCCGACAATCAGTGTACGACCACTCCGGGGGCAATCTCCACCTCATCGAGAACAAATCCCAGCTCAGCTGCTTTGTCCCGGGTCTGCGCGGGTAATTCGGATGCGGTCAAGGCCAGCACCGTCGGCCCTGCCCCCGACACCGTCGCGGGGACACCTCGTTCGCGCAACCACTGCACCAGAGTGGCGGTCGCCGGCATGACGGGGGCCCGGTACTCCTGGTGGAGACGGTCCTGCGTCGCAGGCATCAGCAGATCCGGTTCTGCGGTCAGTGCCACCACCGCCAGCGCGGCCCGGCTGACGTTGAACACCGCGTCCGTCCGCGCGACGGCGTCCGGCAACAATCCTCGCGTGATCGCAGTGGACGACTCGAACTGCGGGATCATCACGAACGCCCGGATCGCCGGGTGAACAGCCAACGTCCGCGCGAAATATCCGACACCGGGTGTGCTGCCCGCGGTGCCGTCACCCGCGGGTGAGACCACAGACTCCGACCAGGACACCACCGCTCCGCCCAGCACACTCGCCGACGCGTTGTCGGGATGGCCCTCGAAATCCGAGGCCAACTGTATGAGCGTTTCGGTGGACAATGGGTTCCCGACGCCGGCGGCCCGCACCAATCCATCGGCAACCGCGAGCCCACCAACGACGGCAGACGCCGACGATCCGAGACCACGTGAATGCGGAATGCTGTTGCGACACTGCACATCAAGGCCGGGGACCGTGACGCCCGCAGCCTCCAGTCCGCTGTTGATCGCGCGGACGACCAGATGTGCGTCGTCCAGCGGCACACCGTGGGCACCCTCACCGCTCACACTGATCCGGAGCCCGGGCTCCCCCACCGTCGCCGAGATGTCGTCATAGATACCGAGCGCGATGCCGAGACAGTCGAACCCGGGGCCCAGGTTGGCACTCGATGCGGGCACCCGTGTTGCGGAGTGGACACCAACGGGGAGAACAGATTTCATGCCGAGGGTTCAGCTCAGGTTCAACGCGCGGGCCACGGCAACCGGGTCCACCGGAATGGCTTCGACAGGCGGGATGCCCGCGAGCGCGGTGTCCGGATCCTTGAGCCCGTTTCCGGTCACGGTGCAGACGACGACCTCGCCTGCCGAGATCCAGCCGTCTTCCCGAGCTGCCAGCAACCCGGCCACGCTCGCAGCAGAGGCCGGTTCGACGAACACACCTTCGCGGCCGGCGATCAGTCGGTAGGCCTCCAACAACTTTTCGTCGGTCGCCGCGAGGAACTTGCCGCCCGACTCGTCCTTCGCCGCGATCGCCTGGTTCCAGCTCGCCGGCGACCCGATCCTGATCGCCGTGGCGATCGTCTCGGGATCCTTCACCGGTGCACCCGACACCAACGGTGCCGCACCAGCAGCCTGTACGCCCAGCATTCGCGGTGTCGAGGCGACGACTCCATCACGGTGGTACTCGGTGTATCCCTTCCAGTACGCGGTGATGTTGCCCGCGTTACCGACCGGGAGCGCATGAACGTCCGGGGCCCGTCCCAGCACGTCCATGATCTCGAACGCGGCGGTCTTCTGACCCTCGATCCGCGCCGGGTTCACGGAGTTGACCAATTCGATCTCGGTCCATTCCGCAGTCGCCTTCCGGGCCAGTTCGAGGCAGTCGTCGAAGTTGCCCTGGACCTGGATGATCTTCGCGCCGTGCATGACCGCCTGGGCGAGTTTGCCCATCGCGATCTTTCCCTCGGGTATCAGCACCGCACAGGTGATCCCGGCACGGGTGGCGTACGCCGCAGCAGAGGCGGAGGTGTTGCCGGTCGAGGCACAGAGCACCGCGGTCTTGCCGTTGTTGACGGCGTTGCTGACGGCCATGGTCATACCGCGGTCCTTGAACGAACCGGTCGGGTTGAGACCTTCGACCTTGAGGTAGACCTCGCAGCCGGTCAGCTCGGACAGGTGCGGCGCGGCGATCAGCGGCGTACCACCCTCGAGCAGAGTCACCACTTTCCAGTCGTCGCGGACCGGAAGGCGATGACGGTATGCCTCGATCAAACCCGGCCAACGGCTGTGCACTACCGATTCAGTCATTTGTTCCCTCCAGTCGCAGAACGCTAGATACGCTCAGCACGGATTCCAATTTCTCCAGTGCGGCAACAGTTTCCGACAATGCAGAATCGGGGGCGCGATGCGTCACGACCACCAGGCGGGCGTCGTCACCCGCGCCTTCCTGTCGCACCGTCGAAATACTGATGTTGCGCGACGAGAACTCGCCGGCGACGGTCGAGAGCACGCCGGGGCGGTCGGCAACGCGCATGGACACGTAGTAGCGCGTCCGCACGTCCCCCATCGGCGCGATCGGCAACGACGCGTAGGTCGACTCGAGTGGACCACGTCCACCATGCACCTTGTTACGTGCAGCCATCACCATGTCGCCCAGCACAGCAGACGCCGTGGGCGCACCGCCGGCCCCCTGCCCGTAGAACATCAGCCTGCCGGCATTCTCCGCCTCCACCACAACCGCGTTGAAGGCACCGCTGACCGACGCCAGCGGGTGTTCGAGCGGCACCAGAGCCGGGTAGACGCGCGCCGAGATACGTTGTGTGCCGTCCTCGTCGACGATCCGCTCACAGATCGACAACAACTTGACCGTGCAATCGAGAGCCTTGGCCGATTCCAGATCATGGGTCGTGATCTTGGAGATGCCCTCGCGGTAGACGTTGAGCGCGGTCACACGGGAGTGGAAGGCGATCGACGCCAGGATGGCGGCCTTGGCCGCCGCATCGTAGCCCTCGACGTCGGCGGTGGGGTCGGCTTCCGCGTACCCGAGGCGGCCGGCCTCGGCCAGCGTCTCGGCGTAATCGCTGCCGTCGGCATCCATCGCCGACAGGATGAAGTTGGTGGTGCCGTTGACGATTCCGGCGACCCGCGTGACGGTGTCCCCGGCGAGCGATTGCATCAGAGGCCTGATCACCGGGATCGCCCCCGCGACCGCCGCCTCGAAATACAGGTCGACCTTGGCGCCGGCAGCCGCGGTCGCGAGCTCGCCCGTGTAGTCGGCGAGGAGCGCTTTGTTCGCCGTGACCACCGATTTGCCGCCTTGGAGCGCCTCACGGATGAGCATGCGCGGCGGATCGATGCCGCCGATCAGTTCGACGACGATGTCGACGTCGTCCCGCTTGATGAGATCCTCGGGCCTGTCGGTGAGCAGAGCCGGGTCGATCCCGCGGGTTTTGCTCAGATCGCGTACCGCGACCCCACGCAACTCGACGGGGGCCCCTACCCTGGCCTCGAGGTCCGAGGCGTTGTCGGTGATGATGCGCACCACCTCGGTCCCGACATTTCCCATTCCGAGCACCGCGACACCGATCGGGCGCGCTTTTTTCTCCGTCACTCGTTCACCTCCAAGCTCAATAGATCCTCGACGGTTTCCCGACGCAACATCAGTCGCGCCTCACCGCCGCGGGTGGCGACCACCGCGGGTCGGGTGATCATGTTGTACCGGCTCGACATCGAGTAGCAGTAGGCGCCGGTCGCACCCACCATCAGCACATCCCCTGGTGCCACGTCGTCAGGCAGCCAACAGTCGCGGATGACGATATCGCCGCTCTCACAGTGCTTTCCGACTACACGACTGACAACCGCACGCGCCTGCGAGACACGCGAAGCCAGTCGGACGTCGTACTCGGCCTGATACAGCGCAGTTCGGATGTTGTCGCTCATGCCGCCGTCGACCGACACGTAGCGACGGTGCGCCCCGCCCGGGCCCAGCTGCACATCCTTGACCGTGCCGACCGTATACAGTGTGACTCCCGCCGGGCCGGCAATGGCCCGCCCGGGCTCCACCGCGATGGTGGGCGTGGGAAGGCCGAGCGCGGCCGATTCGCGCTCCACGATCGCCGCCAGCTTGTCGGCGACTTCCTGAACCGGCGGCGGGTCGTCGGACGGGAGGTACGAGATACCCAGGCCACCGCCGAGGTCGAGGATCGACAACTGGGCGGTCTTCTCCACGCCGAACTCGGTGACGACGTCGCGCAGCAGAGACAGGACACGATGAGCCGCGAGTTCGAAGCCGCCGACGTCGAAGATCTGCGATCCGATGTGGCTGTGGAGGCCGACAAGCCTGAGGTTGTCCGTCGAGAACACCTGCCGAACCGCGTCCATGGCCAGCCCGCCCGCGAGAGAGAAGCCGAACTTCTGGTCCTCGTGTGCGGTGGAGATGAACTCGTGCGTGTGCGCCTCGACGCCGACGGTGATGCGGACCAGCACATCCTGGACCACCCCGAGACGGCCGGCGATCTCGTCGAGTCGATCGATCTCGATCATCGAGTCGAGCACTACGTGTTCGACTCCCGAGGACACCGCCAGCTCCAATTCTGCTGACGATTTGTTGTTGCCGTGCAGTGCAATCCGATCCGCGGGGAACCCCGCCCGCAGTGCCACCGACAACTCGCCCGCCGAACAGACGTCGAGCGAGAGCCCTTCGGAGTGCACCCACCGCGCGATCTCGGTGGACAGGAACGCCTTCGATGCGTAGTGCACGTGCTGGGCAGATCCGAATGCCTGCGCCATCTCGGCACATCGCGCGCGGAAGTCATCCTCGTTGACGACGAACAGTGGCGTGCCGTACTTCTCGGCCAGCTCGGTCACCGGGATCCCACCGATCCGTGCGACATCGTGTTCGTCGCGATCGGTTCCTCGGGGGTAGACGTGGGCCGGCAGCTGTGCCAGTTCTGCAGGGCTGTTCGGCCTTTCGGCCAACTGGGGCGCCGCCAGCACCTCTGCGTGCCGCGGGCCTGCCGGGTGTGCGTTCACATTCTCTCCGGTGCGCTGACGCCGACCATCGCCAAACCGTTGGCGATGACCTGCTGGGTGGCGCCGCACAACGCGAGTCGAGCGGCGTGGAGTTCGGTCGGCTCTTCGTCGCCTTGGGGCAGTACCCGGCAGCGGTCGTAGAACTTGTGATAGGTGCTGGCCAACGACTCGAGGTAGCGGCAGATCCGATGCGGCTCACGGAGTTCCGCGGCCAGTGCGGTCACCGCCGGGAAGTCCCCGATGGTGCGGATCAAATCGCCTTCCGCGGCTTCGGTCAGCAGTTCCAGGTGGTCGCACGACAGCGAAAGTCCCAGCGACGCGGCGTTTCGTCCGATCGCGGCGAGTCGCGCGTGCGCGTATTGCACGTAGTAGACCGGGTTTTCGTTCGACTGACTGACCAGCAGATCCAGGTCGATGTCGATGTTGACGTCCACCGACGACCGGATCAGCGAATAACGTGCTGCGTCGACCCCCACTGCGTCCACCAGATCGTCGAGCGTGATGACGGTGCCCGCCCGCTTGCTCATCCGTAGCGGCTGTCCATCACGCACGAGGTTCACCATCTGACCGATGAGCACCTCGAGCCGGTCCGGGTCGTCGCCGAGAGCCGCCGCCGCCGCCTTGAGCCGCACCACATATCCATGGTGATCTGCACCGAGCATGTAGATGCACAGGTCGAACCCGCGATCACGTTTGTCCTTGAAATAAGCGATGTCGCCGGCGATGTATGCGGCTTCGCCGTCGCTCTTGATGACAACCCGGTCCTTGTCGTCTCCGAACGCGGTCGAACGCAGCCACCACGCACCGTCGTTCTCGTACAGGTTCCCGTTGGCCTTGAGTTCGGCGATGGCACGATCGACCTGTCCCGACTCGAACATCTTGTTCTCATGGGTGTAGACGTCGAAATCAGTGCCGAACTCGTGCAGGTTCGCCTTGATCGAAGAGAACATGAGGTCGACGCCATGAGCCCGGAACGCCTCGAGGCGCTCGGACTCCGGCAGTTCCAGGACATCGGGCACCGCCGCGACCACAGCCGCAGCGATGTCGCCGATGTAGGCACCGGCATATCCGTCGTCCGGGGTGGGCTCGCCCAGTGCCGCGGCCAGCAATGAGCGCGCGAACCTGTCGATCTGCGCGCCGTGGTCGTTGAAGTAGTACTCGCGGGTCACGGCAGCGCCCTGCGCGGACAGGACCCGCCCGAGGGCATCTCCGACCGCCGCCCACCTGGTGCCACCGAGGTGGATGGGTCCGGTCGGGTTGGCGGACACGAACTCCAGGTTCACCTTGAGACCGTCGTAGAGGGCTCCCGTGCCGAAAGCACCGGCGCCGGCCAGGACGTCGGCAACGACGGCGTTCTGGGCGTCTGCGGCGAGCCGGATGTTCACGAATCCCGGTCCGGCGATCTCTGCGGACGCGATGCCGTCGCGGGTCAAGAACTCTTCGGCCAGCCATCCGGCCAGCTCTCGCGGGTTCACGCCGACCTTCTTACCGAGCTGCAGCGCGATGTTGGTGGCGTAGTCGCCGTGCTCGGGGTTGCGCGGTCGTTCCACCACAACAGCCTCCGGCAGCGCGGACGAATCGAGTCCGTGGTCGGTGAGCACTGTGGAGGTGGCGGCATGCAGCAGTACCGCGAGGTCGGCGGGGGTCACGATGCACCATCCTATTGGCCGGTGCCTGCCTGATGACAATCGCATTGCTTTCGCTGCGACCCGGACCGAGGAGTTCGCCGGTGCCTCGGACTGAGTTTGTTTACGTTTCCGCACAAGTACACTGTGTGATCGCCGGTGGACCTCCTCGGCAGCGTCATGTGCGCACCCCATAGAACTGCACCGAAAGAGATCCATGGCTGACGCCAAGAAGCAGGGCGGCAACGTTCCGAAGAAGCCCAGGAATTCCGGCAAGCCGGCCAAGAAGAAGCCCGGTCAGATCCCGGTCGTGAAAGCCGGCGGGGGTGGTAAGGCGATTCCGTGGGCCACCATCGGCGCGGTTGCCGTGGTGCTGCTGATCGTGGCCGGTCTGGCCGTCTATCTCGTGCCGAAATACATGGACCAGCGGGAAGTCGCGAAGTTCACGCCGTCGTCGTCCAACCCCGATCCGTCGGACAAGATCGACGGGGTCGAGAAGATCTTCTATCCCGCCGGACAGCACGTGGAGCCGACACAGCGCGTCGCGTACGACAAGTCGCCGCCCTTCGGCGGTCCGCACGACGCGGTGTGGGCCACCTGCACGGGCATCGTCTATCCGAACGCGCTTCGTACGGAGAACGCGGTGCACGCACTCGAACACGGGGCGGTATGGATCACCTACAACCCGGCCACCATCGCTCCCGGCGATCTCGACACGCTCAAGAGCAAGGTCGAGGGTGAGCAATACCTGCTGCTCTCGCCGTACCCGGACCTCGACAAGCCGATCTCGCTGCAGTCGTGGGGACACCAGCTCAAGCTCGATTCGGCGGGTGACGAACGCGTCGACCAGTTCATCGAGGCGTTGCGGCGCAACTCGAACACCGGCGTGTACCCGGACAACCCACAGGAAGCGGCGTACCCCGAGGTTGGCGCCGAATGCGCGGCCATCCCGGGCGCGTTCGATCCGAGCAATCCGCCGCCCGCGGACGTGGGTCCGGTACCGGCCGACGCGGTCCCGATGACCGGTGTCGGCTCGACCCAGGCAACCGATGAGAACGGCATGGGGATCCCCCAGCCTGCTCCGGCCGGCTGATGCCTGTGGGCACACCCGACGACGAATCGCAGAACCCGCCGGACCCGGACTCCACGACCGACACCGGAGGCGGCTCGGGCGCGAACTCCACACCCGAGACCGGTAAGGAGTCGACACAAGACGACACAGAACCGTCGACTGCGGCGGGCCTCGCTGAACCGGTGCCCGGCCACAACCGAAAGCAGCTGTCCGCGTTACTGGTCTTGGGTGCGGTCGCGCTGCTGTTGGTGGGCGCGGTTGTGGGTTTGTTGCTGCGCACCACGTTCGACGGTGGCGACGACAATCGACCGGCCGCGGACTCTGCCGCGGTGGGCTTTTCGCAGGACATGATCCGCCACCACCAGCAGGCGGTCGAGATGGCAACCATCGAACTGTACGGCGGGAGCGATCCGCAGGTTCGCAGCCTCGCCTACGACATCCTCACGTCGCAGACGAACCAGGTCGGCCAGATGCAGTCCTGGCTGTCGCGCTGGGACTATCCCCTGGACAATCCGGGTGAGCCGATGTCCTGGATGGAAGGTCACAGCGGAGGCCACGCGCACGGCGGCGCGGGTACGGAGCCCAGTACCGACATGACCATGGACATGTCCGACTCGGGCGTGCCCATGCCGGGGATGGCGAGCACCGACGACATGAACAAGCTCCGAACCCTGCAGGGCGCCGAATTGGACAAGTACTTCCTGCAACTCATGCTGCGCCACCACCAGGGTGGGCTCGAGATGATGGAGTTCGCGACCGAGCCGGACCACGTCAGCGAGGACTACGTACGCAGGCTCGCCCAGCAGATGGTCAACGTCCAGGAGTCCGAGTCGGACACGATGACAAAGATGCTCGAAACACGTGGAGCGCAACCGCTTCCGATGAATTGACCCGCACGGTCGAGGTCGGGGGTCCGCCGGGATCAGTCGCGGCCGTGCAGGCGTTCGTAGGTCGTGCGATCGGTCGCATGGCGGCGTGCCCGTTCGGGGCTCTCCAAGTCGACAGGCAGACCATGCAGTTCGAGCCTGTGCGCCCGGTTCATCGGCATGTACGCCGCGCAGTAGAACACCGCGAGGATCAACCCCAGCAGGATCATGGCCAGCCGTAGATAGATCGGACCGGGGAAGAGCAAGAACGCCGCGAACACCGGGGTGAAGGGAATCATGCCGCGCACCAGGTGTCGTGGCACCCGCCAGGGTCCGGTCAGATCGCGACGCACCCAATCCTGCATCGAGTCAGGCAGTTTCCGTCCTGCCGTGTAGCCGAGCCACTGCCATGGAGTCGGCCTGGTCCGTTCGGTCATGTCCTTCTCTCCTTGTCGTACGGACGGGATCCGTGCATGTGGTGAGGTGATCACGGTTCCAATGAGATGGAGCCGGAGGCGATGGCTGCGGATGCCGCCACGTTGACCTCGGTCAGCACTCGGCGCAGCTCCTCCAGAGCCGCCAGCTCGACTCCCAGGGTGCGCACCACGGCCGGCGGGATCTTCTCCGCCTGCGTGCGCAGCGCCCTCCCCTGCTCGGTGAGTTCGATCGCCAGCTGCCGCTCATCGGCGGCGGTGCGGGTACGGGTGATCAGGCCCGCCGCTTCCAGTCGCTTGAGCAACGGTGACAGCGTCGGTGAGTCGAGCTGGAGGGCTGAGGCGATCTCACGCACAGACATCGGCGCTCGCTCCCACAGCGCCAGCATCACGAGGTATTGCGGGTGGGTGAGCCCCAACGGCTCGAGGAGGGGCCGGTACACGCCGAGCACGGTCCGATTGGCGACTGCCAGCGCGAAGCAGACCTGCCGCTCCAATGCCAAGGGATCCCCGTCGAGCAACACATTCTGTTCCATCCGATTCGACCCCTTGGTTATCACACTAATAGTTAGTGCACTAACTATATCTCGGGGCCGGTCCGGACGCAAGGGACCGGCTCACTACTCCGTCCGGCGATCCTCGGTCGGCGGAAAGTCGATGACCGAGCGCCAATACGACTCCGGCACCTGCTCACCCGCGCGCAGGATGATCGCCAGCCCGGTTGCCATGCAGATGCCGAGAATCCCCAACCAGAGACCAAACAGTCCGATGGCGATCCATGCCGCGACCACGAGCGGTCGCCAAGGATCGAGAATGATGAGCAGCGGCGCGAAGGCAAACCCCGTCCCGACGTACCAGGAGGAGCGGGCCCGATCCATGATCAGTACCGCGCGGAGCCAGCGCGGAGTACTCGGTGGCAGAGAAGACGGGGTGACCGAACGAGTATCCATGACAACAACGATGGCGGCCACGACGTCCGCGTTCGATTACCCGCGAGGTAAGAACCATCGCCATCGCCGACAAGCGATACGAGAAGATATGTGCCCCCGGCAGGATTCGAACCTGCGGCCTTCCGCTCCGGAGGCGGACGCTCTATCCCCTGAGCTACGGGGGCTCGTTGGGCGAGAGTCAGCCTAGCGCATCCGCCAACCGCAACCCAAAACGCCTGCGGCGCGCCACCTCAGACAGCAACGAGATGCGCTCCCCCGACACTGCTGTAGCGCGCAGGCGTGCAGGTCAGCACGATCACCTGAGTATGACGACCGGCGTGGCTGAGCACCGCACCCATGCTCGCCAAACGCTCTGGATCGGTGTATCCCAGCGCGTCGTCGATGATGACCGGCACCCCATCGTCCGGGTCGACCAGCATTGCGCACGCCAGCCGGCTGATGATCCCCAACTGCTCCTTGGCACCGCCCGACAGCGCATCGTGGTCAACGGTGACCCCACCCACTGTGCGCGTGATGATTCGCAACTCTTCGTCGACCCCGACCTGCAGGGTCGGACCGAACACGACCTTCCCGAGCCGCAAGATCTGATCGGTGAACGGCTGGACATATCTCCGCCGCGTGGCGTCTCGATGTCGCTCGAGAGTCTGCAACAACAACCTGGCAGCCTGCGCACGGGTATTGATGCGATCGAAATCCCCACGAGCGCCGTCCAACTCGGTTTCCGCCTGATGCACCTGGTCGAGTTTGCCGTCGTCACGTCGGATCTCGATCCTGGTCCGCAGCTCTGCGATCTCATTGCCGAGTTCGGCCAGCCGCGGTTCGCCGCGTTCGACCACCGACAGCATGTTCGCGTGTTGCAACTCCAGGGATTCGAGGTCGGCCTCGTCGATCCGATCGACGAGGCGACACACCTCGGAGTCTGCGTGAGACAACTCTGCCAGCAACCGCTCGTGCAGCCGGTCCGGATCGTCGTCGGGGTGGTCGGTACCGCCGCGACCGGCGATCTCGTCGTCCTGTCGCGCGAGTTCCACGCGCTCTGCCACCAGCTCGTCGCACCGCGTCCGCAGAATCCGTAACTCGCTGTCGATACTGCGGTGCTCACTGCGCAGTTCAGCTGTTCGCTGCACTGCTGCGGCCAACCGCGCCGCCGCGGTGCCTGCGCGGCGTTCGGCTTCCTCGACGTCCAGCACATCAGGGTCCGCGGCAGCGGTGAACTCGAGGCGTCTCTCGAGTTCCGACAATTCCGCACGCAGTTCCCCTTCGTCAGCGCCCGCAATGATCGCCATGAGCCGGCCGCGCAGGTTGTCGACCTCCGCTGCGGCTCGCTCACGAGCCCGGACCAGACCGCGCAACTCGGCCACGTCCTGAACCCCCGATTCCGCCAGCGCATCAGCGAGTTGCCGCTCGGCACGGGAACACCGGTCGATCAGAGATGCCGATTCGGCCCCGGCGGACAGCACGAGGCGAACCACGCCGGCCACCTCGACGATTGTCTCGCCGGTGATCGCCAGGGCGGAATCGTCGGTCTCGACCCCGTTCACCGTCACCGGCGCCTCGCCCAGCCTGTGCACGCTCACCGTGGCAGCCGCCGATTCCAGTTGCGCACGCGTGATGGTCACCGTCTGCAGCAGCTGCTCGAACGCCTCGAGGTCATCGCGGTCGTGTACCAGACCTGCCAGAGTGCGCTGTTCGGCCTCGAGCGCAGTGCGTACGGCTGTCACGCGCGCCAGGAGCGCGGCCAGTTCGTCACGGCGCGCGAGGAGGTGTGCCGAGCGGGCCGCGGCGCGCGCGCTGCGAACCAGGGACGCGGCTTCGGTATCGGCCCGGCGGAGCTCGTCGAGCTCTCGCTCGACGTCCGAGAGGGCAGCGGCCGCCTCCGCATCCTTGCGTTCGAGGGTCGCAATGGCACGTCTGGTCACCTCCACACCCTTGTCACAGTCCGCGATCCGCTTACGCGAGGCGTCGCGCTGTGCGACATCGCGTTCGTGCAGTCGCAACTGACTCCTGAGCAGAGCGGCGGCCGACGTCGCTTCGGCGTACTGCCGTTGCAACCCATTCGATTCGGCGGACCGTTCGGTGAGTGCCGACAATTCCACCTTCGCCAATTCGAGCGAGTTCGCCAGCTCACGACGGTTTCCGGTCAAGGTCTCCAAACGCGCATGATCGCCACCCAGTTGTTCCATCGCAGCTGCCAGTTCATTGCTCAGCGCCAGGGCTTCTTCCAGACGGGTTGCTGCCGAGGCCAATTCGCGTGACGGGCGACCCTGCCCTGCGGTGAAGTACCTTTCGTATTCAGTCCTCACCGCGTCGAGCAACATCGCATCGTTTTCGCCATCGCCGACGCCGGCCTTGGTCGTTCCCGCCGCCGCATCCAGGGCGCGTGACAGCGCCGAGCTGGCGGCGAGATCGCCCACCGTCGGATCCCCTGCCTGCAACAGGCGCAAAGCCTTGAACAGGGTCGCATCCACCTCATCGGCGAGAATCGAACTCACCTTGTCGTGGGCGGTACGTCCTGAGAGTTGCTCCGGCGCAGGTTCGTGTATGACCAATTCTGTGCGAGCGGTCTTGTTGTACTGCTTGGTGTAGGTGAACCTGTAGCGGCCGCACGTGATGTCGGCTTCGACCACCGTCCCGGCGTCCACCCCTGCGGGCGCCACCGCCCGCACCTTGCCGCTCTTGCTGTCCGAACGAACCTCGAGCAGGAGATCGAGAGCCTCGATCATCGATGATTTCCCGGCCTCGTTGGCACCTTCGACGACAGTGACGCCGTTGTCGGCGAAGTGCACCTCCCGTTCGACGACACCGCGAAAGTGATTCAGCCGCAACCGGTGCAGCTTCATCCGCTGCCACCTGCCAACCGAAAGAGCAGAGCGAGCGCCTCCTGAGCTGCAATCGCATCCTCACCGTCACCGGCTGCGCTGGTGGACAGTTCGGCGGCGGCATCACCGATGAAACCGGTCAACTGCAGGTGCGCGAAGTCGTTGTCGTCGGGCCTGATGACCAGATCATGACGCAGTTCCCACCAGGTGAGTGCAGCGAAGCGATCGGTGAACTCCTCGATCATCATGTCGAGTTCGGACCGTTCGGCGATACTCACCGAACCACGGAGCGCGAGCTGGACGACGGTCTGCGACTTGTTGTCGAAGGCGTCGAGCCTGCGGCGGAGTTCTGCGATGTCGCCGCCGCCGTTCACATCGTGCTCCACGGTGCGAAACGCCCATTCGCCCACCTGATGGGGGGTCACCGTGACCGACTGGGCAGGAGCGCTGTCGGAGGTGGACTGACCACGGGTCAACTCGACGACGAGCACTTGGCCCGGTTCGGCCTCGCGGTGGTCGTAGTTCGTGACCTCCTGGGCACCGGAATACCAGATCCGTCCGGAGTCACCGACCTTCGTCGTCGAATGCCGATCACCCAGTGCGACATAGTCGATCAGGCCGGCGGCAACGGCACGCTCGAGCTCGTCGACATCTATCAGGGACGGGTCTGCGGACTGCGGGGCATACACGTCGACTCTGCCGTGGCCGGCAAGGATACGGATGTCATCGCCGGGCTCCAGTCGATCGAGTTGCTGGGCCACCAGATCCGACAGAGGAACCTTGGTGGTCCACGGGGCAGCGATCAGAGAAACGCCCGGGCGCACCTGGACCGCACCTGCCGTATCCAGCACGTGAACATGATCGGGCTTGTTGTCTGCGAACACCTTCGAGTTGTAGATACTCGCAGCGTCCATCGGATCGTGGTTGCCCGGGAGCAGATACACCGGGCACGGCACCTGTCGCAGATGATCGAGACTCCGGCGGATCACCCGCGAGGACACCTGTCGATCCTCGAACACGTCGCCGCACACGAGGACGAACTCAGCGTGGTGGGCGTCGGCGAGCCTGCCGATCCGTCCGATGGCCTCCTGCCGCGCGGCGGTGTAGCGGGCCTGCGCGTCGCCACGGAGAAAATGCCGGGTCATCCCCAATTGCCAATCGGCGGTGTGGATGAAGGTCACGTGTCGTTCGGGCAAGAACAACGGTAGCGCTGCGCTCACAGTGACCTCCTCTCCGATCGCCGGTGACAGCGACGATCCTACGAGGGGTCTCCGACAGAGCGTTGGACGTCGGCCGGTGGGTCACCTGCGAGTACCGACAACGCCGGGTGGGCGTCAGCCCGGCGCGCTCTCGACGACGACCGCACCTGCCACCCCGGCGACCAGCAGGCGGGTCTCACCCGTCACCGCATATCCGCGTCGGTAACCGGTCCCGACGTCGTAGGTCGACTCCTGCTCGATCCTGCGGCCCTCGCGATCGACGACGATGATCTCGCAGAAGTACGGGGCATTGTCGCTGGTACAGGAGTATTCGACCAGACCGGCCGAAGGCTCTGCCTCGAGCACGCTCACCCCCGCGTAGATCGACGTGGACACAGGCGCTATCTCCACCGTGATCTCGTCCGACACCCCGATACGTCCCGCCGGTTCACGGGCAGCCAACCGGGAGAAGTCCATGTCCACGACTGCAGCGAGCAGGTCGGCGTCGACGCCGGCCAGTTCACGCACGGCGATTCCCAGCCAGTCGACATAGGTGGCGACCGGGCTGACCTTCCAGCCACCGTCCTGCGGGATCGCCACAAGATGTCCGAGCGACCGGTAAAGCCTGCTCGCGAACTCGCCGCCATCGGAGATACACCCACCCTCGTCCGGTTCGTCGTCGGCGACAAACCGCACGCAATCGCCGTCGAAGTCGATCGTCGCCCGGCGTCCGTCCGACCCGAATTCGAGCCCGATATGCGAAATCTTGATCCGGGCCTGCCCATCCTCGCCCGGTGTGACGTCGAAGTCGGTGTCGCGCACCGTGATCTGCACGTCGGGACCGAGACCCAGATCGGGGTCTGATTCGAGTTCTGCGTTGATACCCGCGGCGTAGGTGCGAAGCAGCCGCGCCTCCACACCGCCCATGGCGTCGGCCACGTGCCCGATGTCTGCGGTCGCGATGGTCTCGGCCAATCCCTCGACGAATCCGGCCGCAGCTTTATCCGGCGAGTCGAAGGTCACGTGCGATTCATCAGAATCCTCGGTCTCCCAGCCGGACTCCTCCGCCAGGTACTGCGCAACGGTGAACACGGGGCTGACGAACCAGCCACCATCGCGACGCACCGACATCAGAAACGGAGGCGTGGTGTCACCACCGATGACCAACGACTCGCTGCCGGAATCGCTGTCGGAGCCGCCACGGTAGTCGTACGAGACCTCGGCCCCGTTGATCGACACCGTGACCCCGATGGATCCGAGGCCGTCGATCCCGGCATCCGGGATCAGGTCGGTCAGCGATTCGGTTGCCTTCTCGTCGATCTCGACCACGATCGTCGCCCGCTCTATCACCACCTTCGTCAGATCCCGCGCGACCTCTTCGCTCGAGAGGGACAGGTCCGACACATCGATGCTCACCCCATCCAACTGGTCGGTCACCGAGTCCGCAGAGCCGCCGATCGATTCCTGCAGATCCGCCGTGTCGCGTAGCAACCCGGCAACCTGCGATGTCTCGTCCGGCGGCAGCAACAGCCCCAGAGCCGTCCAGTCCTTGTCCTCGAGCGCATCGAAGAACCGCTGTACCGACGCGGTGGCCGACGTGGCTCCTCCCACCGCACTGACCAGCAAGCGGTTGACGACGAATCCGGCCGTCGACAGGAGCGCGATCACGACGAGGAGGACGACGACCTTCGCCGCGGCGCGGCCGTGCCGTCGCGGCGGCGGCGGCCCGAACTGCGAAGGCCCGAACTGCGGTGGCCCGGATTGCGGTGGCCCGAACGACGGCTGCCAGTGCGCTGGGAGCCCGCCGGCCTGGTAACCCGGGACATCCGGAGGTACGTGGTTCACCGGCCGGTCCCGCCGGACTGCGCGACGGGACCGGGTGCCGGCCATCCGATGAATCCGTCAGGTGGCGAACCGGATTCGGGGCGCGAGCGCAGTCCGGGGGCCAGCAACTCACGCCAGACGATCAGCGCGGGCACGATGAAACCGGTCAGCCACAACGCCATCGGCGCCGGGTAGTGCCAGTTGATGCGAACACCCATGGTCACGAGTACCGCGAGACCGACCGCAAACAGCGTCGCGGCCACGGCGAGCAATGCCCCGCGTTGCTCGACGGGGCTCCCGGACAGGCTCTCCCGAACGTACGTCGCACCTGCGACGGCCGCAGTGAAGAACACCAGTGCCGCCAACGTTGCGACGGACGCCGAGTACAACGTCAGCCGGACCACCGAGACCGCCACCCACAGAGTCGACACCACGAGTACCAACCTCAGTGGGGGCAGATAATAGTCGCGCTGCGTCATCGCAGGAGGGGTGGCGAGCGCCGGAGAGGCCGCCGCGGCCCCCAGACCACCGAGCAGCCCGATCCCGAGGTATCCGAGTTGGACCGTGTCCACGGAATCGAGAGGAGTCCCGGGGATCGAGACGACCAGTGCCCAGGTCGCCGCAGCCCAGCCGAGCAGGGACAGGCACAGAGCCCCACCGACCCTGCCTGCCGCAGCGGCCGCCACGAGCTGCCCGACGATGGCGAGCCAGCACAGGACGACGAGCGCGGCGATGAGTGGATCGAGCACCCCGACCCTGATACCGGCGATCGCCTCGATGCCATCGACGAACCGGTAGAGCGCCGTCGCCGCCGCGGACAGCGCCGACACAGCGAACAGCCCGCCGATGACGATCAGTACCGTCCGGGCCTGTGCTCGGGTCCGGCGCAGATCCACGACGTCGAAGAGTTCGGAATCGCGTGGCTGAGCGGCCAGCACGGCGCCGGCGAAGCCGATCCATACCGCGGGACCCAGACCTGTGCTGCCGTAATCCCATTCGGCCCAGCGGCTGCACACGTCCCAGCCGATGTACACCGCGACCACTGTCAGATACGGCACGCCGAAGATGAGTTTGGTCAACCGCAATCTCGCCGGGGTCCATCGCGGACCGAACACGCCGCGACGGCTCGCCACGGGAAGCATCAGGGACAGTACCGAGAGCGCGGTGACGACTGCGACATCGATGCGCAGCGCAGCGACGCCGTCGGCATTCCATTCCAGCACAAGCGACACGAGCAGTCCCACAGCCGCGAGGACGTCCCGCACGCGGTCGGCCCGCGTCGGTATCGCCCCCGGTATCAACACCTGCACTGTCCTCTCCTCCCCCGACTTCGCCGCCCCCGCGCCCCCACGAGAGTTCACATCGTAAGTCATCTATCGGCCGATCCACCCACACCAGGCGCCGGCGCGGATACTGGATCGCATGTCCTTCACTCCCCGCCAGGGCGCAGCGGCCGCCGCGCTCGCCGGCATCCTCGGTGCTGCTTTGGGGACAGGGGTCGGATACCTGCTCGCTCCGTTGGTGGACAGGGGCTCAGCTCCTCTCACCGCGGTCGGTGGCGCCACCATCGATCGCGCGCCCGAAGGCGCCCGCGAGTTCGCCATCGAGGCGTTCGGGACCTCGGACAAGGCGGCCTTGCTGGTGCTCATCGCGCTGATCATGGCGGTGCTGGCGGCCTGCGCCGGATTGGCAGAATTTCGTAGACCACCGGTCGGACTCGTCCTGTTCGGGCTGGTCGGGGCTCTGGGTTCCATCGCCGCGGCGACGCGGCCGACCGCTGACATCTCCTGGGCGCTGCCGACGCTGCTCGGGGTCGCGGTGGGTATGGCCGCCCTGAAAGGACTCATACGTCGGATCCAACCCCGCACCGACCCGACATCGCGAACAGCCGACGCCGATGTCGAGCGTTCGCACGACGCCGCCGTCTCGGCCGGTAGGAGAAAGTTCTTGCTCGGCGCGGGGGCAGTCGGCGGTGGTGTGATCGTCACCGGTCTCGGTGGGGTGGCCCTGCGACGTTCGGTCGGCAATGTCGGAGCAGACCGCGCCGCATTCGACGTACCCGCCGCGACCAACTCGGTGACCACCGCCGCGCCGGGCGCCTCGCCCGGCACACCATTCCTCACCCCGAACGACGACTTCTATCGCATCGACACCGCGCTCGCCGTGCCGCAGGTCGACAGCGAACGCTGGTCGCTGCGGATCCACGGCATGGTCGAGCGGGAGATTCGCATCGATCTCGCCCGGCTGCGCCGTGAGCACACGGCCGTCGACGCGGTCGTCACGCTCACCTGTGTGTCGAACTCGGTCGGGGGCGACCTCGTCGGCAATGCGAAGTGGACCGGCTACCGCCTTCGAGACCTGCTCGCCGCGGCGGGGCCGGCCGCCGACGCGGACATGGTGCTCTCGACCAGTGCCGACGGCTGGACGGCCGGCACCCCACTGGCCGCACTCACCGACGGCCGTGACGCCCTACTCGCGGTCGGGATGAACGGTGAGCCACTGCCGATCGAGCACGGCTACCCGGTTCGGATGGTGGTCCCCGGGCTCTACGGGTACGTGTCCGCAACCAAATGGGTCGTCTCGTTGGAGGTCACCAGATTCGATCGCGCCCAGGCCTATTGGACGACCCTCGGATGGGCCGAAAAGGGACCGATCAAAACGAGTTCGCGCATCGACGTCCCACGCCCCAACTCCTCGGTGTCGACCGGACCGGTCACCGTCGGTGGGGTCGCCTGGGCCCAGGGCCGCGGAATCAGCGCGGTGCAGGTGCGCGTCGACGACGGCCGGTGGCAGGACGCCGAACTGATCGACCCCGACCTCGTCGACGCGTGGCGCCTGTGGAAGTGGGAGTGGAACGCAGAGCCCGGCCGCCACCAGCTGACCGTCCGCGCCATCGACGGCGAAGGAAATCCGCAGATCGAGACCGAAGCACCGTCGGTCCCCGATGGAGCCACCGGACTCGACACGATCGGTGTGACCGTCCGCAGCTGACCCCGCGGATTCAGCGCGGTGTGGCGCTGGCTGCGATCCACCCGGCGATCTGGGCCAGAGACGCACGGGCGGCATCGTCGTCTCGGTCCACGAGCCACCACTGGACCGTCCCGAACAGTGTCTGCAACGCAGAGCGGACGAGGATCCGCTCCGACACCTCCCACCGCATCTCGCAGCGATCCCCGATCTCGCGGAGGTAGGCGTGCCCGTACTTCTCGGCGATCTCGTTCTGCATCTTCGCTTGCCCTGCCGATGCTGATTCAGTGGGTTGCCGCAGCGAGAACAACATCGATTCGAGCATCAACAGCCATCGATTCGGGAACTCCGACGCCCTCCGCCACACTGCGATGAGAGCCTCTTGTATCCACTCTCGCAACGCATCTCGTCCGGTACCCAGGTTCCCGGTCGGCACCGACCCCAGCAGGGCCTCGAGTTGTTCGGCGACCACCTTTTCGATCATGGCGGCGACGAGCTGCTCTTTGTCGTCGAAGCAGTAATGCACGACGCCGAGCGAGACCTTGGCCTCCTCGGCCACGCCGCGCACGGTGACCGCGCTCATCCCGCCGCGATCGGCCAGCGCTAGGGCACAGTTGATCAACTGCGCGCGCCGGGCCTCCATCGACAATCGTCGTGATCCCGGGACGTCACTGCGCATGGCGCACAGTACATATCGCAGCGGCAACCGCGTCAACCGGGCGAGGTGTCCACACTGGTCAATCCCGCGTCGCAGCAGTTGCGGCGGCGGGCCCGGTCTCGACCGGCGTCTTGTCCGCCGGCGCGATCATGTGTCGGGGCTTGGCCATGAAGGTCGCGGCCACCACACCCAGCAGTAGTGCGGCGGCAGGCAGGAACAACGACTGACCCATGGCCGAGGAGAACCCGTCCCGCACCGCTTCGGGTAGTTGGCCCACCACAGCGTCCATCGACTGGGCACCGAATGCGGGCACCTCGGCGGCGATGCGGGTCTGCATCAGCGCACCAACGGCGGCGCTTCCGAGTACCGAACCTATGAGGCGGGTCGTGTTGTAGACGCCGGCGCCCGCGCCGGCACTGCTCATCGGCAGATTGCGGGTGGCTGTGGCGCCCAGTGGCGCCCAGATCCCGGAACTGGCGATACCCATCAGCGACACCGGAAGGAGCAGCTGCCAGATCGGTGTGGTCGGCGTGGCGATCACACCGAGCCAGGCAATTGCTATCGCGTTGAGCAGCAGAGCTGTTGCGATGATGTTGCGCGGGTTGACCTTGTCGACCTGCCGGCCCACGATCGGGGCGAGCACCCCGGTCAGGACCGCCATGGGAACGGTGACCACGGCCGATTCCGTCGGGGACAGGCCACCGACCAGCTGCAGGTAGTACATGAGCGGCACCATCATCCCGGCGGTCGCGAATCCCATGGTCGCGATACCGAGACTGGCGAGTGAGAAGTTGCGGTCGAGGAAGAGTTTCAGCGGTACCAAGGGTTCGGCGGACGACCGTACCTGCAGGATCTTGTGCTGCCAGTAGACGAACAGGCCCATGACGGCGATCCCGATGCCGATGAGGGTCCAGATCCAGGGCGCCCAATGGTACTTCTCGCCATCCTGGATCCCGAACACCAAGGCGGTCATGCCGATTCCACTCAGAGCCACCCCGATCAGATCGAAGTTGCGCTTGCTGGTGGGAACAGCCGGGACGAGCTTCCAGGCCAGCACCAGACCGATGATCCCGACCGGGACGTTGACGAAGAAGATCCATTCCCAACCGAGACCGTCGACCAGGATGCCCCCGGCCAGCGGGCCGAGCAGCGTGGCCACACCGGCCACCGTCCCCCACACCCCCATCGCCGCACCGCGCTTCTCGGCGGGGAACATCCTGGTGATGAGTGCCATCGTCTGTGGGGTGATCAGCGCGGCACCGACCCCCTGCAGGCCGCGAGCGAGAATCAGCATCTCGATCGACTGCGCCAGCCCGCACAGCACACTGGCGACCGTGAAGACGATCAGGCCGAGCTGATAGATGCGCTTGGGACCGAACCGATCACCGAGCCGCCCGGCAACCAGCATCGGCACCGCGTAGGTCAACAGGTACGCACTGGACACCCAGATGACCCCGTTGACGTCGGTGTCCAGCGCTCGTTGGATGGCGGGCTGGGCGACCGCCACGATCGTCATGTCGACCAAGATCATGAAGAAGCCGATGCACAGGGCACCGAGCGCTAGCCAGGGCCTCGTGGAGATCGGTGCGGTGGGAGCCGCGGTGGGACTGCTCATCGATCAGACCTCGTTCTGTGCTGGTGTGCCCGACCCCGGGGTCGGCGCCTCGTCGGCGTGCTGGTTGTGGTCGTGGTGTTCGTCGTTCGCTCGGCGGTGCCATTCGTCGAGCCACATCAGTTGTCCCGTCGCGAGACGGCCGCGCAACTGCCTGATCCATTCGATCTGGGCTGCGAGCGCGACCCGTCGACAGCCGGCGTCGAGCATGAACATCTCCGGGAATCCCCTCGCTGCTGCGCGCGAAACCTCCGCGTCGATTGCTTCCAGTTGGTCGTGCATGGCGTCCACGCGCTGTTCGAGGAGATCGACCACCTCGCCACGACCGAGGGTGTGCGCTTCGGCGAGCGCCAGATAGAGCGCCGGGTACTCGTCGGCCGGCGTGCTCAGCATGGCTGCGATGTTGTCGCGCAGCATCGCCCTGCCGTCGTCCGTGATCGCATACACCGTGCGCTCGGGCCGATTGCCTTCGCGCTGAATGTCGCTGACTAGCAGCAGTTCTCGGTCATGTAGGCGACCGACGGTGTGGTACAGCGAGCCGGGGCGCAGCTTCGCGAATCGGTCTTCTCGACGTTCGACGAGGGTCTGGAACATCTCGTACGGGTGCATCGGCCGTTCGGTGGCGAGGCCCAGGACGAGGACCGCGAGTGGGGTCAGCTCGATGGGTGACCGACCCTGCCGACCCGGCATGTTTGCCCCAGCCCTCCATCGACCCGAATACTCCGCACGGAATATACCGCTCCGAACCCCCAAAGCTCAACCGCGGCGAGCGACTACTCTGGGAGCGATGAGCATCGAGGAAGCAGACGCGGGGACCGAGTCCTCCGGCGGCTACGTGACCACCGGCGAGGAGTTCGTCCGTGACACGAACTACATCGACAACCGGATCACCCGCGACGGCGTCGGCCCCGCCGGCGAGACCTTTCGGGTCGAACCGGGCCGATACCGGCTGATCGTCGCGCGCGCCTGCCCGTGGGCCAATCGCGCGATCATCGTCCGCCGGTTGCTCGGTCTGGAGTCAGTGCTCTCGATGGGAATGTGCGGACCCACCCACGACTCCGACAGCTGGACATTCGACCTCGATCCCGGCGGTGTGGACCCGGTGCTCGGGATCCCACGACTCAAGGACGCCTACCTGGCGCGTTATCCCGACTACCCGCGGGGCATCACCGTGCCGGCCATCGTCGACATCCCGACCGGTGCGGTGGTGACCAACGAGTTCCGCCAGATGACCCTCGATTTCTCTACAGAGTGGGTCGATCACCACCGCGAAGGCGCACCCGATCTCTATCCGGAACGCCGCCGTGAGGAGATCGACGAAGTCATCGACGTCATCTTCAAAGACGTCAACAACGGGGTTTATCGTTGCGGATTCGCCGGCGACCAGCGGGCCTACGATGCCGCCTACGACCGGCTGTTCGAACGCCTCGACCAGTTGTCCGACCGCCTGCGCGAACAGCGATACCTGGTGGGCGACACCATCACCGAGGCCGATGTGAGACTGTTCACGACGCTGGTCCGGTTCGATCCGGTCTATCACGGGCACTTCAAGTGCAACCGCAGCACACTGAGCGAGATGCCCGTGTTGTGGGCGTATGCACGCGATCTGTTCCAGACCCCCGGGTTCGGCGACACCGTCGACTTCACCCAGATCAAGCAGCACTACTACATGGTGCACACCGACATCAACCCGACCGCGATCGTGCCGCGTGGCCCCGAACTCTCCCACTGGCGCAGTCCCCATCACCGCGAAGAACTCGGCGGTAACCCCTTCGGCGACGGAACCCCGCCGCCCCCACCCCGTGACGGCGAAGTCGTACCTGCCGGACAAGGAGCCTGAACTCCCCATGGCAAAGAAACAGCTCTCCTCCATCGGTGACGGCCAGGTCGTCGGCGCCGCCCGCAAGACCGAGGGTGTGGTCGACAACCTGGTCGACCACGCTCAGCACCTCCAGGCGCCTGCCGTGGCCAAGTTCGTGCACCATCTGCGCCGCGAGCACCCTTACGATTCGCCTGCCCAGATCATCGAACGCCTCGAGAATCGATTCCTGCTGGCCGTCACCGGATCCGGCGGGGCAGTCGGCGCCGCCGCCGCGTTCCCGGGAATCGGTACCGTCGCGTCATTCGCCTCTCTCGGCGCCGAGACGGTCTTTTTCATCGAGGCATCCGCGCTGCTGTCGCTGGCCGTCGCAGAGGTACACGGCATCCCGATCACCGATCGCGAACGCCGCAAGGCGCTGGTGTTGACCGTCGCGCTCGGTGAGTCCGGACTCGCCGTGGTTCGTGACTCGCTGGGAGCGAAGTCCGGCAATCTGGCTCGCGCCTTCGGTGGGGTCATTCCCACCCCGGTCCTCAAGACGCTCAACAAACGACTGGTCAAGACCTATTTCAAGAAGTACACCCTGCAGAAGCTGCCGCTGGCCTTCGGCAAGCTGCTCCCCGCCGGCTTCGGCGCCGTGATCGGTGGCGTGGGCAACCGCGCCCTCGGCAAGATCATCGTGAACAACTCACACAAGGTGTTCGGTCCTGCCCCGATGGCGTGGCCCGCCGCGGGCGGGCCACCGCACATCGTTCCGGGTGGTGCCCCGCAGATCGTGTCCCGTCATGACGGGCCGATCTCTAGTTGACCCGTACCGAAGGGGTCCGTCTCACCCGCCCCGAAGGAGCCCGGCCGAACAAGCCCGACGGGCCACAGCTCACCGATCGCTGGATCCGGCGACTGGGCCGTGAGTGTCTGCGGCACCGCCGCCTGGTCGCGATCACCCTCAGCGTCACCGGCCTGGCCGTCCTCATCGACCTGACGGTACCGCTGCTGACCAAGGCGGCCATCGACGAGGCGACGGGCGCGGCGTCTCACGGCTACACGATCGGGATGATTGCGGCGGCGATGGCTGTCCTCGCCTTTGTGCGTTTCGGCTGCCAGTACGGCAGGCGCGTGACGGCAGGCCGATTGTCGCTAAATGTCCAGAACTCGTTGCGGTTGTCGCTGCTGAACAGCGTCCTCCGACTCGGCGGCGGCGCGCAGGACCAGATTCGTACCGGACAGGTGGTCTCGAGGTCCATCACGGACCTACAGCTCGTGCAGGGTCTGCTGGCCATGGTCCCGCTTTCCCTCGGGGCCGCAGTCCAGGTCGTCCTCGCCCTCGGCGTGATGTTCTATCTCTCGCCGCCGCTGACGCTCGTGGCCCTGTTGGTGATCCCGACGGCGGCCGCCGTCGCCTTCGCGAGCCGCAGAAAACTCTTCGCCGCGACCTGGTCCGCACAACAGTCGGCAGCGGACCTGGCCCAGCATGTCGAAGAGACCGTGACCGGGGTGCGGGTGGTCAAGGGGTTCGGCCAGGAAGAACGGGCTGTGGACGAACTCGTCGGGTTCGGACGGCGACTCTATGCCCGCCGGATGCGGTCGGCGAAGATCAACGCGCGATTTGCACCGACGCTCGCCGCGGTGCCCCAGGTCGGCATGGTGGCCATCATCGCGCTGGGCGGCTATCTGACGATGAACGGATCCATCACCGTCGGAACGTTCCTGGCCTTCGCCACCTACGTGACGACCATGACCGGTCTGGCGCGACTGCTGACCAGCCTGCTGGTGTCCGCGCAATTGGCCCGCGCGGCCGTCGAGCGGGTCTACCAGGTGATCGACGAGCCCCCGGACCCTGCGCTCGCCGCGACCGGCCGCCTCCCCGACGGACCTCTCGGCCTGACCCTGCGCGACGTCGGCTTCACGTATCCGGGCGCTTCCTCACCTGTGCTCTCGGGGGTCGATCTCGACATCGCGCCCGGCGAGGTGGTGGCCGTGGTGGGCAGGCCCGGGTCCGGTAAGTCGACGCTCGCACTGCTCGCCGATCGTTTCCATCGGCCCCAGACGGGGATCATCGAACTACGAGGCGCAGACCAGGGGTTCGACGTCGGAGACCTGGCCCCGGACGAGTTGCGATCCGCCGTCGGCGTCGTCTTCGACGAGCCTTTCCTCTACTCCGACACGGTCGCCGCGAACATCGCCCCGAACGCCCACGTCGGCAAGTTCGAGGAGGACGGCCCACTGCCCGGAGGTATCGAGTCCGCGGCCAGGCGGGCGCATGCCGACGGCTTCGTCTCGGGTCTGGCCGATGGATACCGGTCGGTGGTCGGCGAGCGCGGCCTCACCCTCTCGGGCGGCCAACGCCAGCGCATCGCTCTCGCCCGGGCCCTGTACGCCGATCCGCGCATCCTGATCCTCGACGACGCCACGTCCGCGGTGGACGCGCAGACCGAGGCGGCCATCTTCACGCACCTGCGGACGTCGACGCGCACGATGCTGATCCTCGCTCACCGACGATCAACCCTCACCCTCGCGGACCGGGTGGCAGTCCTCGACCAAGGCCGCATCATCGACGTCGGGACCGAGGCGGAACTCACGGCGCGCTGCCCCCTGTTCCGTTCGTTGATGAGCACCGATGTCGACGAGTTCGACGACCTCGAAGACGAGTTCTCCGAGCTGCCCCTGTCCGCCCTGACACTGTGGCCCTCCGAGGCGCCTGCGCCCGTCGAACGACAACGCAGGCAAGCGCCCCCGGCAACCCTCGGCGTGCGGGGCGGAGGGGGCATGTCCGGCGCGCTCGGCGCGATGGCCCCGACGCCCGAACTGCTGGCGTCCGTTGCCGGCCTCCCACCTGCGACCGAGGATCCGGCCACCGACGACGCAGAGATACGGACCGACCGGCCCGACTTCTCGCTACGTCAACTCCTGCGTCCCGTGCGCTGGCTGCTCGCCGTCGTGGTCATCTGCATCTCGGTCGACACGCTGGTCTCGCTCGCGTTCCCCACCATCGCGCGTTACGGCATCGACGGCGCAACGAGCGAACAGTCCGGCCATCTGTGGATCGCGGCCATCGCGGGCCTGGGCGCGGTCGCGATCGGTTTCGTCGCCGCCGCGGTGATGACCGTCATCACCTCCCGGGCCGGTGAACGGGTGCTCTACGCGCTGCGGGTCCGCAGCTACGCGCACCTGCAGCGCCTCGGTCTGGACTACTACGAGCGCGAGCTGTCCGGCCGGATCATGACGAGGATGACGACTGACGTCGATGCGCTGTCGACGTTCCTGCAGACCGGACTGTCGACCGCGATCGTCAGCTCGCTCACGCTCGTCGGCGTCGCTGTCGCGCTCATCCTGACCGACGCCTCGCTCGGCCTGCTGATGCTCACCGTGTTCCCGCCGATCGTCATCGCAACGGTGGTCTTCCGGCGCATCGCCGCCCGCGCGTACACGCGCTCGCGCGAGCTCGTCAGCGAGGTCAACGCCGACTTCCAAGAGAACGTGGGCGGCGTGCGCACCACCCAGGCCTACCGTCACGACGGTTTCGCAATGGCTCAGTTCACCGCCCGCGCAGCCGCCTACGTGCGTGCGCGGATGGTCTCGCAGCAGGCGATCTCCATCTTCTTCCCGTTCATCACGCTGATGTCCGACCTGGCGACCGCGGGCGTGATCGCCTTCGGCGCGCATCAGGTCGCCGCCGGCGAGACCAGCCCGGGCACGTTGGTGGCCTTCGTCCTCTATCTCGGGATGCTGTTCGGACCCGTTCAGCAGCTCTCCCAGGTCTTCGACGGGTACCAGCAGGCCCTGGTCGGGCTACGAAGGATCTCCGACCTGCTCGCCACCCGGAGCAGCGTTCGATGCCCCGACGGCGCGGACGGGACCGCACCCGCGAGCCGAGAAGACGAGCACGGTTTCGCCGGGCATGCCCAGCTCCAGGGCGTCGGCTTCCGCTACCCGGGCGCAGTGCGCGACGCCCTGTCGGACGTGGACCTCGACCTGCCGGCCGGAACGTCCCTCGCGCTCGTCGGGGAAACCGGTGCGGGCAAGTCCACGATCGTCAAACTCCTGGCCCGCTTCTACGACCCGACCACCGGGTCTGTCCGGATGGACGGCACCGACATCCGCGACTTCCGGCTCGGGCACTACCGGTCCAGACTCGGCGTCGTGCCGCAGGAGCCGCACCTGTTCACCGGAACGGTCGCCGACAACATCGCCTTCGGCAGACCGCAGGCGAGCCACGATGAGATCGTCGCCGCGGCGCGCGCGGTCGGCGCGTTGTCGATGATCGCCGAACTCCCCGGTGCGATGTCACATCCCATCGGCGAGCGCGGCCAGGGACTCTCATCCGGACAGCGGCAGCTCATCGCACTGGCCCGGGCGGAGTTGGTGAACCCCGACCTGTTGTTGCTCGACGAGGCCACCGCGACCCTCGATCAGGCCACCGAACGCCGGGTGATGGCGGCAGGCAGGCACCTGACCGGGTCGCGTAGCTCCGTGATCGTGGCGCACCGTCTGGCGACCGCTGCCAGGGCGGATCGGATCGCCGTGGTCGCGGGTGGACGGATCGTCGAGCTCGGAACTCATTCAGAACTCTTGTCGTTGAATGGCAGGTACCACGCGCTGTGGAAGGCGGGTATCACTCCGGATGAGGCCGGCGAGTCAATGACGACCCGCGGTGGTGGCCGACCGGCATAGCCCCGCCGACGCATGGGGACTAACCTTGACACCCGGAGACTTCGCAAAAGCGTCAGGTCGGCTTGGCAGCCAGACCAGTAAAGGAATTGAGGCGAGATACTGCCGTGAGCAGCAGTTCGATTTCAGACTTCGGGCAGAACGAGTGGCTGGTTGAGGAAATGTACCAGCGCTTCCAAAAAGATCCGAGCTCGGTGGATCCGAGTTGGCATGACTTCCTCAAAAACTATGCCTCGGAAGGTAACGGATCCGGGGACGACAGCCCTGGAAGTACCGGCTCGGGCAGCAAGGACTCCGCCGACGGCGGGTCCGAGGGGAAGAGCGAGAAGAAGGCCGCGGCCGCGTCGTCCGGCAATGGTGCCTCGGCACCGAAACCGGCCGTCGACGCAACCCCGGCAAGCAAGGCCGCCGCCGGGCAGTCGGACACCAGCCGGGACGCATCGGCGCAGACGACGGCCCAGACCACGCCTGCACCCGAGAAGAAGAGCCCGCCGAACGACGCCGCCAAGGCCGCGCCCAAGAAGGCTGTGCGCCCGACGACCGACGCCCCGCGTAAAGACGCGAAGAAGTCGGCGCCTGCGAAGGCGGCTCCGGCAGAGACCACCGACGAGGCCACGAACAAGGTGTTGCGTGGACCAGCCGCCGCGATCGCCAAGAACATGGCGGCCTCGCTGCAGATCCCCACCGCGACCAGTGTGCGTGCGGTGCCCGCGAAACTGATGATCGACAACCGCGTGGTCATCAACAACCACCTCGCGCGTACCCGCGGCGGCAAGGTCTCCTTCACACACATCCTCGGGTTCGCGATCGTCCAGGCGATCAAGTCGTTCCCCGGCATGAACCGGCACTTCGCCGAGGTCGACGGCAAGCCGAACGTCGTCCAGCCCGCCCACACCAACCTCGGACTCGCGATCGACCTGCCCGGCAAGGACGGGTCTCGCACCCTCGTCGTCGCGGCGATCAAGCGCACCGAGACCATGAACTTCGCGCAGTTCCACGCGGCCTATGAGGACATCGTCCGACGGGCACGCGAGGGCAAGCTCACCGGCGACGACTTCGCGGGCGTGACCATCTCGCTCACCAACCCCGGAACCATCGGGACCGTCCACTCGGTACCGCGCCTGATGAAGGGGCAGGGCACCATCGTCGGCGCCGGTGCGATGGAGTACCCGGCGGAGTTCCAGGGCGCCTCCGACGAGCAGATCGCCGCGCTCGCCGTCGGCAAGCTGATGACGCTCACCTCGACCTACGATCACCGCATCATCCAGGGCGCCGAGTCCGGCGACTTCCTGCGGACCATTCACCAGCTCTTGCTGTCGGATGAGTTCTTCGATGAGATCTTCACCACCCTGCACATCCCGTACGAGCCGATCCGCTGGCGCCGCGACATCCCCGAAGGTGCCGTCGACAAGAATGCGCGCGTTCTGGAACTGATTGCGGCATATCGCAATCGAGGTCATCTGATGGCGGACATCGATCCGCTGATGATCGATTCCGACGCCCGCTCGGCACACCCCGATCTCGACGTGCTCACCTACGACCTGACGCTGTGGGATCTCGATCGCAGCTTCAACGTCGGTGGTTTCCACGGCGAGAACAAGATGAAGTTGCGCGACGTCCTGTCGATCCTGCGGGATTCCTACTGCCGGCATGTGGGTGTCGAGTACACCCACATCCTCGAGCCGGAGCAGCAGCAGTGGTTGCAGGAACGCGTCGAGATCAAGCACGTCAAGCCTCCGGTGGCCGAACAGAAGTACATTCTGTCCAAACTCAATGCCGCCGAGGCCTTCGAGACGTTCTTGCAGACCAAATACGTCGGCCAGAAGCGCTTCTCGCTCGAGGGCGCCGAGGCCGTCATCCCGATGATGGACGGCGTCATCGACCAGAGCGCCGAGTACGGACTCGACGAGGTCGTCATCGGGATGCCGCACCGCGGCCGCCTCAACGTGCTGGCGAACATCGTCGGCAAGCCGTACTCCAAGATCTTCACCGAGTTCGAGGGCAATCTGAACCCGTCGCAGGCGCACGGATCCGGCGACGTCAAGTACCACCTCGGCGCCGAGGGCAAGTACTACCAGATGTTCGGGGACAACGAGATCAACGTCTCCCTGACCGCGAACCCCTCGCATCTCGAGGCGGTCGACCCGGTACTCGAAGGGCTCGTGCGCGCCAAACAGGACCTGCGCGACCTCGGTGACGGAGCCTTCACGGTGCTGCCCCTGATGCTGCACGGCGACGCCGCATTCGCAGGTCAGGGCGTGGTTGCCGAAACCCTCAACCTCGCCATGCTGCGCGGTTACCGGACCGGCGGCACCGTGCACATCGTCGTCAACAACCAGGTCGGCTTCACCACCGCACCCGAGGCGTCTCGCTCGTCCGAGTACTGCACCGATGTGGCCAAGATGATCGGCGCCCCGATCTTCCACGTCAACGGCGACGACCCCGAGGCCTGCGTCTGGGCCGCCAAGCTGGCCGTCGACTACCGCCAGAAGTTCAACAAGGACGTCGTCATCGACCTCGTCTGCTACCGCCGTCGCGGACACAACGAAGGCGACGACCCGTCGATGACGCAGCCGGCGATGTACGACGTGATCGACACCAAGCGCAGCGTCCGCAAGAGCTACACCGAGGCCCTGATCGGTCGTGGTGACATCTCGACCAAGGAGGCCGAGGACGCTCTCCGCGACTACCAGGGTCAGCTCGAACGGGTCTTCAACGAGGTCCGCGAGCTGGAAAAGTACCAGGCCGCCCCGAGCCCCTCGGTCGAGTCGGATCAGGTTCTCCCGGTCAAACTCGAGACCAAGATCTCGAAGGAGACGATGGAGCGGATCGGCGACGCATTCGTCAACGTCCCCGATGGCTTCACCGTCCACCAGCGGGTCAAGCCGGTGCTCAAGAAGCGTTACGAGATGTCCCGGAACGGCAACGTGGACTGGGCATTCGGCGAGCTCCTGGCCTTCGGGTCACTCGTCGAAGAGGGGCGCACCGTGCGCTTGTCCGGCCAGGACTCGCGCCGCGGCACGTTCACCCAGCGTCATTCGGTGCTCATCGACCGCGAGAACGGCGACGAGTACACCCCCCTGAGGACCGTCGCAGAGACCAACCCGGACAACCCCGGCCGGTTCCTCGCGTACGACTCGGCGCTGAGCGAGTACGCCGTCGTCGGCTTCGAATACGGTTACTCCGTCGGCGACCCCGACGCCCTCGTGCTGTGGGAAGCCCAGTTCGGTGACTTCGTCAATGGCGCGCAGTCGATCATCGACGAGTTCATCTCGTCGGGTGAGGCCAAGTGGGGTCAGACCTCCGACGTGGTGCTGCTGCTCCCCCACGGCCATGAAGGTCAGGGTCCCGACCACACCTCAGGTCGCATCGAGCGATTCCTGCTGCTGTGCGCGGAGGGTTCGATGACCGTCGCACTGCCGTCGACACCGGCGAGCTATTTCCACCTGCTTCGTCGTCACGTCCTCGATGGGATCAGCCGTCCGCTCGTGGTCTTCACACCGAAGTCCATGCTGCGCAACAAGGCTGCGGTGTCCCCGGTGTCCGAATTCACCGAAGGTAAGTTCAAGTCGGTCATCGACGACCCCGCATTCGATTCCGGCGGCGACCGCGAGAAGGTGCGTCGCGTCCTGCTCGTGTCCGGCAAGTTGTACTACGAGCTGGCTGCGCGCAAGGAGAAGGACAAACGCGACGACGTCGCGATCGTCCGGGTCGAGCAGCTCTACCCGGTGCCGCACAAGCGCCTTCGCAATGCGCTCGTGCAGTACACGAACATGGAAGAGATCTTCTGGGTTCAGGAAGAGCCGGCGAACCAGGGGGCGTGGCCGTTCTTCGGCCTGAACCTTCCGGAAATGCTGCCGGAGTTCTTCCAGGGCCTGCGTCGGGTGTCGCGTCGTGCGATGTCCGCACCGTCGTCCGGCTCCTCGAAGGTCCACGCCGTCGAGCAGCAGGAGATCATCGACACCGCGTTCGGCTGATCTCAGACCCCGATCATGGGTCCTTTTGGCGAAGAAAACCCCAGGTGGGGTGCGCCAAAAGGGCCCATCATCGGAGGGTGGGGTCCGCTGCCAGCGTTGCGAGCACCGGCAGCGATCGGGCGATCAGTTCGACGATCTCGTCGCGGCTGACGCCCCCCTCGTCCTGTAGCCAGCGCACGGTCACCTGTTCGCTGAACGTCACCCATCCGTGCACTGCGAGTTCGATCAGTGGTGTCCGGTTCAGATCCAGGAGTTCGGCGAGGCCGAGCACCCGCTCCGCCATCACCGTGCGCGTGTCGTCGGCGACCTTGCGCATCGCGGGGTCCGACGCCCCCGCACCCTGCAGGATCGCAAGGTAGGCCGAGCGATTCGCCGATACGTAGTCGATGTACGCCGCGAGTGAACCCCTGGCGATGGCGATGGGGTCACCCAGGGTGAGATCGGGTTCGGTGCGTGCCAGCATCCGCCGGCTCTGCTCTGTCGTCAGTGCCACCAGGAAGTCCTGTTTGGACTCGAAATAGTGGAAGAGCAGCGCGCGCGACACCCCGGCCGCCTCGGCCACTTCTTCGACCGACACCTCATCGAGCGCGCGGTCGTCGAGCATCCGCAGACCATGGCTGATCAGCTGGTCTCGCCTGGCCTCGGGGCTCATCCTGGTTCGTCGTGCGGTCGTCACAAGACCTGATCATACTGACTAGCTGTCAATAAGCGACCGAGAACCACGCGGCGCACTATTGACAGCTCGTCAATAGGCGGTATGTTCTTACCCATGAACGTTGTAAAGATCGCCATCATCGGCGCGGGCTTCTCCGGACTGGGCGCAGCCATCAAGCTGCAGCAAAACGGCTTCGACGACTTCGTGATCCTCGATCGCGGGAGCGACTTCGGCGGCACCTGGCGCGACAACACCTACCCCGGCGCAGCCTGCGATGTCCCCTCGCACCTGTACTCGTACTCGTTCGCCCTGAACCCGTCGTGGAGCCGGTCGTTCTCGCAGCAGCCGGAGATCCACCGGTACATCAACCACGTCGCGGACAAGTACGACCTGGGGTCGAAGACGAAGTGGAACACCGAGGTCACCAACACCGCCTGGGACGAGGAATCCGGGCAGTGGATCATCGACACGTCGAACGGTCAGTTCCGTGCAGACTTCATGGTCGCCGGCGTCGGCCCACTCTGTGAACCGAAGCTGCCGGACGTGAAGGGCATCGAGGGCTTCACCGGCGAGATCTTCCACTCCGCCCGCTGGAACTCCGACTACGACCTGAAAGGCAAGCGGGTCGCCGTGATCGGCACCGGCGCCTCGGCCGTCCAGATCATTCCCGAGCTCGCCAAGACAGTGGGACAGCTCGACGTCTACCAACGGACCGCACCGTGGATCCTGCCGCGTGCGGACCGGCCGTACTCGTCCGGTGAGAACTGGGCATTCAAGAACATCCCCGGATACCAGCGAGCCACCCGGGCGACCATCTACGCGGCCCATGAGCTCGTCTCCTTCGGTCTCACCCATGCCCCGAACATGCTCGCCGCAGGCAAGATCGCCGGCAGGCGCAACATCGCCCGCGGCATCTCCGACAAGAAGCTACGCGCCGCGGTCACCCCGAACTGGAAGGTCGGCTGCAAGCGAATCCTGCTGTCCAACACGTACTATCCTGCGCTGAACCAGGACAACGTCGAATTGGTCACCGACCCCATCAAGGAGGTCACCGCCACCGGGATCGTCACCGCCGACGGTGTCGCCCGCGAAGTCGACGCGATCGTGGTCGCCACCGGATTCCACGTGACCGACTCCCCCGTGTTCGAGCACATCATCGGCAAGGACGGTCGCAGCCTCGCCGAGGTCTGGGCGAGCACCGGGATGCAGGCCTACAAAGGCACCACCGTCAACGGTTTCCCCAACATGTTCCTGATGGTCGGACCGTCGACCGGTCTCGGCCACACCTCGATGGTCTACATGATCGAGTCGCAGCTGAACTATCTCGTCGACTACTTCAGACTGCAGCGGCAGTACGACATCGCGCGGGTCGAGGTCCGCCCAGACGTCCAGCGCGACTACAACGTCGGCATCCAGGACAACCTCAAGTCGAGTGTGTGGGAGACCGGCGGTTGCGCCAGTTGGTACAAGGACGCATTCGGCAACATCACCACCCTGTGGCCCGGATTCACCTTCAACTACCGCCGCATCACCCGTAAGTTCGACCTTGCCGCCTACGACACAGCCAGTGCGCGGTCTCTGAACCCCACGGC
Organism: Williamsia sp. 1138; assembly: GCF_002095435.2. Classification (GTDB taxonomy): domain Bacteria; phylum Actinomycetota; class Actinomycetes; order Mycobacteriales; family Mycobacteriaceae; genus Williamsia. The sequence continues at coordinate 63,208 of NZ_MJEJ02000029.1, forward strand.
CGGCACGATCCCTGCAGCGAAAGAAACGGTGACCTCATGAAGAACTTCACGGGCAAGGTAGCAGTGGTGACCGGAGCCGGATCGGGCATGGGTCGCGACCTCGCGCTCCAACTCGCCGGTAAGGGCGCTCTCGTCGCGATCAGCGACGTGAACCCCGCGGGCCTGGAGGAAACCGAGCGTCTCCTCAAAGCCCAGGGGGCGCAGGTTCATGCACAGCTGCTCAATGTCGCCGAACGCGAAGCGGTCCTCGAGTACGCAGACACCGTCGCCGAACATTTCGGCAAGGTCAACCTGGTGATCAACAACGCGGGCATCGCACACCACGGCGAAGTCGAGATCACCGAGTTCAAGCAGTACGAGCGTGTGATGGACATCGACTACTGGGGCGTCGTCAACGGCACCAAGGCGTTCCTGCCGTATCTCATCGCCTCGGGCGACGGCCATGTCGTGAACACCTCATCGTTGTTCGGCATCCTGGCCATGCCCGGCCAAAGTGCTTACAACGCAGCCAAGTTCGCGGTGCGCGGTTTCACCGAGTCGCTGTACCAGGAGATGAAGATCGCCGGTCATCCCGTCCAGGTGACGTGTGTGCACCCCGGTGGCATCAAGACCGCGATCGCCCGCAACGCGACCGTCTCCGATGGACATGATCAGCGGACCACCGCAGAACTCTTCGACAAGAAGCTGGCCCGGACGACGTCGGCACGCGCCGCGGAGATCATCATCTCGGCCATCGAGAAGAACCGCCCCCGAGTACTGGTCGGCGCGGACGCGAAGGTCATCGATCTGCTGGTCCGCGCAGGCGGTTCCATGTACGAGGTCGTCATCTCCAAGTTCGCCGGGCGCCTCGCCCCGAAGCCGGAAACCGTCATCCAGCATCCGTCGGAACTCCTGTGAGAGCACCCCGCCCGGCACTGTCCATCCCGGTCAGCGAGGTGCTCTTCAAGCCGTTGTTCAGGCTCTCACTGAACGCCCGGTTGTCCCCGGCGATCCAGCGAAAGCTGCTCGACGCGAGTGCCTTCGCAATTCCTGCGCTCCCCGATCAGGTGATCCGTCAGCTCACCCTCGCGGGGAGGGCGACCGAGAGGATCACGGTCGGTCCCACCCACCACGGCCGCGCGATCCTGTACCTGCATGGTGGCGCTTACACCGTCGGTTCGGCGAGATCTCATCGCGGGCTGACCACCACCCTGGCGCGGGCCGCCCAAGCCGAGGTCTACGTTCTCGACTACCGACTGGCACCGGAACATCCCTGCCCGGCGGCGGTCAACGATGCCGTGGCAGCCTTCCGCGACCTGATGAGCCGCGGATACGCCCCGGAATCCATCGCGATCGCGGGAGACTCGGCCGGTGGCGGGCTCTCGGTCGCCACCGCCCGGGTGCTGATCGACGAGCACGGGATCACACCGGCTGCCCTGGGACTGATCTCCCCCTGGGTCGACCCCGCCGTCAGGCAATCCGACGACGACACCGGCAATGGGGCCACCGACATCGTGGTCAACGGCGCGTGGTCGAGCCAGGCCGCAGACATGTACCTGGGCGATGGCGATCCTGACGATCCGCGGTATGCACCGGGCCGCGGAGACCTCACAGGACTCCCACCGACCCTGGTCCAGATCGGCAGGCCCGAAATCCTCTTCGATCAGGTCACCGAGTTCGCGGGTAAGCTGCGGGCCGCCGGTGTCGAGTCGAAGCTCAGCGACCTGGGCCGTCTGTGGCACGTCGGACATGTGGCCGCGCCACTGATGCCGGCGGCTGATGCGGCCGTCGAGGAGCTCGGCGAGTTCTTGAGTGCTCACCTCCGTACGTCAGAGGCTGTGCTCACCTAGCCAGCGCTGCGCGACCGTCGAGATGTCTGCTCCACCGTCGACCTCACGAGACATCGTGGTGAGGTCGGCGGTGGTCAGTTCTCCGGCCACCTTGTTCATCGCCTGGAACAACACCCGGCTCAGGGATGCGGTCCGGAAGACCGGCACCAGGTCTTCGGCGCGCAGCACGTCGCCCGTATCCGCCAGGCCTTGCAGACCCGAATCGTCTGCGACCACCGGAAGGGGTGGGAACAGGCCGGCGGCCCGGCCCGCCGCGACCTCGGCAACGGCCGCCTGCGCATCCAACTGGTTCGGCGGCGCGAAACCGCACCCCGCCGCACTCAATGCAGCCGCGATGTCCGGGTCCGGTTCGTCGATCGTCACCAGCGGCAGGCCTGCGGGCAGGCGTGCACACTCGGTGAGTTCATCGACGCCGGCGGAGGTGGCGAGCGATTCGGCGACGAACACCAGCGGCTTGTTGGCCACACTGGTGACATCACCCGCCGAAACACCCTGCGGCAATGCCTGATTGAGCTGGGCGTAGACGTCTTCCGACGACAGCGCGGTGGTACCCGGATCGAGTTGCCCGAGCAGTTCACCAGACCAGGCAGGCATCAGATCAAGTGACCTGTCGTCGAGTTCGTCCAGCAGCTCCGCATCGGTTCCCACCGGATGTTCCGCTGACACCACAGCCCCTGCACCTCGCAGCGCACCGGCGTAGATGACAGCGGCGACCCGGCTCGGGGTGTCCGCAGTCGAACCGGTCACCAACGCCTGCGGGGTCGGTCCCGGGTCGGCGCACCCCGCCACCAGCAAGGCACCTACCAGCGTCAACGCGGGCAGGATGCCGCGCCTGCCTCGCAATGCCGCAATCACCCCTGGCCGGCCACCCGTGCGACTGCGGCGGCGACTGCCGGCGCGACCCGGGGGTCGAGCGGGCTCGGCACGATCATGTCCGCTGCGAGGTCGTCTCCGAGAACGTCGACGATCGCGTCTGCGGCCGCCAGTTTCATCTCCTCGGTGATCCGGCGGGCACCGGCATCGAGCGCACCCCGGAACACTCCCGGGAATGCCAGCACATTGTTGATCTGGTTCGGGAAGTCGCTGCGCCCGGTCGCGACGATCGCCGCGTACTTGGCGGCGACATCCGGATGAACTTCAGGATCCGGATTGGACAGGGCAAAGATGATGGCGCCCGAGTTCATCGTCGCCAATGCCTCTTCCGGGACCTTCCCCGCGCTGACGCCGACGAACACGTCAGCGCCGACGAGCGCGTCCGACAACGATCCCGTGCGGCCGTCGGGATTGGTACGGCCCGCGACCTCCTCCTTCACGCCATTGAGGTTGTCGCGGCCGGCGTGGACGATGCCTTTGCTGTCGATGACGGTCACGTCAGAGATGCCGTCGGCCAGCAGGATGTTCGTGCAGGCCACGCCCGCGGCGCCGCAACCTGAGACCACGACCTTGAGCTCGCTGCGCGGCCGATCCTGAAGTTTGGTGGCCGCCTTGAGCGCTGCCAGCACCACGATCGCGGTACCGTGCTGATCGTCGTGCATCACCGGGCAGTCGAGCGCTTCGATGACCCGCTTCTCGATCTCGAAACACCGCGGCGCCGAGATGTCCTCGAGGTTCACCGCCCCGAAGGAATGTCGAAGCCGGACAAGAGTTTCGACGATCTCATCAGGATCGTTGGTGCTCAGCACGAGTGGGATCGAGTCGAGACCGGCGAAGTTCTTGAACAGCGCCGACTTGCCCTCCATCACCGGAAGCGAAGCGCTCGGTCCGATGTCGCCGAGCCCGAGCACCGCGCTGCCATCGCTGACGACCACGACCAACCGGCTCGTCCAGGTGTAGCGGCGCGCCAGTTCGGGCTGTTCGGCGATGGCGCGCGAGACCTCTGCCACTCCCGGCGTGTAGGCGATCGAGAGAGCGCGTTTGGTGTCGAGAGGGGCAGTGATGCCCACCGACAACTTCCCACCCTCATGTCCGGCGAAGATCTCCTCACGGGTGATCGCCCTGGCATCTGCTTCGGGTACGGGCGTTTGAACGCCGCTCACGTCAGTCACGGCGATTACGCTACTTCAACTCGAAAAGCTCTCAGGGCATTACCTGCCGATCGTGAGGAAACCGCGACCCCGGGTTGTGTTCGCCTGTTCGATCGATGCTCAACCTGCAGCGATGAACCCCTTGATCGAGTCGGCGATCAGCTGCACGGCGATCGCTGCGAGCAGCAGGCCGGCGATCTTGGCCATCAGGGTGATACCACCGATACCGAGGATCTTGATCAGGACCGTCGAGAAGCGCAGTACGAGCACCAAGATGATGTGGATGCTCACGATCGCGGCACCGATCGCCAGGTAAGCGCTGGTGGCCCCGTCCGCCTGGCCCACGTTGACGATCACGGCAGCGATCGCACCCGGTCCCGCGAGGAGCGGCGTCCCGAGTGGCACGAGTGCGACGTTGACGTCGTCGGAAACGGACTGCGGATTACCCGCGTTTCCGAGCCCGGTGAGCAACTGAAGGGCCACCAGCAGGAGCAGCAGACCTCCGGCACCCTGCAGGGCCGGGATCCCGATGTGCAGGTAGTTGAGGATGGCGTTGCCTGCGATCGCGAAGACGGTGATGACCAGAAAGCTCACCGCAGGCGCCTGCCAGGCGGCCCGGTTGCGTACAGCGGGCGGCCGGTGGCCGACCAGCGACAGGAACAGTGGCACCTGACCGGGCGGATCCATGATGACCGCCAGCGTGATCAACATGGTGAGATAGAGCGTGGTGTCGAACCCCATGGGGTTCAGTCTTTCATCCTCCGCGACTGCTGATCGGCATCTGGACTGCCCGTCGGCGGTGGGGCCGACGATCCGGGCGTAGCATCCCCAGTGGATCGAGCACCCGGCCGACCGTTCTCGCACAAGGAGGCTGCCATGCCCTCGCGGCCACATCTTCGCAGCAGCTCGGCGAGCCCGAAACCGACTGCCCGAGTGCCGGTTCCGGCATCGCGAGCCGTTGTCGACTGCGCCGTCTACGTCGAGGGCAGACGACTGCCCGGTTTGCGTACTTTTTCTCACGCGCTCTCGGAGGTCCGGTCGTCGGGCACCGGATATGTCTGGGTCGGCCTGCTCTCGCCGGACAACCGTCAGATGGAAGGCGTCGCAGAGGCTTTCGGCCTCCACGAACTCGTTGTCGAAGATGCGGTGCAGGCCCATCAGCGCCCCAAGCTCGAACAGTACGACGACATTCTGTTCCTGGTGCTCAAGACTGTGAAATATCTTGAGCACGAGACGCTTCAGGTGGCCAACGAGGTCGTCGAGACGGGCGAGATCATGGTGATGTGCGGTCCTGATTTCGTGATCACGGTCCGCCATGGCGACCACACCGGGCTCGCAGGCGTCCGAAAGCATCTCGAGGCCCGCCCCGAGCAACTCGCCCTCGGACCCAGTTCGGTGATGCACGCCGTCGCCGACCATGTTGTCGACACCTACGTGGAGGTCACCTCCAGCATCGAACACGACGTCGACGCCGTCGAGGAGAACATATTTTCGCCGGGGCGGCGCATCGAGATCGAACCGGTGTATCTGCTCAAACGCGAGGTGATGGAGCTTCGGCGCGCGGTGGATCCGCTCGACCTCGCGCTGCGCAGGATGACCTCGTCGGACAACAAATTGGTCCCGAAAGAGGTGCGCCGGTACTTCCGCGACGTGCAAGACCACCACAGCAGTGTCAACGAACGTATCGCCACCTACGACGAGGTGCTGACCTCACTCATCGACGCCGCGCTGGCCAAGGTCGGTATCCAGCAGAACACCGACATGCGCAAGATCTCGGCGTGGGTGGCGATCGCGTCCGTTCCCACGATGGTTGCCGGGATCTACGGGATGAACTTCGAGAACATCCCGGAACTGCAGTGGAAGTATGGCTACTACGCAGTGCTGCTGATCCTCGTCACGGTCTGCGTCCTGCTGTGGCGGACCTTTCGGAAGAATCACTGGCTCTAACCGATGCTCGCACCTGCCCGAACCGGATCGCGAACGTCGATACCCGCCTCGATCCACGCAGCGCGCAGCGCGTCCACGCCCTTCAGCCGTACCCACGCCGCCTCGTTGGCGGTCACCGGGACAGCCCGGAAGAACGTGACGTCCTCACGGTCGCCGGACAGCACACACGGCGGGATCGGGTCGACCTCCACTACGACGGCGCTGCACCTCGACCCCTCCCACAGCGGTTCTCCGAGGTCGATCAGCGCGTCTGCGGTCAGCACGAGCCCCTCGACGGCAGGCGCCGCCGCGAGCATGGCGACCGACCGATGCAGACCGGGCAACGGCGCCGACGCATACATTCGGATGACGATCTCTCCCCTGGGCCCGGCGTTCGGATCGACAACGATCTGATCGGGCTCGCCCATGGGGTGTCGGCTACAGCCGAGTGAGACGTACTCGACCTCCTCCTGATCAGGACTCGTGGGGTCGAAGCCGCCGGTAAATCGCAGCACGTCAATGGATTCCAGACCCAGGAAGGTCACCGACGCCCGCTGGGGTTCGATGCCTTCGAAAGCTCTCATCAGGTGCGCCGTCACCTGGTCGATCACCGACGATTCTGACTCACTCATCCTCACCCCAGTAAAACACCACCATCTCACCGAGACGGGCCCTGGGCCGCACTCGCACGCTAGGGTCGTGGTGATGGTGCGTGTGCTCTCGGTATCGGACGAAGTCGTCGACAGCCTCAATCACGGGGCGGCCGACGAGCTCGCCCCTGATCTCATCATCGGCGCAGGCGATCTCCCCTTCGACTACCTCGAAAAACTGATGGCGCGGTTCGGGGTGCCCTGCGTCTTCGTGCCGGGCAACCACGACCGCGACCTCACCGGGTACAAGCGCACCCGCAGCGGGTGGACACAGGCAGGACTGCCGGTGAAGTATCCGGGCCCAGAGGGAGCGGTGAACGCCGACGGCCGCATCGTCACCGTGGCCGGTGTGCGGGTGGCCGGGCTCGGTGGGTGTATCAGATACAACGACGGGCCGAATCAGTATCGCGAGGCGGCTCAGCGGCAGCGGGCGAACCGGCTCGCGCTTCGCCGCTTCCGACATCGGGTGATGCCCGGACAGGGAGCGGTGGACATCCTGCTCACCCACAGTCCGGCTCGCGGCATCGGCGATGCCGAGGACGGGCCCCACCGCGGCTTCAAGTGCTTCCTGCCACTGATCTATCGTCTGCGCCCACAGGTGTTGCTACACGGGCACATTCATCCGCATGGCCAGACTCCGATGGATCACACGATCCTGCTGAAGAAACGAATCCCCGGACAGACCCTGCGACGCAGCACAATGTCGATCAACACCGTCGGTTACTGCCTGTTCGACATCGAGCCGGGTGGGTCCGGGGTCGAGGTGCACCGGAGACGCCATGGCGCGTGATACGGGATTTCCCGGCGCGGACGCCGAGAACGATTTCAGCAGGCAGCGCCGACGTGCTGAACTGGCCCGGCTCTCCGCCTGGCTGACCCGGCAGCCCGCCGACGTCAACACCGTGTTGCCCTTCGACGAAGTGGTTGCGGCCCTGGGAAAGACCGGCGAAACCTTCCTCGGTCTCGTGGTCGTGGACGTGTCCTCGATCGTCGGCAGCGTCGACCGCACCCGGGACTTCGATCGCTACTTCCGGCCGACATCGGCCCGGATCAGGGAACGCTGGCAGCGGCTGGCCACCGCGCAACGGCGCGGCGAATCGGTACCGCCCGTACAGCTGTACCGGATCGGGACGATGCACTTCGTGATCGACGGTCACCACCGGGTGTCCATTGCCATCGCCCGTCGGTTCGGCAAGATCGACGCCTACGTCACCGAGATCCACACCCGGATCTCGCCGGAAGGGATCAACGCGCGTTCCGACCTGATCATGAAGGATCACCGGCGCCTGTTCGCCTCCCGGGTTCCACTGGAAGGCAAACAGCGAGAGGCGATCTGGTTCGACGATCCTTTCGACTACGCCGAACTCGCCGAGAACGTCGAAGCCTGGGGTTTCCGGCTCGGCCAGGAGACCGGCACGTTCATGGGTCGGGCGGAGGTGGCGCGCCGCTGGTTCGGGGAGGAGTTCCTGCCGGTCGTGCGCATGGCGCGGCGAGCGGACATCCTGCCGGAGATCACCAGCGATGCAGAGCTGTACATCTGGCTGGCGTGCGAACGCTACCGGATGGTGCGCAGGCACATCTGGGACGAGGACATCATCGACGAACTCCGGATCCGCTCACGGCGCCGCGGCAAACTTCCCTGAATCGACCACCTCGACCCGGCCGTACCGTCCGTCGACCGGGGCCTCACCGGTCAACGGACGGCAATGGGGTTGCTCAGAGACTCAGGTTGGCACCACTCTGCTGATCGAAAACCGAGACCTTCGAGGTGTCATAGAACAATTCGGCATTCTGGCCCTTGGACACCGTGGACTCCGGCGACAGCCGGGCGATCAATTGTCCGCTGCCCATCGGCTGACCCGCGTCCGCGGCGATGTCGGCGAGCGCCTGTGCGGACGCATCGCCACCTTCTACCGAGAAGTACGCGTAGTTGTCCGACCCCATCGACTCGAGAACGCTGACCTTCGCCGTGAAGGTCGCTCCCCTCGACTTCGTCAAGGTCTCGACGAGACTCGCATCTTCGAAATGCTCGGGGCGGATACCGATCAGCACTTCGCCGTTGCTCCGCACCGATTTGGCGTTGTCGATCACCCGGCCCATGTCGGGTGGCGTGACCTCGCCGAGCGCGGTCTCTATCCCGTTCTGGGTCAAGCGTCCCGGCAGAAAGTTCATCGCAGGCGATCCGATGAAACCGGCGACGAACAGATTCGACGGCTTGTTGTACAGCTCAGCCGGTGAACCGATCTGCTGCACGAGTCCCGACCGCAGCACCACGACCCGGTCGCCGAGCGTCATGGCCTCGGTCTGATCGTGTGTGACGTAGACGGTGGTGGTCCCGAGTCGCTGTTGGAGTTGGGCGATCTCGGTGCGGGTCTGCACGCGTAGTTTCGCGTCAAGGTTCGACAGCGGCTCGTCCATCAGGAACGCCTTCGGCGAACGGACGATCGCACGACCCATGGCGACACGCTGCCGCTGGCCACCCGACAGGTTCGCCGGCTTGCGATCGAGGTATTGCCCCAGATCGAGGATCCTGGCGGCCTCGTCGACCTTGGACGTGATCTCCTGCTTCGACATCTTCGCAAGGGTCAGCGGGAACGCGATGTTGTCGCGCACCGTCATGTGGGGATACAGCGCATACGACTGGAACACCATCGCGATGTCACGGTCCTTCGGCGCCTTCTCGTTCACCCGCTCCCCTGCGATACGCAGTTCGCCCGAAGAGATGTCCTCCAGGCCCGCGATCATGTTGAGAGTCGTGGACTTTCCGCATCCGGAGGGACCGACCAGGATGATGAACTCACCGTCGGCGATGGTGATGTCCACGTCGCTGACGGCCAGCGAACCGTCAGGGTACTTCTTGGTCACCTGGTCCAGAACGATCTCGGCCATTGGTTATCCCTTCACAGCGCCGGAGGTCAGACCGGCAACGATTCGACGTTGGAACAGCAGGACAAAGATGATGATCGGGATCGTGATGACCACGGCTGCCGCCGCGATCGAACCCGTTGGTTCCTCGAATTGGCTACTGCCGGTGAAGTTCGCGATCGCCACCGGCGCGGTGATCGATCTCTCGGTCGACGTCAGCGAGATCGCCAGCAGCAGATCGTTCCACGCGAAGATGAAGACGAGGATCGCCGCGGTGACGATACCCGGGGCAGCCAGGGGTGCGATGACCTTGCGGAAGGCCTGCGCCGGCGTGGCCCCGTCCATCTTCGCGGCCTTCTCCAGCTCCCAGGGGATCTCCCGGAAGAACGCCGACAGCGTGTAGATCGCGAGCGGCAGGGCGAACGTGATGTACGGCAGGATCAAACCCGCCCACGTGTCGAACAGGCCCAGCCGTCGTTCGATGTTGAACAGTGGGGTCACCAGCGAGATCTGCGGGAACATCGCAATCAGCAGTGCGGCGCCCACCAGGGCTTTCTTGCCCGGGAAGTCAAGGCGAGCAATGGCATAGGCCGCCATCGTGCCGAGAGCGACCGCGATCACGGTGGTGATCAACCCGATACCGATCGAGTTGCGCAGAGCGGAGGTGAACGCACTGGTCTCGAAGATGCTGGAGTAGTTGTCCAGAGTCCATTCCTTCGGAATGAAGCTACCGTCCTTCACACTGCCGGGCGGCTTGAACGACAAGCTGACAATCCACACCACCGGGATCAATGCGTAGAGCAGGACCAGCAGGTTGACGACCGACCAGCTGATGCGTTTTCCCATCAAGGTATTCATCGGTACGGTTACCGCCCCTCGTTGTCAGAGCCGGGTGCCGAGGCCCCGAACAACTTGATGAAGATGAACGCGATGATCGCGACACACACGAAGATGAGCACGCTGATCGCGGATCCAACGCCCAGGTTGAAAGCCTTGAACAGGTTGTCGTAGCCCAGCATCGACACTGAGTAGGTGTTGTTGCTGCCTCGGGTCAGGATGTAGATGTTGTCGAACACCCGGAAGGCGTCGAGGGTGCGGAACAGCAGCGCCACCAGGATCGCGGGCTTCATGAGCGGCAGTATGATCCGCCACAGGCGAGTCCAGGCACCCGCGCCATCCATCTGCGCAGCCTTGAGAAGGTCATCGGGCACCAGCGCCAGGCCGGCGAGGAGCAGCAGCGCCATGAACGGCGTCGTCTTCCAGACCTCCGCCAGGATGATGATCGCCAGCGACGGCCACTGCTCGGTGAGCGGCGCGCTACCGTCCGGGAGCAGGTTCGCGAGGTAACCGGTGCCGGGAGTCCAGGCGTAGTACCAGGAGAACGCTGCGACCACCGTGACGATGCCGTACGGGATCAGGACCACCGTGCGGATCGCGCCCTTGGCGAACAGGGTTCGGTGCATCACCAGGGCGATGGCCATACCCAGCACCAGCTCGATGATCACCGACACCACCGTGATGAACAGCGTCACGCTCAATGCCGTCCACCAGTAGCTGTCGGTCAGAACGGTGCCGTAGTTGCTGAACCAGATGAACTCGTTCTCGCCGGGGGCAGACAGGCTCGCCTTCTGCAAGCTCAGCCAGAACGCGTACACGATCGGGTAGCCGGTGACGAGGATCATCATGATCACCGCCGGGGTGATCAACCACAACCCCAACCGACGCTCAGCCCGTTTGCCCTCGCTGAGCTGTGCCTTCTTCTTGCTCGGCGCAGCTTCCTTGTCCAGCGTTGCGGTCATGGGATCAGTCCCTCCCCTTCGATGGCCTTGGTGACCTGCTCCGCGAGAATGTCGACCATCTGCTCCGGATCCCACGATCCGACCGGACTGAGCTTCGCGGTGATCAGGGTCGAGATTGCCTGATAGTCAGGAGAAGCCGGTCGCAATGCCGCCGAACCTGTCTCGAGCTGCGCCTTGATCGCGTCACCCATCGGGTATGCGTCCTGGAACTCGGGGTCGTCGTAGATCGACGCGATCGTCGGGGGCGTGCCACCACTGATCGAGTAGAGCTTCTGCGATTGCTCGTTGGTCAAGCACGCCGCGGCCTTGAAGGCGAGATCCTTCTGTTGCGAGGTATCGGCAACCGCGATGTTCACGCCGCCGAGCGTGACCTTCGACTGTTCGTCCGGGAGCACACCCGGATAGCGGGAGAAGTCGAACGCGGTCTGTACCGCGGCGTTGACCGGCGCCAACTCGGCGTCGGCGGGTGGGTTGTCGGGATCGGCGAACAGCGGACCGAACTCTGCCTTGACATCCGAGAGGAACGCGACGTCGCCGGCTGCGGCATTCGATCGCATGGACGGGAACACGAACGGCCAGTTGACCTCGAACGTTGCCTGCCCACTTTCCATCCCGAGCCGAGCCGAGGACTCATCGCTGTTGGTGATCGAGGGATCGGCACCCGGGGCGGTCGCGACGGCCTTGAGCGTCTGCAGCGCCTTCAGCGTGGCGGCACGATGCTCGGGGGTGTCGTTCAGTGTCTGCTTGTTCGGGTCGTCCGGGTCGAGTACCTGGCCGCCGGCGCTCGCGAGAACGGAGTTGAACCACACCATGAGGCCCTCGTATTGCTTGCCTTGCACCATGATGTAGCTCGGTCCACCGGCCTTGCGGATCTCCTCGTTCTCCGCCAGCATCTGGTCCCACGTCGCCGGCGGGGTCGGCCGGTTCAGGTACTGCTCGATGACATCCTTGCGGTACCAGAGCAGCTGGGTGTTGGTCCAGGTCGGAATCGCGTAGAGACGTTTTTCGTTGTCATCGTTGGTTTTCCAGAGAGCCGTCTCGTAAGGTCCCCCGAGGGTCGTCGCCTTGATCTCCGCGGCCATCTCGTCGGGCACCGGTTCGATCCAGCCGGCGTCGGCGAACTCTGCCGTCCACACGACGTCCATGCCCATCAGATCGAGGCCCTTGTCGTTGCCCGCCAGTCGACGCGCCAACTGCAGGCGCTGATCGTCCGCAGCCTTCGGCAACGCAAACGTCTTGATCTCGTACTCGCCGTTGGACTCCGCGGTACAGGTGTTGCCGGCTTCCTCGATGAACGACGCGCCGTCCGCGGGCGCATAGACGTTGATCGTCCCAGTCGTGTAACCGGAGCTGCACGCACTGAGCACCGGAAGTGTCACAGCAACTGCCGCACAAGACAATCCGAGCTTTTTCAAACCGCCGTACTTCTTGGGTCCTGCTGATCGACCGTCATTCCCGGCCGAATCATCTTTGCACCGCACGCAGCCTCCTCGATGAGTCCGAAAGGTGCGCCGATCGCTACGGACGCACCCCTCCATGCCTGCAAGTTAACTTATAGGCGTCTGAGAGTGACGCGCAACACAATCGGCATGATCGTGCCAACCTGACATCAAATCGTTCCCCCCGGTCACGGACCGGTCTCATCGGAACGAGGCCCGTACGCTGCATCTTCGCCGGCCCGGGACCGGGCAGCGCACACCCCCGCCGGCGGTATTAGGGAGTGAGACGGCTGAGCATGTCCCGGGCGCGTTCGGCGCTCTTGGGGTCGCAGAGAACGTCGTAACGACCGGCGACCAGCTGCATGGTCGAGGAGAAATCACGCTGACCGCGCGTCGCGGCATACGGGATGGAGGTCGACACGACGCCGAACACGATGCCGCCGACCAGACCAAACAGCAACGGCACCAAAGGATTCGTGTCGACGACGATTCCGACGAGCAGCCCGAAGAAGAGGCCGAGCCAAGCACCGGACACGATGCCACCGCCGATCACCTTCCCCCAGGTCAGACGGCCCAGGACGCGTTCGACCTGCATCAGGTCGACTCCCACGATGGTCACGTCCTGGACGGGGAAGTTCTCGTCGGACAAGAAATCCACCGCGCGTTGCGCTTCGGCGTAGGTCGTGTACGAGCCGATCGGCCACCCCTTGGGTGGGGTCGGCAGTCCGGGGCGTGGCGTCGGGCGTATCGGGTTGCTCATGGTCTTCGCTCCTCCTGATGATGCCGGGTCGGCCTGAATCCGCCATCTGCAATTGTCTGCGACGATCAGGCCCTACATGGAGATCATCTCAGAATCGCGATCGGGGCTGCCATCGTCGCGAGGCCCATCACCACCGGCCACCCGCGATCACAGCGTGTGCCGCGGGACTGCAGCGGTCACGGTGCATCCAGGCGAGAGAGGCCACCGCGCAGAGTGATACACGCCTGTGTCTGTCAAATACAGTTCGGTCCAGTGCGTTTCACACAGAGCAACTCAGGGGTGCATCCTCCCCCGACACCCGGAATTCACCCGGGGTGGCACCGCTGACAGGCGGCGGCAGTTGAGAACCGTCACCGCAAAAGACGCGCTCGGACGCGCCCCACTACCCTTACCCCCATGGCAGCGGTGAGCAAGGCATTCGTGGCCAGGCTTGCCGGTCTGGCCGTCATCGGACCCGACGGCGAATCGATCGGGCGGGTGAGAGACGTGGTGGTCTCCATCCGGTTCGGCACAGGCCAGCCGAGAGTCCTCGGGCTGGCTGTCGAACTGACGACCCGTCGACGGATCTTCGTCCCGATGTTGCGGGTGACCGCCATCGAGCCGAACTCGGTCACCCTGAGCACCGGAACCGTGAGTCTGCGACGACTGATCCTGCGTCCGGGAGAGGCCCTCGTTCTCGGACAGATCGTGGAGTCGCGCGTGCGTGTCGACGACCCGGACCTCGAACACCTCGCCGACGAGGACCTGGCCGTGGTCGACGTCGCCATCGAACGGCGACGCACCCGCGACTGGGTGATCTCACGCGTCGCCGTCCGGGGAGCACGTACCCGTCTCGGTCGACGCGGGGAAACCCATGTGGTCGAGTGGAACCACGTCCTCGGGCTGACGCAGAGCGCCCTGGCCCTGCCCGGTCAGGGGGTGGCCCAGATCTTGTCGCAGTTCGACGGCATGCGGGCTGCCGACGTGGCACACGCGCTGCGTGAACTGCCATCGAAGCGGCGCCAGGAGATCGCCTCGGCGCTCGACGACGAACGGCTCGCCGACGTCGTTCAGGAGCTCCCGACCGACGATCAGACCGACCTACTCGGCCATATGGCCGTCGAGCGGGCCGCCGACGTCCTCGAGGCGATGGACCCGGACGATGCGGCCGACCTTCTCGGTGAGCTACCCGGCGCGGAGGCAGAGGCACTACTGCAGCTGATGGATCCTCAGGAGTCCGAGCCGGTCCGCCGGCTGATGCTGCACTCCCCGGACACCGCCGGTGGTCTGATGACCACCGAACCACTGGTCGTCACGCCGTCGACCACGATCGCCGAGGCCCTCGCGCGCGCCCGGAACCCCGACCTGACGCCGGCGTCCGCATCGCTGACGTTCGTCGTGCGGCCGCCGACCGCCACCCCGACCGGCAAGTACCTCGGTTGCGTCCACATCCAGGCGCTCCTGCGGGAACCACCCGCCAACCTCGTCGGCGGGATCATCGACGATCGGCTTCCCAACCTCGGGCCGAACGACTCCCTGGAGAAGGTCACCCGTTACTTCGCCACCTACAACCTCGTCTGCGGACCCGTCATCGACGATGACGGACACCTGATCGGCGCGGTGACGGTCGACGACCTTCTCGATCACCTGCTGCCCGAGGATTGGCGCGAGACCGAAGGCGACGACGATCTTGCCGAAGGGTTGCGCTGATGAGCCCCAGCGACCGCGACAACCGGTCGACCCCCAGGACAGAGCGGCAGAATGCCCGTTCCGTCCGGCGGCTCGACACACCCGGCCAGAACCGGCGCTGGAAACTGAATCTCGACTCCGACGTCGTCGGGGTCTACAGCGAGCGCGTCGCACGGTTCCTCGGCACGGGCCGGTATCTCGCCATCCAGACGATCATCGTCATCATCTGGATCTTCCTCAATCTCGTGGTCATCAGCCTCCGATGGGATCCATACCCGTTCATCCTGCTGAACCTCGCCTTTTCGACGCAGGCCGCCTATGCGGCGCCGCTGATCCTGCTGGCCCAGAATCGCCAGGAGAACCGCGACAAGGTCTCGCTCGAAGAGGACCGGATGCGCGCCGAACAGACGAAGGCCGATACCGAGTTCCTGGCCCGCGAACTCGCGGCCGTGCGGCTCGCGGTCGGTGACACCGTGACCCGCGACTATCTACGACGCGAGCTGGACGACCTCCTCACAGAACTCTCCGATCGGCTGCTGGGCGACCAAGCGAAGCGAGAAGAGCAGGCGAAACGAGAAGAGCAGGCCAAACGAGAAGAGCAGGCCAGGCGAGACGACCACGAGCGCGAGGAGCGCACGCGGTCCGGCGGCGTGCTCGACGACTGATCGTCCGCATTTTTTCGGCGCACGAACCGGTCGGCCGGCCGCAGCCCACTGCGACAAACATCGGTTTGCCCGCGCACGCAATCAGCAAATATGTATCGTGGGTCACATTCGCCGTGGGACATGGCGGGCCGGGGAGATCAACACAGGAGTTGCGGGACGTGCGGTGGGGTCGAGTGCAATTGCTGACCGGGTGTGCGGTCATCGGTATCGGCCTGATGGCCGCCGCGGGATCGAGCGCTCACAGTGGGCCCGCACCCACTCTCACCGTCGCGGGCACCGAACGCCCGGCGACACCCGCCGCCGAGATCCTCCCGGTCGCGGCCCGCCCGCAACTCGACTTCCTCCCGCCCGCGGCTGCGCCCGCTGATGACCTCCCGCAGGTCGTCGATCCCCTGTCGATACCGCGGATCCGGGCAGATGCACTGCCGTCGGGCCCGCTGGGAATTCCGGGAATCGTGTTGCAGGCGTACAAATTGGCTGAACAGCGCGTCGCTGCGGAGTCACCTCAGTGCAAACTCCCCTGGTTCTTGCTCGCGGGGATCGGCCGGATCGAATCCGGACACGCCGGCGGCGGCAACGTCGACAGTTCCGGTACCACCCTCACCCCGATCGCAGGCCCGCTGCTCAACGGCCAGCTGTCCGGCAACGCGGTGATCACCGACACCGACGGCGGCCGGATCGACGGAGACCCGGGCCACGATCGAGCAATGGGACCGATGCAGTTCATACCCTCCACCTGGGCCTCGTGGGGCAGCGACGCCAACGGCGACGGGAAATCCGACCCCAACAACATCTTTGATGCCACCTACTCCGCCGGCCGATACCTGTGCTCCGGTGTCACCAACATCATGGGAGAAAAGACGAAGGTCAGCGCCGTCCTCCGCTACAACAACTCGATGGAATACGTCTCGAACGTCCTGTCCTGGGCGGCGGGGTACGCGACCGGTGCGGCGCCGACCGATACCGGACCGCTGCCCGCTCCGACGTCATCGAGTTCGTCCAGCAGCAGTTCCTCGACGCCACCCTCATCGAGCCCGAGTTCGCCGTCCGCGCCACCGTCCACCACCAAGACCACAGAGCCCTGTGTGATCATCTGCTTGCCTCCTGAGGTCCAGTCGCTGCTGCCGCCACCGCCCCCCGCACCCGCACCAGCTCGCTGACCGCGCGGATTGCGCGTACCGCAGCGGGGCGGATCAGGCCGCGGGCGTAAACTCGCGCCTGATGACACAAGCAACGTTGCCAACGGAATCCGCCATTCGTGCGGCACTGGCCAAAGTGGAAGACCCCGAGATCGGGAAACCGATCACCGACCTCGGGATGGTCAAGTCGATCGCTGTCGCCGACGACGCCAGCGTCTCCATCGAGATCTACCTGACGACGTCGGGGTGTCCGCTGAAGACCGAGATCACCCAGCGCGTCACCACGGCCGCGGCCGACGTCGCCGGGGTCGGGCGAGTCTCGGTGGAACTCGACGTGATGAACGACGAGCAACGCACAGAACTTCGTAAGAGCCTGCGCGGAGACCGCGCAGAACCTGTGATCCCGTTCGCCCAGCCTGGCTCGCTCACGCGCGTCTACGCGGTGGCCTCGGGCAAGGGCGGTGTCGGAAAGTCCAGTGTCACCGTGAATCTCGCTGCGGCACTGGCCGATCGAGGCCTCAAGGTCGGCGTCCTCGACGCCGATATCTACGGCCACTCGGTGCCCCGGATGCTCGGAAACGACGCCAAGCCCACCCAGGTGGAGAAGATGATCCTGCCGCCGATGAGCCACGGCGTGAAGTTCATCTCGATCGCACAGTTCACCAGCGGCAACACACCGGTCGTCTGGCGCGGCCCCATGCTGCACCGGGCTCTGCAGCAGTTCCTGGCCGACGTCTTCTGGGGGGACCTCGACATCCTCTTGCTCGACCTTCCCCCGGGTACCGGTGACGTGGCGATCTCGGTGGCGCAGCTGATCCCCGGTGCCGAGATCTTGGTGGTCACGACCCCACAGCAGGCCGCGGCCGAGGTTGCCGAACGCGCGGGCGCCATTGCACTGCAGACCCGCCAGAAAATCATGGGTGTGGTCGAGAACATGTCCTGGATGGAACTGCCGGACGGTAGTCGAATCGAACCGTTCGGGTCGGGTGGCGGCGCGCGTGTGTCGGAGCGCCTGACCGTCGCCGTGGGCGCGGAAGTTCCGTTGCTCGGGCAGATCCCACTCGATCCCGCGCTGCGGGAAGGCGGAGACGAGGGCGTACCCCTGGTGCTCTCTGCGCCTGACTCGACCGCCGGCGCCGCCCTGCGGCAGGTCGCCGAACGCCTTGCCGTTCGCAAACGCGGCCTGGCGGGCATGAATCTGGGCATCGACACCACCCGGAGTGCCGGCCCGAAGAGCTGATCGCACCAACGCATCCGGCATGCCGGCTCAGCGACGCAGGAGCGCCTCGATCCGCTTGGACAATCCCCTCACGCCCGTTGCGATGCGCCGCGCCCATGTTTGAACTTGTGCGTGGCGCACTGTGGTGGGCGTGATCCCTGGACACCGATCGGCGCAATCGACATTGTGAGAGTCGGGCCGCTGAGATCAGGTGGCGTCCCAGCGATCAACCGAGTTCGCCGCGGAGGTCGCGGGCTCGGTTGCCTCGCCCGCCTTGCTCAGATCGGGACTCTTGCCCGGCCCGGTGTTCTTCTCCAGCCCAGCGCTCTTGCTCGCCTCGGTGCCCTTGCCGAGCGACACCACCGTGGAGTTCTCATCCGTGGTCGGCAGGGGCTGGGATACCGGTTTTATCTTCGACTGACCTGAATCGAACTTGCCCGTGAAGATCGAATCGTCGCCGTCGAGCAGATGTTTGGTGATCACCGAACGCGGGCTCATACCGCGCAGCTCGTTGAGTTCGGCGAGCGGTTTGCGGAGATCTTCGAAGTCCGCCCCGAGATCGTCCTTGAGAGCGCTGGTGGCACCGGTCGCGTAGTCGCGAACCTGCCGGACCGACTTCATGGTCCACGAGATGGCACTGGGGAGACGTTCGGGACCGAGGATGACCAGGCCGGCGATCATCAAGACCGCTATCTCACCCCAACCGATGCTGCTGAACACCGCTCCAGGTTACTGTGCCACGGCGAACTGTCGAGTCGAACGGGTGTCAGTCGGCGGCGGGGGTGATGGTCGCGTCGAAGGTGCGCCCGTCACGCCAGTACTCGAATGGCACGTCCGCACCGATTTCGGAGGTCCGCACGGCCACGGTGAGCTCGTCAGCGTCCTCGATGACCCGGTCGCCGAACTTCGTGATCACGTCGCCTTCGCGGATACCAGCTCGGGCGGCCGGCGATCCCTCGACCACATTGCGGACCTGCGCGCCGAGCACGCGGTCGTTCCGCACCGAACTCGCGTTGACGCCGATCTGGGCGTGCACCACCCGACCGTCCTTGATCAGAGCCTGGGCGATCGGGAGGAATTCGTTGACGGGGATGGCGAAACCGAGGCCGATGGAGCCACCGCCAGGTGCCAGTCCGGCGGTGTTGATCCCGATGACCCGCCCCTCGTCGTCCACGAGCGGACCACCGGAGTTACCGGGGTTGATCGCCGCATCGGTCTGGATGGCGTCGATCACAGCGTCGGTGTCGGATGTCTCATCGGGTCGCAGCGGGACCGCCCGGCCCTCGGCGCTGACAATCCCGCTGGTGACCGTCTGGTCCAGGCCGAGGGGCGCGCCGAACGCGACGACCTCTTCGCCGATCTGGATCTTGCTGGAGTCACCGAGCTTCGCGACCGTGAGGTTTTCGACGCCGTCGACCTTGAGGACCGCGAGGTCGGTGCGGATGTCTCGACCCACGATGCGCGCCGGGACCCGGGTGCGATCGGAGAAGACGACCTCCAGCTTGGCGCTGCGATCGTTCGCTGCCATGGAGATGACGTGATTGTTGGTGACGATGTATCCCTCTTTGTCGATCACCACACCTGAACCGGTGCCGCCGCCGTCCGCGAGGCGGACATCGATCATCACGACCGACTTCTCGACCGCCTGCGCGACCCTGGCGACCTGGCTGCGAGGTTCGTCTTCGTTGTCGTCGTCGCTGCCGGAGAGGGAGACGGTGTCGGAATGCAGGGGCGAGGAGACCTCGGCCGTCAAACGTCCGATCAAACCGCCTGCGAGCCCGATCACCACGGCGATGACGCTCAGCACAGCGAGCGCCTTCCAGCTGACCTTGCGGTCGAAGAGGACTTCGGTGACGCCGAGTTTCGGTCCGGGAGCCGTCGGCGCAGGCGGGATGGGAGTGTCGACTGCCGGTGCGCTCAGGGACGCGGCCGCATCAGGATCCCGCCACGGGTCCGCAGCGCTCGGTGTCGTTTCTTTCTCACCGAATCGGGAGTCGGGATCTCGCTGGAGGGTGTCCGCACCCTCAGGACGGGAGAACGCCTCTTGCAAGACCGGGTCGGGGTCGGCGACCACCGGTTGCGCAGGACGCGTGCGGGCCACCTCGGGCGGCGCAAATGCTCCGTCGACGCCATCGGGCCTGCCGAAGACTGCGGTGGTCTGTTCCGGCACGGCCGGGTGGGAATTGGGGCGGGGTCCCAGTCGCGGCGCCTGATCAACCGAACCTCGCGCGGGATCGCCGTCCGGCCGCTGCGGAGATGGCTGCGAACCGTTGTTGTCAGGGTCTGTCACTGGCCCGCCCGAATCACCGGTCTCATCAAGAACTCGAACCCCTCGCTCGCAGCTGGTCGCCTGGACATCACCGGACTCGCCGGGTGATCCTCACCGAGGCTACCCGGCGCCGGTACTAGCGATTGCGCCGCCGCTGACCGCGGTGGACAGGGAACCCTGGGGCGTCCAGCGGCGATTCCTCGCCGACACGCCGGTCGTCACGGGCGCCGCCGTCGGCCATCCGGATATCGATCTCGCGGGTCGGGATCTGGCTCAATTCGCCGAGCAGGCCGGCGGGCATGTTGACCTCACCCGACCGGCGGAGCGCGGCGCGCGCGGCGCTCTGCGCCTCAACCTCGGCCCGGCACTGCGAGCACGCCTGGAGGTGCTGGGACGCCCGCATGTAGGCATTCATCCTGAGTTCGCCGTCGACGTAGGCAGCAACCGCCTCGGTTGCAAGATGCTCGGTCGAGAGGAACTTCCGTCCCCCTGCGCTGCCGGGTGCGCGGTAGCTCTTGTTCTGGGACAACATCGACGAAGCCGGTAACCAGCCGAGCACCCGACGGCGATTCCGCAGGCCCTTCGCGTTGTCATGCCCGGAATCCTCGGTGCGCGAATCGTCGGGAGTGCGCTCGGCCATCGTCTTCACCCCTTCGCATCGGTGTCGCACCTGCGACGTCAGAGTCCGACTGTACGTAAAACCGGCGCGGATCGCCGGTTGTCGTCGTCATCCAACGAAACAACGTCCGCGACGTCCCGCGAGTTCCGCAGGCAGCGCCGAATCCGGAGTCGGCGCGCTCAGAAGTCCTGCGCGAGCACGGAGCGGCCCGAATGGTGACCACTCGTCGCGAGATGATCCCGGATGGCCTGCCGGCCGCGGTGGATGCGGCTACGCACCGTACCCAGCTTGACGCCGAGGGTGGTGGCGATCTCTTCGTACGACAGTCCCTCGATGTCGCAGAGCACCACCGCAGCGCGGAACTCGGGAGCCAGGGAGTCGAGGGCGCTCTGCAGGTCCGGGTCGAGGTTGGCGTCATGGAAGATCTGCTCGGGATCGGGCTCGTTGCCGGGCACCCGCTCATAATCTTCGGGCAGAGCCTCCATCCGAATCTTGTTGCGGCGCCGCACCATATCGAGGAAGAGGTTCGTGGTGATGCGATGCAGCCACCCCTCGAACGTTCCCGCCTTGTAGCTCGACAGCGAACGGAACACCCGGATGAACGTCTCCTGCGTCAGGTCTTCGGCATCGTGCTGGTTTCCCGACAGGCGGTAGGCCAGCCGGTAGACGCGGTCGGCATGCTCACGAACCAGCTCGTCCCAGGCGGGCATCAGAGTGGAGTCGCCGGTGGCATCGAACCGTGCGGTGCCACCTTCAGGAATCGGATCACCGGTCGTCTCGAGCACGCCTGTCACACCATCGGAGTGGCCTTCGCCCACCGCAATACCGGTCCTGTCGATTTCGGTGTTGGCATCGATCACGATCAACTCCACATTTCTCCCCAGGACCAACTACTCGCGTCGGTCGTATTGCGCACCCTCAAAGATGGGATCTGGATGTATTGATACCCAGTCGGTCCAACATCGAAGCCTGCCTGCTTTGTTCCCCTATGACCTTGTCCGACCGGGGTGTGCACGCACTATGAGAGGGCTGAGTGTTGCCTGAGAGTCACAACCAGTTTCTCGCAGTTCAGCGGGCCATTCAACCCCGATCCGGACGCCGGGCAGCTCAGCGCGCCTAGTCCGTGATGGGCGGCGGCGGCGCTAACCTCTTATCCGTGTCAGATCACAGCGTCCCCGACAACTCCGATGCGACGGGATCAGCCACCATCGATCCGACGGTGCTGAGCCGCTACGCCGAAGCTGCGATCGTCGAGGACGAGGCGCTGCGGCTGGCGCGAGAGCGTTCGGATGAACTCGGCGCGCCGGCCATCACGCCGGCGGTCGGGGCGACGTTGTCGTTGCTGGCCCGTCTGGTGAACGCCAAGGCGGTTGTCGAGGTCGGGACCGGCGTAGGAATCAGCGGATTGTGGTTGCTCAACGGTATGCGCACCGAAGGCGTGCTCACCACGATCGACTCCGAGGCCGAACATCATCGAGCCGCGAAACTCGCGTTCAGCACCGCCGGGATCGGCCCGTCGCGCACCCGGCTGATCAACGGCCGAGCCGCCGAGGTCCTCCCCCGGCTCTCGGACGCCGGATATGACCTCGTGTTCATCGACGGCGCCGTGACCGATCAGCCCAGATTCGTCGCCGAGGGTCTGCGCCTGCTGCGCGAAGGCGGTGTACTGGTGGTCCACAACGCCTCCGCCGACGGGACCGTCGCCGACCCCGCCAGCACCGACCCGGCCGCGCTCGCCGCGCGCGAGGCGGCGCTGCTCATCGCCGACGACGACTCTCTCCTACCCGTGGTCATCCCACTGGGCCGAGGACTGCTCGCCGCCGCAAAAGCACAGATCGAACCCGAGACGGCGTGATCTGGCCGCGACCTCCGGGCACCGCCGGTTCCGGATTCGCGTCAGTCAGCTCTCGCTCGGCGCCATTGCGGTCAGCTCGGGATATTTCGGCCGGATGGTGTCGCCCGTAGACACGCCCCGCAGCCGCCTGCCCACCCAGGGAATGGCGTACTCCACAGTCCACTGACGACTGTCGCGTCGCCGCTGCGTAGGTGAAACCCGCTGTGCCGGGCCCAGTTCCACCGGCATCAGATCGTTGTCGATGCCGAGTGCCCGGAGCACCTCGATTGCCATGTAGACATGGCCCGCGGTGGACATGTGCAGCCGGTCGAATTCCCACATGCGCGGTTCGGAGTACACCCGCATCCGCCAGAAGTCGACCAGGGTCACCTCGCGGCGTTCGATGACCTCTCTGAGCAATTCGTTGTAGACCGCAAACCGTCCACGCAACGCCCCGAAGACGGACTTGCCGCCGGTGTCATAGGCGGTGAAGGTGACGACCGTGGCCCCGTTCGCCTGCAGTCGCCCGATCGCCTCGTCATAGGCCTCGATCAGGGCGTCGATATCGGCGCTCGGCCGGAGAAGATCGTTGGCACCCGCGCAGATGGCCACCAGATCAGGATTCATCGCCAGCGCGGGTTCCAACTGCTCACCGAGCACCGCAGACAGGACCCGGCCCCGGATACCCAGGTTCGCGTACCGGAACTCGGGATCCGCGCGCGCCATCACCTCGGCCACCCGATCAGCCCAGCCCCGCACGCCGTTGGGGCAGCGCGGCTCCACATCGCCAACCCCTTCCACGAAAGAATCACCAAGGGCGACAAAGCGTTTGAACGTCGGCGGGACACTCACCTCAGACATCGGTCGAGAACCTGATTCCACCGTCGGGGATCTTCACGCCGGGCCACACCCGGGCCCCACGCAGGAGCTCGCACCGGGCCCCGATGTCTGCGCCGTCACCGATCACGCCGTCGCGAATCAAGGCCCGCGGGCCGATTCGCGCACCGAACCCGACAATGGTCCGCTCGATCACCGCGCCTGCCTCGACCACCGCACCGTCGAAGATCACCGCACCGTCGAGGCGGGCTCCGGCGCCGATCTCGGCGCCGCGCCCCACCACGGTGCCGCCGATCAGCAGGGCGCCTGGGCCCACCGACGCGCCGTCGTGCACGAGGAACTCTCCGCGGTGTCCGTGCAGCGCGGGAGAAGGCGCGATACCGCGCACCAGGTCCGCGGAGCCGCGGACGAAGTCTTCCGGGGTTCCCATGTCGCGCCAGTACCCGGAGTCGACGTGCCCCTGGACGTGGCGGCCCTCCGCGAGCAGACCCGGGAAGACCTCACGTTCGACCGAGACCGGCCGACCCTCCGGGATGGTCTCGATCACCGAACGATTGAAGACGTAGCAGCCGGCGTTGATCTGGTCGGTCGGCGGATCCTGGGTCTTCTCGAGGAACGCGGTGACGCGCCCCTCGGAATCGGTGGGGACGCAACCGAAAGCACGTGGATCGGTGACCCGCACGAGGTGCAGGGTGACCTCTGCGCCCGAGGTCTGATGGGTGTCGACGATCGAGCGCACGTCGGTGCCGCACAGGACGTCACCGTTGAACACCAGGACGGTCTCCGCAGTGAGTTCCGGCAGCACGTTCCGGATCCCGCCGCCGGTCCCGAGAGGCTCCGATTCGTGCACGTAGGTGATCGACAACCCCATCTTGGAGCCATCGCCGAAATGCTGCTCGAACACCTTGGACTGGAACGAGGTACCCAACACGATGCGGGTGATACCTGCCGCGCTGATACGTGCGAGCAGGTGGGTCAGGAACGGCAGACCCGCCGTCGGCAACATCGGTTTCGGCGCCGACAGTGTCAGCGGCCGAAGGCGAGTGCCCTTACCGCCCACGAGGATCACCGCCTGCACATCGTCGACCGGGGTCGTCTGCGAGGTCTCACTCGAGGTCATGGTCGCACCTTTCACTTCAGCCGCCCGAGAGCGTCGGCACCGTTCAGAGAATTGTCGCGACTTTCGGCCCGCTTGGCCGAGCGGACGACGACCGCGGACCGTGCCGCGAGGCCGACGCGCAACGCCAGCCGTAGCGGCGCCTGCCACCAGTGTGGGTGACGATCGGCCTGGAACCGGTAGGCGCTGCGATGGTGAGCCGGCAGCATCGCGCCCGGATCGCGGCCGGCGGCATGGCCTTTCGCGTGCAGGATCTGCGCCCCCGGAACGTAGACGTTGAGCCATCCGGCCTTGCCCAGCCGGTCACCGAGATCCACGTCCTCCATGTACATGAAGTAGCGCGAGTCGAAGCCGTCGATCGAATCGAACGCGGCGCGGCGCAACAGCAGACACGAGCCCGACAACCAGCCAACCGGTCGCTCGGAGAGGTCTTCGTCCTGTTGGCGGTAGGCCGCCGTCCACGGATTCGACTTCCAGACCGTGCCCAGCACTGCATGGCCGGTGCCAGACACGAGGTCGGGAACGCGGCGGGCCGAGGGGTAGACGGTGCCGTCGGGTTCGTGGATGAGCGGCCCCAGCGAGCCTGCCCGTGGCCAGCGCTCCGCCGCCTCGAAGAGCTGGTCGATCGAGCCGGGACCCCACTCCACATCAGGGTTGGCGACCACCACGAACTCCGCAGTCGGATCGACCTCGGCGACTGCCCGGTTGATCGCGCCGCCGTAGCCGATGTTGCCACCGGTGCGCAGCAAAGAGACGTTGTCGTACTTCTCCGCCGCCGCCTCGGGGGCGCCGTCGATCGATCCGTTGTCGGCCAGGATCACCGTCACGCTCGCCGTGGTCGCGTGTTCCAGCGTCTGGATGAACCTCGTCAGGTACTCCCCAGGGGAATACGTCACCGTCACCACCGCCACACGCTTCGGGACCAGACTTTTCGGGGTGGGCTCAGCAGTCACGGGCTCAGGGTAACCGGCCCCCGCGGCTCGGCCGGACAGGACAGCGTCCGCGCCTGTCACCCCGACAGACGGGTCACTCACCGCCATGCACCGCTGCCGTCAAGGCCGCGCGCCAGTCCCGCAACGGCGTGAGCTCGGCGACCTGCCACGCCCGTCCGGAGAGAACGGAGTACGCCGGGCGCGGGGCCGGCCGAGGGAATTCCGCTGACGTCGTGGGCAGGACCCGCGACGGATCGGCGCCGACCTCGACGAACACCGCTTGGGCGAGGTCGAACCAACTGCAGCTGCCTGCGTTGGTCGCGTGCAGGATCTGCCCGGCCGCCACCGAGTCCGGACCGCTCACCTGCCCGGCCAGCTCGAGCAGCCCGTCGGCGAGATCACCTGAATACGTCGGCGACCCCACCTGATCGGTGACGACCGACACCGTGTCGCGCTCGCGTTCGAGCCGCCGCATGGTCCCCACGAAATCGGCCGAGTTCGCGGCACCGGTGTACACCCATGCCGTCCGGACGATGGTCGCCGACGGATCGCCGGCGCGGACAGCCTGTTCGCCCGCGAGCTTCGTCGCTCCGTACACCGAGTCGGGCCCCGTCGGATCCCCCGGTTCCAAGGGACGCGACGACGAACCGGGGAACACATAGTCGGTGGAGATGTGGATCAGACTCGCCCCGGTCCGCGCGGTGTGCTCAGCCAGGTAGCCCGGGCCCTCGGCATTCACGGCAGCGGCCGTACTGCGGTCCGATTCGGCGTTGTCGACAGCGGTGTACGCCGCGCAGTTGATCACCACATCACCGGGCCCCAGCTTCCCCAGTGCCTCGTAGACCGACACCGGATCGGTGATGTCGAGCTGAGCAGAGGTCAGCCCCCGGACCCGCGAACCCCCACGGACACGCAGTTGCGTGCCCAGTTGCCCGGCCACGCCGGTCACGACAATCGACCCCGATCCAGCCGAACCCCGCTCCGCTCCGTCTCCGCTGATGGTCGAGCTCCGCTCCGCTCCGTCTCCGCCAAGGGTCGAGCTCCGCTCCGCTCCGTCTCCGCTGATGGTCTGCATGCGCACAATCATGTCCGCTTTTACTTCGTCTTGGCCACTCGGACGCCCGATGCCCATCGCTTGACGATGTGAGGGACACGGGGCATCCGGCTGCATCAGGTGGCGAAGTTTCGCAAGTAGCATTGCGGTCAGTTCGACGACGGGCGCGCCCAGCGCGGTGTGCGACGTCGACGAGCGAAAACGCTGACGCGTACAGCCGGAGTAGACCGCACAGAGAAGGAGCGCACCCCGCAGTGGATCGTCCATCGTCGGATCGACCGCCGGACGAGCGCCGTACGGGATCTTCGGGGCAGCGCCGCGCCGGCGGTGGCCGCCACCAGCGTTCCGGCAGCGACGAACCACAGCGCCCGCAGGCAGCTCGCCGCCGCGAGCGAGAGCAGCCCACCGAGCCACCACCCCGCCGGACGACGTCCCCGAGAACCCGCAGACCACTGCCGGGCGACGGCTCCGCCACGCAGCGCCCTGCCCGGGCAACGAGCGAGCGTGCGGGTCGGCGTGATCGTGGCACTCGCCCTCAGGACGCGGAAGCCCCGCGCCGGCGCGGCGGCCGCGGTGATCGAGCTCAGTCGGGCCGCAAAGCACCACCGCCTCCACCGACGACTCAGCCACCCACCGGTGAGTCCGCCCCGGGAGGCCGGTCGGGGCGCTCGCTGACCCGAGCCGCCGTCGCGCTGGTGTCGGTGGCGGTACTGGTCGCAACCGGCTTCGCCTGGAACCAGATGACCCGGCTGGAGAACAGCATCACCAAGCTCGACGGGCTCTCGCTCGGTTCCGGCAAGGACGGCGCGGTCGACATACTCATGGTGGGGACCGACTCCCGCACCGACGCCCAGGGCAATCCACTGTCCGAAAAAGAACTGGCGCAACTCCACTCGGGCGACGACGTCGGCACCAACACCGACACCATCCTGCTGATCCGCATCCCGAACGACGGGTCCTCTGCCACCGCCATCTCGATCCCCCGCGATTCCTACGTCGACGTCCCGGGCATCGGGAAGACGAAGATCAACTCGGCGTACGGATCGTCCAAAGAAGAACGTCGCGAACAACTCGTGAACGACGGCATGGATCTCGAACAGGCCGACAAAGAGTCGGTGCAGGCGGGACGCGACGCGCTGATCACCACGGTCGCGAACTTGACCGGAGTCGAGGTGGACCACTACGCGGAGGTGGGCTTGCTCGGATTCGTGCTGCTGACCAATGCCGTCGGCGGTGTCGAGGTCTGCCTCAAAGAACCCGTGTCAGAGCCGTATTCGGGTGCCGACTTCCCGGCGGGACGGCAGACGCTCGACGGGGCCGAGGCGCTGAGCTTCGTGCGCCAGCGCCACGACCTCCCGCGAGGCGATCTGGACCGCATCGTCCGCCAGCAGGTCTTCATGGCCTCCCTTGCGCAGAAGGTGCTCTCAGCAGGAACCCTCTCGAGCCCGGGCAAGCTCGGTGATCTCGAGAATGCGGTGTCGCGGTCCGTGGTGATCGACCAGAGCTGGGACATCCTCAATTTCGTGGAGCAACTCAAGGACTTGTCCGGCGGCCGAGTGCAGTTCGCCACGATTCCCGTCGTCACCGAACAGGGATGGAGCGACGACGGCACCCAGAGCGTGGTCGAAATCGATCCGGAGGCGGTCAAAGCGTTCACCGCAGGTCTACTCGGAGAGAAGGACGCTTCCGGCCAGACCAAGTTCCGCGCCGGCGACTACACCGTCGACGTCGTCAACACCGGCACCGTCGACGGGCTCGCCACCAACGTGTCCAAGGTCGTCTCCACCAAGGGCTATCTGACCGGCCGGACCGGCAACGAGACCAACTCCACCACGGACAGTCAGGTGCAGACCGCGAGCACCGACAACCCCGGAGCCAAGGCTGTCGCCGAGCAACTCGGCGGTCTGCCCATCACAGAGGACAAGACGTTGGCCCCCAACACCATCAGAGTGGTACTCACCGACAGTTACCAGGGTCCGGGTTCGATCGACGACCAGGGCCCGCAGGACAGCCAGGACGCGCCGACCTCGGAACCGGCGGCCCCGCCGGCCAAGACCATCACCGCCGGTGGCACCGGACCGGAGTGTGTGAATTGACCACGGTGACCGATGCCGCGCTGAACCCGGCGCTGGGAACCGACGGATCGCAACCGCTGCTGACCTACTACGACGACGCCACCGGTGAACGAACCGAGCTGTCCGGGCTCACCACGGCCAACTGGGCCGCCAAGACGGCCAACATGATCCGCGACGAGTTCGGCCTCATGGCCGGCGATGTCGTGTCGGTGGACCTGCCCACCCATTGGCAGAGTGCAGCGGTCCTGCTCGGCGCGTGGTGGGCGGGAGTGCATGTCCGCCTCGGATATTCCGACGACGCCGCACTGGCCTTCTGTTCGATGGCAACCCTGGAACGGGTCGACGCCGCGCCGGAGATCGCAGTCGTATCCCTCGACCCATTCGGCATGCCCATGCGCGACCTGCCGGTCGGGCTCACCGATTACGCCGCATCGGTGCGCGTCCACGGCGACCAGTTCCGACCGACCGGGCCGGGGGGTCCGGCCCTCGACGACCGAACGGTTGACGAAGTCATCGCGGAGGCAAGGGAATTCGCAGCCGAGGCGGGGATCGTCGCCGGCTCGCGAATCATGACCACCCGCCCGTGGGACGACCCCGGAAATCTGATCGCGAATCTGCTCGCCACGCTCGTCAGCGGCGGCTCATTGGTGCAGGTGGCCAACCCGGACATCGCAAAGCTACCTTCGAGGGCCGCATCCGAAAAGGTCACCGCGACCTTGACCTGAGCGCTCCGGGCTAGAAGAGCGTCTGCTGAACGGGTGGTTGCGCTGTGGGGACCTCGTTCCGCGGCACATGGATCTCGTCGTAACCCATCCCGGTGAGTCCGTGCTTTTCCAGCAGTGGGGTGATGCGCTCGCGCAGCCAGTGCCGATACTCCGGCGCGGGGTGCGAACCCCGTCCGTAGATCCGCCGGTAGGTACGCAGCAATGCGGGGTGGTTGTCGCCGAGCCAGGTGAGATACCAATTACGGGTCGCTCCCCGCAAGAACAACTCCGAGGCAGTGACCGAGGTGGCACCTGCTGCGGCCAGGGCGCCGAACAGTTCATCGAGTTCGGCTCGGGAATCCTTGAGCGCAGGCAAGATCGGTGAAGCCATCACGTGGCAATCGAAACCCGCCTCACGCACAGCGGTGATCAGATCGAGGCGAGCCCTGGCCGAGGGAGCGCCCGGCTCGACCTGCCGACGCAGGTCCTCGTCCAACAGCGCCAACGAGATCCCGATGCTCACCGGGACCGATTGTGCTGCCACCGACAGCAACGGCAGATCGCGACGCAGCAGGGTCCCCTTTGTCAGGATCGACATCGGGGTCCCGTGGTCGGCGAGGGCGCCGATGATGCCCGGCATCAACCTGTACCGGCCCTCCGCGCGATGATAGGGATCGGTGTTGGTGCCCAGCGCCACGGTTTCGCGCTTCCAGCTCCTGCGTCCGAGTTCTTTCCGCAGGACTGCCGCGATGTTCACCTTCACCACGATCTGGGTGTCGAAGTCACGGCCCGCATCGAGGTCGAGGTATTCGTGGCTTCCCCGGGCGAAGCAGTAGACGCACTGGTGCAGGCAACCCCTGGTCGGATTGATGGTCCAGCGCATCGGTACCCGCGAGCCGTCCGGAACCTTGTTCAGAGCGCTCTTGCAGAGCACCTCATGAAAGGTCACCCCAGAGAATTCCGGGGTCTGCACAGACCGGACCAAGCCGGCTCGCTCCAATCCTGGAAGAGCCGGCCTGGCGAAGTCCTCTCCCGAATCCTTCTCGGACTCGAGCAACTGTGCGTCCCATCGCATGATGCCCAGTCGAACATCAGTTCTATTCCCTGTCAAGTCTACGACAGCGTCACTCCGAAACTCACAGCGCGGCAGCAGGATCTGCCTGCAGCGCCCGACGAGCCGGCATGGCCGAGCTGAGCAATCCTGCCATCCCCCCGACCACGACGATCCCGGCCAGCGCGACAAGTGGGAGATCCGGCAGCGACACCCGATCGACACCGACCACGGCTGCGGCTCCCGCAATCCCGTATCCGGTCCCGAGCAGTACACCGACGACGGATCCGACCACCGCTATCAGGGTCGCTTCTGCCAACAGCATCCCCTGCACACCGCGCGAACTCAGTCCGATCACCCGCAGCATCGCGTTCTCGCGAGATCGATCGATGACCGAGAGCGCCATCGTGTTGCCCACCCCGATCAGCGCGACGACCACGGCAACGGCCAGCAGTGCCAGCACGATTCGCAAGATCAGCGTGAGGATCTGATCGAGTTGCTGAGCTATCTCGACACCGCCCCCGACGGTGGCGTCGGGGGCCGAGTTCGCCACGAGCTCCCGGATCTCGGTCACCACCCCCGAACTCCCGGCGCCGCCCGCCTCCAGCCGGACCACGAGACCGGTGGGTGTAGGTGCCGCCGACACGAGGCCGCGATCGACAAACGAACCCGAGGCTCCGTC
The DNA here is from genome assembly GCF_002095435.2 of Williamsia sp. 1138. Lineage (GTDB taxonomy): Bacteria > Actinomycetota > Actinomycetes > Mycobacteriales > Mycobacteriaceae > Williamsia. Next base: position 94,365 of record NZ_MJEJ02000029.1, read on the forward strand.
GACGACGGTCACGGTACGAACCGCGCCCCCGGAGACCATTCGCACTCGCTCACCCGGTCCGACCCCCGCGAGGATCTGATCGTCTGGCGCAAGGGCGATCTCATCGGCGTCGGGTGCGCGGCCTGATCGCATCACCTGCGGCAGACGAGCGGTGTCGAGGGCACCCACACTCAGCGGCTTCCCGTTCACCGACACCTCGGTACGCGTGATGGGTATCGACGCCTTTACCCCCGCGGTACTGCTCACCGCGTCGACGAGCGAAGGATCGAGCGGTGCACTCGACGAGATGACCACATCGATCGGGTGCATCTCACCGATGACCCCCGAGACGCTCGACCGCACGACCTGCGCCCCCACCACCATCATCGTCGTCAGGGTGATGCCGATGATGAGCGCCGATGCCGTCGCCGCAGTGCGTCGCGGGTGGCGTGTCGCGTTTGCTGCGGCCAGTTCGGCGACGGGCCCGGCCGCAGTCCCCCGCAACAGGCGTGCGGCGCCGACCCCGATCACCCTGACCAACGGGGGCACCAGCACGGCAGCGGCGAGCATGAAGCCGAGGAAGCTCAGCGCCCCGCCGAACCCGGCCGCGGGCACAGACTTCCCACCCATCCCGACGATCATCACGACGGTCCCTCCGACCGCAAGTGCCCCGGCGACAGCCAGTCGGGCGACCCCGCGGCGTCCGGTGGACGCCGGAACGACCGCACGGAACGCCGCCAGCGGAGATACAGCGGTCGCGAGTCGGGCAGGAACGGTCGCCGCGATCAGCGTCATCACCACGCCGAGCACCAGGGCGACCACCGGTGCGACGAGTGGCACCGTCAGTTCGGTCAGCGGAACGTTCGCACCCACCCCGCGCACCACCGCCGACGCCGCTGCCACGGCGCCGATCCCGAACACCACTCCGACGACCGACGCCACCACACCCAAGACCAGCGCCTCCAGTCGCATCCCCGATCGCACCTGTCTCTTGTCGGCCCCGATACACCGGAGCAGTGCGAGTTCCTGCGTTCGTGAGGCGATCAGGACGGCGAACGTGTTCGCGATCACGAGGCATGACACCAAGGCGGTGATGGCTGCGAAGACGAGCAATACGGTGGCCAGCACGTCGGTTTCACCGACATACCGGCTCATCGCCTCGTCGGTGGCCTGGCCACCGGTCATGGCCTGGCCACCGGGCACCGACGTGACGAGTCCCGTGATCGCCGACATGACCGTGGCCGGGTCAGCGCCCGGGGCGAACGCCATCCGGATGACGACGCTCTCGGCCTGATCGACCGCTCGTCCCGGCCCGATGGCGGCAACACCCGCGTTGGTGCCGAACAACTGGGGCGCGCTGGTGGTCATCGAGCCGCGATCCAGCAGCCCCACCACGGTCATCTCCCGGGCCACCCTGTCGGTGGCGGTGTCGACGTCTGGACGGACGTAGAAGTGCTGGCCGACAACGAAATTCGATCCTGCGAAGGCTGCGACCTCGTTCTCTGCCCGGGGCAGCCGTCCCACCGACAGGGTCTGCCATCGCAACGATTCGTCGGGAGCCATCGCGGTCAGCTGTACCTGACCGTACGACTTCTTCCCGCTCGTCACACTCACCCACCGGGTGGTGTCGATCGCTGTCGCAGCAACCCCCGGCACGTCGGAGAGGGCCGCACCAGTCCGTTCAGCGAACTCGCCGGGCACGAAGGCGGCGGCGTCCATGGTCGCGAACTGCCCTGCCACCGATGTGCGCATCGATGCGCTCGAGGTCGCGGACAGGGTGAGTGTGGCGGCGACAAACGCGACGGCGATGGCGACTGCCAATCCCGATGCCAGGTAGCGTCCCTTGTGAGCCCGGAGCTGGGCAAGCGCAACACTTCTCATCGGACGGCCCCCGCCGCACCAGCGACCGATCCATGGCGCAACACTGCCGCCGCGACCGAATCTGTTGTCGGTGAGTCGATCTGGTCCACCAGGAGTCCATCGGCCATCACCATCACCTGATCGCAGTAACTGGCCGCCACCGGGTCGTGAGTCACCATCACGATGGTCTGGCCCGCCCGGCGACTACTCGCCTGCAGCAGGGAGAGCACCTGCGCTCCCGCGCGGCTGTCGAGATTGCCGGTTGGTTCGTCGGCGAGGATCAGACGTGGCCGAGGGAGCAGCGCACGCGCTATCGCGACACGCTGTTGTTGACCACCCGACAGCTCGGAGGGTTTGTGGTCGAGGCGATCTGCGATACCCAGCACGTCTGCCAACTCGTCGAACCATGCCCCGTCTGGGCGTCGGCGATCCAGCGTGAGCGGCAGCAGGATGTTCGCTCTCGCCGAGAGCACGGGCAGCAGATTGAACGACTGGAAGACGAATCCCAGTTCACGTCGCCTGATCCGGGTCCGCTGCGTGTCATCGCACCGGGACAGATCGGTGTCCCCGATCATCACGGTCCCGGCAGTGGGAGTGTCCAGCCCGGCGAGGCAGTGCATGAGTGTCGACTTCCCCGAACCGGACGGCCCCATGATCGCGGTGAACCTGCCCGACGGGATCGCCAGACTCACGTTGCGTAACGCGTGAACCTCGGCGTCTTTTTCCCCGTAGGTCTTCTGTACACCGATGGCCCGAGCCGCCACTGTGCCACCGGAAGCGTGGCTCGGCCGCACCCCACCCGCGCCGGCGGTGCCTGCAGCATTCCCCTGGGTCCTCGTAGTCGACATCGCTGTCCTCCCTTGTCCACATCAATGAATGTCATTGCTGGACAAGCGTATTTTCAGAAGATGTCGCTTTTCGTCGGAGCACGGGAGGATCATTCGATGCACCCGATGTCCACCCGGGCGGTGACCGGGGGTACGACCGCGGTACTACTCGTGGCGGCCGAGAATGTCGTCCACCGCCACCATTCCGGTCCGGAACGCGAACAGCACCAACTGGACTCGGTCCCGTGAACCGGTCTTGGTCAGGACGCGGCCGACGTGCGTCTTGACGGTTGCGGTCGACAGGTGAAAGCTCGCCGCGATCTCACCGTTGGTCATCCCGACCGCGATGGCTCGCAACACCTCGCTCTCGCGGGGTGTCAGGGGGTCGATCAGGCCGACCGCCTCCGGGGTAGGTGTGACGTGGTCCACGCCCACCCCCGCTGCCACGTGGGTCAGCAGCCGACGGGTGGACCGTGGCGCGATCACCGCATCCCCGTCGAAGACAGTACGGATGGCCGCCAAGAGTTCTTCGGGACGTGCGTCCTTGAGGAGAAAGCCGCTCGCACCGGCCGAGATGGCCGCGAGTAGATACTCGTCGGTGTCGAAGGTGGTGAGCACCACGATCTTCGGCGCATCTGCCTGGCCCGCCAGTAGTCTGCGCGTGGCTTCGATCCCGTCCAGGCGTGGCATCTGGACATCCATCAGGACCACATCGACCTGCGTGTTCCGGATCTGCTCGAGGGCCTCGCCACCGTCGCCGCCTTCGAGGACCACTTCCATGTCGGGCTGGGAGTTGATCACCATTCCGAATCCGGCCCGCACGAGCGCTTGATCGTCGACGAGACCGACCCGAATCACCTCGCTCACAACGCTTCCCCCGTCGGTAACATGGCTTCCACCTGATATCCGCGGCGACCCTGGCGCGGTCCTGCGGTCAGCGTCCCACCGTGCAGTTCTGCCCGTTCGCGCATGCCCAACACCCCTTTACCGCCCCCGGGAGCGACCCAGCCGAGCTCGCCCGTGTCGGCGCGTCCGTCGTCGATGATCGTGATGCGCAACTCCTCCGGACCCCAACACAATCGGACCTCGGCGTCCGCTTCGGGTCCCGCATGTTTCAGTACGTTCGTCAGCGATTCCTGGATGATCCGGTACGTGGTGAGTCCACACCCGGCGGAGACCGCCCGCTCGGGGCCGGAGGACGTGTACGTCACCGGCAGACCGCCTGCCCGCACCACGGCCAACAGGTTCGGCACGTCGGCGATGCCGGGCACCGCACGCACCTCCCGCGGTCCATCCTCGCGCAACACCCCGAGCAGGGAACGCATGTCGGCCAAGGCTTGTCGCCCGTTGTCGGCAATGGTTTCGAGCGCACGTGCTGCCGCGCCCGGATCCTGCTCCGCGGCATATCGGCCACCGTCGGCCTGTGCGATCACCACCGTCAGGGTGTGGGCGATGATGTCGTGCATCTCGCGGGCGATGCGGGTGCGTTCGCCGATCGCGGCGAGCTCGGACTCCTGCGCGCGTTCGAGTTCGAGCAATCGGGCCCGTTCGCGCAGCGATGAGACCTCGCGCATACGCGATCGCCGCAGCATCCCGGTGGCCCAGATACCGACCGTGAGGGCCGCGAGGAAGGAAGCGCCGATGGCGTTGTACTCGAACGATCGCGACTGCGGAGCCTCCGAGTAGAAGCGACCGGACGATCCGACCCCACCGATTACGCCCAGCACCAGGGCCGCCCGGGTTCCCCAGGTCGAGCCGTAGGCCGCCATCGAGTAGAGCCCGATCACCGCGGTGATGGTCACTGCCGGACTGAGCTGCTCGTCGACGACGATGTGCACAAACGCGGCCGACGCGATCACCGCACCGGCAAGGTCGGGTCTGGTCCGGCGATATGCCAGCGCGACACAGCAGGTCGTGCCCAGCAGCATTCGCCACCAGACGTTCGGTCCCATCTGCTCCCACAGCTCCGGCAGGACCGTCACCGTGGCGATGGCGAGCGAGAGCAGAGCATCGAGCAGCAGCTGGCGGGGCTCGGCGAATCGGTTCCAGCGCTCGAGGATCCGCTGGGTGTTCATTGCACCCAATCTATCGGCACCCAGCGCAGCCCACATCAGACCTGAGGTGGATTTCCACCTCCGATTTGGTGGGTTGTGGCGACGCCGACCTGGACGAATGCTCGCCAGAACCCACCAAGATCGGGTCAGCGCAGGAGTGCTCGGGACATCACGACGCGCTGGATCTGGTTGGTGCCCTCGTAGATCTGGGTGATCTTGGCATCACGCATCATCCGCTCGACCGGGAAATCGCGGGTGTAGCCGGCGCCACCGAACAGCTGCACCGCGTCGGTGGTCACCTCCATCGCCACATCCGAGGCAAAACACTTCGCCGCCGCCGAGATGAACCCGAGGTTCTTCTCCCCACGCTCGGCACGCGCGGCGGAGGTGTAGACCATCAGCCGGGCGGCCTCGATCTTCATCGCCATG
>NZ_MJEJ02000035.1 GCF_002095435.2 Williamsia sp. 1138
TGGGGCCACCCATTCACACCACCATCCCCGCAAAGAGATGACGCCGGCGCTGGTACAAAGCAGCGCAAAGAACGGGTTTATGTTGCTCCTTAGAAAGGAGGTGATCCAGCCGCACCTTCCGGTACGGCTACCTTGTTACGACTTCGTCCCAATCGCCAATCCCACCTTCGACGGCTCCCTCCCACAAAGGGGTTGGGCCACCGGCTTCGGGTGTTACCAACTTTCATGACGTGACGGGCGGTGTGTACAAGGCCCGGGAACGTATTCACCGCAGCGTTGCTGATCTGCGATTACTAGCGACTCCGACTTCACGGGGTCGAGTTGCAGACCCCGATCCGAACTGAGACCGGCTTTAAGGGATTCGCTCCACCTCACGGTATCGCAGCCCTCTGTACCGGCCATTGTAGCATGTGTGAAGCCCTGGACATAAGGGGCATGATGACTTGACGTCATCCCCACCTTCCTCCGAGTTGACCCCGGCAGTCTCTCACGAGTCCCCGCCATTACGCGCTGGCAACATAAGATAAGGGTTGCGCTCGTTGCGGGACTTAACCCAACATCTCACGACACGAGCTGACGACAGCCATGCACCACCTGTACACCAACCACAAGGGGGGCCATATCTCTATGGCTTTCTGGTGTATGTCAAACCCAGGTAAGGTTCTTCGCGTTGCATCGAATTAATCCACATGCTCCGCCGCTTGTGCGGGCCCCCGTCAATTCCTTTGAGTTTTAGCCTTGCGGCCGTACTCCCCAGGCGGGGTACTTAATGCGTTAGCTACGGCACGGATCCCGTGAAAAGGAACCCACACCTAGTACCCACCGTTTACAGCGTGGACTACCAGGGTATCTAATCCTGTTCGCTACCCACGCTTTCGTTCCTCAGCGTCAGTTACTACCCAGAGACCCGCCTTCGCCACCGGTGTTCCTCCTGATATCTGCGCATTTCACCGCTACACCAGGAATTCCAGTCTCCCCTGTAGTACTCAAGTCTGCCCGTATCGCCCGCACGCTTGGAGTTAAGCCCCAAGTTTTCACGAACGACGCGACAAACCGCCTACGAACTCTTTACGCCCAGTAATTCCGGACAACGCTCGCACCCTACGTATTACCGCGGCTGCTGGCACGTAGTTGGCCGGTGCTTCTTCTCCAGGTACCGTCACTTTCGCTTCGTCCCTGGTGAAAGAGGTTTACAACCCGAAGGCCGTCATCCCTCACGCGGCGTCGCTGCATCAGGCTTGCGCCCATTGTGCAATATTCCCCACTGCTGCCTCCCGTAGGAGTCTGGGCCGTGTCTCAGTCCCAGTGTGGCCGGTCGCCCTCTCAGGCCGGCTACCCGTCGTCGCCTTGGTAGGCCATTACCCCACCAACAAGCTGATAGGCCGCGGGCCCATCCCAAACCGCCGGAGCTTTCCACCACAAAACATGCATTCCGTGGTCATATTCGGTATTAGACCCAGTTTCCCAGGCTTATCCCAAAGTTTGGGGCAGATCACCCACGTGTTACTCACCCGTTCGCCACTAATCCACCAGCAAGCTGGCTTCATCGTTCGACTTGCATGTGTTAAGCACGCCGCCAGCGTTCGTCCTGAGCCAGGATCAAACTCTCCATGAAAACTCACTAAAACCACCCCCGAAAGGGCACGTTTCAACAAAATCCGTCAAGAAGAGATTTTCATAATCCCAACCAAACAAAAACTGACACCACCACAGGACTCAAAACCTGCGATGGAATCAAAAATAAACTAACTAATGCCGGCACCACAACCACCACAACAACCTCCCCCCTATGCCGGAGAAAAGTCACAGTGACAGAAGCAGCACCTAAATGGCACTAACAATCCATCGACACACTATCGAGTTCTCAAAGAACACACCCCCACCGACTTCGACACCCACAACAGGCGCCATCCCGGCAAAGATATTTTGTTATGTCCGCGACGATGCGCTCCACAGTGAAGTGGACTCGTATCTATCGTGGGCGGCCAGCGTTGTTCCTTCAGGAAACTTCCTGTCGGTGTTAGGGCCGCTCCGGACTCTCGCTCTCCGGCGCCTCACTCGCTGACTTGAAGAAAGTTACGGGACTACCGTGCCAGGAGTCAAATCGCCTGGTTAACGGCGTGTTGCGCCAGGTTGTCGATCAGGCAACGGTTCGGTTGCTTCAACTCGGTCGCACAGCTCGCGCAGTGGCACATCGTGGTTCTTGCCGGCGATCTTCCCCAGGGCCTCGTACCTGCTCACGCTGTTGCCGAACCTCCGGTAGAGGTAGTCACCCTCTTCTCTACTGATCGAGCTCCCCAGCGGCGCAGCCCCGGCCTCTCCGAACACCAGGAGCCGGTTGGTGACCGGACTTCGCGGGGTCGTGTACCCGGGGTTGATGAATGCTCGCAGGATGGGGCGCAGCGCCGACAAGACTTCGCCGAGCCCAGGATCGTCGTCACCGGTCGACGCGGTGCGTCCGAGTTCCAGCAGGTAGGTCGCGGTGTTGAAGTCGGCGTCTTCGGGGCGGGCCGCTACGCTCCCCCGTCCGAATAAGCAGGCCCGGAGTGTTCTGACCGGATCCACGCGGTCCGATGACCTGGCCTTCGATGTGCGGGCGATAAGACCGTCCTCTCGCACGATCCGATGCACCACATATCGGGTCTTGCTCTCACGCTCGGCCGCCAGTGCTGCGGCAGACCTGCGGTATTTCTCGATCATCGCCAGCTCGCGCGGGCCCACGTGCTCGTCCCGCGTGGACCCCGGCGGCGGTTCACTGGCGATCTCCCGGCATACAAGGTCCGAGCCACCCAACCGCGTCACATCCCGGAGCAGGTCGATTCGGCGGAGCTGGTCCGGATCGAGCCGGGTGCGCAGCAGCGTGATCCGGCCTGGCGGCACATCCGGTCGCGACAGATACAGCGCGACCGTGTCCGAGAGCCGCTCCGACGTGGCGTTGGCTGTCCACTTCCCTGGGATCTTCAGCGCCGACTTCATCAGGGCGTCGTCGCGCCAGAGGCACTCCCAGGCTTGCTGGTCGGTGAGGTCGGGACGACGCACCAGGACACGCCACGGCTGGAACAGCGGGTGGGCGGTGGCGATCATCCACGCGATGACCGGCTTCGGCAATTCCACTGTTGCACTGCACATTGCGTGCATCAACAACTCCATTGGCGCTCCTCGCGAGCGGTACTTCGACAAATATCAGAGGACCGACGACGAGGGTGAGTCGTTGGTGGGGCCGGCTTCAGTCGTCGTCGGGAGGCAGCAGATCGTCCGGGAAGCGATACTCACACCCGAGGGCATCGGTCGATTCGGTGCCCCAGTTGTCGCGGAACCAGGTCACGCAGATGTCGGCGAGCAACTCCGGATCGCGACTGAACAGGTAGCCGTCCGTGCAGTCCTCGAAGTTGTCGTTGTAGAGCCACTTGTTCAGGGGCAACTTGTCCGAGGAGTAGTCGGCGATCAACAGGTGACCGAGAACGCAGCGGGAACGCCGCAGCATCATCACACCGTCGGCCAACATCTGGACTTGCGCGCAGACGACCTCGCCTTCGTGGTCATCGTCGTAATCGATGTAACCGCTAGGCCCCATCTCGAGGATGAAGCCGACCGGCTTGTCGGTGAACGACTCGACGAGCCAGGCAGCCATGTCGGACCACTCGTGCACGCCCGAGGTCTTGTCGGGTTCATCCATGGTGGTCCTCCTCTCGTCGCTTCCGAACACAACATAGCGCTGGGTTCCGACAGGAACGTTCGCAGGATCTCCCGGGCGTTTCTCGCCCTGAGATACATCAACCAAGGTCAAAAATGAACGGGGACGACCACTGCGCAGTAGCAATCGCCATCCACGTCGATCGAGTCGTTCTCGTAGGGGATTACCGCTCGCAAAACTTGGTAGTCGCGAACACAGGTAGGCCACTACTCCTGCCGAGCCGTCACCTGGCGGCGCACAATTGTTCATCGGGACAGACACCCGCACAGCCAGAGGTGGCCGCATGGACGAGATCTCCGCAGATGAACAGGCCCGGCTCGAGAAGGCGCTGCGTAAACACCGGAAATCCCTGTCTGCTTACCCCAACGTGCACACTGTCGACGTGGGGTTCGAGTACGCCGACGGCTCACCTACCGGCCGACTCGCCCTGCGTGTCCACGTGACCGAGAAGAAGCCCGAGACGAAGCTCAAACGCGTCGAGCGGGTCCCTGACCACATCGACGGGATCCCTGTCGATGTCATCCAGTACAACCCCGAACCACATCTCGTCCGCACCGACCGCTTCGATCCTCTGCGGGGCGGCGTGCAGATGATGAACACGTCCAAAACGACGGCCGGGACCTTGGGCATGATCGTCTTCGACCGAGACAGTCTGCAACCGCTTGCGCTGTCGAATTGGCATGTGATGCTGCGAAACCCAGCGCAGCCGGCTGATGTCATGGCGCAACCGTCGGGTGTCGACGTCATGGGCGGCGTCCTACGCTACGACAGGGCCCTCGATTGCGCCGTCTGCGTCCTCGCCGGACGCACCTGGTCACTCGACCTCCATGAACTCGGCTCGGCGACCGGGCTGAGCGAACCACGTCTGGGAGCGAAGGTCATCAAGTCGGGGTTGACCACGGGAGTCACCTGGGGCGTCGTCGAGGGAGTCAACGCCAGTACCTTCACGATCGTGCCCGATGATCCCGCCATGCCGGAGATCAGCCTCGGCGGTGACTCGGGTTCCGTGTGGATCAACCGGTCGGACAGCCTCGCCGTCGGCCTGCACCGCGCCGGTAATGACGAAGCGGTGGCGGGCAGCACCGAACGGGCGACGGCAGTCCGCATGATCGCTGTCACCGACAAACTCAAGGTCCTTGTGTTCGATGGCCTCGCCGTCAGCACGGCCTGGATCGGCGGGACCTGCCGAGTCCTGGCACGAACCGCCCCCAACACCGACTGCTCGGTCGAGATCCGTTATCCGAGCGGACGACGCAGCAGCGCCGCAGGATTGGCGCCGAAACGCTCCGACAGCACCGGCTGGGTGGAATGGACCTGGCGCATCGGCACGTCCACCGCGCGCAAACCGGGCATCGAGTATCTCGTGGCCACGGTCACCCTCGGCGGCGCCACCAGGTCCATCCAGCGCAGACTCGAAGGCCACACGAGCACCGAGCACTAGTCCGCGCCTCGCGTGGTGATTCTTTCGGGCCAAGCGATACTGCCACCCGTCGCCGCGTTCGGAACGCACACCGAGTCGCCTCTGATGACACATCGCACCTGGGCCGGCTTCAGCTGCCTCACTGCACGTCCCCATACTTGCCCGCGATGATGCGGCCCATGTTCAGCAGCGACACCGACTTGTCGTCCCAGTAGTCGCTGTGGGCATCGAGGCTAACGCCCGGCCCCCGTTCGGATTCGAAAATCCGCGCCCCGAAACCACTGTCATGAGGATCGGCGCCATGCACCACCTCGACGAGATTGATCACGTCGTCGGTGGCGACCGTCGCCCAGACGCGTTGCGTGTTGGGCCGATCGTCGGGACCGGTCAGGTTCAGGTCGCCGACGTCATCAGGGCCGCCGAGCCCGGGACTGGCGACGAACACGACATCGTCGACGTTCAACTCCCGCCTCCCGGACGCCGCCTCGGCAGCCACGACCGTCCCGTAGCTGTGACTGATGATCGTGTTGTGCGATCGCCCCAGACCCTCATGGGTCGCGCGAAGACCCTCCTGCAGATTCAACAGGGGTTCCGCTCCCCGGGCCGCGTACACACCCGCTCCGGCTTCGAGCAAGTTTGGCGGCGCGTCATAACCGAACCACGCGATTGTTGCCGTCTCCGAGGACTTGTCGGCATCTGAGGCTGCCTTGACCATCCGATCGGCGCGCTCGACACCGCCGCCGATCCCGGCGATGTTCGCACCCGTGCCGGGGACGTAGGTGGCGACGTTGTCCGCGGTGTCGGGATTGTTGACAGCGACGACAGCGTGTCGCCTGTCCACCTTCATCAGATACCGCTTCCTCTGGCCTGACTCGGCCGCGACTGTGTTCTGCAATCCGGTCAGCCCCGCCAGGTCAGCCGTCGCCGAATCGTGGAGTTGCTGCCAGTCCTGGAGTCGCTGACGGTAACCGTTCGGATTCCCCTGCTCTCCTGGGGCATTGCGCGTCGGATACAACGCGGGGTCAGGTTCGATTGCCTCGATGTCGACGATCTTGCCGCGCGCCTCGTTCTGCAATTCGCCCAGGTACCGACGATTGAAGTGGTCGCGATCGGCCACCGGGATCCCGTCCATGTTCCCCACTCCCCGGTCGTGATCCCAGAGCGCTGCCTTCTCGGCGGATGTCAGACCACCCCAGAAGTCGTTGAGCACCTGCGGGTCCGACGGCAACCGGCCGCGTCCGTCGATGATGTCGCGCACCACTGGGCTCAACGGGACGGCGGTGGTGGCACGGTCGGCGTTCTGGACCAGTTCACCGAGCGTCTCGGTGATCGCGGCAGCCAGAACCGCGTCGGCACTCCCCGCTGTCGCGAGCGCGTCCGTCAGATACGACTGGTACTCGGCTGCTCGACGAACGGCGAAAGCACGTGCTTCCTCGTAGCCCAGGCTCGCCGGTATCGCGATGGGATGCCCCGGTCGGGAGTCTGCGGGCGCCGTGACGGTGCCGCTGTCTGCGACGAGGAAACCGTTGCGCGCGATACTGTTCGCCCAGTTGCGGACGACTTCGCTCGAACGGACGACATCCGGTCCGAGGCGGGTGATGGCGTCGGCGATGTCGAGGATGGTGATCGCGAGCCGGTTGCCGGCCTGCTTCTCCGAGTCGGTCCGGGCCTGCGACGCTTCGGCCGCATCGCCCCGCCAGCTGTCCATGGTGGTGGCGACAGATCTGGCGACGTCGTTCATCGCCGTGTCAAAGGTGTCGACCGCGGTGTCGATCCCAGTTGCGGTCGAAGACAAGAAGTGGGCATTCGACGCCCAGGTACGGGCCTGGGAGACAGTGGGTGTGCTCACCGGATCAGAGCTTCAGCAGGCCGCTGATCGAGTCGGCATACTGCTCGTCGGTGATTCCGACGGTCCGTACCGCCTCGGTGTTCTTCTGGGCCAGGGCGTCCACCCGCATCGCCACCGCATTCAGCGCCGCCTCGATCTGGATCTCCGCAGTCTCACACGCCGCCGCGACATCGGACCCTTTCAGACCTGCGAGTAGTCCGGCGAATGTCCGGTTCACATCGATGCCGCGGATATCGTTCGCGGCGTTGGTCAGATCGGTTGCGAGCGTGCGGATCGCGTCGAGATCCGCCTTCAACACTGGTGCCATCTGGATTCCCCCCAATCCTCGGTGATCGAGACCGACGCTAGGTCACGGTCGAGACGTCGGGGGCTGTCACCGAGGCGGGAGCACCAGGCCTGTGGATCGTCGGTGGACCTGTGGACAACTCAGCGGATCGGTGAGCCGTTCCACGACACGTCGAAGAACTGCGCAGCCACGAGTTGTTCGCGCGTATCCCGGTCGACTCCGAGCGCCTTTCGGTACCGCAGTACGTGCTGCAGCGACAGCGCTGTGTAGAGCAGCGGCAGGTGATCGTGCTTCGGTCCGTAGACATCGCTCGCGCCGTGAGCGGCACGCAGGTTGGCCCGGGCCCGGCTCGGGTGCAGCAGCGCGTCCCGCAGGACAGCGACCTTGATCGATCGCTTACGCCCCGCGGGCACCACCACCGGCGCTGCCGGCCGCGGCCCGAACAGCGCAGCGTCGAACTCTGCTGCCGTCGCGACCGTGCATCCCGACGTGGGGCGTGGGTTGCACTCGACCATGTGGTGCACGCCGTCGTCGGTGACGAGGTAGTCGAAGCTCAGCTGGCCATGCCAGTTCAGTTCGCGCGCAATGGTTTGCGCAGCGTGCAGCGACTCGGGTGAGTCCACCGACTCGAAGACGATGCCGCCACGGTCGTCGATGGTGAGGGGATGCTCGTAGCAAGAATGCAATACCACCTCACCGTGGTGGACGACGCTCCAGCTGCACCGGTCGACGCCGTTCAGATACTCCTGCACGAGCCAGGGTTCTGCGGGTGTCGGGTGGATGTCGTCGAGACTGGATTCGCCCGCCAGTGCGCCGGTGTTGGTGATGATGTCGAGGCCACCGCGCCCGTATGCGGCACGCGCGAACCAGTGGTCCCACTTGTCGACGGCCTCCCGGATCTCGGCATTGGACGTCGCCGTGATCGACTGCGCCACAGAAAGTCCGAGCGCCTCACACAATTCGCTGAACGCCACCTTGTCGTGCACCTGCGCCAGGGTCTCGAACGACGGAAAGAACAACTCGGCCCGGCCGGCGAACTGCTCTCGATACGCCGCGAGGTAGAAGACCTCTTCGAACATGGGGATCAGCCAGTTGATCTGGTGCTCGTCGATCAGCTCGTCAACTGCGGCGATGAAGGCCATCGGGTTCTGCGCAGGTGCGGGCACCTCGGCGTGCCGCGCCGCTCCCCGCGAATGGCTACCCGGCGACGCCTTGAAGGTGTCCACCGCCGTCACGTCCCGGCCCGTTTCGCCCAGCTTGCGGATCTCATCCACCGCGAAGGGCATGCGCGATGTGGTGGCCAGGATGCGGGGCGCGGGCGAGCTCATAACCTGGAGATCTTACGGAACCACTCTGCGTGTCGGATCCGACACTTGGACGCCACCACACCCGACCGAATTCAACCTCCCTCCTTGATCGGGCCGACCTGTACGTCGTCGATGCCGCGATCTTCTGCTGCGTCGATACACCTGCCGACCAGTTCAACTTGGGGCAGCCCGGGCGGTCGCCGGGAGTCAGACCCGACACGAATTGCAGTCGGGTCCGACGCTCCTGACGACCACCCCTCCCTACCTACAGAACTGGTTCGCTGCAGCGGCGTATGGATACCAGTAGTTGTAGTTGTTCATCTTCTTCTCCGTGGGATTCCAGACCCCATTGGGCGCGAACCAGAGGTGAACACACGAATTGTTGGCGAGAATATCTGCCCTGTTGTTGATCAACGACTTGGCGAGTCCCGGATAGAAGCCTGGGGGCAGTCCTGCGATCACAGGCAGCACTCCCGAGTTCAAGATGTCGCGGGTCTGAGCGCGAGTGAAGGCCGTGTAATACGGATACACAACACCATCCAGCGCCGGGACGTTCATGTATACGGAGGGGAACGGATTCACTTGCATCGCAACCGGAACCGGTTCGGGCGCCGCACTTGCCGTAGTAGCTATCGGGACCACTGCACCGCACGCTATCAAGAGTGCAGCTGCGCAACGCCATAAAAACTTCTTCATGCTCTCCCCTTAGACCGATTCCGATTTCGGGGCGCAAGAGTTCCGACCAAGCTCCGGCGTCTCGCTGCTGATTGTCAGCAGATTAATGATCATGCACCTGCCGGTAGGCGATAGCAACGATGCTTAGCGCAGCTAGTGTCTTAGATCGCTAGCGACCGAACCGCCTACTCAAAATACCGTCGCGGATTGTCGACGAGCATCGTGGTGATCTGCTCGGTCGACACCCCACGTTCGCGTAGCGCCGGCAGCACGTCGTCACTGATGTGGGTGAAGATCCAGTTCGGCACCGCCGCAGCCTTGGCGTGTTCGTCGAACCAGTCGATGAAGCACGACGCGTCGTGTGCCAAGACCATGCGTTCTGCATAGCCGCGGCGCACCATCTCGGCGACCGTGTCGACGCGTTGTTCGAAGGGCAGCAACACATCCAGTCCGAAACGGTCCATCCCCAGGTAGGACCCGGCATCGGCGACCTTGCAGAGGTAGTCGAGGTCGGTCGTGTCACCGGAATGACCGATCACCACCTTCGAGAGATCTGCCCCTTCTTCTTTCAGAACCCGTTGCGCCACCAGCCCCGACCCTGTGTGCGGATTGGTATGCACCGTGATCGGCACCTTCGTCTCGGCCTGAGCGGCACCGACAGCGCGCATCACCCGTTCCACACCCGGGGTCAGACCCTGCTCCTCGATGGCGCATTTGAGAAAAGCCGCCTTCACGCCGGTATCGGCGATGCCCTCGCGGATGTCCTTGATGAACAGCTCCACCATCGGCTCGGGTGTATCGAACAGTAAACCCGGCCCGGTGTAGTGGAATTGGAAGGGGATCTCGTTGTAGGTGTAGATGCCGGTGGCGACGATGATGTTCAGGTCGACCTCGGCGTTGATCCTCTGCAGCCGGGGAATGTAGCGTCCCAGCCCGATGACGGTGGGATCGACAATCGTGTGGATCCCGCGCGAGGGCAACGCAGACAGCTTCTGGATGGCGTCTTCGACCCGGCGCTCTTCGTCCCACGCGTTCGGGAAATCAGGGTAGTTCTGCCGCATCTCCTCCCCCAGCACGAATACGTGCTCGTGCATGAGGGTGCTCCCGAGCGCGGACGTGTCCACGGGTCCTCGAACGGTCTCGACGGTTGTCACACCAACTCCTCACCGGACGTCGGAGTGACGCCGCCACTTCATGGTGGCGCAGCGCCGCGGACGAGGAGATCGGTTCGAGGAACTGGGCCCGGGGACCTAGAGGTCGTCGAGATCGTCGTCGTCACTCAGATCAGGGATGCCCGCGAGAATGGCCGGGCGCAGCGCCGGCGGAACCTCGAGCAGACCGTCGACCACCACGAAGTAGCCGTCAGCGATGAATCGCGTCGTCAGCGCACTGCCGAATGTTTTCGCGAAGACGGTCTGCTGATCGTCGAACTCGTCGTCCACGGGATCAATGGGTGACAACGGTTCGTCCGTCATCCCGGCGAGGAGAAGCTGCAAGACTATGAAGCCGCCATCCCTCGAGATGTCCGTCGCCAGGAAATCCGCCAACTCCGCCGCGATGGTGGCCGTGAGCACCTTGCGCAAGGTGTGCAGATCACCGGCCGACAAAAGGGTCACGCGGTCGGTCGGCTCGGCCCGGCCTTGATCGATGGCGACGAAGCCGAGCGTGGTCAGCACCGCCCACGGGATGCTCACGCTCGAGAGGTCGTACATCGATTCGGGGCGCTCGCTGATCTCGAACCCGAGTCGGGAGCTGAGGTCGACGGTGTCATCGACCGTCAACTCATTGGCCTCCGTCAAAGAAACGCCGTCGCCGATCCACTCGAGGACGACCCCCAGGCGCGCCATCAGGGGTAGCGCCGCGAGCGCCTCACTTTCGACCTGCGGATCCACCGGATCGAGTTCGATCATCGACGGTGTCCGAATCGGGGGGACATCGAGCTGGTCCAGCCCCAGGACGCCTGTGCAGTAGACCAGGTCCTCCTCGGTTCCGGTCCACCGGTCTGTCACCTCCAGGAAATGGAGCCACGCCATGGCGGCGAGCTGCAATCCATCGGAGACCTGCAGGTCGATCTCAGACCCGTTTGCCTCGACGTCGTCGAGGAAGGCTGCAAACACATCGAGGTCGGCCATCGTCCATGCTGTCGCACTGAAGCGTGGGTTGCCGTGCGCGATCATCCCCAACACCGGCCCGATACCGCCCACTGCCTGCTCAGGAGTCAATTCGTTCGCGAATTCAGACTCCGGAAGCCAGGCGGTGAAGGCTTGCTCCAACAAAGGATTGAGAACGAACTCGGTCCTCGAAGAGGCGCGACGCTGGTCACGAGCCTTTTGCTTGTCGGCTCGACGCTTGCGATTGTTGCTCTTGCTCGATGCCATCACACTCCGAATGGTAAATGCCATCAGGGCGATGAACGGAAGCCGGCCGGAACCCGAGTATGTAGGCGCTGCGAAAACCCCTCAACTGGCGCAGCATCTACACAATCGGGTTCCGCAGAAGTGCCACACACGCGAGTGACACTGAATCCGGCCGACCCTACTCTTCAGTAGGTAACTGATAATGCACCCTGAGCGAGACAAATACAACCATCGTTAGCGGAACTAACACGGCGTTAACGTATTTCAATTCTTGTCAAGCGTCCAAAACATAACAATGCTTATCTGCACCGGGGCAAAGGATTACGGCTGTCGCCTTTATCGATCCCGCCTGAAATCGTCCACCTGAACACCGATGAAGGGCATATTTCCCTTTGAGTGCCACGAAATGGACGATCTCAGGGCCGCGCCAGCGCCTCGAGTGTCTCCTTCGACGAATATTTCGGGGTCCAGCCCAGTATGTTGGCGGCCCTGGAGATGTCCATCACGACAGATGTCTTGCCGATGTGTATCCATTCGGCATCCGACGGCACTTTGGGTAGGCGCTTGATCACCTCTGCGGCGACTGTCACTGTGGCCGACGGAACCTTCACAGGCTGGCCACCCAAGGCTGCTGCCACCTCGGAGATCGACACCGTGCCGGTGCCGGCGATGTTGTAGGCGCCGGCGGGCGCGTCGGTGACGGCACAGTGAGCGATCGCGGCAGCCACATCGTCGTGGTGCACCAGTTGCACCGGGGTGCCGGGGTCCGGGATCGGCATCTTCAGACCGGGCACCGCGCCCGCTACCTTGCGGACGGCATCGGGAAACCAGTTCCAGGGCATGGCGTCGGCCAACGCGGTCGCTTTCGGACCGGCGACGATGCACGGCCGAAGAATGTAGACCTCGAGGTCGGTCCCGGCGACGATCTCGGCCACCGCAGCCTCGACCTCGGCCTTCTGCTCGGAGTAGTAGTGCTCGCTCGATCCACGGATGGGCGTGTCCTCAGTCAGCGGCAACGGGTTGTCAGCGTGGTACCCGTACGCCGCCACCGACGAGGTGTAGACGATACGCGTGGGCCGCTCCGCTGCGACCGTGGCCTCGAAGACGTTCTTCGTGCCCTGCAGGTTGACCCGCTGTCCCTCCTGCCGCGAACCGAGGACCAGGAAAGCGAGATGGACGACCACGTCTGCCTCGCTGACCAGAGCCTTCACCGCATCGGTGTCGAGGATGTCGCCTTGGCGATACTCGGTCTTCGTCCAACCGTGGGCCGCGGGGTCGAACTCGCGCCGCGCCATTCCGAGCACGCGATCCACCCCCGGATCCGCTTCGAGCGCCGTGACTGCCGAGATTCCGATTTCACCCGTCGGACCGGTGACCGCAACTGTGAGACCCATGCAGCGCAACGTACCCCGATCAGAAGCGGATCATGCGTATCCCTTGATCACTTCTTGGGTAGCTTGGCACCCATCTTCTCGGCGAAGGCCTGGGTCGCCTTCATCGGTCGCAGCATCACCGTGAACTCGTCGATCAAGCGGTCGGGAGTCTCGTGGATGAAATCGCAGCCCTCGATGTCGAGGCCGTCCACCTTCGCCCGGAACACCAGGCCCGTGTAGCCATCGAGTGGCGAATCCAGTTCTCGCACATACTCGAAATCTTCGAAGGTCTCGAAGGCGGTCTGCAGTACGAACGCCACCGTCTCGCGACCTTCGAAGGCCTTGAACGCCACCGGACTGTTGAACGTCACCTTCTCATCCAGCAGCGACGCGATGTCGTCGACCTTGTTCGACTCGACTGCAGAACGGAATGCGTGCATATCCTCGACCTCCTCGTCACGGGTTCCCTCACGCTAACGGCACGCGGCAGGAAGCAGGCACAAATCCAGGATTCGGGTGCAGGTCCCTACTGCGCACGCACGCGGTGAACACGTCGCGAGGCCGGTGTTTCCGCTAGAGAAGCAACTTCTTCTGGACTTTCCCCATCGCGTTGCGCGGCAGTTCGTCGACCACTCGGATTTCCCTGGGGCGCTTGTGGTTCGACAGTTCGGTGGCCACCAGATCGATCAGGGCCGCCTCATCGATGTCGTCGCCGACCACGACGGCGACGATGCGCTGACCGAGGTCATCGTCGGGAACGCCGATCACGGCGACCTCACGCACGCTCGGATGCCCGAGCAGCACCGTCTCGATCTCGCCCGCTCCGATCCGGAAGCCACCGGACTTGATCAGGTCGATGGACGAGCGGCCGACGATCCGGTGCATGCCGGCCGCATCGATGACGGCGACGTCTCCGGTGACGAACCAGCCGTCGTCGAGCCAGGATTCGGCGGTCGCCTCGGGGCGTCCCAGGTACCCCTTCGACAACATGGGGCCGCGAATCTGCAGATCACCGATCGTCTCACCGTCGTGCGGGACGTCGGCACCGTCGTCCGCCCGGAGCCTGGTCTCGACACCCGCGACCGGTAGCCCGACCCAGCCGGGTCGACGTTCGCCGTCGGCGCGGGTGCTGATCGTGATCAGGGTTTCGGTCATGCCGTAGCGCTCGACGATCTGGTGCCCGGTCAGCTGTTCGATCTTCTCGAACACCGGGACGGGCAGGGGTGCGCTGCCGGACACGAGCAGACGGGCCGAACGCAACCCTCTGGCTGCGTCCTCGTCCGCCGCGATGCGGGACCACACGGTGGGCACTCCGAAGTAGAGGGTGCCGCGGGCCGCCGCGTACTTCGCCGGGGTCGGTGTGACGGTATGGATCACCGACCCACCGACACGCAGTGGGCCGAGGATACCGAGGATCAGGCCGTGGACGTGGAACAGCGGAAGCCCATGTACGAGAACATCGTCCGCGGTCCACGCCCAGGCGTCGGCAAGCGCGTCGAGTCCGGCCGCGATCGCCCGCCGAGCCATCGGGACGCCTTTGGGAAGTCCGGTGGTACCCGAGGTGTAGAGGATGAACGCCGCCGAATCCGGATGCGGTTCGGGGTGGCTGTGCCACGACCGCGCGAACATCCGGACCGGGAGAACCGGCAGGGTCGGATCGTCGGGTGCTGCCCCGAGCCAGGCCTGGGCCCCCGAGTCGTCGAGCATGTGCTGCCGCTCCGCAGCACCGGTGTCGGGCGGCACGGGGACCACCACGACGCCCGCGATGAGCGCACCGACCACCGCGACCACGGTCTGCGCGGTGGGCTCGGCGAGGATGGCGATCCGGCGGGCGCCACGGATACGTTCGGCCACCGAGGTGGCCGCGCCGATCAGATCACTGCGCGAGAGGGTGACATCACCGACCGTGACGACTGCGGATTTGTCCGCTCCATTGGCAAGGGCAGATTGGGTCAACGACGGAAACAGCAGCACATCGACCACTTTCTCACATCGTTTCCGCCAGGCTCTCGTCCGTGACGGGAGTTCAGGGGAGAATCGTCGCCATGGGCAATCACGACGGATTTCATCCTGATCTGGAGACCACCGGTGCCGAGTTCAGTCGGCAGTCGCTTCGGTCCCGGCTGCATCATGTGAAGGCGTCCGCTGTCACCGGCGACACTGCACAGACCGACGGGATGCGCCGGCTGGCAGCGATCAGCGGCGAGACGGTCGGCTCGGAAAAGCTGTGGATGGGCGAAACCCACGTAGCACCCGACACAGCCTCGGCCAATCATCACCACGGCGAATCCGAGACCGCGATCTTCATCCGCAGCGGGCATCCGGAGTTCGTCTTCCACGACGGAGTCGAGGAGGTACGGATCAGCACCGAACCCGGCGACTACATCTTCGTGCCGCCGTACGTGCCTCACCGCGAAGAAAACCCCGATCCCGACAACCCTGCGGTGGTGGTGATCGCCCGCAGCACCCAGGAAGCCATCGTCGTGAACCTGCCGGAGCTGTACGCGCTCGACGAGGAACTGTCGTGACCGGTCGCCCGGTGACGATCACCGCTCTGCTGGAGGTCCCTCGCAGCCCGATCGCACTGGGGCCGTTCCTCGACGAGGTCTCCGATGTCGAGGCCGTCAGCGTAGGACATCTGCACTGGATCACCGTCTCCGCCAACGTCGAAGCCCGCTTCGAAGCAGTTCGGTCGGACAACCCATGAGCACAGCCA
The DNA here is from genome assembly GCF_002095435.2 of Williamsia sp. 1138. Classification (GTDB taxonomy): domain Bacteria; phylum Actinomycetota; class Actinomycetes; order Mycobacteriales; family Mycobacteriaceae; genus Williamsia. Next base: position 15,678 of record NZ_MJEJ02000035.1, read on the forward strand.
AGCCGTTTCCTGTTGTCGAGACGTCCATCGCCGACCTGCGCAGGGCGCTGGACTCGGGCGAGGTCACCAGCGTCGACCTCGTCCAGCGGTATCTCGACCGCATCGAGCACTACGACCGCAACGGGATCACGTTGAACGCGGTGGTGGTGATGAACCCTGACGCGGCCGCCGAGGCGAAAGCCTCCGATCAGCGTCGCGCGCAGGGCGCCTTGCTCGGTCCGCTCGATGGCATCCCGTACACCGCGAAGGACAGCTACAAGGTGCGCGGTCTCACCGTCGCGGCCGGCTCCCCCGCATTCAAGGACCTGGTGGCGGGCGACGACGCCTACGTGATCTCCCGCTTGCGGGCCGGCGGTGCGATCTGCCTCGGATTGACCAACATGCCTCCCATGGCGGCAGGCGGAATGCAGCGCGGGGTGTACGGCCGGGCCGAAAGCCCCTACAACGCCGACTATCTCACCTCCTCATTCGGATCGGGTTCGTCGAACGGCTCCGGCACGGCCACCGCAGCATGCTTTGCGGCATTCGGCCTCGGCGAGGAGACGTGGTCGTCGGGTCGGGCCCCGGCGTCGCACAACGGTCTGGTTGCGTACACCCCCTCACGCGGCGTCATCTCGATGCGCGGCAACTGGCCGCTCTACGGGACAATGGATGTCGTTGTGCCACATACTCGAACCGTCGAGGACATGTTGCAACTGCTCGACGTCATCGTCGCTGACGACGACAAGACCCGCGGCGATTTCTGGCGTATGCAGCAGCACGTACCGATCCCGAAGGCGTCTTCCGTCCGTCCAGGCGACTACCTCGCGCTGGCCAACACCCTTGCGCTACAGGGTAAGACGATCGCGGTGCCCCGGATGTACATAAACTGCGACTTCGCAGGAAAGGATCCGGTACACACCAGGCAATCCATCATCGATCTTTGGAACAGTGCTCGTGCCCACCTCGAGGCGCTCGGCGCGACCGTGGTGGAAAGCGACTTCCCGATCGTCGAGAATCACGAGGAAGACCGGGAGGGGGCCTACAGCATGGTCAGTCGCGGGCTGGTGCCCGACGACTACTTTTCCTGGGAGATGGGTGTGCTGATGATGTGGGGCTGGCACGACTTCCTCGACGCCAACGGCGACCCGGACCTCCACGCTCTCGCGGATGTCGACGGGCCACAGATTTTCCCGCTTCCGCCGGGGGCCTTGCCAGATCGCTACGACGTCGAAGACGAAGATTTCTCCGTGACCGTCGAGCGGGCCAAGCAAGGGGTGCCCCCGCTGGGTAACATCCCGAACCTGAAGTGGGCTCTGACAGGACTCGAGGAGACGCGGAAATCCGACTACGAGGACTGGCTCGACGCCAACGGATTTGATGCCGTGGTCTTTCCGACGCAAGCCGATGTGGGACCTGCGGATTCTGATGTCAATCCGGCGTCCGCGGACATCGCCTGGGCCAATGGGGTGAGGTACTCGAACGGAAACCTCGCGATCCGGCACTTCGGCATCCCCACGGTCACGGTGCCGATGGGTCTGATGGTGGATACGCAGATGCCGGTCGGGCTGACGTTCGCCGGACGGGCGTACGACGACAACCAGTTGCTGGCCATGGCATCGGCCTTCGGGAGCTCGGCTGATCGCCGGCCGGTGCCCCCGCGAACGCCGGAGTTGCCTCAGAGCTGATCTGTGTGGGTCTTGCCCAGCAACGACTCGGGCCTGAAGAGTTCGGGCACCGTCGCCTCCGTCACCGACCGCGCGAGCGCTTCTCCCAGCACCGGGGCATGTTTGAACAGGTTGTGCCCTACCAGGAAGTACGATTGTCGGCCTGCCAGATGGCGACACCGTCATCACCCCAGGGCAACGTCGTCACCCAGCAGTGCACATGGCCGATGGGCTCGGGGTCGAGGCCGGGCAATGCCTTCGATACGTATGTCGCTGCTTGATCCGCCACTGCGGCGAGCTTGTTCGGATCGGATACTCCCCCGAACTCGTTGGGTGCGACCTCATCCGATGTTCCCAACCCCACGGCCGTCCGGTCCGGGTAGGCGGCCGCGTAGACGCGGGTCTCCCCGAACGCGCCGCTTCCGTCCTGCAGATTCGGCAGGGTCACGAGACCGGGTTCTCGCAGCCGGAACGACGACCGCGCATGCGCGGTCACCCGGACGGGCACCGATACACCCGCCGCGGATGCCAGACCTGCGGTGCCCTGACCTGCGCAGACCACCACCGCGCCGTGGGTGCTGACACCCGCACCGGTACGGACCTCCACGCCGCCTGCACCGAGCGGACGGGTCGAGAGGACGTGGTCGTTGATCAACGATCCACCCACCTTCCCGGCCAACGCACCGATCGCGGCGTGGGTGCGGATCGCACCCGCGCGCTCGTCGAACATCGCGGGCCCCTCGTACTCCGCGAGAAGCGGCATCAGCGAACGCAATTCGTCGGCGTCGAGAGCTCGCACCGGCGTGTTCGGGTGGGCACCGAGCGGTATGAATCTTCGTGCGGCCGTATTGCCCAGCGCAACGGCCCCGTCACCCGAGACCAACTCGGTCCCGAACTCGTCGGACCAGTTGTCCCACAACGTGCGGGCGCGGACGGCGAGATCGATCATGCGCACGTCGTCGTGGGCGTGCCGGAAGAGTCTCGATGGGCCGGTCGACTGCCCGGCACCCGGTGTGCCGCTGTCGTAGACGGTGACAGCGAGGCCGGTCGCCTGCAGTGCATGAGCCGCCGACAATCCGATGATGCCGGCGCCGATGACAGCGACGTCTGACGTGATGGTCACGGTGACCATTTTATGGGCGGCTGAACACGGAACATGCGGGACCTATGCGTCGGGACCAGTCGCGATCGGGTTGGCTGGATCCGAACTCCACTGTGACCAGGACCCCGGGAACAGCGTCCCCCCGATGCCGGCGAGTTCCAGGGCGACGAGATCGACAGCCGCTGTCACCCCAGAGCCGCAATAGACACCGACCGGAACGGATCCGGTCACACCCGCTGCCGCGAAGAACTCACGCAACTCTGACGGATTCCTGAAGAAGCCATGCTCGTCGAGAGTCGCAGTACTCGGAGCATTTACCGCTCCCGGGACGTGACCCGCCACAGGGTCGATCGGTTCGATCTCGCCGCGATAGCGCTCAGGGGCCCGGGCGTCGACCAGGACCCCTGCAAAGTTCAGCACCTGCTCCGCCGTCAACGTCGGCAACTGCCCGGAATACAGGTCGGTCGTCGCGAGCTCGACATCACCAGTGGCGGGCGTTTCGCTACCCACCGCGAGCGAGTGACCCGCGGCGACCCAGGCACCGAGCCCGCCATCGAGAATCCGCACGTCGGCGATGCCGGCGGCACGCAGCACCCACCACGCCCTCGACGACCCCGCACGGTTCCAATCGTCGTAGACGACAACTGAATCACCGCGGTTCACACCCCACCGGCGCAACGCGGCCTGCAGCGCTGTCCCTTCGGGAAGAGGGTGCCGGCCACGGCCGGAGACTGAGTGGTCACTCAATTGGGTTTCGAGGTCGACGTATACCGCCGAGCGAATGTGTCCCCTTTCGAACGCCTCACGACCATCGGGGACCGGCAGGGACCAGCGCACGTCGAGCAGTCGCAACCCACCCCGGGGTCTCTCCAACTCGGCTGCCAACTCGGGAACACTGATGAGACTCATATCAACCCTCTCACTCGTTTGGCCGGGTTCGCCCTGACATCGTCCATCTCAGCATGCACGGAGGGCATATTGCCCTTCGCCACCTCTCACGTGGACGATCTCAGGGCCGAATGCGGTGCCGGTCGGCGCGGGTGACGGCGCGGACGTCCTCGAGGACATCGTCCCAGCCGTACAAGACGTCGTCGTACGTGAGCCGCATCGTCAACCATCGACCCAGCAGGGCATTACGGTCCCGGCGCCGGTCGTTCCGATAGTTCTCCAGGCTGGTGTGGTGACGTTCGCTGTCGCATTCGATCAGCAGGCGGCCGACTCGAAGGTCTACCCACCCCACGTCGGGAATGTCAGGTTGCACGTGGACCGTGAATCCGGCCGAGCGCAATCGCACCCGGGTCAACGACTCCGTCCCCGACTGCGACTGCGGGTCGCATTTCCTCATCAGCGCCCGCATCTGCTCGGGCACTACTCCCATGTGGCGCTGGAGATCGGGAATGGTCCATCCGGCCTTGTTCAGCGCAGAATCGCAGACCGTTATCCAGTCCTCCTCCGTCATACACTTCGCCGCAGTTCCGAGCGCCACGGGGATGGAGTCAATCGCTGTGAGCACCGGAGCAGCAGTACCGTAGCCATGGCAGAACCTCGCGGCTTCTCGTCTGCCGTATTTACTCACCCGAACGTGTACGCGTTCGTATCCCGGCGGTACCCACAGTCCGTGGTACCGCAGGGCGGAGACGCAGCCGAGGGCTCCACCCATCCGGACTGCTTCCACCACAACTGGATCAGCGATCGGCGTCGCGTACCAACCAGGTCGGAGCCGGATCAACGATCCGTCGCGGACCTGCTTACGCACAAGCCAGTCGTTGAGCTCGCGCTCCCGTAGCTCATCCAGGCTGAACACCCCACACCCCATGCATATTTGACGCACAACGGGCCCGTGGCGACCCGCACACCCTGAGATCGTCCATCTGAGTGCCGATGAAGGGCATATTGCCGTTTGCCTGCCACGAAATGGACGATCTCAGGGAGATCATCCGAGCATGTTCCGAATATCGTCGGCATCGACGGCCGAGGAGAACAGCTCACCATCGTCGACGACGGCAGTGAAGAGTTCGCGTTTGCGATCTTGAAGCGCAACCACTTTGGCTTCGATGGTGTCGGCGGATACGAGCCGGTAGACCGTGACCGGCCGGGTCTGCCCGATTCGGTGGGTGCGGTCGATGGCCTGGGCTTCGGCGGCCGGATTCCACCAGGGGTCGCAGACGAAGCAGTAGTCGGCCTCGGTCAGGTTGAGTCCGAAACCACCGGCCTTGAGGCTGATCAGGAAGACCTGGGTCTTGCCGGAGGTGAACGTCTCGACGGCGGCAGCACGTTCCCGCGACGACAACGAACCGTCGAGGTAGCTGTACCGGATTCCCTTGATGTCGAGAGCTTTCCGCAGCACGTCGAGGAACCCGGTGAACTGACTGAAGATCAGGGCACTGTGCCCTTCGGCGATCAATTCCGGCAGTTGTTCGCAGATGAAGGTCACCTTCGCCGAGTCGACATCGCCGTGGGCGGGATCGACGAGACCGGCATGCAAACTCAGCTGGCGCAACATCGTCAGCGACCGGAAGATCTGGAAGCGGTTCTTCTCCCAATCCCCCAACAGTCCGAGGACGACCTCGCGTTCCCGGACGAGCCGGGTGTCATAGATCTTGCGGTGCTTCTCCGACAACTCGATCTCGAGAGTCTGCTCCTGCTTGGCCGGCAGGTCCCGGGCCACCTGATCCTTGGTCCGCCGCAGCATCACCGGTTTGATCCGCTTACGTAGGACAGGCAGGCGCTCCGGATCCTCGCCCTTCTCGATCGGCTTGCGGAAGAAGGCCGCAAATGACTTCGGGTCGGGGAAGAGCCCGGGCACCGTGATCGACAACAGCGACCACAGTTCCATCAGATTGTTCTCCATCGGAGTGCCGGTGATGGCGAGTTTGAACGGCGTGTTGAGGCGCCGGGCGGCCTGATGGTTCTTCGCGTTGTGGTTCTTGACGAACTGCGCTTCGTCGAGAACCATTCCGGCCCAGTCCTGCCCGTTGTAGGCGTCGATGTCGAGCCGGAGCAGGTTGTACGTGGTGATCACGATGTCGGCGTCGGCGACCACATCGGCCAGGAGCGTACGGCGCTTGGCCTGGGTCGCGGTGACGGTCACGGCCTTCAGGTCGGTGAACCGATGACACTCGGCGGCCCAGTTGATGAGCACGCTGGTGGGCGCCACCACCAGAAAGCGTCGGGTCTCCCCGTTCTCCCGGGCCCGCCCGAACATCGCCAGGGTCTGCAAAGTCTTGCCCAGACCCATGTCGTCGGCCAGGATCCCGCCGAAACCGTTGTCCCACAGAAATGACAGCCAATTCAGACCCTCGAGCTGGTAGTCGCGCAGAGTGGCATGAAGCATGGCCGGAGGTTCCACCGCGGTGGGCGGCCGGGCGGCACTGAGCTTTTCGACCCGCTCCTGCCATTGCTTGAGCTGTTCGTCGACGACTCCGAGCTGCAGGAGCTCCTCCCACAACGTCACATTGGCCGGTTCTGCTTTGGCGCCGCGGTCATCGTCGAACTCGCCGAGCGCCTCGGCCTCGTCCATCAACTGTTTGAGCCGGTTCAGTTCGGGCGCGTCCAGCGGGAAATACACGCCAGACGGAAGCAACATGTGGGTTGCACCCGTCGACAATTCACTGATCACGTCTTTGATCGGCACCTGCTCGTCGTCGACGTCCATGGTGATCTCGAGGTCGAGCCAGTCCGATCCGACCGTCTCCGCACCGGTGAACCGCAGACGGGCCCGATCCTTGACGCGGCGAAAACGCTGCGACTTCTCGTCGACCTCGACCACCAGGTCGTCGCGTTCTCCGAGCTCAGGCAAGACTTCGGCGCAGAATCGGGCCGTCTCCAGTGCGTTGAGATGCAGACCTCGCCGTAGCGTCGTCAACGACTGTGCCCGGACCGCCGCGTCATAGTCGGACTGTTCGATCTGGTCGGCCGGCGGAAGCACGCCCATGGGATATCCGCCTGCGGTGTAGGCGGCGAGTGCCTTGAGGGCTGCACGGTCGACGACGAGCATCGCCGATACCAGGGCGTCGCGCAACCGTTCCCACAGTTCGTCTTCCGCCGCGGGGTCACGCCACCGCGGCAACGTGCTCACCGCACCGGAATCGATGTCATGGGGTTCACCGTTGACGAGATACCGGGTGGCCCACTCGGTGTGGGCGACGTCGCCGGTGAACGACACGGTGAGGAGCCCGACCGGCCCGGTGACCGTCGGCGGCGTGAACAACCCTTCGGGTACGTGCACCGGGACCGCGTCCAGGAGCCGTGGCAAGAAGTCATTGGTGAACTTGAGGGCGTCGGCGGCCGGGATGATGACCGGCTGAGTGTGGAGCAGCTTCGCGATATGCCGAAACTCCGGGTCGAACGGCGCGAGCGTCGCCACACCCTCGTCGTCCAGGTAGCAGATGCCATGGGGCTCATGCTTTCCCAGCACAGTCACATCGTCCGTCGTCAACACCTTGTCGTCGATTGCCATCGCTACGCTGACGTGCGCGTCTTCGCCGTGATCACCGCTGAGGTCGACGGTCAGCGTGGCCTCCGCGGCGATGCGGATGTCGACGATGCCCGATCCCGGGTCCCCGAGAATCGGGATTCCGGCCGCCAGGGCCTCGTCGAGTTGATGCCAGATGGTCGACGGCGCGGTTGCCAGGATCAGGCCGTGCGGTAACCCGTAGTCGGTGACCCTGAGCGAGTCGGACCCCATCCTCTTCAGGATCGAGAGGTGCCGCCCGTCGAAATGATCGGGACTCGCCTGCATCAGCGTCGGCCAGTCGATCCCGGACCGGATCCACGCGGTACGCGTTCCGGGCCGCAACGGGCGCAGCGCGAACTGGGGCCCGCCGCTCCGCCGCCGTGGGTCCGGTGTGGTCACGAACATCTGCAGGCCGAGAGGTTCGTTGCGTGGTGGGGTCCGGGTCAGCAGTGGCCGCAGCTTCTGCTCCCAATCCGGGACGGGTGGCACGAGCGTCAGCGTGGACCGGGGTGACTCGGGTGCGTCACGGGCGAAGTCGAGAAGGAGGGCGACGGAGTGTTTGCAGAAATAGCCGACCGGGCAGGTACACGAGGCGTCGGCGATCTTCCAGGCCGGTCCCAGATGGCTGAAGACGATCTTGATCGAGTAGATCGAGACGCCCGAGCCCTGGCAGCGCCCGGTGAGGCGGCGTTTCGCCTCGTCCCAGGTCACGCCGACGAGCCGCCGCTGTCGCGCATAGGCCGACCCACGCTGGATCGTCCCGGCGTCGTAGTCGCTGCACAGCGACGCCGCGGTGATCAGGTGTGCCCAGTCGGTGGTCATTGGTTGCAGGTTAACGCGGCCCGCCGACGGATCACTCCATGTGCGTGCCGTCGTCGCCGGTTATGCACAGGCAGAGTGGCTGTCCACACTCCGGCGTCAAAGAGCATCGAGGGTCGTCGTCATGAAGAACCACCGATCCGCTGCCGACGTATCTCGCGGTGGCGAGCCCGCCCTGGCTGGTCCGTCGCGGCGAGGCCTGCGAGTTCGATGGCGAGCTGCGCGCCGAGTTCGGGCAGGAATCCACCTGGTGCGCCGGTTTCGGCGATGACCACGTCCACGATGCCGGAGGCGTGTAGGTCCGTGGCCCGAATACCTTGTCGCTCTGCCATGTCGGGGGCATGGTTGACGTCGCGGTGGACGATCAGACTCGCACCTTCGGGTGGGAGCGGCGAGAGCCAGGAGTTCGCCATGGCGATGACCCGATCGGCCGGTAGGAGTGCCAAGGCGGCGCCGCCCGCACCCTGACCCAACAGCACCGACACCGACGGCACCTCCAGCGCCGTCAATTCGGCTATGCAGTGGGCGATCTCGTTCGCGAGCCCACCTTCTTCTGCGTCGACCGACAGATCTGCGCCGGGGGTGTCGATCACCGTGACCAACGGCAAGCCCAGGCTTTGCGCCATGCGCATCCCCCGCCGGGCCAGTCGCAGGTCGGCGGGGCCGACCAGCCCTCCGGGCAACTGCCGATTCCGGTCCTGCCCGACGAGCACCACCGAGTGACCACCAAACCGAGCCAGTGCCAACACGATTCCGCTTCGGGCGTCGGGAGCACCGCCTCCGGCGAGCTCGGCCACCTCCTGAGCGGATACGCGGAGCAACTGGGCGACCCCTGGCCGGTCCGGTCGCCGCGACGCCTCGACGACGTCCCAGGCCGAGGACTCGGGGACACCGCCCTCCGGCCACCGCGGCGTCGCCGGTGCGTCGCCGGTGCGCACCGGTTCGGCGAGAATCCGTAGGATCTTCGCCACCATCGCACCCAGCTCAGCCACGGGCACAACAAGATCGATCAGCCCATGCGACCGCAGGTTCTCCGACACCTGCACCCCGGCAGGAAAAGGATTGCCGTACAGACCTTCGAACACCCGCGGGCCGAGGAACCCCACCAGCGCGCCGGGTCCTGCCATGCTCACGTGCCCCAGCGAACCCCAGGAAGCGAACACACCACCGGTCGTTGGGTGCCGCAGATACACCAGATAGGGCAGCTTCGCGGCCTTGTGGTCCACCACGGCCGCGGTGATGTTGACCATCTGCAAGAACGCGGCCGTACCTTCTTGCATGCGAGTTCCGCCCGACGCCGGGAGCGCCAACAGCGGGAGCTCCTCGGCGGTCGCCCGGCGGATGGCGGACACCACCCGGCGACCTGCATCCCGGCCGATCGATCCGCCGAGAAAGGCAAACTCGCTCACCACGACTGCAACGCGTACGCCGTGGACGGTCGCCTCACCACAGATGATCGACTCGTCCAGACCGGTCTTCTCACGCGCTCGCGCGATGTCGGCGGCATAGTCGGGATCCTCGGGCAGCGCCGTGATCTGGGTGTCCCACGGATGCCAACTACCCTCATCGGCCAACTTCGCCAACAACTCCGTCGCGGGCACCTTCTCCGGCCCCTGTGTTTCGTCGCTCACCCGTCAACCGTAGAGGGCTTGCGCGGTACGCTACTATTGGTAATCATTACCATTAAGTAGGAGGCATCGTGAAAGTCAGAAACTCGCTGAAGTCACTCAAGAACCAGGCCGGATCCCAGGTGGTCCGCCGTCGCGGCAGGACTTTCGTGATCAACAAGAAGAACCCACGACTGAAGGCCCGGCAGGGCTGATCAGCCCCGATCTTGGTGGGTTCTGGCGGGGCCGACCTGCGGAAACGCTCGCCACAACCCACCACAATCGGGATCAGAAGTACTGGGCGCCGCCGTCGACGGACAGATGTTCTGCGGTCATGAAGGACGACTCGTCCGACGCGAGGAAGGCGACGACGTTCGCGACCTCCTCGGGTTCGGCGAAGAACTGCTCGAGAAAAGGGGTGCCCATCGCGGCGAGCTTCGGGTTCGCCGCGTTGGTCTGCTCGATCCGCGCCACCATGTCGCCCGAACCCATCGGCGTGCTCACCGCACCTGGGTGAACGCTGTTGACGCGGACGCTGTGCGCCCCGAGTTCGGCGGCGAACGCCCTGGTCATGCCGGTGACCGCATGCTTGCTGGTCGTGTAATGCACCATGAACGGCTGCACCTTCTTGCCCGCGTATGAGCTGATCAGGATGACCGAGCCGCCGCCCCGGTCGATGAGATGGGGCGCCGTCGCCATCACGGTGTTCCAGACGCCGGTCACGTTGATGTCCATGTGGTCGCGAAAGATCTCCGGCGTCGCCTCATCCCACGTCGCCGGAATGCAGATGCCCGCGTTGGCGACCACGATGTCGAGACCACCGAGCTCGGCGACGGCATCTGCGGCCAGGACCTTCAACCCGTCGAGATCCCGGACGTCGCCTTGCCGCAGCAGCGCTTTTCGACCCTCGGCTTCGATCAATCCCGCGGTCTCCGCGAGGTCGGCCGGCGTCGCGGATTCATACGGCACCCCGGGCAACGGACCTGCCAGGTCGACGCCGACGATGTCTGCGCCTTCCCGGGCCAGGCGGACCGCGTGCGCACGACCCTGCCCGCGGGCGACCCCGCTGATGAATGCGACCTTGTCGGTAAGACGTCCCATGTGCGCTACCCACTCTCGGTTCGGTGCAGTACGTCCACACTCTAGGCAGGAGAGGCGAACCCGCACGTCAGAGAGGCCCGACCCGACTACCATCGGGGCCATGATCGACCATCTGAGTCTGCAGTCCGCCGATCCCGGCGCGAGCGCGGCGTTCTACCTTCGCGTCTTCGAACCGCTCGGGGTGAAAGAAGTGATGCGTTTCGACAGTCCTGATGGCCTGCTGGTCGCACTCGGCGACGGCGACTTCCCGGAACTCTGGTTCGGACCACTCGCGGACCCCGGCGTTCGGCCGGTGCATCTCGCGCTGGCCGCCGCGAGCCGCGAGGTCGTAGACGAGGTGCATGCTCTCGCCGTCACGGCCGGCGCAGAGATCCTGCACGAGCCACGCATCTGGCCCGAGTATCACCCGACGTACTACGGCGTCTTTTTGCGCGACCCAGACGGAAACAATGTCGAGGCCGTCAGCCACGGGTTCGAACGCCTGGGCTTCTAGCGCGTCACCACCCGTTGAGGTGTACGACGGAGTCGAGGTCGTTGCGGGGTGCGGGCTTGAAATCGGTGCCCTTGGTGTACGCCACGGGCAGCAGGACTCCCTGGCGAACGTTGCCCGGGATGCCCAACACCTCCGCCACCTCCCTCTCGTACTGCAGATGTAGCGTCGTCCACGCGGTGCCGAGTCCTCGTGCGCGCAGCGCCAGCGACAGGCTCCAGGCCGCGGGCAGCAGTGATCCCCAGAGACCGGCCTGATTGCCTGCCGGCAGTTCGTTCTCGTCGATCTCGATGGCCCCGATGACCAGCACCGGTACGTCGCCCATCACCTGCGCGAGGTGCTTCGAACTCGAGACGATCCGAGCGCGTGCAGGATCCGCGGCCGGGTCCACCGGCCCTGTGTACGCGGCATGGGAGGCGGCGTAATAGTCCGCGACCTTCTTCTTCATTTCCGGATCGGTGACGATCAGCCAGTGCCACTTCTGCTTGTTGCTGCCAGAGGGTGCCTGCAGCGCGACCTCGAGCGCTTCGCGAACCACCTCGACCGGCACGGGTCGCTCCAGGTCGAGCCGCTTGCGCACGGTGCGCGTGGTGGTCAGCAGCTCATCGGGATTCAGGGGCAGCAGGTCGGTCACAGTGGTCCTCACGTCGACGGTTCTTCGTTCAGTGTCGCAGGCCTCGCACCGACATCGACCATTCCGCCGATAGTTAATCTCCCGCTGATCCGAAGGGTTCCGCTGGTCCGGCCCGGAGCGGATGCTCTCCGTATTCGCTTCTAGACAAATATGATTCGACCAGCATTGGAGATCGCCGAATGACCAGCACCAACCGTTCCGTCGCCATCATCGGAGCCGGCCAGACAGGCATTTCAGCAGCCGTCGGGTTCCTGAACGCCGGGTTCGACGTCACCGTCTACAGCGAACGAGACCAACAGAGTCTCTTCCGGGACATTCCCGCCACCGGAACCGCAGTGACGTTCGGACTCTCACAACAATCGGAAACCGCACTGGGAGTGGACAATTTCCTGGGTCGCGCACCGCAGGTCACCGGCATCAGTGCGCGGACCATCACCGGCAGCGGGCACGACTACGCCGAACTGCTCGACTTCGACGCAGAGTTCCCGGGCTGGGAGGCGGTCGGTGTCGACACCCGACTCAAGGTCGATGAGCGCCTGACACAGTTCCTGGAGAAAGGTGGAAACTTCGTCGTCGAGAACATCGATCCCGAGCGCCTCGACACCATCGCCGGCGAGAACGACCTCACCTTCGTCGCCACCGGCAAAGCCGGTCTCTCCGACCTGTTCTCGATCGACGAGTCGCGGTCGCCCTACCAGAGCCCCCAGCGCAGTGTCCTGCTCCTCACCGTCGCCGGACTCGGCCACGGTGACGACGTGTTCGCCCACCGGAGTCCGGCCGGAGCCAAGCATCAGGCCTTCAACTTCGCCGATCAGGGCGAGGGCTGGTGGGGCCCTTACCTGCACAAGGACGCGGGACCGTCGTGGTCGTTCCTCGGCTGGGCGCAACCGGGCAGCGAGTGGGAGCGGCGCTTCCAGTCGGTCACCGACGCCCATTCGGCACACAAGGTCGTCATCGACCTGCACCGCGAATACTTCGACTGGGATCTGCCCGAGGTACTCAGCACCCGCGTCATCGACGAGGACCCGCATTCATGGATCCAGGGCGCCGTTCGGCCGGTGGTCCGGAAAGCGCTGGGACATACCGCAAGCGGCCACCGCATCATCGCGCTGGGCGACACCGCCGTGTCCTACGACCCCATCACCGGGCAGGGAGCCCAGAGTGGCTTCATCCAGGCTGCCCAGTTCCTGGCCGCCGCCAAGGATCATGACGGCGAGTTCGACGACGCCTGGATCAACGACACCTACGACAACTTCCTCACGAGCCGTGTCGACGCGGCCAACCTCGCCACCCGCATCTTCTTGCGCGACCCCGTCTTCGCCGAGTACGCCTCGGTGCTGTTCCCTGCCGCGGCGACCAACCCGAAGTTCGGGTCCGCGCTCTTCGGGTTGCTATCCGACCCGTCGCCTGTGCTCTCGATCAACTCGGTCGACGATGCGAAGTCGCTGATCCAGCAGGTCACGGGAGAGGACGCCGACTCGATCCTGGCGAAGTTCGCTCCCGCGGGCCGCTTCTCACGGTCGCAGTACCAGGCGTTGGAGCCTGCCGTCTGACCTCTCGGGTGACACCCGGTGGCGGCGATCTCCACCCGATCGCCGCCACCGCCCGATAACCTCTTCGCCATGGACTCCGACGTCGTGCGGGAAGGGCTTGCAGTCGCGGCCGGTCGTCTGGCCACCCGCGGCCTGGTGATCGGCACCGGCGGCAACCTGTCGGCTCGAGACGGCGATCGGGTGTACACAACCCCCAGCGGCGCCGACCTCGCAGAGCTGACCGCCGATCAGGTGGTGGTCACCGACCTCGATGGGAACGTGCTCGAAGACACCGAATACCGTCCGACGTCCGAGTTGTTGCTCCACCTCGAGATCTACCGTTCCACCAACGCCCGCGCCGTGGTCCACGCTCATCCGATCGCCTCGATCGCGGCAGCCAATCTCGTCGACGAACTGCCGGCCGTCCATTACACCGCCGCACTGCTCGGCGGTGCAGTCCGCGTGGCGCCCCACGAGATCTTCGGGACGCAGGCCCTCACCGACGCCGTTGCCGGCGCGCTCACCGAGCGGACCGCGGCGCTCATGCGTAACCATGGCTCGGTCGCCTACGGCGAGTCACTCGGAATTGCCTGCGAGAGAATCGAACTCGTGGATTGGCTGGCCGAGATCTATCTTCGGACCGCTGCCGTGGGAACCGCGGCCACGCTCACTCAGAAACAGCTCATCCAGGTGGCGGTGGCTGCCGCAGAGCGTGGCTACTCCCCTCTCCGGAGAAAGTAGGACCATGCAGGTCGTCACATTCGGCGCTCACGTTCTCGACGTGGTGGTACATCCCGTCGACCACATACCGGAGGGGCAAGGCGCCGTCCTGGTCCCACATATCCGACTGGTCCCCGCCGGGCCCGCGGGCGGCACGGCGATCACCCTCGCCAAGCTGGGAGCAGCAGTGACCACCGTCGGGGCCCTGGGCCACGACGACTCAGGCGACCTGTTGATCACCCAATTGCAACGCTTCGGGGTCGTGACCGAACACCTGCTGCGGGTGGACGATCAACCGACGTCGATGAGTGTGCTGCCGATCCGCAGCAATGGCGATCGACCTGCCTTGCACCTGCCCGGAGCCAACTTGGCCTACCCGCTGGATCAGGTGCCGATCGAGCTGCTCACATCGGCGGACCACGTACACATCGGCGCGCCTGAGCTTCTCGACCCGGCCGGGCTCGCTCCGATTCTCGAGCGGATCAGAGCTGCGGGAGTGACCATTTCGGCAGACATCCTGGCGCCCGGTGACCCCGGGGTGCTGTCCTGGATCGAGCCAGTGCTGCCACACCTGGACTATCTGCTGCCCAACGATGAACAGGTACTCGGCTTCACCGGGGCCTCCGACCTCGTCTCAGCGTGCCGCGTGCTGATCGAACGCGGAGTGGACTGTGTGGCGGTGACCGCAGGTTCCGAGGGCGCCTGGGTGGTGACGGCCACTGAAACCGAACACGCCGTAGCCACCGATGTCGAGGTCGTCGACACCAGTGGCTGCGGGGATGCGTTCTCGGCCGGGTTCATAGCCGGCCGGTTGAACGACTTCGGTCTGCTGCGGTCTGCACAGCTCGGATGCGCGGTCGCCGGGGTGGTGGCGACGGGTCTGGGCAGTGATCACGGCGACTTCGACTGGACGACGGCGACGGCCGCACTACCCGGCTGACCAGTCGTTACGCGGGTGCAGCACCTTTGACAGCGTCGGCGATCGGGGTCTCGCCGCTGACGAAATCGATCGTGGTCCCGACGCTCGAGGGCGTCTGCAGCGCTGCGGCGATGACTGCCGCGACGTCCGCGCGTGGAACCCCGTCATACTCGGCGCCGCGCTCTTTGGTCGCGATCCGGCCGGTGCCGGCGTCGTCGGTGAGCTTGCCCGGCCCGATGATCGTCCACAGCAGAGTCGTCTTGCGTAGGTAGTCATCCGCCTCGGCCTTGGCCTCGGCATACGCGTAGAACGAATCGTCCTCGGGGACTCCGTGATCCAGTCCGGCACCGAAGTACGAGACGATCAGGTAGCGGGGGACGTCGACCTTCAGTGCTGCATCGATACTGCGAATGGCGGCGTCCCTGTCGACCGCATAGGTACGGTCGGGGTTGCCGCCGCCGGCACCTGCCGAGAACACCACTGCGTCGTGACCCTTGATGGCCTCACCGATCTCGTCGGTGGAGAGGTTCTCGACGTCGGCGATGACCGGTGTCGCGCCTGTTGCCTTGATGTCGTCGGCCTGATCCGGGTTGCGAATCAGCGAACTGACCTCGTGCCCTTCGCCGGTCAGGATCTTGGCGAGCTGGAGCGCGATCTTTCCGTGGCCTCCGATAATGGCGACACGTGACATGTGAATCCCTTCGTCGTTGACGGGCTTGCCCTCGTTGGGCACCTGGTGGTCCAACAAGGCCATCACCGATGGCATTCCACCGCAGTCGCAGACGCAAACCCTGGCGCAGCCCCTGCAGGATCAGGCAGAGACCGGGTTTACCGACGGCAACGAATGCAATGCCGCAACCAGTGGAGCCAGCTCCGGGGTCCGACAGGCTTCGTCGAGAGCGAACTCGAGGGTCGAATCATGGGTCGGGCGGGCTTGTTCCAACAACGCGCGGCCGCCGTCGGTGAGTTCGGTGTAGATCCCACGCCTGTCATCGACACACAGGTAGCGACGCAGCATGTTTCGCTCTTCCAATCGGTTCACCAGCCGGGTGGTCGCGCTCGAACTGAGAGCCGCCGCCCGAGCCAACTGCGCCATGCGCATGTGCCAGCCGTCCTGACGGCTCAACGCTTCGAGCACGGTGTACTCGACGACAGACAACTGGTGTTCACGCTGGAGTGCGCGCTCGAGTTCGCCTTCCAATACACCGTGCAGCGCCGCGAGCGTTCGCCAGCCCTGCGACCGGATCTCCACTGCATCGTCTGCGATTGCCATGACACCAGATTAGCAGCTTGCACGCATAGTCGGCGTGTGCAACTATTTACCCAGCGCGTGCAACTAGTGCAGACGCGCACTATCGGCTTGGTAAACACAAGGCAATCTACGCTATGAGAGGACTGAGAATGCCCATCGGACTTCTCGCCCTGGCCCTCGGGGGCTTCGGCATCGGACTCACCGAGTTCGTGATCATGGGCCTGTTGCCCGAGGTCGCCGCCGATTTCGCTGTCACCGAATCAGTGGCCGGCTACCTGATCTCCGGCTACGCGTTGGCCGTCGCGGTCGGCGGCGTCGCGCTCACCGCGGCCGTGACGCGCTTTGACCGCAAGCGGGTGCTCATGGCACTCATGGTGTTGTTCATCGGCGGCAACGTTCTCTCCGCCGTGGCCTCCAGCTACGAGATCTTGCTCGCCGGGAGAATCCTGGCCGCTCTGTGCCATGGGGCGTTCTTCGGCATCGGCGCGGTCGTGGCCGCCGACATGGTCACGCCGGCAAAGCGCGCCGGTGCGATCGCGATGATGTTCGCGGGTCTGACCATCGCCAACGTGCTGGGCGTGCCATTCGGCACCCTGCTCGGTCAGCAACTGGGCTGGCGATCGACCTTCTGGGCGATCACTATTATCGGCATCGTCGCGCTGATCGGCATCGCCGTTCTGGTTCCGGACACCAAGAGGGCCGCTCCGAGTGCCGGCCTGCGCACCGAGCTCACCGCTTTCAAGTCGCCCCAGGTCTGGCTGTCGATCGCCATCACCATTCTCGGCTTCGGCGGCATGTTCGGCGCGTTTACCTACATCGCATACACACTCACCGATGTCACGGGCTTCGCGTCGTCGAGCGTCCCGTGGCTGCTGGTGCTCTTCGGAGTCGGACTGTTCATCGGGAACTATGTCGGCGGCAAACTCGCCGACCGGGCGTTGACCACCTCGCTCACGGCCACCTTGGCGATCCTCACCGTGGTGTTGATCGTCTTCGCGGCCACGGCCGGCAGCCAGATCATGACGATCATCTCACTGACCCTCATGGGCGCCTTTGGTTTTGCGACCGTCCCCGCTCTGCAGATGCGCATCATGAACTACGCCTCGACCGCTCCGACCCTGGCGTCGGGTGCGAACATCGCAGCGTTCAATGTAGGAAATGCGCTGGGCGCCTGGATCGGTGGCCTCACCATCGCCGGCGGCCTCGGCTACACCTCACCCATCTGGGCCGGGGCGATCGTCACGGTCTCCGGACTCGCGGTGCTGCTGTTCGCCACGGCGCTCCACAACCGGGGCGCCGACACCACCGAGCAGGCTCCGGTACCCATCTCCTGATACAAACCCACCCGTTCTGGTCAAAGCCAAGGGTTCGGACCCCTTGGTTTTGACCGGAACGGGTGGGTTTGCTCGAGAAGGGTTACTTTTGAGCGGGCAGGACGTGCTCCCCCGTCTTGTCACACGAGAGGGCCAGCGAGCTGATGTATTGCTTCTCACCGTTCGGTCCGGGCTTGGCCGACATGAGCATGTCGGGGCGCTCGAACTCGATTCCGGTGACGCAGCACATGAGCTTGTCGTCGGCAGGGTTGCCGTGCTCGTCGAACATCGGGAGATCGATGCCGTCATCGGTGCGTCGCAGGTAGTACTTACCCTTCGTCGCCAGGGCGATGATCGGGGGCAAGACCAACCCCAGGATCAACGCGAAGAGCGGCGAATACGGCTGGATGGCATCGCCGAACGCGTGGAAGTAGATCAGGATCGAGAGGCCACCGGCGAGGATCACGCTGACGAAGCCGACCGGGTTGAAGTTGTAGAGCATGCCGCGGCGGAACTCCGGTACCTTCGGCGAGATCTTCAGCAGGTACTTGTTGATCGCGATGTCCGAGGCGACCACGACGATCCAGGCGATGGCGATGTTGGCGTAGAAGTTGAGGATGTTGTTCAAGAAGCTGAACATGTTGGCTTCCATCAGGACCAACGCGATCGCGACGTTGAAGAACACGAAGAACAACCGGCCCGGGTAGGTCTTGGTGACGCGGGTGAAGCTGTTGGTCCAGGCCAATGACCCCGAGTAGGCGTTGGTGACGTTGATCTTGATCTGGGAGATGACGACCAGGATCACAGCGAGGGTCATGGCCAACCAGTGCGGCATGAACTCTTCGTACACGGCCAGGAACTGCTGCACCGGCTCGTTGGCGACGCCGGCCTCGTCGGCGAAGTTCATGATCAGGTAGACGGCCAGGAACAGTCCGACGATCTGCTTGATGGCGCCGAAGAACACCCAGCCCGGTCCGGCCGTGATGACGGCGGTCCACCAGCGACGAGAATTCTCTGGTGTCTTCGGCGGCATGAACCGTAGGTAGTCGATCTGCTCCGCGATCTGGGCGATGAGCGACAGACAGACACCGGCGGCCAGCATCGTGCCGGCGAAGCTGACGCCGTGACCACCCTGCGCGTCGGTGCCGCCGCTGAACGCAAGGAAGTCGCCGATCGCGTCCGGGTGCTTGATGACCAGGTAGAGGAACGGCAGAACCATCATGACCAGCCACAGCGGCGTCGTCCACACCTGCAGGGTGGCAAGGGTCTTCATGCCGTAGATCACCAGCGGGATGACCATCACCGAGGAGATCAGGTAGCCCAGCCACAACGGGATGTGCAGGCCCAACTTGAGGCCCTGGGCCATGATCGAACCCTCGAGCGCGAAAAAGATGAAGGTGAACGACGCGAAGATGACGTTCGTGAGTACCGAGCCGTAGTAGCCGAAGCCGCTGCCGCGGGTGATGAGGTCGAGGTCGATGTTGTAACGCGCTGCGTAATAGGCCAGCGGATAACCGGTGAGCACGATGACCACCGCGAAGATGAGAATGCCCCACAGCGCGTTACCGGTACCGTTGGCGATACCGATGTTGGCGCCGATGGCAAAGTCGGCGAGATAGGCGATACCGCCGAGAGCAGAGGTCGCGACAACCGCGGGACCCCATTTGCGGTAGCTGCGAGGGGCGAATCTCAAGGTGTAGTCCTCGAGCGTCTCGCTCATCGCATTGATGTTGCTGGGTAATTCGGCACCCGCTAACGGGTCCGCCGCCTTCCCCGAGTTGTCCACTGACATTCATATCCCCTCACGTGCAGCATCCCGCGTGCCCTCTTTGCTGAAGACTGGCTGAACTTATGGCCGCCATGTATCTGGCGGGCTGCTGTCGTGTTACCGATATGAAAACCACTGGAAACGGCATTTCGGGCATGCCACCGGTGGTGCGGGTAGAACTCAGACCCGAACGATCGCGTCAGCGACCGGTGAAGACGGGCGGACGCTTCTCCGACCGTGCGGCGCGCCCCTCTGCCATGTCCTGGCTCTGCCAGGCCTTCACCATCGCCGCGCGGTGGGACTCGGGAGCCGGGGTGCGCGCACCGTCGTCGCTGAGCACCAGCTTGTAATGCTGCAATGTCAGAGGCGCCAGTGTTGCGATCGTCGCCGCCCAACGCTGCGCCTCGCCCAGATCACCGATGCGATTGGCGAAGCCCACCGTCGACGCGCGCTCGGAGGTCAGCGAGTCGCAGCCGATCAGGATCCCGGCGGCGTCGCCCGCGCCCACCAGCGACACGAGCCGCCTGATGGTCCACTCGTCAACCGTGACACCGATTTTGGCCGCGGGAATTCCGCAGAACGCCGTCGGCGCCATGACCCGTAGATCAGCCGCGAGGGCGAGTTGCAGACCCGCACCGATCGCCGGGCCGTTGAGCGCCGCGATCACCGGCACCGGGATGGCCTCGATCACACCGAGCATCGCCAACAGCTTGTCCAGGAAGTTCTCCTCGTACACCGGCCCCGACAGATCGGCGCCGGCACAGAAAACGGTGCCCCGACCTGTGAGGACGATGGCGCGCGCTCCGGCGTCGACCGCGTCGGTCAAAGCCTCCGACAGCGCCTCCACCAGTTCGTGGTTGAGCGCGTTTCGCTGATCTTCTCGCTGGAGTTCAATGGTCAGCACGTCGCCGTCCCGGCTGGTCCCAATCATGGGGGTCAGCGTACAGCTACTGTCTGAGTGGTGAACGATGATGTCCTCGGAGGTCGCACCGATGTAGTGGTGATCGGCGGCGGCCAGGCAGGTCTGTCCGCCGGGTATTACCTTCACCGGTTCGGTCTCGGTGACCGCACCCTCATGCTCGACCACTCCCCGGGCCCCGGGGGCGCGTGGCAGTTTCGCTGGCCGACACTGACTTTGGCCGGAGCCAACAATGTTCACGACCTCCCCGGCCTCGGCTTGTCCGAGGCGCTCGGCATGGAGTGCGACCACTGGCCAGCACGCACGGCCGTACCCGACTACTTCGCGCAATACGAGGAGAAGTTCGGCCTGAATGTGCGGCGTCCGGTCCACATCCGCTCGGTGTCGCGAGCCGGCGACGATTTCCGGGTGACGGCGTCCGACGGATCAGAACTGCTGGCCCGCACGGTGATCAATGCGACGGGCACCTGGGACCGCCCCTTCATCCCTTATGTTCCGGGGAACGAAACCTTCACCGGCACACAGCTGCACACCCATGATTACCTCGACCCCGGCGCGTTTGCGGGCAAACGGGTCCTGGTGGTCGGGGCGGGCATCTCCGCCGTACAGCTGCTGATCGAAATTGCGCGCAACGCCGAAGGGGTGCAGACCTTTTGGTGCAGCAGGACAGAACCTCGATTCACCGAACGCTCGTTCACCGCCGAGCAGGGCCGCGCCGCCGTCGCCCGGGTCGAGGAGCGCGTGCGCGCCGGCCTCGCACCGGGCTCCGTGGTGTCGGTGACAGGCCTGCCCGTCAACGACTCCATCCGGCAGGCCAGGGCCGACGGCATCTTGGAGTGGCGGCCGATGTTCACCCGCATCACCACGACTGGCGTGTGCTGGGATTGCACCCCCGGCCAGGCCGACAATGATCACTTGGACGTCGACGTCATCCTCTGGTGCACCGGTTTTCGCAGTTCACTCGACCACCTGGCACCACTGAAGCTTCGCGGACCGGGCGGCGGCATCGTGATGACGGGCCGACTTGCCACCGTGGTCGAAGCCGAACCACGTGTGCAACTGCTGGGTTACGGTCCGTCGGCCTCGACCATCGGCGCCAACAGGGCCGGCCGCGAAGCCGCCCGCGTGGTGCAAACCCTGCTCTCGAGGTCCCCCGAACGGACGTAAAGTCGCCGTCCGGCTGCACGGCAGCGTCGCCGGTGGTCAGATGTACAGGTCAGAATGGGTCGGGGCGACTCAAGAGGTGCCACATGCGCAAGCGTCGACTGTGCTGGACCGCCGCCGTGGGGATCGGCGCGATCGCTGCCGCATGCCTCGGCCCACCTGCGGCCGCGGCACCGGCCCCGGTCTCGATCGCACAGGTCCCCGGCATTGCCGGTCCCGCCCAGACCACACACCCCGACGCCTCGCGATACGCCCGCACGCATCCGGGCGCAGTGCCGCCAGGGGTGAACGATTTCACCTGCGTCCCGTCGGCGACACATCCCCGACCGGTGGTCCTCCTGCACGGCACGGATTCCTCCGCATACTCCGACTACGCCGCGATCGGCCCGTATCTCGCCGATGCCGGCTTCTGTGTCTATGCACTGAACTACGGCGCCGCGCCGGGCGCGAGCACCTTTGGAACCGAGGACATCCCTACGAGCGCAGGACAGCTCAGCGCGTTCGTCGAGGAAGTCCGCGGATCGAGCGGGGCCGCCGAGGTGGATCTGGTCGGATACTCCCAGGGTGCGACCGTCTCGCGCTACTACACCAATCGGCTCGGTGGTGCCGACGTGGTGGGACGATGGGTCGGTCTGGCGTCGCCGTCCTACGGCAGCACCCTGTACGGACTCGTGACGCTCGCCGAACAGATACCCGGTTCGATGGACCTGGCCAAGACGGTGCTGCCCGCGGAAGTGGTCTCGACCGCGTTGTGGCAGCAGTCGCAGGGCTCGCCATTGTTGGAGGGATTGAACAACCCCACCGACACCGTCGCCGGTGTCGAGTACACGACCATCTCCTCGCGGGTGGACGAAGTGATCCAGCCGCTGGGCAATGCCGGTCTGCGGGGAACGGGCGCCACGAATCTCGTGATCTCCGACCTCTGCCCGGCAAATCAGAGTGGTCACTTCCGGATGCCCTACGACGCGTTCACCATCGCACTCGTACACGCCGCGCTCGACCCCACCGCCAAGGCCACCGCGCCCTGCACCGAGGTACCCCTCGGCGACGGCATCCTCGAGATGATCATCGCCGAGAACTCCTGAGCTGTCGGCCGGGCGCCCTCCGGTGGGGAGTGCGTCCGTCTCCGCGGACTGATCACCAGCCGATTAGCGACTACCGCTAAATATTTCCGACAACCAAATGGTGGCCGCTATTGACATCTTGTTGTGTTTTCACAACACTTAGTTCTGTGAGTCCGGTCAAGAAGGCAGAGCACCTGCCGATCTACAACCGTATCGGCGTACTACGCGCGGAGCGCCGGATGTCGCGTGCGCAATTGGCTGAACTGGTCGGGGTGAACGTCCAGTCCATCGGATCGCTGGAGCGGGCAGACAACTATCCCAGCCTGGATCTGGCCTTTCGCATCTGCGACGTGTTCCGGCTTCCTGTGGAGGCCGTCTTCAGCCGCCACGAGTTCAGCGCGATGTCAACCCAGCTGTACAGCAGCAACACCGGAGGGCAGTCATGAACCATCCGAACTCCGCGATCCCCGAATCGGCGAAGCCCTCGTGGTGGCTCCGGTATGAGATGTGGCAGGCGCACAGCCACGAGAAGTTCTTGCGACGCTGGGGCACCCGCTTTCCGAGGCTGCGGAACCGCGCATCCTCTCGGCGCCTGGTGATCGCTCTCATCGTGAGCTGGATTCTCGTGTTCATGTGCAGCATCGCTGCGTTCTTCACGATGTGGTTCGGCTTGCCGTTCATCGCATTGATCGCCTTTGTTTTCCTTCCCGTTCTGTACGTCTTGCGGGCCATCACCTTGAATGTGAGTGATGCCCCCGCCGCAGCGCTCGACGAAATCCAGCTCTCGACGCGAAATTCCGCCCGCTCGCTGGCCTTCACAGTTCTGTGGGTCGGGATGTTCATCCCCTACCTGCTGCTCATCCTCATCTCCAGTGGAGCCGACGACAGTGTCAGCGGGCAGGTGATCTACGGCGCCGGCATGCTGCTCATCGTCCTGGTGGTCGCGGCCACGAGCATCCCGATCTGCATCGTCGGCTGGTGGCTCGCCGACCCGGACCCAGAGGACTACGCCGTCTACGACCCACCGCAGTACAGCCAGGTACCCCCGCACGAAACCAGAAACGCCACCACAACAGGAGGATTGGACCAGTGACCGCCCCGCTGATCGTCGACAGACTGACCAAGAGGTACGGGTCCCTCACGGCCCTGCAGGACATGAGCTTCACCGTCGCACCGGGCGAGATCTTCGGATTCGTAGGGTCGAACGGCGCAGGCAAGTCGACCACCATGCGCATCATCCTCGGCGTCCTCGGCGCTGATTCGGGACAGGTACGCCTCGGTGACCGACCCATCGACCTCGACCTGCGCCGGCGCATCGGATATATGCCCGAAGAGCGGGGCCTCTACCCCAAGATGAAGGTGGGCAAACAGCTTTCGTTCCTCGCCCAGCTACACGGGTTGCCGCGGGCCGAAGCGGACGACCAGGTCGAGACCTGGGTACGCCGACTCGGGATCCACGAACGGATCGATGACGATGTCAACAACCTGAGCCTGGGAAATCAGCAGCGTGTGCAGCTCGCTGCCGCCCTGGTCCACAATCCTGATGTGCTGGTCCTCGACGAGCCGTTCTCCGGACTCGATCCCGTCGCGGTCGACGTGATGAGCGACGTGCTCAAAGAAAAAGCGGCGCAGGGGGTCCCGGTCATCTTCTCGAGTCACCAGCTCGAATTGGTCCAGCGTCTGTGCGATCGGGTCGGGATCATCACGAAGGGCACGATGCGAGCTCTCGGCACGGTCGACGACCTCCGATCCACCGGGGAGATCCGACTGGACGTAGGTGCCCCGGCAGCGCCGTCCGGATGGGCCGATCACCTACCCGGAGTGCAAGGCACCATCCAGCGCGGCGCCCTCACCACCGTGAGCCTGACCCCCGGCACCGACGAGCAGGGCATCCTCGCCGCCGCGCTCGCCACCGGACCCGTCACGCACTTCGCACTGTCCAAGCCCGATCTCACCGAACTGTTCCGAGAGGTTGTGTCCGCATGAGTGTCCCTTCGTCTCAGACCCCCAGCCCCGGACGCCTCGGTGCCGGCCGGGCCATCAGCCTGGTCGCCCGACGCGAGATCACCACCCGCGCGGCGACCAAGTCCTTCATCATCACCAACATCATCCTGCTGGTGGTCATCATCGCAGGCATCATCGTCCTGTCGATCTTCACCGGCAACGACAAGGCCACCAAAGTGGGCCTGGTGGGCGACAATCCGGAGATGTCGCAGACGATCGTGGCGGTCGGCGACGCATCGGGCGAGAAGATCGAGGTCGTACCGATCGCCGACGCCGACGAAGCCCGCACGCAGGCCGAGAAGGGAGACGTCGAAGTAGCCCTCGTGCCGACGGGCTCGGGCAACAGCTACGACGCCATCACCAAGGACGATCTGGACGGAACTCTCGAGGGCGTGCTGCGCACGTCCGTCAGTCAAGACGGGTTGAGCAAGGCCCTCGCCGCCGAGAACGTCGACCTCGCCGCCATCACAGCAGACTCCACGCTCAACGTCACCGAAACCGAACCGGCCAAACCCAATGAGGGTCAACGGATCGCCATCGCCTTGACAGGCGTCTCGTTGCTCATGTTCGCGGTGCTGCAGGGTGGTTCCATGGTCGCCGCCGGCGTCGTCGAGGAGAAGACCTCACGCGTCGTCGAACTTCTGCTCGCCACCATCAAGCCGTTGCATCTGTTGTGGGGCAAGATCATCGGCATCGGGCTGATGGCGTTCGCGCAGGTGGTCCTACTAGGGGGCACAGCCCTCATAGCGGCGCTGGCGACCGGACTCCTCGACGTACCGTCGACAGCAGGCTCCATGTTCGCCGCCGTCATCGTCTGGTTCATCCTCGGATTCCTTTTCTTCGCAACGCTGTACGCCGCCACCGGCGCCGTCGTGTCGCGGCAGGAAGAGTTGGGATCGAGTTCGGCACCGCTGACGATCCTGGCCATGGCGGTCATCTACGCCGCGATCTTCGGCATCAACGCGCTCGACAGCACCCTGATGCAGACCCTCGCCTGGATCCCGCCGTTCTCCGCATCGATCATGCCGATGAGGATCGCGACCGGAGACGCCTCGATCTTCCAGGTGATCGCCACCATCGTGCTGATGATCATCGCCTGCGCCATCGCCACCTGGCTGGCCGCTCGCATCTACCAGCGCAACATTCTGCGCACGGGTGCCCGGGTCAAGTGGAGGGAAGCG
This sequence comes from Williamsia sp. 1138, assembly GCF_002095435.2. Lineage (GTDB taxonomy): Bacteria > Actinomycetota > Actinomycetes > Mycobacteriales > Mycobacteriaceae > Williamsia. The sequence continues at coordinate 41,369 of NZ_MJEJ02000035.1, forward strand.
ATCAAGGGCTAGTCCTGACAACCCGGAAATGGGGCCTTTTGGCGGAGCTCACCTGCGGGTTTGCTCGCCAGAAGGCCCCATTTTCTCGAGGATGTCCACCGCCCGCGCCACCGCGACGTCCGGGCCGATCAGGTGCTGCGCGAGCAAGCGCGCGTGCTCGTCGGTCTCCGGCGCCAAGATCTCGCGTAGACCCGCGGTCAGCGTGGCCCCGTCGAGTCCTTTCAGCCGGGTCGCGGTCCCGACCTTCAGCCGCGTGACCTGCGCGCCCCAGTAGGCCTGATCGGCGCCGCCGGAACAGATCATGGTGGGTAGCCCCGCCCGCAGACCCGCAGCGGTGGTGCCCGCTCCCCCGTGGTGCACGACCGCACGGCACTGGGGCAACACGGCTCCGTGATCGAGGGCCCGCGCGTAGTAGACGTCGGGGTGCTCCGGGTCCTGACCGTCGGGGCGACCCTTCATCGTGATCAGGGCGCGGACGCCCACCGCGCTGGTGGCACGGATGATCGTCTCCGTCAGCGCATCGGGGTCTCGGACCGGGACGCTGCCGAACGTGACGTGGATCGGACGATCGCCCTCGGTCAGCCACGACCACAGGGCGGGGTCGGACCGAGACGATTCGGTGAGACCCCCGCGCGCAGCAGCGGGGAGGTCGAGATATCCGACGATCGGCTTCGCCTCGCCCCACTCCTCGGCGAGCCCGGGGAACACGATCGGATCGTAGGCCTGCACCTGGATGACGCCGCCGCGCTTCAGCCGCTCCTGCAACGACCCCGACGCCGGACCGAGATCGAGCTTCTTCCGGAAGTTGTTCTCTGCCCCCTTGGTGAAGGTCCACGTCACAGCGTCGGACAGGCGCCACGACGCCCGGTTGACCACCGCAGGTAGGTTGCGGGTCACGCCTGGGACAGCGCTGATGATCCCGTTCTCCGAGAACGGGCCGAACCTCATCACGGTGAACGGAACGCCGAGTCTCTCCGCGAAGCCGTACATGCGTTCCTGGCAGAGTGGTCCGCTGACCAGGGCGTCGACGCCGGACAGCAGCGGGTCGGGTCCGCAGAGCAGGCCGAACATGTCCTCGTCGAAGGCGGCGAAACCCGCCTTGATCGTCTCGGTGGCGAGCTTGAACCTGGTGTACGGATTCTTCGTCGCAAGAATCCTTTTCGCGTCCGGGGTGTCCCAGACCGACGAGGTGTCGAGGCCCACCGGGTAGGCGCGCAGCCCCAGGCTGGTGGCGAAATCGACGAAGTTCGGTGGAACTGCGAGGACGACATCGTGGCCGCGTCGCTGCAGTTCGAGGCCCGCCGCGACGCCGGGCTGGATGTCGCCGCGACTCCCGTAGAACATCAGCACAATCTGCATGACCGCACGATAGTCATCGAAAACCGTTGTTGCCGAATGCCATGACCCGCGATGATCCGTTGCAAGGGCAGTAACGCGTGCGTAACGCAGAAGAAACCAGCGCCGCCTAGCGTCGCGGGATATGAGCTCTGCCGACATCCCGGACACCGATCCGGTCGCCATGACCAAGACCGCGCGCCCACTGGGCACCGGGATCGACATCTCCGGGCTGACCAAGGAATTCAAATCCGCGGGCCTGCGCGGTGGTTCGTCTGTGACCGCGCTGCACGACGTCGACCTGCGGACCTCCGAGGGCGCCTTCCTCTCGCTGCTGGGTCCGTCCGGCTGCGGCAAGTCGACGGTGCTCCGAATTCTCGCCGGGCTCGAAGAGTCGACTGCCGGTACCGCCCTGATGAACGGGCGCTCCCCCAGAGAGCTGCAATCCCAACACGGCCTGGGGATCGCCTTCCAGGATTCGGCGTTGCTGCCCTGGCGCAGCGTCGAATCGAACATCAAGCTCCCGCTACAGGTGGCCGGACTCCCCATCGACAAATCGGCGATCGCGGATCTGATCGAGCTCGTCGGCCTCAAAGGGTTCGAAAAGGCCAAACCGGCGACGTTGTCGGGCGGTATGCGCCAGCGGGTCTCGATCGCCAGGGCGCTCGTGGTCAAGCCGACCGCATTGCTGCTCGACGAGCCGTTCGGCGCCCTCGACGACATGACCCGGCAGCGTCTGAACATCGAGTTGCTCCGCATCTGGACCGAGAAGCCGGCCACCACGCTGATGGTCACCCACGGAATCGGCGAGGCCGTCTTCCTCTCGGACGTGGTCGCGGTGATGAGTCCGCGACCAGGCACCATCCTCGAAACCGTCGAGATCGACCTGCCCCGACCGCGGGTACCCGAGATGATGCGGACCCCCGAATTCCATGCTTTGCACGACCATCTGAGCGGACTGCTCTTCGGCAGCAAGGGAACGGTGGGAGTGGCGTGAGCACCCTCACCGCCGCAACACAATTCTCCGGGCGCGCACAGGTCGCCGGGAAGCGCTGGGGTGCAGGCGCGGTCGGTATCGTCGCGGTCCTGCTGCTCTGGTCTGCGGCCGGGCACTTCGAATGGTTCAAGGGCACCATCCCGACCCCCTGGGCCGTACTGCAGACCATCGGCGATCAGGGATGGACCTACTACGCCAACAACTTCGGCCCGACGATCGAGTTGTCCCTGCGCGGATTCATGTGGGGCAACGTACTCGCCATCGGACTCGCCCTCATGGTGGTCATCATCCCGCTGATCGAAGGCGTCGCGACGCAGCTCGCGATCATCAGTTACTGCACCCCGATCATCGCCGTCGCCCCGATCGTCCAGGTGGCCTTCGCCGAGGTCCAGACGATGATCATCTTCCTGGCCGCCATCTCCGTGTTCTTCACGACGATGATCGGCACGCTGGCAGGTCTGCGGTCGCCGCACCAGGCCAGTCTCGACCTCGTGAAGGTGTACGGCGGCGGGTCCATCGCCCAGCTCGTCAGGGTACGGATCGTCTCGGCCCTGCCCAGCACCTTCGCCGCCCTGAAGATCGCCGCCCCGGCAGCCGTACTCGGCGCGGTGCTCGGCGAGTTCCTGGCCATGCCCGAACGTGGGGCCGGACCGGCGCTCATCGTCGCCCAGCAGCGCGGCGACATCCCAGCGGTATGGGCCATCGCGCTCGTGGCCGGCGCCGTCGCCGGTGTCGGTTACGCGATCGTCGCGGTGATCTCGACCTACGTCACCCGCTACAGCACCGGAACGGCAGGCACCACATGACCGCCACCACCAAGGCACCGCCGTCAGCGCCGGTTCCGGCTGCCGCTGCGGCGCAGGCCAACTCGGGCAACGCCAAGGCGATCTCCTGGGAGATCGCCAAATTCGTCGGCTCCCTGATCATCTCCTTCTTCCTGATCTTGGTGATCTGGTGGCTGTTCCTGCTGGCCTTTCCCGACATCGGCCCCATCATCGGCAAGACGCCGGTCGACGTGTTCCACTACCTGTTCACCGAACCGACGTCGGCGACCAATCGCGGTGAGATCTTCGACAATCTCTGGATCACGCTGAAGGATGCGGGAATAGGCTTCGTGTGCGGTATGGGTGCGGCCATCGTCGCGGCCGCGCTGTTCGTCATGTTCCGTCCCGTCGCGCAGACGTTCATGCCCATCGCCATGCTGCTCCGCTCGGTGCCGCTGGTCGCGATGACGCCGCTGATCACGCTTGTGGTCGGGCGCGGGGTCGCGGTGGTGGCCGCCATGGGCGGCATCGTGGTGTTCTTCCCCGCCCTGGTGATGATCATGACCGGACTCGCCAACGCGCCCAAGCAGATCAACGACGTCATAGTCGCCTACGGCGGAACCCGGATGACGTCGATGAAGATGGCATCGCTGCCCTCGGCGGTGCCCGCTCTGTTCGCCGCGGCCAAGGTCTCGGTACCCGGCGCCATGATCGGCGCCACCGTCGCCGAGTGGCTCGGCACCAACAAGGGCCTGGGTGCCACGTTGCAGCAAGCTCTCCCCGCAGCCGCCTACAACGAACTCTGGGCGTCGGTACTGGTCATCACGGTCGCGTCCATTGTGATCTACGCGTTCGTCGGCGTCGCGGAGAAACTGGTTCTCGCCCAGATGGGCACCAAACCCACCTGATATCAACCCACTTGGTGGCGCACCCGATCACGTAACAAAGCAATCCGCGCGCGAAATCTGGCCGAAACCAGGCCGCCCTACCGTCTTTCGAAGCAGCTCAACACAAGGAGTCCTCAGATGGCCTATACGTTCGACCGCCGGTCCTTCCTTCGGTATTCAATGATCGCCGGTGGCGCCGTGGGCAGCGCGAGCGTTCTCGCCGCCTGTAGTTCCGGCAGCAGCGACAGCGGCGGTGCCTCCGCCACCAACCCGAAGGTGCAGTTGTCGTGGCAGAAGAACATCGAGTTCGCGGGCGAGTACTTCGCCCTCGAGAACGGCTACTACGAGGCAGCCGGCCTCGGCACCCCTGAGCTCATCACCGGAGGCGGACCCGGCACCGGGGTCGAGACCGGCCTCACGTCGAACAAGGTGTGGATCGGTATGACCGCACCGCAGCTCACAGCCCCGGTCATCCTGCAAGGCGCCGCTCTCAAGACCATCGCTGCGACCTTCCAGAAGAATCCCTTCTGCATCGTCTCCGGCGCGCAGACGCCGATCTTGTCCCCACAAGAGATGAAGGGCAAGAAGATCGGTGTCCAGGCGTCCAACGAGAACGTCTTCAAGGCGCTGCTGACGGCCAACGGAATGGTCGAGTCCGACGTCCAGAAGATCACCGTCCAGTACGACCCCACCCCGCTGACCACCGGAGAGGTCGACGGCTGGGTGTCGTACGTGACGAACGAACCGATCACGCTGGCCGAGGGCGGTTTCCCGAACGCCAACTTCCTGTTCGCCGACTTCAACCTGCCGCTGGTCGCCGAAACCCTCGTGGTCCGGCAGGAGACCATCGACAACGAGCGCGACAAGCTCAAGGCATTCCTGAAAGCCGACATACAGGGCTGGTACGACGCGGTCGCCGACCCGGCGAAATCCGCCGAACTGGCCGTGACCAAGTACGGCAAAGACCTCGGGCTCGAACTCGGTGAGCAGACCAAGGAGGCCGAGGCCCAGAACCTGCTCATCGTCAACGACGACAGCAAGGCCAACGGTCTGCTGACCATCACGCCCGCGCTGATCGACCTGAACATCGAGGCACTGGCCAAGGCCGGTTACGAGATCACCGCAGAGCAGCTGTTCGACATGTCGCTCATCCAGGAGGTCTACGCCGAGAACCCGGACCTCAAGAAAGCCATCTGACTCGGGGGCCACGCGTCGGGCGCTTGATACGTTTCGTGCATGCCAATTCGTGAAGAGGTCAAGGGCCGCACGCTGATCGTCCACCTGGACCGGGAGGACAAACGGAACGCCATCAACGTGGAGATGGCGTTGGGGATCAGCGCGGCCCTCGACCGACTCGATGACGACGACTCGCTGTGGGCGGGGATCATCACCGGCACAGCGAATGTCTTCTGCGCGGGCACGGACCTGAAAGACGGCGCAGGGGCTCGCACCGATCGCGGCGGTGAATACGGCATCATCCGGCGTCAGCGGATCAAACCGCTGATCGCGGCGGTCGAGGGTCCCTGCATGGGTGGCGGTTTGGAGATCGCGCTGGCCTGCGACCTCATCGTCGCGTCCACGACAGCACGGATGGCGTTGCCCGAGACCCGGCGTGGACTGGTCGCCACATCCGGCGCCCTGTTCCGGGTCACCCGCGCGCTACCGCCCAACATCGCGCGGCAACTACTCATCACCGGCGCAGGGCTGACCGCGCAGCGGGCGTACGACCTGGGCCTGGTGAATGTGGTCAGCGAACCGGGACAGGCACTGGCGGACGCACTGGTCCTCGCCGACGACATCAACGCCTCCGGGCCTGTTGCCGTGCGCGCGACCCTGGCTGCGCTGAACGAACAGTACGAAGCGGCCGACGCTGCGGGCTGGGTTGCGACAGGGCGGGCCCAGGAGAAAATCCTCGCCTCCGACGACATGCGCGAAGGCATCGACGCGTTCTTCGAGAAGCGACCGCCGGAATGGACGGCGCGGTAGGCGAACTGCACCGGCGAGCGTGCCGATGTCGCCGTCGAGCGGGCCGACGATGTCGTAGAACGGGTCCTAGGACAGGCTGTTATACCGATCCAGCGCAACCTGCCGTTCAGTCTTGTGATCAACAATCGGCTCGGGGTAGTCGTCGGGTCTCGCATCGCCCGGCTCGTGAACGGCGGCGCCCTTGATCTCCCGTAGTTCCGGCACCCAGCGACGCACGTAATCGCCTGAGGGATCGAACTTCTTGCCCTGGGTAGTGGGGTTGAAGACCCGGAAGTAGGGCGCGGCATCAGTGCCGCAACCGGCCACCCACTGCCAGCCATGCTGGTTGCTCGCCATGTCGCCGTCGGTGAGTTGATCGAGGAACCAGGCGGCTCCGCGCTGCCACGGCAGGTGCAGATCTTTGACCAGGAACGAGCCGACGATCATCCGCAGCCGGTTGTGCATGAACCCACTGCCCGACAGCTGTCTCATCCCCGCGTCGACGATCGGGAAGCCTGTTTTGCCTTCGCGCCAGGCGTCGAAGTCGGCATCGGCGTCTTTGCCCGAATCATGTTCGATCGCATCGAACTTCTTGTTCAGGTTCCACCAACTGCTGTCGGGACGCTGATGCAGGACGTCTGCGTAGAAGTCCCGGAACGACAGCTCACGGATGTACGCCGCACGGCCCTTGCCTTCGCCGTCCTCGAGGGCGGCGAGGAGGGCCCGCGGGTGAATGTTGCCGAACTTGAGGTACGCGGACATGCGACTGGTCGACGCGTGGTCGGGGCGATTCCGATCGTCGTCGTACCCGCTGATGTCGTCTGCCATGAACTCGGCGAATCGCGCGTATGCGGCACGTTCACCGGCAGGGATGTCCAACTCCCCCTTGGACTTCGGGATTTTGATGGCGCGGATCCCGGATACGTCACCAGGTTTGAGCCACGTCGCGCTGTCGACTCCGGTGTCTGCGGGGTCGCGCCAGCCGTGCTCGCGCCACTTCCGGAAGTACGGGGTGAACACCCGGTATCGTTCGCCGTCGTCCTTGAGGACGCGTCCGGGCGCGACTGCGTAGGGCGAACCCTCGGCCCTGAGGGGAACGTCGCCCAGGGCCTTTTTCACCTTGTCATCGCGGCGCGTGCCATACGGCGAGTAGTCGGCGCTGATGTGTACGGCCTCGGCGTCGACGGACTTGGCTATCTTCGGGATGACTTTCTCCGCCTCGCCGCGCACGACGAGCAGCGACCCGTCCAATTGGTCCTCGACGTCGCGCAGGGAGTCGTAGAGAAAAGACAACCGGCGGTCGCCTGACGACGCCTCGAGCGTGGGGTCGAGGACGAAGCACGCCAGCACCTGTCGTCCTTGCGCTGTCAGCAACGGAGGCAGATCGCTCAGTCGCAGGTCGCGGCGTAGCCACAGGACGATCGGTTGTTCGCTCATCACACCATCCTGCCGAAAACGCTCACGGGAAGAGTCCTACCCCTGCTCACCTACCTCGAAACGGCACACTCGACGCCTGAAAGAGCCCGCTCGGCGCCTGAAACGGCACGCTCGACGCCCACAAGAGCCCGCTCGGCGCCTGAAACGGCACGCTCGACGCCCACAAGAGCCCGCTCGACGACTGGAACGTCGGCACGCTCGACGGAAGCCACCTAGAGGCGGTGAGCAAGGCGAACTCGCCCCGCCCGGCAGGTGGCCCGCGTTGTTTGGACTGAGGATGAGCGAGCGCAGCGATGCGAAGACGAGGGAAAACGACGCGATGACGGCCGCCTGCCCCGCGAGCGAAGCGAGCCAAAAACACAGCTGGTGACCCGACCAGCAGACCTCACCTGAGCAAACAAGCAGAAAGCTCAGTGATGCGACCTACTCGGCGGCCGCAACAGCAGGTCGATGACCAATGCTGTCCATCCGGTCTGGTGGCCGGCGCCTAGTCCGGCGCCGTTGTCGCCGTGGAAGTACTCGTTGAACAACAGGTTGTCTTTCCATGCCGGGTCTGTTTGGAGGATTTCGGTTCCTCCGTAGACGGGGCGTCTGCCGTTCGCATCGGGTAGCCAGATGGAGATGAGGCGTTCGGCCATGTCGTGGGCGATGTCGAAGAAGGTGTGTTCGTTGTCGGATCCGGTCGGATAGGGCATCTTGGCCTCGTCGCCAAAAAATCGCCCGTACTGCACCATCGCTCGGATGGCGAGGTAGTTGATGGGGAACCAGATCGGGCCGCGCCAGTTCGAGTTTCCGCCGAACATAGCGGTTCGTGATTCGGCGGGTTCGTAGTCGATCACCGCGCCTGCCTCATTCGGTAGGACGTACGGCACCTCGTATTTCTTCGACACCGACCGCAGTCCGTACGGCGAGAGCATCGCTTTCTCGTCGAACACGGTCTGCAACAACCGTCCCAGCTGATCGGCGTTCAGGACCGACAGCAGTATCCGGGTGTGGCCTGCGGTATCGGTCCGGAACCGCCAGGACCGCTTCTCGCGTTTCGCGACGTTGGTGAACCGCCGTTGAAATCGCTTACGCAGTTGCTGCACCCGGGTCGCGTCGTCGAGTGACACCGTGGCCGCGGCCAGCGCCGGGATGACCCCGACCAGGGATTGCACCTTCATGGCCGAGGTATTGCCCGCGGAGTCGGTGAACCGGTCGTAGAAGAAGCCGTCTTCCCGGTCATATAGCCCCGACTTCTCGAGGGCCTCCCCGATCAGCGCGAATTGCTCGAGGAACTTGATGACCATGTCGTCGTACACCGAATCGGTGTCGGCCAGATGTTCGGCGATGCTGAGCATGGCTGCGGAGTAGAACGCCATCCACCCCGTGCCGTCGGACTGCTCGAGTGTGGCGCCGGGTGGCAGGTGCGACCGGTCGACCGGACTGATGTTGTCGAGTCCGAGGAATCCGCCCCCGAAGATGTTGTTGCCCTGAGGGTCTTCCCGGTTGAGCCACCAGGTGAAGTTGAGGAGGAGTTTCTGGAAGACCCGTTCCAGGAACTGCACGTCGGTGCCGCCGTCGATGATGAAGACCCGCAGTGCCGCCAGCGCGTGGACCGGCGGGTTGACGTCGTCGAAGTTCCACTCGTAGGCCGGTAGTGCCCCGTTGGGGTGCTGAAACCACTCGCGGAGCAGCACCACGAGTTGATATTTGGCGAACGCCGGATCGAGGTGGGCCCACGGGATCGTGTGAAAGGCCAAGTCCCAGGCCGCAAACCAGGGATATTCCCAGGGGTCGGGCATGGCCAGGATGTCGCGGGCATCGACATGCCGCCACCCGGCGTTGCGGACGGTCTTGTGCCCGGCCGGAGGGGGCGGTTCTCCCCGGTCGCCGTCGAGCCAGCGGCTCACGTCGTAGGAGTACATCTGCTTGCTCCAGATCAGCCCGGCACTGGCCTGGGTGACGATTCGCATCCGCTCGGCGTCGATGTCGTCCGGTGCGAGCGCCGCATAGAACTCGTCGGCGTCACGCTGGCGGGCCGTCTGCGTCTCGGCGAATGTGTTTCCCGCCCAGTCTGTGTCGCGTGCCGACGACTCCGCATCGGACAGCCGCAGGCGTAGCTGCACAGACTGTCCGGCAGGCACGGTCAAGCGGTAGTGCCAGGCCGCTTTGGTGCCCTGCAGATCCGGATTCACGGTCGCTGCACCCTCGATGAGGTGGTCGTTGATGCCGTCTTTGGGGTAGGTGGTGATCGGGTCCCCACCGAAGATCTTCGGGATGTTGGTCTCGTTGTCACAGAACAAGATCTGCGGCCGAGTCCCGTCACTCGCCGGCGCCGCCTGCAGACGATAGCCGCCGAGTCGATGATGGTCGAGCACCACCTCACCGTCGACGAACGACAACCTCGGAATGTCCGAACTTCCCTCCGGCCGCCACGAATTGCGAAACCACCCTGTCGGGAGCACATCGATGGTTGCGTCGTCGGGGCCGTTGTTGGTGACATCGACCTGCATCAGCAGGTCGGTCGGGCTCGCTTTGGCGTACGTGACGTCGATGATCCAGAAGCGTTTGTCGTCGAAGATGCCGGTGTCGAGCAGCTCGTACTCGAAGTCCTCCCGGCCGCGCCTGGCGTTCTCCGCCACCAGATCGGCGTACGGGAACTCGGCCTGCGGATAGTGGTAGCGCCATTGCAACAGTGCATGGCTGGGCAGTCCCTGCAGATACCACCAGTACTCCTTGACATCCTCGCCATGGTTGCCCTGCGGCCCGGTGAGCCCGAACATCCGCTCTTTCAAGATGGGGTCGACGCCGTTCCACAGCGAGAGCGCAAGACAGAACTCGTGGGCGATGTCGGAGATGCCCGCCATCCCGTCCTCGTTCCAGCGATAGGCGCGCGACCGGGCATGGTCGTGGGGGAAGTACGACCATGCGTCGCCGTCGGCGCTGTAGTCCTCTCGCACTGTGCCCCAAGCCCGTTCAGACAGGTACGGCCCCCACTCGTACCAGGGATTCGCATCGTGCAGTCCGTCCTCGAGACGGCCGGTGGCCTCCGCCAGTCTCCCGTGTTCGACGGTGCCGGTCGGTGGTTGACGGTGCTCGTTCACGCGTGCTCCTCAGATGATGCCGAATCGATCGGGTCGATGCGCAGCAGATGCCACAGCCACGGGCCGAGTTCGACGAACATACCCCGCCGTAGGTCGTCTCCCCTTCGGGTGAACCGCAAGTCCCTGGTGTCGTCGACCAGTTCGAACTCTTTGCCGCGCAAGTCGTCCCAGTCGACACTCACCGCTGCACTGGCTGTCTCCGCACTCAGGTTGACCACGACGAGCCACCGGGTTGAGCCCGTCCACGTCCAGGCAATCAAGTCCTGCGACGTCGGGTTGTCCGGCCACCCCCGCGTCTCGCAGACATCCCACCGGCCGGTCCTGAACGTGTTGTCGCGCAGTACCGCGAACAACCGCCGATAGAAGTCGGCGAGCTCCTCGTCATCCGGTTGATGGGGATACCGTCCCAACTGCACGGGCAGTCGCGTGGTCCTGCCCTGCAGCTGCCCGTCGTGGATCAGCCGGGCTCCCAGCGTCGTGAATGTGGTCACCGCTGCGACACGCTGCTGGTCATCGTCGAACACCGCTGCCGCACGCGGTTCATCGTGATTCTCGAGGAACCGGATCAGACCGCTCTGATACCGGCGGTCGTCGGCCAGCAGACCACGCACGGGGTCGGCACCCTCCTGCGCAACCAGCTTGTCGTAAAGGCCCTTGTCGTAGCAGTGGTCGAATCCCTGATCCTGCAGCCCGGCCTCGAGATCCCAGTAGGCCTCAGCGATGAACACGAACGCCGGGTGCGCGCGTCGGACGGCACGGATCACCGTGGGCCAGTACTCGTTTCTAGGCCTCGGCCCGGCGCGGTCACCCCAGGTCCGTGCGAAGACATCGTTCATCATCAGCATCGCCATGTCACAGCGGACCCCATCGCACTGCGACGCGATCTGCAGCAGTGTGTCGATGGCCGCGGTCCGCAGCAACGGAGAGAACGCATTGAGTTGGACCACGTCTGTCCACGCCGCGAAGTAGGGGTCCTTCCCGTTGGCGAGCACCTGCCCGTCGACCTCGAGGTAGGACAGCGGGTCCTGATGCAGTTCGTCCTCGGTGCCGTGGATGAAGACCTCCGGATGCGCAGCCACCCAGGGATGGTCGGCGGCCACGTGATTCGGCACGAAATCGAGGATCAACGCCAACCCGCGCTGCGCCAACTCCTCTCGGGCGCGGGCGAGTCCTGCCGGGCCTCCCAGATGGTCGTCGACGACGTAGTCGCGGACCGCGTACGGGGAACCGACCACGTCCTCGGAGGTGAAGTCGGGCAGGGCCTCGGCAAAGGTGTCGACGAGCGCGTCGTCGGACAGGGCGATCGCAATACCGGCCGGGCTCCGTCGCCACACACCCATCAGCCAGACGGCGTCGCAGCCGGTCGCCGCAATGGCATCCCACTCCGCGCCGGGCACTGCGCCGAGCCCGACGTCACGGCCACATCGCTCGCCGACGTCATGCAGCCAGGGCCAGGTGTTGATCTCGTAGACGAAGGGGTTCGCGATCACCCTGCAAATCTATCCCGACGCCAAATGCCCTGCGCGTGAACCGCGCAGGGCATCTGGAAGAACTGTTGACTTGGGGTCTAGCCGACGCCCAGCAGGTCGATCACGAAGACCAGGGTCTTGCCGGACAACCGGTGGCCGGCACCTTCGGGGCCGTATGCCAGCAGCGGCGGCACGATGAGCTGACGACGTCCACCCACCTTCATGCCCGGAATGCCTTCTTGCCAGCCGGGGATGAGCCGGTCGAGCGGGAAGTTGGCCGACTGGCCGCGGTTCCAGGAGGAATCGAACTCCTCACCGGTCTCGAACTCGACGCCGACGTAATGCACGTCGACGATGCCGCCTGCGACGGCTTCGGCGCCCTCACCGACGGTGATGTCGGTGGCGACCAGCTCGGTCGGGGCAGGGCCTTGCGGGAACTCGATCTCAGGTTTAGTCATGGTTCAGCGTTGATCCATATTCAGGTAGTCGCGTTCGGTGTAGCCGGTGTAGATCTGCCGCGGACGGCCGATCTTTCCGGTCGGGTCGGTGTTCATCTCGCGCCAGTGCGCGATCCAACCGGGCAACCGGCCCAGGGCGAACAGCACAGTGAACATCCGGGTCGGGAAGCCCATCGCACGGTAGATCAAGCCCGTGTAGAAGTCCACATTCGGGTACAGCTTGCGGGAGATGAAGTAGTCGTCGGACAGGGCCACTTCCTCGAGCCCCTTGGCGATGTCGAGCAGGTCGTCGTTGACTCCGAGGAGTTCGAGGATCTGGTCGGCAGTCTCTTTGACGATCGCGGCACGCGGGTCGTAATTCTTGTACACGCGGTGCCCGAAGCCCATGAGCTTCACGCCGTCTTCCTTGTTCTTGACCTTGTTCATGAACTCCTTGGTGTCGCCACCGGAGGCCTTGATCTCGTCGAGCATCTCGAGCACGGCCTGGTTGGCGCCACCGTGCAGCGGGCCCCAGAGTGCGTTGATGCCGCCGGAGATCGACGTGAACAGGTTGGCCTGCGACGAGCCCACCAGGCGCACGGTCGAGGTCGAGCAGTTCTGTTCGTGATCGGCATGCAGGATGAACAGCATGTCGAGGGCCTTGACGACGTCCGGGTTGACGACATACGGCTCCGCGGGGAAGCCGAAGGTCATCCGCAGGAAGTTCTCGACGAGGTTGAGCGAGTTGTCCGGGTACAGGAAAGGCTGCCCGGTCGACTTCTTGTAGGCGTACGCGGCGATCGTCGGAAGCTTCGCCAGCAGGCGGATCGTCGAAAGCTCAACCTGCTCGGGATCTTTCGGATCCAGCGAGTCCTGGTAGTACGCGCTCAGGGCGTTCACCGCGCTGGAGAGCACCGGCATGGGGTGCGCGTTGCGCGGGAAGCCGTCGAAGAACCGCTTGAGGTCTTCGTGCAGCAGCGTGTGGCGGCTGATCTTGTTCGTGAAGTCTTCGAGTTCGGACGGGGTCGGCAGTTCACCGTTGATGAGCAGGTAGCTCACCTCGAGGAAGCTCGAACCCTTGGCGAGTTGCTCGATCGGGTAGCCCCGGTAACGCAGGATGCCGGCATCACCGTCGATGTAGGTGATCGCGGATTTGGTCGACGCGGTGTTGACGAATCCACCATCGAATGTGGTCAGTCCGGTCTCGGCAAGGAACTTGCCCAATCCGACGCCGTCGCTGCCCTCGGTCGCCTTGACGATGGGAAGCTTGATCTCTCCACCGGGATACACGAACGAGGCGCTGGCCTCGGCTGCGTTTCCATTGGCAGACACTGTTTCGGCGGACACTTGGTCCTCCCCTTTTCGACGGGCTGCACCGGTCTCGTGAACCGGTGCAGGTGTTTGACCTCCGGGGTCGCCCGAACTGGTCGCGCGATCCAGCTAACAACCTAGTCGGTTTAAAGCTCGCCCGCCCATGGAGGGTCTGCCCCGGGGCGCGAGACGGTCACCGCGGCCGCGGTGGCGGCGAAACCCAACGCCTCCGACCAGTCATTTTGCGACATCTGCCGGACCGATGCCGGCTCCAGCAGCCGGTGCGTATCCAGCCAGTGCAGCAGCGCACCACAAATCGTGTCCCCGGCGCCGATGGTGTCGACGACGGTGGCCGTGGGCGCCGGAACCTCGACCGAGAACCCCTCGGTGAGCACGCTCAGACCATCCGCTCCCCGAGTGGTCAGCACGGCGCCGACTCCCGCCTCGATCCACTGCTCCGGTCCGCCGCCGCCCGGCGCGAGCCACTCGGCGTCGTCGTCGGAGACCTTCACGATGTCGAGGGAGGGCAACCAGGTGCCGAACCGGGTCCGGTAGCCGTCGGGGTCGTCGATGACACCCGGGCGGATGTTGGGGTCGAGCATGGTCAACCGGCCCTCGGCGTGACTGCGGTGCAGCAGTGCCTCGTAGACACTCGCGCCGGGCTCGAGCACCATCGACAAGGTGCCGAAGGCCAGCGCACCGACCGTCCGGGGCAGCTCCCCCGGGTCGGCGACGAGGCGGTCGGCGGTGTTGTCGAGGTAGAAGCTGTACTGGGCGGACCCGTCCTCGCCGATATTCGTCAGAGCAAGGGTCGTGGCTTCGGAACCACGCTGCAGCAGAGACAGATTCACCCCTGCCGCACGGAGCGCATGGGTGAGCGCGTCACCGTACGGGTCGTCCGACAACCGTGAGATCAGGGACACCGCGGAGCCGAGACGACCCAGGGTGATGGCTACATTGAACGGCCCGCCACCGAGTGCCGGGACCAACGGACTGAGCGGGCCTGCGCCTGCGGGTACCAGATCGACGAGGCCTTCCCCGCAGACGACGATTTCCTTCACCGCATACCCATTCCAGTCAGTCGTTCCCGGTCATCGGAGATTGTCCCCCCGCACCGCGGTATCGCAGACCCCAGCGTCCCATCCAGATCTGACCCGGTTCGAGATCGATCAGGTCGATGCCGCTCGCGAGCGCGTTGGGCGGCGCCGTCATCGGCTCGATCGCCACCGCGCGGCCACGTCCCGGATACGGCTGGTCGTGCGCGGGATCGGCGGTAAAAGCCTGTACCCATGGAAAATTGAGATCGGTCCACAACTCCGTCGCGTCCCCGTCCGGGCCGATCAGTCGATGGGTGATAAAGCCGGCCTCGTCCGCCATGTCCGTGAAAGGGGTGTCGAGCCAATGGCCCGAGAGCGGTTGCGGGGTGGAGAAATCGAAGTCTGTGCCCGCCACGTCAACCGGCGAACCGGCCGGCAGCTGACGCTCGGGATCGAGGGGCTGATACTTGCGTGCCGCCAGTTGTAGCCTGCAATCGTCGGCGGGGACATCACCGAGTCGCACGAATGTGTGTTGCCCCAAAGCGTATGGCGCTCTTTGTTTCCCATTGTTGGTGGTGGTGTGCGTGACCGTCAGTCCACCAGCGTCGAGCGAGTACGTGACGGTCAGCTGCAGATCGAAGGGCCAGCCCGGATGTTGCCCGACCGCGATCCCGAGCGTGACCGAGGAGCCGGTGGTGTCGAGGACGTTCCAGTCGACCATCCGGACGAAACCGTGGTTCGCATTGTTGCGGGCGGCTTCAGTGATCGGCAGTTGGTAGCTCTGGCCGTCGTAGGTGTAGCGACCGTCGCCGGTGCGATTGGGCCACGGCGCCAGCACCAGTCCACACGACAGCGGGGGCTTGACCCCCGGCTCGATCTCCCAGGTCTCGGTGAGCAGCCGATCGCCCCACCGGACGGCCCTCAGACCGGCACCCGTACTCGCGATCTGTGCGCTGTATCCATTCGCTTCGATGCTGTGACCGGCCACAAATGGAGCTTAGCGGTCGCGGCCTCGATGCCACGTCGTGTGACGCGCCGATGACCCACTCTCACCGACGCGTCGGACCGGCCCAGATTTCACGCCCATCCTGGTTGACATGCGCACTGAGACGGATCTAGAGTTTCGTCTCAGACAGCTTGTCGATGGAAGGTGCCGCCCGTGACCGACGTCCATGAATCCGAACAGATCTCGCAGCCGAGTCCGGCCGAACCCGCACCCCTGGGACCGGATTCGGTGACCTGGAAGTTCTTCGGGGGCTGGCACGGCATGTTGATCGGCCTCTGGTCCGGATCGATGCAGAACATGCACCCGAAACTGGGCGCCGCGGTGTGGGAGCACTCGGACTTCTTCGGCGAACGCTGGCAGCGCCTGAACCGGTCGCTGTACCCGATCATCGGGGTCGTCTTCGACGGCACCACCGACACCGGCCGCGAGGTCCGCGACTATCACCGGGAGATCAAGGGCGCGATGCCCGACGGCAGCCGCTATCACGCCCTCGATCCCGACGTCTTCTACTGGGCTCACGCCACATTCTGGTACGGCAACATCCGGTGCGCGGAGGTGTTCGGACCGCCGATCACCGAGGCCGAGAAGCGTGAGCTCTTCGAGGAATCGCGGACCTGGTATTCGATGTACGGCGTGAGCACCCGGCCCTGCCCCGACACCTACGAGGAGTTCCTCGAGTATTGGGATCACATGTGCCGCAACGTACTCGAAGATCATCCTGCCGTGCGCACCGTGCTCGACATCTCCGAGCTACCGCCACCGCCGTGGATGGCGCGCCTGCCCAGGCCCGTGTGGAAGGTGATGGTCAAGCCGACCGAGAAGTTCTTCACCTGGCTGACCGCCGGGCTGTATCACCCGGCCGTCCGCGAGATGATGGGCTTCACGTGGTCGGATGCGGACGAACGCCGATTCCGGCGGTTCGGCAAGGCCGTCAACATGTTCATGCACGCACTGCCCGAGCGCTACCGGAAGCATCCGCGCTGCCGCGATGCGTGGGATCGCCTGGCCGGCACGGTGCCCGTCGACGCACCACTGCTCGAGACGCCGACCCGCAACCTGCCGCCCGAGGCGGTGCGCGGCGGATCGATGCACTATTGCCCGGTCACCACAGCCCGGCGGGCGAATCTGCCCTGGCAGGCCAACGAAACCGGGGAATGTCCCGTCGCACATTGATCGCCGCATCCCCCACCCGTTTTTGCACGGACCACCAGCAATAGCGGCTGGGAGGCACGAAAACGGGTGGGCGGCTCGTGCAGTCTCTACCGCATAGTGTTAGCGACAACACAGGCATTTGTCGGCGTGGCGCGTTAACACCGTGGCCTGCGTTTTCGACTCCTTATCAGTACGAGAACAGCGCAGCGCGGTAACAACTGCGGTCTGCGGATACTGATCGACCTGGTGATATCGGCCTGATGCCCTAAACTCACGCGGAGCATTCCGGCAATCGAGTAACTGTGGCCCCACCCCCGGGCCGACCCAGGCAAGAAGTCGCATGCGGAGGACCTATGACGATCACGACCGAGAAAGCCCCCCTGACCCTGCAGAAGGTGCCGCTCACCACCGAGGCTGCCCGTATCGGGGCCACTGCGTGGCAGGCAGTGTGCGGCGGAGCCCGCTTCGCCGCTCGCGTACCCGGAGCGGGTGACCTGGCCTCCAAGGGCGCCGGGGAGACTCGCAACACGTTCGCAGCGCTCGGCCCGACCTACGTCAAACTGGGGCAGCTCATCGCGTCGAGTCCCGGGGTGTTCCCCAAGGTCCTCTCAGACGAGTTCCGCTCGCTCCTAGACCGCGTGCCGGCCGCCGACCCCGGCGAGGTCCGGGCATTGCTCACGGCCCAGCTCGGCAGTGACCCGGACGAGGTCTTCGCCGAATTCGATCCCGAGCCCATCGCTTCGGCGTCGATCTCCCAGGTTCACACCGCAACTCTCCTGACCGGCGAGTCCGTCGTCGTCAAGATCCAGCGTCCGGGCATCAAATCCCGGCTCGCTGCCGACCTGCAGATCCTGCAGCGGACAGCCGCCCTCGCGGAGTTCTCGTCATACGGCCGCATGCTCAGCGCCAAGGCCGTCATCGAGGACTTCACGGCAAACCTCAATTCCGAGCTCGACTTCCGCACCGAGGCCGCGACCATGGAGGAGTGGACGAGCGCCATCTCCGGCTCGCGGTTCGCCGACAAGGTTCGTGTCCCGCAGGTGTATTGGGACTACACGACCGAGAAGGTACTCACCCTCGAATACGTCGACGCCACCCGCATCGACGATGTCAAGGCCATCCGCCGAGCGGGCCACGACCCCGCAGCAATCGTCAAGACCCTGCTGATGTCGTTGCTCGAGTCCGCGTTCACCGACGGCATCTTCCACGGCGACCTCCACGCCGGGAACGTGTTGGTCGACGCGCAGGGCCGAATCGTGTTCCTGGACTGGGGCATCGTCGGACGCTTCGATGACGAGACCCGCATGATCGTGCGTTCGCTGCTCGGCAACATGATGCGCAGCGACTACGAAGCCGCCGGGCAGGCTCTTGCCTCGATGGGCACGTTCGGCAAGCCCGGCACTGTTCGTGAGACCGCCAAGGACCTGCGCAGGGTCGCAGCGCCGATCGGCGGCACCGAACTGGGCGACATGTCGTACGCGAACCTCGGCCGGCAGCTGGCCGCGATGGCCAAGACCTACGACGCCCGACTCCCCCGCGAACTCGTCCTCGTCGGCAAGCAGTTGCTGTACGTCGAGCGGTACATGAAGCTGCTGGCGCCGCGCTGGAAGGCGATGTCGGATCCGATGGTCGTCGGCTACACCGCCGGACTCCTCAAGGACTCGAGCCGGGCCCGCACCGCCGCTGCCCGGTAATCCCGGAATTGGTGAGTTCTGGCGAGCATTTCCCCAGGTCAGGCCCACCCGAACCCACCACAATCGGTCAACGGGTGATGCGGTAGCGGACGAACGCCGGGATCGCGAGGGCTGCGACAACGGTGAAGATGACGACGAGGACGCCACCTCCGGCAGTTGCCACCGCGGTACCGACCGAGGCCGCCGCGGCGCCGTGAGCGACGTCGGCGATCCGGGGACCTCCGGCCACCACCACGATGAACACGCCTTGTAGACGGCCACGGACCTCGTCGCTCGCCGCGGCCTGCAGCATCGATTGGCGGAAAGCCGCCGAGGCCATGTCCGCGGCGCCGCCGATCATCAGCAGCGTCACCGCGACCGGCAGCATCGGCATGGCCGTGCCACCGGCGAATCCGACACTGACGCCGACCCCGATGATGGCCACACCCCAGATCAGGATGCAGATGATGACGGCGCGACCCTGCCGTTCGACGCGGGAGACCCACCCGGAGAAGACACCTCCGACCACCGACCCGATGGCGATCGCGGAGAACAGCAGCGCGAACGCCACACCACCGCCGTCGGGACCACCGAAGCTCTCGTGAGCCATCTGCGGGAACAACGCCCGCGGCATGCCGAAGATCATCGCGATGAGGTCCACGAGGAAGGACGCCATCAGCACCTTGTGCCCGGCGAGATACCGGAACCCGTCGATGACGGATTTGAGTCCGGGCGTCTGTGCCTTGGTGCGGCCATCACCCGGCCGCAGCGACGGTAGCCGTATGACGGCCCACATCGTCGCGAACAAGAACAGTGCGTCGACGAAGTAGAGAAGCGAATAGCCGAGGATGGGGATCATCGCTCCGCCGACCAGCGGCCCGGCGATGGCGCCGGCCTGCATCACCGTCATGTTCAGTGAGTTCGCTGCCGGTAACTGCGCGGTCGGCAACAACTTCGGGAGTATCGCCGTGCGGGTCGGCTGATTGACGGCGAAGAATGCCTGCTGGACCGCGAACAGACACAGGATCAGCCAGGCGTTGCCGAACCCGAGGAACGACTGCACAAAAAACAGTGCGCTGGTGCCGATCAGGCCGATGGTCGTGATGATCAGCAGGATGCGGCGATCCATCGCATCCGCCAGCGCGCCGCCCCACAGGCCGAACACCACCAACGGCACGAGCCCGAACAATCCCGTCAATCCGACGTACGCGGAGCTTCCGGTGAGTTGGTAGATCTGTGCGGGGACCGCGACGACCGTGAGTTGGGCGCCGATGACGGTGACGATGTTCGCCCACCACAGGCGTCGGAAATCTGGCTGCTGAAGCGGAGTGGTGTCGGCGAGGAAGCGGCGGGCCACCTACGGTTGCAGTCTCACAACGGACCACCGGCCGTCGGCAAGGGTGGCGCGAACCCTGTTGTGCAGGCGGTTGGCCCGGCCCTGCCAGAACTCGACCTCGGTCGGTACGAGGCGATACCCACCCCAGCGAGGCGGTACCGGTACCGGCTGCCCGCCGTCTTCACCACCGAACTCGGCGGCCGTCCGGGCAGCCTTCTCCTCCAGAGCCTGACGAGATTCGATCGGTTCGGACTGGGCCGACGAATATGCGCTCAGCTGCGAGCCGCGAGGACGTTTGACCCAGTAGTTCTCGGTCTGCTCGGCCGGGACCATCTCCACCGGTCCGCGAAAATGCACCTGCCGTTCCATCGCGATCCAGGGAAACGTCACCGACGCGTACGGCGCGGCCGCGAGATGGGCGCCTTTGTCTGAGTCGTAGCCGGTGAAGAAGACGATTCCGGAGGCGTCGGCGCCTTTGCACAGGACGGTGCGCGTCGAAGGATGACCGTCGGGGTCCACGGTGCCGAGCACCATCGCATTGGGTTCGGCGACTCGTGCGTCGATCGCCTCGGTGAGCCACCGGGAGAACAGCGCGGTCCAGGGCGGATCGCCTGCCAGCCAGCTCGGATCGAGGTTGCCTTTCACGCCGTCCTTGCCCGCGGCGTCGTCCCCGCCACTCGCCGCGTACGACACCCGCATGTTCGCCAAATCGATTGGTTCGCTACCCACGGCAAATAACGCTACTCCCGGGTAACCGGGATCTCTTCGGCCCACTACAGTCCTAACCAGTACGGCAATGGCGCACATGGCATGAGGAGTCCGGTTCGATGGCAGTCAACGTGGAAATACCCGAAGGTTTCGTCGAGGGCCTCGAGGGTGTCACCGCCTTCACGACCCAGATCGCCGAACCGGACAAGAACGGCGGCAACCTCCGTTACCGGGGCGTCGACATCGAAGACCTCGTCGAGAATCAGGTCACGTTCTCCGATGTGTGGGCGCTGCTCGTCGACGGCAAGTTCGGCGACGGGCTGCCACCGGCCGAGCCGTTCCCGCTGCCCATCCACACCGGTGACGTCCGCGTCGACGTGCAGGCCGGACTGGCGATGCTCGCCCCGATCTGGGGCTACCAGCCACTCCTCGACATCGACGACACCACCGCCCGCAACAACCTCGCACGCGCCTCGGTGATGGCCCTGTCCTACGTCGCGCAATCGGCGCGGGGCATCCACCAGCCGGCGGTGCCGCAAGCGGTCATCGACGAATGCGACACCGTGACAGCACGTTTCATGACCCGCTGGAAGGGCGAGCCCGACCCGGCACACATCCGCGCCATCGACGCCTACTGGGTCAGCGCCGCCGAACACGGCATGAACGCCTCCACCTTCACCGCCCGCGTCATCGCCTCCACCGGCGCCGACGTCGCCGCGTCGCTCTCCGGCGCCATCGGCGCAATGTCGGGACCGCTGCACGGCGGCGCCCCGGCCCGCGTGCTCCCGATGATCGAAGAAGTCGAGAAAACGGGCGACGCCCGGGCGTTGGTCAAAGGCATCCTCGACCGCAAGGAAAAGCTCATGGGGTTCGGGCACCGCGTCTACCGCGCCGAGGATCCCCGGGCCCGGGTGCTGCGCCGCACCGCCCAGGAACTGAACGCACCGCGCTACGAGGTCGCCGCCGCGCTCGAGCAGGCGGCGCTGACCGAACTGCGCGAACGTCGTCCTGATCGCGCCATCGAGACCAATGTCGAGTTCTGGGCCGCGGTCATCCTCGACTTCGCCGAGGTGCCACCGCACATGATGCCCGCGATGTTCACCTGTGGCCGGACCGCGGGCTGGTGCGCCCACATCATGGAGCAGAAGCGCCTGGGCAAGCTGGTCCGTCCCGCGGCGCTGTACGTCGGCGCGGCGCCCCGTCGTCCCGAGGACGTCGAGGGCTGGGACACCATCGCCCCGAAGTGACCCCAAACCCCATGATGGTGGGTTCTGGCGAGTAAATGCCCAGGTCGCGCTCACCAAAACCCACCATCATCGAGCTGCGGGGCGGTCACTAGACTGGACCCATGAGTGAATCGATAACCATTCCGGCCGACCTCCTTCCCTCCGACGGCCGGTTCGGTTGTGGCCCCTCGAAAGTCCGACCCGAGCAGCTGCAGTCCCTCGTCGACACCGGCGCCTCGGTCTTCGGCACCAGCCATCGGCAGGCACCGGTCAAGAATGTGGTCGGAGCGATCCGCAGCGGTTTGGCCGACTTGTTCTCCCTGCCCGACGGCTACGAGGTCGTCCTCTCCAACGGCGGCACCACCGCCTTCTGGGATGCCGCCGCGTTCGGGCTGATCTCGAAGCGCTCGCTGAACCTCACCTACGGTGAGTTCTCGAACAAGTTCGCCACCGTCGCCAAGAAGGCCCCCTTCCTCGACGATCCGGTCGTGATCTCCACCGAGCCCGGCACCGCCCCGTCGATCTCGACGATCGGCGCCGACAAGTTCGACGGCGTCGACCTCGTGGGCTGGGCCCACAACGAGACCTCGACGGGCGTGGCCGTACCCGTGACCAGGCCCGAGCTCGCCGGCGACGCGCTCATCGCCATCGATGCGACGTCCGGAGCGGGTGGCCTGCCGGTCAACGTCGCCGACGCCGACGTCTACTACTTCGCGCCGCAGAAGAGCTTCGCCTCCGATGGTGGTCTGTGGATCGCCCTCATGAGCCCGGCCGCGCTCGAGCGCATCGACACCATCGGCAAGTCCGATCGCTGGTGCCCCGAGTTCCTTTCGCTGCCGACCGCCGTCGACAACAGCAGCAAGAACCAGACATACAACACCCCGGCCGTCGCGTCACTGCTGCTTCTCGCCAACCAGCTCGAGTGGATGAACGGCCAGGGCGGACTCGACTGGTGCACCTCGCGCACCGCCGACAGCAGCTCACGGCTCTACACCTGGGCCGAGAAGAGCGAGTACGCAACGCCGTTCGTCACCGACCCCACCTACCGCAGCCAGGTCGTCGGAACCATCGATTTCAACGACGACGTGGACGCCGCTGCCGTCGCGAAAGTGTTGCGCGCCAACGGCGTGGTCGATACAGAGCCGTACCGCAAGCTCGGCCGCAATCAGCTGCGCATCGGCATGTTCCCGGCCATCGAACCCGATGACATCAGCAAGCTCACCGCAAGCATCGACTATGTGGTGGGGGCGCTCTAGTCGCCGGCCGGGCCGGAGGACACCCCTGCTGAGCTGGCATTTTTCCGCGTGTCACGGCAGGTGAATTCACAACACTGCATTACGCTGACGCTAATGCAGACCGACGCAAATGTAGAGGCTGGCTCCGAGACGTGAAGGAGGAGCAGATGCGTGAGCTTCGAGTCATCGGCCTGGAGCCGGACGGCAAAAAGGTGATCTGTCAGGACACCGAGTCGGGCGAGAAGTTCCGTATCCCTGCTGACGACACATTGCGAGCCGCCGCGCGCGGCGACCTGACACGCATGGGTCAGATAGAGATCGAGATGGAAAGCACGCTGCGCCCCCGCGAGATCCAGTCACGAATCAGGGCCGGGGCCTCTGTGGCCCAGGTCGCTGCTGCGGCCGGCGTCGGCATGGATCGGATCGAACGATTCGCCCACCCAGTGCTGCTCGAGCGCGCCCGCGCCGCTGAACTGGCCGCCGCCGCCCACCCGCTGCGCTACGACGGTCCCGCGCTGTCGACGCTGTCCGAAGTCGTTTCGGCGGCACTCGGGGCGCGAGGACACAACCCCGACGACACCGACTGGGATGCCTGGAAGGCCGAGGACAATCGATGGGTGGTCCAGGTCAGCTGGCGCGTCGGTCGGTCCGTGAACCGGGCGCACTGGCGATACGTGCCGGGCTCCAACTCGGGCACCGTCGAGGCGATCGACGAGGTCGCCGATGAGCTCATCGATCCCGACATCAGCAGGCCACTGCGCAGCGTCCAGCCCGTTGCACCGCTGCCGGTCGAGGACGACGACTCCGAGCATCCGGAGCTAGCCTTCGACTACACACCGCCCCAGGCCTCCCAGGTGGCGCCCATCTCCCCGGTGTCACGCTCAGCCCGGCTGACGGTGAAGTCGGACGGTACCGAAGCCGTGACCGTGGATGCCGACACCGTGACCGACGCCCAGGCCCGGCGTACCGCGCCCAGGCCGGCTCCTCGCCCGGCACCACCCGAGCCCGAGGTCGAGGTCGAGGTGGAAGAGGAGTCCGCAGTGGAGAGTGCGCCTGCGGACGACACGGGCGACGCGTCGGTCCACGACGAGACGTCACCCCCGTCCCGCAAACGCGGTCGTGGCAACCGGAAACCGTCCGTCCCGGCGTGGGAGGACGTACTTCTCGGGGTCCGCAGCAGTGGGAACACCTGACACAGGTTAAGTTGATCGGTACGCAGAATCGGTCGGACCACACGAAAGGCTTGCATTGGCAGCGAAAGCAGCATCCATGCTCTGGTTCGTCAATTCCAGCGATCCGGCAGCGGAGATCAGGCAAGGCCTGCGCCACGACCCGGCCACGGCCGGAGCGATCGCTGCCGCACTGCTGCCAGATCTGACTGCGGTGCCGATCGGCGAAACCACGCTGGCAGAAGCCGCGAATCCCGATACCGACCAGCTGTTCATCGGAACCTACGGCGCATTGACGGTGGTGACGAGTCCCGTGCTCGCCTCGGCGACACCGTCGACCCTGCCGGAGTCCTGGATCGCCGCGTTACCGTCGGAGTCGACGATCGTGTTGCACACAGACCCCGAGTCATCGCTGGGAGCGTTCGCCCGCTGGGACGCCGGCGAATTGCGCCGGTCGTTCTCCGCCAATCCTGTCGACATCCTCGAAAACAACGGCCTGCCCTTCGTTTTCGAGGGTCCGTTCTGGTCGGGCGAACATCCGCTGGTGTATGCCGATGGCGCACAACCCGATCCGCAGGCCCTGCCCTTCCACCCGCAGGAATTCGCCGAACAGGCCATCCGCGAGTGGCTGGGATTTCGCTTCACCACGCCGCTGGAAGAATCCGACACCGATCCGGCCACCATCACGGTCTCGGGCTTCGCGATCCGCCCGAAGGGCTACCAGCCGACGGAAGCCGATGTGGAGCTGGGGCTTTCGACAAGCGACGCATCGACCGGCAACGCTCGCCCGCCGCAGGAATCAGAGCCCAGCACCCCTGGACGTGTTGCGCGCTGGTTCGGCTTCGGCCACAAGAACTAACGTGCGCGTTCGTAGAAAGCCAGCGCGGCTGCTGTCGCGACGTTGAGCGAATCGGTGCCGCGGGCCATCGGGATCCTCGCCCGCACATCGCCTGCGCGCATCGCGGTCTCGGAAAGTCCCGGCCCCTCTGCGCCCACCATGAACGCCACCCTCTCGGCGTCCACCGCGTCGGACAACGGGATCGCTTCGGCGTCCGGTGTCATCGAGATGATCCGGAAGTCCTTGCCGCGCAGTATGTCCAGGTCCGACGGCCAGTTCGCGGCGTGTGCAAACGGGACGAGCAGCGCGTGCCCCATCGACACGCGCACCGAGCGGCGGTACAGCGGGTCCGCACATGCGCCCCCGAAAATCACCGCGTCGACACCGAGGCCGGCAGCATTGCGGAAGATGCTGCCGATGTTCTCGTGGTCGTTGACACCCTCGAGCACGGCAACCGTGCGCGCTGTCGCGACCACGTCGGCCACCTCGAGCGGGACCGGCCGGCGAGCCACCGCCAGGACCCCACGATTGAGGTGGAACCCGACGATATCGGCCATCACCGCCGCGCTCGCGCGATAGAACGGGACGCCGGCCAACGATGGGTCGGTGAGAGTGGGGCCGAGCTCGCGCAGCCGCTTGTCGACGCCCAGGAAAGCGTGTGTCGCGAAGCGAGAGGCGACCATCCGCTCGGCCACCAGCACTCCCTCGGCGATCACCAGCCCCTTACCGCGGCTACCGCCGGGCAGGATCGGCAGATCAGGACGCCGATCGACAGAATTCAGATCTCGGAAGTCGTCGACCCGTGGGTCCGCAGGGTCGTCGATGTCGACCACGGTCACCGCGAGATCAGGCAGGGCGACGGCGCGGGAAGGTTGCGATCCGGGCATCCGGCTAGTCTGCCCGACGTCGGGTATGACAAGTTGGATGGGTGAGCAACGGCAACCTGACTCTTCGTCGCGCAACCGATTCGGACTGGCAGGACATCGCGACCGCCGACGCCCGGGCGTTCGCCTTCATCGAACCGCTCGACGACGAGGCGCTGGCCGACATCCGCTCCAAAGTCGACGACGGCGACGTCGTGGTCGTCCACGACAACGTGGACCCCGACCGTCCGGTTCTGGTCGGCATCGCGATGTTCTACCGCATGGTGATGTCGGTGCCGGGCGGGTACCGCGCGAACCTGCCCGGCCTGTCGTGGGTGTCCGTGGCGTCGACCCACCGCAGGCGCGGCATCCTGCGGATGATGATCACCGAACTCTTCGAGCAGTGGGAGCAAGAGGAATCCGTCTTCTCCATCCTGACCGCCTCCGAGGGCACCATCTACGAACGTTTCGGTTACGGCCCAGCCTCGTTCGAGCATTCCTGGCGAGTCGACCTGCGCCGGGCCGAGTTCCGGGCGCCGGCGCCTGCCGATTCCCGCGTTCGGTTCGGCGAGCCCGATCAGATTCGTGAGCGCGTACCCG
Organism: Williamsia sp. 1138; assembly: GCF_002095435.2. Taxonomy (GTDB): domain Bacteria; phylum Actinomycetota; class Actinomycetes; order Mycobacteriales; family Mycobacteriaceae; genus Williamsia. The sequence continues at coordinate 67,900 of NZ_MJEJ02000035.1, forward strand.
AGCTACACAACCGGTGGGTCTCGACCAGACCCGGGGCCATCGTGCGAGCTCCGGTGTGGTGGAACATGATCTTCGCCGACCGGCCGATGCTGCGGAACGGTCGCAGCGGTCTGCACTACCTGCTTCATGCCGACGGCTACGCGAGCTACCGAATTCACCACGAGACCGAAAACACCTCCATTGCAGAGGTTTACGAGATCTTCGCCGTCACCGACGAGGCGCACACAGACCTGTGGCGCGTGCTCGTCGGACTCGACCTGATCCCGGCCATCACCGCAACCACCCCGGTTGACGACCCGCTGCCCCTGAAGCTGACGGACCTGCGGGCTCCCGCGGTCACCGCCATCCGCGACAGCATGTGGCTGCGGATCCTCGACGTCGAGAAGGCCCTGACCCTGCGGGAGTACGGCCACGACACCGAGTTCGTGCTCGAGGTCTCCGACACGTACCGCGAGTCAGGCGGCAAGTTCGCGGTGTCGATCACCGACAGCCGGGCCACCGTGACCGCAACGGACGCCGACCCGACCGTCCGGATGGACATCTCCGCACTGGGCAGCCTCTACCTGGGCGGGTATCGGGCGGTTGATTTCGCGGCAGCGGAGCGTCTCTGGGCGGCCGATGCCCCCACTCTGCACGCCGTCGATCAAGCCTTCAGCACCGACAAGAAGCCGCACGCGGGAACGTTCTTCTAGGTCCTGTGTCCTTGGCTCGCTTCGCTCGCGGGCCCGCGGCCCTCAACGCGTCGTTTTCCCTCGTCTTCGCATCGCTTCGCTCGCTCATCCTCAGTCCAAACGACGCGGGTCCGCAGGCAAGCGGTGCGAGTTTGCCTTGCTCACCTCACGTAAACGGCTTCCGTTGAGTGTGCCTGACTCGCCATCGCGGGCATTCCCAAAAGACTCAGTCGCTTTCGGCGACGATCGATTCGATGATCCCGACCGCGCTGCGCAGGGTGGCGAGCTGATCATCATCGAGCCGCTTGAGCTGGGCGCGCAGCCATTCTTCCCTGGCATTCGCCTCATCGACCACGACGTCGTCCCCCGTCGAGGACAGGGTGACGATCACCTGCCTGCCATCGGTGGGATGCGGATCACGCTTCACCAGCCCCAGATCCGCCAGTGACGCGATCACCCTGGTCATGGACGGTGGCTGGACGCGCTCGCGCGCGGCGATCGCACCCGGGGTCATCGGCCCCTCTCTACGGAGGGTCGACAACGCCGACAGTTGCGTGAGCGACACCGGCGACGCATTTCTGCGGCCTCGCAGATGCCTCGTCAGTCGGACCACGGCCAACGCCAAGTCACTCGCGAGCTTTTCGTCATTCTGGTCCACGCAGCCAGGATAAGTCAGCTTTCGTGAATTGCATGCCAAACCGACGATGTTCATGTGTTCGGCCCACCGGTGAATCACGGTTAACTTCCGGTTCTGGGTCATCAGCTCAGTGCCTGCGCACACCGGTTTCTTCGCTGGCGAAACTATGTTCAGTTTTTTCGAGAGGATGTACTTTCAAGGCCCAGAGAGCACCGCCCGGGCAATCCGAATTAGGCTGATCCTCATGGCCGGTCACATCCCCGAATTGCCGCACAAGCTGACCTCCCCTGCGCCGGTCATCATCGTCGGCATGCTCGGGTGGTTGATCGCCACGGTTGTCGTCGCAGGCTGGGACGTCGGGACCGACAACACGCTCACGATTTGTCTGGTCGGCCTCGGAGTCGGTGTGTTCGGCTGCTTCGTGGTGTCCCTGCAGAAGTGGGCGGTCCGCCGCGGGAGCCGGGCGGCCCAGCAGGGTCTGTCCTGAGCACCACGAACGCCGCCACCGCGAGATAGATCGACCCGAAAACCCAGCCTGCCAGCACGTCGGTCATCCAGTGTGCGCCCAGATAGACCCGCGAGATCCCGATGGCGATGGCCAGCACCGGTGCGGCCATCAGCACCCACCGATGGGCGCGGACCCAATCGCTGCACCAATAGGCCGAGACCGCGATGGACCCATAGACCACCGTGGACGTCATCGCGTGCCCTGACGGGAACGAGAAGCTCGACAGCTCGACCATCCGCTCCGGGATCGGCGGCCTCGGTCGTGCGATGAGCTGCTTGAGCCCGAACATCACGATCGACCCCACCAGCGAGCCGACCGAGACCAGCAACGCCGGCCGCCACTGCCGGTTGCTCGCCAGCACCACAGCTGCGAGGACGGCGACCGCCGTGAGCACCCCGGTGTTGCCCAGGGTCGTGACCGCTTTCATCGCCGAGTCCCAGAAGCCGGTCCGGTGGTCGACCATCCAGTCCAGGACCGCCTGGTCGGGACCGAACACCTCCTGGGTCTCGACGACTTCAGCCACCGAGGACATCGAACCCCGCATCCACGTGGACCATGCCGTGCTCGTCGCGCCACCAGGGCACCCGGTGCTCGCTGCGTTCGTCGCCGCGCCGCAATTCGACCGTCAGTGTGTCGTGGACGCGGATCGGACCGGTCGGCAGTGGACGATCCTGGATCAACGCCGACCGAAGTGCCTGCGGTTGGGCCTGCCACGTCGACGCCTCACCCGGCTCCGTGGGCCCACCGGAGTACTCCTCGGTGGCCGTCGGGATGTCCAGCAGGTCGGCCAATTGCGTCGCCAGGGCAAACCCCGGGGGTGCCACCGCGACCACGACAGCGGGGTCGAGTGCCGCGGCCAGCCAGGGCACGTCCAACACCACGGCGTCGTCGGCCACCGAGCCCGCGAGGGTGCGCAGCCCGGTCGGGGGCTCGACCCGCCCGAGGTCGATACGCCCGTCCCGGAGCGCCACCGCGAGTGCGGTGTGGGCGATGGCAGCCACCGACGGGCTGATCGTCCGGCCGGCATCGGCCAGGTGGGCCAGGAACATCAACGCCTGATCGGTGTCCTCGACGTCGGCGGCGCCCAGAGCCCCGGACAGCTCATCCGCGTGTGGATGATCCAGCGGATCCAAGACACCCGCCATCGTGTCGTCGCTCGGGGCCCGCCAGTGACCCAGCGGCGCCTCGTCGACCTCCGCGTAGTGGCGAAGCCACCAGGCGGTGTAGCCGTCGCGGTCGGTCAGCAACGCCGCACAGTCCGGCGATTCGGCGAGCAGACTCAGAGCCTGCGGCCACCGGTCCCGGTCGACGAGGTCGAGGTCACGGACCGCCGAAAAGGTCTGCGGCGGATCGACGATCGTGTCCCACCACCGCGCTTCGTCGGGAAGGTCATGGTCGGGGCCGGTCGGATACTCCTCGTGGGTGACGGTGAACCCCCACCCGACCCCGAGCGCGCGAAAAGCCTCTGCACCATACGTTTCGACCCAGTCCGGGTCGACGACGCCGAATGGTGAATCGTCGATCAGCACCGACGCCAGCGGGCTGTTCGGCAGCAGCAGTTCGTCCGCCGGCCGTTCATCGCCGTCCATCGTGGGTAGCAGAACTTGCCCGAGCCAGGCCGGTACCGATGCGTCCGGCGCGGCGCGGAGCAGACCCAGCACGCTACGGGCGAGGTCATCGCCCTCCGGGTCGGATTCGAGCTCGCCGCGCAGCGCCGGGTCGGACAGCATCTCCGACACCGACAGTTGCCGGGCGCCCAGGCGTCCGAGCAGCTCATGGGCCGCCTGCGGGTGGACAGTGGGTAGCCAGGACGGCGCGACCACATCGGTACCGGAGCCGTCGGATTGCGGCGGAGGCAGTACCGCGCCACGTGCACCGGGCATGGTCCGGCCATCGGTCAACGGCACCGGCAAGGCGCCGAGTTCGTCGACCTGCCCCTGGGCGACCACCGCCAGCTCGGTGTACAGCCTTCCCCACCAACGGGGTTCGCGGTCGATTCCGGTGAGCCGCGACGCGATGTCCGCCAGGCCGATCTCGGTCACGCCCACCGACCGCAGCCGGGTGACGGCACCGCGGTCGGACAGATCGGGGTGGACCAGCGTGGTGATGATCTCGCCCAACAGTTCGGACAGACCGGGGGTCAGGTCGAGGAGCACCTCGGCGCGCTCCGGGATCAGGTCGTCGCCGCCGGCGCCCGGGAGCCACGGGTGCGATGCCAACTCGGCGACCAGAGCGCTGCGCAGACGCTCATCGGTGCGGCTCGCGGCGAACCCCGGTTCCGGAACGAGTATCGTCCGTTGGTCGATGGACAGGGATGCAGCGAAGTCCGCGTATCCGATTGCTGCGGTGGCAATGTCGGCATCGGGATGCAGGCCGCGACGGTCAGCGGTCAGACGCACGTCGGCGATACAGATCGCCGGGACCGTGAGCTCTACGTCCGTCCTCGTCGGGGCGCGCAGCACGTCGCGCTGCCGGGACACCAGCCACTCGCCGGTCATCGGCAGCAGCCAGCGGGCATGGGGAGCCGCGTATTCCAGCCACCTCTGCGACCCCACCGACACCACCGAACCGGCACGCTCCCGGGTGAACGGGTGATCGGCTATCGAAATGGTTTGCACCGCGGGCAATTCCAGCAACAGCTCGACGGCTTCCGCGGCGAAGTCCCGCATCATCACCTCGGTGTCGACATGCGGTTGCAGACGCAGCACCACCTCGGTGTCGAAACCGGCCGCGGGCGCACTGTCGACCGGCCAGGCGAGCCGCAGGGTCGGGACCTGCTCGACCTCGACCCCGCGCGCCGCCAATTCACGGCGGGTGCGCTCGGCGGAGAACTCGATCGACCCACTGGCCGAACGGATCTGGACGTGACGAGTCACTGCGGCGACCGCCGTGAACCCGACCCCGAAGCGCCCCACCAGTCCGGAGCCGGTCTTGTTCGACGAACGCAACGCGGTCAGCGCGGCGGCCCCGCCTGCGTCGAGGGGACTTCCGGTGTTCGCGACGTGCAGGTCGCCGCCGTCGAGCCAGACCTGCACCACTCCGGCGACTCCTGCGGCCGTTGCCGCATCGGCGGCATTCGCCACCAGTTCGGTGAGGAGGCGATCCCGGTACCCGACCGCGACGAGATCGGATTCAGCTGCGACGTCCTCGCGCAGTCGGGTCGGCGAGGTGAGCCAAGATTGCAGGATCGAATCGCGGATCTCGTTGATCCCGAACGGATCCGGCTCCGATCGGAGTTCGGTTCCTCGATCGGCAGGGTCAGCCACCGGCGTCAGGAGTTGGCGTGGATTTCGACCGCACCGTCGTCATAGGCGTCGTACGCCGGACTACCTGCACCTGACGGAGCCTTCACGTCGGTGTGGGCACCGCAACCGTGATCGGCATGCACCACCCGCCCGTCCGCGGAGTACTCGTTGGCGCACACCCCGAATGCCGCGCGCAGTGCGCCGACGATCGGGATGTAGAAACCGCAGCTGACACAGTTGTGGCGAGCGCCTTGCGCCATCGGCGAGTCGGGGCCGTATTCGCCTTCGGCCCAACGCTGTGCGGTGTCGAGACGGGCTTCGCGGGTCATCAGCCGGTCGCGACCCAAACCCAGTTCGGCGACGACCTGGGTTGCCGGGTCGACGGGATCGACGTCGCCGTTGTCGACGTAGCCCGGTTCCAGGCGGGGGTCGTCGGGCGGGCTGGCGAGCAGGTCGCCGGGGTGGAGGTCGCCCGGTTTGAGCCGCTCGGCCCACGGCACCCAGTCGGGTGCGGTCAGCGCCTGCGCTCCGGGGAGCAGGGCGACCTCGTTGACGGTCACGTCGTCGCTGTCGGGACAGCCCGCCAGCACGACGCACCACTGCCATCCCCGGTAACCGGGGACGTCGGCGGCGAAGTAGTGGGTGACGGTGTAGCTCGCCTCGGTCACCGCGTCGAGATGTTCACCGACCTCGTCACCCTCCGCGTCGATGGCCTCCCGCGCCTGCGAGACGGCCCCGGCCAGCAACGTTGCCACGCGCTGCTGATCTGCCTGCTCATGATCAGTTGCTGTGTCTGCCTGCTCGGTTACCGCGTTCACCCCTCCAGTGTGCCGTATCGCAACTCGCCGCAGGTGCCCGAGGGTTGGTCGGCCAACCGGAGATAGGGAACAATCGTGGAAGTGAACCGAGGAAATGCACCACGCGACCCGAGGCAGCCTCCTCGCCCGTCGCCCGGCGCGCACCCGGGAGCAGCAAACTATCCGGTCGACGGCGCTGCCGGGCCGAGGCCACCGCGCCAGGGCCCCCCGCCGCCTCGGCAGCGACCGCCTGGGCCACCCCCCGCCGGGCCCCCGCCGACCGGCAACCCTCCGACCGCGGCCTATCCCCCGCCGGGTGCAACCCGCCACGAGACCCGGCAGCAGACCTCACACAACCCGCATCTGCCGCCGCTCGACGAGACCGACTACCACCGCGACGACAACCAGCGCGCCATGCCTCGCAAGCTCACGGTCACGCGCGTGGCCGCTCTGCGGGGGCGTGAACTGACGTCCAAGGGCATCGGCAAGATCCACCAGGCCGCCACGGCCGACGGCGCCGACCGCTCGGGTCTGACCGCGCTGACCTACCCGACCGTCGTCAACTTCGCCGTCGATGCCGCCATGACCATCGCCCTGGCGAACACGCTGTTCTTCGCCGCGGCGAGCGCCGAGTCCAAGGGCAAGGTCGGCCTCTACCTGCTGCTGACGATCGCGCCGTTCGCGATCATCGCGCCGTTGATCGGGCCGATGCTCGACAAGCTGCAACGCGGCAGACGTATCGCGATGGCCGGGACGTTCGCCGGCCGCACGCTGCTGGCCGTGTTGATCATGGCCAACTGCGGATGGGATTCCGCAGCCGGCCAGCTGACCTACGACCCCTGGGTGCTGTATCCCTGCGCTCTCGGAATGCTGGTGCTGTCCAAGTCCTTTGGTGTCCTGAAGTCCGCTGTCACGCCCCGTGTCCTGCCCCCGTCCATCGACCTGGTGCGGGTGAACTCTCGGCTGACCACCTTCGGACTGGTCGGCGGAACCATCATCGGCGGCGGCGTGGCAGCGCTGTGTGAGGTCTTGCTCGGCAAGGTGCTGCCGCTGCATCTCCCGGGAGCGATGGTGTGGTTGGCCATCATCACCGTCGTCGGCGCCGTCCTGTGTATGCGGATCCCGTCGTGGGTGGAGGTCACTGCCGGGGAGGTCCCGACCACACTCACCTACCACGGTGAACCCGCCCGCGACCCGCTGTACCGGCCCGATTCCGGTCCTGCGGCGACCGAGCCGCCCGGTGAGAAGCAGTCGCCGGTCAAGGCGCTCGCGGCGAGCATGCGTCAACCCCTGGGGCGCAACGTCCTGGTGGGCTTGTGGGGCAACGGCACCATCCGCATCCTCACCGGGTTCCTGACCCTGTTCATCGCGTTCTACGCCAAGTCGCAGCAGGGCGGGGGCAGCGGATGGGCGCAGGTCGCGATGCTGGGCGCCGTCGGAGCCGCGGCCGGTATCGGCAACTTCATCGGCAACGCGACCGGCACCCGCCTTGAGCTGAAGAACCCCCAGAACATCATCGTCATCGTCACCGGGGCCTGCATGGTCGTCGCGGCGGTGGCCGCCATATTCAGCAACCTGCTGCTGATCGCCATCGCGGCACTGATCGCCTCGGGCACCAGCGCGATCGGCAAGGTGTGCCTCGATTCATCGATCCAGGATGATCTGCCCGACGAGTCCCGGGCCTCTGCCTTCGGTCGCTCCGAAACCGTGCTGCAGATGAGTTGGGTGTTCGGGGCATCGCTCGGCGTCCTGCTGCCGCCCAACCTCACCATCGGCTTCGGTGTGGTCGCGGGACTGCTGGCACTCGGATTCATCCAGACCTTCGTCACCAACCGAGGGTCGACACTCGTCCCCGGCTTCGGCGGCAAACGACCAGACATGACAATGCCGACCGGCGCGATCCACATCGATCCGAAAACCCGCGAGGCCTGGAACAAAGGTGCACACGGCGCATGAGATTGTCCTCGGGCGAAAAGAAGTTCTTCGCCATCTTCTCGATCGTCGCTGTCCTCTTCGTCGCCGTCGTCGCCAGTTCCGTGGCGGTGCTGGCGTCCGGACACGAGGCCGACGACACCCCGTACGTGCAGGTGGCCAGCGGAGACAAGCTCGTCCGGGTGGAGCCGCTCAAGTACTGCAGCATCGACCTGCAGAACTGCAACCAGGAGGCGCTCGACCCGCCGGCACGAGTTCCGGTGAAGGTCGGAGACACCGTGATGCTGTCCCTGTCGGCAGAGCTGGCGGTCGGTCCGTGGACCCTGGTGGTGCAGTACCTCACCGCCGAGGGTTCGGACATCGGCGACGAGGTCTTCTACCCCAGTGATTCGGCACGAACGATCACGCTCGACTCGACCCGCGACCGGATCCTGGCCGCCATCGAGATCAAGCAACCCTCACAGGTCGAGGACGAGTTCGGCTTCGTACCCCGCGGGATCTGGGGTATCGACACCCTTCCCGACGGCGTCGAGGTGCCCGCGCCGGATCAGTAACACCCGGGAGAACCGGAAATGGTGGGTTGTGGCGCGCGTGACCAGGGGAAACGCTCGCCAGAACCCACCAAAATCGGAGGTCGGGGGTTAGTTCTCGAGCTCTCGGGCCACGGCCCGCACGACCTCGGAGACCATCTGCGCCGTCTTGCGGTCGGGGTAACGTCCCTTGCGCAGGTCCGGCTGCACCTTGGCCTCGAGCAGCGTGACGAGGTCGGCGATCATGCCGTGCAGCTCGTCGGTCGTGTGCTTCTTCGGCTGATCCTTGCGAGCGGCCTCGCGCGTGTTCTTGGCGACGCTCGGGGCCGGATCGAGCACCTTCACCGACAACGCCTGCGGACCGCGACGACCCGCGGCCATCCCGAACTCGACCTTCTGGCCGGGTTTGAGAGCCTCGATCCCATCGGGGAGCGCGGACGAACGCACGTAGACGTCTTCGCCCTCATCTTGCGAGAGAAAGCCGAAGCCCTTCTCCGCGTCGTACCACTTCACCTTGCCGCTGGGCACTGTGCTCACCCTCATCTGCTCGTCATCAAACAAAACGAAAGCGCCCGCTGTGACGGTAGGTCCAGCCAGACGCGTGTGGAGTCAGTCTAGCCCCTGGCCCCCGCGCGCAGCACAGGGGTTTTACCCGGCCCCGGTGGCCTGCACTACCGTTGGCCTCATGCGTAAAACCGACGGCAACCTGCTCTTGCGGGTGGCACTGGGGCTCTTCGCGATCGGGCTCATCGCGCTGGCCGCACTCTTCCTCACGCCGCCGATCACCGGTGAGACCGCACCACTGTTCGTCTACCTACTGACGATGTGCGCGCCGCTCGGATTTTTATTCGGGCTGATTTTTGCCCTGCGATCAGGCCGACGGCAGCGAGCCGAGCAGCGCAACCCGACCGGCGACACCGGGGCGAACTAGGCTGGTCGGTGACATGACGACACCAATCGACGGAGCCCTGACGCCGACCAGCGATGGATCGGCCTTACGGCGCGCCTACAGCTGTTTCCCGACCGGTGTGGTGGCGGTCTGCCACCAATCCGGCGATCAATCGATCGGCCTGGCCGCCAGCTCATTTGCGACGGTCTCACTCGACCCGCCGTTGGTGTCGCTCTGCGTGCAGAACGAGTCGACCACGTGGCCGAAACTCCGTATCGCGCCGGTCCTCGGGGTGTCGGTCTTCGCCCACGATCAGGACGCCGAGTGCAAGCAGCTCGCCGGAGCCGCCGATCGCCGTTTCACCGGGCTCGATCTCGAGACCACCGAGGACGGGGCACTGTTCATCGGCGGGGCCGTCGCCCAGCTCTCCTGCACCATCTACAACGAGATCCCCGCAGGAGACCACAGCCTGGTGTTGCTCAAGGTCAATGCCCTGCGCGCCGACCCGGTCCACGAACCGCTGGTCTTTCACGCGAGCACTTTCCGCGCCCTGGAACGGAAAAAGGCGTCAACTCCGCAGTAGCGGCCCGAGAGGTCGACGACGTCCGCACGTGCGGATACTGCCGTGGCCCTCACCCCCGTCGGCCCGACCACCAGTCGGCACAAACCGTACGCTGGGACCTGTGACTGTCATCGCTCTCGGCATGCCGAGCGGCTTGTCCGCGCAGAAGCCCGTTCCGCGCGACGCCGCCATGCCCACCAGCGGACCCATGGTCGACACCTTCGGGCGGGCTGTTCGCGATCTGCGCGTTTCGGTCACCGACCGCTGCAACCTGCGCTGTACCTACTGCATGCCCGCGGAGGGACTCGATTGGCTTGCGCGGGAGAAGGTTCTGACCGCCGGGGAAATCGTTCGGGCGGTCTCGATCGGCGTGCGACATCTCGGCGTCGAAGCGGTGCGCTTCACCGGCGGTGAACCGTTGCTACGGAAAGACCTGCCCGACATCATCGAGGCCGTTGCGGCCCTGGACCCACGACCCGAGATCGCGCTGACCACCAACGGCCTGGGCCTGAAGCATCAGGCCCAGCGACTGGCCGACGCCGGACTGAACCGGGTGAACGTCTCGCTCGACACGGTCGATGCGGCCCGGTTCGCCGCGATCACGCGTCGCGACCGGCTACCCGACGTACTCGCCGGACTGGATGCCGCGGCCACGGCCGGCCTGCTCCCGGTCAAGGTGAACGCGGTCCTCGATACCGAACACGGCCTCGACGACGCCGCCGCGCTGCTCCGGATGTGCCTGGACCGCGGCTACGAACTACGCATCATCGAGCAGATGCCGCTCGACGCCGAGCATCACTGGTCTCGCACCACCATGATCACCGCGGACCAGATCCTGGAGCGGCTGCAGCGGGACTTCGATCTGCGCCCCGATGCCGCACCACGAGGCGCAGCGCCTGCCCAGCGCTGGACCGTCGAGGGATACCTCGGTGCCGACGGGAAGCCGGCGCGCGTCGGCGTGATCGCATCGGTCACCCGGCCATTCTGTGGCGACTGCGACCGCACTCGGCTGACCGCAGACGGGCAGCTACGCAACTGCCTTTTCGCGAGCGACGAGACCGACCTGGCGGATTTGCTGAAGTCAACTTCGTCTTCAGACGAAGAAATCGCTCTGCGCTGGCGGCAGTCCACATGGGGCAAACTCCCCGGCCACGGCGTCAACGAACCCGGCTTTCTGCAGCCTTCCCGGCCCATGTCGGCGATCGGCGGCTGAGGTGGAGATCTGCGTTCGATTCTTCGCCGCGGCCCAAGCTGCCGCGGGCACGGATCAGACTGTGGTGAAACTCACTGACAAAGCCACACTTGCCGATCTGGAAAATGTGTTGGGTCAACAGAATCCAGAATTGGCCAACGTACTGAACCGATGCTCATATCTGCATGAGTCGATTGCCATTCGCGACCGCTCGCGAGTGCTGTCGAGCGGCGACACGGTGGACGTGCTCCCACCCTTCGCGGGCGGCTGAGACCACCGATCGGGAGCCGGCAATCGGGTCGATCGACCCACAACGCCGCCTCATTCCTTCGGATGACACAGTGACCTTCATCACATAACGGTACGGTCACGGTACGGACACGGGACGACAGTCATAGCGATGAGCAGCGCGAATACGAAATGAACGCGAAATGGCCTCCCGACACGTCAAACACCTCACCTCACAAAGATGTGTGTCGACCCGAATTAACACGTACCGTCTGACTCGGTTGATCTGATCGACCGCAACGCAATTGAATATTCCCGGCTCGCCGCGCCCAACCTCGTCCCGCGAACCGAGAACACAACAAACGCAATTCAGGGACGAGGGCGGGGGACCCAAACATCTCCTGGAGATCACCGGGCTGCCGACGATCGAAAGCGACACGCTTTCATCCGACGGAGTCCTTGGGGTGTAGTTCCACTGGAACCGAGCAACCTCTCGCTCGAACCCGACAGCTGACTTCGTAGGCGCGTGGAGAGAGGAAGCAAACTCATGTCAGGACGTCATCGTCAGTCGACCAGCACCGGTCGCACCATTGCCAAGATCGCCGTCACCTCAGCTGTGATCGGTGGCGGCGCAGGCCTCGCGTTCGCAGGCGGCGGCAACGCCGGTGCAGCAACCGACGCCGAGTGGGACACCGTCGCCGCGTGCGAGTCGGGCGGCAACTGGGCCATCAACACCGGCAACGGATACCAGGGCGGACTGCAGTTCTCCCCGAGCACCTGGGCGGGCCACGGCGGCACCGAGTTCGCGCCGTCCGCGGACCAGGCCACCCGTGAGCAGCAGATCGCCGTTGCCGAGCGCGTGCTCGCCGGCCAGGGCAAGGGCGCATGGCCCACCTGCGGCACCGGCCTCAGCGGCGCCACCGAGCGCAGCGCGCCTGCTCCCGAGGCTGCCCCCAGCCTCGAGATCCCGGCTCTGCCGCAGATCCAGCTCCCGGACCTCGCAGCGCAGACCGATGAGATCGCGAACCAGCTCAAGGCCTCGATCTCCGATCCCGCCATCAAGGCGCTGATCGACCAGGCCAACGCGGCAGGCGACCTCGACGCCGGCCAGATCGCCTTCTTCAACCAGTACAAGGACGTTCTGCCCCTCTCCTGATCACGGAGACCCAGACGAAGGGCCCCGCACGCGACCTCTGAGTCCGTGCGGGGCCCTTTTCCATTGTTCCCGGTGCCCGAGTTCCGATGATGGGTCGTTATGGCGAACGAAAGGCCAGGTCGGCCTCGCCACAACGACCCAGGATCGGGGTCAGCGGGTGGGTGCGGGGAAGAGCGTCTTCTCGAGGGTGATGTCGCCCTCGGCCTCGTCGACGAACTCGGCAGAACTGTGGCCGGCGAGGATCTGCGAGACCGCCGCGACGACCCGTGGGTCGGCGGGTTCGACCTCATGGACCAGATCGGGTATCGGGGCGACCCGGTACTGACCGCCGTCGAGACGACCGTCCGCGAGCTCCTCGTCGCTGCGGATCGAGTAGTACGCCGTGTCGCCCGGGGTGTCGTCTCCGGCGATGAGATCGGCGATGAACGGGGTCACCGGGCAGCCGTCCCAGCCGAATCCGGGCAGTTGCGCGCAGCCACCGGGAGATCCGTACTGCGGGGTCCCGATGGCGATGTAGGTGTCGACGACGTCGGACCCTCCGAGGGTCTTCAGGTAACTACGGGACGAGAGACCGCCGTAGCTGTGGCCGACGATCGCCACCGATTCGACATCGGCGCCTGCGGTGGCCTCCGCGACCGCGGCCTCGACCACGCGGGTGTCGGCCGGGAGATCGAGGCCTTTCACATCCACCGTGTGCACGGTGTACCCCTGTGCGGTGAGCTCGGCTGCCATGTCCTCGTACTGATCCCGGCTCGTGGTCCCGGGAGTGGCCTGCTGGCCGGGCACCAAGAGCACGATGCGCTCCCCCGCCGGCACTCCGTCGGCCGACGCAGCCGGTACGGACAACGAGCCGATGGCGGTCAGCAAGACCGCGGCAGACACCACGCGTGTTAGGCAACCCTTGGTTTTCATGCTCGGACCGTACCGGGCAGTCACCGGATCTTCAATCGCCAGGGGTGGGAAAAGACCTCAGGCCGATCCGACCCACTCGTCGGAACCATCGGCGAAGATCTGGTGCTTCCACACGGGCAGTTGCGCTTTCACCTCATCCACGAGGAGCGCGCAGGTGGCGAACGCGGCAGCGCGATGGTCGGCTGCGACGGCGACCACCAGCGCGGCGTCACCGATCGAGAGGTCACCCACCCGATGCGACACCGCCACCGCCCGCACCCCATCGGCGCCTGCAGCCACGTCGGCGACCACTTTCGCGACGACGTCGGGAGCAGTCGGGTGGGCACTGTAATTCAGCGCGGTGACGTCCCTGCCACCGTCGTGGTTGCGTACGGCGCCGACGAAGCTCACGATCGCCCCGGCAGTGCCGCCGGCGGCGTCGGCCGCGAGTTGCTCGTGCAGGGCGGTCGACAACGGTTCTTCGGTGACGGCCGCTCGCGCGACGACGGCACTCATCAGTGATCGCCTCCGTTGATCTGGTCGACGGCGTGAGCGAGTACAGGGTCGAGCACCTCGAGGCCGTCCTTCACCCCTCCGGTCGAACCGGGCAGGTTCACGATCAGGGTGCGGGCCGCGGTGCCGGCGATGCCCCGAGAGAGGACGGCGGTGGGCACCTTCGGCAGCCCACTGCGACGGATGGCGTCGGCGAGCCCCGGGATCTGACGGTCGAGCACAGCGGCGGTCTGTTCGGGTGTGTGATCGGTGGGGCTCAATCCGGTGCCACCCGTGGTGATCACGACGGCGGCTTTCTGCGAGATGGCCTCGCGTAGAGCCCCGCCCACCGGATCCCCGTCGGGGACGACGATCGGGTCGGACACCGCGTAGCCACGCTCCCGCAACCAGGAGGCGATGATCGGTCCGCAGCGGTCGGGATAGACGCCGCCGGCCGCTCGGGTCGAGGCAACGACGACCACTGCGGCCGGGTCAGTCATCGCCCTGCTCCGGCCTTATGGGGTGTCGCCGTCACGTTTCCAGTGCCCCTTCTTGCCGCCGGTCTTCTCGTACAGACCGATGTCGGTCATCGATGCGCGCGCATCGACCGCTTTGACCATGTCGTGCAGAGTGAGACCCGTCACCGCGACGGCGGTCAACGCTTCCATCTCGACACCGGTGCGGTCGGTGGTCACGGCCGTGGCCCGGACGCCGATCGAGTCCTCGCCGAGGTCGAACTCGACGCTCACGGAACTGAGCGCGACCTGATGGCAGAGCGGGATGAGTTCAGAGGTTTTCTTGGCCGCCATGATCCCCGCGATGCGGGCCGTGGCGAGCGCATCCCCCTTGGGCAACCCGTTGGACGAGAGCAACGTGATCACTTCGGCTGTGGTCCGAAAGGTACCGGTGGCCACAGCTTTTCGCGTCGTCGCCGGCTTACCGCCCACGTCGACCATGCGGGCCGCCCCGGCATCGTCGAGATGACTGAGGCGTCCACCCTCGGGCGACGTCGTCAACGGATCAGCGATTGACGGAGGTCTTCGGGTGGATGTACGGCAGATCCTCGACGGGCAGCGGGAACTCCACATCTCCGAACGGTGACAGCGACCCGGACACGTTGGCCGCGAACTCGCTGACCGCGTGCTCGCCCTCGGGAACTACCGGCCAGCCATTGTCGACGTACTTCTTCTTTTCAGCCACGGGCGTCATTCTGCCATGAACTACCCGCATATCATCGGCTGGATGAAGACCGAGGCGCCAACCAGTCTGGCCGACGACCTCGCGGGCCGCGACGACGACCAGCTGCTCGACCTCATGCAATCGCGTCCCGACCTGGCGAGCCCGCCACCGCCCGGGGTCGCGGTGCTGGCGCAGCGGGCCCTGTCGGCCGCATCGGTCAACCGCAGCGGCGAAGAACTGGATCTGCCCTCGATCGCAATACTCGAGACGGTGAGCGTTCTCGGCCCCACCCCGGTGGCCGCCGCAGACATCGTCAAGACGCTGTCCGGCCGGCTGGATCCGGCGGACATCAGCGCCCGGATCGACAGACTCGTCGACCTCGCCCTGCTCTGGGGACCCCCGGAAGCGCTGGTCACGGGCCCGCACCTGGCCGCAGCCTGGCCCTGGCGTTCACGACTGGCGACGGCGGCGATCAACACCCTGACCCTCGAGGAGATCCGGGAGAAGATCGCCGCACTCCCCGAGCGTGAACGAGAGCTTCTCGGCACGCTGGCCTCGGGTCCGGGTCTCGGACGCACCCGTGACGCCGCGCTCGGCCCCGACTCGGATCGTCCGGTGCCGCGGTTGGTGCGGGAGGATCTGCTGGTCGTCGTCGACGATCAGACCGTGGAGTTGCCGGTGGTCGTCGGCCAGCTGATCCGCGGCGAAGACCCGTCCGAGCCTTCCGATCTGCGTCCGCCGGAACTCACCGGCGCCGGGGGCCGGAAGATCGCGTTGAGCGAGGTCGACGCCGCAGCCGCCGGTGAAGCGCTGGAGTTCCTCCGGCACGCCGGCGACACCCTCGACACCTTGGGCGTGCAACCCGCAGCCGTCCTGCGGGCCGGCGGAATGGGCGTGCGGGAGATCCGCCGGCTGGCGAAACTGGTCGGCGTCGACGAGAAGCGCATCGGCCTGGTCCTGGAGGTACTGGCCGAACTGCGGCTCATCGACTCCGGGTTCCCCGTTCCCGACATCTCCGACGGGGTCGAACCGTCCTGGGCGCCCACCTCATCGACAGACAGCTGGATCCATCAGGCCGCCGAGCGACGCTGGTTCTCGATCGCGTCGGCATGGGTGAACCTGCAGAGGCGGCCGTGGCAGATCGGCGGCCGCACCCCCGACGGCACCCCCATCGGGGCCTTGGTCGGCGAGATGGCCGAAGGTGCCGCCCGCGCCGAACGGCTGCTGGTGCTCGAGGCACTCGGTGCGGCACAGGCCGGCGCCGACGTCACGCCGGTGTCGGTGGCCAGGTACATCGCCTGGCGACACCCTCGATGGGTGCGCCGGATGCCGCGAACGACGATCACCGAAACCCTGTCCGAAGCACAGGCTCTGGGTCTGGTCGCCCACGGCGCGCTGACGTCGGCGGGACGCCAGTTGATCGCAGCGGGGGCCGCCGACGAGGTGGAGAAGCACACCGTGGCGGCGATGGCGCGATCCATCCCGTCGCCCATCGACTTCTTTCTGGCCCAGGCCGATCAGACGGTCACCGCTCCCGGACCGCTCACACCGGAACTCGCCGCCGACCTCGCCCTGGTGGCCGACCTCGAATCCGGCGGTGCCGCTTCGGTCTATCGCGTCTCCGAGTCGTCGGTCCGGCGCGCACTCGACGCCGGCCGCACCGGGACCGAGCTGGTCACCTTCTTCACCACACATTCGAAAACCCCGGTGCCACAGTCGATCACCTATCTGATCGACGATGTGGCGCGCAAACACGGTCAGCTGCGAGTCGGCGTTGCCACCTCGTTCATCCGATGCGAGGACGCGACCATGCTGGCAGCGGTGCTGAACTCCCCCGTCGCCGAGCAGCTCTCCCTGAGGGCCCTGGCACCGACGGTCGCGGTGAGCACCGACCCGTTGATCGAAGTCCTCGAAGCTCTCCGGGCAGCGGGTTTCGCCCCGGCGGGCGAGGACACGACCGGTGCACTGGTGGATCTGCGAACGCGCAGCGCCCGGCTGCCGACCCCGAGGGAACGCCGGACGGCCCGCACGTCAGCGCTCGTGCCCCCGACCCGGGACCGCCTGGCCACCGTCGTCACCCACATGCGATCGCAGGACGCGGCCAACGCCGCCGTGGCCACCAGGATCGGCGCCGGAGGTTCTGCGGTGACCGGCGGCGGGACGCCCGCCGCAGCGCTGCTGCAGACCGCCCTGAACACCAAACGCACAGTGCGTCTGGGCTACGTCAACGCTCAGGGGTTCGCCAGCAAGCACATCGTCGCGCCCCGGATGATCGGTGCGGGGCAGGTCGTCGCGGTCGAACCGGGCAGCGAAGAAGAGCACCGGTTCTCCCTGCACCGCATCACCACGGTCGAAATAGTCGACTGACCTCCCGATCTTGGTGGGTTTCGGCGGACGAAACCCCAGGTCGGCCTCGCCAGAAGCCACCACAACCGGCTGTCGTGGACAATGGATCCTTGTGACCGATGGACCATTGATCGTGCAATCCGACAAAACCCTGCTACTCGAGGTCGACCACCCCCAGGCGGCCGAGGCGCGGGCGGCGATCGCACCCTTCGCCGAGCTCGAACGGGCTCCCGAACACGTGCACACCTACCGCGTGACCCCCCTCGCCCTGTGGAACGCGCGGGCCGCCGGACATGACGCCGAGCAGGTCGTCGACGCCCTGGTCAGCTTCTCCCGGTACGCGGTGCCGCAACCCCTGCTGATGGACGTCGTCGACACCATGGGGCGCTTCGGCCGGCTCCAACTGGTGAAGAGTCCCGTCCACGGTCTGACGCTGGTGAGCAATGACCGGGCCGTCCTGGTCGAGATCATGCGCAACAAGAAGGTCGCGCCGATGCTCGGGGCGCGGGTCGACGACGACACGGTCATCGTGCACGCCTCCGAACGCGGGCGCCTCAAGCAGATCCTGCTCAAGGTCGGCTGGCCCGCCGAGGACCTCGCGGGCTACGTCGACGGAGAAGCCCACTCGATCTCCCTGGACGAGAACGGCTGGGAGCTGCGCGACTACCAGCAGCTCGCGGCCGAGTCGTTCTGGGCGGGCGGGTCGGGCGTCGTGGTCCTGCCCTGTGGTGCGGGCAAGACGATGGTCGGAGCCGCCGCGATGGCCACCGCGCAGGCCACCACGCTGATCCTGGTCACCAACACCGTCGCCGGACGGCAGTGGAAACGAGAATTGATCGCACGGACCTCACTCACCGAGGAAGAGATCGGCGAGTACTCAGGCGAGCGCAAAGAGATCCGGCCGGTCACCATCGCGACCTATCAGGTGATGACTCGTAAGTCGAAAGGCGAGTACCGCAATCTCGACCTCTTCGACTCCCGCGACTGGGGTCTGATCATCTACGACGAGGTCCACCTGCTGCCGGCACCGGTGTTCCGGATGACCGCCGATCTGCAGTCCCGTCGTCGCCTCGGGCTCACCGCGACGCTCGTCCGCGAGGACGGCCGTGAAGGTGACGTCTTCAGCCTGATCGGACCGAAGCGCTACGACGCGCCGTGGAAGGACATCGAGGCCCAGGGCTGGATCGCGCCTGCCGAATGCATCGAGGTGCGGGTGACCCTGACCGACAACGAACGCCTCGAATACGCGGTGGCCGAGCCGGAGGAGAAGTACAAGCTCTGCTCCACCGCGCACACCAAGATCAACGTGGTGAAGTCGATCCTCAAGAATCACAAGGATTCTCAGACGCTGATCATCGGGGCGTACCTCGACCAACTGGACGAACTGGGCGAAGCCCTCGATGCACCGGTCATCAAGGGGTCGACGAAGAACAAGGAACGCGAGGTGTTGTTCGCGCAGTTCCGCACCGGTGAGATCCAGACGCTGGTGGTCTCGAAGGTCGCCAACTTCTCCATCGACCTGCCCGAGGCGTCGGTCGCCGTGCAGGTGTCCGGAACCTTCGGATCGCGACAGGAAGAGGCTCAGCGACTGGGTCGGCTACTGCGTCCGAAAGCCGATGGCGGGCAAGCCCACTTCTACTCGGTGGTCTCGCGCGACACCGTCGACGCCGACTACGCCGCCCACCGGCAGCGCTTCCTCGCCGAGCAAGGTTATGCGTACCGGATCACCGATGCCGACGACCTGCTCGGGCCCGCGGTCGGCTGACCCGAGTTCCGTCGCCGGCCTCGGTGATTGGTCACTCGGTGGGGTCGCCCAGGCAGTAGCCCAGCGGCTTCGGCTTGTCGAAGGTGACGGGGTCGTCGCAGTCGGGAACGTTCACGGAGTCGACCCTCGCAGTGACCTTCACCGTCCGGTTGAGCTGGCTGCTGTCGCCCGCACCGCAGGCCACCTCTTTCATGCCGGTCAGTGACGAGATCGGGATCTCGTAGCACTTGCCCTCTTCGAAGTTCGGAACGAGACAGAGTTTGGTGGTCTCGTCGCCGGTCTGGGTCAGCTCGGAGTATTGCTCTCCCCCGCACGAGCCGTCGGTGGTGTCGAGTTTGTCGGCGACATAGAAGTTCAGCGAACCCGTGTCGCCGCAGTCGACCTTGTCGAAGTCGGCGTCGGAGTTCGAGCCGGTGACGGTGACGCAGTCGCCCGCCTTCACATCGCTGATGTCGTCGGCCAGAACCACGCCGACCACCACCAGTGCGACGACAGCGGCTACGACGAGCGCCACCAACGATCCGATGACGATCCAGATCGTCTTCTTTTTCTTCGGTGGCGGGGTGTTGTAGTTCGAGCCGCCGAACTGGGGCACACCGCCGCCGTAGGGCGGTTGCCCACCGCCGTACGGCTGGCCAGGCTGTCCGTATTGCTGCCCGCCGGCGGGGTACGGCTGCCCGCCCTGTTGCGGGTTGGGCGGGTAATTCGGCTGCCCGCCGGGCGGTGGGTAACCGGGCTGCCCCTGCGGACCGGGCGGTTGATTGTAAGGATTGCCGCCGCCGGGAGGGTTGTACGGATTGCCCCCGCCGGGCTGATTGAACGGCCCGGGCGCACCGGGATATGGGCCTTGATCGGACACGAGATACCTCCGGTGACGTGGATGCCTGCGCTGTGAGCGTACTGGCCGGGGAGCCCTCCCGCCGGTCAATTGCACCCTGGCGGCCCACATTTTCCGCTTTACCAAGCCGATTGATCGCGATCGCAAATAGGTAAGCTGGCGGAATGACTGCCAAGGGTGACACGCGGACCGTCGCACGGCTACAACCGTTTTCGTCCACCATTTTCGCGGAGATGTCGCAGTTGGCGGTCGCGCACGACGCGATCAATCTCGGCCAGGGCTTTCCGGACACCGACGGGCCCGCCGCCATGCTCGCCGCCGCCCAGGACGCCATCGCCACCGGTCAGAATCAATATCCACCCGGACCCGGGATCCCCGCCCTGCGAGCCGCCGTGGCCGAACACCAACTCGATCACTATGGACTGCAGTACGACTCGGACACCGAGGTACTGATCACCGTCGGCGCCACCGAGGCGATCGCCGGCGCCATCGTCGGCCTCGTGGAGCCGGGCTCCGAGGTCGTCATGATCGAGCCCTACTACGACGCCTACGCCGCCGCGACCGCCATGGCGGGGGCCAAGCGGGTGACCGTGCCCCTGGTCGCGGACGGCGACGGCTTCGCCCTCGACCGCGATGCGCTCGCGGCTGCCGTGACCCCGAAGACCGCGCTGGTGGTGATCAACAGTCCCCACAACCCCACGGGGACCGTTCTTTCCGCCGACGACCTCGCCGCCATAGCCACGGTCTGTATCGACAACGACGTCGTCGCGTTGACCGACGAGGTGTACGAGCATCTGCTGTTCGACGGCCGTGAGCACACCCCTCTGGCCACCCTGCCCGGCATGAAGGAACGGACATTACGGGTCTCGTCGGCGGGTAAGACCTTCAATGTCACCGGCTGGAAGGTGGGCTGGATCAGCGGTCCGGCCCAGCTCGTCGCCGCGGCCCGGGCTGCGAAACAGTTCATGAGCTACGTCGGCAGTGGCCCGTTTCAGCCGGCGGTGGCGGTGGCCCTGGAGTCGCAGATGGACTGGGTTGCGGGATCGGCAGCGGCCCTGCAACGCAAACGCGACCTGATCTCGGCGGCGCTGACGGACGTCGGATTCGGCGTTCACCGGAGCGAGGGAACCTATTTCGTCTGCGCCGACCCGCGGCCACTCGGCTACCACGACGGCGCCGCCCTGTGCCGCGACCTCCCCGGCCGCATCGGGGTGGCCGCGGTGCCGGTAAGCGCCTTCGTCGACCACCCCGAGCCGTGGAATCATCTGGTCCGCTTCGCCTTTGCCAAGAAAGACGAGGTGATCGCGCAAGCTGCGGACCGGCTCCGAGCACTCGCCTGACCCAGGCGCCATCGAGCGGAGGTCTAGGCGGACGCTGCCGGCGTGGGCATCAGCTTTGCCAGGACGTCGTTGATGGTCAGCACCCCACGGAACCCGGCGTCGTCGACGACGACTGCCAGGTGATTGCGGCTCTCCCGCATCGTGCCGAGTGCCTCGTACACGGGCGTCGCCGCTGTCAGCGTGAGCACCGGACGCATCAGGTCTGACGCTGTCGCATGTGTGGGCGCATCCACGCTGTCACGCACATGCACGACCCCTGCGATGCCGTCCACGCCGCGCACCAGCAGCCGCAGGTGTCCGCTGCGGTGACCGGCGTCGCGCACGTCTGCCGCGCTCGCGCCGACATCCACCGTGCTCGGTGCCCCGATTGCGGGGGCGACGAGTTCGCCGACGGTCAGGTGCTCGAGCTCCAGTGCGACCGCGAGTTGTCCGTGATAGCGCTCGTCGAGCGTTCCCACCGTCGCCGAGTGCTCGACGAGGTGTTTCAGGGCGGCCGAATCCTGGCCCGTGTCAACCTGATCCACCGGCGTCACACCGACCGTGCGCAGCAGCGCGTTGGCCATCTGATTCAGCAGGTTGAGCAGTGGCCGCGTCAGCCACATGAATCCGCGCATCGGGATGGCCAGCAGGGTGGCCGACTTCTCCGGGTGAGCGATCGCCCAGGACTTGGGCGCCATCTCGCCGACCACGAGATGCAAGAACGTGACGATGATCAGCGCGAGCACGAATCCGAGGACGTCGGCCAGCCAGAGCGGCGCGCCCCAGTCGTCGAACGCCGGGGTGAGCCAGTGGTGCACAGCAGGTTTGGTGACCGCGCCGAGCGCGAGCGTGCAGACGGTGATTCCGAGCTGCGAGCCGGCGAGCAACACCGAGAGCTCGCTGGAACTACGCAGCGCCGCGCGCGCCGACCGGCTGCCCGGCGCGGCGTCTTCGAGGCGATGCCTTCGCGCAGCGATCAGCGCGAACTCGACGGCGACGAAGAACGCACTGGCAGCGATGAGCCCCACGGTGACGGCGAGAACAATCCATGGATTACTCATCGTCAGATCCTTTGTCGATGGCCAGCATCACGAACAACGATGCGGGCACGTGCTTGTCGATCTCCAGCACTTCTGCGACGAGGGTGCGCTGCGGCGCCGCATCTTCGTCGAGCAGATCCGATGGGTCGGCAGGGAGGGGGATCCGGACCACCTCACCGATCGCGGGCAACCCTTCGAACCGGGCGACGACCGCGCCGGCGAGAGTCTCGAAATCGCCTTCGGGCAGGTCGAATCCGAGCACTCGCTGCACCTCGTCGATGTGCATGTCGCCGGGCATCGTCCATCCCGATTCGAGCGATCCCTGCACATCCCCGGCACCTTCGGGATCATGTTCGTCGACGATCTCACCGACGAGTTCCTCGGCCATGTCCTCGGTGGTGATCACACCGGCAAAACCGCCGTATTCGTCCACGACGAGTGCCATCTCCTCGGACGACGCCGACAGCTGCGCCAGCACCTGAGGCAACGGCAGCGTCGTGGGTACGACGACCGCGGGGCGCATCCGACCCAGCGCCGTACCGTCGACCGAGTCGCCGAGCAGATCATGCAGGTGGATCACACCGCACAGCTCGTCGGCGCCTTCACCGATCACGGGGTACCGCGTATGCCCGGACCCCATCTTCGCCAGCACCTCCGAGGCCAGGGTGTCGGCATCGACGGTGTCGACCCGTGAGCGCGGGATCATGGCGTGTTCGGCGGTCCGCGTCGGGAAGTCGAGAATGCGGTCCAGCAAGGTCGACAGTTCAGCGGGCAGTTCCCCGGCATCGCGCGACTGCGCCACGATGTGCTCGAGGTCGCGGGCCGTCGCCGAGTGCTCGACGTCATGCACCGGTTCGATGCGCAACGCCTTCAGGAGCAGGTTGGACGACTGGTCGAACAGCCAGATCAGCCAGCCGAACAAGCGCAGGTACAGGGTGGTCGAGAGCGCCAGCCACCGGGCGACCGGTTCGGGTCGCGCGATGGCCAGGTTTTTCGGGAAGAGCTCACCGAACAGCATCTGCACGAACGTCGAGAACAGCACGGCCAGGACGGCGCCGACGGCGATCCCGACCGCGGTCGGGATACCGACACCACCGAGTAGCTCTCCGAGCCCGCGGCCGATGAGCGGCTCTGCGACATAGCCGACCAGCAGACCGGTCACCGTGATCCCGAGCTGGGCGCCCGAGAGCATGAACGATGTACGGCGGGTCACCGACAATGCCCGCGCCGCGCCGGCATCGCCTGCCTCGGCTCCGGCCTTGAGCCGGGACCGGTCGACGGACATGTACGCGAACTCCTGGGCTACGAAATACCCCGTGAGTGCGGTGATGAGAAGGACTACAAGAATTCCGAACGCGATGGTCAGAACCGTCAACGCGGGCTCGACCCCGCTTCGATGTTCGTGAGGGATACGGGCGGTGTGCTACTGCACGGTGCGCTGACCATGGCTCTTTCTGTTGTCGAGACGATCGATCGGACAATGTACCCGCCAATAGTAAAGGATATTTTGCAATCGGTGCGGGCGGTGGGCGATGACGGCACGACGAGGCCACATTCATCTCCACAACTGTTCGCTTGTATGTTCGACACCGGGTAGCCTGTACCTCATGCATCCCGGTCGCCAGGCGTCGCTGTTCGAGGAGGACGCAGCAGAGGACGCCGACAGCAACTCGATGATCGGCGTCAACACCGACGGGTTGTCTCCGCTCCCCGGAGCCGTCGCCCGGCGCACGCTCAGCGCCGGAGCCTGGGTCGATCTGAGGCCGGGCTGGGTCACCGCTGCCGACGAATTGTTCGACCGTCTGGAGTCAGACGCCGCGTGGCGCGAGGAACGCCGGGTCATGTACGACCGCGTCTTGCCGGTACCGCGACTGGTCAGCCACTACGAAGACCGCCGCACGTTCCCACACCCGCTGCTCGAGACATGCCGCGGTGCTCTCACCGACTTCTACCGTGACGAGTTGCCCGAGGGATTCAGCTCGGCCGGACTATGCCTGTACCGCAACGGCAACGACAGTGTCGCCTGGCACGGCGACACCATCGGTCGCGGTAAGACCGAGGACACGATGGTCGCGATTCTTTCCCTCGGATCACCGCGACCGTTGCTGCTTCGCCCCACAGGCGGTGGCCGATCGCTGAAGTTCACCGTCGGCCACGGCGACCTCTTGGTGATGGGCGGTAGTTGCCAGCGCACGTGGCAGCATGCGGTTCCGAAGACCACCGGGGTC
The DNA here is from genome assembly GCF_002095435.2 of Williamsia sp. 1138. Taxonomy (GTDB): domain Bacteria; phylum Actinomycetota; class Actinomycetes; order Mycobacteriales; family Mycobacteriaceae; genus Williamsia. Next base: position 92,345 of record NZ_MJEJ02000035.1, read on the forward strand.
GGACCCAGGATCAGTGTGCAGTTCCGCCCCCACGGCGTTCGCTGAGGCGGCGACTTCAGAGCGGGTAGTCGACGCCGGTCAGCTTCGCCGATTCATCCCAGAGTTGTTGCCACAACTGCTCGTTCTTCGACAACTTGGTCGACGGCGACTTCCCCACCGGTCCGCGAACCCCCATGAGCCATGTCGGCCCCCAATATGTTCGGGGATCGGCGTCGGCGACCGTCGCCGCATACAGCGTCGACAGCGCAGCCTTGCGGGGATGGTGGCCGATGATCTTCGTCGCCGGTTTCGCGATCCGGTCCATCAGCGTCTCGGAGTGGGTGAACAGCTCGGTGGACGAGACCCCCGGGTGGACGGCGTACGACTTGAGCGGCGAACCCGCCGCCTCGAAGCGGCGTTGTAGTTCGCGCGCGAACATCAGGTTGGCGAGCTTGGCCTGCCCGTAGGCGACGGCGGGTACATAGCCGCGGTTCTCGTAGTTCAGGTCCTCGACATGCAGGGTGTTGGTCTGCCGGTGCGCGATGCTCGACACCGTCACGACCCGGTTCGAGATGCGATCGAGCAGCAGCCCGGTGAGCGCGAAATGGCCGAGATGATTCACCCCGAACTGCGTCTCGAAGCCGTCGACGGTGCGGCGCATCGGGACGTTCATGATGCCCGCGTTGTTGATCAGCACGTCGAACGGCCCGGCCTGTTCGGCGAACGCCCGCACCGACGCCAGATCCCCCAGGTCCAATGCCACGACTTCGACGTCGCCGCCGATCCGCTGGGCGATGGGGGCCGCCTTGGCGGTGTTCCTGCAGGCCATCACCACCCGCGCGCCCTTGTCGGCCAGCGCGGCCGTCACGTACTCCCCCAGCCCCCCGTTCGCCCCCGTGACCACAAAGCTCTGGCCACTCAGGTCAGGGATGTCCTTCGTTGTCCATGCCATGTCCCCGAACCTACCGGCCGGTCAGCGCTCGGCACCGGAGAAGGCGAAACGCACGCCGGTGAGCGACTCGGACAGGTCCCACAGACCGGCGGCGACAAGCTCGTCGTGCGAGCGCTTGTTCGATTTCGCGGGTCCCGGTGCACCGCGCATGCCGCCGAGCTTCGTGGGTCCGTAGAACGCGCCGGAGCGGGCCTGCGGGGACGTCGCAGCATACAGCTCGGGTAGCGCACCATCGGCCGCGGACTGCGCGGCCAGATTTCCGATCCCCATGAATCGGTCCCAGATCGACTCGGTATGGGATTGCAGCTCGGTCGCCGCATATCCCGGATGCGCCACAATGGATTTCACCGGGGACCCCGATGCCCTGAGCCTTGCCGCGAGCTCGTAGCCGAACAACAGATTCGCCAGCTTCGACTGCCCGTACGCGGGCCAGCGGCTGTACCTGCGCTCGCGATAGTTGGGGTCCTCGAGGTTGATCTTGCCGATCTGGTGCATGAACGACGACATGGTCACCACCCGATCGGAGATCTTGGGCAGCAGCAGTCCCGTCAGCGCGAAGTGCCCGAGATGATTTGTGCCGAACTGCATCTCGAAACCCTCGGCGGTTCGGGCCTCGGGCACCGCCATCACGCCTGCGTTGTTGATCAGCACGTCGATCGGTCCGGTGCGCTCGGCACACGCCTGCACCGAACTGAGATCGGCGAGATCGAGTTCGGTGATCGACGCGCCCGCGCCGATCCTGGCTGCCACCGGTTCGGCCTTGGACACGGTGCGGCAGGCGAGGATCACCTCGGCGCCCGCGGCGCCGAGCGCGAGTGCGGCCTCTTTGCCCAGGCCACTGTTGGCCCCGGTGATGAGGATCTTGCGTCCGGTCTGGTCTGGGATGTCAGCGGTAGTCCACGTCATCGCTTCAACGTACCTGGGTTCACGTGCATGTCTCCTTGTGTTGGAAGGTATTTACCGGCGCTCACGTAGTCCGAGCATCATGCCAGGGATCTTGAGCGCACTGCCGACCAGCGATTTGAGGCTCCATCCGGCCGGGTCGGCGCCGGCGGCGATGGTGTAGAGCTTGGTCGGCACTGCGCGACCACGCAGCACCAGCGAACCGATCGAATTCCATTGCGCGGACTCGTCTTCCGACGCATCCAGCGCGGATCCGCTGGCCAGCACATGAGACCGCACCGATTTGGCGGCCTCGGACAGCCTGGCCGATTCGTTGACGGCGTCACCGACCACGGTGTACTCGTACCGGGTCACCGCGCCGATGTTGCCTGCGAACACGGTGCCCGCGGAGACGCCGATCGAAAAACGAAGCGGCCGAAGAACCTCTAGTTCCGCGTAGAGATCACGGGCAGCGGCCAGTGCGTCGCCCGCGGGGTCGTCGACCTCGCTCGGGGCACCGAAGATTGCCAGTGCGGCGTCGCCCTCGAACTTGTTGATGAAACCGTCATGACGGTCGACGACCTCTGCGACGATGGCGAAGAAGCTGTTGAGGAGAGTGGCGACCGTTTCGGGTTTCTCGCGCTCGGCGAGCTTGGTCGACCCCTGGATGTCGACGAACAGCACGCCGACGAAGGCGTTCTCACCGTGGAAGCCCGCGCCCTGTTCCAATGCCAGTCGCGCGACACCATCCCCGACATGACGCTCGAAGAGTTCCCTGATCTGCTCTCGTTCGGCGAGCCCGGCCACCATGTCGTTGAAGCCCTGCTGCAGGATCCCCAGCTCGGACGAATCGTAGACGTCCACAACGGGGTGAACCTGACCCGACTGCAGCTGCTCCATACCGGTCCGGATCTCGCGCAGCGGGTCGGTGATCGACCGAGAGACCAACACGGTGGCCCGGATCCCGCCGAGCAGGCAGAAGATGGCGAGCACCACCGTCGGCGTATCGATCAGCATGCGGTTGTCCGGTAGCCAGCCCGTCAGGCGACCGACGTTGATCGCGATGATGCCGAACAGCGGGACGGCACAGAACACGATCCAGACCGCCAGCAGACGCTCGCGCACACCGAGTATCGCGCCGCCGAGCACCCCTCCGCGCAGCGCGATGGCGACCAGCGGCCGCGACATCCGCTCCACGAACAGGTAACTGAGGCAGCCGGCCGACGTGCCCGCCATCAGGAATGCGGAACCGTAGACGACGAACTCGACGGCCGAACCGCCCAGCCCGATCGGGATGTAGACGATGGCACCGACAGCCCAGGTGAGCATCGCTGCTCCCGCCTGCTGCAGCGGCATCAACTGGATCGATCGACGCTTGGCCGGGGTGGCGGGTACGGCTTTGACGAACCAGGTCAGCTGGGGGTAGAGCAGATAGACACTGAGCGCGCCGCCCACGGCGAGCGCCGCCACCACCGCGATGACGAGAACGGGCAGGTTGGTCCCGGACACCATCCCCGAGACACTCAGCTCACCACCGGTCATCACCAGCTGGATCATCACCACGGTCTCGATCGCGGCGATGATGTTGCTGATCGCGAGGCCGAGGACCGCGAGGATGATGAACCGGTTGGCGACATGTCTGCGACTGTCCGGGCCGTCCTGACTGGGGTCGGGCACACCGATCAGGAAATCGTCGAGGTGCATGACCGCACTGAGCGCACCGGCGACCCCGGATCGTCGAGTGCTCGGTCGTGCCATCGAGGTCCGCCTTCTCTCGCCGCTGATCGTGCCTCGGACGTGGCCCTGACCGCAACGGAAGTCTCGCCGGTGAGTATACATATTGCAACTGGAGTTGCGTTAGAGTGGAGCAGGTGACGCAGCCCCCACCCCCCGCACCGGAACGGCCGAGCGCCACCCGGTCGCATCGCCGGGGGGCGGCCGTCCGCGACGGTGTGATGTCGGCTGCGGTCCACGAGCTGCTCAACGTCGGTTTCGACGGTCTGACCATCGCGCACGTCGCCGAGCGCGCGGGCGTCCACGTGACGTCGATCTATCGGCGCTGGAAGACCAAAGAGCAACTGGTCACAGACGCCCTCATCGATCATTTCGATCCGACGATCGCCTCACCGGACACGGGTTCGCTCCGCGGCGATCTCATCGCGATGTGCACCGACCTCTACACCTCGCTCACGAGTCCTCAGATGAAGGCACTCCTGCGTCTGGCGGCGATGCCTGTGGACATCGACCCGCTCGACGAGGCCCGGCGCCGCATGGTCGAGGCCCGGCTCGACGTGCTGGCGGTGATCTTTGCGCGGGCCATCGCGCGCGGCGAGATCGGCGAGAACGCACGCCCCGACTTCGCGATGGCGCTCGAGGTGCTCCACGCACCCATCTACACGCGGGTGCTGCTCAGTCGCGAACCCGTCGACGAGCACTACCTCGGCGGCCTCGTCGATCTGCTGCTGGCCGGTCTCATCGCCCACTGACAGACATGGAAACGGCGGCCGCGGCACCGGGATCTTCCGGTACGCGCGGCCGCCGCTGAACCTGATCCGACGGGGGGATCGGACCAGGTGGTTTCAGGCGAGATCAGGCAGACTTGCCGGCCTCGATCTCGAGGGTGATGGTGACCTTGTCGCCGACGACGCTGCCGCCGGTCTCGAGGGGCATGTCGAGGTCGATGCCGAAGTCCTTGCGGTTGAGCACAACCGAGGCCTCGAAGCCGGCGACCGGACCGTTGCCCATGCCGGGGTTGACGCCGTTGAACTCGAGCTTGAGGGTGACCGGGCGGGTCACGCCATGAAGGGTGAAGTCACCTTCGAGGGCGTAGTCGTCGCCGTCGGCCTTGACCGAGGTGCTCGTGAACGTGGCGGTCGGGTACTTCTCGACCTCGAAGAAATCAGCGGACTTGATGTGGCCGTCGCGGCCTTCGTTGCCGGTGTTGATCGAGTTCACGTCGATCTCGGCGGTGACGGAAGGAGCGCCTTTCTCGTCGACGGTGATGGCGCCGGAGAAGGTCTCGAACTTGCCGCGCACCTTGCTGACCATGAGGTGGCGGACGGAAAAGGAGACGGACGAGTGCACGGGATCGATGGTCCAGGTGCCGGCTTCGAGATCGGTGGTGGTGAGAGTGGTGCTCATGTGATTGCTCCTTGGTGTCCTGCGTTTTTGGTCTACAGAGAGTCTAAACGGACCTCGGTCCGAATACATTCCCCGATTCGGCAATCAAACTTGGGAGCACTACTGACCTGCGCCGACGCGGCCACAATGTGACCGGAAGCACTCCCGGGTGTCCGTTTCATTGCATAATCTTCAGTCGGGGCGGGAAGCGAAACTCGAGACAGGCGGTAGCGCAGTGGCAGAAACAGAAGTCCTCGTGGTCGGAGCCGGACCGGTCGGATTGACCGCCGCGATCGAGCTGCGACGCCACGGCGTCCGGTGCCGGATCGTCGACCCCCTGCTCGAACCACCGCAGTATGCAAAGGCAGTCGGCGTCCAGCCCCGGACGCTCGAGGTCTTCGAGGGCATGGGTGTGCTGCGTCAGATCCTGGACTCCTCGACACAGATGCGCGGCCAGGTGGTCTTCGTCAACGGTGAGGAAGCGGGACGGATCGACCTCGAACTGCCGGACGACGTCCCGTTCGGCTTCTCCTCGATCCCCCAGTACGTCACCGAGCGCATCCTGCGAGACCGACTCTCGACCCTCGAGCTGCCGATCGAGCGCGGTAAGGCACTGACCGGATTCGAGCAGAACGCGGACGGCGTCACCGCGACCCTGTCCACGTCCGACGGCGAAGAGACGATCACCGCTCAGTACCTCATCGGCGCGGACGGAGCGCACAGCGTCACCCGAAAGGCCCTCGGCCTGACCTTCGAGGGCGCGGCCTTCGAAGAGCAGTACATGCTCGGCGACGTCGAGGTCGATTGGTCGCAGCCCGCAGGCTATGGAATCCGGGCAATGCACCAGACCGACGGGAAGACCGATGATCTGCTCGTCTGCATCCCCCTGTACGGCCGGGGCAGGTACCGGATGTCGATGTTGGTCCCCGACGAACTCGCTACCGCGAAACCCGAACGCGGCGCTGTCGCACATGGATTCGAGGGTGAGAAGAAGCCCGAACTCTCTCACGTCCAGGCCGTTCTCGATCGCCTCTCCCCCGAGCCGACCACCGCGCGAAATCTGCGCTGGTCGTCGGTGTTCCGGATCAGCCACCGCATCGTCGACTCCTACGGCCACGGGCGCGTCTTCGTCGCAGGGGACGCCGCGCACATCCACCCGCCCACCGGCGGGCAGGGTATGAACACCGGAATCCAGGATGCCCACAACCTGGCGTGGAAACTGGCGTTGGCCGTCCAGGGCAAGGCATCTGCGGAGTTGACCGACAGCTACGACGCCGAACGCCGGCCCGTCGGCGAGGAGGTCGTCGGCCGCACCGTCCGCAGCGCCCGTGAGGGTATCGGCGCAGGTGAGAACGATCCGGCCTACGTCATGCGCCGCGAGGCCCAGCTCCTCATCGAGTACGTCGACAGCCCTGTCATCGGCAAGTCCACCGACGAGGCGACCCTCCGGCCGGGTGTGCGCGCCCCGGACGCCAAAGGTCTCACCAGGGACATGGTCACCGACCCGATCCGCTTGTTCTCACTGCTGGACCGGTTGCGGCACACCTGCGTCATCTACCTGGACGGGACAACGACCACCGACGATCTCCTCGAGATCGAGCGCGTTGTCGAGACCGCGCAGGCGGCCGCACACGGGGAGCTCGACATCTACCTCGTCGCCTCCCCGGGCGCCGAGGTCGCGGCAACCGTGCTGCCGGTCATCCGAGACGCCGCCGGCACCTTCGCCGAAGCCTATGGCGCGCACGATCGGTCGCTGTTCGTGATCCGGCCCGACGGCTACCTCGGGTACAGCGCGAGCGCGGTATCCGAGGACGATCTCGTCGCTTTCCTGAAGAAGACCTTCCGATAGATCGCGTCGGACCGGCGGGTCCCCGGCCGGGGACCCGCCGATGGACGGAGTTCGGCCGAACGCGGCCCCGGAGTGCGTGAGGATGAGCAGATGTCGACGGATCCCGGGCGGTCCACCCGCGAACCACGGTGGTGGGTCCGCGACGTCCTGATCTCCGGGATCGTGGCGGTGGTGATCAGCGCCGGCACCATCGTCGGGCAGAAACTCATCGACGACGTGCGCGCCGATCGCGATCACGAGATCTCCCGGCAGGAGAACGCACGCGCCGAGCGGCTCGAGAATCTTCGCTTCGTCCGGGGCCGCTCCATCGCCGATCCGACGGTCGAGCGGCCGTTCTACGCCATCGATCTGGCCGGACTGAGCCTGGCCGGCCTCGATCTGCCCCGCGCGAACCTCGGCGAGGCGAAGCTCAACGGCTGCGATCTGCTGCAGACCAATCTGGAAGGCGCGAACCTTGCCTACGCCGACCTCACCGAGGTGGTGGCCATCGGCGTCAACCTGAAGAGTGCCGACCTCACCGGTGCTGTCCTGCGGTCCGTGGTGATCAACAACGAGCTCGCTCGGTCTCCGGCCCCCGGACAACCTGTGGTGCTCACGGAGCTGACCGGGGCCCGGGCACCCGGTGCCGACTTCAGCCGGACGGCGCTGTTCGACGTCAGCCTCGCCGGTATCGATCTCACGGACGCGACGTTCGTGGATGCCACTTTCATCGGGGTGGATCTGACCGGCGCCGACCTCACCGGTGCGAACTTCGAGGGTGTGTCCTACGACGAGGAGACCGTCTGGCCCGCCGGCTTCACCCCACCACCCAGCGCCGAATAGCCCCCCGCTCTCCCCGATGATGGGTCGTTATGGCGAGCATGTGCGCAGGTCGCGACCGCCAGAACGACCCATCATCGGGTCACTCGTGGTGAATTCGGCCGTCGATCTCGGTGAGCGGACGACCGCCGCCGCCCCAGCGCTTCGCGATGATCTCGGCCGCGATGGACACCGCGGTCTCCGCAGGCGTCCGGGCACCGAGGTCGAGTCCGATCGGACTGGAGAGCCGGTCGATCTGTGCCTGCGCGAGCCCCGCCTCGCGTAACCGCTCGAGCCTGTCGAGGTGGGTTCGCCTCGACCCCATCGCGCCGACGAAGGCGACCTCCGGTATCTGCAGCGCCACCTCGAGCAACGGGACGTCGAATTTGGGGTCGTGCGTGAGGACGCAGATGACCGTCCGGGCGTCGAGCGATCCGGCCGCGAGCTGAGCCGAAAGGTACCGGTGCGGCCACTCGACGACGACCTCGTCGGCGGTCGGAAAACGTGCGGACGTCGCGAAGACGGCGCGGGCATCGCACACCGTCACGCGGTAGCCCAGAAAGGAGCCCTGCTGAGCAACCGCCGCGGCGAAATCGATGGCCCCGAACACCAGCATCCGAGGGCGGGGGGCGTGCGCGGCGACGAACACGGCCATGCCCTCGCCTCTGCGCTGACCGTCGGGACCATAGGTCAACACCTCACTGCGACCGGCAGCCAACAGCCCACGCGCGTCGTCGATCACGGCGGCGTCCATCCTGTCGGAGCCGAGCGACCCCTGCGCGGTGTCGGCACGGACGATCAGCCGGCGGCCCACCCACGAGGCGTCGGAGTGTGAGATCACGGTCGCAATGGCCACCGGACGGTGCTGCTCGATGTCGTCGGCGATGTCGCCGAGCTCGGGAAACGTTGCCTGCGATATGGATTCGGTGAAGATGTCCAAGATTCCGCCGCAGGTCAGCCCGACCGCGAACGCGTCGTCGTCGCTCACCCCGTAGCGCTGCAGCGACGGTATCCCCGACTCGGTGACAGCGGACGCGGACTCGTAGACCGCCCCCTCGACGCAACCGCCGGACACCGACCCACTGACGGTGCCGTTCGGTGCGACCACCATCGACGCACCGGGCGGCCGAGGCGCCGAACGAAAAGTCCGGACAACGGTGCCGACACCGGCTGTCCCGCCGCTGCGCCAGATCTCCATCAGCTCTGCGAGCACATCCTGCATTGTGGCCTCCATGCCGGTGCCCGGCCAGTCCTTCTGCGACCGGCACCGCGCCGGCAACGTCCAACGTAAACTCCGATCGTGGCACCCGCCCACACCCACAGTCCATTCGGCGCAGGAGAGTCATCCGATGGCACCAGATGACACCGTGTCGGCGACCGAGTTCCCGGTACGACTGGGCAAGGTCGCTCGCCGCGAACTGGCGGCCCGCGGTTACGCGACGTTCTCCGATCTGACCGCGGTCACCGCGAAGGAACTCCTGGCAATTCATGGCGTCGGCCCCAAGGCCATTCGCATCCTCACCGAAGAGCTCGAGCTTCGCGGACTGTCGTTCGCGACCTGACTTTTCGCACGCGGTCGGCGGCTGTTTCGCACGCGGTCGGCAGGGTCAGGGCATGGCCGGGGGTTCGCCTCCGGGCTCGCCTGCGCCGCCCGGTCCGCCGCCGGCGGGCGGGGCAGCCTGGGCGTTCTCCGACTTCGCGGCCACACCAATGGTGATCGCGATGTCGTAGCCGCCGGCGACACTGCCGGTCGCGGTGGCGAGTTCGGCATCCCAGCCGTCACCGAAGACGTTGTCCGAGGACAGGGTGGTGCGGGTCATGTTGGTGACGCTGTTCTCGTACCCTTCCGCACCGGCGAAGACCGCGTCGCAGGCTTCCTGCGGCAGCGCGATCTGCGAGGTGAGCCGAGCGTTCTCTCCCGCGATCGCGACGTCCAGGGAGTCGTAGACCTCGAAGTGGATGTGGGGCCACCGGCCCGAGTACGCGGCCGGGAAGATCGAGGTGAACGACACCGTGCCGTCGGCGCCGGCGACCTGCACACCGCGCAGATAGTTCTGGTCGGTGATCGCCTTCCCGTACAGCGAGTACTCACCATCGCGGTCGCAGTGCCAGAGGTAGACGGCCATACCGGCACCCGGATCGCAGTTCTTCGTCAGATCCTGCAACGCCATCGTGATGGTGACCGGGACGCCCTCGGCCCTACCCATCGACGTACCGAAACTACTGGTGATGTCCTTGCGGACAATGCCCGATTCGACCAGGACGTTGGGGCCGTTCGACCCGTCGCCCGGGTACGGTCCCGCGGTTTCGCCGGGTGCTGCGGCCACGCACTCACCCACCGCTGTTGCGGTCGAGGTGGCCGTACCTGCGGTGGCCGTCGACGAGGACGACGTCGACGAGGAACCGCACGCGGCGAGAGCGGCGGTGGCGCCTGCCGCGCCGAACAGCGCCAGGGCCCCGCGGCGCGACATCGTCTTCATGTCATGGGAAAGGCCGAGGTCGTGCTCGTGCACCTCGGGGTCGCGACCGAACATCCGGCGCTTGCTCATCGTTTACTCCTTCAGGGGCTGCTGTCGTGTGTATCCATTGGTATCCACGCAGGCCCCGCGCGACCTGCACATACCCTGTGAGTTCGCTGGGAGCGGTCCATCTCGGGCCACTTTCGAAGACCACGACCACAAGGGAATAGATCCCTCGATCGTCCGGTTGAACGGTCTGACGGTGTCCGGATCAAGCCCCGGGTACCACCCCATAAGCCGCCGAGAGCGGCCACTTGCCGAGAGGCGCATTGGCGGGCACCGTCCCTGGCATCGAGAAAGCCGCCGACCATCTGGCCGGCGGCTTTTTCGTCTGCCGACTTTCCTCAGTCGATGGCCACCGCCTGCGGCGGGTCAACCCGGGGGCCGTGCGTGCCGGCGGCCTGAAGCCACCGTCCGACCACACCCTCTTCGACGAACAATGCGTGCACGATCACGGTCGCCGCGATGACGATCGCCGAAAAGACAAAGAGCCAGCTGATCACCGTGAAGATGACGCCGAGGATGCCGAACTGGTTCGTCGCCGACGCCAGCACCCGAGACATCCCGATATGCGTCGCGACGACCAGTACGGTGAGCCCCGCGGCCGTGATGCCGGCGTTGAGCAGCAGGCACCGCGTGTTGACCCGGCCCGAGGTGAGCAGCCAGGCGATCCCGAACCACAGGACAGCCCACAGCATGTACCCGAGCGCCAATTCCACACCGAAGTCGACGGCCGCCCGGACCGACCAGACGTCGCGGAGCGAGGGCAGCACTGTCTGGATCGCGACGCCGATCGCAACGGCGACGATGACGACCAGCCAACGCCAGCTCTGTTTCAGCGACAGCCTCGGTACTCCCCAGACCCGGGAGTACATCCGGTCCAGGGCGCGAGAAAACGACGTAGCACTCACGAGAGTCATCACCGCACCGAGCACCCCGAAGGTCACGGCGGCATCCTGCTTGCCCGAGGAACCGAGCGCCAGGTCGCCGGAGGTGAGGTCGTACCCCGCGAGCGCGTCGTCGAGAACGCCCTTGCCCGGGATCGCGGACAGCAGGATCATCACGGGGAGTATCGAGGTGAAGGCCTGCCCCGCAAGGGTCATCGCCCGGTCGGCGATCTCACTGCGGGCGAGATCCGACACGATTTGCAAGATCAGTGAACCGCCCGGGATCGATCTGATCCGGGCAGTACCGACCTCCAGCACCGACGCGAACACTTGAGTCATGCCCGAACGCTACTGCGTTCACGATGGCGCAGTGATGCAGGTCGGGGCAGCTGTCAGTCTTTTCTGCCCTTCTTGTGCACGATCTCCGGCGCGACCTCGCGGGTCGCCATCCCGCCTGTGCCGCCCTCGTCGACAGGGCCCGGCCGCCCGCCTTTCGGTTCTTCGGTGGGCTCGTCGGAGTCGGGGCGCTCTTTCTCGGAGGTCATCGGCCCAGATTACGCCCGCAGGCACGCGCGCCATTCGTCCAGCAGGCCGCACTCACCGGCCGTGAGACCGCCGGGGCGACCCGGATTCACTCATCGGCCGGAACACCCAGCGCAAGTATCGCGGTGTCGTCGTCGAGACCCGACCCGAAACCGGCGAGTAGTCGTTCGAGCGCCGCCACGACGTCCGCAGCAGAGGCCGGGGCCTGCGCGTTCGCGAACTCGAGCAGCGCACCGTCGTCGTCGTATCGCGCAGTGCCGACGCCGGTGCGGGCTTCGGTGAGCCCGTCGGTGTAGAGGACCAGGGTGTCGCCCGCACCGAGTCGCACTCGCGCGGAGACGAACGTGGGATCAGTGAGGATTCCGACGAACTGACCGCCCGCGGTGCTGATCTGCCGCGCCGTGCCGTCGGCCCGCAACAGCAGGGCCGGTGGGTGGCCGCCACTGGCCAGCTCGACGTCCCATCCCCCACCGCGGTCGGCCTCGCCCTCGCGGATGGTCAGCACCCCGAAGATCACGGTGCAGAAATGGGGGTCGTCGCCGTGGTATTCGTGGCTCAAGACGGTATCGAGGTTGTGCAGCACGGCAACCGGATCGGCGTCGTACACCGCCGCCGCGCGCAGGGTGTAGCGGGTCAGCGACGTCACCGCAGCCGCGGCGGCGCCCTTGCCCGACACGTCTCCCAGGAAGAATCCCCACTGGGTGGAGGACAGCGGGAACAGATCGTAGAAGTCACCGCCGACATCGTCGGAGGAGGCCGGGTGATGGTACGCAGCGGCTTCCAGGCCGTCCGGCGGGGACAGGGACGGGGGTAGCATCGCGCGCTGCAGGGTGGCGGCGAGAACCCCCACCCGCGCACGCTCGCGCTCGGCCCGTCGCCGTTCGGAGAGGAGTTCCTGTTCGTACGAACGCCTTTCGCGGGCATCCTGCACGGTGACCCGGATCAGGACCACATTGCCGGCGGCGTCGGTCTTCGCGTTGGCATCGACGAAGACCGGCAGCCGAGAATCGTCGGCGCGCACCAGATCGACCGAGATCGCGTCGAGTTGTCCACTCATCTGCAGCACCGGGCGGAAGTGGGTTTCGTAGTGGATCCGGCCGCCTGCGCTGAGGATCGTCGTGAACTGTGTACCGATCAGCGAGCTCGGCGAACGATCCAACCATCCGCACAGGGTCCTGTTGACCCTGCCGATGCGGCCTTCCGGCGACATCGACAAAAAGCCGCACGGTGCGTTTTCGAAGAGGTCTTCGAGCTCGTCGGAACCACCGGTGCCACCGATCACCTGGCGAATGCCGTGATCGCGTCCGCGGTTGCGTCCGGCGCACTGAGCTGCGGACAGTGTCCGGTGGCATCGAGGGTCACCAGTCGACTCCCCGCGATGTGCTCGGTGACGTAGGCGCCGACCTCGCGAGGAGCCAGCGAGTCGTGGGCACATTCGATCACCAGGGTCGGCACCCTCACGCGAGCGAGGTCGGCCCGGTTGTCGGACAGGAAGGTGGTGCGCGCGAACACGCGGGCGCGGGAGGGGTCGGTGCGGCAGAAGCTCTCGGTCAGTTCGTCGCCGAGTTCCGGGCGCTCCGGGGTTCCCATGATCGCCGGCGCCATCTGCCGCGACCATCCCAGATAGTTGCTCTCCAGGGATTCGAGCAGTTCGTCGATGTCGCCCCTGGTGAAGCCGCCGCGGTACCCCTCGTCGTCGAGATAACGCGGTGAGGGCGTCAGCAACACCAACTTCGAGAAGCGGCTCGGATCCGCCGCCACGGCCAGCACCCCGATCATGGCGGCCACCGAGTGACCGACGAACACGACGTCACGCAGATCCAGGTCTCGGACGAGCTCGAGCACGTCCTGCGCATACCCATCGAGTGAGGCATAGCGCTGCGCGTCCCAGGCCGCCGGATCAGACGAACCAGACCCCACGTGATCGAACAGGACGACCCGGAAATGCTGCTCCAACTGCGCGGTGACCAGGCGCCACAGATGCTGGTCACATCCGAAGCCGTGCGCAAGCATCACGGTCGGGGCGTCGTCCACGCCGGTGATCGTCACGTTGTTTCGCACCCGCACATCCACCCGACCATCCTCTCACCCGGCCCGACGTGGTTGATAATGACCGGATGCGGTCACGCCAGAAGATCCTCGATGCCACTCTCGGCCTGATCGGGAGCGGCGGATTCGAGGCGGTGAACATCGCTGCGGTCGCGTCGGCCGCCGGGGTCTCCCGACAGACCGTCTACTCGATCTTCGGGTCGCGCGAGGATCTGGTGTCGCAGGCGGTCGCCGGAGTCGCCCTGGAGATCCTCTCCGCCATCCGATCTCGAATGGAATCGATCGAGTCACCGGTCGAGTACATCGTCGAACTGATCGTCAGCGGTCGTGCACTCGTCCGTGACGATCAGCTCCTCGCCACGCTGTTGACGGCCGGTGAAGGCAACCCCGTGTTCGACACCGGGATGATGACCCGAGCCAGACCCATTGCGCACGAGCTCCTCTCGCCCTTGGCCGCACGCAATGCAGCCGTGCAGGCAAACCTCGACGACATCGTCGAGATCGCACTGCGCCTGGGGCTGTCCGTCGTCCTGTTCGACGACGAGTCGGTCCATTCCGATGACGATCTACGACAGTTCCTGACGCGCTGGCTCGGGCCTGCGCTGCCCTCATACCCGTGATCACCGTCGTGACACCGGACACAATCGAGGTCGCACAGTAATTCTTGACACTCTACGCTCCGAGTGTCTAGGTTTGAGCACGCTGCGGGGGTCGGGATCACCAGGGTCTCCGGACGCAGTGGAGTACGACAGCCAATGGGGGTCATGTCATTTCTGCCATCAAACGCCGCACCTTTCTGACCGGTGCGGCAGCCGCGGGTGTTGCGCTGGCCGGCTCTCGGGTGCTCGCGCAAGCGGCGCCGAATCCCTCCGCGATCCCGCTGACCCGCGAAGACCACCGTGCGGTGGTCATCGGGTCCGGCTTCGGTGGCGGGGTCGCGGCCCTGCGCCTGGCGCAGGCCGGTGTTCCGGTGACGGTGCTCGAGCGCGGAAAACGCTGGCCCACAGGCCCGAACGCCAACACCTTCCCCGACGCAACCTCCCCGGACAAGCGCATTCTCTGGCACAAGTCCGCCCCGCAGCTCTTCGGCAAACCCGCGGTGTTCGACCCGTACGTCGGGCTCCTCGAAGCCGTGGTCGGCGACAACATGACCACGTTGTGCGCAGCGGGGGTCGGGGGTGGGTCCCTGGTCTACCAGGGGATGACGCTGCAGCCCGTCGAAGCCGTGTTCAACACGCACTTCCCACAGGAGCTCGACTGGGCGCTGATGAACCGGGTCCACTACCCGCGTGTCGCCCAGATGCTGCAACTGCAGGTCGCTCCGGACGAACTGATCGCGAGCCCGAACTATCGGGCACCGAGAGTGTTCGCCGACAATGTCCGGCGAGCCGGACTCCCGGTGTCGAAGATCCCGATGCCGATCGACTGGAACTTCGCCCTCGACGAGGTCGCCGGAAAGATGAAGCCGTCGTATTCGAACGGATCCGGCGCACTCGGGGTCAACAACGGCGGTAAGCACTCGGTGGACGTCACCTACATCGCCGCAGCGGAGGCGACCGGACTCGCGACGGTACAGACGCTGCACCAGGTCACCGACGTCGAGCGGGCCAAGGACGGCCGGTGGATCGTCCACGTCGAACGGACCGACACCTCCGGAAAGGTGCTCGAGAACAAGATCCTGACCACCAAGGCGCTGATCATGGCAGCGGGCAGCATGAACACCACCAAGCTGCTGATGCGTGCTGCCGCCAAAGGTCAGATCCCCGACATGCCCGACGATCTGGGCGGCAACTGGGGCTCGAACGCCGACCGGATCTACGTCTGGACCAACCTCGAGACCGAGTTCGGGGCGCCGCAGGGTGGCCCGGTCGTCTACGGCAGCAAGAACTGGGACAACCCGGAATCGGCGTTCACCGTCATCCAGGCCTCCGTGCCACCGTTGTCGTTCGACGCCCGCAGCACGATGATGGTCGGTTACGGGGTCAGCCGGGGGCGTGGCCGGTTCTACTACGACTCCGCGGGCGACGACGCTCGACTGCGCTGGCCGACAGACGCCGATTCGGCCGTCCAGAACGGGCACATCGGACCCGCGGTACGCAAGATCGCCGGGCCGGCAGGCATTCTCACCGATACCAACCTGGCGTTCCCCTCCACCTGGCATCCCCTCGGTGGGGCGAGCATGGGATCGGTCTGCGACCTCGAGGGCCGGGTACACGGCCAACCCGGGCTCTATGTTCTCGACGGCGCCCTGATGCCGGGTAACTCCGCGGCCTGCAACCCGTCGATGACCATCGCTGCGGTGGCCGAGCGAGCTCTCGACCAGATAGTCGTCCGCGACGTGGGTGTCGCGATATGACGGCCACGGGTGATCGACCGACATCTGCACACGCTGACCGCGAACAGGAAAGACCATGACCAACGACGTCTCGAACTCCAACCGGCCGCCGCGTCGCCGGCGCGGCAGGGCAGGCATACTCGCCGTGTTGCTGTCGATCACGACCGCAGTCGGCCTGAACACCGCAGTCCCGCAAGCGACCGCGGCGCCGGTGACCGCGTTCTACCAACCACCCGCGGACGTCTCGAGCACACCCGGTTCGGTGGTTCGCACCGAACCCATGCCGCTGCTCGTGTCCGTCCCCGGACTCAACGGCCCGTGGCCGGGTTCGGCGAAGCGCGTGATGTACACCTCGCAGCTGGAGACCGGGGATCCCACCGTGGTGACCGGAACCTTCATCGATTCGACCCAGCCGTGGCAGGGCGGTGGCGAACGGCCGACCGTCGTCATCGCACCCGGCACCATGGGCCAGGGCGACCACTGCGCGCCGTCCCTGGCGTTTTCCACCGGCCTACTCCTGAACCCCGATCAGCTGTCGCTGTCCGCGAATCAGGAAGCTCCGGCTGCGGCCAGGTGGAATGCCCTGGGAGCCAGGGTCTTCGTCACCGACTACATCGGGTTGGGCACCCCTGGCGTCCACACCTATGTCAACCGCATCGAAGAGGCACACGCGGTGCTCGACGCAGCTCGGGCCGCGAACGCGATCAGCGGCAGCGGACCCCAGACGCCGATCGCGTTCTGGGGCTACTCACAGGGTGGCGGTGCCACCGCCGCCGCAGCCGAACTCCAGCCGACCTACGCACCCGAGTTGAATCTCAAGGGGACCTGGTCGGGTGCGCCACCCGCTGATCTACTCGCCGTGCTGACCAAGATCGACGACGGAAACCTCATCGGCGGCGCGATCGGCTTCGCCATCAACGGCTTCGTCGCGCGGCATCCTGCCCTGGAAAAGCCCCTGCGCGAACGCACATCACCAGCGGGTCAGGTGATGCTCGATCAACTGAGCACCGAGTGCATCGGTGATGTGATCCTCAAGCACCCCTTCCTGCGGACGAGCTCGCTGACCAGAGACGGCCGATCATTGCTGGCGAATCTCGAGACCATCCCCGAGGCCGCACCCATATTCGAGCAGCAACGAATCGGAACCCTGACGCCGAGCACGCCCGTCTTGGTCACCGCCGGCATCAACGACGACACCATCCCTCACAACCAGGTGAAGGCGCTCGCCACGAATTGGTGCGACGGCGGCGCCGACGTCACGTTCCGCACCAACGAACTACCCCCGATCGGGCCGGGACTGGTCATTCCCAACCATTTCGGGCCCGAGGTCATCGACGGCATCGTCACCAACGGGGTGATCGATTACCTGATGGACCGTTTCGCCGACAAACCGGTCAACGGCTGCACGTTCAGCTGAGCCGGCACCCTGACAGCAACGCGTGGACCGAGCCGGCAACCCCGAGTGCGGCATAGGTGCCGGTGATCGCCACCAGGAGTGCGGCCGCTCGGCGCCGCGGTGCGTCGTCGATACTCCGCAACGCGGTCAGGCCACTGATCGTGTCGAGGGAATCGACCAGCATCCCGAGCCGCTGCCACCGGACTCTCGCCGCCGAATCTCCCGTGAGGTAGCCGAGTCCGATGGCCGATGCCCGGGCACCGAATACCCGCGTCAGGTAGTCGACCTCCGGCGACTGTGATTCGGGGACTCCAGCGGCCCGAAGGGTCGCTCCCGGCGACACCAGCGCGGCAACGCCCCAGGCGATACGTCCGGCGGCCGCGACGGCAAATGCGTGGCGCAGGATCGCCGGCTGGTCGGGAACTGTTGTGGTCTCGTGCGCTCGTCCGTCCATGGGACAAGGCTGCACCGTCCGGCCCGGGTCCGGCGATTACCCGGCGGGTAAAGCTTTCTCAGAGGGACGGATTCAGCGTCACCTTCACCGAGACCTCACCTTTGTCGTTGCGGCGGCTCACCCCGTGCCCGGGTCGATCGACGCCGTCGAGCTCGATCGAGATCGGCGCGCCGGCGCCGGAGAAGTTGCGCCACCAGGTCTTCTTGTCGGGCATCGCGACCCCGATGATCACGTCGTCGCCGGAACGTTTGTATGCGACCGGGATGGAGAAGGTCTTGCCCGACTTCCGACCGGTGTAGGTGATGGTGGTGATCGCCTTACCGATGATCTTGTCGAGCACGGGAATACGGGCGACGACCCTGAATCCCGTGTTCACCACTGCTGCGATCTTCTGAAACGTGCTCATGATCCCCCCGTCTTCACGAATGGTCGTCGCGGCGCGCCGCCGCAGTCTCCGGTCGTCAGCGTATCCCCCAGCGCCGCGACGAGTCCGCAGCCGAAGCGCAGGTGATGCACAGCCGCGCTGCGGGAAGTGCCTCGAGCCGGGCCTCGGCGATCGCGGATCCACACTGTTCACAGATGCCGTAGGTGCCGTCGTCGACCCGGAGCAGGGCAGCGTCGATGTCGAGGACCAGCGCCTTCGATCTCTCGATCTGCGCGACGAGCTGGCCGCGCTCGAAGGCCAAGGTCGATCCTTCCGGATCGTGTTCGTCGTCGGAGCTCTCGCCGGCTCCGGCCTCCACCACCGACCGCAGGCGAACCGACATCGTCTCGATCAACTCCGCGGCCTCGGCGCGTTCGGTCGCGAGGGCTTCGCGGGCGACATCGGGGTCCATGGCGCGATGATACGGACGTCCAGGGACAACACGGGCGCGCGCCGCACAATACTGCGGGTCTAACGGCCCGATCTTTGTACGATGTGTCGACATCAACCGGGGCGGCAGTACGCGTCCTCGCCACAGCAGCACTCGGACGACAAGGACCACCAGATCGTGAGAGAACCCGGGTTTTTCACGTCGCTGACCCGCCGCGACGGTGGCCGCAGGTTGCCGCCTGCCCGTGCCGCGCGCCGGATATCGGCGTTTGCCTACGGCAACATCCTCGTGCTGTCGGTCGTGGTGGTCTCCGAGTCGCACGCGGTCGAGAACAGGCAGGCGGCCTGGCTGGTGCTGGGCACCACGGTGTCGACGTTCTTTGCGCACGTGTTCGCCGAATGGTTGTCCCACGGCATCACGGCCCGACGACCGGGCGAGACGGACGGCCCGGAGCCGTCGAAGATGGACGTCGCTGCGGCACTGCGCGATGCGTTCCCGATCATCACCTCGGGGACGCTACCGTTCATCATCTTGGTGGTCGGGTCGTTCGAGGTGATCGAGTTGTTCGACCCGCCCGGCGCCCAGCTGTGCGCAGCAGCCATCATCATCGTCCGGATCGGATTTCTCGGACTCGTTGTCGAGCGCTTGCAATCGAGCAAAGTATCTTGGCGCACAATCGCATCCGGGGTCGGGGTGGCGGCGGTGGCCACGATCATCACCCTCGTCAAGGTGTACCTCACCCACTGACGTGGGCCCCCCGGCTCGGACGGGGGTCAGACGTCGGCAGCAACCCGGAATCCGACGTTGCCCGAAGAGCTGTCGGGCGCGCTGCCGATCCGCGCCGACACCCGATACCGGCGGCAGTACGACGCGTGACACAGGTAAGAACCGCCGCGTTGAACACGTTCCGATCCGGTGCTCGGCCCAGTCGGACTCACCGCGGGTGAATGCGCGTAGTACGCGGGGTCGCGCCAGTCGGAGCACCACTCCCACACGTTGCCCGTCATGTTGTGCAGCCCGTACCCGTTCGGCTCGTACGCGTCGACCGGAGCGGTGCCGACAAACCCGTCCGCCGCGGTGTTCTCGCCCGGGAACACGCCTTGGAAGACGTTCATCCGGTGCATCCCTGCGGGTTCGAGCTCATCACCCCACGGAAACGGCATGCCCGCCAATCCGCCCCGCGCGCCCGCCTCCCACTCGGCCTCGGTCGCCAACCGGGTACCCGACCAGGCACAGAACGCGCGGGCATCGTTCCACGAGACATGCACCACCGGGTGATCCGGCCGGTCGTCGATGTCGGACTGAGGACCTTCTGGATGGTTCCAATCCGCACCGAACACCTGCCGCCACCACGGGGTGCCCTCGACCCCGCGGGTGGGCGGGAAGTCAGCGGGCAGGAAGCCGTCGAACACGAACGACCACTCGTACTTCTCGGCGTCGGTACGCCATCCGGTCGCGGCGACGAACTCGGCGAAGCGAGCATTGGTCACCGCGTACCGGTCGAGCCGGAACGCCGACAGCGACACCTCATGCACCGGCCCCTCCCCGTCCGCGGGGTAAGCCCACTGCGAGTCGTCGCCCATCCGGAACGTCTGAGCCGGCACGGTGATCAGCGATTCGGACGCCGTCGGGTTCGCGCGAGAGTGCACAGCAGCGGCGGTTTCGTTCTCTGCTGGAGCATTCTCGGCCGGGCCGCCGCTCGGCGAACAGCAACCATCTGTCATGGGGCCACTGTATTGGCAGCGGCCAGAGCGGACGCCCGGCCTTCGGCCGGATACGCCCACCGCCCGCGCGCCTAGACTGGAGCGCAATGGCTTACGACCTCCGCCCCGCTCCGCGGACGGTCACCGACTGGGACGATGACCGCCGCAAAGAGCGGCTGCGTGAGACCCGATCGGGCGGAGGCAGAACACCTCGCCGCTCCGTTGTGCAGCTCGGTGTCGCGCTACTGGCCGTGGTCATCGTGTGCACCCAGTATTGGGTGTACGACGTCGCACCCGAGCGCGCCCGGCTGGCGTCGACGCACCCGCAGGTACACCACATCTACGACGCGCAGGACCCGCTCGACCAGGACACCGCAGTCGTCGACCTCGTCGGCCTCGGCAATCTCGACGCGAGCGCCACGGCCATGGCACTGCCCTCGTTCACCAGGATCGGTCAGGTCTGGGCGGTGCAGTACGACAACTCCGGTCTCGACACCGCGGTGATCAGCAGGATCATCGCCCAGCATGCCCTGCGTGAAGGAGTCGACCGGATCGTGCTGGCCGGCCACAGTATGGGCGGGATCATCGCACTCGAAGTCGCCGAGCACATCGCCGAGGACACCGACCTCGAGTTGAAGGCCGTCATCCTCGACTGCACACCGATCAATCTGCACGCCGTCCGCGCGCAGAGCCGAGACGCCGGGGAGGACATGCTGCGCTGGATGGGCTGGCTACCCGGTGCCCGGGAGAGTCGATCGCTGCGACTGCTGGTCGAGACCGTGGCACGCAAGGATCGCTACCTGTTCCCGTCGTCCGGCCACAATCGGTTCGTCGACCTGGGCGAACTCACCCACGTCGTCGACGAGGTGATGCACAAGAAGATCTTGTCGAAGAACACCGCCAGCAACGGTCTGATCGAGTCGCAGTTCCGTGCCATCGTCGCCTCCGGCGCTCAAGACGACCTGGAGACCCTGACCTCCGGCGACAACAGCCCGGCGTTCGTCTTCCTCCGGCCGACCTTCGGCGACGCTGATCCCGTGGTCGACGTCGACTACAGCCAGCGGGCACTGTTCGAGCACACCGGCGGCCCCGACGGGCGGCTGCTGGTCGTTCGCATGCCGGGCACCGGGCACGCCAATCCGGGGCAGCAACCTGTGCTCTACAACCGGGCGATCGAGGACGCGATCGATCCGTTCCTGACAGAGCTCGAACTGCGCGACGGTGATTCGGCCGTTGCCGACGCTGCTGCCGGACGCGACCGCGGAGCTCCCTAGCGAGCCCGCGCCGCCTTGATCAGATCGGCGCACCGCTCGCCGACCATCATGACCGTGATGTTCGGGTTGACGGTGGTGTGCTCGGGAAACACCGAGGCGTCGGCGACGCGCAATCCGTCGACGCCCTTGACCCGGAGCTCGGGGTCGAGCGGCGACTCGGCGTCGTCGACCGCGCCCATCCGAACACTCCCCGCGACGTGATAGACGGTGTTGTGGGTGAGCCGGATGTACTCGGCGAGATCCTCGTCGGACTGCACATCCACGCCGGGGAAGAGCTCGTCGCCTGCCCACTCCGCCATCGCCGGTTGCGCGACGATCTCGCGGGCGCGCCGGATCCCGGCGATCATGATGCGCATGTCATAGCCATCGGGATCGGTGAAGTACTTCGGGTCGACGAGAGGCTTGTCCCGAAAGTCCCTTGTGCGCAGTCGGATGGTCCCGCGAGACCGTGCGTGTGTGACGTTCGGGGTCAGTACGAAGACGTTCTCGGAGGTCGGATAGCCCTGCCGCACCGTGTGCATGTCGAAGGGCACCGACCCGTAATGCATCATCAGGTCGGGGCGATCACGCCCGGCATCGATGGTGTCGAAGATCCCGATCTCCCACCACTGGGTGGAGGTCTCGGTCATCGGCCGCTTCGCCTCCCAGGAGATGACACCCTCGGGATGATCCTGCAGGTTGGACCCGACACCGGGCGAGTCGACCAGTACGTCGATCCCGATCTCCCGCAGGTGATCTGCCGGCCCTATTCCTGAGAGCATCAACAACTTCGGGGAGTCCACCGCGCCCGCCGAGAGCACCACCTCGGCGTTCGCCCGGACGACGTGCGTGCGTCCGAACTGTCCGTCCACCACCTCGACGCCGACACACTGCCGCCCGTCGAACATCAGCTTCTTGGCACGCAGCCCGGTGAGCAAGGTGAAGTTCGGACGGTCGGAGATCGGGTGGATGTAGGAGACGGACGACGACGAGCGGGTTCCGTCCGCGCGTCTGTTGATCTGAAAGAAGTTGGCGCCCTGCACCACCGTGGCACCTGTGTTGAACTTGGTGGTGGGTAGCCCGGTCTGCGCGCAGGCCTCGAGCAGGGCGACGCCGCAGGGGTCGGCAGGCGGGACGTTCATCAGGTGCACCGGGCCACTGTCCCCGTGGTGCGGGTAATCGGGGCCGGCGTCCTCGTTGGTCTCCAGGCGCTTGACGAGCGGCCAGGCCGTCTCTTTGTTCCAGCCTGTTGCGCCGTGGACCGATTCCCATTCGTCGATGTCCTCGGCGGGCGGCCAGAACGCGATACACGAGTTGTGCGAGGAACATCCGCCCATCACCTTGGCCCGTGCGTGCCGCAGGAACGAGTTACCGTTCTCCTGCGGTTCGACGACATAGTCCCAGTCGTAACCGGATTCGAGTAGTTCCATCCACCGATCGAGCTGCAGGACCTCAGGGACGTCGCGGTCGTCCGGCCCGGCCTCGATCAGCGCCACGCTGACCGACGGGTCCTCCGACAATCTGGCGGCGACAGCGCATCCGGCAGACCCGCCGCCGATCACCACATAGTCGAATGTCCGCTCGGCGCTCATCAGATGCTCCCCTGAGAGTTGTTCTCGAACCAACCGGTGACCGCTGGCGCGATGTTCTGGTAGACGTGTTTGGCCTCGCGGTACTCATCGAGACCATTGGGTCCGAGTTCGCGACCCACGCCGGAGTGACCGAAACCGCCCCACTCTGCCTGGGGCAGGTACGGGTGATAGTCGTTGATCCAGATGGTGCCGTGCCGCAACCGATTCGCGACCCGTTGGGCTTTGCCTGCGTCCTGGGTCCACACCGCGCCGGCGAGGCCGTAGTCGGTGTCGTTCGCAATCGCGATCGCGTCCTCTTCGTCGGTGAACGTCTCGACGGTGACCACCGGGCCGAACGCCTCGTCGATCACCACCGACATCCCGCGGCGGACCTGATCGAGGATCGTCGGCGTGTAGTAATAGCCCGCGTCGAGGTCCGAATCCCCCGATGTACCGGCGCCGAACGTGCCGCCGCACCGCAGGCGCGCACCTTCGGCGACGCCTTTCTGTATGTATGCGTCCACCTTGTCGCGGTGGGCCGCCGAGATCAGCGGACCCGTCTCGGCGTTGTCGTCGAACGGCCCGCCGAGCCTGATCTTCTCGGCCCGGGCGACAAGTGCATCGGTGAACTTCTCCGCGATGCTGTCCTGCACCACGATGCGGGCCCCTGCCGAACACACCTGCCCGGAATGGACGAAGGCTCCGTTGAGGGCGTTGTCCACCGCAGCATCGAAGTCGGCGTCGGCGAAGATGACGTTCGGGTTCTTGCCGCCGAGCTCGAGGGCCACCTTCTTCACGGTGGCCGCTGCCGCCGCAGCGATGACCTTTCCGGTGACCAGTCCCCCGGTGAACGAGACCATGTCGACGTCGCGGTGTTCCGAGAGCGGAGCCCCTGCGCCGGGGCCCGCGCCGGTGACGAGGTTCGCCACCCCGGCAGGCAGACCGAGGTCGTCGAAGACCCGCATCATCAGGATCGCGGTGTGCGGGGTCAGCTCCGCAGGTTTGAGAACGAACGTGCACCCGGCGGCCAGTGCAGGCGACATCTTCCACGCGGCTTGCAGCAGTGGATAATTCCACGGCGTGATCATGCCGCAGACGCCGACCGGTTCGTACTGGACGCGGCTGACGACCGTGTCGCTGCCCGCATCCACCAGCCGTCCGGCGTCCTGCGCGGCGGCGCGCCCGAAGTACTCGAAGCACGCGGTGATGTCGTCGATGTCGATCTCCGACTCCACCAGTCGTTTTCCGGTGTCGAGAGATTCCGCGCGTGCGAACTCGGCCTTGCGTTCGCGCAGAGCCCCTGCCACGCGCAGCAGGAAGGCCCCACGGTCGGGGGCGGGTACCGATGACCACCGGCCGTCGTCGAAGGCTCGACGCGCAGCGGCGATGGCACGTTCGGTGTCTTCGCGGGAGGCCTCGCTGACCGTTCCCACAAGACTTCGATCCGCCGGGCACTCGATGTCCCGGGTGCCGCCATCGGCCGCGGCCTCCCACGTACCGTCGATGAACAGGGTCTGAGCGGTCATGCGTCCTCTTTCCGTGCTGTCACGTCGTCGTCCTCGGTGGGGATGGATTCGAAGTCCTGCGACCAGTCGAGCACAGGCTCGGCGTCGACCGCGGTCGAATCGGCACCTACAGACCGGTGCAAGAACTCGAGATGCCGTTCGTAGTGGTCTAGCACGTTGCTGATGAGCTGGTCCTTGGTGAACCCGAAGACGTCGAATCCGTTGCTGCCATCTGCCGAGAACACCTCCAGACGGAAGAACTTGGTGGGGCTGCTCGGCAGCCGGCCGTACTGCGGGATGAGGTGTTCGGTCGGATACACCTGGTAGTGGAACGGGCGCTCACCGTCGAACGCGACGTCGAGATGGTAGGCGTGGATGCCACAGGTATCGACGACCTGCTCGCCGACGGTTGCCTGTCTGCCGGCGGCGGTGAGTTCTTCGGCGACCTCGCCCAGGGCCGGCCCCACGACCGTCGTGGCGTACCGTTCCGCCGCCTCGACGTCCGGGTACCGGACCGAGCGTTCGATGCGCTGCCGCCAGTGCAGTGCGGTGCCGCCGGATCCCCGGGTGGACAGTGCCTTCGGCAGGGACAAGCGGGCGGAGGCGGCCCAATTACGTTCCACCTGAAGCGCTTTGAACAGACCGAGCATGATGAAGACCATGACCAGCGCAAACGGGATGCCCATGATGATGGTCGCGTTCTGCAGCGTGGTGATGCCGCCGATCATGAGCATCGCCAGGGTCAGCAGTCCGGTCGCCGCGGCCCAGAAAATCCGCACCCACGCGGGTCCGTCCGACTCGTTGTCGGTCATGCGCGACGAGAAGTGCGACATGACGAGCGCGCCGGAATCAGCGCTGGTGACGTAGAACAACAGCCCGGTGAGGGTGGCGATCACGATCAGCAGGGGCGCGGCCGGGTACTCGTCGAGCAACCCGTAGAAGGCCTGCTCAGGGGCCGACACCGCGGTCTCCCCGAACTCGGCGTTGCCGCCGCGCACCACCTCGATCGCGCTGTTACCGAAGATCGAGATCCACACCAGGATGAACAGGAACGGCACGGTGAGGGTGCCGAGCACGAACTGCCGGATCGTGCGGCCGCGGGAGATCCGGGCCAGGAAGAGTCCGACGAAAGGTGCCCACGCGATCCACCAGGCCCAGAAGAACAGCGTCCACGACGAGAGCCATTCGTCGGGCCGGTCGTAGGCGAAGGTGTTGAGGGTCATGCCCGGGAAGCGGCTCGCGAAATCACCGACGTTCTGCACGATGCCGTCGAAGAGGTATGCGGTCGATCCGGCGATCAGGATGAACAGCATCAGGCCGATGGCGACGATCACGTTGAGTTCGGAGAGCCGGCGAACGCCCTTGTCGATGCCGGCGACGGCCGACAATGTCGCGATCACCACGGCGACGGCGATGAGACCGGCCTGTGCGAGGTTGCCCTTCGGGATGCCGAACAGTTCATCCAGTCCGACGTTGAGCTGGGCGACCCCGATGCCCAGACTTGTCGCCAGCCCGAAGATCGCCCCCAGCAGAGCCGCAATGTCGACGAAGTTGCCGAGCCCTCCCTCGACGCGCTTGCCGAAGATCGGATACAGCGCGGAACGGATGCTCAGCGGCAGATTGTGACGGTAGGCGAAGTACCCGAGCGCCATACCCATCAGTGCATAGAGCGCCCAGCCGATGATGCCGTAGTGGAAGAGCGTCCACGCCAGGGCCTGCCGGGCGGCCTCCGCGGTTTCCCCGTCCCCCACCGGCGGCGCCAGGTACTGGGTGATCGGCTCGGCCACCGAGAAGAACATCAGATCGATGCCGATTCCGGCCGCGAACAGCATCGCGGTCCAGGAGAACAGGTTGTACACCGGCTTCGAGTGGTCAGGACCGAGTTTCACCCGGCCGACCGCGGACATGGCGGCCCACAGCACGAACACAAGGACAACGGTGACCAGCAGGATGTAGAACCAGCCGAGGTTGGTCGCCACCCAGGACACCGCGGTGCCGATGACCTCATCCGCGCCCTCCTGGTCGATCAGCGCCCAGATGATGATTCCCATGATGCCGACGCCCGAACCGATGAAGACGGGCCAATTGACAGCGACCTTCGGGGGCCCGGTGGTGACCGGGGTGGAGTGGTCGCGGGATTCTGTCGTGCTGGCCATGGCAAGTCCTCGAGGTTTGAAGAAGTCGTGTGGCAGGTCAACGCGTAGGAGATTAGCAGCGCACACTACCGGCGAATCGGACATCGGGCACGACGGGACCGCGCGATGGTCGCCGAGTCACCCGTCACATCTGCGTTTGAACACGTTCTACCTGTGGAACCACTGGACCCGGACAACAGAACCGCTGATTCACCGCGAGTCGACGAGATTCTTTCTCGAGAGGGAGCTGAACATGACGGAGCACAACAAGGCCGACGAGGCCCGCAAGGGTCTCATCGATTCGGTCAAGGGCAAGGCGAAGGAAGTTGCCGGCGCCGTGATCGGAAACGACTCGCTCACCGCAGAGGGACAGCTCGAGCAGACGCAGGCCGCCGAGCGCAAGCGGGCGAACAGCGTCGAGGCCGTCGCCGATGCCGAGGCCGCTCAGGCGCGAGCCGAAGAGAACGAGGCGAAGATCGAGAGTGCACAGGAGCGCACGGCGGTCAGCGTCGAGGCAGGAGGCGCGAAAAACGCGGCAGACGCACGCGCCACTGCGCAAAAGCACGCCGCCGAGCAAGCCGCAGCCGCAGAGACCACCCGCGAGAAGACGCAGGCCGAACGTGACGCCGAACGGGAGATCGCGCTGGCGCAGGCGAAGGAGCGCGGAGACGTTCGCGACGCCGCAGAGGACGTCATCGAAGCCGCCGACGATCACCGAGCTAAGACGGCCGAGGCCACCAGCGCTCAGACCGAGGCGGACCGGATCAGGCGGCAGACCGAACGCCTGTCCAACGAGGCCGACCTGCCCTGACCATCCACGACCACCAGGAGCCATTGATGAGTGTCACCGCTATTCCGTTCGCAGTTCTACGTTTTCAATACCGAATCGCCCGCTTTCCGCTGCAGCTGATTGAAGACCAGGTCGTGGCCAAGTGGGATGCCGAGGCTCCCGCCCGGTTGTTCTACGAGCGCTCGCTGGGAGCACTGGATGCCACTGTCGGAGGTGTGCTCGGTGACTCCACTCTGGCCAAGCGCGGGGCCGCGCTCACCGAACGCAGCGATGCCCTGGCCAAGGCCGCAGAACTCGATGCACAGGCGGCGGCCAAACGTCAGGCCGCGGACGCCGAGCTGAAGGCCAAGCGCGACAAGGCCGTCGCCGAGCAGAGGAACGCGCGGGAGGAGGCAGAAGAAGACGTCGCCGAAGCGCGCCAGACGGCAGAGCAGCGCAAGAAGGAAGCCGCGGAGGAGGCTGCCGAGCGCACTGCCGCCGCCAAGAAGCAAGCGGACGAAGTGGCCGCGCAACGTAAGAAGTCCGTGGACGCGGCGAAGCGTGACGAGCAGGCGAAGATCCGAGCCGCGGAGCATCAGGCGACTGCCGCGGCCGCGGCCAAGAAGAAGGACGCCGCCGCCAAGCGCGAAGACGCGGCCGCTACCCGGGCGCAGGCCGATCGGGTGGAGAAGCTCGCCGACGCCGAGAAAGAAAAGCGTCAGGCCGACGAGGCCTGAACCCAGCTACCTCAGAAGCCGAGAGCCGGCGCCGACTACTGCGAGATGTCGGCGCCGGTTTTCTTCGTGGACTTGACCATCGTGGCGGCCAGGATCAGCACCACCGACAGCACCCCGGCAACCATGAACGCAAGATGGGTGCCGTCGGAGTACG
This sequence comes from Williamsia sp. 1138, assembly GCF_002095435.2. Taxonomy (GTDB): domain Bacteria; phylum Actinomycetota; class Actinomycetes; order Mycobacteriales; family Mycobacteriaceae; genus Williamsia. Next base: position 120,750 of record NZ_MJEJ02000035.1, read on the forward strand.
CGGTGACCTCGTCGGCGCCATCATTCACCGACGACGTGGTTCCGCGGGTCATCAGGGTGATGAACAGGGCGGTGCCTGCCGCGCCCGCAACCTGCTGAACCGTGCTCACGGTCGCGCTGCCGTGTGAATAGAGTTCCGGCGGGAGCGAACCCAGGGCCGAGGTCATCAGCGGTGTCAGGGCGAAAGCGATACCTGCACTGAGGATGACGTGCGCACCGATCACGTGGGCCAGCGACGAGGTGGTGTTCAGCGTCGCCAGCAGCCAGGTACCCACGCTCATCGCGATCGTGCCCGGCAGCACCAGCGGACGGGCACCCCAGCGGTCGAACAGCGCCCCGACACCGGGTGCCAACAGTCCCATGACGAGACCACCCGGCAGCAAGACCAGGCCGGTGGTCAGCACGCTCTTGTCGAGCACGTTCTGAAGGTAGAGAGGCAGCAGGATCAGTGCGCCGAACAGGGTCAGCATCAGGCCGCCCATCAGACCGACCGCGAGGCGGAACGAGGCGACCTTGAAGGTGCGCAGATCGAGTAGCGCGAACCCGCGACTGACGAGCCGCTGTTGCCGGATCACGAAGAGGACGAGCGCAACGGCACCGATCACCAGCGGGACCCACGGCGGGACGGGCGCGTGCCCGGCCGCCGATTCGCCGATGCTGCTCAGGCCGTAGACCAACCCACCGAATCCGAGTGCCGACAGCGGGACCGAGATGAAGTCGAGATGAGCCTTGCGGGGCTCGGTGACGTTGCGGACGAAGAGCCCACCCAGCACGAGCACCGCTGCAGCGATCGGGAGGACGATCCAGAACATCGCACGCCAGTCGAACGACTCGAGGATCAGACCGGACACCGTGGGTCCGATGGCGGGCGCCACCGAGATCACGATGGACACCAGGCCCATGGTCCGACCACGCGAGTGCTCGGGCACCACGTTCAAGATGGTGGTCATCAGCAGCGGGATCATCAGTGCGGTGCCGCCGGCCTGGATCACCCGCGCCACCATCAGCACCTCGAATCCTGGTGCGAGGGCCGCGACCAGGGTGCCGACGGTGAATGCACTCATCGCGGCGATGTACACCGTGCGCATGTGGAAGCGCTGCAGAATGAAGCCCGTGGTCGGGATGATGATGGCCATCGTCAGCAGGAAGCCGCTGGTCAGCCACTGTGCCGTCGACGCGGTGATCTCGAGGTCGACCATCAGGGTCGGTAGGGCGACGCTCAGGATCGTCTCGTTGAGGATCACGACGAAGGTCGCGATCAGCAGCAGCCCGATGAGTAGCACGGGATTCGCGGCCTTCTGGGTATCGGCGCCGGCCGCCTTGGTGTCGACCATTGCATCCTCGGTCACGATCACATCCCCCTCATCGCAGTGCAGAACTTCAGCAGCATATACCAAGTGGCAGTGACTGCCACATTGTCACCAGCTGACGAAAACGTGCATCCAGCGGATACGCTCGTGGAATGACAGCCACGTCAGCGCCAGAGGCCCCCACCGATCTGCGGGCCCGGCGACGAACCAGGACGCTGCACGAGATCCAGCAGGCAGCGCTCACCCTGTTCGAGCGACAGGGTTTCGACGTCACGACGGTCGACGAGATAGCCAGAGATGCTGGGGTGTCCGCGCGGACGTTCTTCAGATACTTCACCACAAAAGAAGAGTCGGTGCTCTTCGACCTGTATGGATTCGATGAAGCACTGCGGGCCTGCGTCGTCGCCGCCGATCCCACCGAGTTCTCGCTTGCCGACGTGGAGGCCGCATTCACCGCGGTCATCGAGGGATTCCGTGACGAGCAGAGTGAGGTCGCCCGCACCATCGCACGCATCCAGAAACTGGTCTGCTCGAACGCCAGCCTGAGTGCCGCGGTGGTCGGCCGGTGTTCGGACAATTCGCAGCGTCTCTCGGCGCTCCTCGAGACCGAGTACGGCATCGAGGTCCGTTCACACGTGCGACTGATCCTCGAGATCGCACAACTCGCACTACGGTCGGCGTTCGACGAGTGGGTCAGCCGCGCGACCACGGAATCGTCTGGAGCTGATCTGCTTTCGATCTACCAGGACGTCTGCGTACGCGTCCGTAACCTCTGATCTCGATGTCGGTGGCGCCAGGAAGTACGGCTAGCCTGCGCGCGAGAACACCGCGACCACGAAGTCGGAGCTGTTCGTGAACGGCCGCAGATCCCAGGTCGAGAATCGGTGATCGATGGACAGTCCACTTGCCGCCGCGTCGTCGAAGAACTCGGTGAACTCGTAGCCCCGCCCGGACCCGAACCCGACGACCACGCGCCCGGTCGGCGCGAGGTGACGGGCGAAGCCGGCCAGCACGGCCTGCCTGGTGGATGGCGCGACGAACGCCATCACATTTCCGGCACAGACGATGACCTCGAAACCGGCGGCAATCCCCCGAGCTGGCAGATCCAGTTCGGCGAGATCGCCGACCTGCCACGTCGGGCCGGGGTAGTCCTGCTGCGCTGCGGCGATCAGGACCGGATCGATGTCGACGCCGACCACCGTGTGGCCGGCAGCGTGCAGGTGGCCGCCGAGACGGCCGGGTCCGCATCCCGCGTCGAGAACGCGACCGCCGCGGGACATCATCGCGTCGACCATCCGCGCCTCGCCCACGATGTCCTGGCCCCTGGCCGCCATCTCCCGGAAGCGCTCGACGTATCGGGTCGAGTGCTCTGGATCGGCGGCGGTGATCTCTTCCCATTGGCTGGGGGTGCGCGCGCTCATCAGATACTCCTGGCTCGGGACGGGACGGACACTTCACCGTATGCGGCGGCGGGCGACGCCCCGACCCGAGGTCGTCTCAGCGCACGACGTCGAAGATCTGCTTCTGGATGCCGTTGCCGTAGGCCTCGTATTCGACGAGATCGAGTTTCGTGGCGTCCTTGTCGGCGTCGCTGAACAGTCGTTTGCCTGCACCGAGCAGCAGGGGGAAGACGAGAAGGTGATAGCGGTCGACCAGGCCGGCGTCGGCGAGAGTTCGGCCGAGGGTCGCGCTGCCGTGCACAGCGATCGGGCCGCCCTCGGTCTCCTTCAGCGCCGCCACGTCGTCCACCGAACGGAGAATGGTTGCGGGCCAACGCTCGTCGTCGGACTGCAATGTCGTCGAGACGACGTACCTGGGCATCGCGTTGTATCCGGCGAAGTCGTCCATGGTGGGCCAGATCGGGGCGAACGCCTCGTACGATGTCCGGCCGAGAAGGAGTGCCGTGGTCTCCTCTTGTTCGCGTCCCTTGATCTCGTAGGCGGCGGGGTCGAACGCGACGTCTTTGAAGGTCCACCCCGAGTTGCGGTACCCGTCTTCCCCACCAGGCGCCTCCATGACGCCGTCGAGGGAAACAAAAGCGGTGACGATCAGTGTGCGCATTTTCTGGTCCTTAATGTCATGGTTGCCGCCAACCGTAGTGCCGGTCGCGGCCTGTCTTCCATACGTCGAACGGGTTCTCCCGAAATCGACGGGCGCCAGAGGGTTCGTTGTTAACGTTGCCGCATCTACGCACCCAGGGGAGGGCATCTTGCGCGGATTTCTCAGACATGTGGGGTTGTCAGTAGTGGCCGCCATCGGCCTTGCGGCGCTGCTGCCGGCTACGGCAACCGGTGCGCCACTGCCGGTCAGTTACGACTTCAACACCGGCATCATCGCCGAGTTGACCAACCCGAACGGGTCACTGCCGGGTACCAATGACTGGTCGTGTCGACCCAGTGCGAAGCACCCCGATCCGGTGGTCCTGGTGCACGGTGGCTTCGCCAGCCAGCAGGTCAACTGGGGTGTCTATGGTCCTCTGCTCAAGAACGAGGGCTATTGCGTCTACACCTTGACCTACGGAGCGATTCCCGATGCCGCGTGGCCACTGTCCGCGATCGGAGCGCTCGCACCACTGGAAACAGGTGCGGCAGAACTCTCCGCTTTCGTCGACCGGGTCCGGTCGTCCACCGGGGCGGACAAGGTCGACATCGTGTCGCATTCTCAGGGCAGCCTGACCTCGGGGTACTACGTCAAGTTCCTCGGCGGCGACGCCGTCGTGGCAAACCTGGTGTCGTTGGGCGGGCTGTGGGAGGGCACCGGTTCCGGAGAGAACACCCTCGGTGCACTGCAAGAGCAGTTCGGACTCCCGAACGTGCCGTCCATCCCGTTCTGCCCGGCGTGCACGCAGGCAGTCAGCGGCGAGCCATTCATCGAAAAACTCAACTCGGGTGGCAGTCCCTACGTCCCCGGCGTGCGGTACACCAACATCTCGACGAAGTACGACGAACTGGTCATCCCGTACACCTCGGGCCAGGCGCCAGGGCCTCCGGGGACCGATGTCACCAACATCGTTGTGCAACAGGGATGCGCCATCGACCACACCGCCCACCGCGGTCTCGCCGCGACCCGTCGTGTCGCCGCTTTCGTCCTGAACACCCTTGATCCACTGGTGGTCCGTACCGCACCCTGCGCGGTGGTCGAGCCCAACTCCGGTGTGGGGTGACCCTGGGTTCGACGTTCGTTCGTTGGGAGTAACACCGCGAGATCGTCGTCCGGACTTTTGCGACATGTCGTGCCGACAGACACGATCAGGTCTACAGTCCGCGTTAGATGCGGTCGGGTCATCGAGCGACGCAGTGCCGCCCCTCCACTTTGGGAGTGCACCATGGATCTCGGTCTCTCGGGAAAAATCGCTGTGGTCACCGGTGCCAGTAAGGGCATCGGACTGGCGGTCACCACCGCGCTGACCGCTGAAGGAACACATGTGGTCGCCGGGGCACGCGGTCGGAGTCCGGAACTGGCACGACTCGAGGATGCCGGCCAGGTGTCGTTCGTCTCAGTGGATCTGACGACCCCGCAGGGCCCGATCGAACTGGTCAGGCGCGCCGAGGATCTCGGTGGGGTCGACGTGCTGGTCAACAACGCCGGCGCGGTGACACCGCGCCCCGGTGGCTTCGTCAGCGTGACCGACGAGCAATGGCTGGCGTCGTGGACGCTGGGCGTGATGGCGACCGTACGCACCACCCGAGCCGCTGTTCCACAACTCCTCCGGCGCGGCGGGGGCTCCATCGTCACCGTCAGCTCGGTGAACGCCTTCCTTCCCGATCCCGGCGTCATCGACTACAGCGCGGTGAAGGCTGCACTGACAAACATGTGCAAATCGCTGTCGAAAGAATATGGCGCACGCGGTATTCGAGTGAACACCGTCAGCCCTGGACCGGTCTCGACCGGACTTTGGCTCGGTACGGGTGGTGTCGCCGAGACCATCGCCCAGGCAGGTGGCGGCGCTGCCGACGATGTGGCGAAAGGTGCCGCTGCGGAGTCCGTCACCGGACGGTTCACGACTCCGGAGGAGGTCGCCGACGTCGTGCTGTTTCTCGCCGGTAACAGGGCCGCCAACCTCACCGGGGCTGATGTCACGATCGACGGCGGCCTGATCAAGACGCTCTGAATCCCATCCAGCAACAAGAAATGGACAATCGCATGACTGCATCCGCCGGTAAGACAAACCCGGTCATCTTCATTCACGGATTGTGGATCCACTCGAGCGCGTGGGAACCATGGATCACCCTGTTCGCCGAGCACGGCTATACCGCTACCGCACCCGGGTGGCCTGGCGATGGCGCGACGGTCCAGGAGACCAGGGACGACCCCGACTCACTCAACGAGGTCGGCATCGAACAGATCTGCCGGCACTACGCGGATCTGATCGGCACACCCGACGTCAAACCGATCGTCATCGGACATTCGTTCGGCGGTCTGATCGCGCAGGAACTCCTCGCGAACGACTGTGCCGCGGCGGCCATCGCCATCGATCCAGCTCCCATCAAAGGCGTGAAGGCACTGCCCTTCTCACAGCTCAAGTCGGCTTTCCCGGTGTTGTCGAACCCTGGGAACAAGAAGAAGACGGTGGCGTTGACCGCGAAACAGTTCCGCTACAGCTTCGGAAACGCACTCGCCGAGGAAGAGTCCGACGAGCTCTTCGAGAAGTGGACCATACCCGGACCCGGACTTCCCTTGTTCGAGGACGCCACGGCGAACTTTCGTAAGAACTCGCCGGCCGCCGTCGACACCCACAAGGCGGACCGTGGGCCTCTGCTGCTGACCTCCGGCACCGAAGACCACACCGTCCCGGCCAAGGTGACCAAGGAGGTCTTCGCGAAGTACGCCGACAGTGGTTCGATCACCGAATATCAGGAGTTCGACGGCCGAGGGCATTCGCTGACCATGGACAGTGGATGGAAAGACGTCGCAGACGCAACGTTGACATGGTTGTCCGACAAGGGCTTCTGAGCCGATCCGGTGTTGCCGCCCAGCCCGTCTGGGCGGCAACACCGTGCGCTTTCACACTATGGAGTTATCAAGATTGCGTGCGCGGTCCCGGCGGGGCCGGGTGCGGCTGGTCGAAAATGCCAGGGGTCAGTCAGAATCGTTCAGTACCAGGGGTTACGCGGCGAGGGTCATGGTTCGCCTGTTATAGGCCGGTAGCGGTCGCTGGTGTGGGTCCATCTCGACCGGCGGAATCAACCACGGATGCCCATCGGAGCCCATCACAACGTCCCAGCCGGTGTTGTGGACGGCGCCGTGACAGGTCCGGCACAACAAACATCCACTGGCCAGGGTTGTTTCCCCGCCGTCGATGTAGTGCTTGATGTGATGGGCATCAGTCCACGTCGCCGGTGCCCCGCACTTGATGCAGCACTCGTCGCGGATGATGATGGCTTTACGGACCGGCCCGGTGAACAAACGCTTGGGTGGGCTCAGATCAATCGGCACCTGCTGCCCATCGAGGGTGATGAAGGTGAAAGTCGAATCACACGCCAACGCTGCTGCGGTGGCTTCGGTGATCGGACCCATCCACCGCAACGACGCCTGATCAGGATGATCGGCCGGGACCGTCACATTCACCTCGGTCCGCGGCGCCGAGATCAACCCCTGCCCACCACCGCCACAGTCGAGCAACTGATGCAACGCATCGGCCCGCGCCTGCGTCGGCGTCCGCGCATCCGGAGAACCATCCGGCTCCGGACGCGGCTTCGACCAGAAGTCCAGGGCGGAAAACAACTTCTCCCCGATCTTCACATCCAGATCGAACTTCCCCACGCACCGCCCGTCGCTACCGACCGCATAATCGAGACTGTTCAGGGAAGGGTCCTCCGCGGGCGGTTTCCCACCGGTATCTGCAGCCAGTGCGTTACCCAGACCTCGAGCAGTCTTACTGATCTCAGCCGGCGGCGCCCCCGACACCGCCCCGTTCAGCAGCTCCCCCTCAAATTCGTAACGCTCGGCGTCGGTGACCGGCTCGTCCGAGCGCCCCTCGATACCGGCTAGACCCTTGACCACCGCATCAACATGCTCGGACGACAGGTACCCATCACGGGCCCACCCGGCCGTGCGATCCAAACCCGCCAAACCGGCACCGATTCGCACCCACCGCTGCGCCGACGCCGGCGCAGCACCATTGGCTTCCAACAACTTCGACGTCGTAGACCCCGCCTGCCGCGCCACCCCCAACTCATCGAGAACCGCAGCACACACCGACACCTGATGCTCGGTGGCATTACGCAACGTGATCAGATCACGCACCAACACCAACAGCTCCGCACAATCACCAGGGACCACCAGCTCAGTCACAGCCGACACCACATCGAGAACCCGCATAAGACAACACCTTCCACCCAAGCAATCAACAGGGACAGTCGGCGGCATCTTCCCGGAAGGGCATGTATCAA
>NZ_MJEJ02000036.1 GCF_002095435.2 Williamsia sp. 1138
TGGGGCCACCCATTCACACCACCATCCCCGCAAAGAGATGACGCCGGCGCTGGTACAAAGCAGCGCAAAGAACGGGTTTATGTTGCTCCTTAGAAAGGAGGTGATCCAGCCGCACCTTCCGGTACGGCTACCTTGTTACGACTTCGTCCCAATCGCCAATCCCACCTTCGACGGCTCCCTCCCACAAAGGGGTTGGGCCACCGGCTTCGGGTGTTACCAACTTTCATGACGTGACGGGCGGTGTGTACAAGGCCCGGGAACGTATTCACCGCAGCGTTGCTGATCTGCGATTACTAGCGACTCCGACTTCACGGGGTCGAGTTGCAGACCCCGATCCGAACTGAGACCGGCTTTAAGGGATTCGCTCCACCTCACGGTATCGCAGCCCTCTGTACCGGCCATTGTAGCATGTGTGAAGCCCTGGACATAAGGGGCATGATGACTTGACGTCATCCCCACCTTCCTCCGAGTTGACCCCGGCAGTCTCTCACGAGTCCCCGCCATTACGCGCTGGCAACATAAGATAAGGGTTGCGCTCGTTGCGGGACTTAACCCAACATCTCACGACACGAGCTGACGACAGCCATGCACCACCTGTACACCAACCACAAGGGGGGCCATATCTCTATGGCTTTCTGGTGTATGTCAAACCCAGGTAAGGTTCTTCGCGTTGCATCGAATTAATCCACATGCTCCGCCGCTTGTGCGGGCCCCCGTCAATTCCTTTGAGTTTTAGCCTTGCGGCCGTACTCCCCAGGCGGGGTACTTAATGCGTTAGCTACGGCACGGATCCCGTGAAAAGGAACCCACACCTAGTACCCACCGTTTACAGCGTGGACTACCAGGGTATCTAATCCTGTTCGCTACCCACGCTTTCGTTCCTCAGCGTCAGTTACTACCCAGAGACCCGCCTTCGCCACCGGTGTTCCTCCTGATATCTGCGCATTTCACCGCTACACCAGGAATTCCAGTCTCCCCTGTAGTACTCAAGTCTGCCCGTATCGCCCGCACGCTTGGAGTTAAGCCCCAAGTTTTCACGAACGACGCGACAAACCGCCTACGAACTCTTTACGCCCAGTAATTCCGGACAACGCTCGCACCCTACGTATTACCGCGGCTGCTGGCACGTAGTTGGCCGGTGCTTCTTCTCCAGGTACCGTCACTTTCGCTTCGTCCCTGGTGAAAGAGGTTTACAACCCGAAGGCCGTCATCCCTCACGCGGCGTCGCTGCATCAGGCTTGCGCCCATTGTGCAATATTCCCCACTGCTGCCTCCCGTAGGAGTCTGGGCCGTGTCTCAGTCCCAGTGTGGCCGGTCGCCCTCTCAGGCCGGCTACCCGTCGTCGCCTTGGTAGGCCATTACCCCACCAACAAGCTGATAGGCCGCGGGCCCATCCCAAACCGCCGGAGCTTTCCACCACAAAACATGCATTCCGTGGTCATATTCGGTATTAGACCCAGTTTCCCAGGCTTATCCCAAAGTTTGGGGCAGATCACCCACGTGTTACTCACCCGTTCGCCACTAATCCACCAGCAAGCTGGCTTCATCGTTCGACTTGCATGTGTTAAGCACGCCGCCAGCGTTCGTCCTGAGCCAGGATCAAACTCTCCATGAAAACTCACTAAAACCACCCCCGAAAGGGCACGTTTCAACAAAATCCGTCAAGAAGAGATTTTCATAATCCCAACCAAACAAAAACTGACACCACCACAGGACTCAAAACCTGCGATGGAATCAAAAATAAACTAACTAATGCCGGCACCACAACCACCACAACAACCTCCCCCCTATGCCGGAGAAAAGTCACAGTGACAGAAGCAGCACCTAAATGGCACTAACAATCCATCGACACACTATCGAGTTCTCAAAGAACACACTCGCCCCGACTTCGACACGCACTTCACGTAGCGCGCCATCCCGGAGGAGCTATGTATTATCTTGCTTAGAAGTCCTACTCCAAACCCAGTTTGGCGCAGGTCTCCCAACCTACCAGTCTTGAAACCTGCTCGCAACATTCCGTTTCCGGTCTGTTGGCTGAAGTCTGTCGACCTTCGGCCACCCACGACGATACGCTCCACACTGAAGTGGACTCGTTTCCATCCTGGGCGATCAACGTTGTTCCTTCAGGAAACTTCCTGTCGGTGTTAGGGCCGCTCCGGACTCTCGCTCTCCGGCGCCTCACTCGCTGACTTGAAGAAAGTTACGGGACTACCGCGCCGGGAGTCAAATCGCCTGGTCAGAGGCCTGAGGACGTCGCGTCGCGTTCGAGGTCACCCGATTCGGGCGCCGGCGAGGTTCTTTTTGCCACGGCGCACGACCAACCACGAACCGTGGAGTAGGTCAGCGCCGGCAGGCTGCCAGTCTTCGGCGGTGATCTTCTGGTTGTTCACGTAGGCGCCACCTTCACCGACCGTGCGTCGCGCGGCCTTGTTGCTCTCCGAGAGTCCGGTGCCTACGAGAAGCTCAACGATCGTGGGCGTTGCACCCGCGTCGAACTCGGCGATAGTCGTTTCGGACAGCGCCGCTGCGAGGGTCCCCTCGTCCAGGTCGGTGAGTTCGGCTCGACCGAACAAGGCCTGACTGGCGACCTGTACCGCATCAGTATTCGCCTGGCCATGGACCAACGTCGTCATCTCGGCAGCAAGGCGTCGCTGCGCCTCCCGCAGATGGGGGGTCTCCGCCGTCACCAGCTCGAGTCGGTCGATCTCCTCACGCCCGAGGAAGGTGAACCACTTGAGGTATCTGATGACGTCGGCGTCAGCGGTGTTCAGAAAGTACTGGTACCAGGCGTAAGGGGTTGTCTTCTCCGGATCGAGCCAGAGACTGCCACCTCCGGTCGACTTACCGAACTTCTTTCCGTCAGCGGCGGTCACGAGAGGCACCGTCATCGCATGCACCGAATCCCCAGCTACACGCCGGGTCAGATCTACGCCGGCGATGATGTTGCCCCACTGGTCTGATCCGCCGATCTGCAGCGAACAGCCGTACTCACGGTGCAATTGCACGTAATCGTTCGCCTGCAAGAGCATGTAACTGAACTCGGTGTAGCTGATGCCGTCGCTCTCGAGGCGGCGGCGCACAGTGTCGCGAGCGAGCATCGTGTTCACCGAGAAGTGCTTGCCGACATCGCGCAGGAAGTCGACCACCGAGAGTTTGCTGGTCCACTCCAGATTGTTGACCACCACGGCCCCGGTGGGACTCTCGTCAAAGTCGACGAATCGCTCCAATTGCAGTCGGATCTTCTCGGCAGAATCGGCCACGGCCTCGGCGGTTTGCATGACCCGCTCCCCCACGTCCCGCGGATCGCCGATCATGCCGGTGGCCCCGCCGGCCAGAACGATCGGGCGGTGCCCGGCCCGCTGAAAGCGGCGGAGTGTGAGCAGGGGAACGAGATGACCTGCATGAAGGCTCGGTGCGGTCGGGTCGAATCCCGCATACAGCGTCGTGAGATCGCCGAGCATTCTGCCCAGCTCGTCGAGGTCGGTGCTCTGGGCGATGAGTCCACGCCACGTCAGTTCATCGAGAATTGCGGAGGGCTGGTCGGGATTCGCTTCGGTCACGACCCCGATCTTCCCCCATCGACACGTGGCACCGAAAGCCGGAGGGCATCGATCGGATCGGCTCGCCGGTACTTGGACACAGCCGAACTACGCTCGTCCCACACCCGCCACGGTTGGTCCTGTGCCGAACTGACGCCGACCCTGGGTCCGGACCGCACTGCGGACGCCGGGATACGCGGCCCCCGAAAAAGTCGAACCGGGGAATCAGGACTGCTCACATCCGAGCCGTTGAGCTCTCGGGTGATACCCATCGCGGAACCCACATTGCCTGGGCCACAGGCATATTGAGATTCTTTGCGCGCGGTCGGGCGCCTGGCGGACACGACATCGTGTCCGGCCACTATCTCGCCCGCACGCATCAGCACCCCGCCGCACTGACCTGCCGGTCCATACGAGATGTTGCCGCACCAGTGAATCCCGTACGAGCGGTACACGTAGAGGTGACCGGCGGTGCCGTACATCACCCGGTTGCGATCAGTCGGGCCGCGATATCCATGGGACGCGGGGTCTGGGAATGGGCTGTCGGGCGAGCCGCCGTATGCCTCGACTTCCACAATGCGCATCCGCGCGGTCCCATCAGGGGCATCGACCTCCAACAGTGATCCGAGAAGTCGTCGCGCCGCTTGCAACGGGGTGGCTGTGGCCAAGCGGACGACGTCGAAGGGGACGAGATCAGCCAAGATCAGTCCGATACTGATCCGGTGGTCGCGGTGGCGCGAGCGAGCAAGGCCTCGTGCTCCTCGTCGTCGACATCTCGCGCGTCATCGATCAGCAGTGCCGGGATGCCGTCGTCGATCCGGTAGGCACGACGCAACCGAGGGTTGTACATCTGCTCGTCACCGATCACCAGCAACGGACCGTGATCCTGCGGGCAGGCCAGCAACGTCAGCAAGAGGGGGCTCAGACCGGCTTCGTGTGACACGGCATCAACCGTACCCGGCTCACCGGCCGATGTATCCCACGACCGTCAGTGGAGTTCGGCTACCGCACCGACGACCTGGGCGCCGGGCTGCCACCCGCGTTCCGTCGCGATCGCCTTCGTCAACCGGCGATAGCGGCCGTCTTCGTCGCGGAACCAGACCCCCGCACCCGCCGCAGGGATCCCGGCCTCGCGCATCGGCTCGGCCCGAGGACGATACGAGTTCGTCACCTCGATCGTGTCCAGGACCCGGATGATGTGCGGCCGCTGGGCCGGTGTCAGCCCGGCGAGGGCGAGTCGCAACGACGACCCCGTGGGCGACCCTGTGTCCTCCTGCTTGGAGACCGCGGCGATGGCCAACTGCCTGCCCGGCTCCCCCACCTTGTAGACCACTGCGTGTTTCACCTGGATCAGACGCGACAGTCCGTCGATGATCGGCTGCGGGTACACGTATCCATCGCTCGAGATCACCACACCACTGGTGTGTCCCATGAACCAGAAATCGCCGTCGGCGTCCCGCTTGAACATGTGCTCGGACAACTGCCAGCGGTCACCGATGTTGAATACGTCGCGCAGGACGGTCGCACCCACCTCGTACTGCTGTCCGGCCTTCGACATCATCACCCCGACCTCGTCGACTCGCGCCTCTCGGACGAATCCGTTGGAATCGGTGATCAACCGCCCCTCACTGAGGTCGTAGGCCGCGATGGCGACGTCATTGACGCCGGGCACAGGGCGACCTGCCGAACCGACCTTGGTGCCGGTGACATTGGCCAGGATCGCGGACCCGTCCCCGGTGGCGAAGAACTCGAGTACCCGCGCCCTCGGAAACCGTTCGACGATGTCGTCCCAGAGACCGGTCGGCATACCGGAACCCATGAACAACCGGATCGGATTGTGGACGCCGATGGCCAGTTCGTCGGATTGGATGACGTCCTGGAGCATCGACCAGGTGTACGAGACCACGGTGATGCCATATCGATAGACCTCGGTGGCGAAGCGTTCCGGGTCGATCTCTCCCGACAGCGCAATCCGCGCGCCTCCGGCAACGGTTCCGCCCAGTGCGGTCAGGAGGCCTGAGGCGTGATGCAGCGGCGTGAGGCAGTAGACGGTGTCGCTACCGCTCAAGGCCGCAGCGGACGCAGCACCGAATGCCGACAGCGCCCATCGATGGTTCGTCACCGGCCACTTCTCCAGCGTCCCGCCGTTCTTGCTGAACAGGACGAATGCCAGATCGCCGGCCCGACCCGGGTCGGGTCGATACCACGACGGCACCTCGACGGCGTCGGGATCGATCTGCTCCATGTCGATGATGCGTTCACCGTCGGCCTGGGCCAGGGTGCGGGAGTCGCCCGCGCCGCCGCCGAGCACCAGAACCCGGTCCGCGATGGCGGCTGAATCGTCGAGATTGGCCGGATCCGCCAGTACCAGCGAGCAATCACCCAGGCGGAGTGACTGTTTGAGATCGTTGCCCGGCGAGAGCATCACGGCGACCGCACCGAGCCGCGACAGTGCCGCGATCGCCACGAGGGCGCTGGGCCTGGTCGCCATCAGGACTCCGACGTGCTGACCCGGTCGAACGCCGCACGAGATGAGCCCACGCACCACATTGTCGATCCGGTCATTCACCTGACGATGGCTCAATACCCGGTCCTCGAACAGGAAGAGCTCTCGCTGTCCGTGTTTGCGTGCGTTCTCGTTCATGAGCTTGCCGAGAGAGATCGTGGTCCGCGATTGCAGCTGCCCGAGCCGGACGAGCCGGGGAAGGACTCGAGCGGATTCCCGGAAGACAGCATCGGTGGTGCGGGTGACCGAGCGCGCCGCCCCGACAATGTCTCGACCTGCCTCTGCCCCGACACCCGCGGCGGACCCGAGGCCGTGGGCCACGCGCGAAGACAGACTCACACCCGTCTGTCCGGTGCGATCGCTGTCATCGTGCATCTTCTCGATGGCCTCGGGCTGCGGCCCGGTTCCGTCCTGCCAGCGGATCCATTCCGCGGTCGTCGGCCAGGTCCGGGTTCCCGCTGTCGAGCCGACCACGAGTCCGAAATGTCCGACTGGCAACGAGGATTCGTACACCTGCGACAGCGGCGCGGCACGCAGGATCCCGCGAACGGCCACCGGTTGTCCGATGTCGTCGGCTTCGCCCAGAAATGCGAGTACCGGGCTGGTGACCTCCGCCAGCGTGACCACTTGGTCGCCGATGACGAAGCCGCCACCCACCATGCGGTTGTGCACCACGAACTGCCGCAACAGTTCGGCCACCGCCGGGCCGGACCAGGCGACCCAGCCGTCGACCTCGATGAACCGTCGCGAATCCTCACGGGGCAGCAGGGCTTCCCGATCGTGCAACTGTCGAAGGAAATCGATCCGGCTGCGCGCCGCCTTCACCGGGTCGACGAGCTGGAATCCGGTGCGCGCGAGCCAACCGGGAATTGCGAGGCGATTGAAGACATTGTCGGCGAGGAACTGCGCACCCGGTGATACCAGGGCTGCGGGCAGACCCAACGGAAGCGCACCGAGCACGTCCACGGGACTGCCGTAGGTGATCACACTGGCAATGCCCTTGGATCGCCGGAACGCCGCCGTCTGATAGCAGAACATCCCGCCTTGGGAGTACCCGGCGAGATGGACATCCCGGCCGGTGACCTCGCGCACGCTGTCGATGACCTCGCTGATGGACACGATGTGATCGGCCAGCGTTCGGTCCATCCCGCCGTCGACCTTGTCGGGTGATCCGAAGTCCACCACCCATGGGTCGAGCCCGGCGTCGTGCAGAATTGTCACCGCACCGTTGTCAGCGGTGACGTCGTATACGTTGGCCGACACCATCATCGGTGGTACGAGTACGACCGGCGGTCCATCGGCGGCGTCGTCGGGGAAGTACCGGCGCAGCCGGTACATCGGAACCGTTTCCTCGACCCGGAAGGGGGCCGGTTTGGTGCCTGTTTCGAGACTGCCGTACCGGATGACCTCCAGTCCGTTCTGAGCCGTGGCTACAACACGATCAAGGGATTCCTTGATGTTGGGAAGGCCGCGCACAAACACCCCTCACGAACGACGAACTACCTGGACGGTGACTGGCGTCACACTCTACCCCCGAGCCCGCGACCGGAATGCCCGGCAGCCGACTAGAACTGCCGGTGCAGTGCGGCCGACTCCGCAAGCCTATGCAATTGTTCGGCAACCCGGGTCCCCGCCGTGCCACCGCGGGCGTCACGAGATGCGATCGAGCCCTCGACCGTGAGGACCTCCCGCACCGCAGGTGTGAGCGCCGGATGGATGTCCGCGAACTGCTGATCGGTGAGATCTGGTAGTTCGACCCCGTTCTCCTCGGCGACCCGGACGCAGGCCCCGGCGACCTCGTGGGCCACCCGGAACGGAACGCCCGCCCGCACCAGCCACTCCGCGATGTCAGTGGCCAGGGTGAAGCCCGCGGGGGCGAGCTCGGCCATCCGGTCCTCGTGGAAGGTGAGCGTGCGAATCAACCCGGCGATCGCGGGCAGCAACAGCAGCAGCTGCGTCACCGAATCGAAGACCGGCTCCTTGTCTTCCTGGAGATCCCGGTTGTACGCCAGGGGCTGCGCCTTGAGCGTCGCGAGCAGCCCGGTCAAGTTGCCGATCAATCGGCCCGACTTCCCGCGGGTCAGTTCCGAGACATCAGGGTTCTTCTTCTGCGGCATGATCGAACTGCCCGTCGACCACGCGTCCGCCAACGTGATGTATCCGAACTCCGGTGTGCTCCAGAGGATGACCTCTTCGGCCATCCTCGACAGGTCCACCCCGATGAGTGCGAACACGAATGCCGCCTCCGCCGCGAAATCCCGCGACGAGGTGGCGTCGATCGAGTTGTCGGCCGCCGAGTCGAACCCCAGATCGGCGGCGATCGCCTCCGGGTCCAAGCCCAGCGAGGAACCCGCCAGGGCGCCCGACCCGTACGGCGACACCGCGGCGCGTTTGTCGAAGTCCTTGAGCCGCTGCACATCGCGGATCAACGGATGCGCGTGAGCCAGGAGGTGGTGCGCCAGCAGCACCGGCTGAGCGGCCTGCAGATGGGTCTTGCCCGGCATGACCGCATCAGGATGCGCGCTCGCCTGGGCGATCAGCGCGTCGACCACGTCGAGAACGCCCGCCGCCACCTGCCGCACGGCGTCCCGGAGCCACATCCGAAACAGGGTTGCCACCTGATCATTTCGAGACCGACCCGCCCGCAGGCGGCCACCGACCTCGGCGCCGACGCGTTCGATCAGGCCACGCTCGAGCGCACCGTGCACGTCCTCGTCGCTCTCGGCCGGACCGAACGCGCCCGTTCGGACATCGTCCGCGAGGCGGCTCAGCCCGTCCTGCATGGTCGCGAGATCGTCGTCCGACAGCAGTCCTGCCTTGTGCAGGATCTTCGCGTGGGCCTGGGAGGCACGCACGTCGTACGGCGCGAGCACCCAGTCGAAGTGGGTGGACTTGCTCAGAGCCGCCATCGCGTCGGCCGGCCCCGAGGCGAATCGGCCGCCCCAGAGCGAGCCCTCGTTGGTGGCGGAGTCGTTCGACGCCGGCGGTGCCACTAGGCCAGGTCCCGCTTCGCCGAGATCTTCGACGACAGACCGTGCAGGTGCACGAAGCCCTTGGCGGCGGACTGATCGAAGGTGTCGCCTTCGTCGTAGGTGGCCAGGTTGAAGTCGTACAGCGACTCCGGGCTGCGCCGGCCGGTGACCGCGATGTGGCCGCCGTGCAGGTTCAGCCTGATGTCACCGGTGACGTGCTCCTGGGTGTGGTCGACGAACGCTTCCAGCGATGCCTTCAGCGGCGAGAACCAGAGGCCGTCGTAGACCAGCTCTGCCCACTTCTGATCGGTGTGCCGTTTGTAGCGCCCCAGCTCGCGCTCGAGGGTGACATGCTCGAGTTCCTCGTGAGCGCGGATCAGGACCATGGCACCGGGCGCCTCGTAGATCTCGCGACTCTTGATGCCGACGAGACGGTCCTCGACGACGTCGAGACGTCCGACGCCGTGAGCGCCTGCGCGGCGGTTCAGTTCGACGATCGCCTCCAGCACACTGACCGGACGGCCGTCGATCGCGATCGGACGACCCTTGTCGAAGCTGATGATGACCTCGTCGGGAGCCTGCCAGTTGATCGTCGGGTCCTCGGTGTAGGAGTAGACGTCCTTGGTCGGGGCGTTCCACAGGTCCTCGAGGAACCCGGTCTCCACCGCGCGGCCCCAGACGTTCTGGTCGATCGAGAACGGCGACTTCTTCGAGACGTTGATCGGGATCGCGTTCTCTTCGGCGAAGTTGATCGCCTTCTCGCGGGTCCACGCGTAATCGCGGACCGGGGCGATGACCTCGAGTTCGGGTGCCAGTGAGCCGAATCCGACCTCGAACCTGACCTGGTCGTTGCCTTTGCCGGTGCAGCCGTGGGCGACGATGGTGCCACCGTGATCGCGGGCGGCGGTCACCAGGTGCTTGGCGATCAGGGGCCGCGATATCGCGGACACGAGCGGGTACCGGTCCATGTAGAGCGCGTTGCTCGTGATCGCAGGTAGGCAGTACTCGTCCGCGAACTCGTCACGAGCGTCGACCACGACGGATTCGACGGCGCCACAGTCGATGGCCCGCTGGCGGACCACCTCCATGTCCTCGCCACCCTGACCGAGGTCGATGGCCACGGCCACCACCTCCTTGCCGGTCTCTTTACCGATCCAGCTGATGGCCACCGAGGTGTCCAGGCCGCCCGAGTACGCGAGGATTACGCGCTCCGCCATGAGGGGGTCACTCCTTGTTTCTATTGGTTGTACAACTGCCAGAGTCTTGATGATCTGAAAAGTCTTCGTTTGTCGGTCAGAATCTCATGCCAGCGCCTCGAGCCTGACGGCAAGGTCCGCACCGGTCACCGGTTCGCGCGCCAAGACGAACAGGGTGTCGTCGCCTGCGATCGTGCCGACGACATCGGGCAGGCTGGCCCGGTCCAGGGCACTCGCCAGATAGTGGGCGGCGCCCGGTGGTGTGCGTAGCACCGCCATCGAGCCGCTCGAGTCGGCAGAGACGAGCAGCTCGGTGAGCAGCCGGGACAGCCTGTCGGTTCCCCCGGTCACCCCGCGCACCGGAGAGCCGTCTTCCGGGATGACGTAGATGCCCGTGCCACCGTCGGGCCCGCGCAGTTTGACCGCACCCAGCTCGTCGAGATCGCGGGACAGGGTCGCCTGCGTGGCTTCCACCCCGTCGTCGGACAGCAGTCTTTGGAGCTGCGTCTGACTGTGCACCTGCCGGCCGGACAACAATGCAATGATCCGAGCCTGGCGTCCGGCCCGGGTGGTCACTGTTGTCCCAGAAGCCAGATGAGGATCGCCTTCTGCGCGTGCAACCGGTTCTCCGCCTCGTCGTAGACCACACTGCGCGGCCCGTCGAGGACCTCGTCGGTGATCTCCTCACCGCGATGGGCCGGAAGGCAGTGCATGACGATGGCCTCGGGATCAGCGAGAGCAACCAAGTCCGTGTTGATCTGGTAGGGCCGGAAGGGTGCCACGCGATCCTTGCCGTCGTCCTCCTGCCCCATCGACGTCCACGTGTCGGTGACCAGCACGTCGGCGCCTGCGGCGGCCGCCCGGGGATCGCCGATGATCTCGACGCTGCCGCCGGTCGAGAGCGCTCGGTCCCGCGCGTACCCGACGAAGACGTCGTCGGGGGTGAATCCCTGCGGCGCGCTGACCCGGACATGCATCCCGGCGTTGGCGCCACCGAGCATCAGCGAGTGGGCCATGTTGTTGGCCCCGTCGCCGAGATACGTCAGGGTCAGTCCCTTGATCGCGCCCTTGTGCTCGGCGATGGTCTGCAGATCCGCGAGCACCTGGCAGGGGTGAAAGTCATCGGACAGCGCGTTGACGACCGGGATGGTGGCGGCCGACGACAGCTCTTCGAGCCGGTCCTGGCCGTACGTCCTCCAGACCACTGCCTCCACGTACCGGGAGAGCACCCGGCCGGTGTCGGCGAGAGTTTCTTCTCGCCCGAGCTGGGTGGCCTTGCCGTCGACGACGACCGCGTGCCCGCCGAGCTGGGCGATTCCCACCTCGAACGAGAACCGGGTCCGCGTCGAGTTCTTGTCGAAGATGACCCCGACTCCCCTGGGTCCGGCCAGCGGCTTGTGCGCGAACGGGTCTCGCTTGCACTCTGCTGCCAGCTCGAGCACCCGGGTGAGTTCGCCGGGCGACAAATCGTCGTCACGGAGGAAATGGCGGGTCATGAGGTGGCCTGCTTCGCGGCGTCGAGGATGGCGGGCAGTGCCTCGACGAATCCGGTCGCCTGCTCCTCGGTGAGGATCAGCGGCGGCGCCAGCCGCAGAATCTCGGGTCCGGGCGCGTTGATGAGAAAGCCCCGGTCGCGGGCCGCGGCTTCTGCTGCCACGGCAACCGGTTCGGTCAGGACGATCCCGAGCAGCAAACCCGATCCTCTGGTGTGCGACACCAAGGGATGATCGAGATCCTCGATCGAGGACGTGATGTGTTTGCCCAAGGCCGCCGCGTGATCGGCGAGACCGAGCGTGTCGACCTGTTCGATCACCGCCAGAGCCGCCGCGGCACACACCGGATTGCCTCCGAACGTCGTGCCGTGTTGCCCGGGTCGGAGCAGATCAGCCGCGTCACCGGTGGCCAGCACCGCACCGATCGGCAACCCACCGCCGAGGCCTTTGGCCAGGGTCATCACGTCAGGGGTGATACCTGCGGCCTGATGGGCGTAAAACGTTCCGGTACGGGCGATCCCGGTCTGCACCTCATCGAGGATGAAGAGCGCTCCGTGGGCGGTGGTGAGCCTGCGGACAGCGGCGAGGTAGTCGGCAGGTGGGGTGACCACGCCGCTCTCCCCCATGATCGGTTCGAGGATCACCGCAGCGGTCTGTGGACCGATCACCGCTGCCATCGCATCGATGTCACCGTAGGGAACGTGCCGTACGCCGGCTGGCATCGGTTCGAATGGCGCCCTTTTCGCGGGCTGGCCGGTCAGCGCCAGGGCGCCCATCGTCCGCCCGTGAAATGCCAGTTCGGCAGCGATGATCTCCGGCCGTCCCGTCAGTCGCGCGATCTTGAAGGCCGCCTCGTTGGCCTCTGCCCCGGAGTTGCAGAAGAACGCCTTACCCGGGACTCCCCACCGCGACAGCAGAGCCTCGGCGAGTTCGACAGCGGGTTCGTTGAGGTAGAGGTTCGAGGTGTGCCCGAGCGTCGCCAGCTGCCCGGTGACCGCGTCGATGATCGCCTGGTTGCCGTGGCCGAGGATGTTCACGGCGATCCCGCCGAGCAGGTCGAGGTACTCGCGCCCGTCGGCACCCGTCAACACCGCGCCCGAGCCCGAGCGCAACGCCACCTTGGGGGTGCCGTAGTTGTTCATGAGCGACGACGTCCACCGCTCCTGCATGGCGGTCGTCGGGTCTGTCGGGTTGGTCATGATTTGTCCTCGATCGGTGGTTTCTCGCCGTAGGCTCCAGGAATCACGCGTTCATCGTCGGGTACGACCATGGTTCCGTTGCCTTCGGTGGTGAAGAGCTCGAGCAGCGTCGAATGCGGTGTGCGGCCGTCGATCACGTGCGCTCGGCGGACACCCCCGGCGACAGCTCGCAGACACGCCTCCATCTTGGGCACCATCCCGGCGTCTAGTCCGGGCAACAGCTGCGCCAGTGCGGTGGTGCCGATCTCGGAAACAAGCGACCCGCGGTCCGGCCAATCGGTGTACAGGCCTTCGACATCGGTGAGCATCACCAGCTTCTCTGCGCCGAGAGCCTGCGCCAGCGCAGCCGCCGCGGTATCGGCGTTGATGTTGTGGACGACGCCGTCGGCGTCGGGTGCGATGGTCGACACGACCGGGATGCGGCCTGCGGCGATGAGATCGGTGACCGCGGCGGGATTGACGGTGGTGACGTCGCCGACGAGTCCGATGTCGGTGGCCTCACCGTCGACGAGTACCGATCGCCGGGTGGCGGTGAACAGGTGCGCGTCTTCGCCCGAGATGCCTACCGCGTACGGGCCGTGCGCATTGATGAGTCCGACCAGTTCGCGCCCTACCTGACCGAAGAGCACCATGCGGACCACATCCATCACCTCCGGTGTGGTCACGCGGAAGCCCCCGCGGAACTCACCGGTCATGTCGAGGCGTTTGAGCATCGCAGAAATCTGCGGACCGCCTCCGTGGACGACCACCGGGTGGATCCCACAGGTACGCAGGAAGACCATGTCCTCGGCGAAAGCCGCTTTGAGTCTGTCGTCGATCATGGCGTTGCCACCGTATTTGACCACGATCACCTTGCCGGAGAAGCGTTTCAGCCACGGTAGCGCCTCGGCCAGCACGTGCGCTTTGTCGAGCGCCGTCAGCACTGTCGAATCGCTCATGACGAGTAGGCCGAGTTCTCTTCGACATACGCATGGGACAGGTCCGTGGTCCGGATGAACGCCGTGCCGGTACCGATGCCGAGATCGACGGTGAGGTCGATGTCGATGCCCGACAGGTCCGCGTCCCGGGCCCCCGGCACACCGGTGCCGTTCTCGCAGACGGGATAGCCGTTGAATCGCACGGAGATCCGGTCGGGGTCGAGTTCGACCGGTGCCATACCGACTGCTGCGAGGACCCGGCCCCAGTTCGGGTCGGAGCCGAACAGTGCCGTCTTGACCAGGCTGTCACGCGCAACTGTCCGCGCCGCCGCGAGCGCATCGATGTCCGAGGTCGCGCCGGTGACGGTGACCACCACGCGTTTGGTCACGCCCTCGGCATCGGCCTGCAGTTGGGTGGCCAGATCGTCGCACACCAGCCGGACGGCTTCGTTCAGTTCGTCCTGACTCGGGGTCACCTCACTGGCGCCCGAACTCAGCAGCAGAACGGTGTCGTTGGTCGAGCAGGAGCCGTCGACGTCGAGCCTGTCGAAGGTCAGTGCGGTCGCTGCGCGCAGCGCTTCGTCGAGTTGGTCCGCGGTCACGGCGGCGTCGGTGGTGATCACGCTCAGCATCGTCGCCAGTGACGGCGCCAACATCCCTGCGCCCTTGGCCATGCCACCGACGTTCCACCCTGCGGTGTGGTGGAATGCCGACTGCTTCGGCACGGTGTCCGTCGTCATGATCGCGTGCGCCGCGTCGGTGCCGCCTGACATCCCGCCGCCCATCTCGTGGACGATCTCGGTCACTCCGGTGAGCACTTTGTCCATGGGAAGGCGATCGCCGATCAACCCTGTCGAGCAGACGGCGACTTCTAGTGCGCCGGTTTCGGTGCCCCAATCGCTGATGGCGGACGCCAGCGCTTCGGCCGTGGCATGGGTGTCCTGGAATCCGCCGGGGCCCGTGCAGGCGTTCGCGCCGCCGGAGTTCAGTACCACCGCGCGCAGCCGCCCGGTGGTCAGCACCTGCTGGCTCCACAACACGGGAGCTGCCTTCACCTTGTTCGCGGTGAACACTCCCGCAGCGGCGTATTCGGGTCCTTCGTTGAAAACCAGTGCCAGGTCTGCTTTTCCGTTGGCCTTGATACCGGCCTTGATGCCGGCGGCCCGGAACCCCAGCGGTGCGGTGACACCCTGCAGATGCGTCATCCGGTGCCCACCTGCAACCTCGCGCCAATTCCCTGCCAGGTCTACGTTCTGCTCGCTCACGGCGCCACTCCCACAGTGCTCAGGCCTTCGGTTTCTGGCCAGCCCAGAGCCAGGTTCATCGACTGCACGGCGCCACCGCCCGTGCCTTTGGTCAGGTTGTCCATCGCACCCACCGCGATCAGGGTCCCCGAACGCTCGTCCACGGCAACGCTGAGCTGGATCGCGTTGGACCCGATCACCGATCCGGTGGCAGGCAGCCGGCCTTCGGGCAGCAGGGTCACGAAAGGCTCGTCGGCATAGGCCTTTTCATAGACGGCACGGGCTTCTGCTGAGCTCACCGTGGTCGGAGCGGTACACGTCGCGAGAATTCCACGGGCCATCGGCGCCAAGACCGGGGTGAACGACACGTTGACGGGGTTGTTCGCCACCGCCGAGAGGTTCTGGATGATCTCCGGCGTGTGCCGGTGCATGCCCCCGACCCCGTACGCCCGGGCCGAACCGATCACCTCTGCCGCGAGCAGATCCACCTTCGGAGACCTGCCTGCACCCGACGCGCCGCTGACGGCGACGATGGTGACCTGGGGACTGACGATGCCTGCGGCCACCGCGGGAAGCAGCGCCAGGGTGCTGACCGTCGGATAGCAACCCGGAACCGCGATCCGAGCCGCGCCGGCGAGAACCTCCCGGTTTCCCGGCAGCTCGGGCAGGCCATAGGGCCACGTTCCGGCGTGGTTCCCTCCGTAGTACTTCTCCCACTCCGCCGAGTCCTGGAGACGGAAGTCCGCACCGCAATCGATCACCAGGGTGGCAGGCGGCAAGGCATCGGCCACCGGCCCGGAGCTACCGTGGGGCAGACCGAGGAAGACGACGTCGTGACCGGCAAGGACGTCGGTGG
Source organism: Williamsia sp. 1138 (assembly GCF_002095435.2). Classification (GTDB taxonomy): domain Bacteria; phylum Actinomycetota; class Actinomycetes; order Mycobacteriales; family Mycobacteriaceae; genus Williamsia. The sequence goes on from NZ_MJEJ02000036.1 coordinate 15,923, forward strand.
TCGTCTCTTCGAGTTCGCGGTCCGCGAGCGGGAGCAGGTGGGGGTGATGCGACCCGAGTAGAGATCCGGCGTTGGATCCGGCGGTCAGCGCTCCGATTCGCAGCTCGCCTGAGGCGAACTTGGGGTGACCGAGTAGCAGGCGGAGAATTTCTCCACCCGCATACCCGCTGGCGCCGGCGACTGCCACAGACACGATCATGTGATTCATTATGCACCTGAGCGCAAGTTAATTCATCGGGGGTCCATGTAGCAGCGCGGGAGGGTCATTCGCCTGACAGGTCGGACGCGAGGTCAGAGACGTGCGTCCCCTCGGGTATCTCGACTTCCGTGACCAGTTCGGGCCGGTCGTCGAACTCGAGGCGCAATGCCCGACACATGGTTGCGTGCATGTCGTACATACAGGTGATGTAGGTCAGCTCCAGCACCTCTGGGTCGCTCAGGTGCGCCCGCAACACGTCCACTACCTGCTCGGGCACCCGGCCGCCGTCGTAGACGAGTCCGTCCGTATAGGCGAGTATCGCCCGCTCGAGGACAGAGAAGCAGTCCGCGATCTGCCAGTGCGGTAACGCCGCGATCTTTTCCTCGGCGACCCCGAGCGACCGCATCTGTTTGCAATGCTGGGAGAAGACGAACTGGCTACCCCGGGCGTAGCCGGCACGACTCTGACCCAGTTCACGCAATTGTGGGTCGAGCGTCGAGTTCCGATAGAGCGCGAAGCCCTGCACGGCATGCCGGAACACATCCGGAGACTGGGCGAACACCGTCCACCAGTCACCGGGCGTCCCATGGACGGTGCCGTGGTCGACTGCCGGGTCTTTGCCGGGACCGAACAGTCGGTCGTAGAAGAACAGGATCTTCTCGTCGACGACTTCGTGACGAGGTACTTCACGCAAGCGGGGCACGATGACTCCTATCCGAATCGGTCACAACTGGCCGGCAACGCGGCGATCCGCGGCGGTCTTGGGCTCATGCGAGACGTCTGCGTCGGTGAATTCCTTGGTCCAGCAGGCGAACTCCAGGAGAACCCCATCGGGGTCCTGAAAGTAGAACGACCGGACGAACGTGCCCGCGTGCACGTGGCGACTGGCACCGATCGCACTGTCGTCATGGTTGAGGATTCGGCTGACGTGCAGGCCCTCGGCCTTGATCTGGCTGTAGTACTCGTCGAACTTCTCCTGCGGGACGGCGAAGGCGACATGGTTCATGGACCCCACCGCGCTGGCCAGTTCCCCCTCATCGGGAAGCCCCTTGGGCGCGGCGACGCCCGGCGCCGCGTCCGGCGAGTCGGCCAACCAGAAGAACGCGATCGTGTTGCCGCCTCCGCAATCGAAGAAGAAGTGCTGCCCCAGGTCACCGGGCAACTCGATCGTCTTGACGAGCGGCATGCCCAGCGTGCCCGAGTAGAAGTCGATGGTGCGTTTCATGTCTGAGCACACCAACGCCAGGTGATTGATTCCGCCGAGCTGATATTTCGAGTTCGAGGTGCCCATACGAGTCCTTCCGACGTGGCGGAGTTTCATTGACAAGCGAACCAGACATGACTTGACAGTCATGTCATCTGTTGCGAGAGTCTGTCGGTGGCCAAGGCAGCTGTCAACCCCCCGTCCACCCCCGCGACCGTGGAGTCCCTGACGCCGCGGGGCCGCAAGACGCGCGACTCGTTGCTCGACGCCGCGAGGACGGTGTTCGAGACCGTTGGATTTCTCGACACGCGCGTAGAACAGATCGCGCACGAGGCGAACGTCTCGTACGGCACCTTCTACCGCTATTTCGAATCAAAGGAAGAAATCTTTCGCGAACTGAGCACACGGCTGTTCGACGACGTGCACCACCGGGGGCCATCGGACTCGGCCGCCTCCCCCGCCGACAAACTGATCACCTCCAACCGCGCCTATTACGAGGCCTACCGTCGTAACGCCCGCCTCATGGCGATCGTCGAACAGGTCGCGACCTTCAATGACGACTTCCGTCTGGTGCGCCAGGAGCACCGACGCCAGCTGACCGACCGGACCGCGCGCGCCATCGATCGGTGGCAGCGTGATGGCAGGGTCCGAGCCGATCTCTCCCCGGTCCTGGCGGCCCGTGCGATGGCGGCGATGGTCGATCACACCCTCTACCTGTGGCTCGTCCAAGGCGACACGGCCGACGCCGACGCCCTCCTCGACACCCTCGACAGCATGTGCCTCGGCGCGCTGGGACTCGACCGGGACTGACCCTCCCGCAGGTTCTCCGACCGTGCCGGCCCTGGCGAATCTCTGCGAAGTCCGCCCGGTGGACGGTATGAATGACCGATGACGACATCTTCGGCGATCGCTGTCGACGCGCTGCGGGTCATCCGTGGTGGCAATACGGTGTTGCACGGGGTGGACATCAAGGTCCCGGCAGGTTCGATCACCGGCCTGTTGGGGCCTTCTGGTTGCGGGAAGACCACCCTGATGCGCGCAATCGTCGGCACCCAGCGGATCGATTCAGGGACGGTCACCGTCCTGGACCTGCCTGCAGGGAGTGCCAGGCTACGACGGTCTGTGGGCTACGTGACACAGGCCCCCTCGGTCTACACGGATCTGACCGTCGGACAGAACGTCAGATACTTCGCAGACATCTACGGCAACTCCGCCGGAGTCCGCGATGCCCTCGACGCCGTGGGTCTGACCGAATTCGAAGCGCGCAAGACCATCGACCTCTCCGGTGGTCAACGCAGCCGGGTCTCGATCGCCTGCGCTCTCGTCGCCTCGCCAGAGCTGCTGATCCTCGATGAACCGACCGTCGGCCTCGATCCCCTTCTGCGCGAGGATCTCTGGAACAGGTTTCACGACCTCGCCGCGAGCGGGACCACGCTACTGGTCTCGAGTCACGTGATGGATGAGGCAGACCGCTGCGACAACCTGATCCTCATGCGCGACGGTTTGATCCTCGCCGCGCTCACACCCGACGAACTCCGCAGCCGGACCGGACAAGACAACCTGGAGAAAGCGTTCCTCCAACTCATCACCGAGGATGCGGCCTGATGCACCCCGCGTTGTTCCGATCGACGACGATCCGGATCCTGCGCCAGCTCCTTGACGACCGCCGTACGGTGGCGATGATCCTGATCGTTCCGTGCGTCCTGATGGTGTTGCTGTACTTCATGTTCGACTCGCAGCCCGGGCCCCGGCCGGGGACCACGATGTTCGACAAGGTCGGGCTAATCATGCTCGGACTGCTGCCCTTCGTCCTGATGTTCATCACCACGTCCATCGCGATGGTCCGCGAACGCACTTCCGGAACACTCGAACGCCTGCTCACCACACCACTGGGCAAACTCGACCTCCTGGCCGGATATGGCGCAGCGTTCTCGCTCGCCGCCGCCGTGCAGGCAGCGCTCGCGAGCGCACTCGCATTCTGGATGCTGGACCTCGACATCGCGGGCAATCCGCTCTGGGTGGTTTTGATCGCGGTCTTGGCCGCGGTTCTCGGTGTCGCACTGGGCCTGTTCTTCTCCGCCTTCGCCCGCACCGAATTCCAGGCCGTCCAATTCATCCCTGTCGTCGTCATCCCGCAGCTACTGCTGTGCGGCCTGTTCGTCGCGCGAGATCAGATGACCAACTGGCTTCAGTGGATCAGCGATGTGCTCCCCTTGACCTACGTCGTCGACGCTCTGCAGCAGGTGGCAGAGCATTCGGATGCGACGGGCACGATGTGGCGGGATCTGGTTGTGGTGGCCGCTTTTTCGGTGGTCGCGTTAGGTCTGGGCGCAGCCACGTTGCGTCGCGTGACTCCCTGACTGCATGACTCTCGACTGTGGGCTGTCGTTCGTACGGTCTACGCCTCCAAGAAGATGACCAAGAAGACGCCAAGCGGAGTGGCGCAGCTTGGAAAGCATGACAGCGCATACCAGCCCAAGAACGACATACTCCGCGACGGTGCGACGAGCGACCCTAGTGGTGGTCTGTGTCACCACCGCCATGCTCATGCTCGACATCGCGGTTGTGAACACGGCCCTTCCATCCATAGCCGTCGACCTCGATGCCGGCATGACAAGCCTGCAGTGGGTCGTCGACGCCTACACCCTCGCACTTGCGACCGTGGTACTGAGCGCAGGATCGTGGGCTGACCGGCGAGGCCGCAGACAAGTCTTCGTCGTCGGACTCATCCTGTTCACCACCGCATCCGTGGTGTGCGCGATCGCTCCGAACATCTTGACCCTGGATGTCGCCCGCGCACTCCAAGGTCTGGGTGGCGCAGTCTTGTTCGCGTGTTCGCTGGCGCTGCTCGCCGACGTGTTCGCGCCGGGTAAGGATCGCGCAGGCGCGCTGGCCGCGTATGGCGCCACCATCGGCGGCGCGTTCGCACTCGGGCCGTTGGCAGGCGGCATGCTCACGGAATGGCTGGACTGGCGGGCCATCTTCGTCGTGAATCTCCCGATCGGCATTCTCGCGCTCTGGGCGACCATGACGTGGGTACCCGAATCACGTGACCCGGACTTCCGTCGCCTCGACATCGGCGGGCAGGTCTTCGCATCCATCGGGCTGGCGACCCTCGTGCTGGCGCTGCTCCGCGGCAACGAGCACGGGTGGACCGAGACCATCACAGTGGCATCCTTCGCGATAGCAATCGTGTGCTCGGCAGCTTTCGTCGCCGTCGAGATGCGGGTGACCCAGCCGATGCTTCCCCTCGAGATGTTCCGTAACCGAGCATTCACCGGTGCCCAGATCGCCGCGTTCGCCATTTCCGTATCCCTGTTCTCGGTGTTCCTCTACACCACCATCTACCTGCAGAGTGTGCTCGGCATGAGCCCGATCGAAGCGGGCCTGGTGTACCTGCCTGCCACAGCAGCGATGTTCGTCGTCGCCGGCGGGACAGCGCAGCTCGGACAACGTGTGCCTGCGTGGATTCTGCTCTGCGGTTCGCTGCTGCTCGTCGGGGTCGGGCTCGCGATGACCACAGTCGCAGACGTCGACAGCTCGAAGTGGACGATCCTGCCCGGCATGCTCGTAGCCATGATCGGCGCCGGGATCTTCAATCCGGTGATGAGCGGTCTCGTGCTCGACGCCAGCGCGGCCGAGCATTCCGGGCTCGCCGCCGGCATCAACGACGCGTTCCGGCAGACGGGTATCGCGGTGGGCGTGGCAGCACTCGGAGCGTTGCTACCCGCGGAGGCCGCGTTCTCCGGGATGGACCCACACGCCTACGTCGCGGGTCTCGACAAGGCGCTGTGGGTCTCGGCCGGGTTGGCCACAGTGGGCGCCGTGATCGCAGCGCTCACCCTGCGTGGCCACCGCGCCTCGGGTGACGACGTCTCCGCGACGTCTGCGGAACTGGTCAATTCGGCTGACGGTCAGCCGCGTATCTGAGCGCCGACCGCCGACGTCGCCTTCGCCAGGGCGGCGTCGCGGGCGGCCGTGGCCTCGTCCTCGGTGAGAGTCCGGTCCGTCGCGCGGAAGCGCAGCGAGAAGGTGAGGGACTTGCGTCCCTCTCCGACTTGGTCGCCGGTGAACACGTCGAACAGTCCGATGCTCTCGAGCAGATCGCCGGCGCCCTCGCGTAGCGCGGCGCGGACATCCTCGGCGGCCACGTCCGCATCCACGACCACCGCAAGGTCTTGCAGCACAGGCGGATACGGCGAAATCCTCGGTGACACGAGCTCGGAGTCCACCGGGACCGCATCGAGATCGATCTCGAGAGCCAGCGAGCGCGCGGGCAGATGCGACTTCTCCAGCACTGCCGGATGCAGCTCACCTGCCCAGCCGACCACGGCGCCGCCGGCGAGGATCTGCGCGCACCGGCCCGGATGCCACGGCAGCTCCGCAGCCGACTTCAGAGTCAACTCGACGCCCGCGGCCTGGCCGATGATGGTGACAGCATCGAAGATGTCGGTGGTGTCGGCGGCACGGCCCTTGCCCCACGGCCCGGCCGGCTCTCGCAGTCCTGTGAGAACCGCTGCGACATGCAGTGGTTGCGCCGGAAGCGATTCGACCAACTCGGCGATCTGCTCCGCAGAAGGCCGACGGTCCACGGGCAACTGCGGAACGGGACGCACGTTGCCGCCACCGAGGACCACCTGGCCGATCGTGTACATCGACAGATCCCGTTGTCCGCGGGCCAGGTTGCGGCCGACCATCTCGAGCAGTCCCGGAAGCAGAGTGGTGTTCAGTGCCGGCCGATCGGCCTCGAGTGGGTTCAGGACCGTGACGGCGTCGCGACGTGGATCGTCCACGGGCAGGTTCCAGACATCGAACACTCCCGCCGGCATGAACGGGTACGGCAGTACCTCGACGTATCCGGACAGCGCCAAGCTGCGGCCGACGCTGCGGCGGCGGATCTGACGCGGAGCCAGACCACGTCCACCCGGTGCCGTCGGCAGCTGAACGGGAATGTTCTCGTAACCCTCGAGTCGAAGTACCTCTTCGACCAGATCCGCGCTCTGTCGCAGATCGGGACGCCAACTGGGAGGGGTCACCGCAAGCATCTCGCCTGCCACCTCGACAGTCGCGCCCACCTGAACGAGTCGTTGCTGGGCAACGCCGACCGGGTACTCGATGCCTGCCGTCGCCGACGGGGCCTGCTCGGCCATCAACACCGTCGCGGGCGGCGGTACCGAACCGGCATCGGTGTACGTCGAATCAACCGTGCCCCCGCAGATCTCGACGAGGAGCTGGGCAGCACGCAGCACCGCGACGTCGGTGACCTTCGGGTCGACCACGCGCTCGAACCGTTTGCTCGCCTCACTCGTCAATCGATGCCGCTTGGCGGTGCGGAACACTGCGACCGGATCGAACGTCGCAGCCTCGAGCAGCACATCGGCACTCTGCGCACCGATCTCGGTCGCTGCGCCACCCATCACGCCGGCAAGGGCGATCGGGCCACTGTCATCGGTGATGACAACATCTTCGGGGTCCAGCATGCGCGTGGTGTCGTCGAGCGTGATGAGCTGCTCTCCCGGGTGTGCGCGCCGAACCCGGATGTCGCCGGAGATCTTGCCCGCGTCGAATGCGTGCAGCGGCTGACCCAGCTCCAGCATGACGTAGTTGGTGATATCGACTGCTGCCGAGATGGGCCGCACTCCGGAGAGCATGAGCCGCTTGGCCATCCACCACGGGCTCGGTGCTGTCGGATCGATCCCGCGAACCACCAGGGCGCAGTACCGGGTGGCGCCTGATTCGGGGTCGAGGTGCACGGGCCAACCTGATTCTCCGACGCTCGTCCGGATCGACGGCGCGGTGGCCGGATCGACGAACGGCAGGTCGAAGCTACAGGCGAGTTCCCGCGAGAGGCCGCGTGCCGAGAACGCATAGCCCCGGTCCGGCGTGACGTTGACGTCGATGATCGTGTCGTTCAGGCCGAGCACCTCACGGGCATCGGCACCGGGTGCGGCAATCTCGGGGGGCAGGACCAGGATCCCACTGTGATCGTTGCCGATCCCCATCTCGGACACCGAACAGATCATGCCGTCGGAGGTCTTGCCGTACGTCGTGCGCGCAGCGATCGCGAAGTCGCCGGGCAGCACACTGCCGGGTAGCGCTGCGACGATCAAGTCGCCTTCGGCGAAGTTCTGGGCACCGCAGACGATCCCACGGGGTTCGGATTCGCCCACGTCGACCTGACAGAACCGGATCGGCTTCTTGAACTCGGTGAGCTGCTCGATGTGTTCGACCCTGCCGATGACCAGCGGTCCCGTGATGACCGGCAACGGCGTGATCTCTTCGATCTCGAAACCGACTCGCACAAAGGCCTCGTCGATCTCTGCCGACGGCCTCGTCCACCCGGGAGTGCCGTGTTGCAGGATCTCGGTCAGCCACGACTGCGCTAGTTGCACTGGAAACTCAGCTCTTTCGTTTGTTCTGCGGACTCGGGCTCGGCGGGCGCTCAGGCACCGGGGCCAAAAGGCACGGTGAAGCGGATGTCGCCCTCGACCATGTCGCGCATGTCGGGCAGGTCGTTGCGGAACTGCAAGGTGCGCTCCAGACCCATCCCGAAAGCGAATCCGGAATAGACCTCTGGGTCGATGCCGCTGGCCCGCAACACGTTCGGATGAACCATTCCGCAGCCACCCCACTCGACCCAGCCTGCACCACCCTTCTTGCCGGTGAACCACACATCGACCTCGGCCGAGGGCTCGGTGAACGGGAAGTAGCTGGGCCGCATGCGCGTCACGGTCTCGGGACCGAACAGCGCCTTGGCGAAGTGGTCGAGCGTGCCGCGCAGATGCGCCATCGTGAGGCCCTTGTCGACCGCAAGGCCCTCCACCTGATGAAAGACCGGCGTGTGGGTGGCGTCGAGTTCGTCGGTCCGGAAGGTCCGTCCCGGACACGCGACATAGATCGGGAGCTCGCGCGACAGCATCGCCCGCACCTGCACCGGTGAGGTGTGCGTGCGCAGGACCTGACGCGACTCGGGCGGAGCGATGTAGAACGTGTCCTGCATCGACCGGGCGGGATGATCCGGCAAGAAGTTGAGTGCGTCGAAGTTGAAGTGCTCGGTCTCGACCTCGGGACCCTCGGCGATCTCCCAGCCCATCCCGACGAACACATCGGCGACCTGGTCGCCGATCACGGTGATCGGGTGGCGGGCACCAAGAGGCCGACGGGTGGTGGGCAGCGTGACGTCGATCGCTTCGGCAATCAGCACCGCGGCGTCACGCTCGGCAGTCAGCGCAGCAAGTCGCTCCTCGTACGCCTTTTGCACCTGTCCGCGAGCCACATTGACGAGCTTGCCGACCTCGGCCTTCTTCTCCTTGGGCAGTGAACCGAGCTCGCGACGCGCCAGTGCGATGGGCGACTTGTCACCCTGATGCTCGGTCTTCGCGATTGCGAGGTCCGGCAACGTCGCGGCGTCCGAAAATGCCGCGACAGCAGCATCAACTGCACTCGCCAGTGTCTGTTCGTCGACGTCGGCCACGGCTGCGGTAACTCCCTAAGGTAAGTGACTTCTGGGCTGAAGTACGGGGTCAGTGGGTCGGGTTTGGTCCGGTTCGAGGGTAGTCGACCCGGCTCCGGGCATCGGCGCTGGCATAGAGGCAGATCGCTGCCGCCGCGGCCAGGTTGAGACTCTCCGCGCGGCCGTGGATCGGTATGGAGATCCGGTGGTCGGCACGGGCCAATACATTCGGCGACAGGCCGTGCGCTTCGTTCCCGAACAGCCAGGCCGTCGGGCCCGCGAGCACCTCAGCGGCGTCGGGCAGACTCAGCTCCCCATCACCAGCGGTTGCGCAGATCGCCACCCCGGCAGCACGCAGGGCCGAGAGCACCTCATCGGTATCCCGTTCCCGCGCGATCGGGATGTGGAACACACTGCCTGCGGTGGACCGGACACACTTGCCGTTGTGCGGGTCGACGCTGTCTCCGGCGAGGATGACCGCATCGGCCCCCATGGCGTCGGCTGTCCTGATCAGGGTCCCGGCATTGCCGGGATCGGTCATCTCGACGGGCACGGCCAGCAGCCGCGGCGTGCTCGCGAGCACGGACTCCATCGTCACGTCGACCAGGTCGCAGACCACGAAAAGACCAGCGCTCGTGATCGTCTCGGCGAGTTTGTCGGCGGCTCCGTCGGAGATGCGCACCACCTCGACCCCACCTCCGCCGGCGGTCGCGATGAGATCCGGGTACCGATAGAGCGCGTCCTCGGTCGCGAGCAGTACTTCCGCGCGCCGGGTGGTAAGGGCCGACTCCACCGCATTGGCCCCTTCGGCCAGAAACGTCCCGGCCTTACGACGGCCTGCGGACCGGTGCAGCTTGGCATACGAAACAACCCGCGCCGAACGTTCGGTGAGAACGTCCGGCGCGGGGATGTTTATGGCGGGCTCGATCAGGCGGCCGGAGCGTTGACGTCCGAAGGCAGGGCCTTCTTGGCCACAGCAACCAGACCCGTGAAGGCCTCGGGATCACTCACGGCGATCTCGGCGAGGATCTTGCGGTCGACCTCGACACCAGCGATCTTCAGACCCTGGATGAATCGGTTGTAGGTGATGTCGTTGGCCCGGGCCGCAGCGTTGATCCGCGAGATCCACAGCTTGCGGAACTCACCCTTGCGGGCGCGGCGGTCGCGGTAGGCGTAGGTCAGCGAGTGGAGCTGCTGCTCTTTGGCCTTGCGGTAGAGCCGCGAACGCTGTCCGCGGTAACCCTTGGAAGCCTCCAGGGTTGAACGACGCTTCTTCTGGGCGTTCACTGCCCTTTTTACGCGTGCCATAGCTTGATTTACCTCTTAGTAATTGGCCACCGGGAACCGGTAGCGGGGTGGTCTGGTTCGAAGCGCAATCAGATGTTCAGCAACCGCTTGATGCGGGGAACATCCTTTTCGGAAACGACGACGGTGCCATCGAGTCGACGGGTTCGCTTGGTGGGCTTGTGCTCCATCAAGTGGCGACGATTCGCCCGCTGGCGAACGATCTTGCCGCTGCCGGTCACCTTGAAACGCTTCGCGGTTCCCTTGTGGGTTTTGCTCTTGGGCATGGAAATGCCTTCCTGTGTCGTCGACCTGTGAGTGCGATCAGCTCGTCGGAGCGGCCGGGGCCGATCCTGAGTCTGGCTTCGCTTCGCCGGCCGGGCCCGGTGCGGGGCGCGGATGTGCCTCTTGCGGGGGGTGGGTTTTCTGGGCTTGTGCCTTGGTCTTGGCACCCTTGTGCGGGGCCAGGACCATCGTCATATTGCGGCCGTCTTGCTTGGCAGAGGTCTCGACGAAGCCGAAGTCTCCGACGTCGGCGCCGAGGCGCTGCAACAGTCGGTAACCGAGCTCGGGTCGGGACTGCTCGCGTCCGCGGAACATGATCGTCACCTTGACCTTCGACCCTGCTTCGAGGAAGCGGATGACGTGACCCTTTTTGGTCTCGTAATCGTGGTCGTCGATCTTCGGGCGGAGCTTCTGCTCCTTGATGACGGTCATCTGCTGGTTGCGACGCGATTCGCGCTGCTTCTGTGCCGCCTCGTATTTGAACTTGCCGTAGTCCATGATCTTGCAGACCGGTGGGCGGGCGTTCGGGGCTACCTCGACCAGATCGAGATCGGCCTCGATAGCCAAGCGCAGGGCATCTTCCACACGGACGATGCCGACCTGCTCCGAGTTGGGTCCGACAAGACGGACCTCAGGTACGCGGATACGCTCATTGATACGAGTCTCAGTGCTGATGGGGCCTCCTCATTTGTGTCCGCGTACGCAGGTGGTTCCTCGTGGCAGACGTTTTCAGTTTGACCGCAGCCGCAACTGGTGAGACAGATCCTCAGCGAAAAGGCCCCGGATCGATGAATGTCATCGACGGGGCCCACACCGACCGGTTCATGTCACCTATCGCATCACAGCGATCAAAGCCTCCAACTCAGAGACCACCGGAGATATTCCGCGGTGCGGCATCTCCGGCGACAAAACCGGACCGTTCAACTCTTCGTTGGTTCTTGCGAACGCACGATGTCGAGCGGTGGGAGTGTGAACTCCACTTGCAACCCCGGCGTGAGCCAGGGCGGTCGTAGGTGAAAGTCTAACAGGCATGACGGAAAACATGAATTCCGAGCCTGACGTGCGTGAGCTGGCCGAAATCCCGGCGATCGAGGTGATCACGCGGTCCGCGGTGATGCTCATGAGTGCGGCCGCCGAGAAGCTCGGCCTGTCCGAGGCCGACCCGTCGACGAGTCCCCATCTGGATCTCGACGAGGCCCGCAAACTGATCACCGCGCTCGCCGGGTTGATCCAGGCGTCGGTCTCCGACCTCGGGATCCACGCCTCGGCCCTCCGCGACGGACTCAAAAGCCTGCAGCTCGCGTTCCGCGAAGCCAGCGCACACCCGGACGAGCCCGGCCAGGGCCCAGGCGAGAAACAGACCGGCCCCGTCTAGCCCGGTTTTGGTGGCTTCTGGCGGAGCCGACCTGGGCTTTTACTCGCCGAAAGCCACCAAAATCGGGGGGCCCGGGGGTCAGTGGGTGACAGCGCCAACCGACGCCGAGCGGACGAGCTTCGCGTACTTCGACAGCACGCCACGCTGATACTTGTGGTCGAGCGGCTGCCAGTCCTGCTTGCGTGCCTCGAGCTCGTCGTCGTCGACGAGGAGATCGAGGGTGCGGCCCGCGATGTCGACGCGGATGGTGTCGCCGTCTCGAATGAATGCCACCGGTCCCCCGTCGGACGCCTCGGGCGCGATGTGGCCGATGCACAGGCCGGTCGTGCCCCCGGAGAATCGACCATCGGTCAGCAGCAGGACGTCTTTGCCGAGGCCGGCGCCCTTGATGGCGCCGGTGATGGCCAGCATCTCGCGCATTCCCGGACCGCCCTTGGGGCCTTCGTAGCGGATGACCACGACATCGCCCGCCTTGATGACGCCGTCGGCCAACGCGGCCAACGCTCCCTGTTCGCGTTCGAAGACGCGGGCAGGCCCTTCGAAGGTGTCGGCGTCGAAACCTGCCGACTTGACCACCGCACCCTGCGGCGCGAGCGAACCGTGCAGGACGGTGATGCCACCGGTCTTGTGGATCGGATTGTCCAGAGCGCGGATGACCTTGCCGTCCAGTGGGGCGATGTCCATCTCGCCGAGGTTCTCGGCAAGCGTCTTGCCGGTGACCGTCAATGCGTCGCCGTGCAGCAGGCCGGCATCGAGCAGCGCCTTCATGATCACGGGGATGCCGCCGTACCGGTCGAAGTCGTTCATGACATAGCGGCCGAACGGCTTGAGATCACCGAGGTGTGGGGTGCGGTCGCCGATCTTGTTGAAGTCGTCGAGATGCAACTCGACCTCGGCCTCGCTCGCGATGGCCAGCAGATGCAGCACGGCGTTGGTCGAGCCGCCGAGGGCCATCGTGATGGTGATGGCGTTCTCGAGTGCCGGCTTGGTGATGATGTCGCGGGTGGTGATGCCCTGACGGATCAGGTTGACGACGGCCTCGCCGGAGCGATGCGCGAAGGCATCGCGACGACGGTCCGCGGCCGGCGGCGACGCCGACCCGGGCAGGCTCATACCCAGCGCTTCCGCGATGGAGGCCATCGTGTTGGCGGTGTACATGCCTCCGCACGCACCTTCTCCGGGACAGATGGCACGTTCGATGCGGCCGAGATCGTCCTCGGACATCTTCCCGGCCCGGCATGCCCCGACCGCCTCGAATGCGTCGATCAGGGTGACGTCGCGTTCGGAGCCGTCACTGAGCTTGACCCAACCGGGCGCGATGGTGCCGGCGTAGAGGAAAACCGACGCCAGGTCGAGGCGGGCGGCAGCCATGAGCATGCCCGGCAGCGACTTGTCACAACCGGCGAGGAGTACCGAGCCGTCGAGGCGCTCGGCCTGCATCACGGTCTCCACCGAGTCGGCGATCACCTCGCGCGACACCAGCGAGAAGTGCATGCCCTCATGACCCATCGAGATTCCGTCGGACACGGAGATGGTGCCGAACTGCAGCGGGTACCCGAGTCCGGCGTGCACACCCTCCTTGGCGGCCTGCGCCAACCGATCGAGTGACAGGTTGCACGGGGTGATCTCGTTCCACGAGCTCCCGATGCCGATCTGGGGTTTGTCCCAGTCCTCGTCGCCCATGCCGACCGCACGGAGCATGCCGCGGCTGGGAGCCGCGGTGATTCCGTCGGTGACCGTGCGACTACGGGGTTTCATGTCGACCATGTACTGGCTCCTAGAGTTGATGCGCGGTCCGAGGGGCTGACTCAGCTCGCGGCGACTGCTCGCTTACGTCCAGTCTGCTTCGCAACTGTCTTTCGTGCGGGAGCTTTGCGTTTCGCCTTCACGGGTGTCGCGGCCTCGGCGGGCGAGAGGATGTCAGCCAGGAAGCGACCGGTGTGACTGGCCGGAACCGCCGCGACGTCTTCGGGCGTGCCCTCCGCGACGACCGTACCGCCGCCGGAACCACCTTCGGGTCCCATGTCGATGACCCAGTCGGCCGTCTTGATGACGTCGAGGTTGTGCTCGATGACGATCACGGAGTTGCCCTTGTCGACGAGTCCGTTGATCACCTTGAGCAGCTTGCGGATGTCCTCGAAGTGCAGACCCGTCGTCGGCTCGTCCAGGACATACGCCGTGCGTCCGGTCGACCGCTTCTGGAGTTCTGCGGCCAGCTTCACACGCTGCGCCTCGCCACCTGACAGTGTCGGAGCGGGCTGCCCGAGGCGGACATAGCCCAGACCGACGTCGTTGAGGGTCTTGAGGTACCGATGGATCGAGGTGATGGCCTCGAAGAAGTCGACTGCCTCTTCGATAGGCATGTCCAGGACCTCGGAGATGGTCTTGCCCTTGTAGTGGACTTCCAGGGTCTCGCGGTTGTACCGCGCACCGTGGCAGACCTCGCACGGCACGTACACGTCGGGCAGGAAGTTCATCTCGATCTTGATCGTGCCCTCGCCGGTGCAGGCCTCACAGCGGCCGCCCTTGACGTTGAACGAAAACCGGCCCGGTTGGTATCCGCGGACCTTCGCCTCTGTGGTCGCGGCGAACAGGGTGCGGATCTTGTCGAACACACCAGTGTAGGTCGCCGGGTTGGATCGCGGAGTGCGGCCGATCGGAGACTGGTCGACCCGCACGAGCTTGTCCAGGTTGTCCATGCCGTTGATGCGGGTGTGCCGTCCGGGCACCTGGCGGGCGCCGTTGAGCTTGTTCGCCATCACCGTGGCCAGGATGTCGTTGACGAGGGTGGACTTGCCCGACCCGGACACGCCGGTGACCGCGGTGAGCACGCCGAGTGGGAACACCACGTCGATGCCTTGCAGGTTGTGTTCGCGCGCACCGACGACGGTCAGCTGCCGCTTGCGGTCGATGGGCCTGCGGATGGCGGGGACCTCGAGGAACTCGCGACCGGAGAGGTACGCACCGGTGAGCGATTCCTCGTTCTTGAGCAGGTCCTCGTAGCTGCCGCTGTGGACGACCCGCCCGCCGTGCTCCCCCGCGTAGGGACCGATGTCGACGATCCAGTCCGCCGAGCGGATGGTGTCTTCGTCGTGTTCGACGACGATCAGCGTGTTACCCAGGTTCCGCAACCTGGTCAGGGTGTCGATGAGCCGCCGGTTGTCGCGCTGGTGCAGACCGATCGACGGTTCGTCGAGGACGTAGAGCACCCCGGCCAGACCGGAGCCGATCTGGGTGGCGAGGCGGATACGTTGCGCCTCACCACCGGACAACGACCCTGCGGCGCGCGAGAGTGACAGATACTCCAGGCCGACGTCGAGCAGGAACGTGATGCGCGACTGCACCTCCTTGAGCACGCGGCCGGCGATGGCCTGCTCACGGCTGCCGAGCTTGAGGTCGGACAGGTAGTCGGCGCACTCGGCGACCGACAGTGCGCAGACCTCCGCTATCGACTTCTCGCCGTAGCGATGGTGGTCGAGCGTGACCGCGAGAATCTCCGGACGCAACCGTGCGCCGGCGCACGCCGGGCACGGGATGTCGCGCATGTAGCCCTCGTAGCGGTCTTTCATCTGCTCGGACTCGGTCTGCTCCATGCGGCGGTGCAGGAACGACATCACGCCTTCGAACTCGGTGTAATACGAACGCGTGCGGCCGTAACGGTTACGGAACCGGACGTGCACCTGGTGCTCACTGCCGTTCAGGATCGCCTTGCGCGCCTTGAGAGGCAGCTTCTTCCACGGGGTCTTGGTGTCGAAACCCATCTCGTCGCCGAGACCGGAGAGCAGACGCAGGAAGTAGTCGGCGTTGTGACCGCCCGACCACGGCGCGATGGCGCCGTCCGCCAGCGAGAGATCGGCATCGGGGACGACGAGTTCTTCGTCGACCTCCTTGCGGATTCCGAGGCCGTCGCAGTCGGGGCAGGCACCGTACGGCGAGTTGAACGAGAAGGACCGTGGCTCGAGATCATCGATCGCGATCGGATGGCCGTTCGGGCAGGCCATCCGCTCGGAGAAGCGGCGCTCCCGATCCGGGTCATCCTCTTCCAGATCCACGAAGTCCAGCACGACGACACCGTCGGCGAGGCCGAGTGCGGTCTCCACGGAATCGGTGAGACGCTGCTTGGCCGTGGCCTTGACCGAGAGCCGGTCGACCACCACCTCGATGTCGTGCTTTTCCTGCTTCTTCAGCTTCGGCGGGTCGGTCAACGGGTAGACGACACCGTCGATCCTGGCTCGTGAAAAGCCTTGGGTCTGAAGGGTGCCGAAGAGGTCGACGAACTCGCCCTTACGCGTACGGACCACAGGTGCGAGTACCTGGAATTTGATGCCCTGTTCCATCGCGAGCACCTGGTCGACGATCTGCTGCGGGGTCTGCTTCTCGATCGCCGAACCACACTCGGGGCAGTGGGCCTTGCCTGCACGGGCGTAGAGCAGGCGGAGGTAGTCATACACCTCTGTGATGGTGCCGACCGTCGACCGCGGGTTGCGGTTGGTGGACTTCTGGTCGATGGACACCGCAGGCGAGAGCCCCTCGATGAAGTCGACGTCGGGCTTGTCCATCTGACCGAGGAACTGCCGCGCATACGCCGACAGCGACTCGACATAGCGACGCTGGCCCTCGGCGAAGATGGTGTCGAAGGCCAGGCTCGATTTTCCGGACCCGGATAGGCCCGTGAAAACGATCAGGCTTTCGCGGGGCAGGTCAACGTCGATGCCACGCAGGTTGTGCTCGCGGGCTCCGCGCACGATGAGGCGATCAGCCACTGTGGTCCTTTTCGGTGTCGAATCAGGTGTTGCCGACTGTCGTTGCGGGGGTTTTGCGCAGCGACAGCGTCGGCCTTTGGTGTTCGCGCAGGCGTACCCGGCAATGCTAGAGGCACCCTCTGACAAGGTACCGGCGGCGGCGGACCCGGCGAACCGCGCGCGGCCGGCCACTACGCCCTGACGTTCCCCTGACCAGCCGGGACGAACACGATGACGGCCGTGAGCGAGGCAACGGTCACAAAGGGGAACCACAGCGACCCCAGGTCCATTCCCCGGTAGGCGGCCGCGCCGATCAACGCCCCGACCGCCATCGAGAGCCACAGCAGCAGGTGCCGCGCCCACACCCAGCGCTCGCCCCCGAACGCCGCATCCACCAGGCGCTGGGCGGCCTTGACCAGAGTGCCCGTCATGTAGGTCAGCCCCACCGAGACCTCGCCGGACTTCTCGAACACGGAGTTGAGCATGCCCATCGCGACCGCGGCCACCATCAGCGCCGCGTAACCCGACCACACCGAACCCAGCACTGCGGCCACTCCCAGCGCGACCGACACCGACAGCATCACCGCAGACCTACCGCGAGCCTCCCCGGTCAGTCTCCTCACGATGGTTCCGGCCATCACCCCGACGACGAACAGCGCGATGATCGACAGGCATTTGAGGGCCGGTCCCGTCATGGCCTCGACGACCGACGCGGACATCTGCGTCGTGTTCCCGCTCATGAAGGAGACGAAGTAGCCGCCCAGGTGCACGAAGGCCACTGCGTCGACATACCCCGCGACCGCGGACAGTGCAGCCGCCAACGCGAGCTCTCCACGATTGATCGTGCGCACGCGCCTCCTTCGACCCCGACGACCGCTTGGGCTCAAGTATGCGCCGGGGTCGGTGCCTTCACGTCCTGCGCGGATGCGGGCCGACGGCGGATGCCGACGCAGAGCAGTGCGGCCACCAGGCACAGCCCCGATGCTGCGTAGAACGCCATGTCATATCCGCCGTGCTCGTCCCGCAGATACCCGGCACCGAATGCCGCGACGGCTGCCCCGAGCTGATGCGAGGCGAAGACCCAGCCGAAGACGACGGGGGTGTCGCCCCCGAAGTGATTGCGGCACAGCGCGATCGTCGGGGGCACCGTGGCCACCCAGTCCAACCCGTAGAAGATGATGAACACCCAGGTGCTCGGCTCGGCGTGCGGCGAGAGCAACACCGGAAGAGCCAGCAACGACACTCCCCTGCCGACGTAATAGACGCCCAACAGCACTCTCGGGTCGACGCGGTCGGTGAGCCATCCCGAGAAGATGGTGCCGACCACGTCGAAGACACCGATCGTGGCGAGCAGACTCGCGGCCACCGTCGTCGGCATGCCGTGGTCATGCGCAGCCGGGATGAAGTGGGTTCCGATCAGGCCGTTGGTGGTGGCTCCGCAGATCGCAAACGAGGCCGCCAGCAGCCAGAACACCCTGGTGCGCGCGCCCAGGATGAGGCCGTCGAACGCCGCCCGGAAGCTGCCACCGACGGCTTTCGGCGCGGTCGCCTGCAGCGGCGCTCCGTAGGGGCCGATTCCCTTGTCCGCAGGGTGATCTCGCATGAAAAAGATGATCAACGGGACCACCGCAAGGGCCGCTGCGGCAACAACGATCGCTGCGGGACGCCATCCGTGCCTGGTCGTGATCTGCGCGACGAGAGGCAGAAAGATCAGCTGCCCGGTCGCGCTCGCCGCGGTCAGGACACCGGTCACGAGACCTCGCCGCTCCACGAACCACCGGGTGGCCACGGTCGCGACGAAACCCATCGAGATCGAACCCGTGCCGATGCCGACGCAGACGCCCCACAGCAGCAGCAGCTGCCAGCTCTCCGTCATGAAGACGCTCAGCGCGGTCCCGACGGCGATCAGCGTCAGGGCTCCCGCCAGGATCGGCCGGACCCCGAAACGATCCATCAAGGCGGCCGAGAACGGCGCGGTGAGCCCGAACAGCGTCATGTTGATCGACATCGCGAGCCCGACGGTCCCGTGCGACCAGCCGAACTCCATGTGCAGTGGATCCATCATCACACTCGGCACCGACCGGAACCCGGCCGCCGCGAGTAGCGCGATGAAGCTCACCGCCGCAACGACCCACGCCCAGTGCAGGCGTGGCCGATCAGCGCTCACCGACGTTCGACGGACTGATGTCACCGTTCAACTCTGACCGGTTCGGACTCACGACGCTATTGGCATAAATGACAATAAATGTAGAATTCCTGCCATGTCGTCACCACCGCACCGCATCGCGGTGCTGATGCTCGCACCGGTCGTCGGGTTCGACGCGACCATTCCGTCGATGGTGTTCGGTCAGGCGTCGGACGATGCCGGCACCCCGCTCTACGTCGTGGAGATGATCGGGTTGGACAGCAGCGCGGTGAGCACGCTGTCCGGGTACGACATCGTGCCCGCCCGCGGATCCGAGGCACTCGCCGACGCCGACACCGTGATCGTCCCGGGGACACGGATGGAGCAGGTGCGCTATGACGGGACGTTCCCCGACGAGCTGCGCGCAGCCTTCGACCTCATTCGGCCCGGTACCCGGATGGTGTCGATCTGTACCGGCGCCTTCGCACTCGCGGCGGCAGGCCTTCTCGACGGCAGACCGGCCACGACCCACTGGGACAAGGCCGCCGACCTGAGGCGGCTCTATCCTTCGGTGCAACTCGACGAAGACGTCCTGTTCGTCGACGATGGCGATGTGTTGACGTCGGCCGGCCTGGCCGCGGGCATCGACCTCTGTCTGCACATCATCCGGACCGACCACGGGACCAAGGTCGCCAATCGGGTGGCCAAGTATTGCGTGGTGCCGCCGTGGCGCGACGGTGGGCAGGCGCAGTTCATCGACTCGGCAGTGCCGGACAGCACCGACAATTCGACATCGGCGACCCGGAGTTGGGCGGCCGAACATCTCACCGAACCGCTCACGGTGTCGCAGCTCGCCGAACGCGCGAACATGAGCGTGCGTACCTTCAATCGTCGATTTCGGGAGGAGACGGGCGACACCCCGGCAGTGTGGGTGCGCAAACAGAGAATGCACCGGGCCCGCGAACTGCTCGAATTCCACGACCTTTCGATCGACGAGGTGGCCAGGCGGTCCGGTCTCGCGACCGGCGCGAACCTACGACACCAACTGCGCAAGCATCTCGGGATGTCTCCGACGCGATACCGGCGCACGTTCGGCGGCGAGTGAGGTACACGCCCAGAGCGCACCCGATAGGGTTGTGGCCATGAGCGCAGCGGCCCCGATCTCCGACACCTACACCGGCGACTTCAGCGAATCCGAAGTGCCACAACGTAAATCCACTCCGAAGGCGACGATCGTCAAGTTGTCCGTCGGTCCGATGGACAACAACGTCTACGTGATCACCGACAAGAGCACCGGCAAGGCACTGCTGATCGATGCCGCGAACGATGCCGACACCCTCATCGAGTTGATCAAGGCCCACGGCAACATCGAGCTGATCTTCACCACGCACTGGCACCCCGACCACTGGATCGCCCTGGAAGAGGTGGTGAAAGCGACCGGGCTCCCCACCGCAGCCGGCCGAATCGACGCCGAACCCATCCAGGTGCAGACCGACCGACTGATCGACGAGGGCGACGTCATCGAGGTCGGCGACCTCCGCCTCGAGGCCATTCACCTCAAAGGCCACACCGACGGCTCGATCGCTTTGTTCTTCGACGACGACATCACCCACCTGTTCACCGGTGACTCACTCTTTCCGGGCGGCGTGGGTAAAACCCAGACGCCTGAAGACTTCGACTCGCTGATCGACGATGTGAAGACGAAGTTGTTCGACCGTTTCGACGACAGTGCCGTCGTCTATCCCGGTCACGGGCTGGACACCACGATCGGTGCGGAGCGTCCGCACCTCGAGGAATGGCGCGAGCGCCGGTGGTGATTGCTACAGCAGGGTGTCCCACCGCGCGGCACGGAGTTGCTCAGCCGACTGGCGCGCCGCGATGAGCTGCGCCAGCCCTCTTGTTTCGTCGTCGGTCAGGTAGCTGGGGTTCGACATCATGGGCGCGCGAAGTTGTTCGCACGCGGCGAGTTCTGGCGTCGCCTGGACCAGCGATCGAGCTATGTGCCCGGCGCGGCCCAGACGAATGGCCTGGTAGTGGAGCTTGTCCGGTACCGCGTCTTTCCCGCCGCCGAACTCGGGACCGGCGGCCGGTTCGTCCGGTCTGACGCCGGTGACCCACCCGTACTCATAGATGCCGGGGTACTTCGGGCCCGTGACCCACAGCGCGACGAGGTCGCCCTCGCGCACCAGCGTGCGGCGCCTCGATCGGGCACTCAGACACCAGCTGTCCGGGTGTAGATCGGTCGGCGACACGCCCGTAGACGGCATCCGGTCCAGCGTTCCGAAGTAGTCGGTTCCGGTTGCCGGATTGCACTTGATGATCCAGCATCCGACATCCGCGCGAGTGATCGGCAATGCCCTTCCTTCCATCGTTTGAGGACTAGCCAAGCGGACTATTGGGTACCCCGGCCCCGCCAGGTCTATAGGCTCGACGGAGTCCGTCCGTTAAGCAGGCTCGACACAGACCAATGTCTTGAGGAGGCCCTTTAAATGCTGATCCGCCGAATAGCCCGTCCCTTGCTCGCGAGCGCGTTCATCGCCACTGGGATAGATGCGATCCGACGCCCAGAACAGCTAGCCGAAACCGCGCAGCCGTTCGTCGACAAAGCAAAGACCCAACTTCCACCGCAGGTTGCCGATCTGATCCCCGCGGACGCACAGGTCGTCGTGCGGGTGAACGGAGCGGTGCACATCATCGGTGGTCTCGCGCTCGCGACCGGCAAGTTCCCGCGGCTGGCCTCGTTGACCCTGGCCGGAGTCGTCATTCCCACGACGCTGGCGGGCAACGATTTCTGGAACGAGACCGACCCTCATGAGCGTGCCGAGCAGCAGGCTCACTTCATCAAGAACCTAGGCCTTCTCGGTGGGCTGCTGATCGCCACCGTCGACACCGAGGGCAAGCCGTCGCTCGCGTGGCGGGGCCGCAAAGCCGCCGCCGTCGCCGGAGACAAGGTCGCCGCAGTGCTGCCGTCGGGTTCCTCCGGGTCCACCGATGCGCTCGCGGACAAGGCCTCGCACCTCGCCGACGTGGTCTCCGAGCGCACGAGTGAACTGGCCGAGGTCGCCGCCGATCGCGGCGGCAAGTTCGCGGACGTGGCGTCCGACCGGGCGTCGGAGCTGGCGCAGATCGCCTCCGAGAAGGCTGCCGCGTTCGCCGAGGTCGCCTCTGAGCGTGGGTCTGAGCTTGCCGAGGTCGCAGCCAAGCGCGGGTCCGAGTTCGCAGATGTCGCGACCAAGCGTGGTGCGGTGCTCGCCGGCGTGGCTTCAGAGCGAGCTTCGGAGTTCGCCGATGTCGCGTCCAAGAAGGGCACCAAGTTCGCTGACACGGCAGCCGGTCAGACGGCCGCACTGAGCAAGGCAGCGTCCAAGCGGCAGGCGAAACTGGCCAAGCAGGCCGGGAAGAAGCAGGCCAAGCTCAGCAAGCGCGCAGACAAGAAGCAGACGGAGCTGCTCAAGGCGGCGGCCAAGAAGCAGTCCGAATTGAGCAAGGTGGCTGCCAAGAAGCAGTCCAAGCTCACCGCGCAAGCACTCAAGAGCGGCGCGAACGCCAAGGGCATTGCTGCCGACCGCGGTGCCGACTTCGCCGATTCGGCGTCGAAGGCATGGCAGTCGACCAACGGTTACGCCGAGCAGTACCTGGCGACGGCCCGCGACAAGGCCCCGGTGGTCGCCGACTCGGCTCGCGTGTACGCGGCAGAGCTTGCCGAACGCGCTGCCGAGGAGGGCGTCAAGTTGTCCGGCCGGGCCAAGAAGCAGGCGAAGAAGGCACAGAAGGCCGCGGCCAAGTTCCAGTGATCCGACCAGTGGATCCGTTCGACCTCTAGTTTTTCAAGACCAGTGCGCGAGCAGTTCAGCCCAGTTCGTTCCGGGCGACTGCTCGCGCACTTGTCGGATCAGAGGTCTCCAGGACCGCTGCAGCCGCGCGCTCACAGTCGGCGAGGGTCACCGATTCCAGCTTCGCACCGACGCCGGCGACCGCCGATGCCGCTGCCGACAGTGAGGTGATCCCGAACCCGACAAGAACGCATGCCAGTAGCGGGTCGGCCGCGGCCTCGCCGCAGACCCCGACGGGCTTGTTCACCGCAGCACCCGCCGCAGCGGTGCGGGCCACGAGCGAGAGCACTGCGGGCTGCCACGGGTCGGTCAATTCGGCCAGTTCGGCCGACATCCGATCCGCCGCCATCGTGTACTGCGCGAGGTCGTTGGTGCCCACGGACAAGAAGTCGACATGTTCGAGGATTCGCTCGGCCAACAGCGCCGCAGCGGGGACCTCGATCATCACGCCCGGGACCAGGCCCCGCTCGCGCACCTTGTCGGCGAACCGCCTCGCCTCGGCCGCCGTCGCAATCATCGGCGCCATCACCCAGGGCGCACTCTCCAGTCCCTTCGCGGCGTCGACGATCGCGTCGAGCTGCCGATCGAGGATTCCGCTGTCCTTCGCGGCGATCCGGATTCCCCGCACACCCAGAGCCGGATTTGCCTCGTCCGGGTGCTCCGCGAACCGCAATGGCTTGTCCGAACCAGCGTCCAGGGTCCTGATCACCATCTTCTGATCGGGGAAGGCGTCGAGCACCTGGCGATAGATGGCCGCCTGCTCCGGAACGGTCGGTTCGGTCTCCCGGTCCAGGAAGCAGAGCTCGGTGCGGAAGAGGCCGACACCGCCGGCCGCGGTCCCGGCAGCGACCCGCGCGCCGGCACCGTCCTGGACGTTGGCGAGCACATCCACCCGATGGCCGTCGGACGTCGCCCCCGGGCCCGTCCAGGCAGCAGTTCGCTCCGCGATCAGGCGATGCCGCGCAACAGCCTCGGCAGCGACCTGCGGATCGGGCGAGACAGTCAGTTCTCCGGCCTCGCCGTCGAGCATCACCGGCGTACCTGTCTCGATGGTCTCCAGACCTGCGACCGCGACGACACAGGGAATGCCCAGCTGCCGGGCGATGATCGCGGTGTGGCTGGTCGGCCCTCCGAGTGAGGTGGCCAGTCCGATGATCATCGCGGGGTCGAGACCCGCGGTGTCGGCGGGCGCGAGATCGTCGGTGAGCAGGATCGACGGGACCTCGGGCACCGGGATCCCGGGCTCGGGCGCGCCGACGAGCTCGGCCAGCACCCGGTCGCGGACGTCGCGAAGGTCGGTAACCCGTTCGGCCATCAGGCCACCGAGCTTGGTGAAGAGGGTGACGAACTGTTCGGTCGCGGCCTGCGCGGCCGAGGTGGCCGAGCTGCCGGCGGTGATGAGCTTTTCGGCGGCGCCGAGCCAGCCCCGATCAGAGGCCATCGCAGCGTTCGCGGCAAGCACCTCTGATGCCGAACCACTGGACACGGCTGCCCGGTTCTGCAGCCGCGTGGCGACGGCGGCGCTCGCCGACCGGAAGGCCTGCAGTTCGGCTTCGCGCTCCCCCTCGGGCACCACATCTGTGTTTATCTGCGGTTGGATGCGAGGCGCGGGCACAATCGCCGGCCCGGCAACCACTCCCGGAACCACAGGAGTGCCTTGAAGCACTCCCCGTGGGCTCTCCACCAGCGTGGATGTAGTCATACGACCTCCTAGAACGATCCGTGAGAGTGATGTGCGTACGACCACTCATTTGTTGTCTCTGTGACACAGATTACCCAAAATCCTTGACAAAGCAATACGAACGGGCATAAAACAACATAAAGCAACGTAGCGAATCAACACAGCCCCACATTGGAGGACAGTATGTACGCAGAGGAGCGGCAGCAGGAAATGGCCGCACTGATTGCGCAGAAGGGCCGCATGTCGGTGGCGGATCTGTCCGAGCTGTACGGCGTCACCACAGAGACGGTGCGACGCGATCTCGCCTCGTTGGACCGCTCCGGCGTCATCCGCCGGGTGCACGGCGGCGCAGTCCCGGCGTCGGCATTCACGACGATCGAGCTCGGTACCGACGAACGTGAGCACACCTACACAGGCGAGAAGGAGCGCATCGGTAAAGCCGCCATCGACCAGCTTCCCCCGGTCGGCGGCAGCGTGTTCGTCGACGCCGGCACCACCACCGCACGGCTGGCCGCACACCTGCCCACCGACAGCGACCTCGTGGTCGTCACCAACTCAATCCCCGTCGCCGCACGCGTCGCCGGACTCGGTGGGACACGGCTGCATCTCCTCGGTGGCCGGGTCCGCGGGATCACCCAGGCCGTCGTCGGCGACGACGCGATCAGGGCCCTGCGTTCGATGCGCCTCGATGTCGCCTTCGTGGGCACCAACGGCATCAGCCTCCGACATGGCCTGTCCACCCCCGACAGCGACGAGGCGGCCATCAAGAGAGCGATGGTCGAAAGTGCGCATCGTGTTGTCGTGGTTGCCGATTCGTCAAAGGTCGGTCGGGAAGACCTGATCAGCTTCGCCCCCATCGATCGCATCGACGTACTCGTCACCGACTCCGCCATCGCCGACCGCGATCGTAGAGAACTCATCGACAACGACATCGAGGTCGTGACCGCATGATCGTCACCCTCACGGCCAACCCGAGCATCGACCGAACTGTCAGCCTCACCGAACCCCTCCGACGCGGCGCCGTCCACCGCGCCACAGGCGCGACGACCCATCCGGGCGGCAAGGGCGTCAACGTCGCACGGGTCATCACCTCGGCCGGCAAACGTGCCACCGCGGTGCTTCCCGGAAACCATGGTGAACCGATCCTTCTCGCACTCGCCGACGCCGGCATCGATCATCGCGGTATCGCCTACCCCGGAACCGCACGAGTGAACCTCACCGTCACCGAGCCGGACGGGACGACCACCAAGATCAACGAACCCGGAGCCACGCTGCCCCTGGAGTCGATCAGCGCGTTGACGACCTGCCTGCAAGATCTCGCCACGACCTCGGCCTGGGTCGTGCTGTCCGGATCGCTGCCACCCGGTGTGCCCGACCGCTGGTACGCAGAACTCGTCGCGACGCTGCGCTCGGGAACCGCACAGATCGCGGTCGACACCTCCGACGCCCCGTTGCTCGCTCTCGCCGCCGAATTCTCCGTTGCTGCACCAGATCTGATCAAACCCAACGCTGAAGAGCTCGGTCAGCTCACCGGGGTCGACGGTCTCGCACTCGAGGCAGCTGCCGAGCAGGGTGACCCGCTCCCGACAGCCCGCGCTGCACGGTCGCTCGTCGACGGGGGCGGACCGCGAGCGGTGCTCGCCACGCTCGGCGCCGCGGGCGCAGTACTGGTCACCGACGAGGGAGCCTGGTACGCCACCACACCTCCGATCGCGCCTCGCAGCACGGTCGGCGCCGGCGACTCGTCGCTGGCCGGATATCTACTCGCCGATCTGGAGAACGCCGGACCGGCTGACCGCCTCGCACGAGCGGTCGCCTATGGAAGTGCCGCTGCGGCGCTGCCGGGTACGGCACTGCCCAGTCCGCACCACACCAACCCAGAGGGCGTGACCGTCACGGCCCTGACCCCACTCATCGGAAACCACTGATGGCCGGCACCGCCATGCACTCGACAGCTTCAGATCCGCTACCGGATCATCAAACGCAAAGGGAAAACGCAATGTCCAATCCGACGATCAGCACCGGCTCGGCGCCGGCGATCATCAGCCCGCAATTGATCGCGCTCGACGCCGATCTGGGCAACAGCAAAGAAGCGGTGATCGACGCACTCGCGTCGCGTCTCGCCGCCGACGGCCGTTCCAACGACGTCTCGGCGCTCACGGCTGCGGCGCTCGCCCGGGAAGCCCAGTCGGCCACCGGCCTACCCGGCGGGATCGCCATCCCCCACTGCCGTGATGCCTCCATCGCCGCGGCATCCCTAGGATTCGCGAGGCTCAGTCCCAAGGTCGACTTCGGTGCCCCGGACGGCCCCGCGGACCTGGTGTTCCTCATCGCCGCGCCCGACGGCGCAGGCGCCGAGCACATGAAGCTGCTCTCCAGCCTGGCCCGAGCTTTGGTCAAGCCCGAGTTCGTGGCTTCGCTGCGCGCTGCCGCCACCCCGAACGACGTGGTCGCCCTGGTCGAGGACGTACTGAGGCCGGCGGCACCGCTGAAGAAGACCCCCGCCGCGCCCACAGAGACGCCGCCCGCCGCCCCGGCACAGGACGATTCACACTCTGCTCCCAACAAGACGATCGTCGCTGTGACCGCGTGCCCGACCGGCATCGCGCACACCTACATGGCAGCGGACTCCCTGGTTGCTGCCGGTGAGCGCGCCGGGGTGACCGTCCATGTCGAGACCCAGGGTTCGTCGGGCAGCACACCTCTGCCGGCCGAGACGATTGCGACAGCGGGTGCGGTCATCTTCGCTACCGATGTCGGGGTCAAGGGCAAGGAGCGTTTCGCCGGTAAGCCCGTCGTCGCCTCCGGCGTCAAGCGGGCCATCAACGAACCCGACGCGATGATCACCGAAGCGCTGCGCGCCGGACTCGACCCCACCGCCGCAAAGGTGGCCGGCGATGCGGCGGCGGACTCGGGTAGTTCGTCCTCCGGTGACGTCGGCTGGGGCACCCGGCTCCGGCAGATCCTGCTGACCGGTGTGAGCTACATGATTCCGTTCGTCGCCGCGGGCGGCCTGCTCATCGCACTCGGCTTCCTCCTCGCCGGGTACGAGATCTCGGACAAGGCAGAGACGATCACGCTCGACAATTCGGTTTTCGCACTTCCCGACGGCGGCCTGAAGACCTACCTCGGTGCGGTGCTGTTCCAGCTGGGCTCACTGGCCTTCGGTTTCCTGGTACCTGCACTGGCCGGCTACATCGCCTTCGCGATCGCCGACAGACCAGGCCTCGCACCAGGTTTCACTGCGGGTGCAGTGGCCGTGTTCGTCGGCGCCGGGTTCCTCGGCGGGCTCGTCGGTGGTTTGATAGCCGGCTTTGCGGCACTGTGGATCGGCCGGATCGGCGTTCCGCAATGGGCACGCGGCCTGATGCCCGTGGTGGTCATCCCGTTGTTCGCGTCGCTGGTGGTCGGTCTGCTCATGTTCATCGTGCTCGGCAAACCGCTGGCCGCGGTCACCGACGGCCTCACCGATTGGCTCAATGGACTCACCGGCTCGTCCGTCATCCTGCTGGGCGTCATCCTCGGCCTGATGATGTGCTTCGACCTCGGTGGGCCGGTCAACAAGGCTGCGTACGCCTTCGCCGTCGCCGGATTGTCCGTTACCGATGAGGCATCGCTCCGGATCATGGCGGCCGTGATGGCGGCCGGTATGGTGCCGCCGCTGGCCATGGCGCTGGCGTCGACGATCCGGCCGAAGCTGTTCACCCCGGCCGAACGCGAGAACGGCAAGGCGGCCTGGCTTCTGGGTGCATCCTTCATCTCTGAAGGGGCCATCCCCTTCGCCGCGGCCGACCCTCTTCGGGTCATCCCGTCGATGATGGCGGGCGGCGCGGTCACCGGCGGCCTGATCATGGCGTTCGATGTCACCCTCAGCGCACCGCACGGCGGGATCTTCGTCTCGTTCGCGATCGGCGGGATCGTCTGGTTCTTCCTCGCACTTGCAGCGGGCACCGCCGTGGCGGCACTCTGTGTCGTCGCTGCCAAACAACTGATCAAGCCCAAGGCCAAGGTGGCCACAGAGGACAAGGTCCTCGCCACCGCCTGATGTCCCGTCAAAACTCGTTCAGCTCAACCAACTAGGAGAATAAAAATGCCAAGCACCAATGTTGTTGTCGGATCATCCGTCGGACTGCACGCCCGCCCGGCAGCAGTGATCGCGGAGGCCGTTGCCGACGCCGGAGCCCCCGTGACGTTGGCCGTCGCGGGCGGCGAGCCGGTAGACGCGGGCTCAGCGCTGCTCATCATGACCCTGGGCGCCACGGCCGGCACCGAGGTCACCGTCGAGAGCGAAGATCAAGGCGCCCTCGATACCATCGCCAAGCTCGTGGCCTCCGACCTCGACGCCTGAATCCTGCGCCGCGGCTAGAATTGTTTGACGAACGCGGTGGGTGGGGAACGATTTCCCCGCCCACCGCGTTACCCATTGGCACCATTTTCTACCTGCGCCGTGCGGCAGCTACCCGAGGAGGACCGTGTTCGAGGCCGAACAAGAACATCTCGACCGGGTGTACGGCCGGCTTGATCGGATGCGACGCAATACGCAGTCACGGCTGTCGTCTGCCTTGCGGAACACCGGCGGGACACCCCAGGCCCGTTCCGAGCGAGAGTCCTATGAGCGGCTCTACACCGACGATCTGACCAAGTTCGATTCGGCGGAACACAACCTCTACTTCGGGCGCCTCGATCTCGAGGACGACGAGGTCCGCCGCATCGGTCGCATCGGCATCCTCGATGACGACGATCAGGACAGCACACTGCTTCTGGACTGGCGTGCTCCGATGAGCCGTCCGTTCTACCTCGCGACCCCGGCCTCGCCGGAAGGCGTCAGTACCCGAAGTCATGTCCGCACCCGCAACCGCAAGATCACCGCGGTCAACGAGGAGCGCCTCGATGTCGCTGAGCTCACCGACGCCGACAGCACCGGACACGGTGACGTGGTCAACGAGTCCGCGCTCATCTCCGCGCTCAACGCTGCCCGGACCGGGCAGATGACGGACATCGTCGAGACGATCCAGCGCGAGCAGGACGAAATCATCCGGTCCACCCATCGGGGCGTCCTGGTGGTGCAGGGCGGTCCCGGTACCGGCAAGACTGCCGTCGCACTGCACCGGGCGGCGTATCTGCTCTACACCTACCGCGAAACCCTGGCGCGTAGCGGCGTTCTCATCGTGGGACCCAACACGACCTTTCTGAACTACATCGGACAGGTGCTGCCGTCGCTCGGCGAGAGCGGTGTGCTGTTGTCCACCGTCGGCGATATGTATCCGGGCGTTCGCGCGCAGCTGACCGACAACTCGGTCGGTGCCACCCTCAAGGGAAGTCTCGACATCGTCGAGGTGCTCGGGCGCGCTGTGCGAGATCGCCAAGAATTGCCGCAGTCCCCCATCCACCTCAAGTTCGACGGGTATGAGCTGACCATCAGCAGCAAACTGATCCAGCGTGCCCGCGGCCGGGCTCGGTCCTCGAGGCGCCCGCACAATCACGCCCGTTCGATCTTCCTGCGCTCCGCGTTCGACTCTCTCGCGCAGCAGCACGCCGATCGGATCGGTTCCAGCCTGCTCGATGGCTCACAGTTGTTGAGCAACAAGGACATCGCCGACATCCGCGACGAGATGAAGGCCGATCCGCAGATCGTCGCCGCGCTGTCCCACTTCTGGCCGCAGCTGTCACCGCAGGTGGTGCTGTCCGACCTGCTGACCTCCCCCGATCGGATCGCTTCCGCGACACCGAACTGGTCTGCCGCCGAACGTATGGCGGTACTGCGCGACGAGCGCAACCAGTTCAGTGCCGCCGATGCGCCGTTGCTCGACGAACTCGCCGAGATCATCGGCGTGGACGACGACGGGGACGAGGAGCGCGAGCGCGCTCAGTGGCGGCAGAAACTCTCGGATGCCCAGGACGCACTCGACATCCTGACCGGCTCCGCCCCACAGGATCTCGAAGACGAGCTGGACCCCGAGATCCTGATGGCGTACGACCTCATCGATGCCGAACAACTCGCCGCCCGTCAGACGAACCGGGTCGCGCTGACCACGGCCGAACGGGCTTACAGCGACCGCACCTGGACGTTCGGCCATGTCATCGTCGACGAAGCCCAGGAACTCTCCGCGATGGCATGGCGAATGATCATGCGGCGCATACCGAATCGGTGGATGACGGTGATCGGGGACACGGCGCAGACCGGCGACCCGGCGGGCACCACGTCGTGGGATGCGGTGCTGACACCGTACGTGGCGAAACGCTGGCGCAAGTTCGAACTGACGGTCAACTACCGAACGCCGCGGGAGATCATGGACGTCGCCGCGCCGATCCTCGAGCAGATCGATCCGGCGATGTCCGCACCGACGTCGATTCGCATCAGCGGCAGGCCACCGACTTTCGAGCAGACGTCGGTCGATGGACTGGTTCCCGCAGCGCTGCGATTGGCCGACGAGGAGCTGGACGGGATCACCGCCATCATCGCCCCCGACGCGCTGATCGGACAGATCCGAGCCCTCGGCGGGGACGCGGGCGAGACGCAGGAACTGTCGATTCTGACGGTCGCGCAATGCAAGGGTCTGGAATTCGACCGGACAGTCGTCCTCGAGCCGTCCCAGATCGTCGCGCAATCACAGCGCGGCTGGGGTGACCTCTACGTGGCGCTGACCCGGGCAACCCAGCAGCTGTCCATCGTGCACAGCGCTGAGTTGCCCGAGCCCCTACGAGTTCGCGCTCAGACCGTGTGAACGATCAGGACGTCGCACTTCGACTTGCGGGCGACGTCCGCCGGGACCGAACCCAGCAGCCGGCCTGCGATGGAGTTCAGGCCCTTGTTACCGACGACGAGTAGCCCCGCCTTGCTGTCGGCGACGAGGTTCAGCAGGGCGTCCACCGGCGATCCGACCACGGGGCGGGTCTCGATGTTCCCTCCGCCGGCAGCGACTGCCCTTTCCTTGGCGGTTCGCAGGATCTCTTCGGTGGGCGCAGATCCGTGAACCTGGTACGCCTCTTCTTTCAGCACATCCGAGACTGCGGAAACGTCGCGGTCATCGGTCGGAAAATAGGCGCAGGCAATGATCAACTTCGCCGAATCACCGCTGATGGCCCCCGCCTTCTCCACGGCCTTCATCGACGATTCAGAACCATCGGTTCCCACAACGACGGTCTGGTATGCGCTCATCCATTCCTCCATAAGTGTGTCTGTTCTGACAGCCGGCCCACACCTGTGTGTGAGCACTTGCGATAGGGCTCCGCCCTCCGGCGTCGCCTTCCTCCGAGAGGGTATCCCGTAACGCGCGTTCGATTACTCGGTATCCGGCGACGCGCCCGTCGACCACCACGCTGACCAGCGGCGTTGAGTTGATGGTCACGCCGGTCACACATACTTTTGCCTACCGGATACCGGCGGCGTCCATCCCGCGCAGCTCTTTCTTCAGGTCGGCGATCTCGTCGCGCAGGCGCCCTGCGAGTTCGAACTGCAGGTCGCGGGCTGCGTTCATCATCTGGTCGGTCAGGGATCCGATGAGATCGGCGAGATCGGCGCGCGGCATCGCCGACACGTCCCTGCCGTCCAGCACCCCCGCCGAACCCGACGCCCGACCCGGCTCGCCCTGTGCGCGGCGACCGCGACTGGAGTTGCGGCCCGAACCGCCGACGGCCACCGCGTTGTCCTCGGCTTCTTCGTAGACCTGGTCGAGGATGTCGGCGATCTTCTTGCGCAGCGGTTGCGGATCGACCCCCATCTTCTTGTTGTAGGCGATCTGCTTCTCGCGCCGCCTGTCGGTCTCGTCGATCGCGTTGCGCATCGAATCGGTGATCTTGTCCGCATACATGTGCACTTCGCCGGACACGTTACGAGCCGCGCGTCCGATGGTCTGGATCAAGCTGGTGGTGCTGCGGAGAAAACCCTCCTTGTCGGCGTCCAGGATGGCGACCAGCGACACCTCAGGAAGGTCCAAACCCTCACGCAGCAGGTTGATTCCGACCAGCACGTCGTATTCACCCGTACGCAGTTGTCGGAGGAGTTCGACGCGGCGCAGCGTATCGACCTCCGAGTGCAGATACCGCACTCGGATCCCCAACTCGAGGAGGTAGTCGGTGAGATCCTCCGACATCTTCTTCGTGAGGGTGGTGACCAGGATGCGTTCGTCCTTCGCCGTCCGCTCCCTGATCTCGTGGATGAGGTCGTCTATCTGCCCCTTGGTCGGTTTGACGATGACCTGCGGATCGACGAGGCCGGTCGGCCGGATGACCTGCTCGACGAACTCTCCGTTGGACTGCCCCAGCTCGTACTTGCCCGGTGTCGCGGACAGGTAGACGGTCTGACCGATCCGATCGACGAACTCGCTCCACGTGAGCGGCCGGTTGTCCACGGCGGAGGGCAGCCGGAAACCGAAGTCGACCAGGTTGCGTTTGCGCGACATGTCGCCCTCGTACATGGCGCCGATCTGCGGAACGGTCACGTGGGATTCGTCGATCACCATCAGGAAGTCGTCCGGGAAGTAGTCGATCAGCGTCGCCGGCGCGGTTCCGGGCCCGCGACCATCGATATGCCGCGAATAATTCTCGATACCGGAGCAGAATCCGACCTGCCGCATCATCTCGAGGTCGTAGGTGGTTCGCATCCGCAGGCGCTGCGCCTCGAGCAACTTGCCCTTGCCCTCGAGGTCGGCGAGGCGCGCTTCGAGCTCCGCCTCGATCGACTCGATCGCCCTCTCCATACGCTCCGGGCCTGCGACGTAATGCGTGGCCGGGAAGATGCGCAGCTCCTTCACCTGACGCACGACGTCGCCGGTGAGCGGATGCAGGTAGTAGAGCGCCTCGATCTCGTCGCCGAAGAACTCGATCCGCACCGCGAGCTCCTCGTACGACGGGATGATCTCGACGGTGTCGCCGCGCACCCGGAAGCTCCCGCGGGTGAAGCTAACGTCGTTGCGGGAGTACTGGACATCGACCAGCAACCGCAGCAACGCGTCGCGGTCGACCTCCTGGCCGACCTCCAGATTGACGGACCGGTCCAGGTACGACTGCGGGGTACCGAGGCCGTAGATACACGACACCGACGCGACCACCACGACGTCGCGCCGAGAGAGCAAGCTCGACGTGGCCGAGTGCCGAAGACGCTCGACGTCATCGTTGATCGACGAGTCCTTCTCGATGTAGGTGTCGGTTTGCGCGATGTACGCCTCGGGCTGGTAGTAGTCGTAGTACGAGACGAAGTACTCGACTGCGTTGTTCGGCAACATGTCTCGCAGTTCATTTGCGAGCTGGGCAGCCAGGGTCTTGTTCGGAGCCATCACCAGTGTTGGGCGTTGGACCTTCTCGATAAGCCAGGCCGTGGTCGCCGATTTACCTGTACCCGTGGCGCCGAGCAGGACGATGTCTTTCTCGCCTTCACGCAGACGCCGTTCGAGGTCCGCGATCGCGGTCGGCTGGTCGCCCGCGGGTTTGTGATCACTGATCACTTGGAAGTCGGCACCCGTCCGCTCGATGTCCCCCACCGGCCGGAATTCCGAATGCGCGACGATCGGATGTTCTGCTGCAAACGCCATACAACCAGAGTAAACGCGACCTCCGACATCGCGCGTGCGCCGACAGCGAACGCCCCCGCCGGGATAGGTTATCGCGATGGCGGCGCTGCACCCACCCAAGCACGAGACCTTCGACGTGAAGGCGAAGACCAACACCGACCCGAAGGGGTTCGTGCGCCAGGTCGAGACCTACCGGACCACCGATTTCGGGCTCTACATGGACCGGTTCGCCGATCACCACGAGTTCGATCGTCTGCAGTCGTGGCTGCTACCCGCCTTCGGACTGAGGGCCACCATCTTCCAATATCGGCCCGGGCACGAACGGGACCAGCACCTCTACCTCGACATCGGCGAGTTCACCGGCCCCGACACCGACGGGCGCTGGCACTCGGAGGACTGGTATCTCGACTTGATCGACCGTCCGGGGCGAGGGCTCGAACTCGAAGACGTCGACGAACTGTTCGACGCCCACGCCGCCTGGTTACTCCCCCACGAACAGGCCCAGGCAGCCGTCCACATCGCCACCCGCACGATGGTCGGGGCGGCGGCCCACGGGAATGACGTCCAGGCCTGGCTCGCCTCCGAAGGGGCAGCCCTCACCTGGGCTACTTCAGGGTGATGCTGACCGCCCGGCCCGGGTCGGCGTTGGCGTGGACACCTACGCTTCGCTGCGGAAAACCGCCGTCGGCGAGTAGCTCGGTCACGTCTGCAGGGGTCTTTCCATCCGCCAATCGCACCTCGAAGTCGAGCACGTCCGGCGCCGGGCCCGCCGATGCAGCGGTCGGTCCGATATGGACCACATCGGCGATCTTGTCTCCGCCGATCACCCGCAACCGGTTCGCCAATCTGGTTGCTTGCACCCTCCACTCCGGGCGCGGCTCGACCTCTTCGGACGATTGCGGCGCGCAGATCCGATTGCGGAGGTTGCCCTCGTAGGGCACGAGCCGTTCGTCCCACAGCGCGGCGGCGAGGGACGCGAGATCGTCCGGGGTTCCGCTGTTGTCGAGCCAGACGTCGGCCACGGCCCGCCGATCTTCAACACTTGCCTGCGACTTGATGCGGGCTCGCGCATCGTCCTCCGGCATGCCACGCTGGCCGGTCAGGCGCTCGAGCCGTACATCCTCGTCGGCGTGCACGATCACCACGAGATGAAAGAAGGGCGCACTGCCGTTCTCGACGAGCAGCGGGATGTCCTGCAGCACGATCGCGTCGGCCGGCGCCGCTTCCAGCAATTCGAAGGCCCGCGCGCCGACCAGCGGGTGGGTGATGCCGTTGAGCTTCTTGCGCTGTTCGTCGTCGACGAACGCCTTCGCGGCCAGCGCCGCCCTGTCCAGCGCTCCGTCCGATTGGAGAATTTCCTCGCCGAAGGCCGCGACGAGCTGCGCCAACCCATCGGTTCCTGGCGCGACCACCTCGCGGGCGATCACGTCCGCATCGATGAGGTAGGCACCACGCTCGGTGAGCGTACGTGCGACTGTTGATTTTCCGGCGCCGATACCACCGGTCAGGCCTACTCGGATCACGAGATGAGTGTCACAGACGACCTCTCGCGCGCACTCCGCAGGGTGCGCGCGAGAGCCATCCACCTTCGTCAGCCGGTGACGCCGGTCAATTCATTCGGCGTGAAGTCGACTGTGGTCTCCGCAGACACGGTTCCCGCCGCGAGATCGACCGCGAACAACTTCTTGTTCGCGGGATCGCTCACGTAGGCGGTCGAATCCTCGACGAACAGAGCCGGTCGCGCTTCCTGCCAATCCTCTGGCTCCGTCCATTCTCCGATGACGGCGATCTTCTTGGTGACCGTCCCGGCGATCGGATCGATCACGTGGATGGCACCGTCTGTACCGAGGACCAGCGCTTCGCCCTGCGGGCCCCGCTGAAGCGAGCGGAATGTGTAGCTGGTCCCGAGTTCGACCAACTTCAGCTCGCCGGTATCGGTATTCGTGAGGCTTACGCGGGTGGGACGTTCCAACTCGGCGTCCTTGTCGACCTTGTAGTCGCCGAGCACCACAGGCGAGGCCTCGGAACCGGCCTGATTGCCGATGCGGCCGTACACATCTGGGCTTTGGACCTTGGTGATCTCGTTACCACGGACGATCAGGATGCCGTCGGTGCAGCCGAACGCGAGCACGCCATTGGCGACGGCAGCTTCGCCGTGCAGATTCGGACACTGATCGTTGGCTGCGATCTGCTGGAAGTCGGCGTCGAGAATCTGCACCCCGGTACGCTCCTCCTCATTGCCGACAGAGACCACGGTGGTCCCGTCTTCACGCGCAACCGCGACGCCGTGGTGCGGCTCCACCTTGTGGCTGGTGGCAACGCCTTTGCCCCGCAGTAGTTCCGCCGGCTCGACGATGTCGATCTCGCCGGTGCCATCGGAGAAGAGGGTGGTCCGATCATCATGCACCACAACGTGTCCCGGCTCCTCACCACCGAAACGGATGTCCGTCAGCGCCGGCTCCGCAGTGTAGTAGTGGTCGTGGTCCCCGTGAGATCGGCTCCACGTTCCGAGGTCCAGCGCCCGGAATCCCTCGGCTTCGGAGACGAATACGTGCCGACCGTCACCGGCTGGGTTGAGCCGAATGAAGCCCTCGGCCGGCAGGGTGGCGACCTGATCCAGGGTCGAGGCGTCGAGCACGGCGACGCCTCCGTCGTAGCTCACCGCCAAACGCGGCTGAGCCGACTCCTGTTCGACGCCTTTCGAATCCGGCGCTGCCGAACTCGACTCGGCCGAGCTGGAACCGGTCGACGAATCGTCGCCGTCGCCGCTGGAACCGCAGCCGGCCACCAGGACCGCACCGACTGCTAGAAGAGAAAGGGCTTGCAGCCCACGTTTGATGTTCACGTCGGAATTGTCGTAGTTAACGACAATCATTGTCAAAAAGCTATACGTGCATGGCTTGCCTCATCGAGCACCACGGTGGCAACAAAACGCCCCCCACCTTGCGGCGGAGGGCGTTTCGTTGTCTATATGTCTATCAGGCGTTGCCGGAAAGCTTCTCGCGCAGAGCAGCGAGCTGCTCGTCACTGGCAAGCGATCCACCACTCTTCGGAGCGGACGAAGACGACGAGGACGTCGCGGTGGCGGCGTCGTCACCACCCTTGTCAGCGGAATCCGAGGAGTAGTCGGTCGGAGCGTTGGCAGCAGCCTCGGCGGCAGCGGCGAACTTCTCCATCTGGGCGGTGTGCATCTTGTGGCGACGCTCGGCCTCGGCGTAGCGAGACTCCCACGCTTCCCGCTGCTTCTCGAATCCTTCGAGCCATTCGTTGGTCTCGGAGTCGAAGCCTTCGGGGAAGATGTAGTTGCCCTGCTCGTCGTAGCTGTCGGCCATGCCGTACTTCGACGGATCGAACTCTTCGGTGTAGTCCTCGTTGGCCTGCTTGAGGCTCAGCGAGATCCGGCGACGCTCGAGGTCGATGTCGATGACCTTGACCATCGCGTCGTCACCGACGGCGACAACCTGATCCGGCACCTCGACGTGGCGCTCGGCCAGCTCCGAGATGTGAACGAGGCCTTCGATGCCCTCTTCGACCCGCACGAACGCACCGAACGGAACCAGCTTCGTGACCTTGCCGGGCACGATCTGGCCGATGGCGTGGGTACGAGCGAACTGACGCCACGGATCTTCCTGAGTGGCCTTGAGCGACAACGACACCCGCTCGCGATCCAGATCGACGTCGAGGACCTCGACGGTGACCTCGTCGCCCACGGCGACAACCTCGGAGGGATGATCGATGTGCTTCCACGACAGCTCGGAGACGTGCACCAGACCGTCGACGCCGCCGAGATCGACGAATGCGCCGAAGTTGACGATCGAGGACACGACGCCCTTGCGGACCTGGCCCTTCTGGAGCTGGTGCAGGAACTCGCTGCGGACCTCGGACTGGGTCTGCTCGAGCCACGCACGACGCGAGAGCACGACGTTGTTGCGGTTCTTGTCGAGCTCGATGATCTTGGCTTCGATCTCCTTGCCGATGTACGGCTGCAGATCGCGCACGCGACGCATCTCCACCAGCGATGCGGGGAGGAATCCGCGCAGACCGATGTCCAGGATCAGGCCGCCCTTGACGACCTCGATGACGGTGCCCTTGACGGCCTCGTCCTTTTCCTTGAGCTCTTCGATGGTGCCCCACGCACGCTCGTACTGAGCGCGCTTCTTGGACAGGATCAACCGACCCTCTTTGTCCTCCTTGGTGAGGACGAGTGCTTCCACCTCATCGCCGACGCTGACAACCTCGCTGGGGTCGACGTCGTGCTTGATGGACAGTTCGCGGGACGGGATCACTCCCTCGGTTTTGTAACCGATGTCGAGCAGCACTTCGTCGCGGTCAACCTTGACGATGGTGCCCTCGACGATGTCGCCATCATTGAAGTACTTGATAGTGGCATCGATGGCGGCAAGAAAATCCTCAGCCGAGCCGATATCGTTAACGGCTACTTGTGGTGAGGTAATGGTCGTGGACGGCATATGTTAGATGGCTCCGGACAGGTTGGGTTGTAGGGACAGTAATGCGGGATCAACAGAGGCCACGGATGAGTGACCGGCATGAAGAACCACGCGAGCTCAGGCACGCGCGTGTCTGAGGATACGCCAGCCCCGCTGGACTGGGCAAATACCTCCGTGTCGTACCCGTATCTGCGCAGCGGCGTCGACTCGAAAACCAGCGTTTCGGCGAATCGTCGCTGGTGGGACGCCGATGCCGACACCTACCACGGTACGCACGGCGACTTCCTCGGCGCCGACAGCGACGACGGAGACTTCGTATGGTGCCCCGAAGGGCTGCGCGAAGACGATGTCGAATTGCTCGGTGACGTCGCAGGCAAGGCTGTACTCGAGATCGGATGCGGCTCGGCGCCGTGCAGTCGGTGGCTCACCGGCCACGGCGCGAATACCGTCGGTTTGGACCTGTCACGGGAGATGCTCCGGCGCGGTCAGCAGGCGATGGCGCGGGGTGGTCCGCAGCCGGGGTTGGTGCAGGCCGGCGCAGAGGACCTCCCGTTCGGCGACGGCGTCTTCGATCTCGCCTGCTCGGCATTCGGTGCGGTGCCTTTTGTCGCCGACTCGGCGCGGGTGATGAGCGAGGTGGCCCGAGTGCTGCGGCCCGGCGGTCGCTGGGTGTTCTCGGTCAATCATCCGATGCGGTGGGCCTTCCCCGACGACCCCGGACCCACCGGGTTGACGGTGATACTGCCGTACTTCGACCGCACGCCCTACGTCGAGACCGAGGACGACGGCACGGTCAGCTACGTCGAACACCACCGGACCCTAGGCGACCGGATCCGGGAGATCCGTGCCGCCGGCCTGATCCTCGACGACCTCATCGAGCCCGAGTGGCCCGAAGGTTTCGACCGCGAGTGGGGTCAGTGGAGTCCGCTCCGCGGGCACTACTTCCCGGGCACCGCGATCTTCTGCACCCGTAAGCCCATATAGCCCTGAGATCTTCCGTCTGAGTGGTCGCGAAGGGAAATATGCCCTCGACCACCCCCGAAACGGACGATCTCAGGGTGAAACTCAGAGATTGTCGAGCACCGCGACGGTGAAACCGTCGGTGGTGGCAGTTCCGCCCAGGTCGGCGGTCGCGATCCCGGCGGCCAACGCCGCGCCGATCCCGCCGCGGATGTTGCCGGCCGCAGTAAGCAGGGCCTCGTCCCCGCTTCGCAGCGCCTGCCACTCGAGCAGCATCGTGGCCGAACCGATGATGCCGACGGGATTCGCGACACCACGACCGGCGATGTCAGGTGCGGCGCCGTGGGCCGCTTGCGCCATCGCCTTGGTGGCCGAGGTGTTGATGGACGCCGCAATGCCCAGCGACCCGGCCAGCTCGGCGGCCAAATCCGAGAGGATGTCGCCGAACAGGTTCTCGGTGACGACGACATCGAACTGCCCGCCTCGCCGCACCAGATGCGCTGCCATGGCGTCGACGTGTTCGTCGTCGACCCGCACGTCGGGATAGCGTTCGGCGACCTCGAGGCACACATCGCGGAACAATCCTGTGGTCATCGACAGGACGTTCGCCTTGTGGACGATGGTGACGTGCTTGCGTCGGGATCGGGCAAGCTCGAACGCGGACACCGCGATTCGCTCGGTGGCTGCACGGGTGATCACACCGACCGACAGAGCGACGTCGGGGGTGGGCATGAACTCTCCCGTGCCGCGGGCCATGTTCCGATCGGCGTAGAGGCCTTCACTGTTCTCCCGCACGATCACAAGGTCAAGATTCGGGTTGACAGCGCCCACCCCGACATGGGCCAAGACGGGACGAATGTTCGCGTAGAGGTCGTAACGTTTGCGGACTACCCCACCCGGTGTCAGCCCGGTGCGATGCTCCGGTGGGTAGCCCGCCGAGTCGTGTGGTCCGAGGATCCAGAGGTGGAGATCGTCGAGAGCGGCCAAGGTGGCCGTGGGGATCGCCGTGCCGTATTTCTCGATGGACGCGCGCCCGATCTCGAGCGGCACCCAGTCGACCGAGCGTCCTACGCTGGTCAGCGCCTGCTCGACAACCCGCGCCGCCGCAGGAACGATCTCCGGGCCGATCCCGTCGCCGTCGATGAGCCCGATGGGATATCTGTTCGCCATGACCGTGATCGTTCCATTGATCAGCACCGGTCAAAGAATCTGATCAGCACCGGTGAAAGAATCAAGGCATGGCTGCAGAAGAACTGGTCAACAGCTCGCACTGGGGTGCGTTCACGGCATCGCTCGACGAGCAGGGACTGTCTGTGACGCC
Organism: Williamsia sp. 1138; assembly: GCF_002095435.2. Taxonomy (GTDB): domain Bacteria; phylum Actinomycetota; class Actinomycetes; order Mycobacteriales; family Mycobacteriaceae; genus Williamsia. The sequence goes on from NZ_MJEJ02000036.1 coordinate 56,342, forward strand.
CGACCCTGCCGATCCCGACCCGTCGGAGCTCCTCCGCAACATTCCGGCATCCCTTGACAAGGGTGTCCGCGTGCTGCACCCGTCTGTTCGACGGGGCTGGCTCGAGGACGGTCCGGGGCCGTCGGACCGCCGCGGATCCGACGAGTACGTCGAAGTGAGCTGGGATCGCGCTCTCGACCTCCTCGCAGGCGAACTCGAGCGGGTCCGCAGCACGTACGGCAACCCGGCGATCTTCGGCGGGTCCTACGGCTGGGCGAGTGCAGGCCGGTTTCATCACGCACAGAGCCAGATTCACCGATTCCTGAACACCATCGGTGGTTACACCCGATCGGTGCACAGTTACAGCCACGGAGCGTCGAGTGTGCTGCTCCCGCACATCGTCGGCGACGAGGCGCCGCTGTACAGACCGACAACGTGGAACGTACTGAGCGAACACACTGACCTCTTCGTCTGTTTCGGAGGTATACCGGCCAAGAACGTCCAGATCAACGCCGGCGGTATCAGTCGACACACGGTGCGGGAATCGCTGGAGCGTGCCAGCGCCCGAGGTGCCGAGTTCGTGACCATCAGTCCGCTTGCCGACGATCTGGCGACGGTGACCGACGCCCAGTGGATCTCCATCAACCCGGCCACCGATACCGCGCTCATGTTGGCCCTGTGCTGGGTCTTGCTCACCGAAGGCCTCTGCGACCTCGAGTTCGTCGACAAGTACACCGTCGGATTCGAGGAGTTCGCCCGCTACCTGCGCGGGCAGACCGACGGGATCGCCAAAACCCCGCGCTGGGCAGCGAACATCTGCGGGATCGACGCTCCGACCATCGCTGACCTCGCCCGTCGAATGGCTGCCGGGCGGACCATGGTGACCACCTCGTGGTCGTTGCAGCGGGCGCGGTTCGGCGAACAGCCTGTGTGGGCGTCGATCGCACTGGCCGCGTTCCTCGGTCAAATCGGTCTCCCCGGAGGGGGTTTCGGTCACGGATACGGCTCGACCGGCGGTATGGGCGCAGGCAAACTCCCCTATCCGTTGCCGACATTCCATCAGGGCGTCAATTCCGTCAGCGACTTCATCCCGGTGGCCCGCATCTCGGACATGTTGCTCGAACCCGGTGCCGGCTATGAGTACAACGGCCAGTCGCGGGTCTACCCCGACACCAAGCTGATCTATTGGGCGGGCGGCAACCCGTTCCATCACCATCAGGATCTCGTGCGGTTGCGCGCCGGATTTCAGCGGCCCGACACGGTTGTCGTACACGAACCGTTCTGGACTGCGACGGCACGGCATGCCGACATCGTCCTCCCGGTCACGACGACGCTGGAACGCAACGACATCGGCTGCGGACGATACGACGAGATCATGACCGCGATGCAGCAGATCTCTCCGCCTGTCGGTGAGTCGTTGAGCGACTACGCAATTCTCACCGAACTGAGCAAGCGGCTCGGCGTCGAGAATCAGTTCACCGAAGGACGCGACGAGTGGGACTGGCTCGAGCACATCTATGAGCGCTGGCGCGAAGCGATCCCCGACCAGTTCACCCCGGGCCAGAACTTCGCCGAATTCTGGGCGTCACGCCACCTCGACCTTCCTGGCGCAGACTCGAAACATGTTCTTTTCGAAGATTTCCGAAAGGATCCCGACAAACATCGCCTCGCGACACCCAGCGGCCGGATCGAGATCTCGTCGTCGACGATTGCAGGCTTCGGCTACGACGACTGCCCGCCCCATCCGACGTGGCTCGCACCTGAAGAGACCGTGGATGTGGGATCCGGGCAATATCCGCTGTGCCTGGTGGCCAACAACCCCGCCTCACGCTTGCACAGCCAACTCGACAACGGCGCCGTCAGTGTCGAGTCCAAAGTCCTCGGCCGCGAACCGATCCGGCTGAACCCCGGGGACGCACAGGCCCGCGGGATCGCGACAGGCGACATCGTACTGGTACGCAGCGACACCGGTGAGATGCTGGCCGGCGCAGTCTTGGACGATCGCGTTTCCGGCAATGTCGTGCAGATCTCGACCGGCGCCTGGTTCGACTACAGCTCACCGGACGTCGCCGGATGCATCCACGGCAATCCGAACGTTCTGACACGCGATACCGGCTCGTCGAAACTCGCGCAGGGATCAACCGGGCAGTTGGTACGTGTCGAGGTCGAGGTCTACACCGGTGAGGTTCCGGACGTCGTGGTCCATGATCAGCACCGCTGGATGTCCCCGACCTGATCCGTAGCCGCCGTCGACCGTGGGAATGTCCTAGGGTGAACCCGTGGCACATTCGGTAGAACTCATCTTCGACGCGGCGACGGATGCGGCCATCATCGCGCAGTGGGACGCATTGGCGGCTGCCGGTTTACCGAGCCAGGGCCGCACGCGGTCCGAGTCGAACCGGCCGCATGTCACGCTCGTCGCCGCCGACGCCATCGACGGGGCCATCGACCGTGACCTGTCCACCCTCACCGACGTGCCCGGCATGGAGGTGAACATCGGCGCGATGCTCCTCTTCCGTGGTCGCCGCGCCACCGCAGCCCGGCTGGTGGTCCCGTCCCGCGAATTGTGCGATCTGCACGCCCACGTCTTCGAGTTGTCGCGTGGGCACATCAGCGGCGAGCCGCTACCGCACATCCAACCCGGGGCCTGGACGCCCCACGTAACACTTGCACGCCGCCTGGCGGACGACCAGATCGGTTACGCCCTCACCACATTGGGCTTCGCACCGGAGATCTTCACAGCAACCGTGACAGGACTACGACGATGGAACAGCGACACCCGCGAGGAGTTCTACCTACTGTGACGCGGTGAGCCGACCGATGGCGTTGAGGGGCAACGGCAGCCAACTCGGCCGATGCCTCGCCTCGTATCCCGCCTCGTAGACTGCCTTGTCGAGTTCATATGCACGCAGGAGTGCTGACTGGTCGCGAGGATCTGCGCCGGTGACCGAGGCATATCCCTCACAGAACGCCGAGGCATTCCGGTCCACCCATTCGATCGCCCGAAATGCACGCTGGGCAGTCACATTCGGAGCACCCTGGCCCAAGAGGTGCTGACCCGCATAGTCGAAGGATCGAAGCATTCCGGCGACGTCACGGAGCGGACTGTCTGGCTTACGGCGCTCGGCGACCGATTTGATGGGTTCACCTTCGAAGTCGATGAGCAACCAGGTGGAGGGGGTCCTCAGAACCTGACCGAGGTGCAGATCTCCATGGATGCGTTGCACCGTGTCAGGCCCGGATTGCGCTGCCTCGTCGTACACGGCCGCGATCGCAGCACGGTGCTCTGCGAGTTCCGGTATCGCGTCGGCCGCTACGTCCAGCCGCGACCGCATACCCTCGATTGCACTCTCCCCCGGCCCGCGCTCCTCGGAGCCCAGACTTCGCGCAAGGTCGGCATGCACGTGGGCGACAGCGGCGCCGAGTCGTTCGGCATCACCGGCGAAATCGCTGCCGAGCTCCGCCGCGTGCAGGTCTGCCTCCGTGAACAGGTCACGCACGCTGATCAAGGCCATACTCCAGCCGTCAGCCGCGTTCTCGATGAAATCCTGAGCCATCGCCAGCGTCGTCGGTTCGCCATCGACGTCCGCCTCGACCCATCCACGCAGGTCGGCGACGTACTCGCAACCCACCTCACTGAGCGCTCGGTGGAGTTCGACGTCGGGATTGATCCCGGCCTCGAGCTGCCGGAAAACCTTGAACAACAACGTTTCGCCGAAGACCAACGACGTATTCGACTGCTCGGCACCGAGCACATGACCGGCTTCAGAGGTATCGATCGTCACGCCCGGGACGGTCTCGAAACGCAGGCCCCCGAGGTGCTCCTGCGCGCTCAGCGCCGTCAGATAGCGAGCGATCACGTCCGGATCGTGCAGGCCGTCGTAGGCGGCGACGCTGCCGGTCGCCGATTCGGGCAGAGCCCAGGACAGCAGCGGCTCGGACAGATGCGTGCGAAAACCCAGCGGAACCTGATAACGAACCGACGGCCCATTCTCGAACTCGACTTCGATGAGGACGTGCTCACCGGCAAATCCGTCGTCAGCAGTCAAAGGCACACGCGACGAGATCGTCACGTGCGTGATGCCGCGGTCCTTCGCCGAGAACCATCGTTGGTCAGGGAGCCATTGCCGCAACGCCTCGGCGAGCTGCTGGTCGCTTGGTACGTGGATGCTCATGGTTGAACCGCCGCCTCGGCTTCGCTGCTGAGTGGATACCCCTGGGCCACATGCGAATCCGATGGGTCCGGTTGTAGCGCAAACCAGTAGAAGCCGTGGCCCGGCAGGGTGATCATGTAGCCGTCGGGTCCGATCTTCGGGAACGGAATCGACCCGGTGAGTTCGACGGGTATCCGGCGTTCGAACGCCGACAGGTCGAGGATCACGCCCTGCGGGAAACGCGACAGGTTGTTCACACACAAGATGACGTCGCTGGTGCGGCGCTCCTGGTTCGACGGTGCCAACTCGCGCAGGTACGTCAGCACCGACGGATTGCTGTTGCCCAGCTCCGTGAACGTGCCCAGACCGAATGCGGGGTGTTGCTTGCGGACCTCGATCATGCGTCTGGTCCAGTGCAGGAGAGTGTTGGTCGCGTTCATCTGTGCCTCGACGTTGACCGACTGGAATCCGTACGTGGGATCCATGATCACCGGCAGGTACATCCGGCCCGGATCAGTCCTCGAGAAGCCGGCGTTGCGATCGGGAGTCCACTGCATCGGTGTGCGCACCGAATCACGATCGCCCAGCCAGATGTTGTCGCCCATCCCGATCTCGTCGCCGTAATACAGCATCGGCGAACCCGGCAGGCTCAGCAGCAGCGCGGTGAACAGTTCGAGCTGGTTGCGATCGTTGTCGAGCAGGGGCGCCAGTCGCCGCCGGATACCGATGTTCGCCTTCATGCGCGGATCCTTCGCGTACTCGGCGTACATGTAGTCGCGTTCTTCGTCGGTCACCATCTCCAGGGTGAGCTCGTCGTGGTTGCGCAAGAAGATCGCCCACTGCGCAGACTTCGGGATCGGCGGCGTCTGCTCCAGGATCTCCGAGATCGGGAAGCGGTTCTGCCGGCGCACCGCCATGAAGATGCGGGGCATCAAGGGAAAGTGGAATGCCATGTGGCACTCGTCACCGACATCGGGTTCACCGAAGTACTCGACGACATCGGCGGGCCACTGATTCGCCTCGGCCAGCAGGACGCGTCCCGGATACTCCTCGTCGACCACCTTCCGGCACCGCTTGAGGAAGACGTGGGTCTCACCGAGGTTCTCGCAGTTGGTCTGGTCGCGCTCGAACAGGTAGGGCACCGCGTCCAGTCGGAACCCGTCGATGCCGAGGTCGAGCCAGAACCGCAACACGTCGATCATCGCGTCGGCGACTTCGGGATTGTCGTAGTTCAGGTCAGGTTGGTGGGAGAAGAACCGGTGCCAATAGTATTGGCCGCGAACGGGATCCCATGTCCAGTTGGAGATCTCCGTGTCGACGAAGATGATGCGCGCCTCGGGATATCCGGTGTCGTCGTCGGCCCAGACGTAGTAGTCGCCGTAAGGTCCGTCCGGGTCGGACCGCGACTCCTGGAACCACTGGTGACTGTCCGAAGTGTGGTTCATGACGAGGTCGGTGATGATGCGGATCCCACGCCGGTGAGCCTGATCGATCAGTTCGACGAAGTCGTCGACGGTACCGAACTCGGGCAGCACGGTTCGGAAGTCCCTGATGTCGTATCCGCCGTCACGAAGCGGGGAATCGTAGAAGGGCGGCAACCACAGGCAGTCGACGCCGAGCCACGACAGGTAATCGAGTTTGTCGGTGAGTCCACGGAGATCGCCGACGCCGTCATTGTTGGAATCGTTGAACGCTCGGACCAGAACCTCGTAGAAGACGGCCTTCTTGAACCAGTCATTGTCGACCCGCAGCGGTTTCGCGTGGTCGAAGTCCTCCGATTGCGCCTCGACCAGATGGCCGTCGGCGGTGTGTTCGGCTTCGTCCTGCGGGTTCTCCAACGGCATGCGCACCTCGACTGTCGGCTCTACGGTGTACTCGGTCAACCCTACGTGCCCGGGACGTAGTTGGTCCTGCGGGCGCGAGTACCCAGTTCGAGCCGAAACTAACGCATCACTCCCTCAGCGTCGAAAGAGCTTGTCACCCAACCACACCAACGGGTCGTACTTACGATCCGCAACACGTTCCTTCATCGGGATGAGGGCGTTGTCGGTGATCTTGATGTGCTCGGGACACACGTCGGTGCAGCATTTGGTGATGTTGCACATCCCCAGGCCGTGTTCCTCCTGGGCAGATTTCCGACGTTCGGCGACGTCGAGTGGATGCATGTCCAACTCGGCCACCCGCATCAGGTACCGCGGGCCGGCAAAGGCTTCTTTGTTCTCCTCGTGATCACGCACGACGTGGCAGGTGTCCTGGCACAGGAAACACTCGATGCACTTGCGGAACTCCTGCGACCGCTGCACGTCGACCTGCTTCATGCGGTACTCCCCCGCCTTCAGCCCCTCGGGCGGCGTGAACGATTGGATCTCGCGGGCTTTCTGGTAATTGAAGGAGACGTCGGTGACGAGGTCCCGGATCACCGGGAACGTGCGCATCGGGGTGACCGTGATGACCTCGTCCTCGGTGAACGTGGACATCCGGGTCATGCACAGCAACTTGGGTCTGCCGTTCACCTCCGCCGAGCACGAGCCGCATTTGCCTGCCTTGCAGTTCCATCGAACGGCAAGATCGGGCGTCTGGGTTGCCTGCAGTCGGTGGATGATGTCGAGGACGACTTCACCGTCGTTGGCCTGCACGGTGTAGTCCTGCAGATCGCCACCCTCGATGTCGCCGCGCCATACCCTGAACTTCGCGTCGTAGCCCATCTCAGTTCTCCTTGGTCCCGCCGGCATCAGGGTGTCCTGCGATTTCCCCTGCTGTGTAGTACTTTTCGATTTCGGAGAAGTCGAAGAGTTCCAGCAACTCCGGACGCATCGGCGTCTGTTCCTCTTTGACCACGGTCACCTCGGGCACCGGCGAGTCGTCGCTTGCGTCCGCAGTGCAGACCAGCAGGGTGTTACGCCAGGACGAGTCCATTCCCGGGTGATCGTCTCGGGTGTGACCGCCCCGGCTCTCGGTCCGCAGCAGCGCAGCCTTCGCCACGCACTCACAGACCAGGAGCATGTTCCGCAGGTCCACCGCGAGGTGCCAGCCGGGGTTGAACTGCCGGTGCCCCTCGACCTGCATGCCTGCAAGCCGGCCGCGGATACCTGCGAGCACCTCGATCGCCTCCTCGACCTCCTCGGCTTTGCGGATGATCCCCACGAGGTCGTTCATCGACTGTTGTAGATCCGTATGGAGGGTGTACGGGTTCTCCGCCTTGCCCTCGGCCGGCGGGTCGAACGGTGAGAGTGCGAACCTCGCGGCCCGCTCGATGTCCTCGGCTGCGACGTCAGGCCGCTTCTCCAGGCCCTCGACGTACGCGGCCGCACCCAGTCCGGCGCGGCGGCCGAACACCAGCAGATCCGACAACGAGTTGCCGCCCAACCGGTTTGAGCCATGCATGCCGCCCGAGCACTCCCCGGCCGCGAACAGTCCCGGAACTCGCGCGGCCGCGGTGTCCGGGTCGACCTCGATGCCGCCCATGACGTAGTGACAGGTGGGCCCGACCTCCATCGGTTCGGCGGTGATGTCGACGTCAGCAAGCTCTTTGAACTGATGGTGCATCGACGGCAGGCGGCGGATGATCTCGTCGGCGGGCATTCGCGAGGCGATGTCGAGGTAGACGCCGCCATGTTCGGTGCCGCGGCCGGCCTTGACCTCTTCGTTGATCGCCCGGGCGACCTCGTCGCGGGGAAGGAGATCCGGGGTCCGCCGCGCACTGTCGTTGTCCGCCAGCCACTTGTCCGCTTCTTCTTCGGTCTCTGCGTACTGGCCTTTGAAGACGGGCGGGATGTAGTCGAACATGAAGCGTTTGCCGTCGGTGTTCTTCAGGACCCCGCCGTCGCCGCGAACGCCCTCGGTGACGAGGATCCCCTTCACGCTGGGCGGCCAGACCATCCCGGTCGGATGGAATTGGATGAACTCCATGTTGATCAAACTCGCACCGGCGCGCAGCGCCAGCGCATGGCCGTCCCCGGTGTACTCCCACGAGTTCGACGTCACCTTGAACGATTTGCCGATACCGCCGGTGGTCAGCACCACCGCCGGTGTCTCGAACAGCACAAAGCGGCCGGATTCGCGCCAGTAGCCGAAGGCGCCCGAGATCGCGTCGCCGTCCTTGAGCAGTTCGGTGATGGTGCATTCGGCGAACACCTTGATCCGAGCCTCGTAGTCTCCGGTGGCCGCAAAGTCTTCTTGCTGCAGCGCGACGATCCTCTGCTGCATCGTGCGAATCAGTTCCAGGCCGGTTCGGTCGCCGACGTGGGCGAGTCGGGCGTACGTGTGGCCACCGAAGTTGCGCTGCGCGATCCTGCCGTCCTCGGTCCGGTCGAACAGGGCGCCGTAGGTCTCCAGTTCCCAGACCCGGTCCGGGGCCTCCTTGGCGTGGAGCTCGGCCATGCGCCAGTTGTTGAGGAACTTGCCGCCGCGCATGGTGTCTTTGAAGTGGGTCTGCCAGTTGTCCTTGGAGTTCGCATTGCCCATCGATGCCGCGCAACCACCCTCGGCCATCACGGTGTGCGCCTTACCGAACAGCGACTTGCACACCACCGCCACCGAGTGACCGCGTTCCCTGGCCTCGATCACCGCGCGTAAGCCGGCCCCGCCGGCCCCGATCACGACGACGTCGTACCGGTGGCGTTCGACTTCGGTCATATGTTGATCGACTCCTCGCAGATAGCAATGAATTCAGCAGCGCAGCAGGACTTCCGGAATGTTCGTCAACCGATGAACCGCAGGTCGGAGATGGTCCCGCTGGACACCATCATGATGTAGAAATCTGTGAGCACCAGGGTGCCCAGGGTGATCCATGCGTACTGCATGTGCCGGGCGTTCAGCTTGGACACCTGCGTCCAGATCCGATAGCGAATGGGGTGCGCCGAGAAGTGTTTGAGGCGGCCACCGGTGACGTGACGGCAGGAGTGGCACGAGATGGTGTAAACCCACAGCAAGATCACGTTGCCGATCAGGATCACGTTCCCGAGCCCGATTCCGAACCCGCCCCCCTTGGCATGGAAGGCCGTCAGTGCGTCGTAGGTGTTGATCAGGGACACGATGACGGCGGCGTAGAAGAAGTAGCGGTGCGCATTCTGGATGATGAGCGGCAGCTTGGTCTCACCGGAGTACTTGCTGTGCGGCTCGGCGACGGCGCAGGCCGGAGGGGAGAACCAGAACGAGCGGTAGTAGGCCTTGCGGTAGTAGTAGCAGGTCAGCCGGAACCCCAGTAGGAACGGCAGGACCACGAACCCGAGCGGGATGATCATCGGCAGTTCCGGAAAGGGCGTACCGAAGTGGCTGGACCCGGGGACGCAGGACTCGCTCAGACAGGGTGAGTAGAACGGCGTCAGGTAGTGGTAGTCCTCGACCCAATAGGCGGTTCGGACAAAGGATCTCACTGTCGCGTAGATCACGAAGGCGGATAGACCCACCGCGGTCAGCAGCGGCGACAACCACCAGCGGTCCTCACGCAGTGTGCGTACGAGTATTCGTGCTCTGCCGGGTGAGAAGACCCCGGTTTTCTCCCGCTCAGTTGCGGGGGCGCTCACTTCGTCCGCTCACGCGAGTGGAACCCCAACCCCTCATCCTGCGCGCCGAGCCACGCGGACTCGTCGGACTTGCTGTCGGGGACATAGACGACGTCATTCTTGTTCACCGGCGGGCGCATCAGCGGGGGCGGCGACTTCTCGAAGTCGTGCAGATCGATCTCGAGGCGGTCGAGATCGTTGGTCATGCGTCGCACGGAGTCGACGTCCCCATACTGCAACTTCAGTGCGACGATGTGGTGCCGCAGAGCTCCGATGCTGCGATGGAGTTCGTTCATTCCGGCAGATGCCATGGCGTTACCTCCGAGGGCTATGTGACTCACACCACATTACTGCTCGGGTCACCTCAGTCAACGGTTTTCACCGAACGTGTCGCCCAGCGCGGCCGCCTTGGCGCGCAGAACCGCGCTCTCCCTTTGGTTTCCGGCCATCTCGGCCGCCACCAAGAACTCCGCGTGTGCCTCCGTGTCGCGATGCAACCGGGCCAGCAGCTCGCCCCGGACCGCCGGCAGCAGATGGGAACGCGACAAAGCACCCGTAGCGACCAGCTCATCCACGATGCCCAACGCGGGTTCCGGCCCGGATGCCATCGATACCGCTACAGCGCGATTGAGGTCGACCACAGGCGACGGCGCGATCCGGCCCAGCGCCTCGTAGAGGATCACGATGCGCTGCCAATCAGTGTCCTGCGCGGTCGGCGCGGTGGCGTGACACTGGGCGAGTGCAGCCTGCAGGCCGTACGGGCCTCTCCCCCGCCCACAGTCGTCGGCGCGGGCCAGGGCCTGCACACCGCGGCGGATCTGCGCCTGATCCCAGCGGCTCCGATCCTGATCGGACAGCAGGATCGGGGTCCCGTCCTTGGTGGTCCGGGCACCGAATCGTGATGCCTGAAACTCCATCAACGCGACCAGCGCATGCACCTCCGGCTCGTCCGGCACGAGCCCGGTCAGGATCTTGCCGAGCCTGAGCGCCTCGGTACACAGTTCGGATCGGATCCAGCGATCCCCCGACGACGCCGAATAGCCCTCATTGAAGATGAGGTAGAGAACGGTGAGCACTGCCGACAGGCGCTGGGGATACTCCTCGCGAGGCGGTACCTCGAAGGGCACGTCTGCCGCTTTGAGGGTTTTCTTCGCGCGCACGATCCGCTGCTGGATCGTCGCCGTCGAGGTCAGGAACGCCTGTGCGATCTCATCGGTGGTCAAGCCTCCGACGACCCGCAGCGTGAGAGCGATCTGCCCCTCGCGGGCCAGCACCGGATGCGCCGAGACGAACACCAGGCGCAGCACGTCGTCGTCGATGTGGTCGGGATCCCAACCGGGGTCGGCATCCGGCCGCGTTTCGAGGTCACGGGCGATGGCGACGTACTTCTCCTCCATCCGTTCCTGACGGCGCCACCCATCGATCGCCCGGCGCTTGGCCACGGTGGTGAGCCAGGCGCCCGGATTACGCGGGACGCCTGACTCCACCCAGGATGACAGTGCTTCCACCAGCGCTTCTTGCGCGAGGTCTTCGGCGCGGCCCACATCGCCGACCATCCGGGTCAGCGTGGCGATGATCTTGGCGGCTTCGATCCGCCAGACCGCGTCGACGGTCCGGCTGATCGCTTCCGGTCCGCTCACCGGCGCCTCAGTTGGACGTGCGGTTGGCCTGCTCCTCGCGCCACTGCTCTTCTTTCTGAATCCACTCGTTGTCCTGGGGGAAATCCTCGGGGCCGGCAACCCGGCGCACCTCGAGCTTGCTGCCCGGACCCAGCGGGCAGCGCGACGCCCACTGCGCGGCCTCTTCCTTGCTCGACACCTCGAGCATCCAGAATCCGCTGAACAATTCCTTTGCTTCCGCATACGGGCCGTCGGTCACCACCGGCGGGTCTGACTCGAAGTCGACGACGAATCCCTCCGAGGCGTCGGCCAGTCCCTCGCCGGCCAGCAGCACGCCTGCCTTCATCAGTGACTCGTTGTACGCCCCCATCGCGGCGATGATCTCGTCGAACGGGATCTCTTTGCTGGCGTCGATGGCTTCTTGCGAGTCCCGCATGATCAGCATGTATCGCATGGTCTTCTCCTCATTCGTTAGGTGTTGTCGAGGCCGGCGTTTGTGGTCCTCACCCATTCGTCGAACGAGCATCGCCCAGATCGACACCTCTTTCGAAAAAACTCTTCAGGTGCCGTCAGTGGGCGGCTTCATCCCACGATCTGCCGTAGCCGATAGAGACATCAAGAGGCACCGACAGTTCGATCGCACCGCCCATCTTGGCTCGCACGAGCGCCTCGAGGCGCTCCTGCTCACCGGTGGCCACCTCGAAGACGAGTTCGTCGTGCACCTGCAGCAGCATGCGCGACGACAGCTTCTCCTCGGCCAGCGACCGCTGGACGTCGATCATCGCGACCTTGATGATGTCGGCGGCGGTGCCCTGGATGGGCGCGTTGAGGGCGGCCCGCTCGGCGACATCGCGGCGCTGCCGGTTGTCACTGTTGAGATCGGGGAGGTAACGGCGACGCCCGAACAGGGTCGAGGTGTACTCGTTGCGGCGCGCTTCCTCGACTGTCTCCCGCAGGTAATCGCGCACCCCACCGAAACGGGTGAAGTACGCCTCCATCTGCTCTTTGGCCTCACCGGTACTGATCTTGAGCTGGGCAGACAGCCCGAACGCGCTCAGGCCATAGGCGAGGCCATAGCTCATCGCCTTCACGCGGCGACGCATGTCGGGGGTGACCTCTTCGATCGGTACGCCGAACGCCCGCGACCCGACGAAGCTGTGCAGGTCTTCGCCGGTGTTGAAAGCCTCGATCAGCCCCTCGTCCTTTGACAGGTGCGCCATGATGCGCATCTCGATCTGGCTGTAGTCGGCGGTCATCAGTGATTCGTATCCGTCGGCGACGACGAATCCCTGCCGGATCTGACGTCCGGCATCGGTGCGGACCGGGATGTTCTGCAGGTTCGGTTCGGTCGACGAGAGCCGCCCGGTGGCCGCCACGGTCTGATTGAACGTCGTGTGGATCCGGGCGTCGTCGGCGACCGTTTTGAGCAGACCGGCGACGGTGACCTTGAGCCGCGTGGCGTCACGGTGCGCGAGCATGTGCTCGAGGAACGGATGTCCGGTCTTCTCGAACAGCCCGGCCAAGGCGTCGGCGTCGGTGGTGTAGCCGGTCTTGGTCTTCTTGGTCTTCGGCATCTCGAGCTCGTCGAAGAGCACCACCTGCAGCTGCTTCGGCGAGCCCAGGTTGATCTGCTTACCGATCACCTCGTAGGCGAGTTCGGCCGATTCCCGGACACGAGCAGCAAACCCCGACTCGAGGTCTTCCAGATGCGGGACATCGATGCCGATACCGGCCGCCTCGAGTTCGGCCAGCACGAACAGCAGCGGCAGTTCCATGTCGGTCAGGAGCGAGCCCGAATCGATCTTGGCCAGTTCCTCATCGAAGCGATCGGCCAGTTCGGCCACGGCCTGCGCCTGCAGCATCGCCTGATCGGCCGCCGCCTGAACACCGGAATCCTCGTCGAGCAGCGACATCTGTCCGTCGTCGGTGACGGCGTCGGCGCGCAGTTCCCGGCGCAGGTATCGCAACGCGAGATCATCGAGATTGAACGACCGTTGACCAGGCAGGATGAGATAGGCCGCCAGCGTGGTGTCGCTGGTGACGCCGCCGAGCTTCCAACCCCGACCCCGCAACGCGTGAAATGCCCACTTGGCCTCGTGGATCGCCTTCGGGACGTCGGCATCGGCCAGCCAATCCGCGAGGGCCGTCTCGTCTTCAGGGCCGATCTCTGCGGGATCGAGATAGCCCGACTCCCCGTCGGCCGCCGCGATCGCGATGCCGGTGACGTCCGAGCCGTAGACCTGTCGCGGCCCCAGAATCGTCAGTCCGCTGCGACCGGTCCCCGGTGCAGCATGCGCGGCCAGCCAGGCGGACACCTCGCCGGCGCCGAGCATGCTGCCCCGGAGATCGAATCCGGATTCGGCCTCGGGCGCGGCCGAGGTCAGGGTGGTGAACAGCCGGTCGCGCAGCACCCGGAACTCGAGGTCGTCGAACAGCTGGTGGATCTTGTCGCGGTCCCAGGGGGCCAATGCGAGCTCATCCGGTTGTAACGGCAGGTCCATGTCGCGCACGAGTTCGGTCAGTTGGCGGTTCATCTGAACACTGGCGATATGGGCGCGAAACGCTTCTCCCACTTTGCCTTTGACCTTGTCCGCGTTGTCGACCAGCCCCGAGAGGGACCCGTATTCGCGGATCCACTTGGTCGCCGTCTTCTCCCCGACCCCAGGAATTCCTGGGAGGTTGTCGGAGGGGTCGCCACGCAGGGCGGCAAAATCGGGATACTGGGCCGGGGTCAGCCCGTACTTTGTCTCGACGGCCTCCGGAGTGAACCGGGTGAGCTCGGAGACACCCTTCTTCGGATAGAGCACCGTGACGTTGTCGCTCACGAGTTGAAGCGAGTCCCGGTCGCCCGTGACCACCAGCACCCGGAACCCCTGTTCCTCCGCGCGCGTGGTCAGCGTGGCGATGATGTCGTCGGCCTCGTAGCCCTCGCGGAAGAGCACCGGAATCCCCATCGCGCCCAACACATCTTTGGTCAGGTCGACCTGGCCACGGAACTCATCCGGGGCCGAGCTGCGCTGCGCCTTGTACTCCGGGAACACCTCGGCGCGGAAGGTCTGGCGTGACACGTCGAACGCCGCAGCGATGTGCGACGGGTTCTCGTCGCGCAGCAAGTTGATCAGCATCGAGGTGAATCCGTACACCGCGTTGGTGGTCTGCCCCGACGCCGTCTTGAAATTTTCGGCAGGGAGGGCGAAGAACGCCCTGAACGCCAGCGAGTGCCCATCGAGCAGCATCAGCGTCGGCGGCTCGGCCGCTTTCGTCGAGGACTTCGCCGTGGAACGGCCGGGCTGACTTGTCTGCGCAGGACTCACGGTCCCAAGTGTATGGAGCGGGGGTGACAGGCCCGCCGGTACGGCCCAAAACGTTGAAATCGCACAGCGTTTTTCGAGGTCACAGGTCTGGTAACTCAACAGTAACTGGGCGGAAACTTAGAAAGCCTGCCGAGTGCGGTTGCGGGTTATAGAGTCCGCCAAGACGACTTTTGATGTCCGGCACACCGCCGGGCGATGACCACCTTCGGGAGGATTCAAGCGTGATGCCCCGTCCTGCTCAACGAGCACGGGTAATAGGAGCCAGGCTGGGGGCGGGCGCTCTGCTCACCCTGCTTGCGTCACTCATGTTCGCCGGACTCATGGGCTCAGGTATCGCAGCTGCGGCACCGGCCCCCACCACCGACGACACCGTGCGCGTCTTCGGAACCCTACGTAATGGTTCCGAACCCGTCGCCGGCGTCAAGGTCGACGCGAAAGACGGGGCCGGCGCGATCGTCGAATCGGCCACCTCGTCGAACACCGGCACCTGGGAGGTGAACGTCCCGCCGGGCAACTACTCGGTGGTCATCGACAAGACCACGATTCCGGACGGGGTGGAGGTCCAGAAGGACACGGTCGCCGTGGTGGTGGTCGAGGGATCACCGCGACCGGTCATCTTCTTGTTCGGTGCCGAACGGAGCGCCAACGAGGTGTCCGCGGCGGAGGAGCTGACGCGGCTGACGATCGACGGTCTGCGGTTCGGTCTCATCATCGCCATCTGTGGCGTCGGGCTGAGTCTTATCTTCGGTACCACCGGCCTCACCAACTTCGCCCACGGCGAACTGGTGACACTCGGCGCCGTGGTCGCCTGGTTCTTCAACGTGAAGATGGGGATTCAGCTGATACCCGCGACGATCCTCGCGATCGTGGTCGGCATCGGCATCGGCATCTTGAACGAACTCGGGATCTGGCGGCCGCTGCGGCGACGTCGGTCCGGGCTCATCGCCATGCTCGTCGTCTCGATCGGTCTCGCGCTGGTGATGCGCTACCTGATCCTGATCTTCTTCTCCGATCGCGCCGAACCCTTCGACGACTATCAGGTGCAGAAGCAGATCGGTTCGGGCGCCTTCGCCATCACGCCGGTCAACCTCTGGTGCATCATCATCAGCCTCGTCGTGCTGGTCGCGGTGGCCGTCATGTTGCAGAAGACGCGGATCGGCAAGGCCATGCGCGCCGTGGCCGACAACCGCGACCTCGCGGCATCGTCGGGTATCAACGTCGACCGTGTCATCTTGTTCGTCTGGGCCATGGCCGGCGGGCTCGCGACACTCGGTGGCGTGCTGTTCGCCATGTCCGAGCTCGGCGGGCGCGTTCAGTGGGAGATGGGCTTCAAACTCTTGCTGCTCATGTTCGCGGGCATCACGCTCGGCGGACTCGGTACCGCCTACGGTGCGCTCCTCGGCTGCGTGATCGTCGGTTTGCTGGTGCAGCTGTCGACGTATTGGATCGATCCCGATCTCAAGTACATCGGTGGCCTGCTGGTTCTGATCATCATTCTCACCATCAGACCGCAGGGCATTCTCGGGTCCAAAGCGAGGATCGGCTGACACATGGACATCATTTCCGCACTTCAGATCTCGATCGCCCAGTTGGTCGGTCCGTCAGCGATCTTCTACGCGCTGCTGGCCATCGGCCTCAACCTGCACTTCGGCTACGCCGGACTGCTCAACTTCGGTCAGATCGGCTTTGCCCTGCTCGGTGCGTACGGCGTGGGCATCATGGCCGACAACTACGACCAACCTCTATGGATCGGCGCCATCGTCGGCATCGTCGCGGCCGGGGTCTTGGCCCTGGTACTCGGCTTCCCCACCCTGCGGCTGCGGGCGGACTATCTCGCGATCGTGACGATCGCCGCCTCGGAAATCCTGCGTCTGGTGTTCCGGTCGACCGCCGCCGACGATCTGACCCACTCCACCAACGGCATCTTCGGATACGCCTCTGGCTTCTTCGAGTACAGCCCGTTCGACAACGGCAAGCAGTACGACTTCTTCGGAGTGAAGTTCCAGGGCACCGACCTGTGGGCGATGGTGGTCGGCTGGGCGATCGTGCTGTTGCTCTGCCTGCTGGTCTGGCTCCTGGTCCGCAGCCCGTGGGGTCGCGTACTCAAGGCCGTCCGTGAGGACGAGGACGCCGCCCGCTCGCTCGGTAAGAACGCCTACTTCTACAAGATGCAGGCCCTGATCCTCGGTGGCTGCATCGGCGGTATCGCAGGCGTCTACAACGCATTGCAGACGCAGTCGATCAACCCCGACTTCTATTCGACGGCCCAGACGTTCTTCGCCTACGGAGCGCTCATTCTCGGTGGCGCGGCAACAGTCTTCGGTCCCGTGGTCGGAGCCATGCTCTTCTGGTTCCTGCTGGCGATCCCCGATGCACTGCTGCGGCAGGTCACCTCCGGTCCCGACGCGTGGTTCGACCTGAGCCAACAGCAGGTCGGCGCCATCCGCTACGTCTTGTTGGGACTGGCGATAGCCCTGATGATGGTCTTCAGACCGCAAGGAATTCTGGGCAACAAGCGGGAGGTGCAGCTCGATGCCTGACGGACGCCACGTGAAAGACGGAGACAACTCCGGCGAGCCCGACCTGAGCGTCGACTCGGCCACCCTCAGCACGGAGGCGGCACCGGCCACGCTGGCGGAATTGAAGGTGCTCGGCGCGGAAGAACGTGCGGCGATCTTCGCCGACGTGAGTCCGGAAGCCGGTTCCAGCAAGCCCGATCCGATCATCACCGTCGACGGAATCACCCGTACCTTCGGTGGTCTCAAGGCTGTTGATGTGCACCACCTGGAGATCCAGCGCGGCTGCATCACCGGTCTGATCGGACCCAACGGTGCCGGCAAGACCACGTTCTTCAACCTCATCACCGGTTTCGACAAACCTGACACCGGCACCTGGGAGCTGAATGGTCACCCGATGGGACGGGTTGTGCCACACAAGGTTGCGCGCAACGGCATGGTTCGGACCTTCCAGCTGACCAAGGCACTGTCAAAGCTCTCGGTGCTCGACAATGTTCGCCTCGGCGCCCGCCACCAGAAGGGTGAGCACATGTTCGCGGCGCTCGCGCCCTGGGTCTGGCGCAAGCAGGAGGCCGAAACGACCGAGCGCGCGTATGAATTGCTCAAACGTTTCAAGCTCGACGCCAAGGCCGACGACTACGCCGGTTCGCTGTCGGGTGGTCAGCGCAAGCTCCTGGAGATGGCACGTGCGTTGATGACCAATCCCGAGGTCGTCATGCTCGACGAGCCCATGGCCGGCGTGAACCCTGCGCTGACCCAGAGCCTGCTCGAACACATCAAGTCGTTGCGCGACGAGGGCATGAGTGTGGTGTTCGTCGAACACGACATGGACGTCATCCGCGACATCAGCGACTGGGTGGTGGTGATGGCACAGGGCAAGGTGATCGCAGAGTCACTCCCCGAGCGCCTCGGCGACAATGAAGCAGTCGTGGACGCCTATCTCGGTGGCCATCACGATCAGGCGCTCGAATTCGACGCCGACGGCAACCCCGTCGGCGAAACGGCGGCGCTGGCCGAAGAGGTCGAAGCCGCCATGGAACAGACCCTGAAGGCAGGCGGCGACCTGTCCGAACCGATCGTCCCCACACGGGACACACCTCAGGGCAACACGGACAGAAAGGACAAGGCATGAGCGGTCCCGACATGTCCAAATCGACCACAGCACAACCGGATAAAGAACTGACGCACGCCGAACTGGCCGCGACTCCCGAGGTGCACCGCGAGCAGGCCGTCAACGCGCTGCTGCGTGCCGACGACATCACCGCCGGCTATCTGCCTGGGATCAACATTCTCGAGGAGTGCAACTTCTACCTCGACGACGGCGAGATCGTCGGCATCATCGGTCCCAACGGTGCCGGTAAATCGACGTTGCTCAAGACGCTGTTCGGGTTGATTCCCGTGCGCGTGGGAGCGGTCAGTTTGCGCGGGGAGAACATCACCTCCGCCAAGGCTCACGTACTGGTGACCAAAGGCGTCGGCTACGTGCCCCAGACGCTGAACGTCTTTCCGGCACTGACCATCGAAGAAAATCTCGAGATGGGGATCTACCTGCGCCCGAAGAAGTTCAACGAGCGCTTCGACTTCGTATCCGAACTCTTCCCGTTGCTGTCCGAGCGCCGCAAGGTCAAGGCAGGCGCGTTGTCCGGTGGCGAACGTCAGATGGTCGCCATGGGCCGCGCGTTGATGATGGAGCCGTCGGTGCTGCTGCTCGACGAGCCTTCGGCCGGGCTGTCGCCGATGTTCCAGGACGAGGTCTTCATCCGCATCAAGAAGATCAACGCCACCGGCGTCTCGGTGATCCTGGTGGAGCAGAATGCCCGGCGGTGCCTGCAGATCTGCGACCGCGGGTACGTGCTCGATCAGGGTCGCAACGCCTACACCGACACCGGATTGAACCTCGCCAACGACCCGAAGATCATCGAGCTGTACCTGGGCACCCTCGCCGGAAGCTCTGAAAAGAAGTAATTCACAGCGCCTCTCGAGCCCACACACCCGCATCCGCCTGACGGATGCGGGTGTTTTGGTGTTATCACGCCGCCTGAAGTCGGAGGAACTGTGACTCGCCAACGCAAGAGGGCCCGGACCTTGCGGTCCGGACCCTCTCGTGTGCGTTCAGTTATCCGATGTCAGGACATCAGTTGTCTGAAACCACCTTGTAGTCGGCGACCGGATCGATCGTCTTGTTGTTGGCGTCGAACTCGAGAACGCCGTACGAGCCGATGGACGGCTCGCCTGCGGTCACGAATGCGAGTTCACCGGTGACACCGTCATAGTCGATGTCGGTGCCCGCCTTGACCAGTGCCAAGCACTCGGCGTACGTGGTGCACTTGGTGCCGTCCTTGGTCACGCCGTTGATCTCCGAAGCGATCGACATACCGTTGGTCGACTTGGCGATCTCCGCAGCGAGAGCAGAGATGACGGTGGCGTCATAACTCTCCTGTGCGTAGTTGAAGTCGATCAGGGCCGGGTCGACTGCCTTGAGCCGGGCTGCGAAGTCCGGTCCCAGCGCGGTCAGCGGTGTGGTGCCCTTCATGCCCTCGAGAATGCCGGGTCCGACAGACTCACCCAGAGCGTTGCCCATGTTGCCGTCGACGCCGAAGACCAGCTTGTCCTTCGGTCCGATCTGGACCTCGTTCATGCGGGTGATGATCTTGGCGCTCTCCTCGAACCCGATGACAGCGATGCCGTCCGGATTGAAGTTCTTCACCTGGTCGACTTCAGCGTTGAACGACTGCGCGTTGGGGTCGTAGATGATCTTCTGAATCTGATCCGACGGGATGCCGGCGGCCTCGAGGTCGGCGATGGTGTTCTCGGCGAGACCGGTTCCGTAGGGGTCGTTCATTGCCAGGATGGAGACGCGCTGGACGCCACCCTCAGCGATCACCTGGGCCAGGGCCTGGGCCTGCAGCGTGTCGGCAGGGGCTGTACGGAAGTACATGCCCTTGTCCTTGTAGCAGGTGAACTCGTCCGAGGTGTTGGCCGGCGAGAACATGACTGCTCCGGCGCTGGCGATCTTGTCGATGACCTTCAGGGACACCGAGGAGGACGCTGCACCGATGATGACCTGGGTGCCGGCCGCGAGCTCGCGGTCGACGGTGGCGCTCGCGGTGTCCGTGGTGGTGTCGCCGGAGTCGCCGTTGACTTCTTCAACGGGCTTGTCCAGCACACCGCCTGCGGCGTTGATGTCGTTGACCGCCAGCGTGACACCCGCGAACTCGGGCGGGCCGAGGAACGCCAGGCTGCCGGTGGCAGGAAGCAAGGTGCCGATCTTCAGGGGATTCGTGCTGACCGGGCCGGGGGTGGCCTGGTCGACGTTGTCGCCGCAATCTGCGGTGGCTGTCGTGGTCTCGCTCGACGACGAATCTTCGGAATCGTCTGAGCTGCTACACCCGGCCAAGGCCAAGGCGGCAACAGCCGCTGCGACTGTTCCCCTCAAGAGATATCTGTGGGCCATCAATATTCTCCTCGCGGTAAATCACTCGAGCGCGGCGCGACTTTACGACGCATACGACCGCCACTCGCTCGGGTAAAGCTAGCGCGATCGTGTTGCCCAGGAGTAACGTTCGTGAAACTCAGAGCACGTCCGCGCAGGCTGTGACCAGATCGAGACCAACGGGTTGTTGCGGCTGTCGCAACAGGGCCAGACGTGTCCACTCCCGAGCCCACAAGAATTCTGTTAAAGCATTGTCCGGCAGGCTATTTGGCCTTGGCGCCCAAAGTCTCGATGACCACTTCAGCAACCGCCTTCATGGTGGTCCTTCGATCCATTGCCGCGCGCTGAATCCACTTGAAGGCCTCAGGTTCGGTAAATGCATGCGTCTGCATCAATATGCCCTTGGCGCGTTCGACCAATTTGCGGATCTCCAGACGCTCCGTCAGATCTGCAACGTCGGCCTCGAGCAGATGGAGCTCGGTGTAGCGACTGACCGCCACCTCGATCGCCGGAACCAGGTCGGCCTTCGTGAACGGTTTCACCAGGTAAGCCATCGCGCCGGCATCACGCGCCTTCTCCACGAACTCACGCTGACTGAACGCGGTCAGCATCACGACCGCCGACAACCGCTTGCTCGCGATCTCTGCGGCCGCATCAATACCGTCACGCACCGGCATCTTGACGTCCATGATCACCAGGTCGGGCCGGAGCTCCTCGGTGAGGTCGACGGCCACCTGACCGTTCGGGGCCTCCCCCACGACGTCGTAGCCCTCTTCTCGGAGCATCTCGATGAGATCCATCCGGATGAGCGAGTCATCCTCGGCGACCAGAACCCGTCGCGTCGTGGGTGTCGACCCCTCTGTCTCGGCTGCGCTTGCGTCCGTCGTCGCCATCGGTCCCACCTCCACATTGAAATGCCTGCCCACTGGCACGGGCGACCGGAGTTTCACCCCCGCCACACGCACCACGATAGGACGCAACAGTACCGGTTGGATTCTCACCGGGCGCGTCATCTAAAGTGACCTCTGCAGGAAGACGCCCCCGTAGCCCAATTGGCAGAGGCAACGGATTCAAAACCCGTCCAGTGTCAGTTCGAGTCTGACCGGGGGCACCGAGCAGCCTCTATGCCGCAACCCGCTTCATGTCCCCTGCAGTACTCCTCGATCCCCCATCAGCGCTCGCCGCCGCGTTCCGCGGAACGCATCAGAAGCTCTTTGTCGGTGGGTCCGGATACTGTCACCGCAGAACTGAATCAGGGGTCATCAGGGGGCAGAAGTGTCGGTCAACGCAAGCGAGTCACAACCGTTCAGAGTGGTGGACGGGTCGTCGAACATCTTCGACACAGCCGATCCCGCAGGGTTGTCGGACGTTCAACTCACTGAACGAGTCGTCGGATACGCCAGTCAGATCGCGGCCCTGACCGCGCAGTTCTTCGACCTGCTCGTCGAGTTCGACAACCGTGGAGTATGGAACGGCGAAGGAATCCGTTCCTGCCCACAATGGCTCTCCTGGCGCACCGGACTGTCCTTACGCACCGCCCAAGACCACCTGCGCATCGCCCATGCACTCACCGAACTGCCACACCTGCACACCGCATTCCACGACGGACGACTGTCGTACTCGAAAGTTCGCGCACTGACCCGCGTCGCCACCATCGACCGCGAACAAGAACTGCTGTCAGTAGCGCTGTCAGCAACGGCGGCACAGGTCGAGCACCTCGTTCGATCCATCAAACACGTCGACCACCGCGACGACGACAGCGCAGCGAAACCAGCCGAATCCGACGCCCGGTGGCGGTGGAACGACGACGGAACACTGTCGGTGACCATGCGGCTGCGACCCATCGACGGCGCCCGACTTCTCGCCGGCATCGTGCGCAGTGAATACGAACGCACCCGCACCAGCGACGATCCTGATCTTCCTACGGAAGTCCCAGACAGGGCGCCCACCGATACCGCTACGCCGAAACCAGATCTCTGGCGGCACGTGCCCTCCAACATCGCCGAGGCGGTCGTCGCAATGGCCGACTCGGTCGCGACCATGATCGACATGCCCGAGTTCGCGCCCGGAGCCGAAATCGTGATCCACACCGACGACGAGGACGCCGAGACCGAACCGCACCTCGACGGCGGCCCGGCGCTCTCGGAAACCGAAACAGATGAGGCGGCATGCGGTGGATCGACACGCACCGTCAGACACCGGCGCAACAAGACCGGCACATGGGGTGTGGCGATGACCTGGGGTCGCAAACGCCGCCTACCCACCCGGTCATTGCTCCGCGCGCTTTTCGAACGAGACCGCGGATGCCGGCACCCCGGCTGCGGTCGCACCCGACACCTACACGCCCACCACGTCCGCTTCTGGCGCAACGGCGGCACCACCGACCCGGACAACCTGATCCTGTTGTGCTCTACCCACCACCGCGCACTCCACACCGGCGAGTTCACCATCACCGCACTCGGACACCAGCGGTTCACCTTCCACCGCACCGACGGCACGGTGATAGAGACCGCGCCGGCCACAACAACTCCCACCGGCTGGCAAGCCAACCCCGCCATCGCACAAGACGCAGTCGAACCCGTCGGCGGCGGACGCCTCGACCTCGGCTACACCACCGAAGTCCTCTACGCCATCTGGGAACGGCGCACCGCACAACACGAACAACACATCGCCGCCTGACCGCGCTCCGCGGAACGCTTTGGCCCTGCCGATTTCATCTGCGCGCCGACTCCTCGTCGCAGAGAGCAAAAGTCCGAGTGGCCGGCACCCCTACCCTCCGCCCTGCCTCGCGCGGCGCTTCGGTGTTGGCCGCGGAGGCCTCCTCCATGTCGAGATCCGCGCCGACCAGAGCCACATATCGCAGCGCCAATTCCACGCCTGACCTGTATCCCGCATCGTATTCGGGGTCACGCTTTGTGGCCGTGATGATCTCAGCGGTCAACCGAGCTTCGATCGCTTGCAGGCTCGCCTTCTCACGACGGCGGTCGCGGCGTCTACTCGGTGCCGAGGCGTCGGTGTGACCGGCTTCGGATGTCAGTTTGTCGAGCACGCAGATTCTGGCGAACCGCATACCGGCCTCGTGGCCGACTCGGAACACATTCGCCCGACGGTCCAGACGCGTAGTAGTCGAGAAGTGCTCGTGCAGTGCGGCCAGTACCTCGGCGAGTGTTCGATTGCGCGGACCGGGGTCAAGCATTCTTGCGCCTCCTGACAACCGTCCGTTCCGCCACTGCCCTCTTTTGGTCACGTTTCTGCTTGAGCACTAGACGCTTCTTCTTCGAACTCGAATTCTTTTCCGCCATCATTCCTCAATGCCCTAGGTGTATCGCGGCTACAAAAGCCGCTCACCGACCGACCATAGCCCAGAAAAAAATAAAGTCCAGCCGCCCAGGAACCCACCCCAAGGTAGCCCTGTGCCCCGTTTCGAGATTTTCACATCTTTTTTGCCACAGTAGATTTCGGAAAAATGTCCGCACATAGAGCGGGCTGGCTTTTATTTTTATTCGGGCTAGAGTCCGGGTAACTGGTAAACAAAGGAGTGTGGCCGTGAAAGCGGTTGTCATGGAGTGCTGTTTTCGGATCTGCGCAACGCCGGCGCGGATTCTCGCGTTTCGGTGCCATGCGGAGAAACTTGCCGACGCGGCGTTCTCGCAACGAACGCGCCGCTCGAGCGCGACGATCGATTCGGAGTCCCGACTGTTGCCGCGGCAGTGGCACATGCAGAACGACGTCACCCGTCTTGGCGAGCCGCAGTGCCAGGAGGTGTGCTTGGCCTTCGCAGACAATCCGGCCCGACTGACCGCGGCCGCCCTCGAGGCGCTCTCCCGCGACATCCTGGCCACGCTCGATACCGACACGGTGGAGGCGTCGCCTGAGACCGTTCCGTGGATCCTCACGCTGACGACGGACCCCGATGCTGCGTACCGACGACAGATGACGGACAGGCACCCGAAGTTGCACACCACTGCCGGCCTCGCTGCCGACGCTCACGCATACCTCAAAGTTTCAGCTACACAGGAGATCCTGCAATGACCACCATCCCGCTATCCCTGCATCAACCGCAGACCAAGGTTGGCGACCAACGCACCTTTACATTGCCAACCGATCGGGTATGCACCGTGACGGTGGTGGTGGTCGTCGGCCGCGAGAATGACCTCAGGGATCGCGTGTGTGACGCGCTGGCCGATTCGGGTGCAGTCGTCGAGGTCATCGACCCCGGCTCACCCGAACTACTGACTCGACACAGCGGGCACCGTCGGTCGGGTCATGCCGAGTGTTCCCCTGTCTCGCACCGCGACGGTCTCCAGTCATACGTCTTCACCGTAGCCAACGCGTCCGGCTCGGGTAAAAGATCAATGGGTGGTCGGTGGAGGCATCGGTGGGCCCGACGTATAGAGATGGAGCGCTTGCTCGCAGCCGCAGCAGACGCAACCTCGACACCGGACTCGTGCCGCATTCTCGTCGTCGGCGAAGAGCGCGAGACCGCTCAGAACCGAACGGATCCCTCGCGGTTTGCGAACCTTGCTCGTGACATCGCATATGAGGCCGTGATCAACGGAACGCACGTGGAGTCCGCAGCCTACATACCGGTCGCGGACGGTACCGGCCTGCCCGGCGCTCTGCGCCGTGTCGTCGACTGGTGCGCTATTGCTCCGCAGCCCAGGTGATGTCCAGAGGCAGCCATTACTCCGACGTTGATAACGTGGCCTTCAAGGTCCACGAAACGGCGGGTACACATGTCAGCCTCAAGCGACGACGTTGATGTTCTTGTAGCCGGCGGTGCCATGCCGCCGATCGCCAGCGT
Organism: Williamsia sp. 1138; assembly: GCF_002095435.2. Taxonomy (GTDB): domain Bacteria; phylum Actinomycetota; class Actinomycetes; order Mycobacteriales; family Mycobacteriaceae; genus Williamsia. The sequence goes on from NZ_MJEJ02000036.1 coordinate 81,665, forward strand.
GTATCAGCCCATCGTCGACCTGAGCGATCTGCGGACCATCGGATACGAAGCGTTGGCGCGCTGGCCTGATGCACCACACCTGCAACCCGGAGCCGTCTTCTCCGCTGCCAGAGCAGCGGGAGCTCTCGACGAACTGGACCGCGCCGCCCAACAGGCAGCGCTGCAGGGCGCACACCACGCCGCTCTGCCTGGGTCCTACGCGCTCTTCGTCAACGTCGAAGCCGACACCACCCCGGCGGTAGCGCTGACGCAGCAGATCGCGTCCGCCCGCCACCACTGGGCCGGGCGTCTGGTTGTCGAGATCACCGAACGGGCGCTGCTCGTAGACCCTGGCCGAGTCATCGACATCGCCGAAAGCGCACGCGCAGAGGGTATCGGCGTGGCGCTCGATGATGTCGGCTCCACCGCCGACAGTCTCACCATGCTCGACTTCGTGGCACCCGACATCATCAAGATCGACGGCCCGCTGGTACGCGCCCGCAGGCCCACGTCGTCGGACGCAGCGACCATCGCGGCGATCGCCGCCTACACCGAAACCAACCCCGCCACCCTCATCGTCGCCGAAGGTATCGAAACCGCCGCCGACCTGCTTCAAGCTCGCTCGTTAGGAGCCGGATACGGGCAAGGCTGGTACCTGGGCCGAGCCGGTCAGCTGCCCACCGACCTACCGGACGTGCACCGGCCCCTTCCCCCGTTCGCTGCGCGAACCACAGCCGGTGGGAATGACTCACCGTCGGCGATCCTCGAGCACCTACCCGCCAGAGTGGGGCGCAAAGACCTACTCGCCGCACTGTCCCGGCACCTCGAAGACTCTGCCGCAGGTGCCCACGGACCGGTCACCGTGCTCGCCACCTTCCAGCACGCCCGCAACTTCACCGGCGCAGTGGCCGAGCGTTTCTCGGCTCTGGCGAGCGTTCACCCCCACGCGTTTGTCGTCGCCCTCGGCGTCGACATGCCGCCGCATCCCGCGCCCGGCGTCCACGGCACCGCCATCACGCCCAGCGAACCCCTCGCGCAGGAATGGACGATCACCGTCACCGCCCCACACTATTTCGGCGCTCTCATAGCCCGCGAGTTGGGCGGCCCCGCTACCGAACCCGACCGGCACTACGCCTACACCTTCACCCATGACCGACCACTGGTCACAGCGGCCGCACGCACACTCATGCGACGCATCCACCGCACTGACGCACCCCTCCCACCGCCTCACTGATCGGGCCCCGGCCGCGCCCATACGCGAGGAAAGTCAGCGCCAAACCCCCGGCGCTAGCGGGTCGCCGGTGAAGATCGGCCGGCCGTAACAATGAGTGCGCGGCCCCCCATCATGAAGCAATTCCAGGTGTCCCCCTATAGGTGGACACCCGGTGTCCCCCACCTGATCGTCCTCGTGGTGGACGCGCCGAACCCCGGCACAGATGGATAGTTACGAGTAACACCGATCAAAGACCGGCGCACAACGAAAGAAGTTGCGGGAGATGACAAACGATGAAACACCACAGCAACCCGCCTTCTCTGGCCCCCTACCAATCGGCGCCAGAGGGAGCCGTTTCAGCAAGGCCGGCCATTCGTACCGGCGCACAGGACCTGTGGGTCGGGCAGCTCGGCCTGCGGCCCTCCGCGGGCGTCAATCTCGACCCTGCCGTGCTGCGGCCTTTCAGCCTCGCTGCACTGGGCCTCACCCGCCTCGACCGGCGGCACACCCAGGCTTCGCCGCTACCAGTGGTAAGCCGACTGGCAATCGATATGACCGACCCACATGCGCTATCGATCACCTACCTCGAGCACCCCGACGACGCCGAAACACCACTGGTGCACACGCAGTTCGCGGACGAGCATCCTGCGGATTGGACCACCGCGCTCACCAGGCAACAACACCTGCTTCTGACAGTGTCTGCCTACGGACCGCCACTGAATTCTGCCACCGCCGCGACCGCAGCTCGTGCGCTCGGCGACGCCTGGGCTGGAATCATTGCTTGCAGCCCGGACTGCGCGCACCGATCTGATGTCTCACGACCGCCGGTCTGCGTTCGACATCGCCTCACTGACAGACGACAGCGGCTGGCGGGCAACCATACAGTCGACTCCTAGCGACACCAAGCCTGCCACCGACTTTGACGCCACACCGGTAGCCGCTTCAGGCCTGACCTGAGGCGATCCATGCCTCGAGCGCAGCCTGAGTCTCTCGAGACGGTTCTGCGCTGGAGGAACGTCCGGAGTTCCGCCGCATCCTTGCCGCGAGAGCTGAAGTTCAGCACGCTGTGGGCGCACTCGACCACACCCCGGTCGCGGTCAACCCTCTCCAGTACCTCGATGACAAGTTCATGGGGTACCTGGCCGAGCGACGTCGCGATCCCCAGAACGACATCCTCAGTGGCCTGGCCACCGCCACTTATCCGGACGGTTCGACACCTGATCTGATCGAGGTGGTGCGTCCTGCGACATTCCTGTTTGCGGCTGGACAAGAGACCGTCACCAAGCTCCTCAGCTCAGCACTACGCGTGCTGGGCGATCGCCCGGAGTACGAGAAGATGCTGCGCGAAGACCGGAGCCTGATCAAGCCTTTCCTCGAAGAGTCTCTGCGATTCGACAGCCCTACGAAGGTTGACTTCCGACTGGCGCGCACCACCACCACGATCGGCGACGTGGAGATCAAGGCCGGCACGATCATCATGCTGTGCCTGGCCGGCGCAAACCGAGATCCGCGAAAGTTTGACAATCCCAACAAGTTCCGACTTGGTCGCAAGAACCTACATGACCACGTCGCGTTCAGTCGTGGCCTGCACACCTGCGCAGGAGCACCCCTGGCGCGAGTCGAGGGTCGCGTCACAATGAATCGCCTCCTCGATCGCATTCAGGACTTCCAGATCAGCGAGGTGTCACACGGTTCGATACACAACCGGTCATACCAGTACGACCCTTCGTTCCTCTTGCGCGGACTCTCTGAACTCAATATCGAGTTCACCCCCGCACCTTAGGGACAGAGAGGATTCGGAGCCCCGCGCCTAGAGTCCATCCAGTCTCGTTCTCACATCGCGTGAAACGCGATGACAACAAAGAAAGGTATCACATGCCAGGAAGAGTTGAAGGCAAAGTCGCGTTCATAACGGGCGCTGCCCGGGGGCAGGGACGCAGCCACGCAGTACGGCTCGCAGAAGAAGGCGCGGACATCATCGCCATCGACATCTGCGGGCCCATCGCGCCCGATTCGAGCATCGCCGCAGCGACCCCTGAGGATCTGGCCGAGACAGCTCGATTGGTCGAGAAGTTCGACCGTCGTATCGTGACGGCAGAGGTTGACGTACGCGACTTCGCTGCGCTCAAATCCGCAGTGGACGAGGGCGTCGAACAATTGGGACGCCTCGACATCATCGTTGCCAACGCCGGAATCGGAACGGGTGGCGTACGTCTGGATCTCGCCGACGAGAACGACTGGCAAGAGATGCTCGACATCAACCTGTCAGGTGTGTGGAAATCGGTGAAGGCAGGCGTCCCCCATCTACTCGAAGGTGGGAACGGCGGATCGATCATCCTGACGAGCTCGGTAGGAGGATTGAAGGCTCATCCGAACATCGGACCCTACGTCGCCGCCAAACATGGCGTTGTCGGTCTGGCGAGATCGTTCGCGATCGAACTCGGCCAGTTCTCCATCCGGGCCAATTCGATACACCCACCAACGTCAACTCGCCGATGTTCATGCACGAGGCAACGATGAAGATGTTCCGCCCTGACCTGGAGAATCCGACTGCCGACGACATGGCAGTCGCCGCACAGCACATGCACGTGCTTCCGGTCGGCTGGGTGGAGACCGAGGACATCAGCAACGCAGTGCTCTTCCTTGCCTCAGACGAATCCCGCTACATAACAGGGCTTCCTCTGACTGTCGACGCGGGAAGCATGCTCAAATAGAGTCGAATTGGCTTGACGGCCCGTAAAGGCCCGAGGGCGGTGTCCCTTTCGCGTCCCACGCGCGACACTGTTGTCGTGCGCAACCCACCACATGTTGGGCCCTCCCATACAGGACTGGCTGCCGACCCAGCTGCATCTAATTCCCGAAGTGCTAGAGCAGGCGTCGTGCGCTCATTGAATCAGCTACAGGACGACTGTCCAATCCTACGTTTCGCCGCGGTCGACCTGCGCTAATGGGTATGGATCGGTGAATCGCCGCGTCGGATTGGCCCCCGCGAGGATTCAATCCGACGTGGCTAACGACTATCGGGGTGGGCAAGTGCTGCTCCGTCACCGACCGGCCGCTCAGCCTGTTCATTTGTCGATGCGCAGAGGCCTCCGCGTTGGAACCATCGTCCGTCGCGGAATGCTCTTGGGGTCTTCTGGAAATCATGAAGGTATGGTTCCCCCGGCGAACAGGAGGGCGGTGCTCACCCGCCCGCGAATTCGCGCACGAACGACAAGGTGTTAGAGACTGCCGATCGTCGGAAGTGATCGTCACTGAACTGATCGCCGCATTAGTCGTGAGCGTTCCCCGCCGGCCGCGGTGCAGCACACTGACGACTCCTGACGCCGCTTTAGGCCCAGCGCCATTCGGCAAAACCCTCGGCAGTAATGCAGGCGATTCCGTCGACCGGCAACAGCACAACTACCCCTCGACCGCTACTGCCTCCCGCGGTGTGACTTTGTGCCCTAGGGCGAACATCCTACTCGTGCTGCACTTATGTTGCTGTTCAACGAGTGCGCTCACAATGCTGACGCACTATCCATACATCTACCCGATAACCAGGAACCGGTGGCCCGCGATGTGGGATTCATTTTGGGATTTCTTGTGGTATACGATAGTCATCTTTGCGTTCGTCGCATACCTGATGATCCTCTTCCACGTCATCGTCGACCTGTTCCGCGACGAGTCCTCGTCGGGTTGGGTCAAGGCAGCGTGGATCCTGTTCCTGGTATTCATTCCTTACATTGCGCTGTTCGTCTACCTCATCGCCCGAGGTAGCGGCATGGCCCAACGGTCGGTGGCTGCTCATGAGGCAGCGAAGCAGCAGACCGATTCGTACATCAGGCGAGCGGCGGGCACGTCCGCCTCCGACCAGATCTCCACCGCCAAGGGACTTCTCGACGAGGGCGTTATCGACAGAGCGGAGTTCGAACAGCTGAAGAGCGCAGCAATGAACAGCTAGTCCACCTGAAAAGCGAGGCCGCTCAACACAGCCCCTGGACCGCTCGCCTCCTGATCACTGCGAGCCCCGAAGCGCTCTGAACCGTCTCTTGGTCCGGTTTTGGCGCACAATCCACGCCAGATCTTTGTCAGGGTTCGCTTCCAGCTCGGCAAACCGCTGCAATCCGTTCTCCGGCTCGGCCGCAATTGCAACACTCCAGCAGTAACCCAGTGCTTGCCGCAAGACCCGCCACGAGTGAGATCGTCTCGTGTCCTGATCATTTGCCACCAGTGCGGCTCCCGCCACGTCGCAGGCATCGAGAGCCAGTGCCGCCGTGGTCTTGTCGACCAGAAGCCGCGTTTCACAGATGGTTGCGATCGCTGCCCTGAGCTGTAACGGGTCGCGTGGATCCGAGAGCCAACTCCTGACCAGTTCACGCAGCTGTGGTGGATCGGCATCACCGATACGTTGGCCCGCCATGGCGGCCGCTTCGCGCACTCGCCACGAATCGTGGTGCGTCTCGGCGGTGAGCTGAGATATCAGCAACGCGCGCGCTTTTGTGGGGGACCTGTTGATCCGTTTGCCGTTCGCCCGGGGTCCGGGTAGGCCAGAATGCGCGGCCAAAAGCCGGGTCAGTTCTGCGTAACCCATGGACTCGAACGAGACCTCAGGCATTCAAACCTGATTCACGCAGGCTTACCCGCTTCTTCGACTCGATTCTGAGCTCCTGTCCGAGTTCACGGCGTAACCACAGACCAGTACACGTGGCAACGGTTGCCGCCATGCATATTCCGCCAACCACGAACGCAACCACCATGACCCCCGCCGTTGTCTGCTCGTCGACAAACGGTCCCGGCAGCAGTGTAAACGTCAGTCCTACCATCCACGCCGCGACGTTGACAGGTATCCACCGCCACGCACGCCGCAGTACCCGGCGCAAGACGATCCATTGCGCAACCGGAATGGATAACAAGAGGATCAGGGCCCCGACGATGGTGCCGGCCCAGAGCGGGCGGCCGAAGTCGACTGCGTGACCGCTGTCGTTCAGCGTCGACGGCAGCATGCCGATGGACCACGCCGATGAGGCAGCGACTCCTGTCGCCAGAGTCCAACCGCGGACCGGAACCCGCAAGGGACTGCTGCGCAATACCATTGATTGAGCAAATCCCAGCGAAGCGCCGTCTAATCCCCCGGCCACGATTACCAGGAGCCACCGGAGCCACCGGAGCCACCGGAGCCACCGGAGCCAAGGATTGTCGATGGACCATGAACTGGCGGCCAGGGCGGCCACGGGGAACATGAGGACCTCTTGGTAGTCGCTGTAGTTGTGGTAACCACACCGATACCGGAGGTCCTCACCTATTTACTGGTGCCACACCGTTCACAACGTCCCTGGTCATTACAGCTAACCCCGGGGTCGCCACCACTGCCCTTCGTCTCTGAACAACTCCGGCTGGGTGGATGCGGTGTCGCGGGTGATTCCCGGTATCACCTGGTAGGTGATGGACTCGCGTTCACTGACCAGTGCCAACGGCCACCACAGCGCGCGCACGTAGCTCTCGGCTCTGTCCACTCCGTCCCAGTCGTAGAGGCCTCGATAGAGGCCGTTGCCGTCGTGGGCAAGCCAGAGTTTGGACACGAATCCCGGGAATCCGACGAACAATGGCGTATTGAACAGGCTTTCACGCCGGAATACGGCGTGGGCAATCTCGTTCTGGCCGACGCCACGGAGCCGAAACCCGACAGCCAACGTCACCGGTTCGGCGTGCGAGACGGCATCGACAACAGTCTCGCGGTAGACCCGCGCCGAGGATCCGTCAGCGAAATCGATCCGCCGCTCCAAATTGGTCGTGGGTTGACGAATCCTGCGGTGGGCCAGCAACCGCGAAGTGTTGTAGATCGAGCCGCACAGTTCGCGGGCTGCAACGATCCCGCGCTGGCGATCAATGGACCGCGCGCCGTTCACGGAGGCGCAAGCCGGATGCCGTGGTCTCATTTCCGCCACACGGTGGTCATCTCTCCGACGACGGCGATCACCTGGAGACCTGCGAGGCCACCGAGGAAGACTGCTGCCCAGATCGACGCTCCCGTGAGCACACAGACGGTGAACAGACAGAGGACCGCGAGAAGTGCAGCTTGATCAGCTGTTTCGTGACCGAGCATTCTTCTGCTCCCTACCGCGTCGTAGCTGGTGCGGCTATTGGGACAGCAGGCAGTGGCCAGTCGAGACCGCCCCTGACGGCACCGTCGATCGGTGCGACTCTATCGGTCTGCTGCACAGCCGCTTCAGAGTCACCAACTCGCTTGGCAGCGCTGTTCTCGCGAACGAAAAGGTTCTCGATGTCAGTGATCGCGCTCATCAACTGCGCGGGGAACACCACAGTGGTGTTCTTCTCGACACCGATCTCGACGAGAGTCTGCAAGTTGCGTAACTGGAGGGCGATCGGATGAGCGCTCATCGTGTCCGCAGCTTCACCCAGAGACGCAGCAGCCATCGACTCGCCTTCTGCGGCGATGATCTTCGCACGCTTCTCTCGCTCGGCCTCGGCTTGTCTGGCCATCGCGCGCTTCATGCTCTCAGGCAGCTGGATGTCTTTGAGCTCTACCAAGGTGACTTCCACTCCCCACTCCAGCGTCGTCATGTCGAGGATGCGCCGGATGTCCGAGTTGATGGTGTCTGTGTCGGCGAGCGCCTGATCGAGTGAGTGCTGTCCGACCACCTTGCGCAACGTGGTCTGCGCGATTTGATCGATCGCGGCGCGCACATTCTCGATGGCGACCACCGACTTCACCGCATCCACCACGCGGAAGTAAGCCACCGCCGAGATGTCGACACTGACGTTGTCCCGAGTGATGATGCCCTGCGATTGGATGGGCATCGTCACCACCCGCATCGACACCCGCGCCATGCGATCGACGATCGGGATCAAGAACCTCAACCCAGGCTCGCGGACGCCAATCACCCGGCCGAACCTCAGCAAGACACCGCGCTCGTACTGCACGACGACCCGGATCGACAGGGCGAGCAGCAGCAGGGCGACAACGACGACAACGATTCCGATCACGATCCAGCCGATCATGTGGCTCCCCTTTCACTCACGCCCAGCCGACCATGTCATCGCGGGCTCCACAGTCACCTTCGCGCTGATTCCCGGCATCCGTGAGGGCCAAATGTCACTCCGATGTATCCATCGGTCGTCTCATGAGAACAGCGGTGCTCGTACGCGATTACCCAATCAGCCGGAAGTGGGCCCTTTGACCCTTTTCCTGTCAACGCTCGAGGCCGACACTGCTCGTTATGAGCAAATCCAGCCGCGTAGTCTCAGCTGGCGTGCCAAGTCATCTCGACATGGCCGTCCAGGCTGTGCCGATGCTCGACCTCGCCCTCCACGACAGACCGCTCCCGGACATCAGCGGCTCACTACGCGTCGCCGCCACGTGGTTGTGGACTCGTTTCGACCCCCTGGCCAACGCTGAACTCACCGCCACACTCGCCCACCGAGGCCTCGCACCGGCCGATACATCCGATCTCAAACAAGTCGATGTCGCATTGCGTTCGGCCAGCACATTGATGTTCGACGAACTGCTCGCCTGGTGTGTCGCCGGCGCGTGTCAGCGGTCGGCTTCAGCGCATCCGCCTGCCCGTGACGACTACACGCTCAGTGGCTGAAGACGACCGACCACAGCCAGCCCCGCGCCGGGATCGCCGATCAGGCTTCGTCTGCCATGGTGAAGTAATTCTCTTCCTCCTGTATGAAGTGCAGCCGCAACAGTTCGTGGAGCCCGTACAAAGTGGCGATCAGGTCACTGCGTTGGTCCGGACTGATCTCGCCGTGCTCATCGGCACGTAGGCGATGAGTGTGGAGTCGGCGGCCCAAACGGTCGATTTCAGCGTGCATTCGGCTCATCGTCGCCGTCGCCTCCGAGCTCCCCAGTGGCCTCGCCAATGCGGGATACAGATCCTCGTCCTCAGCGTGCTCGTGCGGGAGTACCACCTGCGACACAAACGAATCCGCTGCTTGCAGCGCAGGATACGCCGACCGTACGTCCCCATTGGACAGCTCTTGCGCCGCGGTGGTGAGCAGCGACAGCCGGCCCCTCATCTCGTCGTGCTCTTTCGAGAACCGGTGGATAAGTTCGTCGGTCTGACTGCTGATCCGCTGGGATCGTTTTCTCCCACCGCTGAGCGCCCGCAGCGCGTTCAGAATCACGATCACGTCGATAGCTTCTTGAACCAGAGCTCCGGGCGCGGGCGCCAGCAAGCCGAATGCCGCCACAACCATGGCTACCAGCGACAAACCCATTCCCACTCCGGCGCTTTGCACAGCTATCCGCCGAGAGCGACGGGCGGTTTCCATGGCATCAGCAAGCCTGTCGATGCGGTCTGTCGTCAGGACGATGTCTGCGGCCTGCGAACTGGCCGCCGAGCCTCTCGCGCCCATCGCCACACCCACGGTGGCAGTGGCCAGTGCCGGCGCGTCGTTGACTCCGTCGCCCACCATGATGGTGACTGCCTGGCGTCGCTCGGCGCGCACCCGCGCGACCTTGTCGGCGGGGGTCTGCTGGGCATACACCTGATCGAGTCCCAGAACAGCTCCGATCTCCTGCGCGGGCCGAGCGCGGTCTCCTGTCAGCATGATGATCCGAGACAGTCCGGCACCGCGCAGTCGTCTCAATGTCGACGACGCGTCGCGACGAACCTCATCGATCAGTGTTATGGCCGCAGTCAGGATTCCCTCGACTTCGATCCAGGCAATCACGGACCCGTCAAGTTCGGACTTGCGCAGCGCGGCCTGCGCCCACGTCGGTCCGTCCTCAGGCAGAACACGCGAACCCACCGAAACCCGGCAGCCGTCCACGGTGGCGGTCACCCCCGTGCCGGCCTGTTCGACGACGTCGGTCGGCAGCGAAAGGGGCATACCCCGCGCTTTCGCTTCCCGGACTATGGCCTCGGCCAGAACGTGCGCCGAGACCTGATCGGCGGAGGCCGCCAAACGGAGAATGTTCGCGGGGTCCTGGCCGGGCGCCACATCGATGGCAAGGCCGCTTGGTCGACCCGTCGTCAATGTCCCGGTCTTGTCCAGGACAAGGGTCGTGGCGTGTCCCAGATTCTCCAGTGCGGCACCATCTCTGACGACCACACCGAAGCGTAACGATCGCGACAGGCCGGAGACGATGGCGATGGGCGCGGCCAACAGCAACGGACACGGCGTCGCAACCACCAGAACCGCGACCGCTCGCGTCAGGGAGCCGTCGACGACCCACGCCACGGACGCGACCACCAGCGTCAGCGGCAGGAACCAGGCAGCAAGTCGATCAGCCAATCGGACGACCGGCGCCCGTTCGGACGACGCATCGTCGGCTAGACGGACAATACCCGCGTAGGTGCTGTCCGAAGCTGTTCGCAGCGCTGTCATCTCGAATGCGTTGCCTGCATTGACGACACCCGAACGTAGGTCATCGCCCGACGTTACGGTGACCGCAACAGATTCACCGGTGAGCATGGACTCGTCGAGGACTGCAACGGAGGAGTTCATCCGGCCGTCGACCGGCACTGTCTCACCGCACCCTACCGAGATGACGTCCCCGACCTCGACTTCGTCGAGGTCCACCACTTCGAGCGTCGTGCCTACCCGGCGCCGCGCAGTACGTGGGGCGTGCGCGACGAGAGCGCTCAGGTCGCGAGACGCTCGTCGCGACGCGGTTGCGTCGAGCACTCGGCCGGTGGCAAGCATGACGGCGATCAGAATTCCGGCGAGGAACTCCCCGACGACGATGGTTCCGACCAAGGAGAGCACCGCGATCACATCGACGCCGACCCGTCCGTGACGCAGACCTTCCACTACCCACCACACCGCAGGTAGCAAAGCCACGAGGGTTCCGGCAATCCAGAGCGCGTCGGCGATGTCGGTTGACTCCGAAAGCCACGCGATACCGCCCGCTGTCAACGCGGCGGCCGTGACCACGAAGAGCGCCGTTTCCACGGAAATCCCCACGTTCATTCCTGGCCGCGGCTTGTGCACGTCATCCGCACGCACGTCTTTTCCTCCTCGATGCCCACCGGAAAGTCTCCGCTACGCCGATTCGCCGCCCTAGGGACGAAAGAAGTCGGCGTAGAGGCCTATGTCCTCTCCTCGCGCGCCGATGCGGGCAGTTCACTGAGGAGACAGTTCACGTCGCCGAATGGAGCAGTGCAGTGATCAAGGTACTTGTGGCAACGGCCAGCAGGCACGGGTCGACCCGGGAGATCGGCGAACAACTCGGCACTGCGCTATCGGCTGGTCTACTCGCGCGGAAAGTTGACGCCGAGGTCGAAGTTCTCGACGCCGACCAGATCGAGAGTCTCGCCGACGTCGACGCACTGATCTTGGGAAGCGCGGTGTACATGGGGCGCTGGCTCAAGAGCGCCCGGAGTCTCGTCGATCGTGAAACCAAGAGTCTGGAAGCAATCCCGGTCTGGTTGTTCTCCAGCGGTCCAGTAGACGACACCGGCAAGAGTGATGGCGGCAAGGCCACACCTGAGGTGAAAATCGCCAGTGCCGCGTGGGCGCAGGATCATCACACGTTCGGCGGCAAACTCGACCGAGCCGAGCTGAGTTGGGGTGAGCGTCTGGTTGCGTCCGCCGTTCACGCGACTGACGGTGACCATCGCTCCTCATCCGAGATCGGTGAATGGGCCGACGAGATCTGCGGATCATTGGCCGAAATGCCCGTTGTCCGAAACGACTGGTGAGTTCCGCAGAGGTTTTGGCATGCGAGCATGGCGAGTATCAGAGCCAGGACCGATCTTGGGCGAACCAATCGAGCTGGTGACCGAAAAGAGGCCGGTGCCACAGCGCGGCGAGATGCTCCTCGCGGTCGAGGCCTGCGGGGTGTGCCGTACAGATCTACACGTCGTCGAGGGCGACCTGCCAGTCCACCGACCATCGGTGGTTCCCGGCCATGAAGTCGTAGGACGTGTGCTGTACATCGCCGAGGGAACCTCCACTGCTTTCCGCGTCGGCGATCTGGTCGGCGTCCCCTGGCTTCGATCCACCTGCGGCACTTGCAGCTACTGCCGCACCGGAGCCGAAAACCTTTGCTTGCGTTCCCGGTACACCGGCTGGGATCATGGCGGCGGGTACGCCGACTACGTTGTCGCCGAAGCCGCTTACGCCCTGGAACTGCCGACCGGTTATTCCGCAACGGAGCTCGCTCCGCTGCTGTGCGCCGGGATCATCGGCTACCGCGCACTGAAGCGAGCAGAGCTCCCACCTCGCGGCCGTCTGGGCATCTACGGATTCGGCGGTAGTGCCCATCTGGTGGCGCAGGTCGCGATGCACCAAGGAGCAATTGTGCACGTGATGACGCGTGATCAACGAGCGCGGGACCTGGCACTCGAACTCGGTGTCGCATCAGCTCGAGACACGTACGACCAACCTCCCGAGCCTCTCGACTCGGCGATTGTCTTCGCCCCGATCGGCGACATCGTCCCTACCGCGCTGGAAGCGCTCGACCGTGGCGGGACCCTCTCACTGGCGGGCATCCACATGACCGACATCCCGCCCCTGAACTATCAACGACACCTGTTCCACGAGAAACAGATACGCAGTGTCGAGTCCAACACCCGCGCAGACGCCCGTCAGTTTCTGCGCTTCGCCCAAGATCACCGACTCCACGTAGAAACCACTGAATACTCACTCGAGCAAGCGCTCACTGCCCTTCGAGACCTCAAGGAAGGGCTGTTCGCGGGGGCTGCGGTATTGGTCCCCCTCGAGAAGGGACTCCCCTATGCGACTTCTTGACCGGGTGGCGATCCGCTTCCACATTCTGGGCCGGGCCGTCAGCGATATGATCTCCGAGCAGCAGATGAGCCGAGAGCTGTTCCGTCGCGATTACCGTGTCGGGCCCGGTAATCTGCGCCAGATCCTGGACGATCTGGTGGCCGAAACCCTCCTGACGCAAGACCAGCGTCTGATCGACGGCATGATGCAGAACGTCTACCGGGCAACGCCGGCAGGCAGGATGGAATTGGGGCGCGATCGGCGACTACTGAGCAAGCTCACCCACGAAGTCTTCGGTGATGCGGTCCCCCCGGCGCCATCGGGGCTTGTCGTCGATGCTCCAGGACATTCCGTCCTCAGTTCGATGCTTGCTGTGCAAGTCCCCGCGAGCCAACGGGATTGCCGCAAGGCTCCGGAACAGGGGCGCTCTCTTGCCCACCGCCGGTGACACATCTGCGCCCGTAGACCCACAGGAAGCGATCCCGGGTCTGCTGCGTGACCTGGACACCGACCCCATGGGTCTGTCCGATCGCGAAGTCGTGAGACGGGCGCTGATCTATGGCCGGAACGAACTGACTCGGCGCCATCGCAGTCACTGGGCTCGACAATTGCTTCGCCAAATCACCCACCCGTTGGCGCTGCTGCTGTGGCTGGCTGCAGTGTTGGCATGGTTCAGCGACTCTCGACCGCTTGCCATAGCAATCGTGGTGGTGGTGATCATCAACGCAGCCTTCGCATTGGTGCAGGAGCGCCACGCCGAGCAAGCCGTAGAAGCGTTGTCCGCCTTCATTCCCGCCACCGCACGAGTGGTCCGACAGGCACCGGAGATGTCCGTCGAAGCGTCCGAGCTCGTACCCGGCGACGTGATTCTGCTCGCCGAGGGTGACAAGATCCCCGCCGACGCAAGACTGCTCGACGGCTCCTTGGATGTCGATCTATCCACGCTCACCGGCGAATCCGCCACCGTAAGGCTCGAGACCCGCACGGCGGCCGGGACCGGACCCATCATCGAAGCAACAGACCTGGTCTTCAGTGGCACCACCATCGTGACCGGCCATGCACACGCCGTCGTCTTCGCCACCGGAATGCAGACAGAACTCGGACGGATCGCCGCCCTTTCTGCGCGGGTCACCCAGGACGAGAGCCCGCTCGAAACACAGGTCAAGCGCGTAGCGTGGCTCATCGCCGCCGTCGCGGTGACGATGGGACTCGCCTTCATCCCGCTCGGAACCCTGCTGGCCGGCCTGTCATTACAGGATTCGGTCAACTTCGCGATCGGTCTTCTCGTCGCCAACGTACCCGAGGGCCTGCTCCCTACCATCACGCTTGCACTCGCCGTCGGTGTGCGAGTCCTGGCGCGCAGCGGCGCGCTCGTCAAGAAGATCTCGGCAGTGGAGACGCTGGGATCGACGACCGTCATCTGTACAGACAAGACCGGCACACTGACGCTCAACGAGATGACCGCTGCACGTATGTGGACATCGCAGGGCGTGCTCGAACCTCCCACCGGTGGCAACGACTGTGCCTCTCGCACAGCGCACGTCATCGCCAACTGCTGCTCGGCGAGTATCACCACGGATGACGACGGCACAACCGCCGAACGCGGAGATCCGACCGAGTTGGCGCTACTGCGCGCGTCCCAGGAACTCGGAGTCGGCCCGGGGCCCGGAGAACCCTCCGATCGGCTTCGGGAGTTCCACTTCGAGTCCGCTTTGCGCCGGATGTCAACGGTGACGCGTTCAGCACCCGGCACGGCCCGGATCAATGTCAAAGGTGCGCCGGAAGAAGTCCTCCAACGATGCACCACAATCGCCGACGGCAGCGGCGACCGCGCGCTGACATCCGTCGATCGCACGGCGATCACCGCCATGGTGACCGAATGGGCAGCCGAGGGACTCCGGTTGATGGCCGTCGCCGAGCGCACGATCGATGAGACGTTGGTCGAGACACTCAGCCGCGAGAACACCGAGCAAGGCCTCACCATGCTGGCGATCGTTGCCCTGATGGACCCACCACGACCCGAGGTCGCGGAGGCAGTCGCCACCTGCCACTCCGCAGGCATTCGGATCATGGTCGTCACCGGCGACCACGGCCTCACCGCACGCGGCATCGCCGAAAGCGTCGGGATCGGCGCGGGTAGCAGCTTGCGGGTGGTGACCGGGACGGAGCTCGAGCTGATGCCCGAGGCCGATCTCGATCTTCTATTGGCCGAACCGGGCGAGATCGTGTTCGCCCGCAGTTCTCCAGAAGCCAAGCTCCGCATCACCGACGCCTTACGTAGTCAAGGCCATGTTGTGGCGATGACCGGAGACGGCGTCAACGACGCTCCCGCTCTGCGACGCTCGGACATCGGTGTCGCGATGGGGAAATCGGGGACCGACGTGGCACGCGAAGCAGCCACGATGGTGCTGACCGACGATAACTTCGCGACCATCGTCACCGCCGTCGAAGCCGGCCGCCGCGTCTACGACAACGTACGCAAGTTCATCGTCTACATCTTCGCGCACGCCACTCCAGAGGTCATTCCCTTTCTGCTGTACGCACTTTCTGGAGGCCAGATTCCTCTACCCCTGACCGTCATGCAGATCCTGGCCATCGACCTCGGTACCGAGACCCTGCCTGCCCTCGCCCTGGGACGCGAACCTGCCGAACCCGGACTGATGGATCGACCGCCGCACAAACGGGGCCAGAACGTCGTCAGCCGCGAGATCTTGGTGCGCTCATGGGGTCTTCTCGGCGGTGTATCGGCCGCGCTCGTTCTGGCACTGTTCCTGGGAACCCTCGTCAACGGCGGCTGGCACCTGGGTGATTCGGTGTCGAGCGGACCGCTGCACGATACGTGGATGCTCGCCACCACGATGAGCTTCTTGGCCATCGTGTCGTGTCAGATCGGCACCGCGATCGCAGCACGCACTCAACGGGCCTCACTTCGCGAGATCGGTCTGGGAACCAACCGTCTGCTTTTGTGGGGTATCGGATTTGAGATCGTCTTTGCCGTCTTGGTGGTCACGGTGCCGCAGCTGCAGGACATCTTCGGAACAGCTTCCCCTCCGCTGTATCTGGCGCTGTGGCTGATCCCGTTGCCGTTCATCGTGTGGGGCAGCGACGAGCTGTATCGCTGGTTCCGACGACGGATGTCCCAGACTACCGATCGCGACCCCACAGCCCCAGCCTCCGATCGAGAAAGCCAACCACGATGAGTACCGACACCAACGCACCATCCCCGGGTCATCGACCGCCGGCCGATGTGGTCTTTCGAGACCTCGACGAAAGCGACATACCGGCAGTTGAGGATCTGTACCGAAGCATGAACGAACACGACGCCTACATGCGGTTCTTCGGCGCCCGCCCCAAACACCTCCACACTGTTGCGGCATACACCTGCCGCCGCCTCGAGGGCAGCTACGCGCTCGGCGCATTCCGTGGTGAACGACTACTAGGCATTGCCAACTACATCCGCGGACCACGTCCCCAAACCAGACCGCATCCTGACGTCGAGATCGCGATCACTGTCGACCACAGCGTCCAGGCCCGCGGGATCGGGACCGGCTTGCTGGAGCACCTCGTTGCACATGCGCGATCGGCGGGGATCCGGTGGCTGACTGCAGAGATCTTGGCCGAGAACAGCCTGATGATCGGGGTGCTCCGCGATATCGGGCTCACCCACGAGCTTCATCTCGACGGAACGACCATGACCTTGGAAATCGATCTGCACGCCGGCGATCTCGACGATTCAGCGTGTGTGTGAGGGGCGAGGTCATCGTGCGGTGGGGACTATCATGACCGGAATCTCGACCGTGTGCAGTACTGCCTGGCTGGTCGAGCCCATCAGGATGGACGGAAAGCCCCCGCGCCCACGACTGCCCATCACGACGAGCTGGGCGTTGTGCGCCTCGTGCACCAGCTGCCGTACCGGGCGATCCCGGACAGCACGAGGATGTACACGGACAGTCGGAAACTGCTCTTTCCATCCGGCAAGGCTTTCGGCGAGCATCAGATCGTCGAGCACGTCTGCGGCAAACATGGTGGTGGCCAAACCCTCAGGCAATGCTCGGTCGGGGTCGAAGTCGATCAGCGCGTGCACGGCCACCAGATCGACTCCACGCAATGACGCCTCCTCGAATGCCTGAGCCAGAGCCGGTTCGCTGTTCTCAGTGCCATCGACGCCGACCACCACCGGCGAGTCCGAATCAACAGTTCGGGCAGCCGACCCCACCACGGCGATCGGGCAGCGAGCATGGGTGACCACCGCAGTGCTGACCGATCCGGCGAGTCCTCCGGTGAATTCGCCCAGGCCTCGCGAACCGACCACCAGCAACGTTGTTGTGCTTCCCCGGTGCATCAGCACCTCGGCGGGTGCGCCCGACTCGATCACGGTGTTCACCTCGAGGGCACGTCTTCCGGCGATGTCCTTGGCCGTTTGTGCCGCCGTGTCCAGAGTTCGTTCCGCTTGCCGATGGATCACCTGCGGGGTGTTCAGACGCAGATTCACCGCGTCGGAGAGACTGGGAATCCGATCGCGCGACACCGTCACGATGGTCAGCGGCACCGAGCGAACAAGTGCGTCACCGGCCGCCCAGCGCACGGCGTCGAGAGAACGCTCGGATCCGTCGACCCCGACAACCAGCCGCTGAATACTCTTCATGGCAACACCTTTTCCGTGCAGGAGATCAAGACGCCATGTTCTGGCCTGTTTTGAGTGCTTTCAGTCTCCGCCGGCACAGACGGTGATACCAAGTGTCCTTGGGCATCTGCGTGAGGGCCCACCGGCCCTACACCCGATCGCGCGCTCGCGAGACCGTCGAATTATCAACGAGTTCATTCTTCGATACACGGGAGTCACCATGGAGAACAAACCAGTAGTGGTAGGAATCGACGGGTCAGCAGCTGCGCTCGACGCAGTCCGATGGGCCGCCCATGAGGCCATATTGCATGCCACGCGCCTGACGATCGTGTGCTGCGTGGATGACGACATTCTCGCTCTCAGTGACTATCCGTGGCCTGATCGATACTACGAACAGCTCAAGGAGCACGCTCAGAAGGACCTCGCCGAGGCGTCGTCCGTGGCGGTATCAGAGATACTCGCCGCCGGTAGCGACATCGCTGTCGACACCAGGATGCTGCTCTGTGACGCCCGAATCGGTTTGCAGCGGTTCGCCGCCACCGCCCAGGTTCTCGTGGTCGGTGCGTACGGAGAAACTCGTCGAGCCTCGGGGTTGCTCGGTTCGGTCGCCGAGGCCGTGTCCACCCACGCCGGGTGCCGGGTGGTCGTGGTACGCGAGCAGCTCGATTCGGTACGCGAGAGCATGCCCAACACAGTGGTCGTGGGAGTCGACGGGTCACGGTGCAGCGAGCTGGCGGTGGAGTCTGCCTTCGAGGAGGCGTCGCTGCGCAATGCGAGCCTTTTGGCTATCCATGCGTGGAACTTCAAGAAGATCCAATCGGTGTTCAGCACCGATCATCGCGCCCTGTCATGGAAAGAGACACGCACCGCGGAAGAAGCTGTCCTGTCCGAAAGCCTTGCTGGACAGTCTGATCGGTACCCCGATGTCGAGGTCACCCAGCAGGTACACAACAGCGACCCCGTCGGAGCACTGCGCGATGCCGGCGACAACGCATGCTTGTTGGTGGTCGGCTCCCACGGCCGCGGCGGCTTTACCGGGCGATTGCTGGGATCAACGAGCCGGGCATTGCTCCATACGGTGACCTGCCCGATACTCGTTGTCAGAGCATGACCAGCAGCCGCGAGCAGGATTCTCGCAGCACAGAGCCACCGGCTCCTTACACTGGACACAGCCGATGTCCGGCGACGCCGAAGGAGCCACAATGACCACCGTGTTCTTGGTCGATGACCACGAAATAGTTCGCCGCGGGCTCATCGAACTCATCGACGCAGACCCCAACCTCACCGTGATCGGCGAAGCAGGTACCTGCTCGCAGGCGCTGGCCCGGATACCGGCGCTGCGCCCAGACGTCGCCGTGCTGGACGTCCGGTTGCCCGATGGCAATGGCATCGAACTGTGCCGGGAACTACTGACAAAACTCGATGGTCTCAAATGTCTGATGCTCACATCGTTCACCGAGGACCAGGCCATGATGGATGCGATACTGGCCGGCGCCAGCGGTTATGTCGTCAAGGACATCACCGGCATGGATCTGACCAAAGCCATCAACGATGTGGGTGCCGGCAAGTCACTTCTCGACAACCGTGCCGCGGCTGCCCTCATGGATCGGCTTCGGGCCCGCCAGGACGCTCCCGGGCCGCTAGACGGGCTCACGGAGCAGGAACGAACGTTGCTGGATCTGCTTGGTGAGGGGCTGACGAATCGCCAGATCGCCGCCCGGATGCACCTGGCGGAGAAGACCGTCAAGAACTACGTATCCCGCCTGCTCGCCAAGCTGGGCATGGAGCGACGGACACAAGCGGCCGTCTACGCCTCCAAGATCAAGAGTCCCAACCCACCCCAGCGCGACTGACCGATGACATCGCTCGTGATCTCGCGATCACAGGTCCCTGCCACTGATGACCAAAGGCCCCGATAGCGGCAACCAAGGACAGGCGATCCGTCAGGCCCCCGCGTCATACGGTTTCTAGTGAAACCGGTTGACACACATGAAGGCGACGGGAGCCACCACAATGCTGAGTCTGTTATCGCGCGAGCTTCATCTGTGGCGACTGATGCACTTGTCGTCCAACAGGCTCATCCGGCCCTATGACCGCCTGGAATCTCTGATCATGCTGCTCGCCACAGCACTCGCCGTGTGCTCTTTGACCATCGCGTTCATGGTCGGCAGCGCCACCTACGCCAACGACAAACAATCGGTCTTGCTGGAACAGCAGTCCCGCCACTCGGTCACCGCCACCATCCTCGGGACCGCGCAGGAGTCTCGGGAACCGGTCAGCGCGACCTGGACCTCAACCGATGGACGCAGCGTCACCGGCAGCGTCGAGTCGAAGTCGGCAGACAAGCCGGGCGTGCACAGAACCATCTGGATCGACCAGAACGGCACGCCGGTCGACAAACCCCGAGCAGTGGGCAACGCTGTCGCCCAAGCCATCGCCGTGGGGCTGACCACCGGTCTGGCCATCGTCGGTGTGTGGCTGCTGCTGATCTTCTCGGTGCGCACCTTCGGCGACAAACAACGGTTTGCGGCGTGGGAGGCGGAGTGGCAAGCCGGCGCGATCGACAGCACCCGATGACCTCCGATCCCCCGCACCGCCTTCACCCAAGGAGCGACCATGTCCATTACCTGTCCGGATCAGCGGAACCTGCACGAGATCTTGGCGCTGGCCTCGCGGGCGCCGTCAGTGCACAACACCCAGCCGTGGCGGTGGCGGCTTCACGGCGATGAGCTGCGCTTGTACGCCGATACGTCGCGGTCCGTGCCGGCCGCCGACCCTCACCAGCGGCAGATGGTGCTGAGTCTGGGTGCCGCCCTCGATCACTTATGCGCCGCTGCCTCCGCCTACGGGTGGGGCGTCGACGTCGCTCGACTTCCCAACCCGAATCGGCCCGATCATCTGGCCACGGTCGAGTTCACCGGCCGCCTGCCCATCCTCGACGGGCACCGTCGCCGCGCGGTCGCGATCCGCGAGAGATTCACTGACCGGCTCCCGCTGTTGCCGCCTCCAGCTATAACGGTGTCCGATGTAACCAGAGTGACTGCCGCCCAGAACGATACGAACATCACAGCACTACCGGTGAGTAGCGCGCCGTCGCTCGCGAAGGCATCGCAACTCAGCGCGTCGCTGCGGCGCTACGACATCAACTATCACGACGAATTGGTCTGGTGGACCCGGCGACCAGTCGTCGAGCATGACGGGATCCCGGCCGCGGCACTGCTTACCGCGTCGGAAAGTGAGCGCGTCGCTGTCGGCAGGGACTTTCCTGTGATCGGGGGCGGTCAGCCCCGCAGGCCGGATGTCGAGTCCGACGAAGCAACCGTTGTCGTCCTGGCCACCCGTGGCGGCACCCGGGAAGACCTGCTCCGCTGCGGTGAGTCCTTGTCCACACTGCTCATCGAGGCCACCATCGCGGGACTGAGCAGCTGCACGCTTTCACATGTCCTCGAATCGCCCGAGAGCACCACCCTCATCAGCGCGTTGCTCGAGGACGCTAGCGTTCCACAGATCATGGTGCGTCTCGGTGTGCCCTCGCACGCAGATGAGAAGCCCGCCCGCAGCCCGAGGCGGGATGTCGACGAAATCCTCTCCGTCGACAGATGAGCTCTGATCCTGGGGCTATCGATCTCCCAATCAGGGACTTATGCCTCTGCCACGACCAATCAAGCTTCGCTTCAATGTAATTGAACGCCAACCACCGAAAAGGAGTGCCATGAACAACATCTTGGCCAGTCGCCACAACCCCATCCACTCGCTATTGCCTGACGTCGCGGATCTGTTCGCTGCATTCCCGGCGATCGGTGCACTGCGCCCCAATTCTCATATGATCCGTGTCGAAGACGAGCTCGGCGAGAACCAGTACCTGGTACGAGCCGAACTGCCGGGTATTGATCCGAACAAGGACGTCGAGATCATCGTCCGGGACGGAATGCTGACGATCAAAGCCGAGCGAGAGACACGCGACGAGACCGACGTCCGATCGGAGTTCGCCTACGGGTCTTTCGTTCGAACCATGTCGTTGCCCGCCGGCTACATCGAAGAAGACGTGAAGGCGACATACGAGCAAGGCGTCCTCACCGTGACGGTGCCACTGGCAGCATCAACCTCGCCGGGAAAGCACATCGCGGTGGAAGTAACTGAATCCAGTTAGTAACTCAAACACGAAAGAGGGTGAACCGCTTCGCGGTTCACCCTCTTTGACTTGTCAGGTCAGTGAACGACGAGGACAGGACATTGCGAGTGGTGTAGGACGTTCTGGCTGACCGAGCCGAGCAAGGCCCCGCTCATAGCTCCGCGTCCTTGTGACCCGACCACCAACAAGCCCGCCCCGGCGGAGAGCTCACCGAGCCCGCGTGCGGCGGAGGCATCGCCGTACAGTGTCGCGACCTCGACATCGGGAAACTTGTCTCGCACCACTGCAACGTGTTCGGTCAGCCAGGCCGTGCCGTCGTCGCGCAATTGTTCCCAGTCGATCAACGCACCGCTGTAGCCGATACCCACCATCGCGGACACCTGCCAGAAGTGTGCCGCCACCACACGTGCGCCCATCAGGCGGGCGTACTCGAAGGCAGCGAGAAGCGCCTTGTCCGCATGCTCTGAGCCGTCGACGCCGACCACGACGTCGCCACCCTTGCTCTCGTGAGCTCGCCACGCGACGACAGGGCACAGCGCGGCGTTGGTGACGGCGATGACCTGGCTGCCGAGCAGAATGTCGCGAAGAGGGCCTGAGCGACGCGATCCGATCACCACCATTGCGGCCTGCTGCGAGTGGGCACGAACAAACTCAGCCACCGATTCGTTGCAGATGGCGGAGGAGACCTCCACCCCGGGATCCACCTCACCGATCGCCTCGTGCGCTTGTTTCAGGTGATCTGCGCCGACTTCTCGGAGTTGATCCAGGAGCGCACGCTCACTGATCAGCGCCGATCTCCCCAATCCCATATACCACTCGTCGGTGGGCAATGCATGGATAAGATGGACTGGCGCAGAGCACTTCTGAGCGTACTTGGCCGCCCACCGGACGGCGCCGAGGGCGGTCTCCGAGCCGTCGACCCCGACTATCACCGCCCCGGGCTGAATTTCGATAGCCATGTCCACGTTCCCTTCGAAGATGTCGTTCCTCAAAGATAGAACTGGATGGGACCGAGCGATGTTGGCGTTGCGCCTGACTTGTAGGGACTTTCGTCACCCAAGGTGCAATCACAGAGGTACCACCCACCGAACCGAGAGACCCACACCGGACTCCCCCGCCGACAAGGTCACATCGCCGCCGAGGTCGCGGGCACGCCGGCGTAGGTTGGCCAAACCGCTGGGACTGATTTCGACAGGAAGGCCCACTCCGTCGTCGACGACATCGACCACCACCTCGTCGCCCACAGCGATGCTCAACGTCAGAGTGCGTGCGTGAGCGTGCCGCACGACATTGCTGACGCATTCTCGGACAACAGCCAGGACGTGCTCAGCGAGAACGGGTTCGACAGCACTCAGCGGACCAGACATACGCACATAGGCCTTGATCGGAGCCTCACCGAGCTGCTGGTCGACGATCTCGTGGACGCCCTGCCGCAAGTTGAGCGAGCTACTGTCATCGCTCTGCAGATCGAAGATCGTTGTTCGTATCTCCTGGACGATGTCCTGCAGGTTGTTGACCGTCTCAGTGAGCCGGCCGCGCAGCTCCGGCGACTGAGTGCGTTGAAGTGTGCCTTGGAGACTCAAGCCCGCGGCGAAGATTCGCTGAATGACATGATCATGAAGGTCCCGGGCGATCCGGTCACGATCAGCAAACACCTCGAGTTCGCGCTTACGGCGAATCGCTTCCGCCATCGCCAGAGCCAAAGCACCCTGATCAGCAAAATTGGAGACCATCCCGAGCAGTTCATCGGTGAACGAGTGCCGCCCGGACCTGCGCACGGTCACCAAGACACCACTGATCGTCTCGGCGGTACTGAGCGGCACCACGAGCGCCGGACCGAAGTGCTCGGCGTAGGAACCCGTGGGGGCATACTCGAGATTGTCGCGCACATATGCCGTTCGGTGCACGAACGCTGCGCCAGACGTGGACCCTTCGATGGGCACCGTGCGGTCGAGGAGTTCGGCGGCATCTTCACCTTCGGCAACGGATATCACCAGTTGATGGACATGCTCGACTGGCGTTTGCGGATTGTCGGGCTGTGCGATGAATACCACATCGGCATCGGTGAGCACCAAGGCTCGGCGCGCGATCATGCTCAGTACGCTGGCGATGTCAGCGCCCGAGAGCAGCTCGGTCCTGATATCGCGGGTGGCCTCAATCCATGCCAATCGGGTTTGCGATTCTTTGTACAGCCGCGCATTGTCAATGGCAATGGCTGCCGCTGAAGCGAGAGCCTGGATGACCAACTCATCATCTTCGGTGAAGCTCGCGCCGCCGTTTTTCTGGGTGAGATACAGGTTGCCAAAGATTTCGTTGCGCACCCGGATGGGGGTGCCAAGGAATGTGGTCATAGGGGGATGGTGCGGGGGGAACCCAACCGAGTCCGGATGCTGAGACAAGTCGTCCAGGCGCACCAGCTTGGGTTGATCGATCAACAGCCCCAGCACTCCACGACCCGTCGGCAACGGCCCGATCTTCAACCGTGTCTCGTCATCGATCCCTTGATGAATGAAGGCACTCAAGTCGTGCCCCGCGCCACGGACTCCCAGGGCCCCGTATTGCGCATCGACAAGGGTGACGGCAGAAGTCACGATCGACCGGAGAGTCGACTCCAGATCCAGGTCGGCAGTCACCACCAGCATGGCTTTGATCAAGCCATCGGTGTGCGCACGCGCCTCGGTGATCTGCTCCACCCGATCCTGCGCCTCTTCAAGAAGCTCGCTCAGTCGCGATTCGCGCACGTCTCTATCTGGTTTTCCGGAGGCTGCCGACGACTTGTCCATGACTTCCCCGACGTCGAGTACGGCTGCTTGTCAGCGTGCGCAACTAGTGTAACAACACTTACTTGCCACTTCCCGGTAACCAGAATATAGGCCCTAATTACATCCACGGGGTTGCTGCGGCAGTGAGTACTTAGGTCACCTGTATCAAGGGTTTTCGCCAGGTTCGACGCCCGGTTTCCTGGAGTTGACTGGTGTTTGTTGTTCAGCTCACTGAGGAGAATTCGATGACCACACATGCACCCACCGTTGTCGGTGTCGACGGCTCGTCGACCGCGCTGGACGCGGTGCGTTGGGCCGCTCTTGATGCCGCTCTCCACCACTCGGATCTGCTGTTGATCTCGTCCACACTTCCCCCTGTCGACGCGGTCTTGCCGGGCAGTTACTACCAGGCTCTGCGCGAGCAGGCCGACTCCGCATTGATCGAGGCCGAGGCGATGGCTCGGCGGACGGTCTCGGCTGAGCTGGACATATCGACCATCGTCGTCTCCCGGTCTCCTATTCCCATGTTGATCGAGCTGTCAGCGACCGCACGAATGATCGTCGTCGGAAGCCGCGGCATCGGAGTGATCAACCGAGCCATTCTCGGATCGGTGAGCGCGGCTCTCGCATCGCACACCCGCGCACCACTGACCGTGGTTCGCGGGTGGTCCGACGATGCGCAACGCCGTTCGGTCGTCGTCGGTACCGACGGATCCGCGGCCAGCACACCCGCACTGGAGATCGCGTTCGATGAAGCCGCCGCTCGTGGGGTCGGGCTCACCGCGGTACACGCGTGGTCTGATGCCGACTTCGCACTGGTCCACGCCACTCAGGGCGTCGCGGTGTTCGATTGGGCGACGCGTCTTGGCGAAGCCGAACGAGTGCTCGAAAAGACTCTCGGCGAGCTACGTCTCAAGTATCCAAATGTCAAAGTCCGCCGGGCCGTGGTCCGCGACCGCCCGGTCCAGGCCCTTCTCGACCACGCGCAAGCAGCTCAACTGGTGGTCGTGGGTAGCCACGGCCGCGGCGGCTTCGCCGGCATGTTACTGGGATCGACCAGCCGCAAAGTACTCCACAATGCGCACAACCCGGTCATGATTGTGCCTAGTCATCACTGACCCCAGGTGTGGTCGTCAGCGCCCTGATGCCAGCAGCGCGCCGATGCGGTGTCATTGCCACCATTCCAAGACCCTCAAGCAGCGCAAGGTGTTCCACTTGCTTGGGCCAGCCATCTCCATCGTCATCCAGTACCGGCCCGGATAGGGTCGGTAGTGGCGCCATGTTCCGTCCATGCTTCGAGCGGCGCTGACGACCGCGACCGCGTCGCTGAGTCGCTCATCAGGTTCGGCTCCACTGAGCCGGAAGAACTCGAGGCCGCGTACCACGTCGAAGTGCCACTGGGGCGGGAACGGAAACCGGGTGAACGCCGGGTCGATGATGGCGCCGGTGCGATGGGACTTGAACAGGCGGTGGCTTAGAAAGAACTCGCGACCCCGATGAAGTGCATCGTCAACCGGAACCTGCCCGGTGGTGCTCCGATAGGTGAGCAAGGATTCGAGGACGACTATTGAGGTATTGAAGGATCCGTGCCGGGATCCCGTCCG
The DNA here is from genome assembly GCF_002095435.2 of Williamsia sp. 1138. GTDB lineage: Bacteria > Actinomycetota > Actinomycetes > Mycobacteriales > Mycobacteriaceae > Williamsia. The sequence continues at coordinate 107,664 of NZ_MJEJ02000036.1, forward strand.
AAGGGACTCACAATTCCAGCCTCCGTCGTCAAATTGATTGTCGAGCAGCCACTGCACCGTCGCGTCCAGTCGGTCATCTCCGTAGCCGAAGTAGGACGTCAACGACACCAGCATGCCGGTCATGCAGATCTCTGCCGTCGGAACAGTCTTGGAGAAGGTGAGGCCACCACCGACGAATCTGGCGCCGGTCCACAGTTGTCGACAGCCGAGCAGAGCTTGACTGTTGCCAGCTGGCAGACCAAGCCGCTGCAGAAGCAAAAGCGTGTATGTCGTCGACGTCCACTTCGGGCTGTACAACGCACCGGCCCAGAGGCCTGATTCGTCCTGGGCGGCGAGCAATTGCCGCCCCCACCCGCGGTGTGCGATGTTGCTACGCTCGCGTTCGGCATCCGCCAACCGGCCGGGGACGAGGTCGCTCGTCACTTGCCAGCGAATGGCCGGATCGCTCTCGACCGTCAGCCACTGCACGATCTCTTCACGATCCATGTCCACCACACGTGCTCAATGGCTCGACCAGACATCGATCGCCGCACGTACAGAATCTGCCACCGCGGTCGAGGTGTCGATGCTCGACGCGCTCGGCCAGACCGTCGCGCCACCGTGATCTGCCATCGAATGGGCGATCACGGCCGTGGCGTCCGATGCGGATTCGCCTCGGCGCAGGATCCTCTCCGCTGCAACATCTTCGGCAACGATGCACTGAATTGATCTAAGTACAGCACATGTCTGATCGGCTAGATCCAGTGCATAGTCTCTTTCAGTCCCATCGACCCATGAGGCGTCAAGAATCACCGACCGACCGGCCAGCAGGTGCATGTGTGCATGTTCGAGCATGGCGCCGTAGACCACTGCTTTGTTCTGCGCGGAGTACAGGCCTTCCCCGAACACGGCGGCGTCTCCGGCGATGACACCGGCGCCGAGAAGTTCTCTGCGCACAACATCGCTGGAGATCAGGACCGCATCGACGGCCTGTGCCAGATGGGTGGCGACGGTGGTCTTGCCCGTGCCAGGCAAGCCTCCGACCAAGCCCAGGCGAACTCGGCCGCGCAAGAGGTGCTCGTGAGCGAGCCTGAGGTGGCGATGCGCGCTGTCGTGAGCTGACGAAACCCCCTGAGTGACGCGGATCAATTCTACCTTGGCTCGGACCAGAGCACGGTAGGCGATGTAGTGGTCGACCAACGTCGACGGCGCGTCGTCTCCTGCTGCGTGTGTATAGGCCCTCACGAATCTCCGGGCCAGTCCCTGGTGCCCGTGGTATTCGATGTCCATCGCCAAGAACGCCGCATCGTCGATACCGTCGACGAACCGGAGGCGGTCGTCGAAATCGAGGCAATCGAGGATCTGGGGGCCATCGGGGAGACAGAATATGTCTTCGGTCGAGAGATCACCGTGTCCGTCGATCACCCGGCCGGTGCTGATTCTTTCAGTCAGCAGAATCAAGCGGCCGTCGATGTACTGCATGGCCAGTGCCCGCATATGTTCGATCATCTCGACCTCACCCGCGGTGACATCGAGGTCGAGTATCTCGTGGAGATTGTCAGTCCATCGGCGACGCAGCGCGTTCGGAGTACCTTCGGTGTCGATTGCTGCGCTGCGGACCGCACTCTGATGGAAACGCGCCAGACGGCGGGCAAGATCCTCAATCGGCGCCGAACCTGCCCGCCCGTCGTCGAGGAGTCGGGACAGCTTCGTCTCTTCGGGCATGCGTCGCATGACTACCAGCGGCTCGGGTGGATGATCAGGTGAACGCAGGTGACCGAGTCCGAGGTAGGCATCCGGAGCCAACCGCCGGTTGAGTGCGATCTCCCGGACGCATGCCGCATCTCTCTTGGCAACCGATCCAAAGTCCAGAAACGCTGTGGTGATCGGCTTCTTCGCCTTGATCGCCCGATCGCCGCACAGGATGACCACCCCGGAATGGGTCTCGCGAACCTCGATGGGCACGTGGTCGAAGGGCGAGGTCATCGTGCTGCCGCCGGCACCTCGGCTGTGGATGGTGCGACTACCGGCCCGGTCCCGGTGACCGCGCCGCCGTCGATGATGAACTCTGATCCCGTGCTGTAAGTGCCCTCCACGATCATGAAACGAATCATCGCTGCCACTTCCTCCGGCTGCCCGAAACGTGCGATCGGTTGGCCTGCCGCCACAGAGGCATCCAATCCGGCCGTCATGGGGGTGGCGATGGGCCCTGGATGCACTGAACAGACCCGGATGTTGGCGTCACTCAAGTCGAGCGCGGCCGCCTTGGTCAGCCCGCGCAGCCCCCACTTGCTGGCTACGTACCCCGCTAGATTCTGGTAACCCATCAGACCCGCGGTCGACGACACGTTCACCACGACTCCACCACCAGCTCTACGTAGAGATGCTGCCGCACAATGTATTCCGAGAAATGGACCGACGAGATTGACGTCGAGCACCCGCCAGAATGCGGCGGGTTCGAGGTCATCGATACCTCCGAACTCGAGGATACCGGCGTTGTTGACCAGCGCGGTCAACGGACCGAACTGCCGTTCGCTGTGGGCCAGGACAGCGTTCCAATTGTCGACATCGGTCACATCGAGGTGCTGATAGACCGCCGACGCGCCCAAAGAGGCCGCCACTGCCGCGCCCTCATCGTCGAGCACGTCGGCAACGATCACGTTCATCCCGACCGCCGCGAGGGCCCGGACCGTGGCCTCACCGATGCCGCGGGCCCCGCCCGTGACCAGTGCCGCCCTACCTTCGAAGCTTCCCATGTCAAGTCCTTGGTTGTCCGGATGCGTTTCGTCCAGCATGGATGGCTCGGGGAATGGCGACGACGGGAGAAAGTCCCTTCGTCAGGGCACTTATCCCCCTAGCGCCATCTTCCTGGGTGCAACACGCTGAACAGGAACGATTGGAGCCCCTTCATGTCTCAGCATTTGCCTGATCCCGCCACCATCACGTCGGCGGCCGAGCTCGCGCTGCGCGCGCCGTCGGTCCATAACTCCCAGCCGTGGCGAATACGGGTGAGCACCGGTTCGGTGCACCTGTATGCAGACCCGGACCTACACCTGATGCAAACAGATCCAGATGGCCGCGACCTGTATGTCAGCTGCGGGATCATGTTGCACCACATGCGGATAGCCCTGGAGGCCCTGGGCTGGCGTGCCGACGTGACCAGACTTCCGATCACCGAGGACCCCTACCACATCGCTTCACTGGCACTACATCCGCACAATCCCTCAGAGCATGTGGTCGCTTTGGCAGCTGCAATACCCCGACGCCGATCCGACCGCCGCTGGTACAGCTCGTGGCCGGTACCGGAGGCCCACCTCGCCACGCTCGGTAAGCGAGCGGCCGCAGAGGGCGTCGTCCTCGACCGTGCCCAGATGTCGACCTTCTTTCGCCGGGCCGCGGTGACCGCCGCCGAAGCCCACGCGAAAGACCCGCTCTACCAGGACGAAATGGCGCTGTGGAGTGGCAACCACCGCATTGAAGACGGAGTGCCAGGCGCCAATGTTCCGGCTTCGCCAGCGCCCGCCGACGACAGTAGCCGCAATATGCCGACCCGGGCGTTCGCGGCCCCATCACTCGAACAGACGGCGCACGTCGATTCCGATGACGATGCCGGCGTCCTGCTCTTGGTGAGCACACCCGGGGATGACCGGGCATCTCAGGTTCGCGCCGGAGAAGCTGCCAGCGCCATCCTTCTCGAGGCAACCGCGATGGGTCTGGCCACGTGTGCTTTCACCGAGCCACTCGAACTCCCCCATACACGCCGTCTCATTCAACAACATGTCTCGAGTACCAACAGCTTTCCGCAATTGATCATCCGTACCGGTTGGGCACCGATGAACGCCGATCCGCTGCCGCCGGCTCCGCGCCGATCGGTGACCGCCGTCGTGGTGGGTATCGACTCGAACCTCCCCGTCACGTAGATACGCCCGGCCGCAGTGACCATTGAGTCGACGACGACACCTCGGGGGACGATCGTTATGCCTGGAATCCTCACTCTGACCATGAATCCCGCATTGGACGTTCACACCTCAGTGCCCCAATTGATGCCCACCGAGAAGATGCGATGCGGTGTCCCCCGTTACGACCCGGGAGGAGGTGGCGTCAACGTGGCGCGAGCACTTGTCTCACTGGGCACGGCAGCCGCGGCAGTGGTCACATCCGGAGGTCACTCGGGTGCGCACCTGCGAGCCTTGCTCGCGAATGACGGCGTCGAGGTCCACGCAGTCTCGATCGCCGAACCCACCCGCGAGAGCATGACCATCACCGAGCAGTGGACGGACAATCAGTATCGGTTCGTCTTGCCCGGGCCCGTCCTACGCATGCCCGAAGAGCGTCGGTGCCTGCGGGTAGTCGACCAAAACCTGCCCACCGACGGCTATCTCGTCGTCAGTGGGAGTATGCCTCCCGGGTGTTCGGGCGCGTTCTTTACACGCATCGCGACCATCGCTGCACGACACAATTGTCGCATCATCGTCGACACCTCGGGTCCTGCTCTACGACATGTGACGAACGCACACCTGCTCAAGCCGAGCATTCGGGAGCTCCGCGACCACGTCGGTGCCGCCCTTGCAGATCGTCGATCACAGGTGGCTGCCTCGCGGGACCTCATCGCCGCAAAAGTGTGTGAGATCGTGGTGATTTCACTGGGTCGCGGGGGTGCGTTGCTTGTCACTGCAGATAGTGCAACAGATTACGACGGAATTCCGGTTCCATCCGGCACCGGCGTCGGAGCGGGCGACAACATGGTCGCAGCCATCACCTACGGGCTGGCACGGGAATGGACCCTCATCGAAGCTGTGCGGTTCGGAACGGCAGCGGGAGCAGCGACATTGCTCACGCCCGGCACCCAGCCGGCCGAGCGTGCCGAAGTGGACCGACTCTACGCACGCGCGGTCGCTGAAGCGGCCTGATGTTCCGCACGGGCTGAAGCGAGCAGCAGCCGCTTCTCGGCGCGCGCAACCTGCCTGCGTGCGTCGTCGATCGCGTCCGGGTTGACCGAGATGGACGAAATACCCATTCTTACCAGCTCGTCAGCGAACTCCGGATGTGTCGAAGGGGCCTGACCGCACAGCGAGGACGTGATGCCCAGACTGCGGGCAGAAGCGATGATGCGGTCGATGGCATCGAGGACGGCGGGATCCCGTTCGTCGAACAGTTCTGCGCACGTCTCCGAGTCTCGATCGACACCCAGGATCAGCTGGGTCAGATCGTTGCTCCCGATAGAGACCCCATCGATGCCCGCGGCGACGTACTCGGGTAGCCAGTAAAGCACTGATGGCACTTCGGCCATGACCCATCGATGCATGTCTCGATGATCCTTCAATGCGCTGGCGTCGACGAGTTCCAGACAGCGTTCGAGTTCCCACTTGGTTCGCACGAACGGGATCATCAGGTGGATGTTGGGATGGTTCTCCCGGGCAGCGGCCAGCGCCTGCAATTCCAGCTTGAACACATCCGGGTCCCGCAGATAGCGGTAGCATCCGCGGTACCCGATCATGGGATTGTGCTCGACGGGTTCGTACTGCTGACCACCGGTCAGTTCGCGAAACTCATTGGTGCGAAAGTCGGTGGCACGGTAAATGACTGGCCGGGAACCGAACGGTCCGGCAATACGGCAGAGCGCGGTGGCCATGTTGTCGACGAACATCTGTTGGTCACCGTCGGCGATCACCGCCCGCGGGTGTCGCCCGTCCAGCGCTTCGGTCAACATGAACTCGGCACGGAGCAATCCGACGCCATCGACATCCTGAGCGGCGACACGGTCTGCGTTCTCGGGTGACGTCAGGTTGACGTAGACCTTGGTTGCGGTGATTTCCCCCCGTGAAGAGATGATTGTCGCCGCCGGCGCAGACGAGGTCGTCGAGGCGACTGGTTTCGCGACGCCCGATACGACCTCACCCGTTTGCCCGTTCACCGTCACGAGTTCTCCGTCGTGGAGCTCGCTTGTGCCCGAATGTGTGCCGACAACGCAGGGCACACCGACCTCGCGGGCGACGATCGCAGCATGGCACGTCACTCCACCGCTATCTGTGACCAGCGCCGCAGCGCGCCTGATGGTCGGTAGCCAGTCGGGGTTGGTCATGGGGGCCACAAGGACTTCCCCGTCTTTGAGCAGGTGTCCGTCGTGCGGACTCGTCAGGACGCGTACCGGTCCGCTGGCGACTCCCGGAGCCGCCGGCAGACCGCGCAGCAATACCTCGCGATGATCACCTCCCGTGCGATGGATGGCTGTTTTCGGGCGGGCGAGTGTGGTGATGGGACGAGACTGGACTATCCAGATGGTCCCGTCGTGATCGATGGCCCACTCGATGTCTTGCGGACTGCCATAGTAATTTTCAGCATCGACTGCAAGAGTGCAGATATCACGAATGGTCTCATCGTCTAAGACGCGCCGACGTCGCAAGTCTGCTGCGAGTGGTACTTGGTGATCGTGACCGTCGACCCCTTCGACGATCTCGAACTCCTGATCGCCTACTCGTACCTTGAGCACTGCGAGGTCCTGCTTGTCGACGACGTAGGTGTCAGGCTCCACCGCGCCTGATACAACAACCTCGCCCTGACCGCGAGCGGCTTCGATCACCAGCCGGGCGCGGTCTCCGGTGCTCGGATCGGCGGTGAACACAATGCCCGATGTGGTCGGTGCGATCATGCGCTGAACAACGACAGCCATGGCCGGTGGCGCAGAAAGGTGCTGAGTAGTCCGGTACGTGATGACGCGCGGCGTGAACAGGGACGCCCAGCATCTCCGGATTGCCCACATGAGCTCAGTCTCCGAACCTACGTTGGTGAACGAGGCGTTCATACCGGCGAAAGACGCTGCGCTTCCGTCCTCTCCAATAGCCGAAGACCTGACCGCGACCGTGACGTCGTCGCCTTTACCCAATTCCTGGTATCCCACGCTGACCGCAGCGTGCACATGCGAATCCATACCCGCTTTCGTCACCAGCTCTGCCATCTGCTCACACAACTCAGCAAGGCGGACGTCGTCGCCGACCGCCGACAGGGCGGCCTCGTGAGCCACGAGCAATTGCGAGTACACGCCCGCCTCGTCCATGGACTGATTGAACGCCTCGGCACCGAGCACGAATCCCGCCGGCACCGGCAGGCCGGCACTAGTGAGTTCACCCAGGTTCGCGCCTTTGCCACCGACCTCAGAAGCCTGCGCCAGGCCAAGTTCCGAAAACAGATGTGTGTAGGTCATGACACCACGCTGAACCATTCACCACCGCGAGCACAGTGGCCATTGTTCTCCCCCGCGGGGTCGATCGGCAGCATTCGAAGGACTTTGGACCACAGACCCCCACAGATCACCCGTTAGGGCATTTGGACTCTAGAGCCGCCGCCTGCAAGACGCTGCACTGGTGGGCGACTGCCGCTCTCCGAAACCCCCGAGACCCGTTCGCTCAGGAGAACCACAATGCACCGTGACGACACGGCTGAGGTGAAGAGCAATGTGATACGTCCGGACGCCGAACCGCCTGAGGCACAGTCAGGCACCGCATCGGAGGACGTCATCGAATGGCCCGATCCGAGTCCCCCTGGAGGACTGGTGGTGGTCCACCATGCGACCTCGAAATACCGAACCCTGACCCGAATCCGCTCGACGAGGACTTTGTTCCGGCGAACCGAGGACCACCGGCACTTGGGTCCGGCCATGACGAACGGAATAGTCCGAGTCAAACGAAGGAGTGCCATGTCTGAGAACCTGCCGATCACAGTCGGTGTCGTTGCCGGCGATGAAGATTACCCCGCCGTCGAATGGGCGACGTACGAAGCAGCTGTCCGTGGCGCCCCGCTGCAAATTGTGACGGTCATCGAGGACCTCGAGCCCACCATGAGCGCATGGCGTCTACCGGCGGAGTATTGCCACGACGTAGCCCGTACCGCCCAGGGAGTCGTAACCGAGGCAAGCGTCGTTGCGCGCATCATCGCCGACCAGGCGGGGGTTCGCGATCTCGACATAGCATCGCAGGTTCTAAAAGGAGGTGTGCGAGACAAGCTCATCGCGCAATCAGCCGACTCCGCGATGATGGTGTTCGGTGCGCACACGAGCAGCGGCCTCCGCCATGATCCGATTTCCTCCGCGCTTGCCACGCATGCACGCTGCCCAGTCGTCTTGGTGCCGGTGGCAGGTGGGGCGACCACACCCCAACACCACATCGTCGTCGGAGTGGACGGCTCACCCGCGAGCCTCGAGGCGGTGGCCGCGGCATTTGACGAAGCGGACCGTCGAGGAGCGCCGCTGATGGCCATACACGCTTGGCAGGAGAACCAGCTCCACTCAGCGTTCGTCGACGCCGGCGATTCTCGGTCGATCGATCTCCAGAACGCTGAAACTGCGGTATTGACTGAGCAGTTGGCCGGCTGGCGACAGGACTACCCCGACGTTGCGGTGAGTTTTCAAAGTGCCCATGGCGATCCGGTCGAAGTGTTGACCCAATTCAGTCGCGATGCCGAGCTCCTTGTGGTGGGCAGCCGCGGGCTCGGTGGATTCACGGGCATGCTGTTGGGCTCCACCAGCCAGCGATTGATGCACGAATTGCCCTGTCCCACCCTCATTGCCCGTCATCGGCCCGAAAACGAGCGGGCCCTTCTCCACCGATTTCCTCGTAGGGCGTTCGCCACCAAACCCACAACCCGTCACTGATCAGACACCTCCGAGGAGATCGCCATGCGTACCAGCCGAGTGGTCATGCTCATCACCGGATGCCTATCGGCGTTGTGTGGGCTCGCGCTTCTCACCGCTGCAGGATTTGTGTTGTGGGGCTACTATATTCAGCGCGACGGCGGTGAAATCACGCTCCCACAAGAGAAGTTTCAGACCTCGTCTGCCGCCTTGTTGTCCGATGACATTCACATCTTCGACTCCGCGAGCAGGCCCGAGTTGCTCGGGGTCGACGATCTGGGGCGTATCACCTTGCGGGCCACCCCCGCCGATCCTGGCAGTGCGGTCTTTGTCGGCGTCGGCCCCACCGAACAGGTCGAGCAATATCTGGATGATGTTGCGCACACCGTGATCGGCGACCTCAATTTCGACCCCTTCCGCGTTCGGTATGAGCAGGTGCCCGGTTCCACGGCGGCCCGCGCGCCGACATCAGAGACCTTCTGGGCCGCTCAGAGCGCCGGACCTGACCGGCAACAATTGTCCTGGGACCTGCAAGACGGCTCCTGGACCATGGTTGTCATGAACGCCGATGGCAGTCCCGGAGTCTCGGTAGCTCTTCAAGCGGGAGTTCGATTCGACTTCCTCGGGCCGCTGGCGGCAGTGCTGCTCGTGGGCGCAGGCGTCTTGTTGCTCGTCGGTGCGCCGCTGATCGTCTTTGGCGCTATCGGGTTGGGCCGCCAGCTGCAGCCGAGGTCCGTAGGGCCCACACCCGGTGGCCCGCCGGTGGACACGACCCACATCGGACGAGCCTCTCCGATCACGCTCACCGGGAGACTCGATCAGCCCCTCTCGCGTTGGCTGTGGCTCGTGAAGTGGTTGCTGGCAATTCCTCATTACATCGTTTTGATGTTCCTCGGCATCGCCTTTGTGATCACCACTGTGGTGGCCGGATTCGCCATTCTCTTCACCGGCCGATATCCGCGCGGCATCTTCGAGTTCAACGTTGGCGTACTTCGCTGGGTTTGGCGCGTGCAGTTCTACACCTACTCTGCGCTGGCGACCGACCGATACCCACCCTTCACACTCCGGCGCACGGACTATCCGGCCGACTTGACCGTTGACTATCCGGAAACGCTCTCGCGCGGTCTGGTTCTCGTCAAATGGTGGTTGCTCGCGATTCCTCACTACGTGATCCTTGCCGTCCTCGCCGGAGGGTGGTACGCAGGATTTCGCATTGCCGGAGACAACGGCGATGTGGGGGCCGCCGGGCAGCCGTGGTTCTTCAGCTCGGTACTCGGCTTGGTCGTAGCCATCGTCGCGATCTGCCTGCTGTTCACGGCACGCTATCCCCAAGGATTATTCGACTTCGTGATGGGTATCAACCGCTGGGCTTATCGGGTGATCGCGTACGCCGCCCTGATGCGCGATGACTACCCTCCGATGCGTCTGGACCAGGGGGCCGACGAGCCGGACTCGGCACCATTGCAAGCCCCTGAGGTCGATTCACCATCAAAGCTGCAACCGGCCGGGTCAGCCATGGCCAGTACCGACAGGGCAGTCCAGCCGCCCCATCCACGGGATTGGTTCAACGGCTGATGCGCGTCGTCATCGGATACGCCAGCGCACACGGGTCCACGGCTTCGATTGCAGAGCGGATCGCCGAACGATTGCGGGACCTGGGCCACGCGGTCGACCTGGAGTCGTTTGACGAACTGGCATCCGTCGACAGCTACGACTGCCTGATCCTGGGGAGTGCGGTACACAACGGCCAGTGGCTCCCCGCGGCTGAGGAGGCAGTCGACAACCTTCTGATCCACGATGCGCTGCGCGATAAGTATGTGTGGACTTTCTCGGTCTCCTCGGTGGGAGAAACCAGCTCGCTTCTCTCACCGCGGCTGGCACAACTGCTCCGGCGCCACATACCTGAGCCCATCGCTTTCGCACTGCTGCACAACCTCTCCGACATCCAGGGCCATCGGTCCTTCGCTGGTGCGATTGCTCCAGGTCAGTGGTCTGGTCTGGGCAATATCGTCTTCCGGCTGATGGGTGGCCGATACGGCAACGCCACCGACCATGCGGACATCGACCGCTGGGCGCTACGCATCGCCAACGCACTGGCAGTCCACAGATCGGCATGAGCATGGACATCCCCGTTGTCATCACCGACCTCGCCAAGAACTTCGGCACCACCCGCGCACTCGACGGGCTGTCCATGTCCGTGACCGCCGGATCCGTGCACGGTTTTCTGGGGCCCAACGGATCCGGCAAATCCACGACGCTGCGGATTCTTCTCGGACTCGCCAAGGCAGATGCCGGCTCGGTGGAGGTATTCGGGTACGACCCCTGGCGTCACGCCGACATCGTCAACCCCAGGTTGGCCTACGTGCCGGGAGACGTCAGCCTCTGGCCGTCGTTGACCGGCGGTGAGGTACTCACGATGTTGGCGTCCTCGCACGGCAGGCCGAACACGCCCCGCCGTACCGAACTCATCGACCGGTTCGAACTCGATACGACCAAGAAGACCAAGTCGTACTCGAAGGGAAACCGGCAGAAGGTTGCTCTCATCGCCGCACTGGAGTCAGACGCTGAACTCCTGATCCTCGACGAACCGACGACCGGTCTGGATCCTCTGATGGAGGCCGCTTTTCGCGAGTGCATCAGCGAGCGCCGTCGCGTCGGGGTCACGGTCTTGTTGTCCAGTCACATGTTGGCAGAGGTCGAAGCGCTGTGCGACAGCGTCACCATCATTCGCGGTGGACGAAGTGTTGAATCGGGTACCTTGCAACACTTCCGAAAACTGACGCGACTCCAGGTGCGGGCGGAAGCAGTCGGCTCCGGAAACACTCTCCTAGCGCATCGGGGTGTGTATGACGTCACCGTGAGCGCTGACCACCTCACGTGCACCGTAGATCGCGACGCCCTGAACGATCTGCTGACAACGCTCGGAACCATTGGTGTCACCGACCTGAGCGTTACACCCATCACCCTCGAGGATCTTTTCCTACGCCAGTATCTGCAACCGCCGGACGCGACTGCGGCTGCCGCGCCATGAGGACCGCGCACGCGTGCGCAACCCTGTTGCGACTGTCATTTCGCGAAGACCGCGTCCTGGCGGCAACTTGGGTCGTGTTGCTGACGACAATCACCTGGGTCTCGGCTGACGCGACCAAGGATTTGTACGGTTCCGGTCAGATGCGCGCAGCTGCCGTGTCGGCACTGAACGCGACACCCGCGGTTACCGCCCTGTATGGGCGGATGTCTCCGACGGTCTCGCTCGGCGAGATGGCCATCCTCAAACCCTTCATGATGGGCACGATCGCCGTAGGGGTGATCACAGCAGTCATCGCCATCCGCCACACCCGCGCCGGCGAGGAGTCCGGACGAACCGACCTGTTGATCGCAGCGGGTGCAGCGCGGAATGCACTCGTGATCAACGCATATGTCAGCGCTTCGGCGGTCAGCGTCGCATTCGGGGCGGCCGCGAGCATCTCGCTGCTCGCTGTCGGCCTCCCCACCGCCGGGGCTCTGGCCGTAGGGGCCGCCTGGACGATGGTTGGCCTGTTGTTCGCGAGCACCGGCGTTCTGTGCGCACAGGTCTTCGGGACCGTTCGGGCGGCCCGGAGTGCCATCTTCGTACTCATCGGATGTGCATATCTGATCCGCGCACTGGCTGACAGCAGCAGCTTCCTGAGCTGGCTCCGTTGGCTGTCCCCGGTGGGCTGGGCCCAGCAGGTCCGGCCCTTCGCCGAAGAACAATGGTGGCCGTTGACACTTCTCGGGGCGGCAACGGTCGTGGTAGCCCTCTGCGGAGTCCCACTCGCACGGCGGCGCGATGTGGGCGCCGCGTCCTGGTCGAGACCGGACGAATCGACAGATGAACTGATCAGGACCCGATCAGGTTTGGTCTGGCGACTAATCCGAACAGGTTTCCTCACGTGGGCCATCGGGATCGCGGCACTCAGCGCCGTGGTCGGGAACGTCGCGGCGAACGCCGACTCCTTCCTCGGAAACCAGGCGATGGCCGACTACCTCAGCCGACTCGGTGGCTCCGGCGCAGTCGTGGACAGCCTGTACTCCGCAGAGCTGGGATACATCGGTTTGCTCGCAGCAGCTTTCGCAATCTACGTCATTCTGCAGATCTCCCATGAGGAATCTGCGCGCCACCTTGACCTACTGCTGACCGCAACCCCATCGCGGCGCCGATGGGTGACCGCACATCTGTTGATCGCGGCCGGCGGCAGTGTTGTCCTCATGGGTACCGCGGGGACAGTGCTGGCGACCTTCGACATCGTCAACACCGGCGACACCGGTCATGCCGGGCACATCATCGCAGCGTCTATGGGACAGGTGCCGGCGATCTGGCTCATGGCTGCGGTCGCTGTGCTGGTGTATGGACTGACCCGGCACGCCCAAGCCGTCGTCTGGGCATTGCTGGTCGCAGTCGTCACCACGGGGATCCTCGGTCCTCTCATCGACACAAATTTCGCGATCGAGAATCTCTCGCCGTTCAGCCACACCCCGACCCTGGCCGACCTGGATGCTGTGCCCGCAACGGTGTTCATGCTCGGCGTCGCCGCAGCCGCAACGTTCGCTGGAATCCGAGCCTTCGACCACCGCGACGTTGTCCCTGGCTGATGTGGGAAGCGAACCGTCCCATACGGCACAAGGTCCCATGCAGCGACGTCGAAATGCCCTGCTGATCCAGCCCACGACCGAATTGAATGAGAACTGACACGAGACAACAAGATCAACCGGCAGGAGTAGCCATGACCACAGCTTCGGCAACCCAGCGCCGACAATCGAGTAACCCCCTGAACACGGTAGCCGTCATAGTATCGGCACTCACAGCGCTCCTGGCCGTCGCCGGTGCCGTCGGGATTGCCGGCGGGGGCATTGACTTCGGCGACGACATCGAAGGACGGCTTCCCTGGGACAGCCGCCTGCTGGCCGGATCGGCATTGGTCATCATCGTCGCCATTCCCACGGCGCTGGCGGCGGCAGCGTTACGTGCCCGGTCCCCACGTGGTCCCGCGATATTGATCGCGGCCGGAATGATGCTCTTCGGATGGATCATCCTGCAAGTGCTCATCATTCAAGCTTTCAACCCCCTACAAGTGATCTTCGCCGTGACGGGCATCGCGCTGGCCATCACGGGGCTTGTGTTGGCGTCCAGGCGCGAACGTGCAGCCTCCCGGTCAAATCACACCACAACACGGTACCCGACAAAAGGATCGAACAAACGATGAACACCATGAAAGCCGCGCTGGTTCAAAGCTTCACGGAACCGCTCGTCATCGGCGACGTTCCGCTACCCTCCCCCGGCCCGTTCCAAGCGCTCGTACGGGTTCGGTATTCGGGGGTTTGCCACACCGATCTGCACGCTGCCCACGGCGATTGGCCGGTCAGACCGACCCTCCCTTTCGTACCCGGCCACGAGGGCGTGGGAACCGTCATCGAGATCGGTGATCAGGTCACCCGCCTCAAGGTCGGAGACACCGTCGGCAATGCCTGGCTCTGGAGCGCGTGCGGCGACTGTGAATACTGCCAAACCAGCTGGGAGACCCTGTGTCCTGACCAGGTCAACGGAGGTTATTCGGTCGATGGCTCGTTCGGAACCCACATGCTGGTCGACTCGCGATATGCCCCGATCATCCCCGCCGGTGTCGACGTGGCAGCCGTCGGGCCCATTCTGTGCGCCGGTGTCACCGTCTACAAGGGACTGAAGATGACCGATACGCAACCCGGCGATTGGCTCCTCATCTCGGGCATTGGTGGACTTGGCCACATAGCCGTGGAGTATGCGCGGGCGATGGGTCGACGCGTTGTCGCCATCGACATCGACGATGCGAAACTCGACCTCGCCGTTCAGCACGGCGCAGAGGTGACCGTGAATGCCGCGTCGGTCGAGGATCCGGCCGCCGAGATCATCGAGCGTACGGGCGGAGGAGTCCACGGCGCCCTGGTCACGGCTGTCAACGCGCACGCGTTCCCGCAGGCGGTAGGAAGCCTGCGGCGCGGCGGCACCGTCTCACTGGTCGGCCTACCGCCCGAGAAGTTCCCGCTCGACATTTTCACCACCGTGCTGTTCGGGCTCACAGTGCGTGGTTCCATCGTCGGCACGCGCAGAGACATGACCGAAGCGCTCGACTTCTTTGCTCGCGGACTGATTCACCCCACGTACAAGCTGCGGCATTTGGACGAGATCAACGACATCTTCACCGACATGTCCGCTGGTGATATCAGCGGGCGAATAGTGCTGGACCTCAACTAGTTCAACAATCCATCCACCGGCGCGCCGATGGCCAAAAGGGAGGACGGCGATGTCCACGTACGACACTTCAGCAGGAGCAGACCTCGTCCAGAAGCTGACCGAGGCCGACTGCTGGGAACTACTGCGGCAGGAGCAACTCGGACGACTTGTTGTCACAGTCGGCGACCGTATCGACATCTTCCCGATCAACTACCTCATCGATGCGCATCGGGTGCTGTTCCGCACCGCCGAGGGCACAAAACTCGTCGAATTGACCATCGACGACCGGGTGGTCTTCGAAGTCGACCACGTCGACGACGAATCCGGATGGAGCGTGGTCATACACGGCACTGCCCGTACCCTGAGGACCTCCGCAGAGATCGCGGTCGCCGACGCCCTCGAGCTACGTTCTTGGGTGCCGACAACGAAGTACAACACCGTCGAGATCCAACCCGGCGAAGTGACCGGCCGGTACGTGCGCTTCGGCGAAGAACCTGAGCGTTGACCGAGCAAGGCGCTGAGGAACACGGAATGATTGTCAATCGCGACTGCACCAGCACAAAATCCTCGCGCCCTGAATCTTCGCTAAGGAGTCACTCCGAGGCCGCGGCAGCCGTGATGACACTTGGTTCGAGCGCGGTCGCCTTTGCCGCGGCGGTGGCCGTCATCAGCGGTGGGACATACGTCGGCGAAGAGATCGAACGTCGAATGCCGTGGGAGAGTCCAGTCGTTCTCGGCGTGTTTCTGACGATCATTGTCGGCCTACCGATGGCCCGGGCAACCTACGATCTTCTTTTCCGCACCGATCAGGCGGCCGGCACCACCCTGATGGCGGGAGCACTGCTCCTCGGATGGGTCGCCATACAGATGACCCACATCCACGCAGTCCACCCTCTGCTGGTGGTACCAGCGGCTATCGGGGTCACCCTGGTTGTCGCCGGTCTGTACTTCGCACATCAGGTTTCGGACGACAAAGAACCAGCGGTCGGTGACCCATAGTCAGTCGGCGTCAAAAGTGTGCGAGCACAAACAGAGGCGCAATCCTTCTCTCGGGCTTCAGAAGTCATTCCTATACAACGTGAGGATCGAAGATGAATGATGATCGTGACCAGCTCCCTGTGGTCGTCGGAGTCGATGGCTCGGAGGCGGCCCTGGGCGCGTGCAGATGGGCGGCGACGTTGGCTGCGGCTCGCGTTGCGCCGCTGCACCTTGTCCACGCAATTCCGCCCTTCCCTTGGTTCTCTCCGACCGCATTGGCGTTGAGTTCCGAGAACTTGGATAAAGAGTTGCACCAAGTCGGGAACGCACAACTCGACGAAGCTGAAGCAGTGGTGCGGGAAGAGTGTCTGTCGCTACCGGTGAGCCGATTACTGCTCGAAGGTCCGGTTCCTGACGTGCTCGCCGACCGGTCCGAACACGCCCAGGCAGTCGTGCTGGGTGCGCATTGGAGTGGACCTGCAGGGGACATGCTGCTGGGCCGACAAACAATTCGGGTGATCAACCGCGCCAGATGTCCCGTGGTGGCGTGGCGGAGGGAGCCGTTCGCCGCAGCAGACGGTGCCCGGCCCATCGTGGTGGGTGTCGATGAGTCCGACTACGCCACCAGGGCCGCGCACCACGCGTTCTCCTACGCCGACACGCTGCACGTACCGCTGGTCATCGCCCACTTCTGGAGTATGTACGCTACGGTCGGGCTTGGCTACTCTGCGGCGTTCGTCGACTGGGACGCGATTCAGCGCGAGAAGCAACAATGGATCGACGCCCTGATCGCGCCGCTGGCAGAGGAGTATCCCGCCGTGACCGTGCACAGGGTGTGCGCCGACTCGACACCGGCAAGAGGTCTGGTTGGACTGTCGAAAACCGCACAGATGGTGGTGGTCGGGTCCCGCGGTCGCGGGCAATTCGTGGGTGCTGTTCTGGGTTCTGTCAGCCAGAACCTCGTACACCACGCGGACTGCTCTGTTCTCGTTGTGCCCTAGTCAGGGTCGGTCGAAGGTGGGTGGTCCGCTATGCGGACGTTGAAGCTGAGCGAACTCCGCTACGTCAGCGATAGCCACCAAGGCGTCGAACAGTTTGTCGCCCTGCATCTTAGTGGGAATCGCGGTGAGAACGGGGCCGAAGAAGCATCGTCCGTTCAGGCAGGTGATGGGGCTGCCCCCGGTGCTGCCGAGTTTGTCCTGGCTTTCCTGATGTGCGACCCGCACGGCGCTGTCGTACAACGTACTGGTCATTTCGTTGGCAAGGTGGGGGTCCAGTCCGCTGTCGGCTAGGGCGGCTTCGACTGCGGCCGTGGTGACGGGTTCACCTTGATCATGGATGCGGTACCCCAGTGCGGTATAGAGCGGTCCGATGACAACGTCGCCGTGGTCATGGTGCGCGGCGGCAAGGACTCGGCCCAATTTTCGGGACACGTCCATGTGGTGTTGCTGTTGGTCGGTGAGGTCGGTAGCTCGTTCGTTCATGACAGCGAGACTCATTTGCCGCCAACCTATGTCCGTTGTTCGCCGTTGTCCCGTGTCGATCAGCCAGCGTGAGGCTGCCCAAGCGAACGGACATGCTGGGTCGAAGTAGAATTGAACTGCGGTCATGATGTCGTACTCCTCTGTGGCGCCGGGTCACGGCGTCGCCTGGGTTCGATCCGGTTACTGGTTCGCGAGGGCGGCGATCGCGGCCGTGAGCTTTGCCGTTGCCTCGTCGGCAATGGGGGCGAGCCCGGATTCGCCGGAGACTTGCACCATGAGGTTCGGGTTCATGGCTTCGACGATGGTCGATGCTGGGTCGGCGGGGTCGGAGCGGACAACCACGTTGCAGGGCAACAGGAGCCCGATCTGGCTTTGCACGCCCAGTGCCCGGTGCGCCAGCTGCGGGTTGCAGGCGCCAAGGATCAGATAGTTCTCCATATCTTTGTCGAGTTTGGCTTTCAACGTGTCGGTGACATTGATTTCGGTGAGCACACCGAACCCCTGGTCAGCCAACACGGCCCGGGTCTTTTCGACCGTGTCCTTGAACGGGCTGTTCACCACTGTGGAGATGGACAGTGTCATGACGGATCTTCCTTTCATCAGGGTGTAAGACGCGCAGAAGTCAGTGCAGTTCACTCTGGTAGGGCAGGCCCAGGCGGTGCATGAGTTTGCTGGCGGGACACCACCCTACGACGCTGTAGAACAGCAGATTCACAGCCACGAAGGCCGTCAACAGCAGCCACCACTGCGAGAGCGTGATTGCCAGCACAAGACTTGACAACACCACGATCCCGGCCATCAGGGGAACGGCTCTTTCCACGGTCCAGTTCGGGGTGGTCGTATGAGTGTTCATCAAATCTGGTCCTTCGGTTCGGTATGCGACTGTGATCAGTGAGAGAAGGTGACCGTGGGCAGGATTCGCTGTAGCCAGGTCGGTGACCACCACGCCGCGCGGCCGGTGAGCCGGAGGAGTGCCGGCAGCAGCATCAAGCGGATCAAGACTGCGTCCAGCAGAACAGCGACGCCGAGGATGATTCCCATCTCTTTGGGCGGCAACGGATCTGCGAGCGCGAATGTGAAGAACACCGCCACCATCACCGCCGCAGCGGCGAAGATGATTCGACCAGAGTGCGCCATGCCGTCAATCTGTGCCCTTTCGGGATCACCGGTTTTTTCAAAGTGTTCTTTCGCGGTGGCGAGCAGGAAGACTGTGTAGTCCATTGCGATCGCAAAGATCATCGCGAAGAAGAACACCGGGCCCCAGCCGTCCAGAAATCCCTGGGGTGTGAAGCCGAGCAGTTCTGACAGATAACCGTCTTGGAAGATCAACTTCGCCACCCCGAATGCTGCAGCGGTTGACAACAGGCTGACAACGGTGCCGATGAGTGCGATCAGCGGCGCCTGTAATGCCACCAGCAGCAGGACGAATCCCAGGACCAAGATCACCGTCACGATCACCGGAAAGTAGGTGTTGAGTGCTTGTTGCAGATCGAGGTTCTCTGTCGGCGCCCCGCCGACGAGCGTTCCCTGGGGAACTGCCGCACGGAGTTCGTCCACAATCGTGGCCAGCCGAGCGTCGGATGGATCCACCGACGGCAGTCCCTGGAGCATCACATAACCCGCGCCGTCGGAAGCCGGCACCGGTGGGGTGACCATCTCGATCCCGGAGGTCGCCGAGGCCGAGGCTGCTGCCTGTTGAGCGTCGGCGGGCGGGGCGATGATCTGCAACATTCCCGGAGCACCTTCACCCATTTGTTCTTGCACCAGCTCATAACCCTGGCGCACCGGCGCGTCCTCGGGAACCACCTCGATGGACGGCATGGCCACCTTGAGCCCGATCACCGGGATCGCGAGCGCGATCAGCACCGCCATCGATCCGAGCGCGAACGGCCAAGGATGCTTGTGCAGCGTCTGTCCCCAGGAGTCGAACAGAGGTGAATGGTGTCTCTGCCGTTTGGCGTACGGCAACGATGCAGCATTCACCTTCGGTCCCAGCGCTCCCAATGCCGCCGGCAACAAGGTCACAGTGGCGGCCAAGACGAAAACGACCGCGAGCATGATGCCGATCGCCATGGTCCGCACCGCGGGAGCGGGCACCATGAGAACAGCAGACAGGCTCACCAACACGGTGATGCCCGACAACATGACCGCCTTGCCTGCAGTACCCATGGTTTCAGCGACCGCGGCGATCATATCGGTGCGGTCTTCGATGGCATCGCGGAAACGCGAAACGACAAACAGTGCATAGTCGATACCCAGGGCAAGGGCGAACATCATCGCGAAGTTCATGGCCCACACCGAAATCGGTGTCACCTGATTCAGCAGGACCAGACCGCCCGCCGAGGCAACCAATCCTGCAATTGTCAACAACAGGGGCAGACCGGCCGCCACGAGTGACCCAAACGCCAACACCATGATGGCAAGCGTCACCGGCCAGGAGAACAACTCCGCCTTGATCATTGCATCGTGATTGGCTTTGTTGAAGTCGCTCCACAGGGCCGACGCCCCTGTTGGATACACCTCGATCCCGTCGCCGGACAACCCGGTCAGTTCAGCTTTGACGTCATCGACAGCGCGAACCATGTCGTCGGTGTTGGCATCAGCACCCGCGATGAGTATGCCGGTATGGCCATCGCGACTGATCGTCATACCTGGCTGCGGCGCCACGACGTCACCGAATCGAGAGTCGCCGGCGAAGATCGCTGCGGCCTCGGCCAGCGTCTGCTGCATGCGAGGATCCTCGACGCGAACGGCGTCGGAGTGGACCACCACCTGAACGGCCGCCGACGAATTGCCACCAAAATGCTGCTGCGCCAATTCACGAACCTGTACCGACTCCGAACCGTTGGCCTGCCAGCCTGCGCCCGCCAACGAAGAGAACACCGACGGCGCCGCCGCACCCAGCCCGATCAGCAGCAAGAACCAGACGCTGAAAACCAGCCTTGAGTGTGCAGCCATCGTTGCGCCCCATCGCCCGAGGGCGCTGGGTGGAGCCGCCGACGGAGACGGTGGGTGACTGTCGGTGGATGTGGTGGTCGCCATGATGCTGACTGCTCCTCGCAGAGGTCCCGTATACCCCCGGGGGTACCTGACGCGGACTACGATACCCCATAGGGCATTGCCGTCAAGTGCGCTGCGTCGTCGACCCCGAGTACCCCCTGGGGTACCCTTTCAAGAAGCGATAAGAGTGAAGGGACCACTACCGTGACCGGTGACGAAGAATCAATGACCGCGGTGCTCAATCGCTTGCGGCGAGCACAGGGACAGCTGGCCGGGGTCATCGCCATGATCGAGGCCGGCCGGGACTGTAAGGATGTGGTCACCCAACTCGCCGCGGTGTCCCGTGCGCTTGACCGCGCCGGCTTCAAGATCGTTGCCTCGGGTATGCGGCAGTGCATCAACGGTGCCGACGGTGACCAAGCACCGTTGACCGAAGCCGAACTGGAGAAGCTGTTTCTGGCGCTGGCGTAACCGACGTCCACATCCTCTCGCTTCCCCGCCACATACTCCATGGAGTACCCCACCACGGCCGCGATCCGGGCACCGCAGCCGTAAGCCATCAATGAACAGGCCCTCTGTCACATTCGACGCGCGTGCTCGACCATCACATCGACGACGGTGCAACCCGGTCACCAAGGTCCTCTCTCGGTGCCCCGGTCGGCACTTGTTCGAGTAGCGGACAATTCGCGACGATTCTCCGGTAGCGCACTGACATCCGATCAGTGGCCTCTGCGGAAAAGGACCTCAAGATGGCTCCGAAAGAATCGGCGCCCGGTGCTGCACTCCTCCGGACGGCCCCGTGGACAAAACGTTCGGCTCGGCCTGGTGACGTCAACAGCACTCATCGTTGGCCGCATTAGACCGAAAGTGACGGCGGCATGCGGCTTCGCCTGGGCCGGGGAATCTCGACAATCGGCGCTCTCGCTGACCTCCCACAACTGATCAGCGCAGACGCCGGCACGACCATCAGCAGGCAATACAGTGGTCTCACCCACTCCACACCCGCATGCATCTAGCACGACCCATTTCAGCTGTCGTCTTCAACGTACGGCGCATTGAAAGTATCGTTGATCGCCTCTTTCGATTGTTTAGGGCTCACCCTGCCGCTCACCCTTGGAACGGTCGGTGCGATAGTGAGTTTGCATTGCTAGCACCCATGGTGGGGGAAGCCGGTCGAAGTCCGGCGCTGTCCCGCAACGGTAGGCCGTCATCCGACGGTGAGCCCGATCGCCCGCATGGGGGCTTGTGACTCCGATATGTCGTCGTGGTTTGCGAATGGGAGTCCAGCGAGGCAGCTGGTGATCTGGCGTGTGCGCACGCGCCCCGGGTGGCCCCTGTCGTGCTGGATCGACTCGTACGCCACCTGAGCAAGATCTTGAGGTCCGATGTCGATCAGCACCCCGCCATTCCACTTGCGTACGCTCGCGCTCGTTGCACTGTCGATGACCACGGTCATGGCCTTGACCAGCTGCTCTCGTGGCGAGGGGACCGCACCGAGCGAGACGGCGGTCGCCGCATTTGCCCAGCCGGTGTCCATCACCAACTGCGACCGGCCGGCAACCTTCGACGTCCCGCCCCAACGGATCGTGTCGATGAACGATCACGTCACCGAAACCCTGATCCAGATGGGCGTGGGTGATCGGATCGTGGGCATGGGTTATGGCGAGAAAGACGATCCGTTACCCGAGGTCGCAGACCAGTTCAAAGCCATTCCATCGTTGGCCGCGGAATACCCGACGTTCGAACAGATCAGGGATCTCGATCCAGACCTGGTTGTGGGCGGGATGCGCAGCGCCTTCGACGACAAGAACGGTCTGGGCCGAGACCGGCTCGAGGAGAACGGTATCCAGACCTTCCTGTTCTCCGAATACTGCACGGCCGGCTTCTCCGATATTGACGTGCTGCGGACCGACTTCACCCAACTCGGCGACATCTTGGGTGTATCGGACGCCGCCGAAAAGCTGACGACGTCGATCACCGACCGGCTCGATGCCGTGCGCGAACGCCTCGATGCCGCAGGCGTAGAACCTACGCCGACGTTCTTCTACGATTCCGGCGAAGACCAGCCCTTCACCGTCGGCGGTGTCGGCATCGGCAACCTCATCGGTGACTACGCCCGCGCACAGAACATCACGCCCGAAGGACCCAAGCCGTACTTCACCACCAGCTGGGAGGTGGTCGGCGAACGCGCCCCCGAAGCCATTGTTGTTCTCGACTACGGCGACACGAATGCCGACGGTAAGATCGCCTACCTGAAGAGCCAACCGATCATGGCCACCACGCCCGCAATACGCAACAACCGGATCGTCGTCGTGCCGCTCGACGACTTCTTCGAAAGTTCCCGTCTGGCAACGTCCGTGGAAGCCATCGCTCGCGGGCTACACCCCGCCGCGTTCACCACTGCCCGATAACGCCGATGAGTGTCACCACCTCCGCCGCAGATACCCGAAATACGCCTGCCCCTGATCCAGACATAACAGGGATCAAGACCCGAGAACGTTTGCCACTGTGGACAATCCTCACGCCGATGCTCGGGGGGTTGGCGGTGGCCGTCGCCGGCGCCGTATCGGTGGGAACGGTCAACATCCCTTTCGGAGACGTGTGGGCCATCGTTGCCCAGCGCATCGCCCCGGGTTCGTTCGACATCTGGTGGACCGACGCCCGGGACGCCATCGTGATCGACTCGCGGCTGCCCCGGGCGTTGACCGCAGCCGTGGTGGGTGCCGCACTGGCTATCGCCGGCGCAGTCGCTCAGGCGGTCACACGAAATCCCCTGGCCGATCCGTTCCTGCTCGGAGTGTCCTCGGGTGCAGGGTTCGGGGTGGTGCTGGTGACTGTTCTCGGGGTGGGCGGCGGCGCTCTGGGCGTCTTCACGCTGCCTGCTGCGGCATTCCTTGGCGCCTTGCTCCCATTGGCGGGAGCCATCGCGATCAGCGTCCGAACCCAGGCGGTGACCGCGATCGTCCTGGTGGGGGTGGCGATGTCGATGGTCTTCTCTGCCCTGATCACCTTCACCCTGCTCGTACTCGGCAACGACCATCAGATCGGGACCGTGATGCGCTGGCTTGCAGGAGGTTTCGGGGACGCGACCTGGACCATGCTCGCGATCCCGGCGGCGGTTCTGCTCATCGTGGGCACCGGCGTCGTGGCGTGCAGCCGCCAGCTCAACCTGCTTCTCGTCGGGGATGACGGTGCCGCCGCCCTGGGCATGAACGTGCAGCGTTTCCGGATCCTGACGTTGCTCGCCGTGTCGCTGCTGACCGCCGCGGCCGTCGCGGTCTCGGGCACCATCGGGTTCATCGGGTTGCTCATACCCCACGCCGCCGGCTACCTGGTAGGCCGAAACTCCGCCCGATTGATTCCTGTCGCTGCCGTATCCGGCGCCCTGGCGCTCGTCATCGCCGACATCATCGCCCGAGCAGTCAGCAACTCCACTGAGCTACCCGTGGGTGTGGTCACCGGCCTCATCGGCGTCCCATTGTTTCTGGTGATGCTGTGGCACCGTTACGGAAAACCCCAGTGAGCCGGCTCCACGCCCACGCGGTGCACGCACGACTGGGCCAACGAACCGTTCTACGCGGGTGCGACCTCGAGGTCGCACCAGGGCAAGTACTTGCGCTGGTCGGCCCCAACGGCAGCGGCAAGACGACACTGCTGCGCACCTGCTACCGAGCCCTGGCCGTCCACGCCGGTTCCATCACACTCGGCGACGACGACATCAGCGCCCTGCACCGGCGAGATCTGGCCCGCGCCATCGGAGTCAGTGTCCAAGAACCGGCCTCGCTCGGGGGCCTGACCGTCCGCGAATCAGTACAGCTCGGCCGCACCCCACACCGACGGTGGCTCGAGTCCTTCAACGACCAGGACCGCTCAGTGGTCAGCGACGTCCTGGACAAGGTCGGCCTCACCGCACTAGCAGATCGCGACCTTCTCGAACTCTCCGGCGGTGAGCGTCAACGAGTCTCCATCGCCCGAGCGCTGGCCCAACAACCACAGGTGTTGCTCCTGGACGAGCCGACCAACCACCTCGACCTGCGTCATCAGCTCACCATCCTGCAACTCCTCCGCGACCTGGCAGAGCAAGGAACAGCAATCTTGGTGACGCTGCATGACCTGAGCATGGCAACTGCCTACAGCGACCAGATCGCCGTCCTCAACGATGGTCTGCTCGTCGCCGTCGGCACCCCGGACAACGTCCTGCAACCCGACCTGCTCGCAACGGTATTCGGGGTGAATGCACACGTCATCTCGAACAAACGGGGCCGGCGAACACTCGACATCCACGGCCTCGCCGATGCCTGACAACCAACCACAGCCCCGAAACGACAGTCGGCTGCTGCGCGGCACACTGCTGACCGATCCAACATGGCTCGCCGACCGCATCATCGACACCGGCCGACGGTGGGACTGCGCCAACGCACGAATCAACGCCACCCTGTGGTGGTACTCGGCGAGCTCAACCTTCGTCGCAGACCCCATCGAAGCCCTACTGGCGACCGGTCGCACACCGACACCACGCCTTCAAGAACTCCGATTCACTCTGCGCGCCAACGGTTACCTGGCCACAACTCAATCCTCGGTCACCGTCGACGGCGCCGAACGCTACTCGGCCGCACTCATCGACGCGTACGCCGACATCATCACGCCTTTGGCCGCCATATCCGGTGCGGCGCCGCGTGCCCTGTGGGCCATCGCATCTGATTCGGTGGCGAACCGAGCACTCGACGCAGGCACAGCCCTGAACCGAATCCCCGACGCCTCCGCGCTCGCCGCTGTTCTGTGCCGTCCACCGTTCATACGTCCACGATTCACGACCGCGAGTGCTGAGACATCCCGGCACCGGCCGTGCGGCACGCCGATCATCCGACGCACCTCGTGCTGCCTGATCTATCAGGCAACCGGTGGTGACAAATGCACGAGCTGCCCCCGACGGCCTCGGCAGCCTGACTCACCAGCACGCTGAGGTATCCCCCGCGACCCACTGGGCGGAAAGACGGGGGCTCAAGTCCCCACAAGGGACTATCTCGTTAACGGTGTTTCGACCGTTTTCCATTAGTAGGTTTCTGATCCGGGCCAACGGTCCGCGAACGTGATCGCGAAGGCGTTGAGAGCGGGTTTCCACCGTGTGATCCATCGTGCCTGACCTTTGCCGGTCGGGTCCAGCGAACGGGTCACCAGGTACAAACATTTGAGCGCGGCCTGCTCGCTGGGGAAATGGCCGCGGGCTTTCACGGCCCGCCGGTAGCGCGCGTTGAGCGACTCAATTGCATTGGTAGAGCATATGACTCGACGTATCTCCGTGTCGTAGTCAAGGAAGGGGATGAACTCCTCCCAAGCGTTGTCCCACAGCCGGATGATCGCCGGGTACCGTTTGCCCCAGTGTTCGGCCAGTTCGTCGAAAGCAGCTCTGGCCGCAGGCTCGCTCGGCGCGGTGTAGATCGGTTTGACATCGCGCTTGAGTGCGTCCCAGTGCTGTCGAGCCGAGAGCCGAAAAGTGTTGCGGATCAGATGCACGACACAGGTTTGGACGGTGGTGGCCGGCCACACATGCTCGACAACCTCCGGCAGGCCCTTGAGACCGTCGCAGACGAGGAAGAACACGTCTCTGGTGCCACGATTGCGGATGTCAGTGAGCACGCTCATCCAGAACTTGGCACCCTCACCGCCCGTGCCGGCCCACAAACCAAGCACGTCGCGGCGCCCGTCCAGGCTCACCCCGATGGCCGCGTAGATCGGCCTGTTCGCGACCTGCCCGTCGCGGATCTTGACCACGATGGCATCGATGAAGATCGCCGCGTAACACCTCATCGAGCGGACGTGCAGACCAATCCTGCATCTCCTCGATCACCTTGTCGGTGATCCGAGAAATCGTCTCCTTCGAGACCGATGCACCGTAGATTTCAGCGAAGTGCGCGCTGATCTCCCCAGTCGTTAACCCTCTGGCGTACAACGATAAAACGATCTCATCAACGCCGTTGAGCCGACGCTGCCGCTTCTTGACGATCTGCGGTTCGAACGTACCTTCGCGGTCTCGGGGGACTTCGATCGGGACCTGCCCGGTCGACTCGGTCAGCACCGTCTTCGACCGAGTGCCGTTGCGGATATTTGTTGATGCCCGATCCGGGTTGGCCTGGTTCTTGTCGTGCCCGAGATGCTCGGTCATCTCCTCGTTCAATGCCGTTTCCAGGACCGTCTTGGTGAACTGCTTGAGCAGCCCATCCGGGCCCGTCAGCGACAGGCCCTGCTCTTTCGCCAAGCGCACGAGCTCCGCTGCCGCCGCCTCCTCGGCCGACGGTGGTGTCGATTTCTT
>NZ_MJEJ02000037.1 GCF_002095435.2 Williamsia sp. 1138
CCAGCGAACTCCGCGACTTCATGGAACACGCCAAACAACTCCCCGACTGGGCCGACGAACAAAAACTCGTCAGCGCAGTCAACTTCAACCAAAAACGCGGCACCTACCTCGGCGTCCTCTACGGCTTCGCCAGCGGCATGATGAGCACCGTCATCCCCAAAGAAGCCCGCGCGGTCTACTACTCCAAAGGCGGCGCGGACATGAAAGACCGCATCACCAAAACCGCCAAACTCGGCTACGACATCGGCTCACTCAACGCCTACCAACCCGACGGCGAAATGGTCGTCACCTGCGTCAAAACCCGCCTCGCACACGCCGCCGTTCGCCATTTGCTACCCCAATCGCCGCACTGGGTGAACTCAGCACCCGAAGACATACCCATCAGCCAAGCCGACATCATGGTCACCTGGCACTCACTGCCCACCACGGTGATGCGCAACCTCACAAAGTGGAAAGTCCCCATCGCCGCCGACGAATCCGAAGGGTTCCTGCACTCCTGGCAACTGGCCGCGCACCTACTCGGCGTCGAAGACCAATACATCCCCTCCTCCTGGAACGAAGCCGACTCCCAAGCCAAACAAGTCCTCGACCCCATCCTCGCCCCCACCCCCGAAGGCATCAAACTCGCCGACATCCTCCTGAGCCTGGGCATGAACCTCGACCTCACCCTGCTCAGCAGACCCATCCTCGGCGCCCTCACCCGCTTCATGCTCGGCAACGACATCGCCAACTGGCTCCACATCCCCACCGAACCCGTATGGACACCACTACTCGAAACCGCCTGGGGCCCCTACGTCATCGTCCGCGAAGGCGGACTCGACCTCGGCGTACCCGAAGAAGCCTACTGGCTCTTCGACGAATTCCTCCGCCAATTCGTCCTGTTCTACATGTCAGAACTACGCATGCCCATCAACATCAGCATCCCCGTCATCAACAACCCCAACCACCCCTGATGGACAAAGATCTCCTGGAACACAGCCTGACACTGGTCGGGGCAGGCGATCCGGACTTCACCATCCGTTTCTACGAGAGGTTGTTCGACGAACATCCCTCGGTGCGAGATCTTTTCGGAACGAACATACGTCCGCAGGCTGCCATGTTGCAGCAGGCCATCGTCGCCGTACTGGACCATCTCGATGACCCTGGCTGGCTCCAAGAGTCGGTGGGGTCACTGGGGCGAGTCCACGCCTCGCTTGGGGTCACCCCTCAGATGTATGGCTGGGTCGCAACAACATTGGTGACCACCATGGCCGCCGTCGGCGGCGACACATGGACTGACGACATGTCGGTTGCCTGGAACGAAGCGCTCACCGCAGTGACCGTGATCATGCTCGACGCCTATCCAACAGAAGCAAAGGACGAAACAACATGCTCTCCACAATCTTCTATCTCTTCGACGTCATCGCCAACACCTTTGGGGTCATCGTCGAGGCGGTGAGCACGGGCAGCGTCGGTTAGAGGCTTCTACGGGACGGTCTCCCAATCCGGCTTTACGCAGGGTTATTCGGGGCGGACACGCCCGTCAATGCCTCGAGCTCGTCGATATGCGGCTCGCCCTCCAGCTTGCGGAGATACGACTCGACGAACTCGAGGGTCTCCTTCTGCCCTGGTTTCATGCCGAGTGACTCCTCCACGATCAGCACCCGTGAGACACTCGTCATCAGCGTGATGGCCACAACCGCCGGCATGTCCTCGGGGTCAACTCCGTAGCGCGTCAACGATTCTTCGATCACGCGCGCTGCGTCGAGCCGAACGTGCTCGACGTAGCGCCCTATCTCCGCTCGCAAGTCCTTTCGGTGGTTCGCCAGAGCGATGAACTCCATGGTCAGCGCGGTCGCTGCCGGATCGGTGCTGAATCGCCATAATGCCCATAGCGGCTGAGAAGCCTGTAGAGCGAGCGTGTGGACTTCGATTAGCCGCTCGGCGCTGCGCGCAAAAACCGCGGAAAAAAGTTCATCCATGGTACGGAAGTAGTAGTGGACGAGTTGCGGCTTGAGACCCGCTGCCTCGGCAACTCGGCGCGAACTGACTGCGGCGTACCCCTGCTCGACCATCAATCGTTCGGTGGCGTCCAAGAGCACGGTTCGATTCTTCGCATCCGGTGCGCCGAGCCTGCGTGGTGACGCCATACCCGTCATCTCCGTCCTACTTCGCCTGGTGGAAACGCCGCCGAATCGCCGAGCAACATGGTCCACGATTCACTTCACGTTAGGCGAATTCTTACCCGTCGCGAAGTCCGGCCCTACGAAGTACTGGCGATCATCCCTTTCGGGAGCTGGGGGCACCCTCTCATTCAGGAACGACAGCTGATCGGCGACCACGGCCGGGAAAAAGGGATCGACGTAGGGGCCGAAGTGACCGCACTCGTAGCGCAGCAGCGTCGAATCCGGGGCGGCCCGGGCGACTTTCATCGCAGCGGCAGCCGGCGCGATGTTGTCTGACGCCGCCACCTGGATCAACACCGGACAGGTGATCTTCCGGGCCGTTCGCGCCGGCGAGTAGAGCCCGATCTTGACCAGGATTCGCGCGGCGACGGTCTCCGGGTGATCACCGCGCCGAATACTCGATTCGGCAATCAGTCGCTCGAACGCGGCCATCGCGCCCGGGGCGGCTAGAGCCGCGACTGAATTTTCGGATCCGACCGCCGCGACGTATCGAGGCGGTCGCCCGAAGTAGGATCCGACCAGATCGCTCAGCCCCACCGGCGCCAGCCGCAACGCCTGCCGCAGACCCGTGGCGCGCACCGCCGCGGGACCACTGACATGGGGCACCTGAGCGATGACCGCGGCCAGCCGCTCACCATGGCCGGCCAACGTCAGCACATGACCTCCGGCAAATGATGTGCCCCAGGCGATGACACGCTCGGCATCGACACACTGCAGAGACCGGGCGAACGTGATCGCTGCGCGCCAGTCATCGAGTTGCGATCGGACGTCGAGCAGTTGGCGGGGCTCACCCTCACTGTCTCCGAAGTAGCGATAGTCGAACAGGACCACGGCGTACCCGGCGGCCGCGAAGCGTTCCGCGTAGGCAGGTAGCCGGATCCCCCTCGTCGCGGCGAAACCATGAGCCATGACGACCACCGGTACCGGGCCCACCGGCGCGCTGGGCCGGTACACCGTCGCGGCGCATCGGACCCCGTGACTGGTGAAGAACTCTTCGGCCTGGGTGTATTGGTCACCACTGGACACGGCGCGGCCCCCTTTTCTTGATTGGTGTTCAAGAACCGTACCGCCTTCTTGATCGCCGATCAAGTAACCTGTTCGCATGCCCGCCAATCGTCGTCCACGAGCACGGGCGGAGAAGCGGGACGAGATCGTCGCCTCCGCTCGCCGACTCTTTGTCGACAACGGCTACGACGACACAGCGCTGAGTAAGATCGCCGCCGACGCCGGCGTCACCGCGAACACCGTCTACTGGTACTTCCCCGACAAAGACCACGTGTTGGTGGCTGTCCTGGAAGAACTACTTGCCGAGGCGATGGCGCGGTACGAACCAATGGCACAGCGTCCCCTGGCGGACAAGATCATGTTCGCGGTCGAAGAGTTGTCCGCGATGCGCAACCTCGTCGACACCGTCCATTCGCGACGCGCCAGCTCAACGGTGATCGACCAGTGGCACAACACTTTCCACACGATGGCCGACTCACTGACCCGCGCCGATCTGCCACCCGATGATGCAGGGCCGGCGAGCCACATCATTGCGTTCGTGGTCGAAGGCTTACTCACACATCCCGGCAACGAAACCGAGCGACGCGAGATCATCGAATTACTCGTCGCTCGCATCACCGACTCTGACGGGCTTACGTGAGCCACCGCTCGGACACCCGGATGCGCGTGTGGTCGATCTACTTGCACTGTCTGCGACGTCCCCAACCGATTTTTGTCAACCTCAGTTCCGGTAGTGTGCCAGCCATGTTCTCCACATCTGGCCGCCGGTCGACATCGGGACTGGGCGCCGGATCGGCACCCGATAGGTGTTTCGAAGCGGACGCCTCGTGACCATTCCAAACGAAGAGCCCGCATGGAAGCAGCGCGCGGTCGAGCGGTCCATCAAAACCGCGAAAGTGCGGGCCGAGCAGCGCGTTCAGAAGTTCCTCGACGCCGCCCAAGCCATAATTGCGGAGAGGGGGACGACCGAGTTCACAGTCCAAGAGGTTGTGGATCGTTCCAAACAGTCGCTACGTAGCTTTTACCTGCAATTCGACGGTAAGCACGAACTGCTTCTGGCATTGCTTGAAGACACAATCGGCCGATCGACAGATCAGATCCGCGCATCGACCTCGGAGCAGACCGAACCGATCCGGCGTCTCGAGGTTGCAGTCCAGTCATTGTTTGACATCTGCCGCCCTGATCTCGTAGGCACCCGCCCACTACTCGGTGTGTTCGCTCCGCAGCTGCTCCTCACTCATCCCGCCGAGGTGAGGGTTGCCCATGCCCCACTTCTCGCGCTCTTCACCGAGCTGATGGACGCCGCAGCGGTAGCCGGCGATCTGCACCCCGACGCAAACCCCGCGAAGATGGCATCGATGACCACGCGGACCGTGATGTTCTTGGCGCAGTCCAGCGCTGGCGACGAGGCGAGCCAACGAATCGATGCTGCCGAAGTCTGGCAGTTCTGCGTCAACGGGTTTGCGATTTCTGATGACCGAGTCGTAACCGACTGACGCCGGAGAAGGACCCTGACGCCTGCCAATCTGACAAGCGGTCCGAAGACAAACTGCAACCGATGACTTTTGTCATGGTGCTTCAGTGCAATAACCAGGCTTTATCGATGATCGCGCGCACTACTGCCGACGCCTGAACTCGACCAGGGTTATTGCCATGACCACAACACAGAACGACTCACCGCTAGGCAATCTCATGTCGGATTCGATGCGCTTCGGTCCCGCACCGACACGGTCTCGAGAGGTGGCTGTCATCGTCAGCACCTTCGTACTGTTCGGAATCATCTCGTTGGTCGCAGCAGCGCCGGTCGTCGTGATGGCGATCGCGGCAGCAGCGATCGTCGTGATGTTCGCGATCCGCTGGGCCGTCGGCAGCCGGAAGTGGGGTTCGCGATGAGGAACGTGATCTCCGCACGCAGCCTCCGCCGGGTCTACGGCCAGGGCGACTCCGCCTTCGAAGCGGTCAAGGGCATCGACCTCGACGTCGCAGAGGGCGAGGTGTTCGCCCTCCTCGGCACCAACGGTGCAGGCAAGACCTCGACGTTCGACCTCCTGGAAGGTCTCGAAGCACCTACCGAAGGTGCCGTGGAGGTCTTCGGCCTGGACCCACGCAAGGACCGCAAGCTGGTCCGCCCGCAGGTGGGCATCATGCTGCAGTCCGGTGGCCTGCCCGCCGAACTGACCATCGCCGAGACACTGGAGATGTGGCGCGGCACCTGCAGCAACCCCACGACCGCCGAAGCGGTTCTCGAGCAGGTCGGGCTCACCGACCGTGCGGACGTCCGGGTCGGATCGTTGTCCGGCGGCGAGAAGCGACGGGTCGACCTGGCCTGCGCACTGCTCGGTCAGCCGCGACTGCTCTTCCTCGACGAACCCACCACCGGGCTCGACCCCGAGAGTCGACGCGCTACCTGGCGTCTGCTCGCCGGCCTCAAGGCCGCCGGCGTCACGATGGTCCTGACCACCCATTATCTCGACGAGGCCGAGGCCCTGGCCGACACCATCGCGATCATGCACAAGGGGCAGATCGCCCGCCGCGGGTCGCTGCGCGAGATCGTCGACCAGCACCCGGCACGCATCGTGTTCGATCACCCGGGATTGCCTTTGCCACCGCTGCAGGGCGCGGGCATCGACGCGCAGTCGCGAGTGACGATCCACACCCACGACCTCCAGGCCCATCTGTCCGAGTTGCTGGCCTGGGCCGGCGCGCACCGACTGCAGCTGAACGGTCTCGAAGCACGAGCGGCCTCACTCGAGTCGGTGTTCCTGGACATCGCCGACGACCCTGCCGACACATCGGCACCCACCCCCGACATGATCGGAGCATCACGATGACCACCATGAGCCCACCCACCACGGCCGGCGTCGGCTTCGGCCGGCGTCCGCTGACCGCCCTGTCCAAGGCCGAGTACCGCCAGTTCCGTCGAAACAAGACGCTCGTGATCATGGGGACGGTGTTCCCGGTCGCGTTACCGCTGATCACGTTCTTCCTGACCCGCAACGACTCCGGGACCACCGCCGAGGTCGCGACCACCGGGCTGGAGATGTTCGCGCTGATGGCATTTCTGTTCGTGCAGTACTACTCGGTCCTGTCGCTGATCACCACCCGCCGAGGTGAAGGGGTGCTCAAGCGACTGCGCACCGGTGAGGCCTCGGACTGGCAGATCCAGGCCGCCCCGGCGGTACCCAGCGCGCTGCTCACCGTGCTCGGCGGCGCGATCGTCGCCGGTGTGATCTACGGCGCGGGTTCGCCGGCGCCGATCAACGCGGCAGCCCTGGTGATCGCGCTGGTCGCGGGCATCATCGTCTTCTCGCTTCTGGGTCTGGCCACGAGCGCCGTCACCAAGAACGCCGAGGCGGCGCAGATCACGTCGATGCCGGTCATGATCCTCGCGTTCGTCGGCCTCACCTCCATTCGCGACGTGCTACCGGACCGGATGGCAGGAATCGTCGACTGGACGCCGTTCGCCGCCTTGTCCGACCTCATCTCCCTCGGCGCATCCGGCAAGCTCGCCACAGCCGGCGAGGCCACCGCAGCGGCAGACTTCGCGGGTACCTTCACGGAGATGGGCCAGCCTCTTGCAACACTGGGTTTATGGACCGTGCTGACGCTTGCCGTGATCAAGACAAGCTTCCGGTGGGACGATCGCAGGTGAACAGAGTGACCTCGGTGGCCTCCTGGTGGCGTGAGCTGTCTGCGCCGGACAAGTTCCGGCTGTACACACAACTCACGCTCCAGGGGGCGATCGCCGTGGTGGCGGGAGCTGCGGCAATCGGCGCCGTGGACGTCCCGTGGTCGGTAGCGATGATCGTAGCGGCGGGCATCGCCGCCATTGTGGCCGTCGCGGCTCAGCCTGAACTGGCCGCCTGGTCGCCGAAAGCATTGCGGCGCTGGGCACTCCCGATCGGCATCGCGGTGCCGATCATCGCGTGGACGAGCTGCGTCATCATCGCGAACCGCGCATCCGATGACGCCGTGCTCGATGCGGCACGGCTGACCGGCACGTATGTCACACTGCTGGCGATCTTGTCGGTGGTGTCGTTCGCGCGCCGCAAGTGGTGGTTCCTGGCGGCCATGAGCACAGCGACCGGCCTCGGACTCGGATCGACGGCGACCGCGGGTCTGCAGGTGGCGACGATCATCTTCTTCACCGGAGGCTTCATCATCTTGACCGCACTGCTCACGCTGTGGGGATTGAGGGTCGTCGATGAGCTCGAACGCACCAAGAACGTCGAGGCCCGTTTACAGGTGGCCGAGGAACGACTGCGTTTCTCCCGTGACCTCCACGATGTGGTGGGCCGGAGTTTCTCGGCAATCGCGGTCAAAAGCGAACTGGCGGCGACGCTTTCCCGGGCAGGAGCGGCCGAGCGCGCGACCGCGGAGATCGACGAGGTCAAAGCCCTCGCCGTCGAATCGATGGACCAGATGCGGGAACTCGTGCGGGGCTATCGCGGCATCGACCTCGTGACCGAGGTCGCGGGCGCCCGTTCACTGCTGTCAGCTGCCGGCTGTGACCTCGTCGTCGAGGGCGAGCCGGCACGCGTGCCCGCCGCGTTCCACGAGGTCGCCGCCTGGGCGGTTCGTGAGGGGACCACGAACATCGTCAAGCACTCCGCAGCAACGTCCGCAACACTCACCCTCGGCGACGGTGGAATGTCGTTGCGCAACAACGGCGCCCCCGATGCCGGTCACAGCACCGACGAACGTTCGGGACTCGTCGGGCTCGCCGAACGTCTCACCGCGGTCGGCGCCCGCCTCGACACCACTGTCACCGGCGATGGTTTCTTGCTCGAAATACTATGGGAGAACAATGATTCCAGTACTGCTGGCCGATGACGAAACCCTCATCCGCTCCGCCATGGCCGCATTGCTCGACCTCGAGGACGACCTCGAGGTCATCACCCATGTCGACTCGGGCGAGGAGCTTCTCAGCGCATGGCGCGCCCGAGTCGCTGACGACGAAGCCGTGGCGGTCGCGGTCATCGACCTGCAGATGCCCGGTCTCGACGGAATCGAGACGGCCATCGAGATCCTGTCACTCAGCCCGGGCGCAGGGATTCTGATCGTCACCAGCCACGGCCGGCCCGGCTACCTCAAGAAGGCTCTCACCGCCGGAGTGCGCGGCTTCCTCCCGAAAACGGCATCCGCAGCGACTCTCGCCGAGGTGATCCGGACCGTCCACGGCGGTGGTCGACACGTCGACCCTCAGTTGGCTGCCGAGGCCATCAGTGCGGGCGACAGCATGCTCACCGCCCGGGAAGCCGATGTCCTGGAGTTCGCGATCGATGGCGCCTCGGTGGACGAGATCGCGAAGCGTGCGCACCTGTCCGCCGGAACAGCCCGCAATTACCTGTCGTCGGCGATGGCCAAACTAGGTGCGTCCAACCGGTACGAGGCCGCGCTCAAAGCCCGCGAACACGGGTGGATCTAGGGCCGCCCGGTCGAGCTGACGGCTGGTTCACGACTCTGCGTCGTCGAGGACCCCGACCGAGACACCGTAGGGCAGGAAACGAACGCGGCGGCGCGCGTCGACGTTGTCCTTGTGCGCGCGCAGGGCGTCGAGTTCGGAGGAAAAGACCTGGTCGATGCGGGCCGTCCCGTCGTCGTCGACGGTGTAGATGGCCCACACGCCGTCGCCGGTCTCCCCCGTCGTCTCACGTGTCGGCGCCGGCTGCTTGGTCTGCTGGGTGGCGCCTCGGAACATCGTCTCGCCGAACATCGCCGCGAGGGGGTTGCCCCCGCCTCCCGACTGGCCCATACCCTTGGCCACCTGCCCCAGCATGTCGCGGAAGCCCTCACTGGCCTCGCGGGCGATGCGGTCGAGATCGTCAGGGTCGAATCCGAACGGTCCGTTGTTGCTCATGGGGTCTCCTGTCGATGGGTTCGACCTCCAGTGTGCACCTCTCGCCTCGGTGGCCGCCGCGTCCAGAGCACCGTTCACGCTCCGACGCGGCGTACGCGGACTATCGTGAGCCGCAGCGCGTCGACGATTTGTCGATCACTTCGTTCGAGGGCGACCTACCGGAAAGCCGGTGCTCGTGAAAAATCCCGGGAACGACCCCGCGCAGCGCCCTGTCCCGGCGCGCTCGGATATCACGCAAGAGAGCCTGGTCGAACGCGTCCTGGAGTCACCGGCCTCGGTGCTGCAGGTCCGCCCGCTGTATCAACCCATCGTCGACCTGGGTGCGGATTCGGTGGTCGGGGCCGAGGCGCTGGCCCGCTGGCCGCACGCGCCCGGGGTCGATCCGTCCCTCGTCATCGAAAGGTCCCGGGCACTCGGTCGCGTCTCCGAGGTCGATCGGGCATGTCGGAATGCCGCGCTGGACACCGTTACGTCGCTGGGCTATCTCGACGACGGGATGACGATCTTCGTGAACGTCGAACCGGACGCACTGATCGACCGGCCGCCGGACTCGGGGAACATCTTCGACACCTCCACCAGTGGACTTCGGGTGGTCCTGGAGTTGACCGAGCGCGCCCTGCTCGGAAATCCTGCGCAATTGCTCAACGTCGTCGCCGATGCCCGCCACCGCGGATTGGGCATCGCGCTCGACGATGTGGGGCGCAATGCCGACTCCCTGACGCTGTTGTCTCTCATCGCACCGGACGTGGTGAAACTCGATGGGACCCTCATCGCCGGTTCACCCAATCACGAGCAGTTACACATCATCATGGCCGTGTCTGCCTATGCCGAGGCCACCGGCGCGGTGATCCTCGCCGAAGGTATCGAGACCGAGGCCCACCTGCAGCGCGCCGTCGATCTCGGTGCGACGCTCGGGCAGGGATGGCTACTCGGCAGGCCCGCCGAACTACCACCGACGCGCTGGCCACCGGTGCCTGCCGGCCGCAGGGTGCATCTCAGCGGAAATCCATTGCACATTCCGGCGAAACCCTCAGATCTGCTCGACGCCGATCCACCTCGTACGGCGACCCGTCCCGTTCTTGTGCGCTATTCGCACTATTTCGAGGAGCAGGCACTCGCGTCAGGGGAGCCCCTGACGATTCTGGCGAATTTCCAACAGGCAGTTCACTTCACCGGCGCCGATCAGCAACGATACGGCGAGCTGGCGGCGTCGAACTCCCTTGTCGCCGTGGTTGCCGTGGACATGCCGACCGAACCTGCGCCCGGCGTGCGGGGCACAGCGATACCGAATGACCATCCGCTCGCCCGCGAGTGGACGGTGATCGTATTGGGCAGACACTTCTTCGCCGCTTTGATCGCCTTTGATCCGGGCCCCGAGGACGGAACGGACCGCGAATACACGTATGCGATCACCCACGATCGCCTGACGGTGGTCGCGGCAGCCCGGGCGTTGCTGCAGCACCTGGGCTGAGCGTTGTGGTGTCAGTCCTCGATCAACAACGCCGCAACGGGGCAACTCTCGACGGCTAGACGCACCGCGTTCGCTTCAGATTCGGGAGGGTTGTCGGCCAACACCGACACCTCTCCGTCGTCATCGACCTGGAACACATCAGGCGCGATGGACTCGCAGATCCCGTGGCCCTCACAGACTTCCCGATTCGCGATCGCCCTCATCGGTACTCCCTCATGACGTCGGCCGGTCCGCGGTCCTGCGGCGCATCGTGATCGGGAGGCCGTCCGCGGGCGTCGGCCCCGTGCCCCAGACCAGCGGCATCTCGTAGTCGTCGGGCACACTCCACTCGAAACGCTGGAGGAGCTGGTGCATGGTCGCCTTCACCGTCATGCCACCGAAATACAGGCCGATGCACTTGTGCGCGCCACCGCCGAACGGCGCCCATGCGAATCGGTGCGACTTGTCCTCGGCCCGCTCGGGGGTGAAGCGCTCGGGATCGAACACGTCGGGGTCGTGCCAGAAGTCGGCGATCCTCATGGTGGCGTACGGATTGATCGAGACCAGAGTTCCTTCCGGAATGAAATGTCCCATCACATCGGTGTCTTTCAAGGTCTTTCGGAACAGCATGCCGACCGGGGCATTCAAGCGCAGCGCTTCTTTGAAGGCCAGGTCGAGGCTCGGTAGCGAGTCGAGGTCGCCGTACTCGAGCGTGGGCTTCCCCAAGGCCAGGGATTCGGCGCGGAGCCGATCTTGCCATTGCGGATTGAGTCCGAGGTAATAGGTCAGCATCGACACCGCGAGTGTGCTCGTGTCGTGCGCGGCCATCATCGCGAAGATCATGTGATTGACGATGTCCTCATCCGAGAACGTATGTCCCTCATCACTTTCGCTGTGGCACAAGACGCTGAACAGATCGTCTCCGTCCCCGGCGCGACGGGCGGGCAGCTCAGAGCGGAAATACTCCTGCAGTATCCGACGACCTTTCAGACCCTTCGACCACGTGCCACCGGGCATGTTTGCCCGGACGATTGCCTGCCCACCTTTCACCGCATCTTCGAAGGCGTGCTCCAGCTTCGACCCTTCGGGTCCCAGTTGGGCACCGACGAAGACCTCGGTCGCGATCGCCAGGAGCATCTCCTTGCTGCGGGTGTAGATCGGGAAGTCGGCTCCCGGCTCCCACGCATCCATCGTCTTCACGATCCGCGACGTCATCATGTCGAGGTAGGCGACCAGCCGTGGCCGGGTGAAGGCCTGCTGCAGGATCCGGCGGTGGTGCAGGTGCTCGTCGAAGTCCATCAGCATCACTCCGCGACGGAAGAACGGGCCGATCATCGGCTCCCAGCCCTCTTCGCTGGAGAAGGCCTTGTCGCGATTGGACCAGACCTGCTGCAGCGCCTCCGGGCCGACCAGGTTCACGATCTTCATCCCGAGGACGCCGGACCAGGACACCGGCCCGAACTCGTCGTAGCGGTCTCGCGCGACCCGGAGCGGGTCGGCGATACCCGCGAGGGTGTGCCCGATTCCCGGGGCGCCGAAATCTCCCATCACCGGCTTGAGGTCGGAACCGACCGGTGGTTGCGCCAGCGCATGTGGCGAACTCGGGTACTTCTCCACGACCGCTGCGGCTGCTGCCTGCAGCTTCATCTTCGTTTCTGTCTGCACTGCGTGACCATCCCCATCGCTTCGGGCCGACCAATCGAGCGGCCACATCAGGACTCTACCCACAATGGAACAAACTCAGTTTTTCATTCCAAGTTGGGAGTCTACCTGTAAAGTGAATCCGATCTCAGGTTTTGGCCGGACCGCGGCCGCAACCGCACCGGCATGGGAGAGCTTCGATGAAGAGACTTGTTTTCGAGACCGAGCACGAACAACTCCGCGCCACGGCGCGAGACTTCATCGAACGTGAGATCAAGCCCTACGCCGACGCCTGGGAACGCGAGGGGCAGGTTGATCGCGAGGTGTACAAGAAGGGCGGCGAGGTCGGGCTGATCGGTTTCAACATCCCCGAGGAATACGGCGGCGGCGGGGTGGACGACTTCCGCTTCAACGCCGTCATCGTCGAGGAGCTGACCAAGTTCGGTTCCGCATCACCGTCTTTTAGTCTCCAGAACGATATCGTCGCGCCGTACCTCGTATCACTGGGAACCGACGAACAGAAGCAGCGATGGCTCCCTGGGTTTGCCTCCGGCGAGATCATCGGGGCGATCGCGATGAGTGAGCCCGGGGCGGGCAGCGACCTCTCCGGCATCAAGACCTCCGCGAAGCGTGACGGCGATGACTGGGTGCTCAACGGCTCCAAGACCTTCATCTCCGCCGGTATCAACTCCGACCTGGTCATCGTGGTCTGCCGCACCGACCCCGACCCCGCCGCCAAGCACAAGGCGTTCTCGTTGCTGGTCGTCGAACGCGATATGCCCGGCTTCGAGCGTGGCCGCAAGCTCGACAAGATGGGACAGAAGGCACAGGACACCGCCGAACTGCACTTCACGGACGTGCGCGTTCCGGCGGCGAATCTGTTGGGAACCGAGAACCGGGGTTTCTACCATCTGATGCAGAACCTTCCGTCCGAACGGCTGTCCATCGCCATCGGGGCCATTGCCGGCGCCCGGGCCATCTACGAGGAAACCCTTCAGTACGCGAAGGACCGCAAGGCATTCGGCCAGCCCATCGGTTCTTTTCAGGCCAACCGGTTCACCATCGCCGAGATGTCCACCGAACTCGACATCGCCGAGCAGTTCGTGGACCGATGCCTCGCGGGGGTCGTTGCCGGCGAGCTGACCGCAGTCGACGCAGCCAAGGCGAAGTGGTGGTGTACCGAGCTGGGCAAGAAGGTCATCGACAACTGCCTCCAGCTGCACGGCGGCTATGGGTACATGAACGAATACGCCGTGGCCCGAGCCTACGTCGATGTGCGAATCCAGACGATTTTCGGTGGAACCACGGAGATCATGAAGGATCTGATCGGCCGCGACCTCGGATTCTGACGCCGTGGCAGTGGGTCTGCGAGGACCTTCTGCTCGGACCGAGAAATAGACTACTGTCCACTTTGTGAAGTTCTACATCAGCACTGCGTTTCTACCCACCGCAGAGGTTATCGAAATTGCCCGCGCAGCAGACGAACTCGGCTATCACGGTTTGGGCATCCCCGACCACGTCGTCGACTTCGAAGAGATGGCAACGCCGTATCCCTACACCGAGGACGGAGCGAGACGCTGGGATCGGTTCACCGACTGGCCAGATCCGTGGGTTCTGATCGGCAGCCTCGCGCAGTGCACCAGCCGACTGCGATTCGTCAACACGGTGTACATCGCGGCCCTGCGTGACCCCTTCACCGCCGCCAAGGCCATCGGTACGGCCTCGGTGCTCAGCGGTGGCCGGGTAGAACTCGGTCTCGGGGTGGGCTGGAGTCGAGATGAGTTCGAGCTGATGGGCGCGCGTTTCGAGGGCCGCGGCCGGCGGACCGACGAGATGGTCGAACTGATGAAGTCTCTGTGGACTCCGGGCTGGACCGAGTTCGACGGCGAGAGCTACAGCGTCCCCCGAGTGGAGATGTCTCCTACACCACCACGAATCCCTATTCTGATCGGTGGACTGTCCGACCGCGCGTTCCACCGGGCCGCCCAGCACGATGGCTGGATCGGCGACCTCATGACCACGGACGAGGCGATCACCACAACGGTCCGCCTGCAAGAACTCCGAGAGCAATACGGACGGACGAGCACCGACTTCTCCATCATCGCGCCCCTCACCGACGCCTTCACCACCGACCACTACCGGTATGCCGAGGCCGCCGGGATCACCCACATCCTGACGATGCCGTGGCTCCTCTACAGCGGCGGCGATGTCTCCACTGAGCAGAAGATTCTCGACCTCAAACGTTTTCGCGACGACGTGCTCGTCCATTGGCCGACGACCTAGAACGGTGGCGGCGGGCCGTCGTGTTCGGCGCATTGTTCCGGAGGAGGCGGCGGCGGTGTCGGCGTTTCGATCCGTCGACGGTTGCGGTTCCGTTCTGCGCGGCGGCGGGCGTATTTATCCGCCAGTCGGGTTCGCCCGCGCGTTGGCATGTCGGGCGGCGCTCCCCGGCGAGGTCCAGCGTCGCGCCACGTCATGTCCAACAGCGCAGGAAAGAGGTCTTCTCCTGACCATGCCGGTCCGTGGAATCGAACTCCTTCGGGGCTGATGAAGACGATGCGGGTGCGTCCGTTTTCGTCGGTGACCTGGAAGTCGATCCAGTTGCCGAACGTCTTGAGCAGATGATGGAACTTGCACAGGCACTTGGTGCCTTCGGCGCTGGTTTGTCCCCCAGCGTCGGGGTTGTCGTGGTCGTATTCGTCGGTGTGGTCGACTTCCGATTTCCAAGCGGGCCTTCGACAGCCGGGGAAGGTGCAGTAGGCATCACGGATCCGGACAAACCTGTTGAGGGCAGCCGACAGCCGATAAGCGTTGCCCGGTTGCGACTTCGGCAGTGCTGTCTGGGTTTTCCGTGTGCGCCGCCGGCGACGTTCGGCCCGGTTCGGGCGCTCACATGCGGCTTCTGATTCTGGCGCGGGAGGCTTCGGCTCCGGTGTGTTCGGTTGTGAATCCTCACCTGTGGTTTCTGTCGATTCGGTTCTCGGATGCTCGGTGTGTGCGTCGACGGGATCCTCGGGTTCGGCAGTATTACCGGCCTTGGCCGTGTCGGTGTGCCCAGATTCCGCTGCTTCGGAACTGTGGTCGGGCGGCACATCCTCCGAAGCTTGGGCACCGTGCGCCGGATGGGTCGAGTCGGCTTCTCCTTCGGGCTGCGGAAGACGATCGTTGTCCGCACGATCGTGGCCGTGGCCGTGGTCGTGGTCGTGGTCGTGTTCGGAGTGGCCCTTGTCATCAATCGAATCGTCAAAGTCAGCTGACGAGGATTCCTCTGCCCGAGCGCCATTTTCGTCTGCGCGGACGTTTGGTTCTTTCGTCGGTGGACGTTTCGCGTCTTCTTTGGCTTTGACCAGGCGCTTGATCTCGTCAAGCAGCTCCTCGGGACTAAGTTCCTTCGCCGCAGGGGTATGCAGGTCATCTGCGGCAGAGTCGGGCACCGATGACGGCTGATCGAGGACGTCCTTAGCCAGTTCACCACCGAGCGGAGCAACTCGGGCGTCGGGCCTGCGGGCGATCTCGCGGGCGTGGTCACCTGAGATCACCCCATGACCGTCCATCAGCGCGGCGTTGTTTGCTCGCCCTTCGACGGTCGCTTGATCCATCACGACGTGAACCACGAACTGTGTGCCGCCGTCGCTGTCACCGTCACTGTCGTGCGGACGCGCGAACTCACAACCTTCGGAATCACCGCACTGGCAAAGGAAGTCGACGTCCATGGTGGCACAGAACATCGCATCCGACAGACGCTGCGGTGTCGTGCGGGGATCGTTCCCGCAGACCTGAGTGGCCAACTGCTGCACCCGCTTCTCCAAGAGCAGGGCGTTCTCGGCGGTCATCGACGCCACCACATCGGCCATGCCGTCGGCGGTGGCGTACCGCTTGAAGTTCCGGCCGTCTCTGGCCCGGGACCGGCGTTCCCGTACCCCCTCGGGGTCATGGCGGAACACGATCTGATCGACCATGTTTCGCATCCGATCGGCGGACCAGGCACCGTCGCGCCACAACATCTCGGCAATTTCCCCATCCACCGACGCCGACCACGGCATGCCGTCGACCAGTTCGGTGCGCGAGACGATATCGCCGACGTGATGGGGCGCGACCCGGCCTGCTCGCAGTGCCTCGTTCACCTGCGGCAGTCGGTCGCGCAAGGCCAGGCCCCGGCGGATCACGTTGTCGGCCCATCCCGGCGTCACCCCGAGCGCTGCTCCTACCCGCGCCGAGCAATGTGCCCATCCGTCTAGTTGGCGCACGTCCACCTCGGCGGTGGGCTGGGCCAACTGCCGATGGATCTCGGCAGCGGTCGCATATTCAGACCAGGCAGCAAGGCCTTTCACGTGAGCGAGTTGCTGCATAGATGTGGTGAGTTCGCGCGGACGCAGCAGATGTGGGGTCGACACCCCCAGACCCCGGAACGCTGCTTCCATCCGCTCTTCGAACATATTGTCGACTATGCCACGGGCCTCTGACAATTCGGCCGCCCTGGCCGAAAGTGACTGCAAATCCACCCGTTTCAGTCAAACGCTCCGGCTGCAAGCTGGAGCGTTTGACCGAAACGGGTGCATCTGTGAAGTCGAAAGGTCAATCCTCGGAGACGATCTCGCGCAGCACATCGAGCGTGCGCCGGACACACACGTCGAAGTCGTCGGTGCAGCCGTCGGTTATCCAGACCTCGAATCCGACCTTGAAGGCACTCACCCCGACCTCGGCGGCAAGTTGCGCAGGTAGATGAGCGACGTTTCGTTCCCGAAGTGCTTGCGCCACAGCGACGGTCAGATTGGCCAGCTTGAGAAGCTCCCGCTCGCGAAGGCTCGGATTGGAGATGATGAGGGCATTCCGGCGCCGCGCCTGATCCCGATCGAAATAGACCTTGGCACTTTCCATCGCGACCCCGACCACCGCAACCGGATCCATCTCCGGCGACGCCTCGGCAACGGCGCCGACGATGAGCTCTTGCAGAAGCTGAGATCCCGAGAACAACACTTCGCGCTTGTCAGTGAAATGCCGGAAGAAGGTGCGCTCGGTGACGCCGGCGCGGTCGGCGACCTCACGGGCGGTCGTCTGCTCGAACCCACGCTCACCATAGAGCTCCATCGCCGCTGCCATGAGTCGGCCACGCGCATCTGATTCCCATCGTCCCACCGACCAACAGTAGACGATGACAGTGACTGACATCAGTGCTACAGTCGGT
Organism: Williamsia sp. 1138; assembly: GCF_002095435.2. Taxonomy (GTDB): domain Bacteria; phylum Actinomycetota; class Actinomycetes; order Mycobacteriales; family Mycobacteriaceae; genus Williamsia. Next base: position 17,307 of record NZ_MJEJ02000037.1, read on the forward strand.
GATGTCAGTTACTGACATCACTTCGAGAAAGCGAGACCTCACGCGCATTTTCATCACCGGAGCCTCCGGCTGGATCGGCTCAGCCGTCGTGCCCCAACTCCAGGGCGCAGGCCACCAGGTCGTGGGCCTTGCCCGATCGGACGCGGCGGCCGCAGCACTCTCCGAGATCGGGGCCGACGTACACCGCGGCAGCCTCGATGATCTCGACAGCCTGCGCGCGGGTGCCGAGGCATCCGACGGCGTCATCCACCTCGCCTTCAAGCACGACTTCTCCGATTACGCCGGCGCCGGCCGCACCGAGCGGGCCGCGATAGAGGCGCTCGGCGAGACGCTGGCTGGCTCGGACCGGCCACTGCTGTTCGCCTCCGGCGTCGCCATCGCTGGCGTGGGACGTGTACTCACCGAACATGATTCCAATCCCAACAGCGCACCCGACTCACCCCGAGGCGGTGGTGAGACCCTGGCCCTGGGGTACGCCGAACGCGGTGTGCGGACGGTGAGCCTGCGATTCTCGCCTTCCGTTCATGGGGAAGGCGACCACGGGTTCATCTCCACGATCGTCGGTGTCGCTCGAGAACGAGGCATCTCGGGCTATGTGGGCGACGGCGAGAACCGCTGGCCTGCGGTTCATCGGACCGATGCCGCCCGACTGGTTCGACTCGCACTCGAGAAAGCCCCCGCCGGGTCGGTCGTCCATGGAGTGGGCGAAGAGGGCATCCCCACCCGCGAGATCGCCGAAGCCATCGGACGCGGTCTCGGCCTCCCGACCCGATCGGTCGATCCTGCCGACGCCGCAGCCCACTTCGGCTGGATCGGAGCGTTCTTCGGTCTCGATGTCCCGGCGTCGAGCGCCGTGACCCAGGAGCTGCTGGGCTGGTCGCCCACCGGCCCCGGTCTCATCGCCGACCTCGACGCCGGATCGTACTTCCGCACGCCGTCGAATGCCTGAGGTTCGGTCGACCAGGTGCGCGCTCGGATAAAATCCCACCTTATGCCGGACCTGTCACCGCAGCCCGAACCGTTCACGTCGAAGACAACCACCGCCGCGCTCGAGGATCTGCGGGCACGTCTGCGAAGGACCAGGTGGCCAGATGCTCCCGAGGACTGCGGATGGGCGCTCGGCACCGATGTCGACTACCTCCGAGAACTGGTTGATTACTGGGTCGAGGAATTCGACTGGCCTGCTCAGGAAGCTGCGTTGAACGCGCTTCCCCGTTTCCGGGTCCCGATCGGTGGACTCGGTATCCACTTCGTTCATGCGCGGGCGAATTCCGACATCGCAGCACTCCCGCTGATACTCAGCCACGGCTGGCCGGACTCCTTCTGGCGGTACTCCAAAGTCGTGTCACTGCTGACGGATCCGGGCAGATACGGCGGAGACCCCGCGGACGCGTTCGATGTCGTGGTGCCAGACGTGCCCGGCTTCGGATACTCCGATCGCCCGCCGGGGGATCCGTTGGACTCTGTCGCTGTCGCCGGTCTGTTCGCCGAACTGATGGGCGTCCTCGGCTACGAACGGTTCGGCGCAGCAGGAGGCGACATCGGCAGCCACGTGAGTCGCTATCTCGCCCTCGACAATCCGCACCGGGTCGTGGCGGTCCACCGTACCGACGCCGGACTCCCTCTCTACCCCGGCGCGCCAACGAATCTCACCCCATCCGAACAGGAGTGGGTCGACGGCGCCGTGGCGTGGGGACAATCCGAGGGCGCATACGCGGCCATTCACCGCACCAAACCACAGACCGCTGCGGTCGGATTGAACGACTCACCGGCGGGCCTCGCCGCATGGATCGTCGAAAAACTGCGAGCGTGGAGTGACTGCGACGGTGACGTCGAACGCGCCTTCAGCAAAGACGAAATCCTCACGAACATCACGATCTACTGGCTCACCGAGACGATCGGCTCATCGATACGGATGTACCGGGCAAACGGCGCGATTCCGCCCGAGCAATACGCTCGACGAGTTCAGGTGCCGTCCGGCTTCTCGCTCTTTCCCGGAGACGTTGTCCTGCCGCCGCGAGAGTGGCTCGATCGCACGGCGAACGTTACGCGCGTCAGTGAACCGGCTCGGGGCGGGCATTTCGCGCCGTTCGAGGAGCCCGAGCTGTACGCACAGGAACTGCGGGAGTTCTTTCGCCCCTACCGCTGATCCGCACATACCATCGGCCTGATCATGAGACGCTGACACGATGAGCGGAAATCGTGTCTTTGTGATCGGTGTCGGGATGACCAAGTTCGAGAAGCCTGGCCGCAAGGAGGGCTGGGACTATCCGGCCATGGCCAAGGAATCGGGCACCAGCGCACTCGAGGATGCCGGCATCACCTTCGACCAGATCGAAGAAGCGCACGTCGGCTATGTCTACGGCGACTCGACGTGTGGTCAACGTGCCATCTACGAGCTCGGCATGACGGGTATCCCGATCACGAACGTGAACAACAACTGTTCCACTGGCTCGACGGCGCTGTATCTGGCAGCTCGATCGATCCGCGGCGGACTGGCAGATTGTGTGCTGGCGTTGGGATTCGAGAAGATGCAACCGGGCTCGCTCGCGGGTGGAGCCCAAGACCGTGAACAGCCACTGATGCGCCACATCGCCGCAGAGTCGGAACTGTTCGAGTTCGCATTCCCCGCCGCGCCGTGGATGTTCGGCGCCGCAGGCCTCGAACACATGCAGCGCTACGGGACCACCGCCGAGCACTTCGCCAAGATCGGCGAGAAGAACCACCGGCACTCGATCAACAACCCGTACGCCCAGTTTCAGGACGAGTACTCGCTCGACGAGATCAAGGCCGCGAAGATGATCTACGAGCCGATCGAGCTGACCAGGCTCCAGTGCTCACCGACCTCCGACGGCTCCGGCGCGGTGGTCCTGGCAAGCGAGCGTTTTGTCGACGAGCACGGTCTGGCCGCGCAGGCCGTGGAGATCGTCGGTCAGGCCATGGTCACCGACCTCGAGACCACCTTCACCGACAAGAGTGCGATCACCATCGTCGGCGCCGACATGACCCGCCACGCAGCTCGAAAGGTGTACGAGCAGGCGGAGATCGAGCCGGCCGACGTCGACGTCATCGAACTGCACGACTGCTTCTCCGTGAACGAGCTGCTCACATACGAGGCGCTGGGCCTGTGTGGTGAGGGCGACGGTGGAAAGCTGATCGACGGCGGGGAGACCACCTACGGGGGCAGCTGGGTGGTGAACCCGTCCGGTGGTCTGATCTCGAAAGGCCATCCCCTCGGAGCCACCGGGCTGGCGCAGGCCAGCGAGTTGACGTGGCAACTCCGGGGCACCGCCGACAAACGTCAGGTCGACGGCGCGAAGATCGCGCTCCAACACAACATCGGGCTCGGTGGCGCCGTGGTGGTGACCGCCTACCGTCCCGCCGAACGCTGAGCGCCCCGACCTCGGGTAGGTCGGGGAGCTACCAGTGCACGCCCTTGAGTACGCGTGCCAGCAGGATCTGCTCGGACTCGCTGCGGCCTTGATCACCGCGCGCCGCGGCGGAGTCCGGGAACACCTGATAGGCCAGATGCAAGATTCGAAACGCCAGCTTGGGCGTGACGGTATGCGCGACGGACCCGAGATTGCCCAGGGCAGTGTTGATCTCGTGTGGCCGGTCGACCAGCGCCGTGATCACCTTGTCTGCGGCCTGACCTGGACTGATGGTCGGGAACCGGTCGTAGAGCTTGGTGGGGGCGATCATCGGTGTCCGCACCAGCGGCATGTGGATCCCGGTGAAGGAGATCCCGTCGCCGACCAACTCCGACGACACCACGTTCGACCACGAATCCAGCGCCGCCTTCGACGCGACATAGGCACTGAATCGAGGCGGATTGGTCTGCACCCCGATGGATGAGACGTTGACGATGTGGCCACCGCCCTGTGCACGCATCGTCGGCAGCAGACCGATCACGAGCCGGATCGCACCGAAGTAGTTGAGCTGCATGGTCCGTTCGAAATCATGGAACCGGTCTTCCGACAGCTTCAACGACCGGCGAATCGAGCGGCCGGCATTGTTGACGATGAAGTCGATGTGGTCGAAATCGTCGCCGAGTTGCTTGGTCAGCGCGTCGATCGCGTCGAGGTCCGACAGGTCGCAGCCGTATGCGTAGGCGGTGCCGCCCTGCCCCTCGATCAGATCCTTGGTCGCCTCGAGTTTGTCGAGTCCGCGGGCCACCAGGATCGGGATGCCACCGGCTTTCGCGACCTTGACGGCCGTGACGAGTCCGATTCCGGACGAGGCGCCGGTGATCACCACCGTTTTGCCCGACAGCGCCTTCACGACATTGCGATCGGATTTGATCGAGTCGTCGAGGAACTGTTCCCAATAGGTCCACAGGTTGGCCGCGTACGTGTCGAGTTCGGGCACCGAGATGCCGGACCCCGCCAAGGCCTCCTCCGTCGCGTAGGAGGAGAAGGTTCCCGGGAACGACACGTGCGCAAGGACTTCGGGCGGTATTCCCAACCGCCCGATGGTCTGCCGGAGGGCGAACTGCGCCGGACCCGACCGTACGACGGTGCCGAGCAGGGAGCTCGGTTGCAGGGCGCGGGGCAGCAGATACGTCGGCACCAGGTCGGTCACCGAACGGTCGACTGGTACCGCGAACTTGGGTGCGCCCGCGGCTGCGGCAAACGTGTTGACCATCCCGACCGTGTTCTGTGGTTTCGGGTTCACCAGGTGGAAGGCTTCGCCGTCTCGGCCGGGCAGATGCGCCAGGTGATCCATTGCTCGCGCGACGTAGTCGACCGGGACCACGTTGGTGTCCCCGAGGTCGACGCCCAGGAGCGGTAGCGCCCCTGGCAGCGCATCTCGCATCCGCCTGAACAGCGGGAAGAAGTAGTACGGCCCGTCGATCTTGTCCATCGCGCCCGTTTCCGAGTGTCCGAGGACGATCGCCGGCCGGTAGACGCGCCAGGGGACAGTGGCCTCGTCACGGACGATGCGTTCGGATTCGAACTTGGTGCGGTGGTACGCCGACAGCAGTTCCTGGCCCTCGTCGAACATCGATTCGTCGAACCGGCCGCGGAACTCACCTGCCGCCGCGACGGAGGAAACCTGATGAAAGCACCCGACGTCGAGTGCCTCGGCCAGAGAGATTGCCGCTCGGGTACCGCCGACATTCAGCATCTCGTTGGCCTCGTCCGAGGCGGTCATGTCGTAGATCGCCGCGAGGTGGAAGAAGTGGTCGATGTCGCCCCGATGGTCGGCGATCCACGCCGGGTCGACTCCGAGATTGTCGGCCTGCAGGTCCCCGACGACCGGGGTGACCCGATCGGTATCCCATTGCCGGATGAGTCGCTCGATCTTGCGGCGCGAGCCTCTGCGCACCAGCACGAAGATCTCGCCGTCGCGATTGTCCAGTAGTTCGCCGAGCAGATTTCGACCGATGAAACCTGTGGCCCCCGTCACAAAATACGCCATACCCGCTGACAGTAGTGTGGCGCAGCCGCTACGTCACCTCCGGTCGGCGTCAACCGGTGGAGCTGTTTGCGAAGTGGGCCTCGATGATGGCCCGGACCGTCTTGCGGCACCGTCCGCAGTCCGCCCCCGCGCCACACGCGTTGGCGACCTCCTTCGAGGTCCGGGCACCATCTGCCACCGTCTGTTCGACGACGTGACTGGTGACTCCTTGACACAGACAGACGTACATGAGGGGTCCCGGACTAGGTCTGCGGCTGCAGGTCCAGGATCCGCTGTAGCTTTCCTACGAACAACGGCGGATACACCCCGACACCGGCCCCCGACATCCACTCGGCGGCGGCGTCGGGATGCTCCACCCACGCGACCGCGTTCTCCTCGGTGTCGAGTTCTTGCAAGATCATCACTTCTTGGCGGTCGTCGAGCGCCTGGTAGATCCAGACCCGGCGGACGCCGGCGGAGATGAACCTCCGCAGACTCTTCCGCACCGCACCGACCAGGGCGGGCACGCTCGCCACCGGAGCGATCGCCGCGACGAGAATGCCCGAGTGATCGGACTCCGCCGAGGCCAGATCGATCTTCTCCACCACCTCGCCGGCGAACAGCGGGGGAATCTCTTCCACACCCGCCGCGTCGAACCAATCGAACACCGCCGGATTACGAACGAGCTTCTCGATCGAGCCGCGATCATGCAGTCCGAGCGTCGCGAACACCCGCCGAGGGTCGTCCAGGCCGCGGTAGACCACCAGATGCCGGGCGCCGAGCCGAGCAAGTGAGTCGTTGTTCTCGGACAGTCGCTCGACGATTCCCTCACCGCTGGGCAGGGAAAAATCAGAGGCCAGGATGCGCGAATGCTCGGACAATTTCAATCCCTGCTCGTCGGTGCCGGTGGATGTCACCCGAACTGCATCGTACCGAGATAAATTGCTTTCACACGTGATGTCCACAGCCCCATCAGGAACAGCCCTCCCGATGAGAGACGTCAGGTGTCATTGACGTGAGGAGAAACCATGCAAGGCGATCCGGAAGTTCTCAAGCTGCTCAATGAGCAGTTGACCAGTGAATTGACGGCGATCAATCAGTATTTTCTGCACTCCAAGATGCAGGACAGCTGGGGCTTCACCGAAGTTGCGGCGCACACCCGCGCAGAGTCCTTCGAGGAGATGAACCACGCGGAGGCGATCACCGATCGCATCCTGCTTCTCGACGGACTGCCCAATTATCAGCGGCTGTTCTCGCTGAAGGTCGGGCAAACGCTGCGCGAACAGTTCGAGAGCGATCTGCAGATCGAGATCGATGTGGTCGCCCGCCTCAAACCCGGCATCGTGATGTGCCGCGAGAAGCAGGACACCACGAGCGCCAACTTGCTCGAGAAGATCCTGGCCGATGAGGAAGAGCACGTCGACTACCTGCAGACACAGCTTCAGCTGATGACGACCTTGGGCGAAAACCTGTATCTCGCCCAGTGCGTCAGCCGTCCGCCGGCCTGATCCGAAAAGCGTTCTCAGCACGAGAAATACCGATGCACCAGTAGGCCGTGAGGTCATTCGTCGGAGCTGTTGTGCGCGGCTCCGACGATGACCGTTGCGCGCCCTCTACCTGGTAGGTTCCTCATGTCAACACCAAAGTTCCACCGTGAGGAATTGATGATCAAGAAGACCGGCACCTTCTTTGCTGCTCTGTGCGCTGTTCTGGCACTGACCGCCCTGGGGGTGTCCACCGCATCGGCCGCGCCCGCGAAGGTCAACCTCGGCGGTGGATCCGGAATTCTCTTGCCGGAACGCAACGGACAAGCCTCGGCGTGCACCCTCACGACGATCGGTCGCGACCAAGACAACGCACTCGTCGGACTGACCGCCGGTCACTGCGGCCCCGCCGGCACCAAGGTCTTCGCGGAGGCGGCCCAGAGTGCGGGCCCCGTCGGTGAGGTCACCTACAAGAACGCCGATCTCGACTACGCGATCATCCGATTCGACGCGAACAAGGTCAACCCGGTCCAGAAGATCGGTGGGGTGACGATTCGCAGCCTCCGTACGCAGGCGCCGCAGTTCCCCGAGATCAGCTGCAAAGAAGGACGCACCACCGCCAACACTTGCGGCATCACCTGGTTCTCTGACGGTTTCGCGCACTACAGCCAGATCTGTGTCGTCGAAGGTGACTCGGGCAGCCCGGTCGTGGTCGGCGACAGGCTCATCGGGATGGTCAACGCCTACTACTTCATCGGCTGCATCGGACCGGAGACCGGCACGAACATCAAGCCGATCCTCGACGACATGAAGCGCCACGGCGTCACGGAGTTCCGGGTCGCCTGACCGACATCTCGGCCTTCCGCCGACGGTCCTGTTCTTCGATTTCCGCCCACCTCCGCCACTCCTCGAGCCCGTACTCCGCGTCGGCGCCGAAGGGAGCTCGCGGCAGGTGGGCGGTTTTCTTTGCGTTCTCCTTGAACACCATGAAGACGCCGATGAATGCTGGGATCAAAACGTACAAGAATTCCATGTCTGAAATTGTGCTTGCGAACATTTCTTGCCACCACTGGCCATTTTGACAGTCTCCACAAATTTTCTGCCATAATGGCTGCATGCTCCGATCCGTCGCCGTCATCCTGCAAGAACCGGTCGCCGCCTTCGAGTACGGCGTCGTCTGCGAGGTGTTCGGTGTGGACCGGACAGACGAAGGAGTGCCGCGCTTCGATTTCCGGGTCTGCGGCATCAATCCGGGTACGCCACTGAACTTCACCACCGGCGCCCAGGTGATCCCCCAGTACGGACTCGACGCGTGCGCCGACGCCGACCTCATCGCCATCCCCGCCGGCCAGGTGCGCTCCGACTTCAACGAAGAGGTGCTCGACGTCTTGCGGGCCGCCGATGCAAGAGGGGCGTACATCCTGTCGGTGTGCACCGGGTCCTTCGTGGTCGCCGCAGCCGGTCTGCTCGACGGCCTGTCGGCCAGCACCCACTGGCGATACGGCAAAGAGATGTCCGAGCTGTTCCCCCACGTGCAGGTCAACACCGACGTCCTCTACGTGGAAGAGGGCAACATCATCACCAGCGCAGGCACTGCCGCGGGGATCGATGCCAGCCTGCACCTGGTCCGGAAAGAACACGGACCCACCATCGCGAACAAGATCGCCCGCCGGATGGTCGTACCCCCGCAGCGCGAGGGCGGCCAACGTCAATTCGTAAAAGCGCCCGTCCCCGTGTGTGACACGGATGGTTTCGGCGAGGTGCTCGGCTGGATGCTGCAGAACCTGAGCGCCGACATCGCCATCGCGGACCTGGCGACCCGGGCGCACATGTCGGCCCGGACGTTTGCGCGCCGGTTCGCCGACGAGGTGGGCACCAGTCCCCTGCGCTGGCTGACCGAGCAGCGTGTACTCGCCGCTCAAAGTCTGCTCGAGACCACCGATCTCGGGATCGAAGAGGTCGCCCGCCAGGTCGGCTTCAGTTCGGCGACCCTATTGCGCCATCACTTCGCGGCAATCGTCGGCATCACACCGACCGCCTTCCGCACCCGGTTCGGCACCGCGGCCAGTTGAGGCCAGATCAGTCGGCGTCGGACTCGGCCTGGTAGGAATCCTCGAACGAGATCCTCGGCAAGCTGGTGGCCGCGTAGATCGTCAGCGCCAGGAACACCAGGAACGTCAGGGCGAAACCGATTGCCAGCGCGGCGAAACCGTAATGGACAGACTTCTGGACAATCGCCGAACCGTCAGCCACCCAGAGCGATCCGAATGCGCCGAGAACGGCTCCCAGCAGTGCCCACGCCGCACCCCTGGCCCGCGGGCCGACCGTGGAAACGTAGAACAGACGCTCGTAGATGGCGGTCTCGAACTCGTCCACAGCCGCGCCGCGTACCGGGTCATCAGCTGCGATCGCCCGCAGTTTGCCCGCAAGATCGACGTCTCGGTCGAGGCGGGTCGCCTCCTGCTGTCGGTACCGGACGTACAGACCGACCCCGACCACCAGCGCGAATACAAAGATCCCGGCACCGACTCCACCCCACGCGACATCATCCACCTGTAACACGTTACAGCTGTCACGACGGTCGAGCTCCCTCCCCTTCGCCCCGCGGGTGCAGTCATTTGAACTGTCTATTGAGCTGTTCTCCATGGCCTGGGGTGCCTACGATTACTCCGGTATCGCAGACGCGAGGGATCACCTCTGAAGGGGAATCGGTGACATGGCCGAGTTACTAGGATTGACCAAGCGCATCGTGGAGGCGCGGCTCAACAACTCCTCGATCAAGGCCGTGAGCGGATCGATGGTTTCCTACCAGGGTCAGGTGGAGTTCAAGTCGGCCGGATTCGGCGGCGGCTCCGGCCTGGTGGCCGGCCTGAAACAGAAGGCCACGGGCGAGTCGCTCAAACTGATGGAGTGCACCGGCAACGGGATCGTGCACCTGGCCATCCAGGCGCAGTACACGACTGTGCTGCAACTGAACAACGAGACCATCCAGGTGGAATCGCGGCAGCTGCTCGCGATGGCAGGCAATCTGCAAACGAATGTCCAGTTCTCCGGACTGGGCGGAATGTCCAGCGGACAGGGTCTTTTCACCACCACCGTGACCGGAACGGGTCAGGTCGCCCTCTTGTCGGCGGGCGGGCCGCTGATCCACCTCGAGGTCAACCCCAACCTTCCCCTCGTCGTGGATCCGGACGCCTTCGTTTCTGCGAAAGGCCAACTGCAGCAATCATTTGTGACTGACGTCAGCTGGCGTTCGATGATCGGGCAGGACGGCGGCGAGGCATTTTCTCTGCGCTGGCAGGGCCAGGGCGTCGTGTCGATCCAACCGGCGGAACGGTGAATGGCATGGTATTCCAGAAGATCAACTCAAAGGTCGTGAAGGTCAACGTCGGACAAGCGGGCGGTGTGGTCGCACGCAAGGGTGCGATGCTTTTCTACACCGGGCAGGTCCATTTCTCGCCCCATCAGGTACCGGGTGGCGGCGGAGGCATGCCGGGGATGGGCGGCATGGGGGCGATCGCCGGCATGGCCGGACGCATGATGCGCGGCGAGCACGAGGCCACCATGCTGGCGCAGGGCAACGGTGAGGTCCACTACGGATTCGCCGGTCTCGCAGTGCATGTCATCGACATGCCACAGGGCGGACAAGTCACCGCCGACGCCTCGCGAACCCTCGGGTACACCGCCGGGCTGCAGGCCTCGATCGTCTCGATGACGTCGCAGGGTGGCGGCGGAGGCGGCGGTCGCGGCGGCGGCCTGATGGGGGCCCTGCGGGGCGCGGCGACCGGCGCCCTCACCGGCGACGGCATGTTCACCACCCAACTGCAGGGCACGGGGTCGGTGGTGCTCCTCGCGCATGGTGAAGTGCTCGAGATCCAGGTCGGCGGGCAGTACCCGGTGATCGTCGACCCACAGGCCTTCGTCGGCACGTTCGGCAACGTGCAAACCCAGTTGAAGTCGACGGCGGGCTGGCGTGACGCTGTCGGCCGCGGCGCCGGAGAAGCTATGCAACTGCAATGCCAAGGCCAGGGAACCGTATTCGTGCAAGCCTCCGAAGAGAAGCTGTAGGGAAAGCCATGAGCGACATCTTGAACCCGTCCATGTTGCAGGGCGACGACAACATCCCCGGCAACACCTACGCCTACTACATGCAGCTGACCAAGCCGTGGATCATGTCCAAGGGCGCGATGATCGCGTACTACGGACAGATGCAGTTCCAAGCGCTGATCCAAGGCATGCAGACGGCGATGATGCAGCAGCTGGCAGGTACGATCAGCGCCCCCTTGTACATGGGCGACTACATCATCGCCCAGGGTCAGGGCACCCTGATCATCGGCGACCGTGGCTACGACATCAACTCCTACGACCTCGAGGACGGCAATCTGACGGTGCGGGCGGCCAATCTCCTCGCCTTCGAACCAGGACTGCAGCTCAATCAATCGATCGTGCCCGGCTACCTGACGCTCATCGGCACCGGTAAGTTTCTCGCCTCGTCGAACGGTCCGGTCATGTTCGCCGAACCCCCGCTGCGCGTGGATCCCGAAGCCCTTGTCGGATGGGCCGATTGCCCCTCACCCAGCCACCACTACGACCAGAGCTGGATCACAGGCTTCATGGCAGCGGGCGCTGCGATGATGGGGGCCGCGAGTGGTGAGGAACAGCAATTCGACTTCACCGGCTCGGGCACGGTCTTGATCCAGTCCAGCGAGAAGGTCATCAACGATCACAACCTGGTGCGCACGTTGGAGAGCCAGATCCCGGGACTGTCCACGATGGGTCTGCAGCGTCTGAATCAACGGATTCAGCAGCAGATGGGCCAGCAGCAGGCCTACTGACGCAGTCGTTGCTCACACGGCGTAGACCAGCGCCAGGCCCGCGGCGCAGGCGGCCACGGAAATCATCAGGGATCCGGCGGCATAGCCCACCGCCAGCCCTGAGCGACCCTGCTGGGTCAGACGCACCGTCTCGAAACTGGCCGTGCTGAAAGTGGTGTAGCCGCCGCAGAATCCGGTGCCGACGATGGCCTGTAACTCTGACGCGCCGGCGTGGAAGATGACGATCCCCGCGATGAGGCCGATGATCAGGGATCCGGTGACGTTGATGATCGCGGTGCCCCATGGGAACGGCGACGGCAGGCGCCGCTTGCACTCGGAATCGATCACGAAACGCACGACCGCACCGAACGCACCTGCCAGCGCCACCCAGACGATCACCGGTCTGCCGCCGCTCGCGTATGGATGGCCGCGGCCACCGCGATACCCGCCCAGGCCAGCAGCGCGCCCGCGACCACTGTTGCGACCGTATAACCCGCCGCAGTCGCGACATCTCCTTCACGAAGAATCAACGACGTCTCCAGCGCGAACGCACTGTAGGTGGTGAAGGTGCCGCAGAATCCGGTTCCGAACAGCAAGCGGGCCCGCTGACGCCATCCGGTGTCATCACCGAGGCGGGCCAGTGCTTCCAGGGCGACCCCCAGCATGAAAGCACCGATCAGGTTGATCACAAACGTCGCCCACGGCCACTCGGGAGCGTGAAAGGGGTATGCCTTCTCGAGCAGGTACCGAGCGCTGGTACCGACCACGCCTCCGGCGAAGATCCACGTCAGTGCACCCGGTCGCAGGTGCAGGGGCCGGGTGGGTCCGGTGTCCGGGTCCGAGGGCAACTCGGGATGTGAGTCCTGCGGATTTACCACGACAAGAATGTACGTCGCCAGGCCTCACCGTGCACACGAGTCGACCAACCGCACACGGATACACGAAAGCCCCCTGCGGCCATCGGGCTGGGCCGCCAGGGGGCTCTCGACAACAGGCATCACGGGGGGATGACACCTGTCGGTCTTCGAGGTCAGGTCATGCGACCTGTGCCTGCCACATCCAATGCAGCTGCTCCAGGCGTGCAGCGATCGAGATCAACAGATCTTGCGTGACAGGATCGGCCTTCTCGGTCACCTCGATGCGCCGGCGCAATCCGTCGACCACGGTCTTGATATTGGCGACGATGGCCGTCACCACGTCGACATCCTTGGTCCAGCCCGCACCGAAACCCTTGGTGCCTGCGGTCTTTGCCACCGTCTCGGAGCGGCCGTCGGGACTCACTCCGATCGCGGTGGCCCGCTCTGCTGCGGCGTCGGTGAAATCACGTGCCGCGGTGACGAGCTCGTCGAGTTCGAGGTGGACCGACCGGAACTGCTGACCGACCACGTTCCAGTGCGCCTGCTTGGCGATGAGAGACAGGTCGATCAGATCGACAACTGTGTCCTGCAACGCCTTTCCGGCGACACCCTGCTGGTCATTGTTCAATGTGCTGGTGATGGGGTTTGTCATGATTGATCCTTTCCTTGCGGTGTTGCTTGTACGGTTCGGGCGCTGCCGTGCGCTGATTCATGCCCCGGCACGTACACCCTCTTCGACCTTCTTGCCCAGTTCCGGGTCGACATTGCTCCAGTACTCGAAAACCCTGGACAGGACCGGTTCTGTGACGCCGCCCAAAACGTGTCCGACGATGTTGCCCACCAACCGTTCTCGCGCGTCATCGTCGAGCACCTCGCGGTACAGGGTGCCGGCCTGCGTGAAGTCGCCGTCTTCGGGATGGTCGATATAGCCGGCCCGGGCCGCCTGCCCGTCGAACTCCCACACCCCTTCATCGCCGGCGGCGTTCGGGTCCGCATGCGGTCCACCGAAGGAGTTCGGCGCGTACACAGGCACGTCGGGTGCGCTGAAGTTGTACGCCATCGCACCTTCCTTGGAATAGGTGTTGACGACGGCCGCTTTGGCTGAATTCACCGGGAGGTGCGAATAGTTGGCGCCGATCCGGTAGCGATGCGCATCCGCATAGCTGAAGACACGTCCGAGCAGCATCTTGTCGGGCGAGAACCCGATGCCGGGAACCACGTTCGATGGTTCGAACGCAGCGAGTTCGATCTCGGAGAAGAAGTTGGCCGGGTTGCGGTTCAGCGTCCACTTGCCGACCTCGATCAGCGGATAGTCCTGCTGCGACCAGACCTTGGTAAGGTCAAAGGGATTGAACCGATACCCTTCCGCCTCATCGACGGGCATGACCTGGATCTTCAAGGTCCAGGTGGGGAACTCGCCCCGCTCGATCGCCTCGTAGAGATCCTGGCGGTGGTAATCCGGGTCGGTGCCTGCCAGCTCGTCGGCCTTCGCCTGGGTGAGGAACTCGATGCCCTGGTCCGTCTTGAAGTGATACTTCACCCAGAACCGTTCTCCCGCTTCGTTCACCCACTGGTAGGTGTGCGAACCGAACCCGTCCATGTGTCGCCAGCTCTTGGGTATGCCGCGATCCCCCATCAGCCAGGTCACCTGATGTGCCGTCTCCGGACGCAGGGTCCAGAAATCCCACTGCATGTTGTGGTCACGCAAACCTGAACCGGGAAGCCGCTTTTGACTCCGGATGAAGTCTGGGAACTTGATGGGGTCCTTGATGAAGAAGATCGGCGTGTTGTTTCCGACGAGGTCGTAGTTGCCGTCCTCGGTGTAGAACTTCATCGAGAAACCGCGGGGATCGCGCCAGGTGTCAGGGCTGCCCTGTTCGCCGGCGACCGTAGAGAACCGCACCAGCGACTCCGTGGTCTTGCCCGGCTGCAGGAACTTGGCTTTCGTGTACTTGGAGACGTCGCCTGTGATCGTCAATTCACCATAGGCGCCACCACCTTTGGCGTGGACGACCCGCTCAGGCACTCGCTCGCGGTTGAACTGGGCGAGCTTCTCGATCAGGTAGTGGTCATGCAGGAGGATCGGGCCCTGGGTTCCTGCGGTCAACGACTCATTGTCGCTCGCGACGGGAATTCCGGAATTGGTGGTCGTTGTCGGGGTCATTGCTTGCCTCCTGTTTCGAGTACGACGAAAAGAGTGTTCGCCGCACAAGTGATGTTGCGAGCGGAAAAGCGTGTGTTGGCAGAGTCAGTGCGCGCCGGCCGCGTGACAGACCGGGCACAGTCCCCAGTACGTCACCTCTGCCTCGTCGATGACGAAACCGTGGTCGACGTCCGGGGCCAGGCAGGGAGCCACCCCCGTGGCGCAGTCGACATCCCGGATCACACCGCAGTTGCGACAGACAACGTGGTGGTGATTGTCGCCGGTTCTTCTCTCATACCGGACCGGCGACCCGGCGGGTTCGATACGCCTCAGGAGCCCGCGCTCGGAGGACACCCGTAAGACGTCGTACACCGTCTGCGTCGATACGCCGCCCAGTCGGCCGCGAACCTGATCGGCCACGAAATCGGCGGTCGAGTGCGGATGGCGTTCCAGTACATCGAGCACCGCCACCCTCGGCGCCGTCACACGAAGGCCCACGTCGCGCAGCTGCTGCCGCACGTCGTGGTGTTCATGTTCCGTTGCCATGACACCACCCTACGCGCTTATCTGGAATCAGTCCAGAAAAGGGGTTTCCGAATCGCGACAAACCCGACAGGTAGGCCGTCCGTGACCGCCCTCACCTAGTCTTGAACTCTCAGCCCAGCCCGGGAGGCAACCATGTCGAAGTCAAATGTGCGATCGGTTCTTCGTCTCGCAGTGGTCAGCGCGCTGGTCGCGGTCACCGTGTCCTTGGTGAGCATCCCGGCGGCGAGTGCCGCGGGCATCTGCCCCGGTGCCGGGCAGGCCCCCGTGTTGGTCGCCCGCATCCCCGGAGCCGCCCTCGAAGGCGTGACGGTCGATCCGGCGGGCAGGCTCTACACAACCGACATCGTCACCGGTCGCCTCTATCGGGTCGACCGCCCTGGAGCCAGAGCCGTGCCGGTCGCAACCGTCCCCGGCGGCAACGGCGGAGGCGCCCTGGCCTGGACCCCGGACGGAACGCTCCTGGTCGGCTACGGGGCGGATCCCCGCGTACTGGTCGGCGATGCCCTACGCGCGGCATCGATCGCGAAGTTCACTCCGGCGACCGGGCGCCTGACACCATTCGCCGGCGGACTCAGCGCCGCGAACGGCCTGGCGGTCGCGGCCAACGGGGTCACCTTCGCCACCAACGACTTCGGATCTCTGGTCGGCAGGGTGTTCCCGAACGGCGCCGTCCAGGCAGATTGGGCGCGGCTGCCCAGTGCCAACGGCGCCGTGCTCGGCAATGACGATGCTTACCTGTACGTTTCGCGTACCTTCGTCAATCCCGGCGTGAGCCGCATTCCTCTCCGCAATCCCGGCGCGCCCCAGTCCCTGGTCACATTCGGTGGCGGCGACGTCATCGCAGCGGCCGACGGCCTGACGCTCGATTCCCGCGACCGTCCGATCGTGCCCACCGACATCAGCGGCGAGATCCTGCGGGTGACCGGGCCGAACCAGTTCTGCGCGTTGGCCTCCGGGCTCCCGGGCTCGAGTGTCGTCACCTACGGCCGCGGCGGAGCAGGCTTCTCGGACGGGCGGCTGTTCCGGGCCGGGTTCGACGGTGACATCTACGAGATCCCCGGCGGCTTCGATCCGAACGCCCGTACCGCCGCCCCCTGAACAAGGCGCTATCCACCACGAAACGCGCCGGTAGCAACCGGCGCGTTTCGCTGTGGCGCAGTGCGTCTTCCGGTTAGATCACCAACCCGAGCAACAGCACCACGATCAGACCGCTCACGGACAACACCGTCTCCATGATCGACCAGGTCTTGATCGTCTGTCCGACGCTCATACCGAAGTATTCCTTCACCAGCCAGAAGCCGGCGTCGTTGACGTGGGAGAAGAACACCGAGCCGGCGCCGATCGCCAGCACCAGCAGGGAGATCTCACCGCTGCTGAGACCGTCGATCAGTCCGAGCATCAGCGAGGACGCGGTGATCGTCGCAATCGTCGCCGAGCCGGTCGCGAGCCGGATCAGGGCCGCGAGAACCCAGCCGAGCAGGAGCACCGACACGTTCGCGTCGCTCGCCCAGTCCGCCAGGAGCGTGCCGATTCCGCTGTCGACCAGCACCTGCTTGAAGCCACCACCGGCAGCAACGATGAGCAGGATCCCGGCTATGGCCGGGAGGGCTGCACCGGTGCACTTCGCGATGGTGTCCCGGTCCATCCCTGACCCACGGCCAAGCGTGAACATCGCGACCACCACCGCGATCAGGAGGGCGATGACAGGCGTACCCAAGACGTCGAGGATCTGACGCACGATCTGGTCGTCGTTCTCGATGAAGATCTCGGCAATGGCCTTGCCCAGCATCAACACGACCGGGAGCAGAACGCTGAAGAGGGTGATCGCGAAGGACGGTCGTTTAGTGGTCACGCCGTCGGCGGGGTCGGCATCGAACGTGGTCGGCACCGGAAGCACAACCCATTTGCCTGCGAGCTTCCCGAAGAGTGGGCCGGCGACGATGATCGTCGGGACAGCCACCACGACACCGAGTGCGAGTGTTGTGCCGAGGTCCGCACCGAGCGCGTCGATCGCGACCAGCGGTCCCGGATGGGGCGGCACGAAGCCATGCATGGCAGACAGGCCGGCAAGGGCGGGGATACCGACGGTGATCAGCGACAGACCCGAGCGTCGGGCCACCAGGTAGATGACCGGCATGAGGAGAACGAGGCCGATCTCGAAGAACATCGGCAACCCGATGATGGCGCCCACCAGGGCCATCGCCCACGGCAACATACGCGGCGAGGCGTGGCCGACGATGGTGTCGACGATCTCGTCGGCGCCGCCGGAATCGGCGAGCAATTTGGCGAACATCGCGCCCAGCGCGATCAGGATGCCGACCCCCGCTGCCGTGGACCCGAAGCCGTCGGTGAAGGATTCCAGGACAGTCGGGATCGCCTCCCCGGCAACCACACCCACCGTCAGACCGCCGAAGACCAGCGCCAGGAACGGGTGGACTTTCGCGATCGTGATGAGGACGACGATGACCGCGATACCGGCCAGCGCTGCCACGATCAGCTGCCAGCCGGCGGCTACCGGCTCGGGCAGTTCAGCGTCGGCGGCAAGCAAGACCACCGATTGTGCGGACATCAGTTCTCCTCGGTTGTGGTTGTGGCGATGAAGTCGTCGACGATGTCGTCGATGGATTGATCGATGTCGATGACCACGCCGCGCTCGTCGTCGCCGAGCGCTTCGAGGGTCTCGAACTGTGAGGCGAGCAGCGACGGCGGCATGAAGTGTCCGGGCCTGCTGGCCTGCCGCTTGGTGATGACGCTGTGAGTTCCGTCCAGGTGAACGAAACGAACATCGGGGCAGTGAGCCCGCAGTTGATCGCGATATTTGCGCTTGAGCGCCGAGCAACTCATGACGCCACCGTCGGGGTGGCCGGCGAGCCACTCCCCGATCGTGTCGAGCCAGGGATACCGGTCGGTGTCGTCCAGTGCCTGACCCGACGACATCTTCGCGATGTTCTCGGGTGGATGGAAGTCGTCTGCATCCGCGAAGGGGACCCGAAGACGTTGGGCAATCGCTGCACCGACCGTCGACTTACCCGAACCGGACACACCCATCACGACCAGTGGTGATCCCATGACTTCTCCTTGCCCGTCTGTGCTGCCGGTCACACATATTGCTCCAAAGATCATACTTTTGCAACCCGCACTACTGATAAGGCAGCTGTTTACTCGTAGCACACCGGAATGAGAGGATATTTGTCATGGCTTCAGATGCGGCTGTCGGCGAACTCCATGGCAGTGTTCTGACCGGAATCGGGACCAGAATCGTGTCCGGTGATCACGCGGCCGGTGCGGTACTGACCCTCGACAGCGTCGGCGTCGAGTACGGGGTCTCACGCACGGTCGCCCGAGAGGCGATCCGCGTCCTCGAATCCATGGGTCTGGTCGCCTCGCGTCGACGCGTCGGCATCACGGTGCAAGCACGAGACCGCTGGAACGTCTTCGATCCACGGCTCATCCGCTGGCGGCTCGACGCCGGCGAACGGACCGGCTTCCTGCTGACCCTCTCGGAACTACGTCGCGGATTCGAACCCGTCGCAGCCGCCTTGGCCGCGGAGCGCGCCGACGAACACCAGTGCCGCATTCTTGCGGCGGCGGTCTCCGACATGGTCGTGCACGGACGCTCCGGCGACCTGACGCAATATTTGCTGGCCGACAAGATCTTTCACCGCACACTGCTGGAGGCGAGCGGCAACGAGATGTTTCGCGCGCTCAGCGACGTGGTGGGCGAGGTGCTCGCCGGACGGACCCATCACGGCATGATGCCGACGCGCCCCAACCCGGCGGCGATCGCGTTACACGACGACGTGGCGCGGGCGATCAGACTCAGGGACCCCGAGGCCGCCGAACTCGCGATGAGAGAGATCATCGTCGAAGCCGCTGCAGCGGTACAGGACCCGACTCGAAACGACTGAACAGTTCTCTACTTGAGGCGATTACCCGGCCTGATCAGATGGCTGGGTTTCATCCGCTCCGACGGCGGCAACCACCGATCGACACTGCGGCGCAACGTGAACAACGCCGACAGCAGCAGCAGCGCGAACTGGATCCAGCCGACGATCCGGAGCGCGCCGGGCACCGATGGGTAATCGAAGAGCAGGTCCATCCCCATCGGGATGCAGAGCAACATCACCACGACCATCGTGACGTAGATGTTCCTGGCGCCGCGACTGCGACGGCGAGAGGTCGCTACGAGAAGCGGGTATTGGATCGCGAGCAGGACGAGTGTGATGATCAGCAATGCGGGCGGGAACAGTCCGGACAAGGAGTCGATGCGATCGGCGGGGGCCGCATTGTTGGGGTCCTGCGCGACACCGACCTGTAGACGCTCGTTCAGCAGATCGCTGATCGCGCCGAGATTGGCGAACCCGTAGACGACGCTGACGAGCGCGGCCACTGCGGCGCCGACCCACAGTAGCCAGGCGTGATGCAAAGACGCAGGCGGCGGGGCCGGCTCGTCGAAATTGGCGTGGTCTTTGTCCTTGGACTTCCGCCCGGCGGCCAGCTCGGCCATGTCGAGGGCGTCGAGCTCGGCGAGGGTCGGCATTCCAGACAGATCTGGCGGCACATGAATCGAGTCCGAGGACCCGGCGCTCGACTTCTCGAGGTTCGGGCGGTCGGACTGCGGATCGGTCGGCTGCTCTTCTGGGTCCTGCGTCACACCCCCGATTGTTGCACTAGGTCCGCCCCGGCCCCACCCAGCCGGTGCGCGGGGCTGTCAGGACGCTTCGGCAGCCGACTTCAGAGCCTGCAAGGTCCGCGCGATGTTCTTCTCCTGGAACTCGGGGAAGGTCTTCCCCGATGTGACGACGCGATCGAAGATCTCTACGACCACGCGAGGCCACCGGCGGCGGTCGTCGAACCAGGTTTCCGTCACCGCGGTGCCGCCTGAATCGTTCGCCTCGAACCGGTATTCCCACGATGCGTTGGCTCCGTTGATCTTCGGCGCCTTACGTCCGATCGCGTGCACGCGGAACGCGAACCTCTCCGCGGGGTCGGCGGCGGTCACCGTGCAACGGGTGATCCACCGTGCCCGCCCTCGGCGGTTCGTGCCCTCGAACACCATCCCGACGAAGGCCTCACCATCGGGCCTTGGATTGACGACGGTCGCGCCGAGGTTCTCGGGACTCCACTCCCCCATCCGGGTCGGATCACTGACCATCGAGTACAGCGCTTGCGCGGTGGCGGCGATGTCGATGCTGTCCGATACCTGCATTCTTCTCGGTTCCATGGCCATGACTGCACGGTAGCGGCACGCCTTACGGCGTTATCTTCAGCATGCGCCCGACGGTGGCCTGCCAGAGAGCTCCGCTGGCACCGATGGTGCCGGTGAGCTGCAGCGGCTCGTCCAGCGGCGCAATGCCGACCTGGGTGAACGCCTTGCGTCCTCCGGTCTCGAAGTCGATTGCCGTGAAGTACACCGGGCCGGCCTGTTGGATACCTCCGCCCGGGGGCAACGGTCCGTACGCGAGGGCGTAGATCAGGCCGTCGGCGCGGGACAACTTGGGCAGGGTCGCGACACGATCCTGGCTCTCCCAGATCCGCCGGCAACCGGTCTCCGAGACATCGATGCGGGTCATCCCGCCGGTGAACGCCGCGGCCGGCGGATCACTCGGGCCCGACGTTGCGAACGGTGGATACCCGAATCCGTACGTGCTCGGGATGACTATCGAGTTCCCCCACGCCATCGGAGAATTCTCGGTGCCCTGCCCGGATGTGCCGAACGCCGGGGTCGAGCAGACCTGCGAACCGTCGTCGCTGCGGTAGACGATGAGATTCGGCCGGTCCGCGTTGTCCACGATGGCGACCCACTCGTCGCCGCCGGGGCCGAAGTAGGTAGGCGTGGTCCCTGACCCGGGCGCCAGCTGACCAGGGCGCCTGGAGTCGCCGGTGTCGTAGGTCTGGCGCCAGACCGTCGTGGGGGTGCCGTCCGCGTCGGCCGTCATCTCGTACAGCGCGCGACTCGTCAGAATCGAGACGCCGCCGGGCCTGACGCTCAGCCCGTTCGTCAGCTTCTCTCCTGCCGGTAGGTGCGTCGAGCCGATGACACCGGCCGGGTCGACCGTGCCGATCACGCCGTTGGTCGTCGCGAACCAGATGCGCCCCTGATGGTCCGGCGCGAGGCCGGTGATCGCGTCGCCGGCGGGGATGCGCGCGCGAACGTCGATGCGCTCGTCGATGAACAGCTGCCAGCGGTTGTCGACGTTCTTTCGATGCGCAACCTTCAGGATCGAGCCGGAGCCGTCAGCGACGACCACCCGATCGCGGTTGTCGAGGTAGCCGTAGACCCCGCCGAGCAATCCGCCTTTGGTGAGCTGGAGCGACGCAATCGGTTGCGCGGTCGCGGGGTCGAAGAGCTGGACGGTGGGGACCGCAACATTCACCGGATCAGCGCCGATGTAGCCGGTGCACAACGCAACCGGCAGAGAATCGCTGCCGATGAACGTCGCCGCACAGGCACCTGCGGGCAACGACGACGCGGTGAGCTTTCCACCCGCGCCGGGTCCCGGGTGCGGTGTTGTATCGGTGGAGGCCAGGTCGCCGTGGATCAACGAGGTCCCGGCCGGGCCCACATCGGGGCCGACGGGTGCGGCCGAAACCGGACTCGCCGGCGCCACCAACGCCACCAGTGCCAGACCTGCCACAATCCCCCGGACCCATGTCACCCAGACATACAAACACGATGCGCCCTGAAAACTGACAGATAACGAGCCTCCGAGGGCTATTCACCCTCGGCGGACTGCTATTTGCCGGTTTTCAGGGAGTGACGGACGTGTTGGCGCCGCAGAGGATGACGCAGGGCAGCCGGCCCGGATCAGGCTCCACCGCACCGGACAGGAGTGGCGCCAACGCCGCCGCCGTCCCGTGCTCGACGACGATGCGGAACTCGTCCCACAACAGGTTCCGTGCCGCGATCAATTCGCCGTCGGTGACGGTGATACTGCCAATCGGCAAGGCAGAGATGGTGTCCCAGCAGATCTCACCCAATTGGGTGGCCCCGAGGGAGTCGGCGGCGACGCTGTCGAGGTCCACGGGCACCGGCCTGCCGGCGGCCAGGGCCTGATGCAGCGCGGAGGCGCCGATCGGCTCCACTCCGGTGACCGTGTGTTCCGGTGCCAGCGCCGCGGTCAGACCCCCGACGAGACCTCCGCCTCCGACGGCCACGAAGACATCCAGCGGTACGTCGAGTTGTTCGCGGAGTTCGAGGCCGATCGTCCCGGCTCCTGCCACGATGTCGGGGAGGTCGTAGGCGTGAAGCTGCAGTGCCCCGGTCTGTTCCGCCATCACCGCAGCCGCTTCGGCACTGAGCGCGTACCGGTCACCTACCTGGTGGACGTCGGCACCGAGGGCGTTCAGGCGCGCGACCTTCACCGCCGGAGCAGTGGTCGGCACCACGACAGTGCACCGCAGATCGAGCATCCGGCACGCCGTCGCGGCACCGATGGCGGCGTTACCGCCAGAGGCGATGACAACACCGGCGTCGGCGAACCGACCGCCTTCGTGCGCGTGCAGGATCGCGTTCAGACTGCCGCGGATCTTGAACGATCCACCGAGCTGTAGATACTCGAGCTTGAAAGCGACCGTGACCGGTCCGGACGGCGTCCGGACCTCAGCCCTCAGGACCGGCGTGGGCCGGATCAGCGAACCGATCCGGCCGCGCGCGGCAATGATCTCTTCGAGCGAGATGGCAGGCAACGGGCCGAGCTAGACCAGCAACTCAGCGATCTGAATGGTGTTGAGCGCCGCGCCTTTACGGAGATTGTCGCCGGAGACGAACAACGCCAGACCGCGACCCTCGGGAGCGCCCGGGTCCTGCCGGATGCGCCCGACCAGGGAGTTGTCCTTGCCTGCCGCCTCGAGCGGGGTGGGGACCTCGGTCACGGTGACACCCGGGGCGTCGCCCAGGATCTTCGTGGCCTCCTCGACCGACAACGGCCGTTCGAACTCGGCATTGATCGACAGTGAGTGACCGGTGAACACCGGCACCCGCACGCAGGTACCGCTCACCAGGAGGTCGGGCAGTCCGAGGATCTTGCGCGACTCGTTGCGCAATTTCTGATCTTCATCGGTCTCACCCGAGCCGTCGTCGACGATCGCGCCCGCCAGCGGGAGCACGTTGAACGCAATGGGCGCAACGTATTTCACGGGCTCGGGCAGGGTGACGGCCGAACCGTCGTGCACCAGCTTCTCCGCGTCGTCGATACCGGCGCGCAACTGCGTCACCAGCTCTTCGACGCCGGCCAGGCCGCTGCCGGAGACCGCCTGGTAGGACGAGATGATCAGGCGCTGCAGACCGGCAGCGTCGTGCAGCGGCTTGAGGACCGGCATCGCAGCCATGGTGGTGCAGTTGGGGTTGGCGATGATGCCCTTCTTGGGATTCTTCGCCTCCTCGCCGTTGACCTCCGAGACCACCAGCGGCACATCGGGATCCTTGCGCCACGCCGACGAGTTGTCGATCACCGTGACACCGGCTGCCGCGAATCGTGGAGCCTGTTCCCGGGACATCGTGGCGCCCGCGGAGAACAGCGCGATATCGAGACCGGTGGGATCGGCGGTCGATGCATCCTCGACCACGATTTCCCCACCGCGCCAGGGCAACTTCTTGCCCGCCGAGCGCGACGACGCGAAGAACCGGATCTCGTCAGCGGGAAAGTTCCGCTCTTCCAACAGCTGTCGCATGACGGCGCCGACCTGACCGGTCGCGCCGACAACGCCTACTTTCACACCCATGGCTAACGCCCCGTTCCGCCGTAGACAGTGGCTTCTTCATCGCTACCGAGGTCGAACGCGTCGTGCAGCGCGCGCACAGCGTCGTCCAGTTCGGTGTCACGGCACAGCACCGAGATACGGATCTCGG
The DNA here is from genome assembly GCF_002095435.2 of Williamsia sp. 1138. GTDB lineage: Bacteria > Actinomycetota > Actinomycetes > Mycobacteriales > Mycobacteriaceae > Williamsia. The sequence continues at coordinate 41,402 of NZ_MJEJ02000037.1, forward strand.
AGGTGGAGATCAGTTCGATGTTGACCCCGGCATTCGAGAGGGCCTCACAGAAAGTCGCGGTGACGCCCGGGTGCGACTTCATTCCGGCACCCACCAGCGAGACCTTGCCGATGTGGTCGTCATAGAGGATCGAGCTGAAACCGAGCTCGTCCTTGATCGACGTCAGCTTCTCGACCGCCAGCGGACCGACCTCCTTCGGGCAGGTGAAGGTGATGTCGGTCTTACCGGTCTCGACCTTGGAGACGTTCTGCAACACCATGTCGATGTTGATCTCTGCGTCGGCGACAGCGCGGAACACCCGACCGGCGAAGCCCGGCTTGTCGTCGAGCCCGACAACCGTGACCTTGGCCTCGCTGCGGTCGTGGGCGACTCCGGTGAGGATGGCTTCTTCCACGGGGATGTCCTCCATCGATCCGGACACCATGGTGCCCGGCTTGTTTGAGTACGACGAGCGCACATGAACAGGAACGTTGTAGCGGCGGGCGTATTCGACGCAGCGAAGCATGAGCACCTTGGCGCCGCAAGCGGCCATCTCGAGCATCTCCTCGAACGACACCGTTGCCAGGTGCTTGGCGTTCGGCACGATGCGCGGATCGGCGGTGTAGATGCCGTCGACGTCGGTATAGATCTCGCAGACGTCCGCCTTGAGCGCCGCAGCCAGGGCAACCGCGGTGGTGTCGGAACCGCCGCGACCCAGGGTGGTGACGTCCTTGGTGTCCTGCGAGACGCCCTGGAACCCGGCGACCAGCACGATCTTGCCCTCGTCGAGAGCGGACCGCACGCGCCCGGGTGTGACGTCGATGATCTTCGCCTTGCCGTGGCTGCTGGTGGTGATCACACCCGCCTGCGACCCGGTGAAGGACTGGGCCTGCGCCCCGAGTGAACTGATGGCCATCGCGACCAGGGCGTTGGAGATGCGCTCGCCCGAGGTGAGGAGCATGTCCATCTCGCGCGGTGGTGGTGAGGGGCACACCTGCTCTGCCAAATCGAGGAGTTCATCGGTGGTGTCGCCCATCGCGGAGACGACGACGACCACGTCGTTGCCCGCCTTGCGCGTCGCGACAATGCGCTCGGCCACCCTGCGGATGCGTTCGGCGTCGCCTACGGACGAACCACCGTACTTCTGCACGACCAGAGCCACGCAGTTTCCCTTCTCTCGCTTGTGTCGAGCTTCTTGAAAATCGACGAGCGGGCAACGGTACGTACCGTCGTCCGCCCCGTGCAAGGATAGCGACCTGCATTTTTTCGCGCGCCGAGGTGTCCGCGGTCCTGTCAGATGTGGCACTAGGATCGCTCACGTGCTGCGCCGAGCGACAATCGACACCATCAGCGATCGGCTGTACCAACGGCGTGACTGGATCGAACCGATCGCGGTGTTCCTCGTCATCCGATTGATCGGAATGCTCGCACTGGAGCGATTCACCCAGCTGCGTGGCGGCAGCCTCGGATCCGCCCTCTCGGCCTGGGACGGCAAGTGGATGCTGGCCATCGCCGAACACGGGTACGGCGGGGTTCCGCTGACCCAGACCGACGCCCAGGGCATGCGTGACTCCGACACCCCGTACGCGTTCTTTCCCGGCTACCCACTGCTCGCCGGCGCCGTCGACAAGATCCCCGGGTTCAGCCCGTTCGGAGCCGCGCTGACAGTCAACGTGGTGCTCGGGTCACTCGCAGCCGTGGGCGTGGCCCGCATCGGCGCGCTGTGCTGTACGCAGATGCAGAACCGCGCCACGCCGACGCGCTGGATGCCTGCCCGCATCAGCGGATGGTTCGCCGAAGAATCGGACGGATCCGAACCGACACCACCGGCTGGGCGTGCCGACCCACGACGGGCCGGCCTACTGCTCGCGGTGCTGTTCGCCGCGGCGCCCATGGGCATAGTGCTGTCCATGGCCTACACCGAGGCCCTGTTCTGCGCGCTGGCCGCGTGGGCACTGGTCGGGGTGCTCGAGCACCGATGGCTGCTGGCCGGCGGGTGCGCGTTGCTGTCCGGACTGTCTCGCCCGACAGCCGTCGTGCTGATCGCCGTGGTGATACTCGCCGCACTGCTGAACCGTCGCGACGGATGGCGGGCGTGGACAGCGATTGTTCTCAGCCCGCTCGGTTATCTCGGATACCTGGCAGTTGTGTGGCACAAGACCGGAGAGCCGCTGGGGTGGTTCCGGATCCAGACCGAGGGCTGGAACACCGGCGTCGACTATGGCAAAGCCGCCTGGGAATTCGTCAACTACGCGCTGGTCAATTCATCGGAGATCGCGCCCGTCGCCACGGCGTGGATCATCGTGCTGACCATCGGTTTGGCGCTGTTCAGCTTCGCAGAACGGGTGCCGTGGCCGGTGTCGGTATACGGCGCATTGGTGGTGGTGTCCATCGTGGCGTCGAGTGGTCTGATGATGAGTAGGCCGCGACTGTTGCTGCCCGCCTTCGTCCTGCTCATCCCGATCGCGATCGGGTTGGCCAAGCGCTCGATGTCAACACAGGTGATCGCATCTCTCGTCGTGATCACGTTCAGCTCGTGGTTCGGCGCCCACATGCTGACGGTCTATCCCCACGCCATGTGATCAAGCCCTCCACAACGCCGAACGTGCCCTTCTTGTCGGCGAACGTGCCGATCCAGACGGCGAACGGGGTCCTCTTGAATCAGCAGCCGATCCGTCAATCGAAATCAGTCATCGACTGTCCGAAGGGGATCAGCACAAACCAGATGAACCAGAGCGCAACCGATATCCCGATCGACATCCCGGCCAGCAGCCAGTTCGCTCGCCATCGGAAGAAGAATGCTGCCACTGTGGCCGACAGGACTGCTCCGGTGCCCACCGCGGCGCTCAAGAGAAGGACCAGGACTTTCGGGCTGACAGCCGTCAAGCCGAGGCCGAGAAACCAGCCGAGCGGTATTCCCACGACGAATTGCACCAGCGCGAGCAGGCCTGACACCCACCGTTGCCGTAGACCATCGACCATGTTGTCCCCACCCCCGAGGCCGATGGTTCAGAAAGGCTCGTCGGCTGTCAACCGATGAACGGCGCCCACCTTTGAACGTGGACCCGACCGGGGACGCCTGGCTTTGGCACTGTCAACGGCAGAATCGGCCCGATCAACGGCGATATCGGCCCGGTCGACGGAACCCACCTGGGAGCGGTGAGCAAGGCGAACTCGCCCGCCCGGCAGGCGGCCCGCGTCGTCTGGACAGACGAGGAGCGAGCGAAGCGATGCGAGGAGGAAGGAAGACGACGCGATGACGGCCGCCTGCCCCGCGAGCGAAGCGAGCCAAGAACACAGCCGGTGAGGCGCGTGCAGGACTCACGCCACTCAGCGCCGGCGCGTGGCGCGGGCCTCGAAACCGTCGCACAATGCCTCGACGCCCTGGTTCAGCAAGTAGCGCGGATCGTGCAACTGCGGGTTGCCCGTCCCGACGAGTTCGGCGAGATGGGGCGGCGGAGAGGCCTCGGGATGTCCGGCCAGCAGGTGCGTCAGCCCGCTCTGTCCTTCGTCGTCATCGTCGGCCCGGTCGAGCAGCAGACGCTCGGCGACCGTCGTCAGGACGCAACCCGCGATGTGGTTCCACAGCGTCAGCGCCATCTCGGTCGCTTCGGCGGTGGTGACCTTCAACTCCAAGAACGCTTCGACGAGCCAGTCGAGACAGTTCAGACTCTGCGGCCCCATGCTGGTGCGCGGCGATGCGAACGCCAGCAGCACCCACGGGTGTCGTTGGTACAGACCCCAGTCGACCTCGGCGGCGATCATCGCCCGCTCTCGCCAGTTGGCCTCCCCTGGCGGCGGGTACGGAAAGCGCACGCCGATCTCGTTCGACATGGCCCTGAGCAGGGCATCCTTGTCGGAAACGTGCCGATACAGCGACATCGTCCCCACCCCGAGGCGGTCCGCGATCTTGCGCATGGTGACCGCGCCGAACCCGTCGGCGTCGGCCAGTTCGATCGCGGCACTGACCACGGCGGCACGGGTGAGTTTGGGACTCTCTGCGCCCGAGTCAGCATCTACGGCACTCATCTGGACCTCCTTCACTCGCCCATTGTCCTGCCACCCGCGGAATAAAGGCTTTGCGTACAACGTACCCATATGCGTACGTTGTACCCAACAAGGAAGAAGCAGGAGATCTGAAGTGAGCATCATGGACCGCCCGACCAACCCGCGAGCCGAGGCGAAGATCAGCCGCCCGGACCGACGGGTCTGGATGGGACTGGCCGTCCTCACCCTCCCGGTGTTCCTGGTCTCCATGGACTTCTCTGTCCTCTACCTCGCCATCCCGACACTGAGCGCCGAGTTGTTGCCATCGGCAACCCAGCAACTCTGGATCGTCGACATCTACGGCTTCCTCATCGCCGGCCTGCTGATCACCATGGGCAACCTCGGTGACCGCTTCGGCAGGCGCAAGTTGCTGCTGGTCGGCGCCACCCTCTTCGGCATCGCATCGGCGATCGCCGCGTTTGCGCCCGACGCCACCTCGCTCATCGCGGCTCGCGCGATCATGGGTATCGGTGGGGCAACCCTGCTGCCGTCGAGCCTGTCGCTCATCAGCAACATGTTCACCGAACCCGTCGCCCGCGCAAAGGCCATCGGCGTGTGGACTGCCGCGTTCGCCGGCGGGTCGGCCCTGGGCCCGGTCATCGGCGGCGTTCTGCTGCACCACTTCTGGTGGGGCTCGGTGTTCTTGATCAACGTTCCGGTGCTGCTCATCCTCCTGGTGTTCGCCCCCCGGCTCGTCCCGGAGTACCGATCCGGCACCTCCGACCCGTTCGACATCCTCGGGATCGTCTTGTCTCTGGTCGGCATCCTGCCGTTGGTGTACGCGATCAAACACGGCGCGGCCGAAGGCCTCGACACCACCACGGCAGTCTTCGCCGCGATCGGCATGATCGGCATGTGGCTGTTCATCCGGCACGAGCGCAGGACCGCGCACCCGCTCCTCGAATTGAAGCTCTTCAAGAACGCGGGCTTCTCGGTCGCGATCGGCAGCGCGCTGACCGGCATGATGACCCTGGCCTCGCTGAGCTACCTCGCAGGCATCTATCTCCAGTCGGTGCTCGGTCGTGACGTACTGACCGCCGCGGTCCTCGGTATCCCCATGGCCATCGCGGTGGCGATCTTCTCGATGAGTGCATCGCGTATCGCCCGGTTCGTCTCGGTCCGGTGGGCTTTCGTCCTGGCGATCTTGGCGGCCGCCGCAGGCAACGCGGGAATGCTGGGCCTCGGCGTCTCGAATGGTGTGCTGGTCTACCTGATCAGCTCCACGGTCGCCGGCATCGGTTACGGCGTGATCTTCTCGCTCGTCTCCGACGTCGCGGTCTCCTCCGTTCCGGTGGAGCGCAGTGGCGCGGCGGCAGGTATCTCCGAGACCAGCTTCGAGTTGGGGACCGCTTTCGGGCTCGCGGTGCTCGGCTCGGTGGCGACGATGGTGTTCCGGCAGAACGGCGCCGACGCCGGTGTCAGCGACACGCTGTCCGAGACACTGACCCACGCGGAATCTCTGGACCCGAGCGCTCAGAGTGCAATGGCGGAGGCGGCACGTACCGCATTCGTCGACGGCCTACACGTCACATCCGCAGTCAGCGTGGCACTCTTGGTGGCGGTCGCGTTCACGGTCGCAGTGGTTCTGCGCCGTGAGTCTCCGGCCACCTTCTAGGAGCCGGATCGGCTCTCTCACAAGGAGTTGCCTGCCATGACCCTGCACCCGTTGCTCGCCGGCCGGTGGAGTGCCCGCGGCTACGATCCGGCCGCCGAGATCGCGCCGACCGCACTCGAAGCGATCCTCGAAGCGGGTCGTTGGGCTCCCACCGGCGGCGGCGTGCAACCGGTGCGTTTCATCGTCGGGCTTCGCGGAGATGTGACGTTCACCGGAATCGTCGACGGCCTCAAACGAGGCAATCAGTCGTGGGTACCGGCAGCCGCGGCTGTGATCGTGCTGTGCACGACAGACCAACCCGACGAGCCGAAGATGCACGACTACGGCGCCATCGATGTCGGCCTGGCTGCCGGTCAGATGATCATCCAGGCCCAGGCCGAGGGCTTGAACGCGCACCCGCTCGGCGGATTCCGGTCCGACGCGCTGACCGACCGGTTCACCATCCCCGCGGGCATGCGACCGCTGCTGATCCTGGCGATCGGGCGGATCGCCGACGCGCTCACCGTCGACCCCGACATCGCCGAGCGTGACCGTCGCCCTCGGACCCGACTGCCGCTCGCCGAGATCACCTATGCAGACAGCTGGGGTGCCCCATTCAGTTCTGGGGGCACCTTTGGACTTCCCGAGGTTGCGGAGTAGAGTCCAAAAAATGCAGCGCGTGCTCCTTCTCCTCTGCCGCGGCGGGGTCTGATCCAGACCGGCTTCCCGTCGCGGGTTTTGTGACGCGCCGGTCTCTTGCCCCACAACCGGAGAGTTTGACCCCCATGCCTGCCGCAGATGCCTTCACCTCGAGTGCCAGCCGAATCAACGAACCGGCCGGACCCATTCCCGACGGCCAGCCGTCGTGGAACCCCCAGCGCAATTCCGCGATGCCGTCGCATCGTTACCGCCAGTTCGCCGACGAGGTCGAGAACGTCGCCGTTCCGGACCGCACCTGGCCCGACAAGACCATCGACCGCGCGCCGATGTGGTGCGCCGTCGACCTTCGCGACGGCAACCAGGCCCTGATCGACCCGATGAGCCCGGCCCGTAAGCGCCGCATGTTCGACCTCCTGGTCAGGATGGGCTACAAGGAGATCGAGGTCGGATTCCCGTCGGCGAGCCAGACCGACTACGACTTCGTCCGCGAGATCATCGAAGACGGCGCCATCCCGTCCGACGTCACGATCCAGGTGCTGACCCAGTGTCGCGACGAGCTCATCGAGCGCACCTTCGACGCCTGCCGTGGTGCCGCCAATGTGATTGTGCACTTCTATAATTCGACGTCCGTCCTGCAGCGACGCGTGGTGTTCCGCGCCGACAAGGCCGCGATCAAGAAGATCGCGACCGATGCCGCACACAAGATGCGGTCGGAAGAGGTCAAGTACCCGGACACCAACTGGCGCTACGAGTACTCCCCCGAGTCGTACACCGGGACCGAGCTCAGCTTCGCCAAGGAGGTGTGCGACGCGGTCAGCGAGATCATCGAGCCGACGCCGCAGAACCCGATCATCCTGAACCTGCCCGCCACGGTCGAGATGGCGACGCCGAACGTCTACGCCGATTCGATCGAGTGGATGCACCGCAATCTCGCCCGCCGCGACTCGGTCATCCTGAGTCTGCACCCCCACAATGACCGCGGAACCGCCGTCGCTGCAGCCGAATTGGGCTACCAGGCGGGCGCCGACCGCATCGAGGGCTGTCTATTCGGCAACGGCGAGCGGACCGGCAATGTCTGCCTGGTGACCTTGGGGATGAATCTGTTCAGCCGCGGCGTGGATCCGCAGATCACGTTCTCCGACATCGACGAGATCCGCCGCACGGTGGAGTACTGCAACCAGCTCGGTGTGCATGAACGCCATCCCTATGGCGGCGACCTGGTCTACACCGCCTTCTCCGGCAGCCATCAGGATGCGATCAACAAGGGCCTCGATCAGATGAAGATCGACGCAGACAACGCCGAAGCGGATATCGACGACATCCTCTGGCAGGTTCCGTACCTGCCGATCGACCCCAAGGACGTCGGCCGCAACTACGAAGCGGTGATCCGGGTCAACAGCCAGTCCGGGAAGGGCGGCGTCGCATACATCATGAAGGCCGACCATGGCCTGGCACTCCCCCGCCGACTGCAGATCGAGTTCAGTCGCGAGATCCAGAAGATCACCGACGGCGAAGGCGGCGAGGTGTCTCCGAAGGAGATGTGGGACGTCTTCGCGGACGAGTACCTGCATCCACTGATCCCGCTCGAGCGGATGAAGCAGAAGGTCGATGCCGCAGAGGAAGACGGCGGCGAAGATCGCATCACCGCAACCGTCAAGGTCGACGGCGTGGAGAAAGAGATCTACGGGTCGGGCAACGGACCGTTGGCCGCGTTCGTCGATGCTCTCTCCACCGTCGGCTACGAGGTCCAGGTGCTCGACTACGCCGAACACGCACTCACCTCTGGTGGAGACGCGAATGCAGCAGCGTACGTCGAGGTTCAGGTGGGCGGCGAAACCGTATGGGGTTGCGGCATCGCGCCCTCCATCACGACGGCGTCGTTGCGCGCGGTCGTCTCGGCCGTGAACCGCGCCACGAAGGTCGCCTCCGGAGGCGTCGTCCCGGACTCCGGTGAGCAGGCACCACGCACCTGGGCGCCCTGATTCGCGTGACACCACCCTGCTGGTCGGCCGAGGTTCGCTATGCCGAGGCCGACCAGCAGGGTGTGGTCTTTAACGCCCACTATCTGCTCTACTGCGATGAAGCCATGGGCGCATTCTGCGCGCAGCACCACATACTCGAGTTCGCCCAGCTCGTCCGACTCAAGACCTCTACTCTCACCTGGCATGCTCCGGCGCGCTGGGGCGACACGATCGACGTCTTCGTATCGGTCGCCGGTCTGGGCCGCACCAGCGTCAGCATTCAGTTCGAGTTGAGGGTGGGCGAACGGTCGTGCTGCACCGTCGACACGGTCTACGTCTACGCCGATGACGCAGGTGCGCCCCAACCGATACCGGACACCATAAGACAAGTTCTCCTGCCGGAAAACGACACTCGCTGAGTCCGAGGTCACAACGCACACATATATGTGTCCATTCAGTCCACTCCCCCAGGCTCCGCCAGAACGTGTCCTCGGGTGAGCTGAACTAGAATCATCACGTGAAGCGTCAACTGACCAACACCCTGTCGGCCGGGGCCCCGACGGGAATGCGTCCCGATTCCAACGCCATTCAGGCCAAGTATTTCGTCGACCAACTCGAGGCGTGGGCGACCAAGATCGAGCAGGACATCGCCGCCCGCAGAACGTCTGACAGCATCGGTCACGCACAGCGCCGCGAACTCTACGAGGTGCGCCGGCAGATCGACGCGCTACATGCTCGCTACCCGTCGGTCTTCGGGAGCATCGCCCGACAGACCCGGTAGTCACCCCGGCGACCGTTCACTCGGCCGCCGCGTCGACCACGGATGATTCGGAGATCAGCTCGCTGAGCAACTGTCGTACCGATGCCCGCTCCGTGGCCCCAGGCCGGCTCAGCCCCTCGTACACCCGGGCAGCGCGGACCCCTGTGAGTACGAGGCGGTGGACGTCGGGGTCGCGCACAGAGAACCGCGGCATCAGAGCGATCCCGTGGTTGCGGGCCACCATCGCCTCGATCGCCCGAAAATCGTTGATGCGGTAGGCGACCCGGGGCTGCACACCGGTCACCGCAGCCAGCGACAGCAGGACGTCGTCCACGGGGAATCCACCACGCACGCTGATCCAGTCCTCGTCCTCCAGTTCACCGAGCGTGACCTCGGTGCGTCCGACCAGCCGATGCGCGGCCCCGACCACCAGATCGATCGGTTCACGCATCACCGTGGTCACCGACACCCGGGCATCCACCACTTGCGGAGCCCTCTCGTCGCGATGTGTGAGCACCACGTCGAAGTCCGCCAACAGCGCCGGGGCGTCCGAGTACTTGACGTCCTCGTCGGACACCACCAACCGAATACCCAAGTTGCTCATACGATCCAGCACGCCAGGCAGCAACACGGCAGCGCCTGACGGGAACATCGCAAGCCGCACCGACCCCACCACGTCGTCGCGATAGGACGCCATCTCCGAGTCCGCCCGCGCGACGGCGGCAATCACCTCGTCGGCGCGCAGCACGAGCGCCCGACCGGCATCGGTGAGTCGGACCCGACGACCGTCCTGTTCCAGCAATGCGATCCCTGCCTCACGGCTGAGCACCTTCAGTTGCTGCGACACCGCAGACGGCGTCATGTTCATCGCCCCCGCGACACCACCCACCGTCCCGCGGTCGGCGAACTCCCGGAGGATGCGGAGTCGCTGCAGGTCCATTGAAGTAAGGCTACAGAGTTCGACCTCGACCGTTCAGCACTACTTGATCCACATGATTCGAGCGGCGGCCTTCGAAGGAGTCATCGTCGGCGAACGACCAGTCGGCCCTTGCGCCTCGGCGAATAGGCCACCCCACGGCTGTGCCACCGTTCACCCGACGCGTCGGTCGGGATCACCTCGAATGTCTGCAAGATCGTGCGCAGAGCCACGTCCATCTCCATGTTCGCGAACGCCGCGCCGATGCAGCGGCGCGTCCCGCCACCGAACGGAACCCAGGATCCGGACGGTTTCGACCCCAGAAAACGCGTCGGGTCGAAACGTTCGGGATCGCGGAACTCGGCGCTGTCATCGTGCAGCAACGAGATACTCACGAGGACGGTGTAGCCCCGGGGAATGCGCCACGGCCCGAGCTCGAACACCGGCGCCTGCACGGTTCGGCCCGCGAGATCGATCACCGGGCGACTGCGTTGCACTTCCAGAATTGTGGCCTGGCGCAATTCATCTCCACCGTCGTCGACTTCTCGAACGAGGTCGGCCAGGACCTGGGGATGTCGGCGCAACCGTTCGAAGGCCCACGCGAGTGTGGTCGCTGTCGTCTCGTGACCGGCGGCCAGCAGGGTCAGCAGCTCGTCGGCGATCTCGCTGGTGGTCATCGAGGTGCCGTCGTCGTAGGTACTCCGCAGCATCAGGGCCACGATGTCGGTGCGCGACTCCAGGTTCGGCTCATCCTTCGCGGTGGCGACGAGTTCGGCGATGACGGCGTCGTACTCCCCGCGGCGCGCCAGGAAACGCTCCCAGGGGTTCAGCTTTCCCAGGCGTGTGGGCAGGTTCGGCAGCGTGGCGAGGCGAGAGCCGAGCTCCACCATGGGCGGTATGAGCCGCCGTAGCGAATCGAGTTGTGCCCCATCGGCACCGAACACTGCCCGCAGGATCGCGTTGAGCGTGATCCGCATCATCGGATCCAGGCTCTCGAACTCGCGCCCCTGCGGCCACGAGGCGGTCTCCCGCAAGACTTCTTCCTCGATGATGCGCTCGTAACTCTTCACGCTCTTGCCGTGCAGAGGCGGGGTCAGCAACCTCCGCCGCCTGCGGTGCTCGTCTCCTTCGAGCGAGAACATCGACCGCTCGCCGAGGATGCGGCCGAGGTTGGGCTGCACATTGCTCAGCACGCCTGCGGGAGTGGTGAACACCTGCTTTGCCAGCTTCGGATCGGAGACCGCGACAGTTCGGCCGAACACCGGCACGTCGAGCGAGAAGACCGGTCCGTACCGACGTGAGAGCGCCGCCATCGTCTGCCGTCGAGCGGCGACGAATGCGATGCCCTGGACCGCACGGGGCAATCTCGGCCCCGGCGGCACGTCTGTCTCGACAACGTCCGATGCTGCGTGATGCACTGCGCACATACCGATGAACTCCTCGCCCCGGACTGGTACTTCGTCGTACCACGTGACGGTACGCCCAAGTACCACCGGTGGACAAGGGCCCGTAACCTGGTACGTGATGACTTCCGCGCCGACCGCCCGTGCAGGTTCGCATCCCGACGAGGACGCCGAACCATCTCATCGCGCACGCTTGCTCAACGCCCTGGGAGTCTCGATCGAAGAACGCGGATACCGGGCGACAACCGTTTCCGACATCGTCAGAGAGGCCCGCACCTCCCGCCGCACCTTCTATCAGGAGTTCGGGACCAAAGAGGAGTGCTTCATCGAGCTTCTCCACACCGCCAACACCGACATGATCGACGACATCGTCGCAGCGGTCGATCCCGAGGCCCCGTGGCGAACCCAGATCCGGCAGGCCGTCGAGGCCTACGTCCGATCGATCGAGGCGCGGCCCGCCCTCACCCTGAGCTGGATTCGCGAGCTCCCCGCGCTGGGCCCGACTGCGCGGCCGGTGCAGCGACAGGCGATGGAAGATTTCATCCAAACCTTGATCGCGCTGACCGGCACCGACCGGATGCACGCCGCGGGCATCTCGACGATCTCGCGGTCGCTGGCGCTGCTGATGCTGGGCGGCCTACGCGAATTGACTGCCGTTGCAGTCGAAGACGGACAGCCGGTGTCAGATACGACGGAGACGATGGTCGACGCGTGCGTCGCCCTGCTTCTTCCGCGCTGAACGGGCTTCTTGCCGTTTCAGCACGGTATTTTGCCACCCTCGGGTCGCTCCGGCCATTCTCTGCACATGGACCAAAAATTCTGGGATGAGCGTTACCTCGAAACCGAGCAGATCTGGAGCAACAACCCGAACCCGGTGCTGCTCGAACACGCGACCACTCTGACGCCGGGGCGAGCCCTCGACCTCGGTTGCGGCGAAGGGGCAGATGCGCGCTGGCTCGCCGGCCGCGGTTGGCAGGTGACCGCTGTCGACATCTCGCCGGTTGCGATCGACCGAGCCCGCGCCCTGGGAGACGAACCCGCCATCGTCTGGCAACAGGCCGATGTGGTCGTCACCCCGCCACCGTCGCGCGCTTTCGACCTCGTGTCCCTGCAGTACTTCACCATCCTCAAGACCCCCGATGACCTCGCCGTACGCGGGATCATCGACGCGGTGGCCGTCGGCGGCACCCTGCTCTCGGTCTTTCACGAGATCCCGGACGATCCGGAGCACTGGCATGACCTCGACCCGCACGACTTCTACGAGCCCCATGACATCGCCGAGCTCCTCGGCGACGACTGGCGCATCGACATCGATCGGACGCAGGTCCGCACCACAGCCCCGCCCGAGGGCGCGCATCACACCCACGACACCGTCCTACTGGCGGTTCGGCTGTCCTGACACGGGCAGGATCATCCGAGTCGGGTGAGAAAACCCTGATCAAACGAGGCTAAGGTCGCCTGACCAGTCGAAAAGGGGCTCCTGCGGTGGCGACGAAAACAGGTTCGGGGCTAGTCCTGGCAGTGCTGGCATCAGGGCAGTTCCTGATGACCCTCGACAGTTCGGTCATGAACGTCTCGATGGCGACCGTGGCCGACGATATCGGTACGACGATCACGGGTATCCAGACCGCCATCACGATGTACACCCTTGTGATGGCGAGCCTGATGATCACGGGCAGCAAGATCGGCACCATGCTCGGCCGGCGCCGTGCCTTCGCGATCGGCCTGGTGATCTACGGCGTGGGTTCGACTGTCACCGCCATCGCACCCAACCTGACGGTCCTCCTGATCGGGTGGTCGCTGCTCGAGGGGATCGGCGCAGCGCTCATCATGCCCGCGATCGTTGCGTTGGTGGCCGCCAACTTTCCACCCGACCGCCGCGCCGGCGCGTATGGGCTGGTGGCCGCCGCCGGGGCGATGGCCGTGGCGGTGGGGCCGCTGCTCGGCGGGGCGGTCACGACCTTCGCCTCCTGGCGGTACGTCTTCGTCGGCGAGGTGGTGCTCGTCGTCGCAATCCTGTTGGTGATGCGCAAGATCAACGACGTGCCGCCGGTCAGCATCCGACTCGACGTGGTCGGTTCGGCACTGTCCGTGATCGGTCTGGGGATGTTCGTCTACGGGGTCCTGCGATCGAGCGAGTGGGGCTGGGTGCAGGCCAAGCCTGGCGGAACGGAACTGGCCGGCGTGTCACCGGTCGTCTGGCTGCTCATGGGCGGCCTCCTGGTCATCTACGGCTTCCTGCGATGGGAGACCCACCTCGCCGAGACCGGCGGCGACCCACTGATCGATCCGGCAATGTTCCGCAATCGGCAGCTGACCGGTGGCCTGTCGATGTTCTTCGCCCAGTTCCTTGTTCAGGCAGGCGTGTTCTTCGCGGTGCCGCTGTTCCTCTCGGTCGTACTCGAGTTGACCGCCCTGCAGACCGGACTCCGGATCCTGCCGCTGTCGATCGCGCTGATCCTCGCGGCCATCGGGATCCCGAAGCTCAGGCCACAAGCCAACCCGCGCCGGGTCATCCGTATCGGGTTGACGTCGATGATCGTCGGCATCCTGATCCTGGTCGCGGGTATGGACCCAGGTGCCAACGCCGGTGTGGTCATGATCCCCATGCTCTTCATGGGATTCGGACTCGGCGCGCTGTCCTCGCAACTGGGCGCGGTGACGGTGTCCGCGGTTCCGGACTCGCAGAGCGCCGAAGTCGGCGGGCTGCAGAACACGGCCACCAACCTCGGTGCGTCCCTGGGCACGGCGCTGATCGGCTCCATCCTCATCGCAACGCTCACCACCACGGCCGTCGCCGGTCTGGCGGACAACCCGAGCGTCCCGGCAACTGTTGCCGAGCGGGCAACCACCGAACTCGCGTCGGGTGTGCCGTTCTTGTCGGACACCCAGCTGCAGAAAGCCCTGGACGAGGCCGGGGTTCCTGCTGAGACCGCGACAGCGGTTGTCGACGTGAACTCCGATGCCCGGCTGAAAGCGTTGCGGACAGCGTTCGCACTCGCCGGATTGCTGGCCATCGCGGCGCTGTTCGCGACCGGACGTATCCCCCGTACGCCGACCGGCACGCCGGTCGCGACGGCAGAGGCGTCGATGTAGAGCACGTTCGTATGACACCGCGAGCAGTGGTGATCACATACGCTCCGACGATGAGCAGGACGGACATCACCTCGTGTGGACGTCGAGCCGGCGCGGCCTTGGTGATGCTCCTCGCCCTCGTCGTGGTGGCGACGGCATGCACCTCGGTGGTGGGCGGAGACGCGCGGGCGCCGAGTGCGGTGAGCACTTCGCCTGCGCCACGGTCTGTTCCGACGATGCTCGTGGTCGACTTCTCCGAATCGATGAGGACCGCCGACGCGCCGGGTCCGCGCGTGGAGGCGGCGCGCGAAGCCGTCGGATCATTGCTCGAAGAGTTGCCGTCGGACGCACAACTCGGCGTGATGGTCTACGGGAGCAGTGTCGCGGTGACCCCAGAGAATCTGGCACCCGGCTGTCTCGACATCACAGTCTTGCGCGAACTCGGCCCCCTGGACCGGTCGGCGACCGAGCATTCACTGAGTTCGATTGCTGCCCTGGGCTTCACGCCGATCGGTAATGCTCTCCGGCAAGCAGCCGATGCGTTGCCGTCCACGGAGCCGACGGCGATCGTGTTGGTCAGCGACGGCGAGGACACCTGCGGGCCGCCGCCGTGCGACGTCGCCGCCGAGATCGCCGGCACCCATCCCGAATTGTCGATCTCCACAATCGGTTTCAAAACAGATTCCGATCAACTCGAATGCGTTGCCGCTGCGACCGGCGGCCTCTTCGTGACCGCCGACAACGCCGAGCAACTGAGTGCGCGCCTGCTGGCGACGCAGGACCCTGATATCGCGCGAACCCGGTTGTCGCCGCGGGGCGTCGACGGGATCGAGCTCGGCAGCACCGCTGAGGCGATCCGGGACCGGCACGGCGACTTCCCGCCGCTGTCGTCGGCGAGGGCGGCGGCAGATGGGACGGTCACCATCGCCTGGGGCGGTTGCACATTCGTCTTCGGTGCCGACGGCCGATTGGCATCGATAGCGATCGTTCCGGGAGCTCAGACCATCGACGGATTGCGAATCGGCGATGCGCTCGCGAGAGCCGACGATCTCTATGGCGACGCCGTGGCGACGCAGGGGTCGACCAACCTCTACACCGCCGATGTCTCGGCAGGGACCGCATGGCGTATCACCCACGACGACGGTGTCGCAATCACCGCCATCGGGTTGTGCAAGTGTCTCCCTGCCACGCAAGCGAAGCCGGCCGGCACCGAGGTCGTCGACATCCGGCCGTACCAGGCCGACGGCGCGTTGACTCCCGAGTACGCCGCCACCGCCATCACCGGGACAAAACCGTGGGGGTGTAGGTCGGCTGCCTCGACCTTCGGGGACCCCGGGCTCTTCACCTGCGGGCAGTACCAGACCGACTACATCATCTACATGTGCTCGTTCGCGGGTGGTCGCTCCCTGTGCCCCGACTCGAAGTCATCTCCCGAGGCGCTGCGCTTCTTGTCCAACCCCGCGACGCCGAACCCAGCGTCGACATCCGATACGCCGATACCTGCACCACACCCGCTGGCCGTCCAGATCGCCGACGGCACCGTGTGTTGGTACGGGATTCGCTTCGGCGGGCCGGAGGCGGACGGAACGCGGGTGATGTACCTGTGCGGTCAGGACAATTACCTCTTCGCACCCAACGGACGGTCAGCTCTCGACACCAGCACTCCGACCTGGACCGCCCTGTATGGACCCGGCGATCAGAAGACCGCTGTCGGCGTCACGAAGGTGTGGAACATCAAATCCGCCGACCGCTGATCCCACTGTGTAGCTCAGCTACATTGTGATTGCAATATATTTAGATTGAACTGAACTGTTCGGCCGGATAGATATGAACCATGAGCACTCGCGACCGGATGCTGGGCCTCACCGTGGTGGTGCTGTGGGGCCTGAACTTCCTGGCCATCCACGCCGGCCTCGAACACTTTCCCCCGCTGTTCTTCGCCGCCCTCCGGTTTGCGGTCATGGCGGTCCCGGTCATCCTGTTCGTCCCACGACCCAAGGTTCCGCTCAAATGGTTCCTGCTCTACGGAATCGGTTTCGGCACAATCCAGTTCGCATTCCTCTTTCTCGCCATGGACAACGGGATGCCCACCGGGCTCGCCTCGCTGGTTCTGCAGTCGTCGGCACCGTTCACGGTGATTCTCTGCGTCGTGTTCCTCCGCGAGAAGCTCAGTGCGCGGCAGATCATCGGCATCACCGTGGCAGTCGGGGGCATGGCGATCATCGGTATCGATCGCGCCGCGCACGGCGCCACCGCAGCCGTGCTGCCCGTTCTCCTCACCCTGATCGCCGGGTTGGGATGGGCATTCGGCAACATCGGGTCCCGGCTGGCCAAGCCGGACAACGCGCTACACCTGACCCTGTGGATGTGTGTGGTGCCGGTGCTGCCGCTGTACGCGTTGAGCCTGGCCGTCGAGGGTCCACGAGCGGGGTGGGACGCGATGTCGAGCGTCGGATCGCATTCCGGGCTGGTCGCGCTGGGTGGACTCACCTACGTCGCGGTGCTGGGCACCATCGTCGGATCGGGCCTGTGGACGTACCTGATGTCCCGGTACCCGGCGTCCAAAGTTGCACCGTTCTCTTTGCTGGTGCCGATCGTCGGACTCACCGCGGCGTGGGCGTTTCTCGGCGAGACACCGACCGGCTGGGAACTGTTCGGTGGCGCCGTGGTGATCCTCGGTTGTTTCGCGGGGCTCAGCACCAGGCGAGCGAAAACTACTCCCGACGACGCGTCGGATGAACCGAAACTGATTGGATCGCGCCCATGACTCCAGACAACAGTGGACCACCGGGCGTGTACGTCGTCACCGGCTCGGCGTCAGGAATGGGTTACGAGGTCGCCGCGAAGCTCTCCGCGGCCGGCCATCGAGTCATCGGGGTCGACCAGAGGGACGCGGATGTGATCGCCGACCTGTCGACACCCGCGGGCCGAGAAAGTGCTGTCGCGGCGGTGCTGGCCGCCGCCGCGGGATCGCTCACCGGCGCTGTGCTTGCCGCCGGCCTCGGACCCGGCGGAGGAAGAGAGCGCTCCCGACTCATCGTCGAGGTCAATTTCTTTGGTGTGGTCGAGTTACTCGGAGGCTGGCGCGACGCCCTCGCCGCCTCGGGGGATGCGAAGGTGGTCGTCTTCTCCAGCAACTCCACGACCACGGTGCCCGCCGTACCGCGGCGAACGATCAAGGCTCTACTCGACGGCAACGGCGACCGAGCCGTCGCGTCGCTGCGGTTGCACGGCCGCGTGGGGCCGGTCATGGCGTATGCGGCATCCAAGATCGCGGTGAGCCGCTGGGTACGCCGGCGCGCGACCTCACCGGCTTGGGCGGGTGCCGGTATCCGCCTCAATGCACTGGCACCGGGCGCGATCCTCACGCCGCTGCTCGAAGAGCAACTCGCCTCACCGACAGAGTCCAAGGCCGTTCAGCGTTTCCCCGTGCCGATCGGCGGATACGGCGATCCGGACAAACTCGCGGACTGGGCGGTCTTCATGCTCTCGGACGCGGCAGATTTCCTGTGTGGAAGTGTCATCTTCGTCGATGGTGGATCCGATGCATACTTTCGGCCCGACGACTGGCCGCGGGCGGTGCCGCTGCTGCGACTGCCGGCCTATCTACTCCGGTTCTGGCGATTCGGGCGCAGGTCGGGGTAGGCCCGCAGAGCTCGGCAGCGGTGCCGACATGGCTCACACCCCGACTTATGACAAACTCGCTGCCATGCCCGACGAGGACCGCAAGAGCTCCAGCCGACTCCCGATCCGGGCCCGACTCGCACTGCGGGCCGCCGCCGGCGCCCGCTGGGCGTCGCAGAAGACGGGTCGCGGCAAGGGGTCGATGATCGGCGGCCTCGTCGCACTGAAGATCGATCCACACCTGCTCGGCACACTCGCCCGGAACAAGCGGACCGTGATCATCACCGGGACCAACGGCAAGTCCACGACCACCCGCATGACGGCCGCCGCGCTCGCCCAGCTCGGCGACGTCGCGAGCCAGGCCGATGGCGCCAACATGGACGCCGGGATCGTCGCCGCGCTGTCGTTGAATCGCCCGGCCAGGATCGCCGCACTCGAGGTCGACGAACTCCACGTGCCCCACGTCGCAGACGCCACCGACCCGCAGGCGTTCGTGCTGCTGAATCTCTCGCGCGACCAGCTCGACCGCGTCGGCGAGATCAACATGATCGAACGGCGGCTGCGCGAAGGCATCAACAAGCATCCGCAGGCCGCTGTCATCGCCAACTGCGACGACGTGCTCATCACGTCGGCGGCCTACGATGCCCCGAATGCGATCTGGGTGGCCGCCGGCGCCGGCTGGGCGGGGGATTCGGTCAGTTGCCCGCGGTCGGGGGAACCGATCCTGCGCGACGGTGACCACTGGTACTCCACCGGAGCCGACTTCAAACGTCCCGAGCCGGTCTGGTGGTTCGACGACACCCACGTCTACGGTCCCGACGGATTCAGTCATCCGATGGAGCTCGCGGTGCCAGGCAAAGCCAACCGCGGCAACGCAACCCAGGCGATAGCTGCGGCGGTCGCCATGGGGGCCGACCCGGCGAAGGCCACCATCGCGGTGGGCACCGTCGGCGAGGTCGCCGGGCGCTACAGCGTTCAGCAGATCGGCCAACACCGGGTCCGCATGCTGCTCGCGAAGAACCCTGCGGGCTGGCAAGAAGCCATGGCCATGATCGATCAGGACGCCGACGGCCTGGTGATCGCCGTGAACGGTCAGGTCCCCGACGGTGAGGATCTGTCGTGGCTGTGGGACGTCCGGTTCGAGGCCTTCGAGAGCATGCAGGTCGTCGCGGCCGGGGAACGTGCCACCGATCTCGGTGTGCGGTTGCTGTACGCCGGCGCCGAACACACCACCATCGCGGACCCGATGGCCGCGATCGCATCGTGCCCACCCGGCCGCGTCGAGGTGCTGGCGAACTACACGGCCTTCCGCGACCTGGGTACGGCCCTCGCGCGTGCCCAGAAAGGGGTCTGACGGTGTCTGATTCCACGCTCCGCATCGGACTCGTCCTGCCCGACGTCATGGGCACCTACGGTGACGGCGGCAACGCCCTCGTCCTGCGCCAGCGCGCACGCATGCGCGGTATCGACGCCGAGATCGTCTCGATCAACCTGACCGACCCCGTGCCCGAGTCCCTCGACGTCTACACCCTCGGCGGCGCCGAGGACTACGCCCAGCGCCTGGCCACCCGGCACCTGACCCGCTATCCCGGTCTGCAGCGCGCAGCCGAGGCCGGCAAGCCCGTACTCGCCATCTGCGCCGCGATCCAGGTGCTCGGCCACTGGTACGAGACATCCGCCGGTGAGCGGGTCGAAGGTATCTCGATGCTCGACCTGACCACCGTCCCGCAGGACAAGCGCAGCATCGGCGAACTGATCACCGAGCCGGCCCTGGACTCGGGCCTCACCAAACCACTGACCGGCTTCGAAAACCATCGGGGTGGAACCACTCTGGGGTCCGACGCGCGACCGCTGGCGCGGGTCAAACACGGTGTCGGCAACGGTGCCGGCGAGAAGATCGAAGGCGCCATCCAGGGCTCGGTGATCGGCACGTACCTGCACGGGCCTGCGCTGGCCCGTAACCCCGAGCTGGCCGACCTGTTGTTGTCGCGCGCCCTGGGCGTCGACGAACTGGATGCCCTGCCACTTGCGGAGGTCGAGCTGCTGCGGCGCGAGCGATTGGCCGCCGGGAGGCGTGGCTGAGCGACCATGACCAGTCCCGCGCCTACGAACGTCCCGACCAGGCGCCGCGCCTCACCCAAGGCACCGGTCCTGTTCGCACTCGGCCTGATCGTGCTGGCCGTGGTGGTCACTGCCACCTGGGCGATCACCTGGTCGGTGGCGGGCGACGACGCGTCGGCGCAGCCCCCATCGAGCGGATCGGTTGACGACAAGCAGGCTCCGGGAGTCGACGCTGCCGTCGAGACAGTGCGTGCCACCACCGAATCGCTGTACAACTTCACACCCGACACCGTCGAGGCGACGATCAAGACGGCGCAGGCGACGCTCTGCGGCGAGGCCCTCGAGCAGTGGAACGAGACCGCCGGGACTCTGCCCGACATCGTCTACGACACCGGCCGCAGCGTCACCACGAGCAACGCGCACTACGGGGTGGTGCGGAGCGACCAATCGAGCACCACAGTCCTCGCTATATTCGACCTCGCGGCCAGCGAGGACAACACGGATCCGCCGCCGCCCGAACCGACTGCGATCGAGTTCACCGTCGACCGCAACGCGGTCCCGGTGTGCATCACCACGATGAAGGTTCTGTAGATGTCCGCCGCTCCACCGCCGACCAGGCCCCGCCCATCCCGGCGCCGGATCATCATGCTGCTGTCGGCAGTCGTCGGGATCGCGATCATCATCGCCCTCACCGCCACCATCGCCGCGCTCACGGTCCCCGACGAGGGCAGCGACAACGACCGGAGTGTCGCCGCTCCGGTCATCACCGACCAGCAGGCGACCGACGTCGCGACCACCCTCACCCGCAGCATGTTCGAGATCACCCCCACGACCGCCGATGCCCAGATCGCTGCGTTCAAGGCGAACACCTGCGGCGACCTCGCGAAGGACGGACTGCCCAACCTGGTGTCGTTCACCGACGAGCTCAAAAGCCAAGACCGCAGTGCAGCAGTGACATTCCAGTCCGTCGCGGTCGTGCCACACCCGCCGCAGGCACCCGTGGTCCAGGCGATCGTCGCGTCCACGTGGCAGTCGGGGGACGCCGTCAACAAAACCCGTGTGGTCTACGACCTGATCGTCCAGAATGGTAAGACCTGCGTCACCAGGGCGCAGTTCCTCTAGTCGACGTGCCGAGGTGACCCGCTGTGAGACTGCGCCGGGATCATGGACAGAGAACCTTCCGGAACCGCGACGACGCCGGGCAGGCATTGGCACGACTGCTGACAAGCGACCATCCCGAACTGGTGCGGGACCCCGACGTCGTGGTGTTGGGTCTCGCACGCGGCGGCGTCCCCGTCGCGGCGCCGATCGCGGACGCCCTGCATGCTCCTCTGGACGCGTTCGTCATCCGCAAGCTCGGCGTCCCTCTGCGGGAAGAACTCGCCTTCGGCGCAGTGGCGTCGGGTGGCGAGCCGTTGATCAGCGATCGCACGGTTCGCGACTTCGGGCTGACCCCAGACGACGTGAATGCGGTCATCGAGAAGGAATCCGTAGAACTGCTACGCCGAGAGGCCGTCTACCGTCAGGGCAGACCGCCGACACCTGTCGCAGACCGAGTCGTGATCCTTGTCGATGACGGACTGGCAACCGGATCGAGCATGCGGGCAGCAGTCGACAGCACCCGCCGGCGCCTCCCCCGGCAGATCATCGTCGCGGTGGGGACGGGGCCGGCCGGAACCCAGATCGCGAATGCCGACGAGATCGTCTGCGCCACAATACCTCCTGACTTCTGGGCCGTCGGACAGTCCTATCGCGACTTCACCCAGGTGACCGACACCGAGGTGCAGAACCTGCTCGCGACGGAGTAGCCCGGGACTCTGCCGTCGCTACTCCCTCGACCTCCACCCACCCGTTTTCGCTCGGCCCAGTGGAAATAACATGTGGAGCGCGCAAATTCGGGTGGAGGAGTGGCTCCGTATGAACTAGCCGATGACCCCACGCTCGAACAGCCCCGCGATCTCCTCGGCACTGAGACCGAGTACCTCCGCCACCACACTTCCGGAATCCTCACCCACAGCCGAGGCCGGTGTCGCCGACAGGTGACTGCGGTCGAATCGTGCCGGATGGCCCGCCGCGAGATACCGGCCGATCCGCGGTTGATCAAGCGTCGAGAACAACGGATTGCTCTCCAGCGCATCGGATTCGACGACGTCGGTGAACGATCGGTACTGCTCGAACAGCACAGAGGTCTTTCTCAGCGCGTCATACACGTGCGCAGCGGTGTGCCTACGGAACCATCGAGCGAAGAGCGCCGTCAGCGCGTCACGGTATTCATACCGCTCGCCCTCGATGCGGAAGTCGGTGTCGAGTGCGGCCTCGAGGGCGTCGACGGCCGCCCCCGTCTCCGTGAGACCCACCAGATCCCGGAAGTGCCGGTTGGTCAGGGCGACGATCATGAAACGGGCGTGATCTGCTGTCTCGAAGTCGATTCCGTAGGTTCCATAGATGGCATTGCCGGTCGCCTGTCGCTGCCTGCCGTTGATCATCACCTCGGTGAGGTACCCGAGCGCGCCGGCAGTCGCGAGGGCGACGTCCTCGAGTGGCAGCGTGATCTGCGACCCCACGCCGGTGTGGTCGCGGCGACGCACCGCGGCCAGCAGCGCCGTAGAGGCATGCAGGCCGCATGCGATGTCCCAGGCGGGCAGCACGTGGTTGACCACCTGGCCGCCACCCGGACCGGTGACCTGAGGAAATCCCAGCGCGGCGTTCACCGTGTAGTCGACCCCCGCAGTGCCGTCGCGCTTCCCGAGGATCTCGAGGGTGATGACGTCGTCGCGTAGGGCAGCAAGCGCCTCATGGCCCATCCAGTCGCGGCCACCGGCGTTGGTGACGAAGATCCCGCCGCCCGGGCCCGGCGCTGTGGCGAGCTGCTGAATGAGCTTTTGCGCATCCGGGTTCCGGAAGTCGCAGGCGATCGAATGCTTGCCCCGGTTGAGTCCGGTCCAGTAGATCGATTCGCCATCAGCCGTCACGGGCCAGCGCCGGTAGTCCGAGGCGCCGCCGATCGGATCGACGCGAATGACCTGCGCACCGAGTTGCGACAACGTCAGACCGCACAGCGGCGAGGCGACGAAGCTCGACACCTCCACGATACGAAGCCCGGCCAGCGGGCCGGCACCCTCGCCGGTGTTCATCTACTGAATCGCTTGCCGTAGAACGGAATCAGGGACGATGTCGCAGTGCGCGCGGGTGTTGTCGACCGCAAACCAGCCACGCTCGAAGTCTTGCCAGCGCCGCAGGTTGTCGCGTTCGCCTTCACCGTCGCGTGCCACGCCTCGCTCGAGTCGTTCGGCTTCGGTGCCGCCGTCGAGCCACAGGGCATGCCGCAGTTGTGGACGGACGGGCGCCCGCGCACTCGAGACTCCTTCGATGATGAGCAGGGGTTCCCAGCGCAACCAGACGCGCGGGCCGGGTTCTGCAATGCCGTCGCTCCAGACCCGAGGGTGAAAACGGAAGTCGTGGCCACGCCAGTACGACCGGAGCACCTCTTCGTCGAGCTCTGGCCACCACCCCACCGGGTCGTCCCACGTGGCGAAGTCGTCGGTGCGGATCAACACCACCGGCGTGCCGAGGTCGTTCAGCGACCGCACAAGGGCGTCCGCGAGTGTCGACTTCCCGGCACCGGAAGGTCCGTCGATCGCGACAATTCCCGACTTCAATTGTCGCGCAAAGGTATCGAGCCACGAGTCGTCGGTCACACCGGCCTCAGGTGAGTATCCTGCGGCCTGACAGCGCCCGGCCGAGCGTCAGTTCGTCGGCGAACTCCAGGTCGCCGCCCATCGGCAGACCCGACGCCAACCTGGTGACGGACAGTCCAGGAAAGTCTTTGAGCATGCGCTGCAGGTACGTTGCAGTCGCCTCGCCCTCGGTATTCGGGTCGGTGGCCACGATGATCTCGCTGACGTCGACACCGTCTTCCTGGTTTGCCAAGCGGCGCAGCAACTCCCGAATCCGTAGCTGATCCGGCCCGATGCCCCCGAGGGGGTCGAGGGCGCCGCCGAGTACGTGGTACCGGCCGGTGAATTCTTTCGTCCGCTCGATCGCCTGCACGTCTTTGGGTTCTTCGACCACGCAGATCTTGCTGGCATCGCGACGGGCATCCCGACAGATTCGGCACCGCACCTGGGCCGAGACGTTGCCACACACCTCGCAGAAGACGACATCGTCGCGCACGTGCACCAGCGCCGCCGTCAGCCGGTTGATGTCGGCGGCAGGCGCGGACAGCAGGTGGAACGCAATCCGCTGCGCACCCTTCGGACCGAGCCCTGGCAACTTGGCCATCTCGTCGATCAGATCCTGGATCGGTCCTTCGTACACGGAGAGATTATCCGCCCAAGCCCGGGAAACCGCCGCCCAGGCCACCGGCGAGTGGACCCATCTTCTGCTGGGTCAGCGCATCGCGTTTGGTGTTCAGATCGGCGAGCGCACCGACGATCAGATCCTGCAGGGTCTCGACGTCGTCCGCATCGACCACCTTCGGATCGATCGCGACCGCGGTCACCTCGCCGGTGCCGTTGCCGGTCACGCTGACCAGCCCGCCACCTGCGGTACCTGTGACCTCTGCCGCCGCCATCTCCGCCTGAGCCGCCAGCAGCTGCTGCTGCATCTGCTGGGCCTGTTGCAGAAGTCCGGCCATCGGGTTGTCTGGTTCCACTGCGTCCTCTTCACTCTCGGCGTTCGTGTTGTTGCAGGCGCATCATTCTCTCGAGATGAGCGGCGATGCTGTCGATGGTATCGCCGCCGGATGGCTGCACCTCGAAGTGCAGTCGCGCGTTGCCTCCGAACATCGCCGCGGCCTTGGCCGACAGGGCGAAGCGGAACCCGTCACCGGTGCGCTGCCAGGCCACGACCCCCTGCTCGACGGGGGCACCAACGCCTGCGCTGATCTGGTACGACCCCGGGGTTGCGGGCAGGTCGCACTGGATTTGGAAGCAGTCCCCGGTCTCGTCGTCCAGAAAGACGACCACCTCGCAGCGCAGGTCGTCGTAGTGGTCATAGGAGACGACAATTGCCATCGGGCTACCTCCCGGGGTCGATGCAGTTCAGCCGAGTGAGCGGCCGCTGACGAACCGCCTGCGCGCACCGGACAGCGGATCGTCGAACTCCACAGCGTAGGCCAGCAGCTGCAGAGGCTCAGAGAAGTCGCCGTGATCAGGCGCGGCCGCGAGTTCGGGCCGCACCTGGGGATACAGCGGGTCTCCGTCGATCGGGACACCGAGTCCGGACATGTGCACGCGCAGTTGATGGGTGCGTCCGGTCTGCGGCAGCAAACGATAGATCCCTCGGTCACCGGCCGTGTCGACCAGATCGATCGTCGAGATGGCGTTCTCGGGACCGGGCTCGGTGCGCGCTCGCAGGTCACCGGCATCTTTCATGATCCGGCTGCGCACGGTGACCGGAAGGTCGAGGCCTTCGGCGATGGGCGCACGCGCCCGATACTCCTTGCTGACCAGGCGCTCGGCGAACAGCTGTTGATAGGGAGCCCGGGCCGCAGGTCGGGCACTGAACATCAGCACCCCCGCGGTGAGTCGGTCGAGCCGGTGCACAGGGCTCAGCACGGGGTTGTCCAGCTGCCTGCGAAGGCGCACCAGCGCTGTCTGCACCACGTGCGCTCCGCGGGGCATCGTCGCGAGAAAATGGGGCTTGTCGACGACGACGAGGTCGTCATCGACGTGGATGATGTCGAGTTCGAAAGGGATCTCGGTCTCGGTCGGCAGGTCGCGATAGAAGTAGATCGGACGTCCCGGTGTCGCGGGCGCAGCCAGGTCGACTCGTTCGCCGCTCACGTCCAGCACCTGACCGCGCTCTGCCCGGGCCCAGAGATCGGCCGCGGTCAGGCCTGCACACGCCGGTGCGGCCAGCATTGCGTCGCCTACCGTGCCCTCACCGCTCCGCAGCACCACCCGGGTCGCGTCGACCCCGTCGCGCAGCGGCAGGGGCGCCGGTCTGCGGTTCCTCACCGAACCGGCCTTGTCCTCGCGACGGTCAGCCGCGTTCGACGTGGGACTTCAGATTGCCGAGCAGTTCGGCCTGGATCTTGGCAAGTCCTTTGGGCGCGAAGGTCTTCTCGAAGAAGCCACCGATCCCGCCTGCGCCCTGCCAGGTGGTCACAGTGGTGACCTTGGCACCTGAACCCGCGGGCTGCACCTGGTAGGTGGTGATCATCGACGAGTTCGCGTCGGTCTCGGTGATGGTCGAACCGACCAGATCCACCGACGCCTGCACGTTCCTGGAGCGCTTCTTGGTTGCCTGCAGCGTCCATTTGGCGACGGTGCCTGCGCCTTCGCCACCCTCGAGGACCGCGTAGTCGAGGTACTGACCGGGCAGGATGTTCGGGCGCACGGTCCGGTAGTCGGACAGGGCGATGAGGACCTGCTCGGGTGCGGCATTGATGTCGATCGACTGGGATGCGGTTACCTGTGCCACGAAGAAATCACCTTCCGGTTTTGCGAGCAATTCACTCCAGAGCCTGCCAGAACAGCCCTACCGGCTCCCGGGCGGTCCACAATCGGACATATACGACCCCTGTCCTGCAATGAAGTGGCAAGTACTGGACGGTAGTCCTAGGCTCTTACCTGTGTCGAAGGTAAGAGGGGTCGAATCAGGTCGCGACGTGTTCGATCAGGGCGTGGCGAACCTGCTGGCCAGCTACCGTGCGATACCCGCGGAGGGGCGGGTTCGCCTGGCGAAGAAGACCTCGAATCTGTTCCGCAAACGCGCCAAGAATCCGTTTCCCGGCCTCGATGTATCGGGCCTCGATCGAGTGATCTCGGTCGACACCGGGGCCCGCACGGCCGACGTCGCCGGCATGTGCACCTACGAGGAGCTGGTGGCGACCACGCTGAAGTACGGCCTCGCCCCGAAAGTGGTGCCGCAGCTCAAGACGATCACCCTGGGTGGCGCGGTGACCGGCCTCGGGATCGAGTCGACCTCTTTCCGCAACGGATTGCCGCACGAATCAGTCCTCGAGATCGACATCCTCACCGGCGCCGGTGAGATCGTCACCACCTCGGCGACAAGCGAGAACTCCGACCTCTTCTTCGGTTTCGCGAACTCGTACGGCACGCTCGGCTATTCCACCAGATTGAAGATCGAGCTGGAGGAGGTCACACCGTTCGTCGAGCTCCGTCACGTCCGGTTCTCCGACCTGCAGACCTTGCAAGAGACCATGAACCAGATCGTCGACGACCCGCAATACCAAGGTGAACGCGTCGATTACCTTGACGGCGTGGTCTTCTCGGCCACGGAGAGTTACCTCATCCTCGGCCGGCAGAGCGCGGATGCAGGTCCGGTCAGTGACTACACCGGCGACCAGATCTTCTACCGCTCCATCCAGCACGGCGCCGATTCGACTCCGCTGCGTGACCGGCTCACCATCGCCGACTACCTGTGGCGCTGGGACACCGATTGGTTCTGGTGCTCACGTGCGTTCGGCGCCCAGAACCCCCGAATCCGTCGATTCTGGCCAAAACAACTGTTGCGCAGCAGTTTCTACTGGAAGCTCATCGCCCTCGACCATCGTTTCGACATCGGCGACAAGCTCAATGCCCGCAAGGGCGAACCGCCGGGCGAGCGGGTGGTCCAGGACATCGAGGTTCCCATCGAGCGGACCGCGGAGTTCACGGCCTGGTTCCTCGAGAACATCCCCATCGAGCCGATCTGGTTGTGCCCGCTGCGGCTGCGCGACCCTTCTCCGGCCGGTGCCGACTCGAATCGGCCGTGGCCCCTGTATCCCCTGGAACCGCACCGCACGTACGTCAACATAGGGTTCTGGTCGGCGGTGCCCAAGCGGGCCGACAAACCTGACGGTTACGCCAATCGGCAGATCGAGATCAAGGTGTCCGAACTCGACGGCCACAAGTCTCTCTACTCCGAATCGTTCTACAGCGAAGAGGAGTTCGACGAACTCTACGGCGGCGAGCCCTACCGCCTACTGAAGAAACATTACGATCCCGGGTCGCGGCTCCTCGACCTCTACGCAAAGGCGGTGCAACGTCAGTGACCACATTCAAAGAAGGCGAACTCTCCCCCACGTCGGTCGTCGGCCCGAAACTCAGCCTCGCCGAGGTCGTCGAGGCGGTTGCCGGCGGGGATCTCAAGGTGCGGGTGACCGCATACGACGGTAGTTCCGCCGGCCCGGAAGACGCAGAGTACGGGGTCGAGCTGCTGACGCCCCGCGGATTGACGTATCTCGCAACAGCTCCTGGCGACCTCGGGCTCGCGCGCGCCTACATCTCCGGAGATCTGCTGCTCCACGGCGCCCACGGCGGCGACCCCTACGACGCACTGCATGCGCTGTCCGAGGACATCAGCTTCCATCGGCCGTCTGCACGGACCATGGCGCAGATCACGCGGTCGATCGGCCTCGAACACTTCAAGCCGATCGCCCCACCGCCGCAGGAGCAGCTGCCCCGGTGGCGCCGCATCGCGGAAGGACTTCGGCACAGCAAAACCCGCGACGCCGAGGCAATCCACTACCACTACGACGTCTCGAACACCTTCTACGAGTACGTTCTCGGTTCTTCGATGACCTACACCTGCGCGTGCTACCCGAATCGCGAAGCGACGCTCGAGGAAGCGCAGGAGAACAAGTACCGGCTCATCTTCGAGAAGCTGAAGCTCGAGCCCGGCGACCGACTGCTCGACATCGGTTGCGGCTGGGGTTCGATGGTCCGTTACGCCGCTCGCCGCGGAGTCCACGTGATCGGCGTGACCTTGTCCGCCGAACAGGCCGAATGGGCGCAGCAGGCGATCATCGACCAGGGCCTCGGCGAGTTCGCCGAGGTACGTCACAGCGATTACCGCGACGTCACGGAAACCGGGTTCGACGCCGTGTCGTCGATCGGGCTGACCGAGCACATCGGCATCGCCAACTACCGCTCGTACTTCAAGTTCATCCGCGCCAAGTTGCGCGACGGCGGAATCATGTTGAACCACTGCATCACCCGGCCGGACAACCGGAGTCGAGGCAAAGCAGGCCCGTTCATCGACCGATACGTGTTCCCCGACGGGGAGCTCACGGGATCAGGCACCATCATCACCGCCATCCAAGACATCGGGTCGATGGAGGTGATGCACGAGGAGAACCTCCGCGAGCACTACGCGATGACCCTGCGCGACTGGAACAAGAACCTGGTGGCGAACTGGGACGGGGCACTCGAAGAAGTCGGTGAAGGTACCGCCCGCTTGTGGGGGCTGTACATGGCGGCATGCCGACTGGGCTTCGACCGCAACATCATCCAGCTGCATCAGGTCTTGGCGGTCAAACTCGACGACAAGGGCGGCAACGGCAATCTTCCGCTGCGCCCGTGGTGGAACGCCTGACCGGACCGGCTTCTCAGCGCGGCGAGTGCAGCTCGATCAGTTCGGTGATGTGCTTGGTCGCCTGCTCCAGAGGTCGCGTCGACCGCGCTGCCTGAGACAGGATCACTGCGCCCTCGACCGTGGCGATGATCGTCGTGGCAAGGGACTCTGCGGTCGCGGCATCCATCCCGTCTGCGGTCAGCCGCGTCAGGATGGCATCGCTCCACTCACGGAAGATGACGGCCGCGGCGTCCGCAGCATCCGGGGCCTCAGCCCTTCCCTGAACTGCTGCGACCACCGGACAGCCACCTTCGAAATTGCTGTCCACCAAGAGCTTCGACCACATCTGGCCGAATGCGGCCACCGGATCCGGCCGGTTGGTGAACGTCTTCAGCAGTGCCGTCATCGAATCGCCCGCAGATCGGGTCGCGGCGGTCACCAGCTCGGACTTGCCTCCGGGAAAGTTCAGGTAGATAGACCTTCGCGCCACACCGCTGCAGCGCAAGATCTCCGTGACCCCGGTGCCGGCAACCCCGTGCCGCCGCATCAGATCAGCCGTCGCCCCCGTCAGCCTGTCGCGCACACTCACACCATCACCTCGTCCATCGCTCGCCGTCAGGCTTGAAATATACCATTCGTTCTACTACCGTCATCGAGGAGTAGAACGATCGATATAGCTTGACTCGAACCCAGGGATGGAGCACCACATCATGACGAAGACCGTGTCGTTGTCGACGCCACTGGATCTGCCATGCGGACAGATCCTTCCCAATCGGATCATGAAGTCGGCCCTGAGCGAGGGACTCGGCACAGCGCATCATGCTCCCGATGTCCGCCTCGAACGCCTGTATGCACGCTGGGCGGCCGGTGACTACGGCCTGATCGTCACCGGCAACGCGATGGTCGATCGGCGGTATCTCGGCGAACCGGGCAACGTCGTCCTCGAGAACGACAGCGAACTCGACGCATTCCAGCGCTGGGCCAAGACGGCTCAGGATGGCGGCTCCCCGATCTGGATGCAGCTCAACCACCCTGGTCGGCAGGCCAATCCGATCACCACCGACGGCCCGACCGTAGCCCCGTCGGCCGTCAAACTGGACATCCCGGGCATCCCCACTCCCCGCGAGCTGACCGACACCGAGATCCGCGACATCATCGAGCGGTTCGCCGTATCCGCCGGCATCGCCGAGGTCGCCGGGTTCGACGGCGTCCAGATCCACGGCGCGCACGGCTATCTCATCTCCCAGTTCCTCTCACCCCTGGCCAACAAGCGATCCGACCGCTGGGGTGGCTCGACGGCGAACCGCGCACGGTTCGTCCTGGAGATCATCCGGCGGGTCCGCGAAGCCGTCGGTCCGGGGTTTGCCGTCGGTATCAAATTGAACTCTGCCGACTTCCAACGCGGCGGCTTCTCGGAAGAGGAGTCGCGCACGGTGGTCGAGATGATCGCGGCGGAGCGAATCGACCTCATCGAGATCAGCGGTGGCAGTTACGAATCACCGGCGATGATGGGCCGCCCGGCGGTGTCGGCGCGCACCCGTGACCGCGAGGCATACTTTCTCGATTACGCCGAGACGATTCGCGAAGTCGCGGCAGCCGTACCACTGGCCGTGACCGGCGGCTTCCGCACCCACACCGGCATGGCCGACGCCATCGCCTCGGGCGCCTGCGACGTAGTCGGTCTCGGACGCCCGACAGTTTTGGCCCCCAACGCGGCACAGGGCGTCATGGCGGATACCTCGGCGACGCTCCCGACCACGCAACGATCCGTCAAATTACCGCGTCGCCTCACCGGCACCGCCCAGGTCAAAGCCCTCAACGGCGCCCTGGACCTGCAGTGGCACACCGACCAGCTGCACGCGATGGGAGCCGGTGGCGACCCTGATCCACACCGATCACTGTGGCGCACAGCGATCACCACCGTCCGACGCAATGGGGTCGACGCGTTTCGCAGTCAGCGTGGGCACCTCGGCACCTCAGACAAGAAGGCCGTTCGGAAGTTCCGGATCGAACGCGCCGTCGGCCGGTACATCGCGAACCCGGTGGTGGCCTCACTGACGCGGGTCGGCATCACCACCAGCTTCGCCACCGAACTCGAGACAATCGGACGCCGGACCGGCCGGCGGCGGACCGTGCCCGTCTCGGCGGCGTTCGACGAGACCGGCGCCTGGGTGATCAGCCAGCACGGCGCGCGGTCGGGCTGGGCGAACAACATCAGCGCCAACCCGGCAGTTCATATCAAGCAGGGACGACAATGGCGAAGCGGCACAGCCGCATTCGTTCATGATGATGACGTAGCCAAGCGGGTGCGTACCTTCGCACCGAATCCGGTGTTCGCGTCGTTGACCGCAGCCTCGTTCCGGGCCCTGCAGAGCGACCCGGTCTCGGTGCGCATTTCGTTCACCGACCGGTAGTAGGACTACAAAAGCACCTCGTTCAGTCACATGCACACGTTTGAACGTGTGCATGTGACTGAACTGTGTGCATGTGTCAGGGCGGGCTAGAGCAGCGGCTTCGCGCCCAACTCCGTCGCGAGCAGCGCAATGGCGATCTGCTCAGGATCTTGCCGCGGATCAGGCGTGGAATCGCGTGCGGTGGCGATCATCTCGTCTCGTTCGTCGTCGGTGAGATCTTCATCGCTGACGGGTTCGGGCTCCGGCGGAAGAGGTTCCGGTTCAGGCTCCGGTTCGGGCGGCTGCTCGCTGTCTCCGGCATTTTTCGCGGCACCGCCACCACCCCGGCTGGGGCGGACGTAGGGTTGCTTCGCCTCGGGTTTGCGGGCCTTGGTGGGAGTCGCCGCAGCAGGTTTCGGTTCGGCGGGCAGCGACGACGCGGAATGCACCGACACCTGCCAGGTTCCACCGAACACGTAGTGGAGCGCGGAGGTGATGACGTCGACCGCGTGCTTCGAACTCAAACGCTCGACCAGTGGCGCTGATTCATGACTCAGGATCAGGGTGCTGCCATCGACACCGCGCACAGACGCTCCCGACAACATCACCTCCGTGACCTTGTTGGCGGTTCGGACCGCAGTGCGGACCTCCTGCCACTTGGCCTGCACCGCAGCCAGATCCGGCCCGTCTGCGGCAGGAGGAGCCGATGGGGCGGCGACCGGTTCGGGATCGGGCTCGGGCGCGGGCTCCGGTTCGTACTCCGGTTCCGGCGGCAGTGGGATGTCGGGTTCCGATGCCGCAACCGGCTCCGGGGTGGGCTCGGGTTCCGGAGCAGGTTCCGGTTCAGGCGTCGGGACCGGTTCAGGGGTAGGAGCAGGTTCGGGGGTGGGAGCAGGTTCGGGGGTGGGCGCCGGGGCAGGGGTGGGAGCAGGTTCCGGGGTGGGAGTTGGTTCAGGAGTGGGAGCTGGTTCCGGGGTGGGCGCAGGCGACGGGACCGGAGCGGCCTCGGATGTCTGAGCCTTGTCCTCGAGGGGCTTGTCTTCCTGGGGCTTGCGCTGGGACGGGCGGACGAACTTCGCCGCCGGATCGTCCGCGGGTGCAGGTGCAGGAGCCGACGCCTGGAGGGGCGCGGGCCCCCCGGCCTTCGCCACCCCTGCCGACGGTATCGGCGCGCCGCCGGCCAGCTGGGCCTCGATGCGCTCGATACGTTGCAGCACGGCAGATTCGGAGTCGCTCGCTGCGGGCAGCAGCATGCGGGCGCACATCACCTCGAGCAGCAGTCTCGGCGAGGTGGTGCCCCGCATCTCACCGAGTGCGGCATGCACGGTCTCGGCGAACCGGGCCAACGTGCCGGGTGCAAGCTTGGCCACCTGGGCCTTCATCCTCTCGACCTGATCGTCGGGTGCCTCCACCAGACCGCGCTCGGCGGCATCGGGAACGGCTTCCATCAAGATCAGATCGCGGAGTCGCTCGAGTAGGTCGACGGCGAACCGGCGGGGATCATGGCCTGCGTCGACCACCGACTCAACCGTTCCGAACAGCACGGCGCCGTCGTGGTCGGCAAGCGCGTTGACCGCGTTGTCGATGAGCGCCACGTCGGTGACACCGAGGAGCATGAGGGCGCGCTGATAGGTGACACCCTCTGGTCCTGCGCCGGCCAGCAATTGATCGAGCACGCTGAGCGAGTCACGGGGCGAACCACCGCCCGCCCTGATCACCAGGGGGAAGACCGTCGGCTCCACCGTGACCTGTTCGCTGGCACAGATGTTCTCGAGGAGACCCCGCATCACCGTCGGTGCGAGCAGCCGGAAGGGATAGTGGTGGGTCCGCGAGCGGATTGTTGCGAGCACCTTCTCCGGTTCGGTGGTCGCGAACACGAAGATGAGATGCTCCGGCGGCTCCTCGACGATCTTGAGCAACGCATTGAAGCCGGCGGGGCTGACCATGTGGGCCTCATCGATGATGAACACCCGGTACCGCGACTCCGCGGGGGCGTAGAAGGCCTGGTCCCTCAGTTCACGGGTGTCGTCGACGCCACCGTGGCTCGCGGCGTCGAGCTCGATCACGTCCATGTTGCCCGGACCGCCCGGCGCCAGCGCGACGCAGGACGAGCACACCCCGCATGGCGTCGACGTCGGGCCCTGCTCGCAGTTCAGTGAACGCGCAAGGATGCGGGCCGACGACGTCTTACCGCAACCGCGCGGTCCGGAGAACAGGTACGCGTGATTGATGCGTCCTGAATCCAGCGCACGTCCCAGCGGCTCGGTGACATGCTCCTGTCCGACGACCTCGGCAAACGTCGCAGGGCGATAAGTCCGGTATAGAGCCACGCTGCGAGACTACCGGCGAGGTGTGACGGCCGCGGCGTCAGGCAGAAGCCGACGCGCGTTCGTCTGCGGCGCGCGCACGCCAGCCGCGAAATTCGCCCGGTCCCCACACGATCAGCGTGCCGACGGCGCTCACACCGAACACCCAGAGATACGGGGCCGCAGAGAACCAGCGCAGCCAATCGGGGAACGGGGTC
The DNA here is from genome assembly GCF_002095435.2 of Williamsia sp. 1138. GTDB lineage: Bacteria > Actinomycetota > Actinomycetes > Mycobacteriales > Mycobacteriaceae > Williamsia. The sequence goes on from NZ_MJEJ02000037.1 coordinate 75,702, forward strand.
ATGAACATGCCGGTGCCATAGAACGGCTTCATACCCAGCGCGCCACCGGGAAGATAGTTGCGCCAGACGAACACGGTGACGAACAGGGCCGGTGCAGCGAGCAGCGACCATCCGGCGGCCGTCCTGCTGCCCCGGCCCCACGCCGCGATGGGCAGATGTACCGCGATCACCAGCAACGGAACGAACCACACCCAGTGATGCCCCCAGGTGAAGGGCGACACCGCGGTGGTCGTCATCCCTGTCAGGCACAACGCGAGCAGTTCCTGACCGTGCCGATACGCCAGGTAGGCGGCAGACAGCCCCAGTACCACGGCGAACGCGGACAGCAGCAGCCACAACGCATCGTTCGGCGTCGTCGTGTGGAACACGCTGGCCAGCGCACCTTTGATGGACTGGTTGCTGGGAGCGTCGGTCGGACCGACCCGGCCCGAGTTGATCACCCGATCGGTCCAGTAGTTCCACGACTGCCGCGGGGTCGCCAGAGCGCCGATCACCACCGTTGCGACGAAGGTGGCGATCGCCACGACAACGGCCCGCCAGCGCCGGGTGATGGCGAGGTAGATCACGAAGAAACCCGGAGTCAGTTTGATGCCCGCCGCGATCCCGACCCCGATCCCCTTGAGGCGGCTGCCATCCGGGCGCAACAGGTCGGCGAGCACGATCGCCATCAGAAAGACGTTGATCTGGCCGTACCAGATCGTCGTCCGCACCGGCTCCATCAGCGTCGAGATGCAGACGATCGCGCCGGCCACCACCAGCAGTCGCCAATCGGCGCGATAGCCGAGGCTCCGGAACGAGGCGACGACCACCCAGTAGAGCGCCACGAAGATGGCCGCGCTCCACAGCTTCACGGCCATGGCAGCGCTCACCCAGGTGGTCGGCTGGAACACGATGGTGGAGAACGGCGTGTAGGTGTACAGCAGCCCGTTCCGGAGCATCGGGATGTCGTAGAGCGGCCTGCCGTCGGCCATGTGCTCGGCACCCGCGCGATAGACGTCGAGATCGACCTGGTTCTTGAAGAGTCCGAAATGTCGGGTGTCGAGGGGAATGAACCTCACCTGCACGTACAGCGCGATCAGCGCTCCGACCACGAACGCCGCCAACACCAAGGGGCTGCTGGGGAACCTCGCGCGATCCACCGGCTGCCCACCATCGGTCCCCACCTGGTCTGCCACCACGCCTGAACTCCTCACACCCCGTTGCCGCGATGCTAGCGCGCTTCGACCTCCACAGGCCGCACCACCGGCGACTGCGATTTCAACCAGATGACAGCCGCGACTGCGGCGACCACGAAAACCCAGTTGTACGGGTCGTAGGTGAACCAGCGCAGCCAAGGGATCCCGAACTTGTGGAACAGGCCCGTGTAATACGCGTCGGGGACCATGCGGTCGATCTGGGTGACCGGAAACCCGCGATAGGTCCGCCAGACGAACGTCGCCAGCAACAAGCCCAGCACTGCCGAACCGGACAGCGCCAGCGTCACCCACCGCCTCGACTGCAGCACCATGTGCACCCCGATGACCAGCAGCGGGACCACCCAGACCCAGTGGTGACCCCACGACATCGGAGACACGACGGTGCCGGTCATGCCGACCATCGTCACCGCCAGCAGTTCGTGCCCCCGGCGATGGGCCATGGAGGCGGCCACCATCCCGAGAGCCAGTGCAGCCACCGCCAAGGTGATCCAGACCAGCGCGTTGGGGTGTTCGGTCTGCCAGAGATTGGCCAATGCGCCGCGGATCGACTGGTTCCCGACGGTGTTGGGCGCGCCGACACGCTTGGAGTCGATGAACGTGCCTGTCCAGTACTGCCACGAATCGCGGGGCAGGATCGCGAAACCCAGCGCGATGGTTCCGGCGAATCCGGCGCACGCCAGCCACACCGCCCGCCAGTTCCGATTGATCACCAGGTACAACACAAAGATCAAGGGCGTCAGCTTGATCCCGGCGGCGATACCGACGCCCAGCCCGCGGATACGACTGTGTTTGCCCTGCAACAGATCCCACATGATGAGCAGCATCAGGAAGACGTTGATCTGGCCGTACCACATGGTGGTGCGAACCGGTTCCATCAGCGTGCTCACCAGGACCAACGCGATCGACAACGTGCGGATCGGCCAATCGATCCGGTAACCGAGGTATTTGAAACACATGACGATCACGAAGTAGAGCGCGATGAAGATGCCCGCCATCCAGACCACCCGCGCCATCTCGACCGTCATCACAGCGAACGGGATGAACACGACCACCGATGCCGGGGCGTAGGTGTAGTCCATGACTCCGACGAACTTCGCCTCGTAGAGCCGGTCACCGTCCAACACCGCCTGGGCACCTTGCCGGTACACCTCGAGATCGAGTTGGTTGCCGAACAGACCCCAATACGGGGTGTCCAGCGGCACCGCGAGATGTTGCAGGTATACGGCCAGCAGGCCGAGGACCACCGCTCCCGCGACGATCAGCGCCGGACGCGGCAGGGTCGGGTCAGATTTGTTCTGCAAGCAACTTGTCCGCTGCAGCCAGCAACACACACGTTGCCACCCCGTTCATCGCCGAACGGAGTTCTTCGATACCGGGGAATGTGGGCGCCAAGCGGATGTTGCGGTCGTCGGGGTCGCTCTTGTAAGGAAATGCCGAACCAGCACCGGTCAGCGAGATCCCCGCTTCTTTGGCGAGTTCGATCACGCGGCGAGCGGTACCGTCCACCACGTCGAGGCTGATGAAGTAGCCGCCCTCGGGTTCGGTCCAGGACGCGACCTTCGCATCCCCCAGCCGGTCGGACAAGATCTCCAGGACCAACGCGAACTTCGGCAGCAGCAGTGCGCGGTGCTTCGCCATGTGCTCCCGGACGCCGTCGGCGTCGCCGAAGAAGCGCAGATGCCGCAGCTGGTTGAGCTTGTCCGGACCGATCGTCTTCACTCCGGCGTGACGCTGATACCAGGCCAGGTTCTCGGCCGAAGACCCGAAGAAGGCGACGCCGGCACCTGCGAAGGTGATCTTCGAGGTCGAGGCGAACAGGTAGACGCGGTTGGGATGACCGGCCTCGGCGGCGAGACCGAGGATGTCGATCGGTTCGGGCGGCGCCTCGAGCAGGGTGTGGACGGCGTAGGCGTTGTCCCAGAAGATCCGGAAGTCGGGGGCCGCCGCGGGCAGCGACACCAGCGCACGGGCGACCTCGTCGCTGTAGGTGGCGCCGGTCGGGTTGGAGTATGTCGGGACACACCAGATGCCCTTGATCTGGGGATCGGCAGCCACGAGTTCAGCGCACACCGCGACGTCGGGGCCGTCCGGATTCATCGGGACCGCGATCATCTCGATTCCGTACGACTCGGCGATCGAGAAGTGCCGGTCATAGCCCGGCGACGGGCACAGGAACTTGATCGGGCCGTGCACCCAGTGAGCCGCCGAATCCGGTGTTCCGTGCAGGAGCCCGAAGATCACCAGGTCGTGCATGTACTCCAGGCTCGCGTTGCCGCCGGCGAGCAGATTGTCGGCGGGGATGCCGAGGAGCTCACCGAAGATCTCGCGAAGTTCGGGCAGACCGGTCAGGCCGCCGTAGTTGCGGCAATCGGTCCCGTTGGCATCGCGGTAGACATCGGCTCCGGGCATCGACAACAGGTCCGCGGACAGGTCTAGCTGCTCCGGCGACGGCTTGCCGCGGGTGAGATCGAGCTTCAGACCGGCTTCGATGAGCTTCTGGTACTGCTCGCGCAGGTCCGCCTGGGTGGCGGTCAGCTGGCTGGCACTCATCGAGTGAAAGTTCACGTCGGCCTTTCGCCCGGAACATCGCTCGCCCCGGAACTGTAGTTGTGGGCGCGAGCACCCGCAGGACGCAATTGCTCCGAACAAAGTTAGGGGACCCCGCGCACCCGACAGAGCCCGCTGACCCTTGCTGCCTTCCGGCCCTGGGGGAGTTCACAGGATGCACGCCGCGCGGGATCCGTTGTCGAGTGTAGCGGGCCCGATCCACAGGCGAAAACCCACCAACTGGTCGAGCGCGTTTTGGGAGGCCACCGAATTACCGGTAGGCTGCCGGACGGAGGATTCGCCTAGTGGCCTATGGCGCTCGCCTGGAACGCGGGTTGGGTTAATAGCCCTCAGGGGTTCGAATCCCCTATCCTCCGCCAAAGGCAAGACCGGACCGGCGCACACGAGCAGTGTGCGCCGGTTTTTCTTTTCCCTCCCGCGAGGATCACCGCCACCTGCAGGCTTCGAAAACGCATCTATCTACCGATTTCGGGAAAAGCAGTTCACCGTCGCACCGAAATAAGCGATCCTACGGAGCCTTTTGCTATAGTTCTGGCGTCTGAGACGAATACGTCCAACATGCGGCGCGAATAGTGGGGGCTCGATGGCAAGGAAACAGATCGTTCAATTCATCGACGACATCGACGGGAGCGTGCTCGACGACTTCGTCACGGTCCGGTGGGCACTGGGCGACAAGCAGTACGAGTTCGACACGTCTCCGGAGCACGCCGACGAGTTCTACGAGTCGCTCGAGAAGTACGTTGCAGTATCCCGCCGCGCCGACTCTGTTCGTCAGAGCCGCAACAGCTCTCGCACCGCCCAGCCCTCCCGGGATGTGTCCGTGATCCGGGAGTGGGCCCGCGCGAACGGTTACGAGGTCAATGCCCGTGGACGCCTCCCGGCCCAGATCATCGAAGCATTCGACGCCGCGAACTGAGTGATCAAAGTCGACTCTCCAGGCGCGCCGACAGGCCGGCCTCCTGGAGATCGAGCCGCTCGAGCATCGCGCGGACGGCTTCATCGTCGATGTCGCCTGCGTCCCGACTGTCGATGAGCGCGTCTCGTTGTGCCTGCAGCACACGCCGATACAGCGTCGCGAAGGTCTCGGCCCGTTCTGTGTGCGCTTCGGGATCCGGCATCTGTTCGGCGTCGCGCGACTGCCTCGCGACCGTGGTGCGGATGTAGTCCACGGTGGAGGAGTCGAGACCGTCCGGCGGCGCGGCGACAAAGTCCTCGATAACGCCATCCGACGCGAAGTGCACGATGCTCTCAGCTTTCGACGTCTCCCGCTGGACGTACCGTTCTTCTTCTTCCGAGTGCAGATGGAGTCTGGCGATCATCCACGGCAGCGTGGTGCCCTGGATCAAGATCGTCCCCACAGCCACCACGAACGCGATCGCCTGGATCGCCGATCGCTCCGGGAACGGTTCTCCGGACTCAAGCGTCGCCGGTATGCCCGATGCGGCAGCCAAGGTCACCACCCCACGCATGCCGGTCCACGAAACCACCAGGCTTTCCTGAAAAGTCAGTTTTCTGCGGTCGATCTTGTCCCGCCACGACTTCATCCTCTGACCGGCGCGGCGCGGAGGCCTGTCGGGCTTGTCGGCCGCTTTCTTTCGCGGACGAGGTGCCCGCGGACCGGCAGAGATCTCCATTTCCGCCGCAGTGCTCGACATGTGACTACTCAGCAACCCACGACCGAACATGAGGAACACGCAGAGCGGCCGGATCACGAGAACCACGAACAGGACGACCACCGATGCGACGGCGACCCCCACCAGCGATTCCCGCGCCTCCCGCAGGTCGTCGATGATGAACCGCAGCTGTAATCCGATGTAGGCGAACACAAACGCCTCGAGCAGGACATCCACCGAGTTCCACACGTACCGCTCTTGCAACCTGGTCTGGTAGCCGGCGTGCACCGATCCCGACCCCACCACGAATCCTGCGATCACGACGGCCAGCACGCCCGAAGCGTGCAGGTGCTCGGCGGCAACGAAAGCCGCGAACGGCACCACGAACCCGAGAACCGTTTCCAGTGCCGGATTCTTGAGGTGCCTGCGTATCCAGAGCGTCCCGAATCCCATGACCACACCCACGATGGGCCCGAGCACCGCGTTGTAGCCGAAGAGCAGCAACGGGTTACCGATGAACGAGTGCGTGCCTGCGATCTGTGACACCGCAATCGCGAACAGTGACAGTGCGGCAGCGTCGTTCACCAGTGACTCACCGGTGAGGATCGCCATGACCCGCTTGGGCAGACCCAACTTGCGCCCGATCGCCACCGCTGTCACGGCATCGGGTGGCGCGACGATCGCGCCGAGCAACAACGCCAGCAAGAACGTGAACTCCGGGATGAACAGCGTCGCCACCAAACCCACGGTGAAGGCGGTGACCACCACCATCGCGACGCCGAGACCCAGAATCGGTTTGATGTTGCGCAGAAAGCTGGGGAACGAGAAATTCAGCGCCGCCGAATACAACAGCGGAGGCAACACCACAGTGAGCAGGATGTGCGACTCCAGCTCGACTCGGGGCAGGCCAGGAATGAACGAGATGAGCAGTCCGACCACCAGGATGATCAAGGCCGGCTGCATGCCACGGCGATCTGCAAAGGCGGTGACGATAACGGCGCCCACCAGCACCAGAAGGAGCAGTTCCATGGCCGGATTGTGTCAGCTGGGGTGGGTTTTCGCTGGGTGTCCACTTCAAGGCCCCGACGGATCCGATCGACCTCGCGGCGCGTCCAATCAGCATGGCCCAACCACCCCGAGTCGCCCTGGCGCTGCTGGCGGTTCTGAAGAATGTCCGCGCAGGTTGCGAAAATCGCAAGTCTGCGCATACCGTGAACAAGATGGGTGACAGTCTGGGCGAACGGGTACGAGCAGCAATGTCTGCCCGTGGACTCACGCAATCGGAGCTCGGCAGAAGGATCGACCTCGAACCGACCAAACTCTCCAAGTCTCTGTCAGGCAGTCGCCGCTTCACCTCGCTCGAGTTGGCCAAGATCGCGACTTCCTGCGGAGTGACTGTCGATGACCTCCTGGGAGTGGAACGCCCCACCGCGGCGATCGCCGCTCGGGTCGCTGCATCTGACGAACCCATTTCCGTGACTTCAGCAATGAAGCAGGCCGAGCGCTACGCACAGCGTCGTGAGGATCTGGCGTATCTCGGCTACCCGTTGACCCCGAAGCACGGCGAAGTACCGAGGTTCTCCGGACTCATGTACCACCAGGGACAAAAACTGGCGGAATGGGCGCTTGCGCAGGTCCGTGAATGGGATCTGGATATCCGAACCCGAGACCTTGCGAGCGTTGTCGAAGACGTGTTCTCGGTCGACGTCGCAGTTGTTGAGCTGGATGGAAAGTTCGACGGTATCGCTTGGCAGAGCCATAACTCTCGCCTGATTTTGATCAGCACGTCATCCGTTCCTGGGCGGCAGCGCTTTACCTTGGCCCACGAGCTCGGACATCTGCTCGCAAACGACGCGCAACACCAAACAAGTGTGGATGTCGACATTCACGACAAAGAGCACAAGAAGCTGAACTCCGAGATTCGCGCGAACGCATTCTCCGCGTCCTTTCTGATGCCGGTGGACGTGCTCCAAGAAGCTGCGGCAACCAGCCTCACCCGAGAATCTTTCGCCGACCTATCCTGCTCGCTGTCAGTATCTCCCAGCTCGCTCGCCTATCGGATGAACAACCTCAGTTTGATAGACGAGCAGGCATGCGCGTCGTTCGGCCGGCTCACCGCGCCGGAAGCGGCACGGATCGCTGACCGTACCGCAGAATTCGCCGAGTGGCTGGATGCCAGCCGCAGGACCCGTGTTCCGCAGACGCTGGTCCGCGACGCCTTCAGGGCTTACACCGATGGGGCCACCACCCTGCGTCCGTACGCCAATCTCCTCGGCATGAATGTCGATGAGCTCCAGAATGATCTCGACGCACCCACCAACGAGTTCGCCTGAACCGTGGAAGAAGTCTTCTGGTTTCCCGACAACACTGTGCTGTGCAACTTCGGAATTGTCGATCGGCTGGACATCTTGCGTGACGTCCTTCGTCAGCGTGGGCGCTGGACAGAAGCCATAGCGGACGAGGTCGCCAATTCGAGCACTTTCATTCCGGCGTTGGAATCAATTTCGAAGGACGGCTGGCTTGCTGAACCAATCGAAATCGTAGACCCCGAGCTGCAAAAGGCCGTTTCAATTACTCGCCGAGCTGTCTTCGACGGGACCGACGAACAACCACTGAAACACCTCGGCGAGGCGCAGACCTGCGTACTGATCCGTTCTTCTCCGAAGTTCAAGAGTTCCTACTGGATATCGGATGACAAATCAGCACTGCGATACGCCCGACACAGTGGGATATCGACCCTCGAGACCGTTGATGTTGTTGGCATGGCGGTGATCGAAGGATGCCTGTCCGCAGAAAAAGGCTTCGAGCTGATGCTAGAAATGGTGCAGGCCGGCCAGCATCCGCGGCTCCCGATTACTGCTGCCGATCTACTCCGCCGAGACTCTCACGACTTCAGTCGCCAGGTTCCTCCGGCCGCGCCTTGGACGGTTGCACCCGCTTGGGTTCTCCCGGCATCTTCGGGTAGCTCGGTGGGTAGGGCATGTCCCCCAGCCCGTCGCGCTCGTCCCGTTCGACGAGTTCGATCAGGGAATCGAGACTGCCGCGGCGCGAATCGATGTCGGACATCGGATCGCCGCGCCGCTCCAGTAGGGCCGGAACGGTGGCGATGGTGCAGTCCAGCGGGTCGACGTCGACCAGCTCGTCCCAGCTCACCGGGGTGGAGACGGTCGCGGTTGGGGTCCGCCGTACCGAATAGCCGGCGGCGATGGTGCGATCGCGGGCGTTCTGGTTGAAGTCGATGAAGATCCGCTCCCCGCGCTCTTCCTTCCACCACGAGGTCGTGATCGCCGAGTTGTCACGACGTTCCAGCTCGCGGGCCAACGCGATCACCGCACGCCGGGCCACGATGAAATCCCACCTCGGTTCAATGGGCACATACACGTGCAGTCCGCGGCCGCCTGAGGTCTTGGGGTAGCCGTGCAGCCCGAGTTCGTCGAGCAGCGGCCGCAACACCTCGAGTGCAACTCGGCGGGCATCGGAGAAGTCGGTCCCCGGTTGGGGATCGAGATCGATGCGCAACTGGTCCGGATGGTCGTTGTCCGGTGCGATGGTCGGCCACGGGTGGAACGTGACCGTGCCCAGGTTGGCTGCCCAGACGATGTCCGGGGCGCTGGTGGTGCGGATGGCGTCGGCCTTGCGTCCGGACGGGAAGGTGATCGACGTCGACTGCACGTGCTCAGGACGTTTCGCCGCAACCCGCTTCTGATAGATCTCCTCCCCCTCGATGCCGTCGGGGAACCGCTGCAGAAAAGTCGGCCGGTCCCGAAGTGCGTTCAGTAATGCACCATCGAGAGCAACGGTTCGGTAGTACTCGACCAGATCTCTTTTGCGTCCACCGTTTTCGCCGAGCTGTGGAAAGTAGATCTTGTCGGGGTTGGACAACCGCACGGCGGTACCGTCGACGTCGAGTTCCTCCGCGGGTGATCTGGCCATCAGTCCTGCCCCTCCAACACGTCGAAGAGATCGTAGGTCAAGGGGACCTCGAGCTGCTCGTAGCCGCAACTCTCGGGGTCGCGGTCCGGACGCCACCGCACGAACTGCACGGTGTGCCGAAAGCGCGGCCCTTCCATCTGGTCGTAACCGACTTCGACCACGAGTTCCGGCCTGATCGGGATCCACTGCGAGGACCCTTTCTCTTTCCACCGGCTCGGCTCGCCTTCTGCGACGTTGTCGGGGTCCAGTCGCATCGGTTCGAGCAGCTTCTGCAGTTCGATCCGCTTCGCGTCGGAGAACGCACCCGCACCACCGACCATGCGTAGATCGCCGTCGGCGTACAGACCCAGCAGCATCGACCCCAGTCCGGTGCCGCTCTTGTGCACGCGGTAGCCGATCACCACGCAATCGGCGCTGCGTTTGTGCTTGACCTTGATCATCTCCCGCTTGCCGGGCACATAGAGTCCGTCGAGGCGCTTGCTCACCACCCCGTCGAGCCCGGCTCCCTCGAACTCGGAGAACCAGTTCTGGGCCAGGTCGGCATCGGTGGTCACCCGGCTCACGCGGCACCGGCCGGCACCCGGAATGGATTCGAGCAGCGCTTCGCGGCGCGCCGAAAACGGCTCCCGTGTCAGATCCTTGCCGCGAGCTGCCAGTGCGTCGAACCCGATGAACATCGCCGGCGTCTGTTCGGCGAGCATGGTCACCCGGGACTTCGCCGGGTGGATCCGGACCGAGAGGGCGTCCCAGCTCAGTCGACGGACCCCGTCGAACACCGCCTGCACCCCGATCTCACCGTCGACGACGACCTTGTCCGGCAGCTCATCTCGCGCCGCCTCGACCAATTCCGGGAAGTACCGGCCCAGGTCCTTGCCACCGCGGGAGCCGATGACCACCTCGTCGCCATCACGAAAGATGATCGCTCTGAACCCGTCCCACTTGGGTTCGTGCGACCACACCGCGGCGCCCGTCTCATCCGGGATCCTGGCAGCAGCTTTTGCCAGCATCGGCGTCACCGGGGGCTTCACTGGTAGGTCCACGATGTTCCATCCTTCCACTTGTAGGCTCGGTGCCGTGGAGAAACGCCCCGCCGGACGCTACGCGCCGTCACCGTCGGGAGACCTGCACCTCGGAAACCTGCGGACGGCCTTGCTGGCCTGGATGTTTGCGCGCACCACCGATCGTGCCTTCATGATGCGAGTAGAAGATCTCGACCGGGTCCGCGCAGGATCGGAGCAACGCCAGCTCGATGATCTCGCGACGCTCGGGATCGACTGGGACCCGCCGGTGATGCGGCAGTCGCAGCGACTGCCCCACTACGACGCCGTCATCAGCGACCTCGGCGAGCGCGGCCTGACCTACGAGTGCTTCTGCACCCGACGCGAGATACTCGAAGCACCGACCGCGCCGCACGCCGCAGCAGGTGCATACCCGGGGACCTGCCGCGACCTGAGCACCTCCGCTCGCCAGGCGAAGATCGACGCCGGCAGGCCCCCTGCGATCAGACTGCGCTGCGAGCGTGGCGAGTTCACGGTCACCGACATGGTCAAGGGTGCGTACACAGGTGTCGTCGACGATTTCGTTCTCCGCCGGGGCGACGGGATCGCCGCGTACAACCTCGCCGTCGTCGTCGACGACCACGCCCAGGGTGTCGACCAGGTGGTGCGTGGCGACGATCTTCTGAGTTCGGCCCCTCGACAGAGCTATCTGGCGAGCCTGTTGGGACTTCCGGCCGTGACCTACGCCCACGTGCCGCTGGTTGTGAACACCGACGGGAAACGGCTGGCGAAACGGGACGGCGCCGTGACCCTCGACGAATTGACGGCGAAAGGCGTGGACGCGCACCAGGTCTTGTCACTGATCGCCGAATCGCTGGGGCTCGGTGCGCCGGGCGAGCAGGTCTCCGCACAAAAGATGCTCGGCCGGTTCGATCCGCGGACGCTGCCGAAGCATCCGTGGCGGGTCGAACCGGCCGAGCTGGTGGAGAAGATCAAGCGGCGACGGGAGCCACCGGCCCACCGGTGAGCACGCGATACGCGTAGACACCGGCCAGCAAGGTCACCGGGATGGTGACGAGCAGACCGATGAGGCACAGGATCGCACCGCCGATGTTCAACAGGACACACACCAATGCCAGCGGGAGCAGCTGACCCACGTTGTCCGTCGTCAACTTGAAGCTCGCCTTGATCGCGGCGATCGGATCCAGATCACGATCGATCACGAATGTCAGCGAGTACCAGAGCAGGTAACCGGTGATCAGGACCGGGAGGAAGCAGAGTATGAACGCAACCGCGTTGATCAAACCGACCAGGATGGCCACGGCAAAGACTGGGGCCAAGCTCTTGAATCTGAAGAAATCACCGAATCCGGGTTTCACACCGTCGGTTTCACTGAGCGCACCGCGCGTGAACGCGGCCTGGAAGATGATCGACACGATGACCGAGACCAGCGAGCCGATGATGCTGAGGATCGAGAAGCTGGCGGCCACGGTCAGATCATCCGAATTGGTGTATCGGTCCCAGCTGAACGCCGCATTGATCACGCCCGACACCACGACGGCGATGAGACACATGCCGATCCAGACGCCGGCATTGGCCTTGAAGCGGGCCCAGCCGTATCCGAGTGCGTCACCGACGCTCACCGTGGCGGGCTGACCGCCGTACCCGGGTTGTCCACCAAAACCTGGCTGACCCGGATCGCCGTAGGACGGCGGTGGGGGCGGCGGGAAGCCACCCGGACCCTGCCCCGGCGGCGGTGGATACCCGCCCTGCGGCGGCGGGTAGCTGCCCTGCGGTGGCGGATACCCGCCCGGCGGCGGGTAGCTGCCCTGTGGCGGCGGGTAGCTGCCTTGCCGCGGCGGGTAATTGCCCTCCTGCGGCGGATAACTGCCTGGAGGGGGCGGAGGCGGATTCGAGCCATCCGGCTTGTTCAGATTCGGTTCGTCGTCATTCGGAGGATAATTGCTGGTCATCGAAACTCCCTGTGTCGTTGTCGCCGGCGGTGCAGCGGGCGGCCCGGACCACAGATGCGCCCCGGAGCACGCGACAACCATACCGGTCAGGGGCGGCGTGGCAGGCGCGAAAAGCTCTTCGAGCCGGTCACTTTCACACCGGTCGATTCGCGATCGGTGAATCGCGTTCGGCCTCAGCGGTGGTGAGTCATTCAGACAAGAGAACTTCATCGATTGTTCGGCTCATGACGCGAATAAGGGCGCGTCGCCGTGGAATAGGCAAATCCTTGAGCGATTTCCAACCCTCTCACCAGCGCATACGCCGAGGATGACGATGCGTCAGCGATCTCGAAGGTCGCGTCGCGGAGGCGCCCCCGGGCCTGAATCCAGCGGCATCGCAGGTTTGTCCGGTTTACACTCACACCACACATAGGCGAACCGCGGAGCACATCTTCGCGCGAGAGGATCAGGCGACATGAGTGGACCGCAGTACCCAGGCCCCGACCCCAACAATCCCGGCGGCAATCCTCCCCAAGGCCCGGATCTGGGTAAGGGCGGCCCCGCGGGTCCGCCTCCCGGTTCTTATCCCCCGCCGCCCCAGGGCAGCTACCCGCCACCGCCGCAGCAGGGTGGCTTCCCCCCACCGGCCCCGCCTGTGAACGCCGGACAGTACGGACAGCCCGGCGCGGTCGCCGGTGTCGGCGAGACCGCCAGCCTCGGAGTTCGTTTCGGCGCCCGCGTCATCGACTCGCTCGTGGTCGGCATCCCGGTCTACGTCATCAACCTGGTGCTGTTCTGGACGGCGCCGTGGATCCTTGCCCTGCTCGTCTCGATCGTGCTCGCGTTCGCCGGGTTCCTCTACTTCGTGTACTTCGAGACGCAGAAGCAGGGCACCACGGTCGGCAAGAAACTGCTCAAGCTCAAGGTCGTCGGCGCCCAGGGCGGGGTACCGACGACGGACGAATCGGCCAAGCGCAACAGCTGGATGCTGCTCGGGGTCCTGTCGTCGCTGCCGATAATCTTCCTCGGATTCATCTTCGGTCTGATCTGGCTCGGCCTGGTCATCGCCATCGCCGTCACCATCAACAGCGACCCGAGAAATCAGGGCTGGCACGACAAGTTCGCCGGCGGAACCACCGTCGTCCGGACCGGCTAGTTCACGCCTTGTTGGCGCCCGCGTAGTACCTGCGTAGAAAATCGTCCCGGTACTCGTAGTAGGTGCCATCGATGATGGCCTGGCGCGCCCGCTCCACCAACGTCACGATGAAATGTTCGTTGTGAATGGTGCAGAGGGTTGCCGCCAGGCCTTCTTTGGCTTTGAACAGATGATGGATGTATGCGCGGGTGTACTGCGTTGTGTAATTGTCCATCTCGGGGTCCAGCGGACTGAAGTCTCGGCGGAAACGGCTGTTGGTCACGTTGTAGCGGCCATCTCGTGAATAGATCGCCCCGTTGCGCGCAACCCGCGACGGGGAGACGCAATCGAAGGTGTCAATGCCGCTCTCGATCGCGGTGAAGATGTCGTCGGGCTCACTGATCCCCAGCAGATGCCTCGCCTTGTCGTCCGGCAATTCCTCATTGACCCACCGGACGATCGTCCCGAGGTTCTGCTTTTCGAGCGCGCCCCCGATGCCGTAGCCACCGAACCCCCTGCCGCCCTCGGCGACGTCGATGTCGCTCATGACCACGAGGTCGCGGGCCGCCTTGCGGCGCAGATCCTCGTACTGCGCCCCCTGGATCACACCCCACAGCGACTGCACCGGCCGGTGAGCACGGGCCGCGGTGAGGCGATTGTGCTCGGCGAGACAGCGAATCGCCCACAAGCGGGTGCGCTCGAGCGAGGTCTCTTGGTAGTCACGGGTATTCATCAGCGTGGTCAACTCGTCGAACCCGAAGATGATGTCGGCGCCGAGCTGATGCTGGATCTGCATCGAGATCTCCGGGGTGAACCGGTGGGTCGACCCGTCCAGATGCGATTTGAACGTCACGCCGTCGTCGTCGACCCTGGCGAGGCGCTCCTTGCCTTCGGCGATGACCTCGTCGTTCTGCATGCCGGTCACATCCATGGCGATGACCTTCTTGAACCCCGCGCCGAGCGACATCACCTGGAACCCGCCGCTGTCGGTGAAGGTGGGGCCGGGCCAGTTCATGAACTGTCCGAGACCGCCGGCCTCGTCGATGATGTCGGGGCCCGGCTGCAGGTACAGGTGATACGCATTCGCGAGCACTGCCTGCGCGCCCAGCTCACTGACGGCTTCGGGTACAACCGTTTTCACGGTCGCCTTGGTTCCGACCGGCACGAACGCAGGGGTATTGATCTGCCCGTGCGGAGTGCTGATCACCCCGGTTCGGCCGAGGGTGCCAGACAATGAGGTCCCGACCGTAAAAGTACGGTCGGGACCTTGATCGGTATCACTCACCGATGCATCTTCCCAGTCAGTGGCCCTGCCCGGCAAAACGCTCGGCGATCGATCAGACCTTCATTGCCTCGCGCTCGTCGAACTTCTCCTGCTCGGCGGCGAGGGTCTTGTTCAGCTTCTCGCCCTCGATGTCGACGTCGGGCAGGATCTTGTCCAGCCATTTCGGAAGCCACCAGGCCTTGTCACCGAGCATTGCGAGCACTGCCGGGATCAGGGTCATCCGGACGATGAAGGCGTCGAAGACGACCGCCACCGCGAGCGCGAACCCGATTGCCTTGATGAAGACCATGTCCTGCAGCATGAAGGCCGCGAACACCGAGATCATGATGGCTGCGGCAGCGGCCACCACGCGAGACGAGTGGCTGAACCCGCTGACCACAGCCTCCTTGGCCGGGGTTCCGTGTACGTACGCCTCACGCATTCGACTGACCAGGAACACCTGGTAGTCCATCGCGAGACCGAACACGATCCCGATCAGGATGATCGGAAGGAAACTGACCAGCGGTTGCGGGTTGCCCACCAGACCGAAGTCACCGTTGGTGAAGATCGCCACCGTGGCGCCGAAGGTTGCGCCGATGCTGAGCAGGAAGCCCAGCGCTGCGGTGAGCGGGACCAGGATCGACCGGAAGACGATCATCAGCAAGATGAATGCCAGTCCGACGACGACGATCAGGTACGGGATGAGTGCCGAGGACAACTGGTCGGACACATCGATCTCGATGGCCGTCTGGCCGGTCACCCCGTAGGTCAGCCCGGTGTCTTCGGTGACCGTCGATTCGAGCCCGCGCAGGTCCTTGACCAACTGCTGTGTCGCATCGTCCCCGGAAGCGCTGGCCGGGAGCACCGAGATGATCGCGGTGTCCTTGGACTCGTTGAGGTCACCCGGGCTGATCACGGCGGTGGCGACGTCGTCGACACCCTTGATCTGGTTCACCAGGCCGTTGAAGGCCTCGATCCGCTGGCCTTCGTCGGCGATACCGCTACCGTCGGCGACCACCACGAAGGGATTGTTCTGGCCCGGACCGAAGCCCTCGGCGACCAGGTCGTAGGCCTTGCGCTGGGTGGTACTGGGGTCGCCGTTGCCGTCGTTCGGCAGGCCGAGCTTGAGTCCGCCGATCGGGATGGCGAGCAGCCCGAGGATCACGATCGACCCGATCACGAAGATCGCGGGACGCTTGACGACCTGGTTGACCCAGCGCTGACCGTTGTGGCGACGGGCCGGGTCGTGCGGCGTGACGTCCGGCGGATTGAGGAACTTGAGCCGTCCGGCGAACACCTTGTTGCCGAAGATCCCCAGGATCGCGGGCAGCAGGGTCAACGCAACCAACACGGCAACCAGCACGGTGCCGGCTGCTGCCAGTCCCATGGCGGTCAAGAACGGGATGTTGACGATGAACAGTGCCGCGAGGGCGATGAACACGGTGGCACCGGCGAAGACCACTGCCGAACCGGCTGTGCCCACGGCCTTACCGGCCGCCTCGGCCCGGGATTTCGACGAGTGCACCTCATGTCGGTACCGCGAGACGATGAACAGGGCGTAGTCGATACCGACCGCCAGCCCGATCATCGTCGCGAGGATCGGGGTCTCCGAGCTCAGGTCGAAGAAGAACGTCGCCGCGGTGACACCGAGCATGCCGATGATGACGCCGATGAGCGCGGTGATGAGCGGCATGCCCCAGGCCACGAGTGAGGCGAAGGTCAGGATCATCACGATGGCTCCGACGCCCATGCCGATCAGCTCGGAGGTGAACCCGATCGCGGGCTGCGGCAACGCCGTACCCGACATCTCGACCGTCAGACCACTGTCGCGCGCCGAGTTGGCCACATCTTCCATCTGGGTGTGAGCCGTCGACGAGACGTCTGCTGCTGCCTCGACATCGAAGGCGGCACCGAGCTGAGCGATGGTGGCATCGGCGTTGATCGGTGAGCTCGCCTGCGCATCAGCCTGGGCCTGTTCCGGCGTCTTGCCGAAGGTCTGTTCCTGGTACTGCACGATCGCGTCGCGACCGGGACCGGGATTCTGTTGCGTCCCAAAGGTGTCGAACGGATTGGCAATCGACTCCTCAGGAGCCTTGACCCCGTCGAACTGCTTCATCTGCTCGACCATGGTGTTGATCGCGCCCTGATACCGGGGCTCGGTCAGTGCCGCGCCACCAGGAGCCTTGATGACGTATTTGACGCTGACGTTCTCGTCGAACTTGGGCTTTTCGGGGAAGGCCTCGATCATCTGGTTCTGGGCTTTTTCCGACGGGATACCCGGGATCGAAAAGCTCTCGGACGTGGGCTTCGACAGAGTCGCGGCGGCGACTCCCATCCCGACGAGCACCAGCAACCAGATCGCGATCATCTTGAATTTGTTCAGATAGGCCCATCTGCCTATCCGATAGAGATAAGTGGCCACGTGCTGGTCCTTCCGTTCTTGGTCGTACAGGGAGGTTTGTCGCTTGAGGTCGCTTGCGCGATCTCAGGTTGGGTGGGGCGCCGCCGGAACGGGTCCGGCCAGGCCACTCCTGGTGAGTCGGAAGGCTTCACCGAGGAACGTGCGCAGATCTGTCTCCGCCGGGACCAGGCCCTCGGTCCACATCTCCAACGCGACCCGCAAGGTGCCGACCGCGTTCGCGAAGACGAGTCGTTCGATCAGACCCAGTTCGGTCTGCTGTCCGCGAGCACTGATGACCCCTTCGAACCGGGCCTTCTGCTCGGAGACCACCCCGTCGTGCGTGTGGTGGTCAGCCAGGGCCGGCTCGCTCTCGAGCAGCCGGATCAGGGTCATGAACTGTCCGGGCTCGGCGTCGGGGCTGCAGGCGATCTCGGTCAGCGCGTACTCGACCGAGTCCCAGAGCACTTCTGTCGCCGGCCGCGATTCGATGAGCTCGGCCAGGCGCTCGAGCATCACACCCACGAAGTAGATGAGTGCGTCTTCTTTGCCCGAGAAGTAGTTGTGGAACGTCCGGGTCGAGACGCCGACCTCAGCCGCAACCGTGTCCACCGAGACCGACTCGAGCCCGCGGTCCGCCGCGTGACGGAGCACCGCGGTCGCCAAGGCCAGCCGGGTGGCCGCCTTCTTCGATTCACGTAGACCCATCTGCTGCATGACTGCCAGCGTACGGAAATTGCAGAACACTGCAAATTTTCCTTGGGGTGCAATTTTGTCGAATCAGTCACTGCTTCGCTCGGCAATGACCGGCGTCACACATGACCGCCACGGTCACCATCGGTCACTGACGCGGGATTCGTTCGATACGGTTGTCCCCATGCGCACACGCCTACCCCGGTTCGTCGGAAGTGCTTTGATGGTCGGCGGCCTGGTGACCGCGCTGACCGCCTGCGGTGGCGATGATTCGACTGCCTCGGAAACGCCTTCCGATACGTCGCCACCCGCTTCGGCGGCGACGACCGACCCCAGCCCGAGCCGTACCGCATCCGCCGAGAATTCCAACGCCCCCGCGGTGCCCGGCCCCTCGCTTCCCCCCGCGACGTCGATACCCGATTCGAAGAAACTGCCCGACGTCGAGGGCACCCGATGCGAGACTGTGAACGGCCCCGACGGTGCGTTGCACGTCATCATCTTTCCTGGAGGTTCTGTGGACTGCGCTGTGGTTATGCCGATCGCGAAGGAATACGGCCCGAAGATCGCCACCGGGAGTCCCCAACAGGTGAGCGGCTGGGATTGTGGCCCGTCGCAGACCCGCGGGGTGCTGTCACGCTGCACCAAGGGCAGCGACGCCTTCGGATTCTCGATCGAATAGCCATGGGAACACCGGCGTCGCGCGACGCATATTTCGAGACCGGGCTCGACATCCTGGCCAACGAGGGTTACGGAGCCCTGAAGCTCTCGGAGGTGTGCAACCGTCTCGGTGTCACCACCGGGTCGTTCTACCACTTCTTCAAGAACTGGGGCGCCTACACCGAGGCTTTACTCCAGTACTGGCTCAAGACCCGCACGGTCAGGCAGATGGAGGCCGCCCGGGCGATCACCGACCCCTTCGAGCGGGTCAGCCTGCTCATCCAGGTGGGTCTGGCCCTTCCGCACGGCGCCGAAGCGGCGATCCGCACCTGGAGCAGTGTGAGCCCCGAGGTCCGGCCGATCCAGGAAGAAGTAGACAAGAACCGTTACGCGATCGTCTACGAATCGGCGTTCGACCTGCTCGGTGACGTCGAGAAGGCGCAGGGGTTCGCCAGCTGGGCGATCTACATCCTCATCGGCTACGAGCAAGCGGCCCTGCCCCACGACGTGAGTTCGCTCGGTTGGGTGGCCCAGCAGATGCTCGACTCATTAGCGCTGCAGGCCGGGTTGAACGTCAGCGGTAGTTTAGAAAATCAATAGTTTAGGAACCATCCCTATCAGGTGCGGCTTCGAATAACAGGAGCCCGCTTTACCGCACATGATGAGGAGAGTTCAAATGATTCGAATCGCGCGTACGACCCTGGGTGTTCTCGCTGCCACGGCCGGCACCGCCGCACTGGCGTTCGCCGCCGCACCCGCAGCTTCGGCAGCGCCGCCGCAGGTGTCCATCTGTCCAGGCCTTCCCGGTCAGGCGACGTCCACCGACCAGTGCATCGTCAGCTCCGGCCCCACCGGACTCACGCTGGCCATCACCGTCGACGGTGGCCAGGCGAGCGTGCAGGGCGACAACTTCTCCGGCCCCGCTGCCATCGCCATCGGTGAAGGAGCCACAGTTAACATGACCGGCGTCAACCCCGGTCTCTCGATCGGCATCGCCGGCCCCGGTGGCGAAGTGACCGTGAACGGCCAAACCGCTCCGACCTGCGTGGGCGGCCTCGGTTTCGCAGGCGACTTCCAGACCGGCAAGGGCTGCTTCAACAACGGCACCGTGCAGATTCCTCTCGGCTGAGAAAACCGATACTGCCCTCACTTCATCCACAGGTGCTCTAAGTTCGAATTCACACCTGTGTCGCACTGTTGCGGCCTGGGCACCTGTGGATGGAGGGGCAGTGCTTCGGACAGTGTTCGACGAGGAACATGAGGCTTTTCGTAAAGTCGTGCGCGACTTCATCAGTCGAGAGGTCGCTCCCGTGCACCACGACTGGGAGTTGCAGGGCCATCCGCCGCGCGAGTTCTACAACAGGTTGGGCGAACTGGGCATCCTCGGCATCGAGGCGCCGGAAGAGTTCGGCGGCGGCGGCGCGAAGACGTTCAAGTTCACCGCAGTCGTCACCGAAGAGGCAGCCCGCGCCGGAGTCACCTTCGGCTCGTACTCGGTGCACTCGAACCTGATCCTCCCGTACCTCGTCGAGTACGCGACCGAAGAGCAGAAGCAACGCTGGCTACCCGGATTCGTCTCGGGCGACATCATGACCGCGATCGCCATGACCGAGCCCGGAACAGGCTCCGATCTGGCGAACATCTCCACGATGGCGAAGCTGTCCGACGAGGGCGACCACTACATCCTGAACGGCGGCAAGACCTTCATCACCGGCGGCGCGCTCGCCGATCTCATCCTCGTGGTCTGCCGAACCGCCGCCAGCACCGAAGACAACCGCCGGTCCGGTTTGACGATCCTGTGCGTCGACACCAAATCCGAAGGCTTCTCGGTCGGCCGAAAGATCGACAAGATCGGGTTGAAGGCCTCCGACACCGCCGAACTGAACTTCGACAACGTCCGGGTGCCGGTGGCCGACCGCCTGGGCGACGAGGGAGAGGGCTTCAACTACCTCACCCACAACCTCGCCCAGGAACGCCTCACGATCGCCCTCCAGGCATCCGCGTCCGCGCAGGCGGCACTGCGGCACGGCATCAACTACGTCAAAGAACGCACGATCTTCGGCAAGCCGCTCGCAGCGTTCCAGAACACGAAGTTCGTCCTGGCCGAATGCGCGACCGAGGTCGACGCCATCGTCCTCATGGCCGATCGCGCGCTGGAACTGCACGACGCCGGCGACCTGTCGGTGGCCGACGCCGCCAAAGCGAAGCTGTTCTGCACCGAAGGTGCCGGTCGCGTCATCGACAAGTGCCTACAGCTGCACGGCGGCTACGGGTACGTCACCGAGTATCCGATCGCCAGGCTCTACGCCGATTCGCGCGTCTCCAGGATCTACGGCGGCACCAGCGAGGTCATGAAGACCATCATCGCGAAATCCCTTGGCATCTAGCCTCTCTCGACGGAACAACCACTCAGGAGTGAAACTCACATGCGCGATGCCGTGATCGTCGACGCCGTCCGGAGCCCGGTCGGCAAAAGAGGCGGCGGACTGTCCGGACTCCACCCGGTCGATCTGTCGGCCCAAGTTCTCCAGGCGCTGGCCGCCCGCAACAATCTGGACCCCGCACGGGTCGACGACGTCATCTGGGGTTGCGTATCCCAGGTCGGCGAACAAGCAGGCTGCATCGGCCGATACGCCGTACTCGCTGCCGGCTGGCCCGAAGAGGTGCCAGGATTCACCGTCGACCGTCAGTGCGGGTCATCACAGCAGGCCGTGCATCTCGCCGCTGCCGGGGTGATCGCCGGACACTACGACGTCGCGATCGCCGGCGGCGTCGAATCGATGTCGAGGGTGCCGATGGGTGCGGCGAAGGCGGAGGGTGCGCACGGAAAGCCATTCGGACCCATGGTTCGCGAGCGTTACGACAACTTCGCGTTCAACCAGGGCATCGGCGCCGAGATGATCGCCGACGAATTCGGACTGAGCCGAACCGATCTGGACCAGCACGCCCTCGATTCCCACGAAAAAGCGGCGGCAGCCATCGACGAAGGACGCTTCGTCGACCAGATCGCGCCCATCACCGTCACCGCCGACGACGGCACCACCACCGTGGTGACCACCGACGAAGGCATTCGCCGCGGCGGGACCATCGACAAACTGGCGGGACTCAAGACCCCGTTCAAAGAAGACGGCGTCATCTCCGCAGGCAACGCCTCGCAGATCTCGGACGGCTCGGCGGCGCTGCTGATCACCACCAGCGAACTGGCGTCGGTCCACGGCTGGACCCCGATCGCGCGGGTGCACGCGGTATCCGTCGTCGGCGCCGACCCCATCACCATGCTCAAAGGCCCGATCCCCGCCACCGCCAAAGTGCTCTCACGAGCCGGGATGTCGATCGACGACATCGGCACCTTCGAGATCAACGAGGCGTTCGCGTCGGTCTCCCTGGGTTGGCAACGCAGCACCGGAGCGGACTACAGCCGACTCAACCCCGACGGCGGCGCCATGGCGCTCGGCCACCCCCTCGGCGGTTCCGGAGCGCGCCTGATGACAACGATGATCCACCGCATGCGTGCGGACGGCATTCAGTACGGGCTGCAGTCGATGTGCGAGGGTGGCGGCATGGCGAACGCCACGATCCTTGAGCTCTGCTAGCTGCCTGTGTTTGATGGTTCGCTTCGTCGCGGGCCATGATGCGCGTTCTTCGCTCGTCATGTGGCCGCTGCGCGGTCGCACTCCTCGCTGCATCACGCGCGGCCCTCCCCTGCGCTCACGCGGCCACGTGCCGCTTCAGTTCTCAGCCGCCACTCGCCAGCAAAGGCCAAAGCCCTTTCGTGCCGGCGTCTACCGCCGCCCGGGTGAGCTCGTCGTCCCAGGATCTGACAGATCCGTATTCGGCTCTCCACGAAAGCAATCTGTTGGTGTAGCGGTGCAGGTCGTGCTCGCGGGTGAAGCCGATGGCCCCCAGCGTCTGGTGGGCGTTGCGTACCACCACCGAGGCGGCGTGGCCGGACACCGATCTCGACGCCGCAACCCCCAGAGCTGTTCTCGGGTCATCGAAACCGTGTGCCGCGGCCAGGTCCGCGGCGGCTACGGTCGTGGCATCCGCGAGCGCGGTCTCGGCAGCGAGGTCGGCGACCATGTGCTGCACCGCCTGGAACTTCGCCAGCGGACGGCCGAATTGCACCCGGGCCCCGGCGTGTTCGACGACGATCTGCTGAATGCGGCTCATGGCACCGACCATCAGATGACTTCTCGTCAGGGCCCCACGCAAGCGATACTCGGATACCACCGTGGCGGGTACCGGGGTTCCGTCCAGCCCAGAGGTGTCGACGACCACCGCGTCACGCGACTCGCCCGCCCTGCTCCGACCGGACTCGATACCAACCTCCGACCGCGCGAGGTCCGACACCTTCCAGCCATCTCCGTTGCGCCACAACACAACCAGCCTGTCGAACTCACCGGCCCACGGCACTCCGCCGGCCCGGCCGGCGGAGTCCAGCACCGCCGCAACGCGAATATGGTTGTCGCGGGCGGTAATGCCCGCCGTGTCGAGGAGCCAGCCGGCCAGCACATCGTTCTCGGCGACCGGCACCCTGGCGGCGTTCGCCCCCACAGCGCAGAGCAGCAGAGCGGACTCGGCCCATCCGGCCTCGCCGCCCTCCCGGCCGGGACCACCGGTGAGCCGGTCGAGGCCGGTCTCGCGCAAGGTCGTCCACAGGTTCTGATCGATCCCCGCGGAGTCCGGGTCGGAGTCCACGTGGCGACCGAAAAGCGACGAAAGCAGCTCAGCGAGTTCATGGTTGGGGCCGCTCATCAGCGCATCCCCAATCCACGGGCGATCACGCCACGCAGCACTTCGGTGGTGCCGCCGCGCAAGGTGAAGCCCGGCCTCTGCGTCACGCCCACGTCGACCTCGCGCCGGAAGTCGGCGCTCGCCGCGTCGCTGTCGTCGATCATGAGGTCGAACAGATCCACGATGTCGCCTTCTGTCCTGGTACCGAGCATCTTCACGACAGCGGCTTCGACATCGGCATCCTCTCCGTGCGACAGCGTGGTCGCCACATTGCGAGAGAGCTGATGCAGACCGAACATCCGGGCCGTGAGTTGCCCCACCGAGGGGTCGGCCGGCAGGCGTCCCGCAGAGATCTCGTCGCACGCCGACGCCAGCACCCCGAATGTCGACATGAACCGCTCGGGTCCGCTGCGCTCGAATCCCAGCTCCGACGTCACCTGATGCCAGCCGTCGCCGATCGTCCCCAGCACCAGATCGTCCGGTACGAAGACGCCGTCGAGACGCACCTCGTTGAAATGGTGGTCGCCGCCCATCGTGATGATCGGGCTGATCTCGACGCCCGGGGAATCGAGCATCACGATGAACTGGCTGAGACCGGCATGCCGGTTCGCGGGATCGACAGGTTCAGTCCGCGCCAGGGCGAAGAACCCGTGTGCGAGATGAGCCCCCGACGTCCAGAGCTTGGTTCCGCTTATCTGCCAGCCGTTCTCGACCCGGGTCGCCTTGGTCCGCACGCTGGCGAGATCCGATCCGGACTCCGATTCGCTCATCCCGATGGCCCAGAAGAGCTCCCCTGCCGTGATGGCCGGCAGGAAACGGGCCTTCTGGGCATCGGTTCCGAACCGGACGAGTGTCGGCGCCGCCTGACGATCGGCGATCCAGTGCGCAGCCACCGGGGCGCCCACGGCAAGCAGTTCTTCGGTGACGACGAAACGTTCTACGAATCCGCGGCCGTGACCGCCGAGTTCGACCGGGATGGTCATACCCAGCCAGCCCTGCTCAGCCAACATGCGGCTGAAATCCGGATCCCAGCCGGTGAGCCAGCAATCGACGGCAGGTGTGAAAACACCCTCAGCCACACAATCGTTCAGGAATGCACGTACCTCGCCGCGCAACTCATCGAGTTGCTCCTGCGACGGCTGCTCACTCACCGGTGAACTGTCCGGTGCGTCGCTCCCCGAAAGCGGCAAGTGCCTCACGGTGATCATCGGTGGGGTGCGAGAGTGCCTGCATCGCCGCGGACAGCTCGAGGAATCCGTCGAAATCCTGCCTACCGGACTCGCGCAGCAATCGCTTTGTCGCCCGCAGGGCATGCGGCGGGTTGACGGCGACCCTCGCAGCCAAATCCTGAGCGGCGGCGAGAAGTTCATCGGGTTCGACCACCCTGGACACCAGCCCCCACTCGAGTGCGGTGCTCGCGTCCACCCGATCTCCCGTGAACGCCATCTCCGCGGCGCGGGCAGCGCCCACTGCGCGCGGCAGCAGCCAGGCTCCGCCGTCGCCGGGGATGATGCCGAGCTTGACGAAACTCTCCGCGAAGAATGCCTTCGTGGAAGCGATCCTCATGTCGCACATCAGCGTCAGATCGCACCCGGCACCGACCGCCGGCCCGTTCACCGCCGCGATCAACGGAAGCTCACACGAGTACACCGCGCGGGCCAGCTTCTGGATGCCCCGCCGGTAACCCTGATAGATCTGGTGAGGCTTTCCCCCGAACATCCCGTTACCGTCGACCATGTCCTTGACGTTGCCGCCCGCCGAGAAGGCACTGCCCGCACCGGTCAGGATCACCACCCGAGCCTGCGGATCGGTGTTCGCTGTCTCGACCAACTCCACCAGCCGAGTCACCACATCGTCCCCGGAGATCGGGTTTCGGGAGTCCGGCAGGTTCAACGTCCAGGTGGTGACGTGCCCCTCGGTGTGGGCAAGGACGACATCGGTCGAGTCAGACATCATTCGATCCGTTCTGTGTCGGGGGTCGTACGGCGCGGATCGGCCCGCTGCAGGGCCGGCCCGGTAACGAGGTCTACGCCTTCGGCGTGCCACCATTTCAGCGCAGGCGTCCCAGCCTAGCCACCTCATCGCGATACAACTGGAGGATGCAGCTTCAGGATTCGCCAACCGCGGGCGGCGGCATGACACTCAGCGATCAGGTCGGCCGGCACGCGCGCCGGACACCGGATGCGGTCGCCATCCGGTACGACGATGCCGGGACCAGCTACCGCGAGCTGGACCAGGAGGTCAATCGTCTGGCCCGGGTCCTCGGCGACCGCGGGGTCGGACCAGGCGATCGGGTTGCGGTGCTGGCGCACAACCACCCGGTGATCGTCGCGGCAATCCTCGCCTGCACCCGGATCGGCGCGATCGCGGTACCGCTGAATTTCCGGTGCGTGGCCGCGGAGATCGAATACATGCTCGGCGATTGTGGTGCCGTGTTCCTCATCGTCGACACCCACTGCACCGCGGTGGCGGCCGCGGCGCTCCCGGCGGTGGACGCCGTGCGCGGCGGCCTGGTGGTCGGCGGCCCGGGTACGTCGGCCGGTCTGCCCTTCGACGACTACACCGACGCACTGGCCGCGGCGTCCGCCACCCCGGTGGAGACCGTGGTGGACGAACGGACTCCCGCACTGATCATGTACACCTCTGGAACCACCGGAAGGCCGAAGGGCGCGGTGCTGACCCACCAGAATCTCTTCGTCCAGGTGACCAGCCGGATCGCCCATTCCGGAATCCCGACCACCTGCCGGGTGTGGCTGGTCGCGACCCCGTTGTTCCACATCGGCGGGATCAGTGCCGTGCTGCAGTCGACGTATCTCGGCGGCACCCTGGTGATCGCCGGCTCACGCGAGTTCGACCCTGCCGGGATCGTCGATCTCTTCGAACGCGAACGCGTCTCGTCGTGCTTCCTGGTACCGCAGCAGTGGCAGGCGGTCTGCGCGGTGCCGGGTATCTCCGAGCGCGACCTGTCCGCGCTGACGATGATCGCGTGGGGCGGAGCCCCCGCCTCGACGACGTTGCTCAGCTCGCTGATCGACACGTTCGCAGGCGCGGAACTGAGCACCTCCTTCGGGCAGACCGAGTGCTGTCCCATCACGACCGTGCTGCGCGGCGCCGACGCGCGGCGGAAGATCGGATCGATCGGCACGCCCCTGCTCAATGTCGAAGTGCGCATCGTCGACCCCGAGATGAACGATGTCCCTCGCGGCGAGGTCGGTGAGATCGTCTACCGCGGGCCATCGATCATGAGTGGGTACTGGAACAAACCAGACGAGAACGAAGCGGCATTCAGGGGTGGCTGGTTCCACTCGGGCGACCTCGTACGCGAAGACGAGGACGGCTACCTCTACCTGGTCGATCGCCTCAAGGACATGATCATCTCGGGTGGTGAGAACGTCTACTGCGCAGAGGTCGAGAACACGATCGCCGCACATCCGGCGGTCGCCGAGGTCGCGGTCATCGGCCTATCCGATCCCCGATGGGGAGAGGTCCCACATGCCGTGATCGTCGCCCGGCCCGGGGCGATACCTCCCTCTGACGCCGATGTCGAGCAGTGGTGCCGAGACCGTCTGGCCGCGTACAAGTGTCCGCGGCACATCACCCTGATGTCCGCACTGCCACGCAATGCGGGCGGCAAGGTGATCAAGGCAGAGCTGCGAACGCAGCTGCCGTTGAACAACTGAGACCAACTTCGGCCGGCTGCCAATAAGATCTGCCCATGTTCGCATTCATAGCCCGAGTCGTGGTCGGCCATCCATGGCGTGTGATCGCCGGTTGGGTCCTCGTGACTGTGGCAATCGCGATCTTTTCCCCGAGTCTCGACGATCACACGAGTGGCAACGAGCAAGACTTCTTGCCCAGCTCATTCGAGTCGGTCAAAGCCCAGGACCTGGGCAACGCATATTTTCCGGATACGGCCGGCGCCACCGGTTCGCTGGTGGTCTCCCGGAGCGATGGCGCGCCGATGTCGCCGCAGGACCAGCAGACGGCCCTGAGCCTGGCCACGACGTTGCAGAACGAGAAGATCCCCGGGGTGACCGATGTCGTCGGCAGTCCACAATCGTTCTCCCCCGACGGGAAGGTCGCGGCGCTGCAGGTCGTCTTCGCGGGGCAGCCCGGCGAAGACGACGTCGACGCCGCGGTACCGCTCGTCCGCGCAGACGCAGACAAGGCCCTGGAGGGCACCGACCTCGAGGCAGGTCTGACCGGGAACGCGGCCATCGAGGTCGACACCGTCACCGCATACGGCGACGCCACGAAGGTCATCACCATCGCCACGATCGCGCTCATCCTGCTCACCTTGGGCCTGGTGTTCCGCAGTCCCATCATCGCGATCCTGCCGATCGTCGTCATCGGTCTGGTCTTCACCGCCGTGCAGGGTGTGACGGCCATGGCCGCGAGCATCTTCGACTTCGAGGTGAGTAACTCGCTCAGTGCGATCCTGGTCGTCGTCCTGTTCGGCGTCGGCACCGACTACATCGTCTTCCTCCTCTTCCGCTACCGCGAAGAGCTCCGGCAGGGCGACAACCCGCCTCATGCCATCGCCCTGTCGACCAGGGTCGTCGGCCGGGTCATCGCATCGTCCGCCCTGACGGTGATCGGCGCGTTCGCTGCTCTGTTCCTCGCGAAACTCGGATCGTTGAGTTCCATGGCACCCGGGCTCATCATCGCGGTGGCGCTGATGCTGCTCACGGCCCTGACCCTGATCCCCGCCGTGTTCACCATTCTCGGCAGGCACCTCTTCTGGCCGCTCGGGCCCGGCCGCGACTCCAAGCGGTCCCCCTACGGCGCACTCGGGCGTTTCGTCGGGCGCCGCCCCGCGATCGTGGTCGCGATCGTCGCCGGCGGGCTCATCGTGTTGGCCATCTTCAGTTCTGGTTACAAGGCCACATACGACACGCTCGCAGAGATGCCGTCGGATACGCCGTCGCAGGAGGCGTACGACACGCTCGCCGATTCCCTTCCGCCGGGGGCGCTGAGCCCGACCCAGGTGTATGTCAAGACACCCGGGCCCGTTCCACAGGACGAATTGGCGACGCTGGCAACAAATCTCAGCAAAGTGCCCGGTGTATCAGCAGTGGAGCCACCCAAGCTGAGCGCTGACGGTACGGCAGCGCTCGTGAACGTGATCCTGACCGAGGGGCCGTACACGACCGACGCCATCGACACGGTCGAGGGACCGGTCCGCGACACCGCACGCAGTTCGGTACCGGATGCAGAGGTCGAGGTCGGCGGTCAGACCTCGACGCTCGTCGATGTCCGCTCTCAACTCAGGGCCGACACCAAGCTCGTCATGCCGGTGGCCTTCGCGATCGTCGGGGTGATCCTGGGATTGTTGCTCATGTCGGTACTCGCCCCACTCAATCTGTTGCTCGGCGTGGGACTCACCTTCGCTGCGACTCTCGGAGCAGTGGTGATCGTGTTCTTACACGGAGGCGGACTCGTCGGTATCGACTTCTCCACCCCGATCGTGCTCTACCTCTTCGTCATCGCGATCGGGACGGACTACAACATCCTGCTCGCCGAACGATTACGCGAAGAATTCCAGAACGGGCACTCACCGCAGAAAGCCGCGGAGATCGCCATTGCCAACGACGGCCCCACCGTCGCAGCTTCGGGCACGATCCTCGCGCTGACCTTCGCCTCCCTCGTGCTCACCGGCCTCGACAATCTCAGGGAACTCGGCGCCGGTGTGGCGATCGGGGTACTCCTCGCCTCGTTGGTGATGGCACCGATGCTGGTACCAGGATTGTCCGTACTACAGCGTGGGGCTTTCTGGTGGCCCGCGAACAAGACCAAACCCTCAGGCCCCGAAGGGGATGCGAAACTCCCGGAGGGCCCGACCAGTCCGGACGATTCATCGTTGGTGAAATCCTGAAGGCGAGTAAACGGACGTGTTCCGGCGAGTAGCATCGGCGTCGTGACCGACGCCCCGGTACGCGCGACCAATCGTCTCGATGCCACGCGTGTTCTCGTCTACAGCGACGACGCCAGTGTTCGTCGACAGATCATCGCCGCCCTCGGGGACCATCCACCGTCAGGTCTGGCCCCGTTCGTCTACGTCGAGGTCGCCACCGCACCGGGGGTACTCCGCGAGATGGATGCGGGCGCCATCGATCTGGTGATCCTCGACGGTGAGGCAGCGCCCGCCGGGGGTATGGGTATCGCGAAACAGCTCAAGGACGAGATCGATCCGTGCCCGCCCGTCTTGGTCTTGACCGGTCGCCCCGAAGACCGGTGGCTGGCGAACTGGTCGCAGGCCGAGGCCGTGGTGTCGCGGCCGATCGATCCCTTCCGGCTCACCGAAGCGGTCGTCGGTATCTTCACACCCACCGCGTAATCCGTTGCTCGCGCCCAACCTTGTGCGTCGACGCGCTGTGCTGTCATCCACCATTTATGAGCAGAACAGATAACTGCAATGACAAATCGGCACCTTTCGCCGCCCCCATAACGCCGACGGCATCGCCACAATCGCCGGTAGTGTGTGTTCCAGATCACACACAGCCCTGAGTGGTCACCGCGACCGGACGTACTCCCGATCACCCGCCCGATCGCCCCGACCACCTCCGCCCGCCTCACCCGCGAAAGGAGGATCGCACCCGATGAATCTCTACGTCCCCATCCTCGTTCTCGGCGCCATCGCGGTCGCCTTCGCCGTGGTGTCGGCCATGCTCGCAAACCTGGTCGGCCCGCGCAGATACAACCGGGCCAAACTCGAAGCATACGAGTGCGGCATCGAACCTGTTCCAAACCCGTTGGGCGGACTGGGATCCGGCAATCTCGCGGCGAGCGGGACCGGACAGCGCATTCCGGTGAAGTATTACCTGACCGCGATGCTGTTCATCATCTTCGACATCGAGATCGTGTTCCTCTACCCCTGGGCCGTGTACTTCGACTCCCTCGGCCTCTTCGGTCTCATCGCCATGGCGCTGTTCATCTTCAACGTCTCGGTGGCCTACGCCTACGAGTGGAGGCGTGGCGGGCTCAGCTGGGATTGACCGCACACCAAGCAGTTTCGGAAAGAGTGACCATCATGGGTCTGGAAGAAAAGCTACCGAGCGGATTTCTCCTGAGTACCGTCGAGGGACTCGCCGGGTACATGCGCAAAGGCTCACTGTGGCCGGCGACATTTGGGTTGGCCTGCTGCGCCATCGAGATGATGGCCACCAGTGGTGGCCGTTTCGACATCGCCCGCTTCGGTATGGAGGCCTTCCGCGCTTCCCCCAGGCAGGCCGATCTGATGATCGTCGCCGGCCGGGTCAGCCAGAAGATGGCGCCGGTGCTGCGTCAGATCTATGACCAGATGGCCGAGCCGAAATGGGTACTGGCGATGGGTGTCTGCGCGTCCTCGGGTGGGATGTTCAACAACTACGCCATTGTCCAGGGTGTCGATCATGTTGTCCCGGTCGACATCTATCTGCCCGGCTGCCCGCCGCGGCCGGAGATGCTGCTGCACGCAATTCTCAAGCTGCACGAGAAGATCGGTGAGATGCCGCTCGGTGTCGACCGCGAAGCGGCGATCGCAGCCGCCGAGGAGGCCGCGATGTCGGCGACGCCGACCATCGAGATGAAGGGACTGCTGCGATGACGGCCGACGACAGCCGCGGGGGCGACCGTGAGGTCATCGGCATCCGGCGTGGGTTGTTCGGGGTCCGCGGCAGCGGCGACACCTCGGGGTACGGCCGGCTGATCCGTCCTGTCTCGCTGCCCGGCAGCACACCACGGCCCTACGGAGGCTACTTCGACGAGGTCGTCGACCTGCTGACCGAGGCGCTCGCCGCCGAGGGGAATCCGGGTGCCCAGGACGCACTGGAGAAGGTGGTGGTCTTTCGCGACGAGCTGACGCTGCACGTGCGGGCGCAGCACTTGCCGGCTGTCGCTTCGGTCCTCCGGGACGACCCCGCACTGAGATTCGAGCTCAGCCTGGGCGTCAGCGGTGTGCACTATCCGGATGAGACCGGCCGAGAGCTTCATGCGACCTATCCCTTGTTGTCGATCACCCACAACCGGCGCGTCCGGCTGGAAGTCGCAGTGCCCGATGCTGATCCTCACATCCCGTCGCTGTACGACGTTTATCCCACCTGCGACTGGCACGAACGGGAGACGTACGACTTCTTCGGGATCATCTTCGACGGCCACCCGTCGCTGACCAGGATCGAGATGCCCGACGACTGGGAGGGCCATCCCCAGCGCAAGGACTACCCCCTCGGCGGCATCCCGGTCGAGTTCAAGGGCGCTCGTATCGCACCGCCCGATCAGCGGAGGTCGTACAACTGATGAGCGAGCACATCGAACAGGCCGAGAACCTCTACAGTGCGTCCGGGCAGGACTGGGACGAGGTGGCGAGCGCCGTCGCCGAGGCCGGAGAAGAACGCATCGTGGTCAACATGGGGCCGCAGCACCCGTCCACACACGGGGTACTCCGGCTGATCCTGGTCCTCGACGGTGAGACCGTCACGGAGGCCAGATGCGGGATCGGCTACCTGCACACGGGAATCGAAAAGAATCTGGAGTTCCGGAACTGGACCCAGGGCGTCACGTTCGTGACGCGCATGGACTACCTGTCCCCGTTCTTCAACGAGACCGCGTACTGCCTGGGTGTGGAAAAACTGCTCGACATCACCGACGCCATTCCCGAGCGGGTCAACGTCATCCGCGTGATGTTGATGGAACTCAACCGGGTCTCCTCACATCTGGTCGCATTGGCCACCGGCGGTATGGAACTCGGCGCGGTGACCGCGATGCTGTTCGGGTTCCGGGAGCGGGAACTGATCCTCGACGTCTTCGAGATGATCACCGGCCTGCGGATGAACCACGCATTCATTCGCCCCGGTGGCCTCGCCCAGGATCTTCCCGACGGTGCGGTGGAGAAGATCCGCGATCTGCTCAAGGTGATGCCTGGTCGATTGCGTGACGTGGAAGACCTGTTGAGCGAGAACTACATCTGGAAGGCCCGCACCCAGGGAATCGGCTATCTCGACCTCACCGGCTGTATGGCGCTGGGCATCACCGGCCCCATCCTGCGGGCCACCGGACTGCCTCACGATCTTCGCCGGTCAGCCCCGTACTGCGGCTACGAGAACTACGAGTTCGATGTCATCACCGACACCGCGTGTGACTCGTATGGCCGCTACCAGATCCGGATCAAGGAGATGAAGGAGTCGCTCAAGATCGTCGAGCAGTGCCTCGACCGGCTGCGGCCCGGCCCGATCATGGTGGAGGACCAGAAGATCGCGTGGCCCGCCGATCTCACCGTCGGCAAGGACGGACTGGGCAACTCACCCGAACACATCTCCAACATCATGGGTTCGTCCATGGAGGGTCTGATCCATCACTTCAAGCTCGTCACCGAGGGCATGCGCGTCCCACCGGGACAGGTCTACGTCTCCGTCGAATCACCGCGCGGCGAGCTCGGAGTGCACATGGTCAGCGACGGCGGCACCAGGCCGTACCGGGTCCACTTCCGGGACCCGTCGTTCACGAATCTGCAAGCGGTAGCGGCGATGTGTGAGGGCGGGATGATCTCGGACGTCATCGCTGCCGTTGCGGGCATCGACCCGGTGATGGGGGGTGTCGACCGATGACTGCCGAACCGGTGTTCATCGATTTCGCGGTGCGCCATGCCAGCACGATCGATACCTACCCGGCCGAGATCCTTGCTCGGCTCGAGGCCGACGCCGCGGTCATCATCGCGCGCTATCCGAGTCCGCGCTCGGCACTGCTCCCGCTGCTGCACCTGGTGCAGAGCGAAGAGGGGTACATCAGCCCGAGCGGAATCGGTTTCTGCGCAGAGCAACTCGGCCTGACCCCGGCCGAGGTGACCGCGGTGTCGACGTTCTATTCGATGTACCGCCGCCGGGAGACCGGCGACTACCTGGTCGGGGTCTGCACCAACACGCTCTGCGCGGTGATGGGTGGGGACGAGATCCTCGCCGACCTGAGCGAGTACCTCGGCGTCGGGCCCGGCGGCACGACCGCTGACGGCACGATCACACTCGAGCACATCGAGTGCAACGCCGCGTGTGACTACGCACCGGTGGTGATGGTCAACTGGGAGTTCTTCGACAATCAGACACCCCGCTCAGGTCGCGATCTCGTCGACGCACTACGCAGCGGCGAGCAGGTGACGCCGACGCGCGGTGCACCGTTGTGCACGTTCCGCGAGACCGCCAGGATTCTCGCGGGTTTCACCGATACCCGTCCCGGTGCATCCGACGCCGCTCTACCCGGCGACGCGACGCTTGCAGGCCTCCGGATCGCCCGCGAACTCGACATGCAGGCACCTTCGGTGAACGCCTCGGGTGATGCGGCGGGCCCGGACGACCAACAGGCCGCTGCGGAGACGACGGCCGACAAACCTGCACCCGCACCGGATGCAACTGCGCCTCCGCGATCCGGATCGCCGGAGACCACACCGCACGGTGAGGGAGTCTGACATGCCACTGTCGCCTGTGCTGTCGCGCTACTGGGACGAACCCGAGTCGTGGACTCTCGACAGCTACCGCCGCCACGACGGCTATTCGGCGCTACGACTGGCCCTCGACATGGATCCCGACGCCCTCATCGCGAGCGTCAAGGCATCGGGCCTACGGGGTCGCGGTGGAGCAGGCTTTCCGACGGGCATGAAGTGGTCGTTCATCCCGCAAGGTGACGGCAAGCCCCACTACCTGGTGGTCAACGCAGACGAGTCCGAACCCGGCACGTGCAAGGACATGCCGCTGCTGCTGGCGACCCCACACGTGCTGATCGAGGGCATCATCATCGCCGCGTACGCGATCCGGGCAGCCAAGGCGTTCATCTATGTACGAGGAGAGGTGCT
The DNA here is from genome assembly GCF_002095435.2 of Williamsia sp. 1138. GTDB lineage: Bacteria > Actinomycetota > Actinomycetes > Mycobacteriales > Mycobacteriaceae > Williamsia. Next base: position 109,659 of record NZ_MJEJ02000037.1, read on the forward strand.
TCCGGTACTGCGCAGGCTGCAGACCGCCGTCGCGGAGGCCCACGAGGCAGGCCTGCTCGGCACCGACATCCTCGGTTCGGGTTTCGACCTCGACATCGTCGTACACGCGGGCGCCGGGGCCTACATCTGCGGTGAGGAGACCGCGCTGCTCGATTCCTTGGAAGGCAGGCGGGGGCAACCGCGCCTGCGTCCCCCGTTCCCCGCAGTCGCCGGCCTGTACGCCAGCCCCACCGTGGTCAACAACGTCGAGTCGATCGCGAGCGTGCCGTCGATCATCCTGAACGGCAACGACTGGTTCCAGAGCATGGGTACGGAAAAGTCTCCCGGGTTCACCCTCTACTCGCTGTCGGGCCACGTCACCACCCCGGGGCAATACGAAGCACCGCTCGGCATCACCCTGCGTGAACTCCTCGACTACGCGGGCGGTGTGCGAGGCGGCCACGAGCTGAAGTTCTGGACTCCCGGGGGCTCGTCCACGCCGATCTTCACCGCGGAGCATCTCGACGTCACCCTCGACTACGAAGGCGTCGGTGCTGCCGGGTCCATGCTGGGCACCAAGGCATTACAGATCTTCGACGAGACGACCTGCGTGGTCCGGGCCGTCCTGCGCTGGACCGAGTTCTACGCCCACGAATCCTGCGGCAAGTGCACGCCGTGCCGGGAGGGGACCTACTGGCTTGTGCAGATCCTGCAGGGCCTGGAGAACGGCACCGGAACCGCTGACGATCTGCAGAAGCTCCTCGACATCGCAGACAGCATCCTCGGCAAATCATTCTGCGCGTTGGGCGACGGTGCGGCGAGCCCGATCATGTCCTCTCTGAAGTACTTCCGCGACGAGTACGTCGAGCACGCAAGCGGCCGGGGCTGTCCCTTCGACCCCGCCCGATCAACCCTGTTCGAGAGAGTGGGCGCGCCATGACGGTGACCAGCAACTCGACCTCCGCCGCCACGGCCCCCAGCGACCTCGTGTCCATCACCATCGACGGGTCCCAACTGCAGGTACCCAAAGGCACTTTGGTGATCCGCGCCGCCGAACTCATCGGGGTGCAGATTCCACGATTCTGCGACCATCCACTACTGGAACCGGTGGGCGCGTGCCGGCAGTGCCTGGTCGAGGTAGAAGGCCAGCGCAAACCGCTCGCCTCCTGCACCACCACGGTGAGCGAGGGGATGGTGGTCAAGACCCAGCTGACCTCCGAGAGCGCCGAGAAAGCCCAGCGCGGCGTGATGGAACTGCTGTTGATCAATCACCCGCTGGACTGTCCGGTCTGCGACAAGGGTGGCGAATGTCCCCTGCAGAATCAGGCGATGTCCACCGGCCGCACCGAATCGCGGTTCGAAGGCGTCAAACGTACCTTCCCCAAACCGATCCCGCTGTCATCGGAGGTGCTGCTCGACCGCGAGCGCTGCGTCCTGTGTGCGCGATGCACCCGATTTTCCGAGCAGGTCGCCGGAGATCCGTTCATCGACCTCCTCGAACGCGGTGCCCAGCAGCAGGTCGGGATCGCCGAGGACGAACCGTTCGAATCGTACTTCTCCGGGAACACCGTGCAGATCTGTCCGGTCGGTGCACTGACCGGCGCGGCCTACCGTTTCCGGGCGCGGCCGTTCGACCTGGTCTCCACCCCGAGTGTGTGTGAGCACTGTGCCAGCGGATGCGCGCAGCGCACCGACCATCGGCGCGGAAAGGTGCTGCGGCGCCTGGCCGGTGACGATCCCGAGGTCAACGAGGAATGGAACTGCGACAAGGGCCGCTGGGCCTTCGCCTACGAAACGGTTCGTGACCGGATCACCACTCCGCTTATCCGTGGTGCCGACGGCAACCTGGAAGCGGCGTCCTGGTCCGCCGCGCTGGCCATCGCGGCCACCGGGTTGACGGCTGCACATGGCCGGGCCGGCGTCCTGGTGGGCGGCCGGGCCACCGCCGAGGATGCCTACGCCTACGCCAAGTTCGCCCGAACAGTTGTCGGCACCAACAACATCGACTTCCGCAGTCGCGCGCACTCGGCGGAAGAGGCCTCCTTCTTGGCCACCCACATCGCGGGCCGGCCGATGAACCTGACCTACGACGACCTCGAGAAGGCACCGGCAGTACTGCTGGCCGGGTTCGAGCCGGAAGAGGAATCCCCGATCGTCTTCCTGCGTTTGCGCAAGGCGGTTCGCAAGGGCGGGCTGACCGTGGTGTCCATCGCGACGCATGCGAGCACCGGGCTCCAGAAGCTGTCCGGCGGTCTCATCCAGACGATGCCCGGAACCGAACGCACCGCACTCGAACTGCTCCGCGACTCCGAACTGCTCCGGCAGCCGGGCGCGGTGATCCTGGTGGGGGAACGACTGGCCACCTCGCCCGGCGCGTTGAGTGCGGCTGCGGCGTTGGCCATCTCGACGGGCGCGCGTATCGGTTGGGTTCCGCGTCGCGCCGGAGAGCGTGGCGCGCTGGAGGTCGGCGCTCTGGGCAACCTGCTGCCCGGTGGCCGCCCTGTCGTCGACCCGGAAGCCCGCAGGCAGGTGGCCCGGATCTGGGGAACCGAACCGCCCGCCGACGCCGGACTGAGCACCGACGAGATCGTGGCGCAGGCGGCCTCAGGCGAGCTCGGAGCCCTGGTCGTCGGTGGCGTGGACATCTCGGACCTCCCCGACCCGGTGGCCGCCCTCGCGGCAGTCGTCGCCGCGCCGTTCGTGGTCAGCCTCGAACTTCGGGAGAGCGCGGTGACCGACCTCGCCGACGTCGTGCTGCCGGTGTCGGCCGTGGTCCGCAAGAGCGGCACCTTCGTCGACTGGGAGGGACGGCCACGCTCGTTCGATGCCGCGCTGCCCAGCGACGGTGCCATGCCCGACCAGCGAGTCCTCGACGCCCTCGCCCGCCAGATGGGCCGCGACCTCGGGTTGCCCACCGCCGAGGATTCCCGTAACGAACTGGCCCGTCTCGGAGTATGGGACGGCGACTTCCCCGGCGGACCATCGCTGCGAGACACCTTGTCCGGGGCCACGGCGACACCGTCCGCCACTGTGCCCGTGGCGCGGGCCGGCGAGGCAATCCTCACGGGATGGCGCATGCTGCTGGACGCGGGGCGCTTACAAGACGGTGAACCGCACCTGGCCGGTACCGCGCACCGACCGGTGATCAGGCTGTCGCCCGACACTGCAGCCGAAAATGGGCTCCTGGACGACGAACTCGTGACCGTCAGCACGGACCGGGGTTCGATCACGCTCCCACTGGAGGTGACCCGACTACCCGATCGAGTGGTCTGGGTACCTCTCAACTCGCCCGGGAGCGCTGTGTACCGAGACCTCGGACCTGCTGTCGGACAACCGGTCCGGATCAGCCGAGCCAATCGGACGGAGAACGCATGACCGATCTCTCCGCCTTCGGCCACGACCCCTGGTGGCTGATCCTCGCCAAAGCCCTGGGTATCTTCGTCTTCCTGCTCCTGACACCTCTCATCGCGATCCTCGCCGAACGCAAGGTGATGGCCTGGATGCAGACCCGGGTCGGACCGAACCGGGTCGGACCCAAGGGGCTGCTGCAGAGCCTTGCAGACGGGGCCAAGCTGGCGCTGAAAGAGGGCATCATCCCGAGCGGGGTCGACAAGCCCATCTACCTCCTCGCCCCGATCATCGCGGTCGTGCCGGCCATCATGGCCTACGCCGTCATCCCGTTCGGGCCGGTCGTCTCGATCTTCGGCCACCGGACACCGCTGCAACTGACCGACCTGTCCGTCGCTGTCCTGTACATCCTCGCCGTGACGTCGGTCGGGGTCTACGGCATCGTGCTCGCGGGCTGGGCATCTGGTTCGACATATCCGCTTCTCGGAGGATTGCGCTCGAGCGCACAGGTGATCTCGTACGAGATAGCGATGGGTCTGACGTTCGCCGCCGTATTCCTCGATGCCGGCACGATGTCGACGTCGGGAATCGTCGGCGCCCAGGACGGCACCTGGTACGTATTCCTGTTGCTCCCTTCCTTTGTCGTCTATGTGTTCTCCATGGTCGGTGAGACCAACCGTGCACCGTTCGACCTGCCCGAGGCCGAGGGTGAGCTGGTCGGCGGATTCCACACCGAGTACTCGTCGTTGCGGTTCGCGATGTTCATGCTCGCCGAGTACATCAACATGGCGACGGTGTCCGCGCTCGCCGCAACCCTGTTCCTCGGTGGATGGCATGCGCCCTGGCCCATCTCGCTCTGGGACGGCGCCAACTCCGGCTGGTTCCCGCTGATCTGGTTCGTCGCCAAGGTCTGGGGGTTCCTGTTCTTCTTCATCTGGCTCCGCGCAACCCTGCCGCGACTGCGCTACGACCAGTTCATGAACCTCGGCTGGAAGGTGCTCATCCCCGTCTCGCTGGCCTGGGTCATGATCGTCGCCACGGTGCGGGCTCTGCACAACGAGGGCTACGGAATCAGCACCGCGGTGATCGGAGTCGCCGGCGTCGTGGTGGCTCTCGGTCTTGTCGGTGTGCTCTGGAAGATGCTGCGCAACAAACGTGATCGTGCGCAGGCCGATTCCGCTGCCCTCGAGGCGGCGCGACCGTTCGACGCCATGGCCGGCGGATTTCCCATCCCCCCGATGGCGCCACCGGTCCCACCGCGACTGCGCCGGGTCCACCGCACCCATCCGAATGTCGTCGAGGGCACCCCAGAAGGTGTCACGGAAAGGGAGAGCACCGATGCGTAACCCACTGGAACCACTCGCCGGCTTCGGCGTCACATTCTCGTCGATGTTCAAGAAGAACAACACCGAGTTCTATCCCGAGGTCAAGACACCGACGGCTGCGCGCTATCACGGCAGGCATCAGCTGAATCGGTACCCCGACGGCCTCGAGAAGTGCATCGGGTGCGAGCTGTGCGCCTGGGCGTGCCCCGCTGATGCGATCTTCGTCGAGGGGGCTGACAACACCGACGACGAAAGATACTCCCCCGGCGAAAGATACGGCCAGGTGTATCAGATCAACTACCTGCGGTGCATCGGGTGCGGCCTGTGCATCGAGGCCTGTCCGACGCGGGCGCTGACGATGACCAACGACTACGAGATGGCCGACGACAACCGCGCCGACCTGATCTACGGCAAGGACAAACTGCTCGCCCCACTCGCCGAGGGGATGACTGCACCGCCGCACGCAATGGTGCCCGGCAGCACCGACGAGGACTATTACCGCGGCAACGTCCTGGGCGAGATCATGCCCGGCAGTCCACCGGAATCTCGACCACGTCCCACCCCGAAGGCGTCGTGAACACCTTGGTCGCCGCGCCGATTCTGGTCGCGGAACCACTGACCCAGACCTCCACCGCCGAGGCCGTACAATTCTGGATCCTCGGGACCATCGCGGTACTCGGCGCGCTCGGCGTCGTGTGTTCGACGAAAGCCGTGTACTCGGCGGTCTTCCTGGCGATGACGATGATCATCCTGGCGGTCTTCTACATCGCCCAGGGCGCCTTGTTCCTCGGGGTCGCGCAGGTCGTGGTGTACACGGGCGCAGTGATGATGCTGTTCCTCTTCGTCCTCATGCTCGTGGGCGTCGACTCGTCGGATTCCCTCGTCGAAACCCTTCGAGGACAACGACTCGGCGCGATCGTCGTCGGCCTCGGATTCGGGATACTCCTGATCGCGGGTATCGGCAGTGCTTCCGTCACCGCCTTCGTCGGAGTCGAGCAGGCCAATGCCGGAGGCAATGTCGAAGGCCTGGCCGAGCTCATCTTCATCCGGTACCTCTGGGCCTTCGAACTCACCGGGGCCCTGCTGATCACGGCCACCCTCGGGGCCATGGTCCTCGCGCACCGAGAGCGGCTCGGCGACAAAGAGAGCCAGCGTGAGATGTCGATCCGCAGGTTCTCCCAGGGCGCCCGGCGCACCCCACTGCCCAACCCCGGTGTGTATGCCCGGCACAACGCCGTGGACATGCCCGCTCTGCTGCCTGACGGCTCGTACTCCGAGCTGTCGGTCAGCGATGTCCTGACACCGCGCGATCCCGCGGGCCCCAACCTCGGGGCCTCCAATTCGCGGGGTGGCTCATGAATCCCGAGAACTATCTGTACGTCTCCGCACTGTTGTTCACCATCGGCGCAGGCGGGGTCCTGGTACGCCGCAACGCTGTGGTGGTCTTCATGTGTGTCGAGCTCATGCTGAACGCCTGCAACCTCGCATTCGTCACATTCGCTCGTATGAACGGCAACCTCGACGGACAAGTGATCGCCTTCTTCACGATGGTCGTCGCGGCCGCCGAGGTCGTTGTGGGTCTTGCGATCATCATGACCATCTTCCGCACCCGCCACTCGGCCTCGGTCGATGACGCAGACCTGCTGAAACTCTGAGCCGGCCATGAACTCTTCGATCTGGGTTCTCCCCGCACTTCCCCTCGCGGGGGCCGTGGTGCTGTTGCTCGCCGGACGTCGTAGTGACGCGTGGGGTCACCTGCTGGGCGTGCTGATGGCGTTGGCGTCCTTCGCTTTCGGGCTGGTGCTGTTCTTCGACATGCTCGGTCGGGCCACAGACGAGCGCGCGATGACCGAGACATTGTTCACGTGGGTCCCGGTCGGGGCCCTGCAGGTCGACTTCGGCCTGCAGCTCGATCAGCTGTCGATGTGTTTTGTCCTGCTGATCACCGGTGTCGGCACACTCATCCACATCTACTCCATCAGCTACATGGCCGACGATCCGGCTGAGATTGAAGGCAGCTCCGCAGGCTTCGTGCCCCGTCGTCGCCGATTCTTCGCGTACCTCAATCTGTTTCTGGCCGCGATGCTGCTGCTGGTCCTGGCCGACAACTACCTGGGCCTCTATCTCGGCTGGGAGGGCGTCGGCCTGGCGTCGTACCTGTTGATCGGCTTCTGGCATGAGCGACCCAGCGCAGCGGCCGCAGCCAAGAAGGCATTCATCGTCAACCGGGTCGGCGACATGGGCCTGGCGATCGCCATGATGATCATGTTCGCGACATTCGGTTCGGTCGGATTCGGCGAAGTGTTCGGCGGCGCCGGGGAAGCCGGCGAGGGCACGTTGACCGCGCTGGGCCTGATGCTGCTGCTCGCGGCCTGCGGCAAGTCAGCCCAGGTACCGCTGCAGTCCTGGCTCGGCGACGCCATGGAAGGCCCGACACCGGTATCGGCACTCATCCACGCGGCCACCATGGTCACCGCGGGTGTCTACCTCATCACGCGATCCGGACCCATCTTCAACCTCGCGCCCGATGCCCAACTGGGAGTGGTGATCGTCGGTGCCGTGACCTTGCTGTTCGGTGCGATCATCGGCTGCGCCAAGGACGACATCAAGAAGGCGCTGGCGGCATCGACGATGAGCCAGATCGGCTACATGGTGCTCGCCGCCGGACTCGGACCCGCCGGGTACGCGTTCGCCATCCTGCACCTGATCACCCACGGATTCTTCAAGGCCGGCCTGTTCCTCGGTGCGGGCTCGGTCATGCACGGCATGAACGACGAGACAGACATGCGCCGCTTCGGCGGGCTGCGCACCCTGATGCCGGTGACGTTCGTGACCTTCGGTCTCGGGTACCTCGCCATCATCGGGATCCCACCGTTCTCGGGCTTCTTCTCCAAAGACAAGATCATCGAGACCGCCTGGGCGGCAGGCGGGGTCAAAGGCATCATCCTCGGAACGGTCACGGTCCTGGGCGCCGGGATCACCGCGTTCTACATGACCCGCGTGATGCTGCTGACGTTCTTCGGGGAGAAGCGCTGGAAGCCGGACACCCATCCTCACGAATCCCCCGGCATCATGACGATGCCGATGGTCGTCCTGGCGTTGGGGTCGGTGTTCGCCGGCGGTCTGCTGGTACTCGGTGGCTCCCTGCAACACTGGCTGGAGCCCGTGGTCGGCGAACACCACGGTCATCTGTCGGTGCCGGTCTGGGTCATCACGGTCAGCACCCTGGCAGTTGTTCTCGTCGGCGTCGGTATCGCGTATCGGCAGTACGCCGGCCGGACTGTACCGACCACGGCACCCGACGATGTGTCGTCGCTGACCGAGGCCGCCCGCGCCGACCTCTACGGTGACGCGTTCAACGAAGCAGCATTCATGCGGCCCGGCCAAAAGCTCACCACCGCACTCGGACTGGCCGACACCAAGGGCGTCGACGGACTGGTCAGCGGTGTCGCGGCCGCGGTGTCCGGGCTGTCGACACGCGTGCGCCGACTGCAGACCGGGCTCGTGCGTTCCTACGCGCTGTCGATGTTCGCCGGCGCCGCACTGCTCGTCGCGATGATGATGGTGGTGAGGGTGTGGTGAGCGACTTTCCCTGGCTGACGCTGCTCTGGGCGGTACCGGTTCTCGGCGCCGTCCTCATCCTGACCTTGCCGCCGCGGTTGCGTCCACACGTCAAATGGCTGGCCCTGGGCGCGTCTCTGGTGGTGCTGGCGATCGCGATCGGACTGGCTGTCGGATTCGATCCCGGCGGCGCCCAGTACCAGTTCGTCGAATCCCGTTCCTGGATACCTGCGTTCGGCACCAGGTACGCGCTGGGCGTCGACGGGATCGCGCTGGCCCTGGTTGTCCTCACCGCGGTGCTGCTGCCGCTGCTGCTCATCGCCGGCTGGAACGACGCCGCCGAGGACCGGCGCCGGGCCACCCACCGTTATGTCGCACTGATGTTGCTCGTCGAGGCAATGGTGATGATCTCGTTCACCGCTCTCGACATCCTGTTGTTCTACATCTTCTTCGAAGCCATGCTCATCCCGATGTACTTTCTCATCGCAGGGTTCGGCGGTCCCGCCGAGGCGGGTCTTCGCTCGCGCGCCGCCGTGAAGTTCCTGCTGTACAACCTCGCCGGCGGGCTGATCATGTTGGCCGCGGTCATCGGCCTCTACGTCGCCACCACCGACATGGGCAGCGGGACATTCGATTTCCGGGAGATCGTCGCGGCCATCTCCTCGGGATCGCTCGACATCGACCCGACCGTGGCCAAGGCACTGTTCCTCGGCTTCATGTTCGCGTTCGCGGTCAAGGCCCCGCTGTGGCCCCTGCACACCTGGCTCCCGGATGCGGCAGTGCAGGCCACCCCGGCCGGCGCGGTACTCATGATGGCGGTCGTCGACAAGGTCGGAACGTTCGCCATGCTCCGCTATTGCGTTCAGCTCTTCCCGGACGCCACACGGTATTTCACACCGCTGATCATCACGCTCGCAGTCATCGGCATCGTGTACGGCGCCATCCTGGCGATCGGGCAGACCGACATGATGCGTCTCATCGCGTACACGTCGATCTCCCATTTCGGTTTCATCATCCTCGGAATCTTCGCCCTGACCAGCCAGGGGCAGGCGGGGTCGACGCTCTACATGGTCAACCACGGGATAGCCACCGCCGCACTGATGCTCATCGCCGGCTTCTTGATCACCCGCCGCGGCACCCGCAACATCGCGGACTACGGCGGGGTGCAGAAGGTCGCGCCGATCATGGCCGGCACCTTCCTCGTCGCCGGTCTTGCGACACTCTCCCTACCCGGTCTCGGACCGTTCGTGAGCGAGTTCCTCGTTCTCATCGGCACGTTCACCCGCTATCCGGTCGCAGCGGTGTGCGCCACCATCGCCCTCGTACTCGCGGCGATCTATGTGCTGTGGATGTATCAGCGGATCATGACCGGTCCGGTCACCGCGGGAAATGAGAAGATACCCGACCTCAAACGGCGAGAACTCGCCGTGGTGGCCCCACTCATCGCCCTGCTCCTGGTGTTGGGCATTTACCCGAAACCCGTGATGGATGTGATCGACCCTGCTGTCGGGCACACCCTCACGGTGATCGATCAGCGTGACCCGGCGCCTGCCGTGGCCGAACCGGACGGAGGAGGGCGATGACGTCTCCAGCACTGGCAGTAGAGGTCCTGCCTGCGCCATCGATCGAGTACGCACAACTGTCCCCGATGCTGATCGTGTTCGGCGTCGCGGTGGTCGGTGTCTTGGTCGAGGCCTTCGGTCCCGCGAGGTACCGCTACGGCGGTCAGCTGGTGCTCAGTCTCGGAGGTCTGGCAGCCGCGTTTGTCGCGGTGGTCGTGCTGGCAGGGACCAATTCGTCGGCGGCGGTGGGATCGGTGGCCGTGGACGGTCCGACGCTGTTGTTGCAGGGGACGATCCTCGTTGTCTCCGCTCTGGCGATTCCACTGATGGCCCAACGCTCCACCACCGGGGTCGTGGTCGGTGCGGCTGCCGGCGCGAGCTCCGGCGCAGGGTCGGTCGGTGGCCGGAAGGTGCTCGACGCGTTTGCCTCTGCGGCCTCCACCGTGCCCGGCAGTCCGGCGGAGCAGAACGCCTCGCGCGCGGGTGTCGTTCAGACCGAGGTCTTCCCGTTGGTGATGTTCGCCGTCGGGGGCATGCTGCTCTTCCCTGCCTCCGACGACCTGCTGACGATGTTCATCGCGCTGGAGGTCCTCTCACTCCCGCTGTACATGCTGTGCGGCCTCGCGCGGCGGCGCCGCCTGCTCTCGCAAGAAGCAGCGCTCAAGTACTTTCTGCTCGGAGCATTCTCGTCGGCGTTCTTCCTGTTCGGTGCGGCATTCCTGTACGGGTACGCGGGGTCGGTACAGCTCGGCGAGATCGCCACAGCCATCGACGCCGAGGCAGGCGATCGCACCCTCGCCCTGATCGGCGCCGGGTTGGTGTCCGTCGGTCTGCTGTTCAAGGTCGGGGCGGTGCCGTTCCACTATTGGGTGCCCGACGTGTACCAGGGCGCGCCGACGCCCATCACCGCCTTCATGGCCGCGGCCACCAAGATCGCCGCCTTCGGTGCCATGCTGCGTCTGTTCTACGTCGCCTTGCCCGGACTCAAGGACGACTGGCGCCCGATCCTGATCGTGATCGCCATCCTGACCATGGTGATCGCCTCTGTCGTCGCCATCACCCAGACGGACATGAAGCGCATGCTGGCGTATTCCTCTGTGGCGCATGCCGGATTCATCCTCACCGGAGTGGTGGCCATCAACCGGGCCGGCCTGTCGTCGACCATGTTCTACCTCGCCGCGTACGGGTTCAGCACCGTGGGTGCGTTCGCCATCGTGACGCTGGTACGCGACAAGTCCGGGGAGGTCACCGACATGTCCCGCTGGGCCGGGCTGGGCCGACGATCACCCTTAATGGCGGGCGTATTCGCGTTGTTCTTGCTGGCGTTCGCAGGGATTCCGCTGACGAGCGGATTCGTCAGCAAGTTCGCGGTCTTCCAGGCCGCAGCGTCGGGAGGTGCTGTGCCACTGGTGATCGTCGGCGTCATCAGCAGCGCGATCGCCGTCGTGTTCTATGTCCGAGTGATCGTGTTGATGTTCTTCTCCGAGCCCGATTCTGACGCACCCACCGTCGTGATCCCGGGCATCGGCACCACCGTCTCCATTGCCCTGTGTGTCGTGGTGACCGTGCTGCTCGGGATTTTTCCGCAGCCACTTCTCGACCTCGCCGACCAGGCGGCGGCCTTCCTCCGGTAGCCCGGAAGTGGTGGGTTCGGGCGAGCGTTCGCCCAGGTCGAGCTCGCCCGAACCCACCACTTTCGGAATATCATGGCGCCATGCGGACTCGATCCTTACTCCTCGGCATCGCGGTGTCGGCAACGGCGTTGCTCGCCCCGACCGTGGCCCAGGCCGCGCCGGACGGTTCGGTCGCAGCCGTTGATCTGACCGGCCTGACGTCAGCGATCGCCGACCGGCTCGCCCTCGCCGACACTGTTGCGGCGTCCAAGTGGGCGTCTGGCGCAGCAATAGACGATCCCGTCCGCGAGCAGGTAGTGCTGGACTCGGTGACGCTGCTCGCCACCGAACGCGAGCTCGATCCCGCCTACGTCCGAATGGTGTTCCGAGACCAGATCGAGGCCAGCAAGACCGTCCAGCGCGGCCTGTTCGCGGTGTGGTCGTCACCGGGCGGCGTTCCCCCAGCAGGTTCGCCGGACCTCGGGCCGGTGCGGACGGCCATCAATGCGCTCAACGTCGAGATCGTCGATCAGCTGGCGGCTCAGGAAGCGATCCTGTCCGGCAGTCTCTGCCTCCCCGGCCTCGCCGGATCCACCGTGACCACGATTGCCGCCAAGCAGTTCGACCCTCTGCACATCGCGGGCCTGATTCAGGCCGAGTCCTCCCTCTGCGACGCCTGACCGCAAACCCACCCGTTCTGGTCAAACCCAAGGGTCTGAAGCTCGTGGGTTTGCCTGGAACGGGTGGGTTTGTCGAGAACACAAGAACAGCCCCTCACCTGCGTCAGGTGAGGGGCTGTTCTATGGCGGTGGCGGAGGGATTTGAACCCTCGGTACGGGGTTACCGTACACAGCATTTCGAGTGCTGCACCTTCGGCCGCTCGGACACGCCACCGCCGAAAACTGTACCGCAGCACCCGGCTGAGTCAGCAATCAGCTGGTCAGCGCCGGTTTTCGGTCAGTTCCGGCGAAAGTGTCAGTGGCCGGTGAGCTTGTCCTTGACGTCATTCGTCTTGTTCTTGACGGCGTCGGCAGCGTCGGTGACCTTCTGCTTGATGTTGGCACTGGCCTGGTCGCCCTGGCCCTCGGCCTTCAGGTCCTGGTTGTCGGTGGCACTGCCCGCGGCTTCTTTTCCGCGGCCCTTGAGCTCTTCGGCCTTGTTCTTTGCGTCGTCTGCGAGACCCATGGCATAACCTCCGTTTATCGGTAGATCACTCGGCTACTTTTTCAGCGCGCGAGACGCACGCCGGGCCGATAGGCTCCGTCTACCCCGAGCACTACCCTCCAACGTGCCACAAGGCGGGGGCCGCTGCCACCACCTTCTACTCACTCGACGTGGCGATTGTGACAATCCCATCTGAGGTGTTTACGACGCCGGGGCGCGGGGTAACCCCGGCCGTCACCGGTGGTCGGCGAAGAACGCCCGCAACACCTCACCGCAGCGGTCTTCCAGGACTCCACCCCGCACCTGCGGACGGTGGACGTTGCGACGATCCCGAACCACGTCCCACAGCGACCCCACGGCACCTGTCTTGGGCTCCCATGCCCCGAACACCAGCCGATCCAGCCGCGCGAGGGTGATGGCGCCCGCACACATCGTGCACGGCTCCAGGGTCACTGCGATGGTGCAGCCACCGAGCCGCCAACTGTCGCCCACCACGGCGACCGCGGCACGGATCGCAAGCACCTCGGCATGAGCCGTGGGGTCGGACGTCGCTTCCCTGGCATTCGCCGCGGACGCGATGACCCGCCCGTCGGCGTCCACGATCACCGCACCCACCGGAACATCCCTCGGATCGGCGTCTGCGGCTGCCGCCAACGCCGCCTCGATCAATTCTTCGTCCGACACAGTCGAGCTACAACTCAGTGATTGAGCTTCTCGAGGGTCTTCGACAGCTCATCGGCAAATCCCAAGCGAGCTGCGATCATTCCGATCTGTTCATCCGCGTAGAGATCGGTGTCGCCGACGATCACGCTCATCACTGCCTCTTGCAATCCCAGATCGGAAAGCACGCCGAAATCGCCCTCGGCCCACGGTTCGACATCGTCGAGTTCGTCGGGATCGATGTCGGGAATGTCGACATTCAGCGATTCCAGGACATCCGCCGCGATGTCGTAGTCGATGGCGGCAGTGGCGTCGGAGATCAACAGTTTGGTACCGGAAGGCGAAGGCCTGACGATGATGAAGAACTCGTCGTCGACGTCGAGCAGACCGAAGACAGCACCCGCACTCCGCAGCCCCCGGAGCAGGTTCTCGGCCTCGCCGAGTTCGCTCAGCGCGCTGGTGTCCATCGTGGTGAGGGTCCATTTGCCGTCCTCCCGGACGACCGCAATGGCGAAACCTTCTACCTCATCCGCGCTCGCACCGGCCATAGCGGGTAACGGTAGCGGTCAGCGAGGGTAAACCCAACTCCCGTTGTGCTGTCGAGCTCCGACTCCGGCCGATGTGCGAATCTGGACCTCGTGACCCACTCTTCACCGCCACCACCCGTCTGCGTGCTCGGCCTCGGGCTCATCGGAGGCTCACTGATGCGTGCGCTGCACGACCGCGGTCGCCGAGTCTTCGGCTACAACCGCTCCGAGGAGACCGTGAGCGCCGCGAACGGGGATGGGTATGACGCCTCCGCGGATCTGGTCGCGACGCTGACCCGCGCTGCCCAGGAGTCGGCACTGATCGTGCTCGCCACCCCCGCACCGACCATCGACGCCATCCTCGCCGACGTCGTGAGGTACGCACCGCAGTGCCCTCTCACCGACGTCGTGAGTGTGAAACAGCAGGTGGCGGCCACGGTGCACGCGCATGGGCTGAGCCGGAACTTCGTCGGCGGTCACCCGATGGCGGGCAGCGCGGAGTCCGGCTGGCAGGCCACCGATGCGAGTCTGTTCACCGGAGCCGTCTGGGTGGTCGCGACCGATGACGGGGCGGATCCGCAGGTATGGCGGTCCGTTGCGCAACTCGCGCTCGACACCGGCGCCCGGGTGATCCCGGCCGCATCGGACGAACACGATCGCGCCGTCGCGGGTATCTCCCATCTACCTCACCTCACCGCGTCGGTGACCGCGGTGGTGGGAGCCGGCGAAGGCGAGCTCGCGCTGCGACTGGCCGCAGGTTCTTTCCGTGACGGCACCCGGGTGGCCGGAACCGCCCCGCACCTGCAGCAGGCGATGCTCGAGGCGAACTCCACCGCACTGCTCGCCGCGCTGAGCGAGACCATCGACCGGCTGACTTTTGCCCGCGATCAGCTCCGTGACCACGGCACGGTGGAGACACTGGTCGCCGACGGCTTCCGGGCCCGCAAGCACTACGAGAAGATCCACGCTGCCGGCGACGATCCGGCGATCACCGTCGAACTGGGTACCGACGGGTGGGAAGCCGCATTCCGCAACGCCGCCCGACAAGGGGCGGTCTGGGCGGGCTGAACTCGCCGAGATCGATCAGCTCACACCCGTTCGGCGAGCCCCGGGTAATTGACGACGAAACCGTTCTCATCGACGGTGATCGTCGTCTGCGCCACCGGCGAGACGATGTCGATACCCGCTGCGGCAGGCGTGTAACTCAGAGTGGCCGGGGTCACCTCGCCCGAGGGCAGGTAAAGATAGGCGACCGGGACCTCTGCGGGGCCTGAGTCCGGCTTGCCGAGCCCGAGACGCCGGATCGGCAGGGTGTTGAAGAAGGGGCTCAACGCGAGGTCGACGTCTTGGGCGCCACCGAAATCGCTGCGTTCCATCCCGCGGGCGCTCTGCACCAGCCACGCGTCCTGTCCGTCACGGGTGATGGAGATCTGTGTGTCCCCGCCGGCCCGCACGAGATGCAGGGACAGCCGCTTCGTGACTCCGGCATCGTTGGTGATCAGGTCGTACGAGGCGCTGAACGCCTCATGTTTGTCGGTCGCGGCACCGATGATCCGGCCATAGGCCTTGATCCGTTTGCCGGTGACGGTGACTCGCACCTGCTCGAGGCGTTCTTCACCGATGCCACGCCAGGTCATCACCGACTTGAAGCCACCGCTCTCGGACGCACCGGGCTGGGGCGCGACGGGCTCTTGGGACACGTCTGGAGAACTCACCTCTTCAAGGTAGGCGACTGAGCCACCTGTTACCGAACCAACCGGCGATATCGGCTACGCGATTGCCAGATCCGGCGCCCGGCGCAACCGCCCCTTCCCCGGTGCCGATGCCCAGGCCACCCCGGCGATGATGCTGTCGAGGATCAGGGCCAGCAGCGTCACCAGGAACGAACCGGCGATCATCGGCGGATAATCGTACGTGGCGAGTCCGTCGAAGATCGGCCGACCGAGGCCGCCGAGTCCCACGTACGCGGCGATCGCAGCGGTGGCGACCACCTGGAGCGTCGAGTTGCGCAGGCCACCGAGGATCAGCGGGAGCGCATTGGGCAATTCGACCTTCAACAGCACCTGCAATCCGTTGAAACCCATCGCCCGGGACGCGTCGACCACGGATTTGTCGACGTTTGCCACCCCCGCGTAGGTACCGGCGAGCAGCGGGGGCACGCCGAGCAGGATCAGCGCGATGATGGTCGGGGTCAACCCCAGACCCATCCACAGCGTGAAGAGCAGCAGCAGGCCCAGGGTCGGCAGCGAGCGCAGCATGTTGACGAGCCCCACCACGATCACCTCGCCCTTGCCGGTGTGACCGACGAACAGGCCGATCGGCACGGCGATCAAGGCGGCCAGGCCCACTGCGTAGAAGGTGTATTCGAGGTGCTGGGCTATCTCGATGAGCAGACCGTCTGTGTCGTCGGTTCCGGTCCAGTTGCTGGCGGTGGTGAGGTAGCTGACCGTGTCACTGAAGATGTTGCTCATGCCGGCGCCGCCTCTTTGCTCAGATTCATCCGGGCTCTCGACAGCCGACTCGGGGCCTTGCCGACCCGCGCCCACGGCGTGAGCAGCCGACCGAGCACCACCAGCAGCACGTCGATGACCAGCGCCAGCACCACCACGGCGATGATGCCCGCGACGATCTCATTGGTGTAGTTGCGGCTGTAACCCTCGGTGAACAGCCGGCCGAGGCCACCGAACCCGATCACCGCACCCACCGACACCATCGAGATGTTGGTGACGGCCACCACGCGGATGGTGGCGATCAACACCGGGATTGCCAGCGGCAGTTCGATTTTCAGCACTCGCTGCCACGGCTTGTAACCGATGGCGGTTGCGGCGTCCACCGCCATCGGTGGCACCGCATCCAGCGCTTCGGGGACAGAGCGCACGAGCAGCGCCGTCGAGTACAACGCCAGGGCGACCATCACGTTGACGTCCGAGAGGATTCGCGTGTTGATCACCGACGGAAGGACGATGAACAGGGCGATCGACGGGATCGTGAAGATGATCGATCCGATGATGATCGTGAGCCTGCGGGCGGGCCGCGACCGATACACCAGGAGCCCGAGTGGAATTGCGATGATCAGCGACACCAGCAGGGGCACCATCGACAGCTTGATGTGCTCGAGGGTGAGCTCCCAGACCTTCGGGAAATGGTTGAGCAGGTAGTTCATGAGGCCGACTTCCGCTGCTGCTCGAGCGCGGCGAGCACATCCGCGGCCCGGACCCCGCCACTGATCGTGCCCTTCCCGTCGACGACGACACCGATGCCCGACGGCGACGACAGCGCCGAGTCGAGTGCTTGGCGCAACGTGCCGCCCTCGGTGAACAGAGATCCACCGGCGGAGCAGCTCTCGTACAGCGAGCCCCCACCGGAGTGCACCTTCACGCCGGCGGCGTCGACCCAACCGAACGGGTTTCCGTCGATGGTCACCAGGCGCCACTCGTCCACGCCGAGCACCTGCCCGTCGATGTCGGCCTCCGTGATGGGGGTCAGGGGCTCGATCTGTACCCCGGCACCCGAATTGAACTGCAGCAGGCGGTAACCGCGGTCGCGGCCGACAAACGATGACACGAACTCGTCAGCGGGGGCCGCAAGCAGTCTGGCCGGGGTGTCGAACTGTCGCAGCTTGCCGCCGACACCGAAGATCGCGATGCGGTCGGCGAGTTTGACGGCCTCGTCGATGTCGTGGGTGACGAAGACGATGGTCTTGCGCAGTTCGCCCTGTAGTCGCAGCATCTCGTTCTGCAGATCTTCTCGCACGACTGGGTCGACGGCACTGAACGGCTCGTCCATCAGCAGGATCGCGGGGTCGGCGGCAAGCGCTCTGGCCACACCGACGCGCTGCTGCTGCCCGCCCGAGAGCTGACCTGGATAACGGGTCGCGACGGCTCGGTCCAACCCGACGCGCTCGAGCAGTTCCAGCGCGGCGTGCCGCGCAGCCTTGCGCGATTCACCCTGCAGCACAGGCACCGTCGCGATGTTGTCCACCACCCGCTGGTGTGGCATGAGCCCGGCGCTCTGGATCACGTAGCCGATCCCGCGGCGCAGGGAGACGGCATTGGCAGACCCGACGTCCTTGCCGTCGACCGTGATCGTGCCCGACGTCGGCTCGATCATGCGGTTGATCATCCGCATCGACGTCGTCTTCCCACAGCCCGACGGACCGACGAAAGCGGTGAAGCTGCCCTCTTCGATGTCGAGGGTCAGATTGTCGACGGCCGTGGTGCCGTCGGGGTAGGTCTTGGTCACCGATTCAAAGGTGATCATGGGGTTCGTTCCTTCCGGTGATCGGTTGCCAAGATCGTTGTCGAGGTGCTGGTCAAGACCCGAGCGCTTTGTTCAGATTCTGTGTCTCCACCCAGCGCTTCGCCGCGTCCTCGACCTCGAGCTTCTCTTTGCCCGAGACCAACTCGTTCAGGTTGCGCAACTCCTCCACCGTCAGTTTCGACGACACCGCGTCGAGTACCGCGCGGAGTTTCGGGGAGTCCTTGGTCTTCGCGAGAACGGGGACGATGTTGTTGGCCGGGAAGTTGTGTTTGGGGTCTTCGAGGACCACCAAATTCTCGGTGGTGATCGCCGGGGTCGTGGTGTAGATGTCGGCGGCCGTGACCCGCCCGCCGGTGAGCTCGTTGATCGTGGCCTGACCGCCGCTGTCGTTGTTGGGCCGGAAATCGACCTTGAGCCCGTAGTTGCGCTCGAGTCCCGGTACGCCGACCTCACGTGTCGCGAACTCGCTGTTGGCCATGAAACTGACCTTCTCCGTTTGCGATACCCGGGCCAGATCCTCGATCGACTTCAGGTTCCACTTGTCCGCGGACTTCTGCGTCACGGTCACCGAATCGGAGTTCGAGCCCGGCGCAGGGGTGTAGGTCAGCAGGTCGTCACCCTCGACCGTCGGCAGCTTCTGTTCGATGTCCTCCAGCGAGGTGAGCGCCGAGTACTCGGCGACCTGATCCTCGGTGAGACCAGGGGCAGTCGACGCGAGGTACTGCATCAGGTTGCCGATGTAGTCGGGGACGAGGTCGATGTCACCCGAACGCAGCGCGGGCAGGTATCGCTCGCGTGTTCCCGAGTTCAGCTGGTTCTCGACGGTGAAGCCGTTCGCCTCGAGTGCATCGATGTAGATCTGGCCGATGATCTGACTTTCCAGGACACCGCCGGAGCCCACGACGATGTGATTCGGATCCGGATCACGCGATCCGGCTCGACTGAGCGGGTCGAAGCATCCGGCGACCATGGCCGCGATGAGCAGGAGGATGGCGGGCAGCAGCGTGAAACGGAGCCACGTATCCCTGCGGATGAGCGTATGCACCCAGTCAATAGAACACGACCGAGTGCCTTTTCGTCACGACCTACGGTTGTTTTCGACCAGATTTGCCGGTTTTGAATCTCGCTGCGCGGAAAGGTTTGGCTCGGGGAAGTTTGGGTTACCCCGTCTGGTCGAGAGTCGCCCGGAACACGTGTGTCCGATACGGCAAGACGATCGTTCCGTCGGAATCGGCGACCTCGGCGCCGAGTCGGCGAACGCGTTCGAGGATGTCCGCGCGCTCGGACTCGGTGGCCGTGATGATCTGACTCCGCGAGTTCACCATTGCGAGGAGTTGTTCGATGTCGAGCCTGCGATCCCAGTCGAACGTCTCATGGCGGGGCACACCGAACGGCGGGCCCAATGTCGGTCCCCCCTGTGCGACGAACACCTCCGCCTCGCTCGCAGCGATGATCTCGGTCAGCTGGGCGACCCACGGAACGGTCTCGTCCCGGATGTTCCAGATCAGGCCGAGCGTGCCCCCGGGGCGGAGCACCCGGGCCGCTTCGGCGACGGCGACGAGCGGGTCGACCCAGTGCCACGACTGGCCGAAGGTGACGGCATCACAGACGTTGTCCGCGAGTGGGATCTGTTCGGCCGTGCCGATCAATCCGTGGACGGATGGCAACTGGGCGCTGAGGGTGTCCAGCATCGCGGAGTCGGGTTCGACGGTATATATCGTGCGCCCCGGTCGGAGCAGTGACGCCGTCAATTTGCCTGTCCCCGCTCCGACGTCGGCAACAACCATCACGTCGGGTGCGACAAGGCGCGCGACGGCCCGCGCCGGATAGCCGGGCCGTCCGGCGCTGTACGCCGACGCCTGTGCACCGAACGACGTCGCCCGTTTTTTCCGTGAGTCTTGTTCGGACATGGTCAGATCGGCCTGCCTACGCCCCGATGTCCACGCAGATCGCGAGCGCCGATTTGTCACTCGCCACGGTCTTGCCGTTCACCTTGATGCTGCAGGACACGTCCTCGCCGTTTGCGGTGAAGGCACTGAGCTGGAACGGCGGCTCCAGATTGTCGAACGACTTCGTCCACGGCGTACTCGGTGATGTCTCTGTTTTCTGCTCGCCGCCGGCATCACTGTAGAGAATCATCGAGGCGTTGCCGGTCACCTCGTAAACGACTGTGCCACCGGAACTCCCAGATGTTGTCGTGGTCGTCTCGGTGGTGGTGGTGTCCTCGGTACTGGTGCTGCCCGTGGTCGTCGTCGCGCTCGATGTCGTCGAGTTGGCTGTCGGTGAGTCGTCGTCACCATCGCTGCTGAGGACGAGGGCGGCGGTGGCGCCGCCGGCGACCACGAGCAGAGCGATCACGACGGCGAAGATGATCAGCAGAGTTTTCTTGCTGCCACCGCCGTTCGGGCCTTGCGGGGGCTGCCCGTAGCCGCCGTCATAGGGCGGGCCACCGTAGGGCGGCTGCCCGCCATACGGCGAGTTCCCGTACGGCTGCTCGCCGTAGGGTTGCTGGCCATACGCCTGCTGACTGTAATCGGGTTGCCCGTATCCAGGTTGGTTGTACTGGGGCTGTCCGTAGTCAGGTTGTCCGTAGTCGGGCTGCCCGCCGGCGGGCATCTGGCTGGTTCCGCTGGGACCGTAACCACCCTGATCCGGCGGCTGATTGCCGTAATACGGTTGCTGATCGCCGTAATAGGGCTGCTGCGGTGGTTGCTGGCCACCGTAATACGGCTGATCAGGCTTGTTCGGATCGTTGCCGTATCCGGGTCCCATGGACACCACTCCTCGTCGTCGGCAGCTAGGTCTCACACCCTACCGGCGAGCCGGCGGCGGTAGAGCAGTTGTCTTCCGTTCGTCAGTCCGGTGCGACAAGCCCTGCGAGGAACTCGACCAGCAACTTCGCGGTGACCGGCCGGGGCAGCGCTTCGACGGCCGCGAGCACCGTCGCCATGTCGAGGTCGCCGTCTCCGCGTGGGTCGAGGCCCGCCGCCACCAGCGCGGCACCGGCGGACTCACTGGACAGCCCGAGGACATCGGTGAGCGCCACCTCGTTCCGGTCGAAGGCAGCGGCGAGCTCGGCGAGGGCCGACGGCGGGGTCGCCGGCGGCTCCCCGCGCACCATGTCGGCAGCACTCCTGAACGCCGGTATCAATTCGTCGAGGATCGATGCGGTGACGCCGGTGACCGTCACGTGCGTCGTCGACGCCAGCACGGTCCCGTCGGGCTGCGTCAGAGACGGTTGCATCTGAAGGGTGAACCCGCGGTCCTGCACGGCGCTCGCCCACCGATGTGGATCGACCACGTCGTCGGCGCCGACGTCCGCAGCGACCGCGAAGACCGGCCCCACCGGCTCTCCGACCACCCGCAGGCCATCGATGGCACGAGCGGCAGCGACCAGCGCATCGGTCGAATCCCGGACACCTGCGACCAGACCGGCGTAGCCCTGCGGTCCGAGGGTCGTGGCGACGGCCCAGGCACTCGCGAGACCTGCCGCAGACTTCGACCCCAGCAATGTCGGATTCACCACGGGATAGCCCGGCCAATCGGTGATCCCGAAGTACTGGGCGCGATGCCGATCCCGGTCCCGATGCAGGAGCAGCGACGCCCCTTTCGGTGCGTACCCGTACTTGTGTAGATCCGCGGACAGACTGGTGACACCTTCGACCCGGAAATCCCATGGTGGCAAGGGCTTCTGTGCTGTGTCCCACCAGGGCAGTGCGAAGCCACCGAGGCACGCGTCGACATGGAGGGCCACGCCCCGCGCACCGGTCACCGCGGCGACCTCGGCAACCGGGTCGATCGAACCGGTCGGGTAGTTGGGCGCCGAGACCACCACAAGCACGGTGTCGGGGCGGATCGCCGCACCGATCAGATCGGCATCGACGACGCCGGTGGCCGGGTCCACCGGAACCCGGATGAGCTCGAGACTCAGCAGCGCGGCCGCCTTGACGAAGGCTGCGTGTGCGGTGGTCGGGATCACCAGCGAACCTGTTCCACGCGGGGCCGCCGCCAGATCGCGCGCCGCCTTCACCGCGAGCAGGCAGCTCTCCGTGCCTCCGGTCGTGACGTTTCCGACCATCGAGGTGTCACCGTGGAATACGTTGCGCCCGAATGCCACCAGCTCCCGTTCCATGACGGCGACCGACGGGAACACCGTCGGGTCGAGCCCGTTCACGGACTGGACGAGCCGAGCGGCCTCGCCGGCGATCCGGTCGAGTTCTGCCAGCCCACTGTCGTAGACGTACGACAGGACCCGGCCACCGTGGGTGGGCGCGTCCTGTGCTCGCAGTCGACGCAGGGTCTCGAGCACCTGCGCCCCGCGTGACGCGATGTGGCCTTCGCCGGGTGCAGGCATGCGGTCTCGTTCAGGCATCGATGACCTCTTCCTCGACGTGACTGTCGCTGTCGTTCTCACGGTAACCGCGCAGCAGCCAGATACTGATCGCGACGAGAACTGCGGGCACCGCAGAGAAGGCGAGCGCGATCGCCGTGACCGCGGAATCCGGCTGGGCCACCACCTCATCCCCGGACGACGAGACGAAACCCCCGATCGCGAGAGCGAGCAGGAACACGGCCGGACCCAATGCCAGGCCTGCGGTTTCGGTGGCCGTCCACACCCCGGCGAGCGCGCCGCCCCGCTCCCGACCCCCACGGCGGGCATCGGCATCGATGACATCGGGCAACATGGCGAGCGGAAAAGCTTGCATGCCCGCATATCCGACGCCTGCCACCCCGACGGCAAGATAGATCCACCAGCCGGGCAGCCAGGTCGCGACCACGAGAGCGGTGGTGGCACACACGAAGATCGACGACGCCGCGACCAGCCCGCGCACCTTGCCCCGCCGGGTGGCGAAGCGGTACCACAGGGGCATCACCAGCAGCGCGGGTGCGACAAGCGCCGCAAACAACACCGTGAGCGCACCTTCGTTGTCGAGCACGTACGTCGCGACGTACTGCGCACCGGCGAGCATCACCGCGCTGGCCAGTGCCTGAATCACGAACACCATCACCAGAATCCGGAATCGCCGCACGGTCCGCAGCGCATCGAGCCCGTCGCGGTACGCCACCGCGACACCGCGGCCGAGCTCGCGGCCAGGGGCGAGCGGCAACGCGCGACGCGCAGCGAGCAGCGTGGCGGCCAGCATGCCGGCACAGATGACGGCCGCCACCACGATGGCCATCACCACATAACCCGCGACATCCCCGCCGAACGCGTCCCGGATGGCCGGACCCCCGGCACCGACCAACAAAATCGTCAACGCCAGCACCGCAATTCGTATCGAGATCAGGCGCGTGCGTTCGTCGTAGTCCCCCGTCAGCTCGGCAGGTAGCGCGATGTACGGAACCTGGAAGAGGCTGTACGCCACCGCCGACAGCAGGAAGCAGACGAGCACCCACACCGCGCCGGCGGCGGCACCGAGCGCCGGTGGTGCCGCGAACGTCAGGACGAACACCGCGGGCAGACTCACCGCGCCGAGCAGCATCAGCCTGGCCCTGGTGCCGCGCAGTGCCGCAGTGCGGTCACTGAATGCGCCGATCCAGGGGTCCAGCACCACGTCCATGATCTTCGGCAGGATCACCACCGCGGACGCGACAATCGCCGCGACACCGAGGGTGTCGGTCAAGTAGTACGCCAGCACCAATCCGGGCAGCACCCCGAACCCACCCGTCCCGACGCTGCCGGCGGCGTAGCCGACGGTGACCGCACGAGGAAGTCTGCGCATCTTAGGCGACGATTGCCGATTCACCCTCACACCTTAGGCATGAGACGCATTTTCGCAGCTTGACATGGCCGCGCAGTTGGAGAACCACAGTGCGCGTGACCACTTCGGCGGTACCATCAGAGCGCTCGGACCTCGGCAATCCCCGTTAATCAAGCAGCGATGGAGTTCATATGTCAGACGTCGACCGGGGAATGATCACCCCCGCCTACACCGGCCGATTTGCCGTCGCCGGCATTCCCGCCCTTCAGATTCCGGACGACTCGATGGATCCCGAGGTGGCCTACCGCTTCATCCACGACGAGTTGATGCTCGACGGGAACTCGCGCCTGAACCTTGCCACCTTCGTCACGACCTGGATGGATCCCCAGGCCGAGAAGCTGATGGCCGAGACGTTCGACAAGAACATGATCGACAAAGACGAATACCCGCTGACCGCCGCCATCGAAGAGCGCTGCGTCGCGATGGTCGCGGACCTCTTCCACGCGCCCGACCTCGACCCCACCGTGGCGTCCAGCGCGACCGGTACGTCGACGATCGGTTCCTCCGAAGCGGTCATGCTCGGCGGCCTGGCCCTCAAGTGGCTGTGGAAGGCGAAGAAGACCGGCGGAGACGGAGCCGAAGGCGGAGCTCGACCATCGACCGGCACGCCCAACCTGATCTTGGGGAGCAATGTGCAGGTGGTGTGGGAGAAGTTCTGCCGCTATTTCGAGGTCGAACCGAGGTACCTCCCGATGGAGGAGGGCCGCTACGTCATCACCCCGGAGCAGGTCCTCGACGCGGTCGACGAGAACACGATCGGGGTGGTCGTCATCGCCGGCACGACCTATACCGGTGAGCTCGAACCCGTCAAAGAGATCGCGGCTGCCCTCGACAAGCTCGCCGCCGACGGTGGCGTCGACGTTCCCATCCACGTCGACGCGGCCAGCGGAGGTTTCGTCCTCCCCTTCCTGCACCCGGACCTCGAATGGGACTTCCGCATCCCGCGGGTGGTTTCCATCAACGTCAGCGGTCACAAGTACGGCCTGACCTACCCGGGCGTCGGATTCGTGGTCTGGCGCGACAAGACCTGGCTGCCCGAAGACCTGGTGTTCCGCGTCAACTATCTCGGCGGCGACATGCCGACCTTCACCCTCAATTTCTCGCGACCGGGCAATCAGGTGATCGGTCAGTATTACAACTTCCTGCGTTTGGGCCGACAGGGCTATGCCGACATCATGAGATCCCTGTCCGATACCGCCCAGTGGTTCGCCGGGCAGATCGAGGAGGAGGACGAGATCGAGATCGTCACCGACGGTTCTGCCATCCCGGTGGTCACCTTCAAGCTCCACAGTGATTGCGAGTTCACCGCATTCGATGTCTCGCATGGTCTGCGTTCCTACGGCTGGCAGGTACCGGCGTACACGATGCCGGACAATGTCTCCGACCTGGCGGTCCTGCGAGTCGTTGTCCGCGAGGGATTCTCCCGCGACATGGCCCGCGTCCTCCATCAGCACCTCGTGGAGGTCATGAAAGACCTGCGGCTCATCAAGTCCGACGGCCATCTTCCTCAGAAGCAGCACTTCGCACATTGACCTGACCAGACGCCGAGCGACCTTCGGCTCTCGATGGGAAATTCGGGTAGTGCACTACTCGCGGCAATGTGGTCTGATTCGTCGACCATCGACACATGCGCAATCACGGTGGCAGCCGAGTCAGCACCTACGTCTACGCGAATGATCCGATCCTGCAAGCAGGCGTGACGAGCACGCTCCGCATGTGTGCGGAGGTCCGGCTCGTCGCCGCGTGCGGCGTTGACAGCGCCGAGGTGGCGGTGGTGGTTGCCGACGCCCTCGATGAGGCGGTGCACCGCAATCTCAGGGCGATCCAGCGCGGCGGCGTCCCA
Organism: Williamsia sp. 1138; assembly: GCF_002095435.2. GTDB lineage: Bacteria > Actinomycetota > Actinomycetes > Mycobacteriales > Mycobacteriaceae > Williamsia. The sequence continues at coordinate 135,263 of NZ_MJEJ02000037.1, forward strand.
CGGACCATGCTCGTGCTCGGGTCGCTCGACGAGACCACGGTGGTCGCTGCGGCCGAGGCCGGGGTCAGTGGAATGATCCGTCGCACCGACGCGACCCGCGACAACCTGGTGACACAGATCAAGCGGATCGCGGCCGGCGGCGGGGCCGTTCCTGCCGATCTGGTCGGCACCCTCCTCGACGAAGTCGGGTATCTCCAGCGTCGCGGCGGTTTTCCTCGCAGGCCCGATGGCGCGCCCCTGTATGAGCGGGAGATCGAGGTGTTGCGGTTGGTGTCCGAAGGTTTCGACACCGCCGCGATCGCCGATGAACTCTGCTACTCCGAACGCACGGTGAAAAGTGTCCTGCACGACGTCACCACCCGGCTTCACCTACGCAACCGAACCCATGCCGTGGCCTACGCGATGCGTGAAGGTCTGATCTGAGCGGGTGCCACCTGGGGCGCATACTGGCCGGGTGAGGTCACATGGCAACTGACAAGCCCGACACCGCGCAGGCCGGGGGCGGCGACAGCTTCCTGACGGTGGTCATCGCGTTCGCCGCAAACCTCGCGATCGCCATCGCCAAGACGGGCGCCGCGATGCTGACCGGGTCCGCCTCCCTCGTGGCCGAGGCCGCGCATTCATGGGCTGACACGGGCAACGAAGTCCTGCTGCTCATCGCCGAGCGACGCTCGCATCGCGACCGCGATACCCGGCACCCCCAGGGGTATGGCAAAGAGGCCTACATCTGGTCGATGTTCGCCGGGTTCGGGCTCTTCGCCGTCGGCGCCGCGGTGTCGATTCAGCACGGCATCTCCGAGCTGATCTCGCCGGAGCCCGCCACCGACTATCTGGTGGCCTATGTGGTGCTGGGGATCGCGGCCCTGCTCGAGGGGGTCTCGTTCCTGCGGTCGTATCAACAGGCCAAGAAGGGCGCGGTCCAGCGCCGGGTCGGGTTGCTGAGCCAGGTCTTCCGAACCTCAGACCCCACCCTTCGGGCCGTATTCGCCGAGGACGCTGCCGCTCTCATCGGGCTCGCCATCGCCTTCGTAGGGATACTCCTGCACCAGCTCACCGGTTCCCCGACCTACGATTCGATCGGCTCCATCCTGGTCGGCATCCTGCTCGGGGTCGTCGCGGTGATCTTGATCAATCAGAACCGGAGATTCCTTCTCGGACAGGCCGTCGACGCCAGGACCCGCACAGTGCTGCTGCGGATGTTGCTGGGACACCCCGACGTCGACCGCGTGACGTACCTACATGCCGAGTTCACTGGGCCGGGCACGCTCTACCTTGTGGCAGCCATCGACTTCATCGGCAACACCAGCGAGAACGACCTGGCCAGAACGCTGCGCCGTCTCGAATCCGAGATCGAGACCGATCCGAGGGTGACCGAGGCAGTTCTGACGCTGGCGACGCCCGAGGAGGCGTCCCTCTCCGCCGATTGATCTCCCATGACGCCGAAGGATCAAAACTTCGGGTTTGTCTTCATTGATACTTTGCCGACCAAATGTTCCTCGCAGAATTAATTTCCCGTTTCGTGGTATCAACCGGCCAACGAAAAGTCGACTGACCTGCAACAAAACCCTCAACTCGTGCGAACGTCGAGTTGTTGGCCAATTGGCCGGCAGCCATCCGCCGAGGAGAGCCATGATGCACATCCATAACAGCCAGACATTGACGGTCGCAGATGCAGTCGAAATCCATTCCCAAGCCCACTCCGACAGACGGGGCACGCGCGACAAAGAGACCGGCCCAGCGCGATCGCCGCGCCGGGCCGATCCTTCGTCGCCGAGGTCGGGCGGCAACGATCCGAAGCTCATGCTGCGGGTTGCCAATGCGATTGAGGAGCAGTCGGATTGGACCCGGGTCATCAGCAACGTGTCGATGGGGATGTGGTTCGCGGTAGCGGTCCGCCCCGGCGCGTGCGGGTCACTACTGAGCGGATTGGCAGCCATGTACTTTCCCGAGACCGAGGTTTTCGGTGACCCCGGCAAAGCATTTCATGCCGCCGTCCAGGAAGCGCTGGTGATGAGTTGAACGGAATGGAGCGACCGATGCCCGAACAATTGACCACCGGCGAGCGAGGCATTCGAACCACGCCACCATCGACGAAAACTCACACAAAACCGAACGTGACCGATGTCACCCGCCGACAATTCGGCCTCGATAAAGTTGCGCCGAAATATGCCTCCCCACCAGCAAAAGCGCAGATCACCCGCGTGCTGCCGACGACCCGACCATCTCCTACGCTGGGGTCCAGAACCAGCGAGGAGATACACCCGATGCCGTACCGAGACGCCGCACTGGCCGCCAAGGGGGTCGCCGCGATCAATCTCGGCGATGGTCGGTTCACGGTGCCCGCGGCGCTGGCGGCAGACATTTCCCGCCAGCTGAAGTCGTTGCCGGAGTCGACCCGTGCGGTTGTCCTCAGCCTCAGCGACGACGCCTGCATCCTCATCGCACCCGGTGACCCGCTGGTGCTCTTCGTTCCCCGCACCGCCATCGGTACCGAGGGGTGATTGCCGATGGAGAACGCCCGTGGCATCTCGCATCTGATAGGAACAATCCCATGAGCGCACACGATTTCGACGCAACAACGCCTGACGGCGGAACGCAACCTCTCAAGGAGTACGCCGGGCAGGTCTTGCTGGTCGTCAATGTCGCAAGCAAGTGCGGCCTGACGCCGCAGTACGAGGGCCTCGAACAGCTGTACCGGGACAAGAAGGACAGCGGATTCCACATCCTCGGATTCCCGTGTAATCAGTTCGGGGGCCAGGAGCCCGGGACCGCCGAAGAGATCGCCGACTTCTGCGACACCAACTTCAACGTCACGTTCCCGATCTTCGGCAAGATCGATGTCAACGGTGAGAACGCCGACCCCCTGTACACCTACCTGCGTTCCGAGGCGCCGGGCGATTTCGGCCCGGAGTCCGGCTTCCTCTACGACCACGTGAAGAAGACGAGCCCCGACGCGATCGGCACCGACGACGTCAAGTGGAACTTCACCAAGTTCCTCGTAGGCCGCGACGGAGCCGTCATCAAACGGTACGAGCCGACCGTGACCCCGGAGGAGATCAGCGCCGAACTCGACGCCCTGCTGTAAACGCGCCCCGGGCCATCGGGTTGGTGGGGTCCGAATCGGGGTAGTTCCCTGGGATGACCCCTGACGGCTCCGAACGATCCGCTGACACCGGGCGCGATACACATTTCGATGTCTTGATCATCGGTGGCGGCAACGCCGGTATCAGTGCGGCAGGCCGACTGCGCCGCAAGGGCGTCGGCGATGTCGCGGTCATCGAACCCCAACAGGTGCACACCTACCGGCCACTGCTGTCGTACGTCGGTGGCGGGCAGGCGAGCCTGCGCAGCGCCGAGCGCACCCAGCGTTCGGTGACCCCGGACGGCTGCACGTGGATTCAGGACTCCGCGGTCAGGGTCGATGCCGCCGAGCGGGTCGTCCAGTGCGCTTCCGGCCGGCGGTACCGCTACACCGACCTGATCCTCGGTCCCGGGCTGGTGCCCGACACCGCGGCACTGCCCGGGATCGATGCTGCTCTCGACACCCCTGCCGTCGCGAGCAACTACATCGACCGGGCCGAGCAGACGTGGCAGCTGGTGCAGGCACTACCGGTCGGTGGCCGCGCCATCTTCACCGTTCCGCGGCAGCCGGTGAGTTGCACCGGGACGACGGTCAAGCCGCTGTTCCTGGCGGCCGCGCACTGGCAGAGCACCGGCCGTCTGTCCGGCATAGACATCACCCTGGTGGTCGACCGGCCGAACCTTCTCGGTGTCGACGGGCTCGATGAGCGACTCCTCGGTCATCTCGACGACCTCGGGGTTCACGTCCGGCTCGGTACCGCCGTGACAGCCCTGAGCCCGGGCACGCGAGAGATCACCATCACCGACGAGTCCGGGACAGCCGACGTGCTGCCGTACGACATGCTGCATCTCGTACCCCCGTTCCGCGGCCCTCGATGGCTCGAGGAGTCCGATCTGACCGGACGTGCTGCCCACGGCCTCGTCGACATCGACTCGCGAACCTTTCAGCACCGCGCGCATCCGACCGTCTGGGCCGCAGGCGACGGCGCCGCCATCGACACCGATCCGTCCGGCGGTGGCCTGCGACGCCAGATCTCGATCCTCGTCGACAACCTGCTCGCGGCGCGCTCCGGTGAGGCATTGCAGGAATATGACGGCTACACGGTGGCCCCGATCGTCATCGGGGCCCACACACTCATCGCCGCCGAATTCGATCGGGACGGGACGGTGACGTCGTCACTGCCGTCATTCCTCGACCCACTCAAGCCACGGCGTTCCGCGTGGGCATTCGACCGCTACGGGCTGCCCAGGACGTACTGGAACCTGATCCTCAAGGGGCGCTTGTAGCTCAACTACTAGGATCGAATACTCGAGGCGAGAACACGCCGTTCGACGATCGGAGAAGTGGTACATGGGTTTTGGTCGCTTGGAAGAGATCGTCGCTGACGCACGCGAGCAAGGGTGGTTCGTCGAAGGTTCTGCCAACGCCGAGCAGCTCGCCTTCCTCAGGACCGCCGCAGCAGGCTCAGAGGTCCGGCAGATCGCCGAGATCGGATTCAACGCCGGGTTTTCCAGTCATGCGTTCCTCGATGCGAACCCCGGAGCTCTGGTCACCTCCTTCGATCTGGCCGAACACCAGTACGTGTCGGCGGCCAAGAAACACATCGACGACGAATTCCCCGGACGCCACACACTGATTGCCGGTGACTCGCTGGAGACAGTTCCGCGGTTCGGCGACTCAGAACCCGACCACAGGTTCGATCTGATCTTCATCGACGGCGGACACACCTACGACATCGCCCGCGCCGACATCACCAACATGAGGCGGCTGGCCCACGAGAAGACCGTGCTCATCTTCGATGATCTGCTGCCGCACAAGCCGTGGGGCGAGGGACCCATTCGTGCGTGGCAGTGGGCGATCGACAGCGGAACCGTCGTGCAGACGGGCCTGTACCAAGACGGCATCGAAGTCGACGCGGTGCGCCCGGACGCAGCTCGCGGATGGGCCGTCGGGCGCTACGTCTGACGGACTGAGTTCGGGATCCGACCTCCGCCGACACGATCCGGTCGGAACATCTGTTACGGTTCTTCGTAACAGATGTTCCGATCGCGTGTCAGGAGGTGGCCCGACGTGGCTGTCAGGGTGGACGACGCGCGAGACCGCATCTCCCGCGCAGTGTGGGATACGGTCGCCGAGTTGGGGATCGAAGCCACGACGGTGCGCGCGGTTGCGGCCCGCGCAGAGTGCACCACCGGGCTGATCATGCACCGATTCGGCTCCCGGTCCGAGATGTTGGTCCACGCACGCCAGACCCTCTTCGAACGCACGGCAGCACGTGCAGACAGCGCCGGCAGTGCCCGAGGAACCACGGCGGCGGAGCGTCTTGTCGCCGTCGCCTGCACAGCATTACCACTCGACGATGAACGCGTTGTGGAGGCCCGCATCTGGACCGGGTTCGCCGCGGCCTCGATCGCCCACGCCGAGCTGCGGGAACTACACGTGCACCACACACGACAATGGCTCGCGCGCATCACCGAACACGTGGCACGTCTCGATTCGCGGGTCGACGATGCTGACGCCACTGCATACGCCCAACAGATCGTGGCAGCCGTGGAGGGCGTCGCGGTCCTGGCCGTACTCGACAGCGCAACGTACCCGCCGGCCGTACAGGAAAGGCTGGTGCGCAGCACGATTGCCGACGTGGTCGGTCGGATCGCAGGTGCTGCGCCGTGATCGACCCCCGGTTCGTCCTGATCGGTGCAGCCCTGTCGATGGTGGGGAGCTCGTGGTACGCGGTGCTGACCGTGCGCGGTGTCGTGCGCCCCAACCGGGTCTCGTGGTTCTTGTGGGCGGCCGCGCCGGCCATCGCGTTCGGCGCGCAGGTCGGCGACGGCGTCGGACTGCCTGCGGTGACCACCCTTGCGGTCGGTCTGGGACCGTTCGTCATCTTCTGCGCGTCGTTCGCCAATCCCTCGAGTTATTGGCGGGTCAGCAGATTCGACCTGTGGTGCGGCGTGGGTGCCGCGGTGGCACTGCTGCTGTGGCTGGTTCTCGACGATCCTGTCTTGGCCGTTCTCACCGCGGTGGCGGCTGACGCGATCGGCGGTATTCCGACTGTGATCAAGGCGTGGCGGCGACCCGATACCGAGCGCGGTTTTGTCTACTTGTTCGGCACCGCCAACGGAACCCTCGCGCTGTTGAGCCTGTCCGCGTTCGACGTCGCGGCCGTCGCGTTCCCGCTCTACCTGCTTCTGCTCGGGCTCACCATGTGCTCCATCGTGTCGCTGCGCGGGCGCCGATTCCACGCCGCAGCAGACCACTCCCCTGACCCGTCCCCGACGAAACGGACCTGCAATGCCCACCCTTCATCACGCCCCACTCGCCCACATCGACCAACACGCCCTCTACCGCATCATGGCGCTCCGGATCGCAGTGTTCGTGCACGAGCAGAGAATCGTCGATGAGGTCGAACTGGACGGCGCCGACCTACTGCCCACCACGGAACTGTTCTGGATGGAGGACGATGGCGGCGAGGTGACGGCCACTCTGCGCGTCCTCGCCGACCACGACCCGGTTCACATCGGCCGGGTGGCGACAGCGACCACTGCACGGGGCCGCGGCTACGCGGGTCGACTTCTCGCGGCTGCTCTGGCGATGTACCCCGGCACCATCGAGATCTCCGCGCAGGCTTACCTCGAAAAGTGGTACGGCCGCTTTGGATTCGTTCGCGTGGGGGACAACTACCAGGAGGCGGGCATCCCGCACCTGCGAATGCTGTTGACGCCCCGCTGATCGAGAGGGGACGCTCCCGGAGTCAGTCCTCCGGCCCTGCCGCTGCCGCCGTGGATGACGATGCGATCAGCCGCTTCGCGACCCGTACGTCGGGACCGATACGCAAGAGATGTTCGATCAGCTCGTCGGCGACCGTGATCAGGTGTTCATCGGTCAACGGATCCAGGATGTCGAGAATGAACAGCGCCGTGGTCGTGGCCTCGGTCAGCTGGGTTCGCCGGCCTTGGCGCCAGTTCCATCTCCGGCAGGTCACCCCGATGTCGTCGCACCACACCACTTCCCCGGCGGCGGGATGTTCGGTAGCGTCTTCACCGCCGGCGACGGTATCGAACGCCTCACTTCCCTCGGCCCGGATCAAGCGTGGTGCTCCCACGTATCGACTGAGATCTTCTCCGCCAACCGGGATCTGGTGCAGTACCGAGATGGCGTTGTAGACGTCGGTCAGTCGGTTCACGCGCGGTAACCCGTCCTGGGCCCTACGGAGCAGGGCTTCGGCGCTATTGCGGGTGCGCTGCGGTTTGGCCCCGAATGCCCGATAGGCTTCGCGCCAAGATGCTATGTGCGGCAACTCTTCTACTGGTCGATCAGTCAGCCGGGCAGATGCTTCCGCCGCCCGCAGCAAGGTGTCACTCGTCTCGTCGCTCGGGCCCGGGACCAGGCCGTCGACCGCGATGAGCAGCGCTCGGTAGTCGGGCCGCAGAGCGAAGACCGCATCCTCTACTCGGGCCCGGTCCAGTACCTCCTGCATGTCTACCAACCTCTTTCGGCGAGCCGGTGCGGCTGTGGGATGTCGTCGACGTTGATACCGACCATCGCCTCACCCAACCCACGCGAGACCTTGGCCAGAACATCGGGATCGTCATAGAACGTGGTCGCCTGCACGATCGCAACCGCCCGCTCCGCGGGATTGCCGGACTTGAAGATCCCCGACCCGACAAACACACCCTCAGCACCGAGCTGCATCATCATCGCCGCATCAGCCGGCGTCGCGATACCACCGGCAGTGAACAACGTCACCGGCAACTTGCCGCTCTCGGCCACCTCGACCACCAACTCATACGGCGCCTGCAACTCCTTCGCGGCCACGAACAACTCATCCTTCGGCAACGACGTCAACCGACGGATCTCGTCGCGGATCTTGCGCATATGGGTCGTGGCATTGGACACATCACCGGTACCGGCCTCCCCCTTGGAACGGATCATCCCCGCACCCTCGGTCAGACGCCGCAAAGCCTCACCCAGATTCGTCGCACCACACACGAACGGCACCGTGAACTGCCACTTGTCAATATGGTTGGCGTAATCAGCCGGAGTCAACACCTCGGACTCATCGACGTAGTCCACACCCAGGCTCTGCAAGATCTGCGCCTCGACGAAATGCCCGATCCGCGCCTTGGCCATCACCGGAATCGACACCGCAGAGATGATCGAATCGATCATGTCCGGATCACTCATCCGCGACACACCACCCTGGGCACGAATATCGGCCGGAACCCGCTCCAGAGCCATCACCGCAACAGCACCCGCATCCTCGGCGATCGTCGCCTGCTCCGCGGTGACGACATCCATGATCACCCCACCCTTGAGCATCTCGGCCATCCCACGCTTGACACGCGCGGTTCCGGTACCGGACG
>NZ_MJEJ02000048.1 GCF_002095435.2 Williamsia sp. 1138
CCAGCGAACTCCGCGACTTCATGGAACACGCCAAACAACTCCCCGACTGGGCCGACGAACAAAAACTCGTCAGCGCAGTCAACTTCAACCAAAAACGCGGCACCTACCTCGGCGTCCTCTACGGCTTCGCCAGCGGCATGATGAGCACCGTCATCCCCAAAGAAGCCCGCGCGGTCTACTACTCCAAAGGCGGCGCGGACATGAAAGACCGCATCACCAAAACCGCCAAACTCGGCTACGACATCGGCTCACTCAACGCCTACCAACCCGACGGCGAAATGGTCGTCACCTGCGTCAAAACCCGCCTCGCACACGCCGCCGTTCGCCATTTGCTACCCCAATCGCCGCACTGGGTGAACTCAGCACCCGAAGACATACCCATCAGCCAAGCCGACATCATGGTCACCTGGCACTCACTGCCCACCACGGTGATGCGCAACCTCACAAAGTGGAAAGTCCCCATCGCCGCCGACGAATCCGAAGGGTTCCTGCACTCCTGGCAACTGGCCGCGCACCTACTCGGCGTCGAAGACCAATACATCCCCTCCTCCTGGAACGAAGCCGACTCCCAAGCCAAACAAGTCCTCGACCCCATCCTCGCCCCCACCCCCGAAGGCATCAAACTCGCCGACATCCTCCTGAGCCTGGGCATGAACCTCGACCTCACCCTGCTCAGCAGACCCATCCTCGGCGCCCTCACCCGCTTCATGCTCGGCAACGACATCGCCAACTGGCTCCACATCCCCACCGAACCCGTATGGACACCACTACTCGAAACCGCCTGGGGCCCCTACGTCATCGTCCGCGAAGGCGGACTCGACCTCGGCGTACCCGAAGAAGCCTACTGGCTCTTCGACGAATTCCTCCGCCAATTCGTCCTGTTCTACATGTCAGAACTACGCATGCCCATCAACATCAGCATCCCCGTCATCAACAACCCCAACCACCCCTGACGCGCGTCGCGTTCTGGTGAGTACCGGGATACCGGCCATGCAGCACGATCGCACCCGGCAGAGATGGCACAGGATCGGCTTCCTCACGCTCGTGCTGGCACTGCTCGGGACAGCCGGTGTCACAACGGGTTCGGCAACTGCTTCACCGACGCAGTGTCCGGCACTGTACGTTCTGGCCGTGCCCGGCACCTGGGCGAACGGAGACCAACCCGGGGTCCTGAATGAGGTCACCTCTGATCTGGGGCCCGAGACGGCAGTGCAGTACGTGGGTTACGACGCGACCGCATTCCCTTGGGAGAAGGCGATCTACGGCAAATCGAAAGCGCAGGCAGCGGCGAACGCAACCGGTCTTGCCGCTGCGATGCTGCAGCGTTGCCCCGGTACCAAGATCGCACTGACGGGTTACAGCCAAGGTGCCGACGCGGCCGGCGACGTCGCCTCCGAGATCGGCACCGGCCGCGCGGCGATCAGCCCATCGAATGTGGCAGGCGTCGTCCTGCTGGCCGACCCCCGCCGCTCTGACAAAGACAACGTCATCGGTCCGCAACTGACCGGGGAGGGGAGCGGTGGCGATCGGCCGGGCGGGATGGGCTGGTTGCGGCCGCGCTCGTTCAGCCTGTGCGCACCAGAAGACCTGTATTGCAATCTGCCGCAGGACTACTACGTGACAAGGATCGTCGGATATCTCGCGGAGACGAGTGATCCGACACCCAGCCAGATCAGTCAGTACCAGGTCGAGGCGGGAGCCATTCTGCAGGAGCTGCTCACCCACGGAGGACCGGCCGCGGTGGTTCGCGAGGTCAGTGACGTCCGTGCGCGAGAGCAGATCCGCATCTTCGATGAGTTCCTGCGATCAGGCGCTCACGCGAACTACACCACATTCCAGGTCGACGGTGGAATCACCGCCGCGCAGTGGGCTCGGACGTATCTCGCCGGCCTTGCATGACCGTCACGGAAAGGACATGACGATGGACCAACCACTGCTCGAGCGCAGTCTTGCACTCGTAGCCGACACCGACCCCGACTTCACCGTGCACTTCTACGAACGCCTCTTCACCGAGCACCCCTCGGTACGGCAGCTTTTCGGCGATGAGATCCGTCCTCAGGCGACCATGCTGCAACGGGCCATCGTCTCCGTTCTGGAGCATCTCGACGACCCCGAATGGCTGCGCACCTCTCTGGGTTCGCTGGGTCGAGTGCACGCGTCGCTCGGTGTCACACCACAGATGTACGGCTGGGTGGCAACAACTCTGGTCGACACGATGGCCGACGTCGGCGGCGAGAAGTGGACCGACGACATGTCGACCGCATGGAAAGACGCACTCACCGCCGTCGCCGCCATGATGCTCGACGCCTACCCAGCCGACCCGAGCGACGACGGACCCGACAGCGAACGATCACTCAGCGGCAGCGGCCGCCACAGGAGGTAGAACAACATGGGCGCAATGCAACCTTGGCACATCATCGTGGTGGTGGTGGTGTTTCTCGTTCTGTTCGGATCGAAGAAGCTACCTGATGCAGCACGAGGACTCGGCCGATCGATGCGCATCTTCAAGAGCGAGGTGAGCGAGATGCAGAACGAGTCAGGGCCGGAGCAAAACGCCACGCGCGGCGAACTCGAGGCCGGATCGACGGGTCACGCCACTCAGGTTAATACGAATGGCGCCGGAGTAGCGACGAACAGCATCCGACCGCCGACACCCTAGAAAATCCGAAAGTAATTGCGCTGCAGTCGTTGTGTCTTGCGCAGAATCGACGCAGTCACCCAGCGTACGTGGGGGCTGTTGGTGCCCGCCCGTTGAACCGAGCGGGCACCAACACTTTCCGGGGGTCAGCGACGCCAGCCGGTATGCCAGGTCAGATTGTTGGGAATCTCGGTCAACCCGGCGTAAAAGGTGCCCGACGGAGATGCCGCGGCGCGTCCGGAAAATTGATCGATGGCGGCGCCGAAAGTCAGCCCACTATCCGGGTCGGGTTGCCAACCGGTCACCGCATCAATCGTGCCGCCCAAATGCGCATCGTGAAGGACCTGTGCCTCATCAGAACTCAAGTGCACGTATCCCCCACCTGGCGCCGGCGTCACCGCAAACGCCGATGCGATCGGCGCCGCCGCCATTGCTCCCGCGCCAGCAATGATCAGTCCCGCAGAGACTGCAGCTACACGTCGTTTCACATTCATCATGGTTCCTCCCCAAAGTTGCAGACCGTCCGCGACATACGGGCGGCCGTTCGGTACAGCGAACCCTACAGCTACTTTGCTAACGTGAATATGTAATTTATTGTGATACACGCCATAGGCATGGCATCCAAGAGCGAGCGCGGACACGCGGCTATCTAACGGCACACTCGACACGCCGGAAAATCGGGCGGTACGACAACGTTTGCGTCGGGTAGGTCAGCGCCCGAGGCCGATAGACAGTGGGCCCAGCGTTCTGGGCTGCCCAGGCCGAATGAGACTGTGACCTTCGAAGGGGGTTCTGACGTGATGTTTGATAGCGTTGTAGCGCAACATGTTCAGATCTTCAGGTTCCGACTCCTGGGTGACTTGTTCGATCGCGACGGTAGCGAGGTCGATCACACTCCCATTCTGGGGCGGCCACGGCGTGTGACCATCGGTAGGTGCCTACGACTCGTCCGCAGATCCTGTCGGCGATTGACGATGCGGCGCTCGCCGAGGGCATAGTTCTTGATGACTCTCAGCGGCAGCTCGTCCATCGTCTCGCCGACCTAGATGTGACGACGCAGCGTCGACGCCGGCCGTGCCCGCGGGGGCTTTATGTGTACGGCTCGGCGGGGCGGGGCAAGTCATGGCTGGCCAATGCGTTCTATGACGCAGCACCCACACCCCGGAAGATCCGAATCCATTTCCACAGCTTCTTTGACGACCTCCATCGCCACATGCACACCCATCGACACGATCCATCAACGATGCGTCAGGCACTCGACGATGTGATCGGACAAAGCCAATTGTTGTACTTCGACGAACTACATGTGCACGACTCCGGAGATGCTCGGCTTCTCACTCGCATGCTCGAACACGTCCTCACTCGTCGCGTGACGATTTTGGCGACATCGAACTACGCACCCGAAGACCTGCTGCCGAACCCCATCTGGCACCACATCTTTGAACCGGGAATCGACCTGATCAAGACCCACTTCGACATACATCACCTTGCCGGCCACACCGACTACCGCGCAGCTACACGCTCCGGCACCTCCGCCGGCTTCTCCAACAGCGACTGGACAAGTACCGCACCTACACAGGAACTTCCATACCCCAGCGAGCTGCCAATGCTGACTGTCGGCAGCCGCGACTTCTCGGTCCTCGCCGTCCGTGACAACCAGCTGTTTGTATCGTTCCCTCAGCTCTGCGACTCACCGCTGTCAACGATCGAATATCTCAACTGGGCGCGGACTTACACCCGATGGACGATCCTCGACATCCCCGAGTTCGCTTGTGTCTCACCCGAAGCCCAGCAACGCTTCATCAACCTCATCGACATTCTGGTCGACACCGACGTACAGGTCACCTTCGTGTCAGCGCATACGCTGACCGCCTTCCTCGACGCCGCGTCGCCGCGACCAGACGCCTTTCGCATGGCAAGCCGCTTACAGTTACTACGCAGACACGGACAAGCACATCGTGCGTCGACAGATGTCCTCTGAGCAGCCATCGACGTCTCACCCAAGTCGATGGGTGCTCCAGGCTGCAACGAGGGGAATGCCTCCGATGGGTCAACGCAGCCAAGGTGGACATATCCGCGGATGTCTAGGTGCACCCATGTCACGCGCAGACAATGCCAACAGCGGGGAATCCGCAGCTACTGTGACTCATGCAATCGGCGCGTCGGGCGAGACTGCGGTGTCGCCGCGGAGGACCTACACCGTCTGGGTCAGCGCCTCCTGCCTCCGACGTAAAACGTTCGCACCCAAGCGACATGCCTACAGCCACCGCCACGAGGAACAGCCGAATACCATGAACGCCAGAATCCAGATCGTGACGGCCTGCCTCGGCCTCGTTACAGCGCTTATATGCACGGTCACTGCATGCACCACCAGCGACGGCGACGCTGGAAGGCTCAACAGCTCCACGGACCGCGCAAGCACGACGCTCGCGACCAGGCCAGGCCCGCCTGTCCCGGTGGACGCCGCGGCCCCCGACGATCTCGTCCCCCAGCTCCCGGTCATCCTCACCGTCGACGGCCAGATTTTCACCATCACCGAACGCGACGGCGGACACGACTACACCTGGGACACCGGCCCCAACCCCGGCTATGGGTTTTCGGAAAGCGCACCGATGACCGCACAAGTGCCGGAACAGGATGCAACGAGAATCCGACCCACGCCACCGCCATCCAATACGCTCAGCCATTACCGAGCCAGCATCCGAGACTTCCTCGACGCGATCGACCCCAACACCGGATACCTCGAGGAATAAGGCGCCGAATCACTCAGACAACTTGGAGTAGTCCACACATTCGACGTAATCTAATTGTGCTGCAACGGATCATGTCAGGATTGTGTAGACCATCGCGATCAGAGCGCCCACGCCGAGGACGCGACCAGCACCACCCACGACGGTGTTCTCATGCCACCGAGCCAATTGGGCTCGACTTGAACGCAATTGCCACCGATCAACTGCTGCCGAAAAGGCCTGGACCGATGCAGACCGAGCCCGTGCAGGGTGACCCCGGTGGCCGGTAGGTAATAGTGATCGACGGGCCCTCAAGAGTGGCTCCGTGGTAGCCGTCGGACAACAACGAAGAGCCGCCGCCGCCGGAGTGACCAAGCGATCCGCCGCCGCCGCCGTACAGTCCTCCGCCACCACCGGCCCCGCTGAGAATCGACTGCGCCACCGGGAAATCGGCGACAGATCCACCGGTTCCGCCGACACCTGGCCGCCCGGGTAGCCCATCGCCGGGTATGTTCTCAGACCTGCCCCCGGCACCGCCCGCGGTCTGCGTCCCCGCATGACCACCCCATTCCGACGGGCTCGGGGAATCCGCGTTTCCACCATTTCCGTAGTAGCTCCCACCACCGCCGCCTGCGGCGATCAGTACCCGTGAATCCAGATCAGTGGGATCGGTGCGGATATCCGACGCCCCGCCCCCGCCCGCCCCAGGCGCATAGTCGTTGCGCCCCGGCCACTTGGGGTTTCCTGCCGTGCCGCCGCCGTTGAACCCACCCACCCCGGGGCTGTCATCGGGCCCCACGCGAGTGTCGCCGCCATCGCCGGCTACCACCGGGTGCAGCGTGCGTGATCCTGCTGGGACAGCCACGGTTCCGTTCACCACAGCTCCTATCCCACCGGAGTAATAGCGGTTGTCGCCCTCGATGTAACTACCGCCTCGCCCACCGATGGCTGTCACAGTCACCGTCGCAACACCTTCGGGCAGTGTCAGTGCGTGCGTCCCCGTGGAGTAGGTGCATGTCACCACACCTGAGGAACCCGCCTGGACGCATTCCGCGGGCAACGGAGCGGCTCCTGCACTACCCGGCCACACCAGCAGGGCACCTAGCACCGCCACCGATCCGGCTACCGCGATTCCGGGCCGATACCAGTTAGTTCCCGAAGCGCCCCGTTCGCGATCGCGTGGGAGTAGCCCGTTTTCAGTCGACATCCGCCTTGCCCCTCCGTCAGTTCGCAACATCGGATAGAGCGTAACTCTATCGAAGTGTTGAAGGTGACCAAACCGGCAAAGCACTGGCCCGTTACAGCGTACGACGACAACGAACTCGATAAAAGGAGAGTGAGATCTACCGATATCGTCGGCCACGTCTGAGTCGGCCGCGACGACCGCTTTCACCAGCCAGTGGTAGTCGCACGCCTCTCAGGAACACAGCTGGAGCCGAACGGCTCCAGCTGTAGTGCAGGCAGTTTCGTCTCTCACGCACTGTTGATCGCATCGACAGCGACCCGCAGCGTTTACCCGTAGCGAGCGTCATTTCCTGCTAGGAAAGAGAACATGAGGCGGATAGGGGTGCTGGTGGCGGCGATCGCAATTGTCATAGTCGGCTGCTCGTCAGAGGACGGAACCGAGAACTCGCCGGCCCCGAGCTCACCAACGACGTCCGCGGCACCATCGACGACGACACCACAGCCACCACCGCCTCCGCCTGCACCACCCCCCGCCACTGAGCCGACGTACGAGGCTCCTGCCACTGTCGAAGAAGCTGAGCCAACAATCCAACCTGTCACCCTCGGCGACTACTGCTCATCCCGGGGCGCCTCGGCGCCGACTGCGGACGGGTCGACAGCATACTGCGCGCGGCTGGCCGGCACAGATGCGTACGTCTGGGCGCTGACACCGGGAGTGGCGTCGAATCCGGATTTTCCGCTGCCAGGCAACGGGACTTCCGCGCCTGGTGACGTCTGCTACGACCTGTCCGCGACAACCATCAACTCTCAGGGCCAGACCTTGTATTGCAATCCGTCAGTGGACGATCAAGGCGCTGTAAACGTTCTGCGCTGGGAGCTGACGCCCTGACCGTGGGCGCCGGGTTGTTGATCATGTTGAGACTGTTGACCGTCGCACGAGCTTGCGGCAAGCAATCTACCGCAGGAAAAACGTCTACCCTCGCGCCATATCCACGAACCGGCTCAAATGCAGTTGGTGCGCAACAGTAATCGTCGCTGTCGGACCGTTACGGTGCTTACCCAGGATGATGTCGGCTTCACCCGCACGTGGGTCGTCACGCTCGAACGCGTCAGGTCGGTGCAACAGGATGACCATGTCGGCATCCTGCTCCAGCGAGCCCGACTCGCGAAGGTCAGAAATCATGGGACGCTTGTCAGTTCGCTGTTCGGGACCACGGTTCAGCTGACTGATCGCGACCACCGGGACTTCAAGTTCCTTCGCGAGCAGCTTGATGCTTCGCGAGAACTCCGAGACCTCCTGCTGACGAGATTCGACCTTCTTGCCCGACGACATCAGCTGCATGTAGTCGATGACCACCAGCTTGAGGTCGTGCTTCTGCTTCAAACGCCGTGCCTTGGCACGGATTTCCATCATCGTCAGGTTGGGCGAGTCGTCGATGAACAGCGGCGCCTCAGAGATCTCGCCCATCCGGCGTGCGAGCCGTGTCCAGTCGTCGTCGCTCATCTTGCCCGAACGCATGTCGCCGAGCTTGATCTTCGCTTCGGCCGAGAGCAACCGCATCACGATCTCGGTTTTGCTCATCTCCAGCGAGAACATAGCGCTGGTCATGTGATGCTTGATGGAACATGAACGCAAGAAGTCCATGGCGAGCGTGGAGTTGTGGGTCGGGATCATCGACTCACCGGCGAGGTACATGTGGTCGACGTTGTCGACCTGGACGCACCGCACGGGGACGCTGGCGATGGGGCGTACGTCGACGATCGTACGAGTACGCCGAACACTTCTTGAAAGTTCTTTGTGTAGCAACGCTTTCTGCGCGGAAAAGAAGACCTTGTCGACGGTTTCAAATGTGACTGACGTCGCCTCAGACCGCATGTCGACGGAATAGCCCAGGCCCGACACGAGGTCGCGAACCTGCATCGCCAAGGCGGCAGGCCCCCGGAACTCGACTGCGCCCGATTCGGCGACGTCGCCGGCAACATCTAGCAGACCGGCCAACAAATCCAGACGTTGCGCTGCTGACCCCCGCAGGTAGTCGGCCGAAAGATGATCGATATCAAGTGCGTTGAGAGAATCCACGGCGGCGACGCCGTCGACACGCATGGCAACATCCGGCGCCGCGAACTCCAAGGTTCCGCGCGAACCGACCCAAGCGCCTACCGCGTAGGCGTCGACATTCAAGTCGGCGAAGTGCAGCTCCAGCGGATCGACGTTGGCTACGGTCGGTGCCTGGCCTGCGGCCAACGCCGCTGCGATCTCGGCGGTGGTCGACACCGTTGAGTCCGCCAACCACTGATGCTGCTCATCGGCGACGATCACTGAACCATCAGAGAACTCGACCTCATAGCAAGGCCGACCGGCCATCACCTCGGTAGCGGCAACAACGCGCGTGGGCTTGCCGTCGGCGCCTATCAGGTGATCGCCGACCTGCACCTGCCCCATGGTGGTCCATCCCGACGGCGTGGCCAACGGTGTGTCGAGGGCCAAGGCTTTTCCGACACCCGGCCTCGCAGCCACGATGATCATCTGACCTGCGTGCAGACCGTTGGTGAGTTCGTCGAGATCGTGGAAACCCGTTGGCACACCGAGGGACAGACCACCACGCGACGCGATGGAGTCGATCTCGTCCATCGTCGGCTGCAGCAGCTCTTCAAGGGCCACATAGTCTTCTGCGGTCCGGCGTTCGGTGACTTCGTACACCTCGGCCTGCGCGCGGTCGACAACCTCAGCGACGTCTTGACCGTCGGCTCCGGCGTAGCCGAACTGAACGATGCGTGTGCCGGCTTCGACCAGCCGACGCAGGATGGCCTTCTCCGCGACGATTTCCGCGTAGTAGCCGGCGTTGGCAGCGGTCGGAACCGTCGAGATCAGGGTGTGCAGGTACGGGGCGCCACCGATGCGGCGCAGCTCTCCCGCACGGTCCAGTTGCCCCGCCACGGTGACGGCGTCGGCGGGCTCACCTTTGGCGTACAGGTCGAGGATCGCGTCGTACACGGCCTGATGCGCGGGACGGTAGAAGTCGCCGGGGCGAAGCTTCTCGAGAACGTCGGCGATCGCGTCCTTTGACAGCATCATGCCGCCGAGGACGGATTGCTCTGCGGCCATGTCTTGAGGAGGCTGACGACCGAAATCCTCACTCGGGGGAGCCTGCTCTCGAGCCTCGGCATGCCCACGGTCGTCGACTACGGCCAAGACGCCACCCCTTCTCGCTTACCTGTTCGAAATCAGTCTCGCAGGACTGTCCGACAAGTCCCGACCAGCTCCGGTCACGCCGGTCCGTCAATCCACTCGGCCAGACACTAAGGGCTCGGGGCGGACCTGCCAAACCGAGCTGTGCACCACCCTGTGCACCAACTGTGGACGCTCCGCGCATACCTGTTAGCGCCCTGTTGGGAACTTGTGGATAAGTCGACGACTTTCTTCAGTTTTGCCACTTCAGGATGGGTTTCGCATATTTGGACACTGTGGATACCTCTCCGGCGGCGTGTCTCTCCAAGTCCGCTTTCGGCGTGTTCCTTTTCGTCGGCCAGTTCCACGGCAGCCCGACTGCGCCTCGGTGTCCCTCGATCGGGTGAACATCTTGACCGGCTCTGAATTGATCGTTACGATCACGCCTCCCGCACCGGCCAACCCGCCACATCTCGAGCCGCGAAGTGGTGCAATGATCATCACGCAAGCGATGCTGGGGAGGCATTCATGAGAAAGCTCATCGGTGTGTTGGCAGCGCTGGTCGCCACGGCCGCGATGCTCTCGGTCGGCTCGCCGGCTTCGGCCGCGCCAGGGCCCGACTACACACAGGTGCCCGACCTCTCCGGCTACGCGGCGGTCGACCCCGCTTCATACTTCTCACTCGACTACAAGGACAACGGGCGGACCTTCTTCGTCACCCCGGGCGGTCGGGTGTGTGCGCTCGGGTCCGGGTACGCGTACGTCGGCTGCAACGGCCGGCCCGGCGGTGCACCCCGCGACGCCGTGGGCGTGGCCATCTCAGGAGGCCAAGAAGGCCCGTACTGGGTTCCCCGGGACACGGCGTACAGCACAGTTCCCCAAGGATGGTTCCAACCACCGTTGCTCGATGTCGGGCAGTCGATCACGGTCGCCGGTTCGACGTGCGCGGTGAGCCCGGTCACCGTCACGTGCGTCGGCGGTCCCCGTGCGTTCACGCTCGCGCAGTCGTGGTTCAAGTTCGTCTACCCGGCGGGCGACAAGTACCACGACAACAACATCGACCCGAAGTATCTGCCGGCAGATCAGCGCTAGCGCGAACCCTGATCTCGCGTAACTCCTGACCTAGGCCCCGTTCAGCTCGTCCTGGTACGTCTTCATAGCGCTGATCATCGCGCTGAACACCCGGTGTGCAGCCTCGAGATCCTGGTCCGGGAGTTCGGCGAGCGCGTCGTGCGTGTGCTTTCCCAGGGGCGCGAAAAACGCTCTGGCCACCGCCATCCCATGATCGTCGTAGTGCAACATCACTTTTCGACGGTCCTTCTCGTGCGCCTCACGCCGGATGTGCCCGGACCCGATGAGCCGTTCGACGAGATGCGTCACCGCACCGCCGGATACCTGCATGCGCTGCCCGAGCGCGCCGGACGTCAGTGGCTCGCCTGCCGAATCTGCAACCATGACGTGCAACAGAGCGCGAAAATCATTGGCACTGAGATCGTTCAGCCCGGCGAAGACTCGCGAGATCTGATCCGATTCCGCCGAGAGCGCCCGCACGTCAGCCGACATCTGAAACTCCAACTCGGCACGCGGGTCCCCCGAAGGGACTTGCTCGGACATCGTTTCCTCCTGCCGGCGGTGCAACCCCGCCGGAAGATAGTTTACTTGCTCAATATTTGAAAATATGAGATTGTCTGAAATATGGCGATAAAAGACACGTCAGTTGATTCTCGCACCCTTTGGGATCAGCTTGCCGCCTCAGTGACCGGACGACGATCGTGGTGCATCGCACTCGTGATCGTCCTGATCTCGATCGCCGCAATGGGCCTCATCGGTGAGAACGACTCCGCCGGCGAGGCTCCCCAGTCGCTGCCGGCCAACGCCGACTCCGCGGAGGTCAACGAACTACTGGAACAGTTCCCCGACTCCGACGTCGCCCCAGCGGTTCTCGTCGTGGTCCGCGGCGACGGCAACGCCTTGTCCCCGGCCGATCAGGAGGCCGTCGCAGCAGCCCAGCAGCGCATGCTCGCCGTCGAGCGGTCAGTTCCCGCAGACAGCCCCGCCGGCCCGCCGGTGGTGCTCTCACCGGACCAGATGGCAGCGATCTCGATCGTGCCGGTGAGTGCCGACCTGAACGGGTTCAAGCTCACCGACCTCGTCGACGAGCTTCGCGCCGCGGCCGACGACGGATTGCCCAGCGACCTCACCACCTACGTGACCGGCGGCCCGGCGTTCGGCGCCGACACCGCCAACTCGTTCTCCGGCGCCAACGTCACCTTGCTCGCGGTCACCGCCCTGGTGGTCGCCCTGCTGCTGATCGTCACGTATCGATCACCGGTGCTGTGGTTGGTTCCGCTCATCGTCGTCGCCTTCGCCGACAGGCTGGCCAGTTCCGTCGGCACCGGGTTGGCCGAACTCACCGGACTGTCGTTCGACGGCTCCACCTCAGGCATCACCAGCGTCCTCGTGTTCGGCGCCGGCACCAACTACGCCCTGCTGCTCATCTCTCGCTACCGCGAGGAACTGCGCGCCGAGCCCGACCATCGAATCGCGTTGCGACGGGCGGTCCGCCACGCCGGACCGGCCATCCTGGCGTCCAACGCGACGGTGGTCCTGGCACTGCTGACCCTGCTGCTCGCCGTCCTCCCGAGTACCCGGAGCCTCGGCGCACTGGCCGCAGCGGGTCTCGTGGTGGCGGTGATCTTCGCGCTGCTGGTGCTGCCTCCGCTGCTGGCCTTGTTCGGCACCAAACTCTTCTGGCCGTTCGTACCGAAGGTCGGCGATCCGGTGCCCACCGAGGGTGGTGCCTGGTTCCGTATCGCGGGTGCCGTCTCCCGACACCCCGCGCGAGTGCTCGCCGTCGCCCTGACCGCACTGATCGCCTGTTCGCTCGGACTGGTCGGGGCGAACATCGGTCTCTCCCAGACCGAACAGTTCCGGGTCAGTGCCGACTCGGTCGAGGGTTTCGACAAGCTGTCCGAACACTTTCCACCCGGACAGTCCGACCCCACCACCGTTGTCGCGAAAACATCAGCGGCCGGGCAGGTTCAGGGAATCATCGAGTCCACCGACGGGGTGGTGTCCGTGACGGAGAGCGGACAGTCCGATACCGGTTTCACGAAGTGGTCCGTGGTGCTCGACGCAGACCCGGCGTCGCAGCAGGCCTTCGACATCATCGACGAGTTACGCACCTCCACCGGAGAACTGCGCGGCGCCAATGCACTGGTCGGCGGATCAGACGCCAAAGCCCTCGACATCCAAAACGCCTCCGAGCGTGATCGATTGGTCATCATCCCGCTGATCCTTGCGGTGGTGTTCGTCATCCTGATCGTGTTCCTGCGAGCGCTGGTCGCGCCGGCGGTCTTGGTTGCGACGACGGTCCTGAGCACCCTCGCCGCCATCGGCATCGGTAGCCTCATCAGCGAACACGTCTTCGGATTCCCAGGCCTGGACAACAACGTCCCGCTCTACTCGTTCCTGTTCCTCGTCGCCCTCGGCATCGACTACACCATGTTCCTGGTGATCCGCGCCCGCGAGGAGACCCCGGAATACGGTACGAGACAAGCGATCATCCGAGCGGTCGCGTCGACCGGAGCCGTGATCACCAGTGCCGGAATCGTTTTGGCTGCTGTCTTCTGCGTGCTCGGCATCCTGCCGCTGATCACGCTGACCCAGATCGGGATCATCGTCGGACTGGGTATCCTTCTCGACACTTTCCTGGTACGAACAGTGGTGATACCAGCTCTCTTCAGCCTGATCGGGCCACGCATGTGGTGGCCCGGCAATGTGGATACACAAGCGCGTCCACACCCGCAGTTACAACCGCAACAGAATTAGGAGATGGCAACCATGGCGTTCTCACCTCGAAAACTCACCCGCGCAGTGATCGGCGGTATGGCACTCGCGTTCGCGCTCGCCTGTGCGGCCCCGGCCTCGGCCGACACCAGTTCACTCCCCCAGCCGCTGAAGCCGGTGGCCAAACTGGACACCACGAAATACCTCGGGACGTGGAACCAGATCGCCGCAATCCCGCAGCCGTTCAACCTGATCTGCGCGCGCGACACCCAGGCGCAGTACGACCTGATCGACGCGAGCAACATCCGGGTCGAGAACACCTGCACCACATGGACAAACGGAGAGAACAAGATCGTCGGCAACGCGCGCGTCAACGACGCCGTCACCGGCGCGCAGCTGCACGTGAGCTTCCCGGGTGTCCCGACGCAGGAGTCCAAGGACGGCCCCACCAACTACGTCGTCACCTACATCGCCGACGACTACTCCTGGGCCTTCGTCGGAAGCCCCGAACGCACCTCGGCATTCGTGCTGTCCCGGTCGCCGAATGTGACCACCGCCCAGTGGAAGCAGATCCGCAAGATCGCTGAGGATCGCGGCTACAACGCCTGCACGATCCTCACCTCACCGACCACCGGTGGCTCCAACGAGATCCGCCCACTCTGCACGGTCTGACCTGAGCTGAGCTTCCTGGCTCCCACTCCCCCACCCGTTTTTGCGCCACCCACCGATTACGACAGGTGGAGCGCCCGAAAACGGGTGGGCGGGGGCCTATCAGAGCCACCCGGGAACACAACACTTCCAGATACAACAAACCCCCGACCATATGGCCGGGGGTTTGCTGTCTGACTTGTCTGTGACTACTCGCCGGCAGCCACGGTCAGGCTGAACTTGGCGGCGATGTTGCCGTGCAGGTTCACCACGACCGGGTACTTGCCGGTGGCCTTGATGTGGCCCTCGGGCAGTTCGACGGTGCGCTTGTCGAGAGCCGGTCCCCCGGCAGACTTGATCGCGCCCACGACGTCAGCCGTGGAGACCGAACCGAACAGCTTGCCGGAGTCGTGGGTCTTGACGCCCAGCTTGACCTCGGACAGGCCTTCGATGGCCTGCTTGAGCTCGTTGGCGTGCTCGACGCCACGAACCTCGCGGAGATCCCGCGAGCGGCGGATGCCGTCGACCTGCTTCTGTGCTCCACGGGTGGCGACGATGGCCAGTCCGCGGGGCAGCAGGAAGTTACGGCCGTAGCCGTCTTTGACCTCGACGGTGTCGCCTGCGACACCCAGGTTCTCAACCTCTGCGGTGAGGATCAGTTTCATGTTCTTGGTCCTTTCCGCTTATCGAGAGGTCGAGGTGAAGGGCAGCAGGGCAACTTCGCGCGAGTTCTTGACGGCGATGGCCACGTCCCGCTGGTGCTGGACGCAGTTACCGGTGACCCGACGCGAACGGATCTTGCCACGATCAGACAGGAAACGACGCAGCAGCGCGGTGTCCTTGTAGTCGATCAACAGGTTCTTCTCTTTGCAGAAAGTGCAGGCCTTGGCCTTGACGATCTTTTCTGCACCACGGACCTTCCGTCCGCCTTTAGCTTTTCCAGCCATGTGTACATACTCCAAAAGTGTTCTCTGGCCGCGGCATGTGACTGCCGCGCCCGAGGATGTTCGTCAGAACGGTGGTTCGTCGTCCCCGCCGCCGAAAGATCCGCTCGCCGGGGCGCTGCCCCACGGATCGTCGTTCTGCGCAGCGCCGCCGCCGCCGGAAT
The DNA here is from genome assembly GCF_002095435.2 of Williamsia sp. 1138. Lineage (GTDB taxonomy): Bacteria > Actinomycetota > Actinomycetes > Mycobacteriales > Mycobacteriaceae > Williamsia. The sequence goes on from NZ_MJEJ02000048.1 coordinate 15,267, forward strand.
TGCCTCCGCCGCCGCGGTTTCCACCGCCGACGCCGGATCCGGCATTGCCGCCACCGCCGCCTCCACCGCGCGAGGCCCGATTGACCTTGGCGGTGGCATAGCGAAGCGAGGGACCGATCTCGTCGACCTCAAGTTCGACCACTGTGCGCTTCTCACCCTCACGGGTTTCGTACGACCGCTGCTTGAGCCGGCCGGACACGATCACGCGTGAACCCTTGGTGAGAGACTCTGCGACATTTTCGGCGGCATCGCGCCAGATGTTGCAGCGCATGAACAGCGCTTCGCCGTCTTTCCATTCGTTGGTCTGCCGGTCGAACGCCCGCGGCGTCGAAGCCACGGTGAAGTTCGCGACGGCGGCACCCGACGGCGTGAACCGGAGTTCCGGATCTGCCGTGAGGTTCCCAACGACGGTGATGATGGTGTCGCCTGCCATGTGTATCTCCCGAGTTCAGTTGCGATTGCGCAGTGGTTGGGGTCGATGTGCACCGAGTGAGCCCCTAGTCAATAAGGAACCCTAGAGCCCGGTACCGACACGCATTGGACGTTCAAGAGACCCGATCGGTTCTCTCGAACATCCAGCGGCTACTTGGCCGGTTTCGCGGCAGCCTTGGCTGCGTGCTTGGCAGCAACCTTGGCGCGACGTACCTTGGCACGCTCGTCGACGCGCATCACCTTGGTGCGCAGCACCGACTCGTTCAGCTTGAGCTGACGATCGAGCTCGGTGACGGTTTGGGGTTCCGCATTGAGATCGACGACTGCGTAAATTCCCTCGGTGTGCTTGAGAATTTCGTAGGCAAGACGGCGCTTGCCCCAGACATCGACGCCTGCAACATTTCCGCCATCCTGGCGAATCACGTTGAGGAAGGTATCCAACGATGGAGCAACAGTTCGCTCATCCAGGTTGGGGTCAAGAATGACCATCAATTCGTAGTGACGCATAAGACCTCATCACCTCCTATGGACTAGGTCGGCCACGGACGTTCCGTGGCAGGAGGGTCGCCGCGTCGGCAACGCTGGCCAGGCTACCTCAACTGACCGTGACCAGCGAAATTCGCCAATCTGCGCACTGAAACTGAATCTGCAGTTAGTTTCTGCGAATGAGCACCCCGACTGTGATAGCCGTCACCGAAGACCTGACCGCCGACTGGCTGACCGGAGTGATCGGCGGTGGTTCTGTCGGCGCCTTCGAGACCACCCGGATCGGGACGGGTCAGATGAGTGAGAGCCACCGGGTCAGGGTCCGCTACGACGACGGGGGCGGGCCGGAGTCGGTGGTGTTGAAGATCGCGGCCTCCGACGAGACGAGTCGCTCGACCGGGGTCTCGCTCGGACTCTACGAACGCGAGGTCCGTTTCTACGCCGACATCGCCGGTTCGATCGGCCCCGGCGCCTTGGCCCGCTGCCACCACGCGAGTTACGAAGCCGACTCGGGAACATTCGCCCTGGTGCTCGAGGACGCGGGGCCGGCGGAGGTCGGCAACGACATCCTGGGCGCCACCCTCGGCCAGGCCGAACTGGCGGTACGGGCCCTGGCGCGCATCCAATCCGCGGTCCTGGGCAACGACGAGCTGGCCGCCACCGACTGGCTCAACCGCGAGGCGCCGATCAACCAGGCGCTGCTCGCCTCCCTGTTCCCGGCTTTTCTCGATCGGTACGGGAGCCGGTTGGACCCACGACATCGAGACCTGGCACAGCAGATGGTCGACAGCTGGGACGCGTATCTCGCCGAGCAGCAGGCCATGCCGCATCAGAGTCTGATCCACGGGGATTTCCGCCTCGACAACCTGCTCTTCGGGCAACCCGGCGCGGCCCGACCCGTGACGGTCGTCGACTGGCAGACCGTGGCGTGGGGCCCGGCGACCAACGATCTGGCGTATTTCCTCGGGGCGTCATTGCCGACCGAGCTGCGACGCGCGCACTTCGACGATCTGCTGCAGATCTACTTCGACGGGCTCGGTGGGCGCGGTCCGGCCTCGGTCGACGAGGTGCGCGACGGCGTTCGCAAACACACCTTCTTCGGCATCTTGATGACCATCGTCCCTTCGGTGATCGTCGAGCAGACGGACCGCGGCGACGAGATGTTCATGACGATGTTCGCGCGGCACTGTGAACTCGCCCTCGACCTCGAGTCCGCGGCGACGCTGCCCGCTGCCCGGGCCCTCGAACCGCTGGCACCCGAGCCGACGGACGAGTTCGCCCATACGCCCGGCGACGAACAGCTGTGGAACGAGAGCTGGTATTTCGACGTCGCCGACGCCGAGGCCGGAGTCGGCGCCTACGTCCGGATCGGGGTGACCCCCAACCAGAAGAGCTCCTGGTACACCGCGATGATCTGCGGGCCTGGGCGCCCGACCGTCGCCGTCCTCGACTTCGATCTGCCCACTCCGCAGGATCTGAGCTTGTCCACCGAGAATCTGCAGGCAACTCACCGTTTCGACGAACCCCTCACCACCGCGTCGGTGACCCTGCGGGGGCGAGGCGAGGCGTTCGACGACCCCGCAGCAATCCTGCGCGGAGAGCATGGCAGGGCCGTCGAGGTGCGCATGGACCTGCAATTCACCAGCGCGGGCGACGCGTACCGGTACCGCGTGACACCGCGCTACGAGATTCCCTGCCTGGTCACCGGGACCATCGCCGTCGATGGCGAGGTCATCTCGCTGCAGGAGGTGCCGGGGCAGCGCGACCACTCCTGGGGTGTCCGCGACTGGTGGGGCATGGACTGGGTGTGGAGTGCGCTGCACTCTCCCGATGGCACCCATCTCCACGGCCTCGACCTCCGGATACCCGACCTTCCACAGATGAGCATCGGCTACGCACAGCTGCCGGGCCTGCCCCTGGTCGAGCTGAGCCGGCACGTCGCCGACTCCGAGTTCACCGACGACGGCCTGCCCATCTCGGCACTGCTGGAGATCGAACCGGGAAACGCCGCGCTCACCTTCGAACCCCTCGGACACGGGCCGCTCCGCCTGCAATCCGAGGACGGCAAGGTCGCCTACTTCGCCCGCGCGTGGGGGCGGGTGACCAGCGCCGACGGGACGATCGGGGTGGGCTGGATCGAATGGAATCGCAACCAGATTTCGTAGGGCCAGATGCGCGCCCTTACTCTGTAGCCCATGCCATCGCCACCCCGCGCTTCGACGTGGGAAGAGGCGACCCCCAAGGAGCCCTCTGGCCAGGCACCTTCGTGGCGAACCCGCATCAGCGCAGGACGCGGCGAACTCATCCTCATCCTGCTGATCTCGTTGCTGGTCAGCTCCTTCTTCATGTGGTTGAGCTATCTGGGTAAGGCCACGTGCGGAGGGGCGCCCTTCGACGAGTTCGGCCGCAGCTCCGTCTGGCCGGTCGGTTCGGGCGAGATCGTGATGCCCTGCTACTCGGATCTACAGTTCCTGTGGGTCGGCCGCGACATCAACAATCACATCTTCCCGTTCATCCACGGCGGAATCGACGACAACGGCGTGCTCTACGGCGGCGTCGTCGAATACCCGGTGCTGTCCGGACTGCTGATGTACATCGGCGCCAGCGGCGCCCACACCGACATCGACTTCCTGACCCAGTCGGCCATCTTGCTCGCACCGTTCGGCGTTCTCATCGTCATCCTGCTCGCCCTGCTCGCGCGCTGGTGGGTGTTGCTCTGGGCCGCGACCCCGCCACTGATCCTCTACGCCTTCCACAACTGGGAATTGCCCGTCGTCGCGACCACGGTCGGCGCGATCGCGGTGATGGTGCTCGGCGCACGGATCAACAGACGCACAGGTAGACCGTGGATGTCGTTGCGTACCAGCGCGCTCTGGGCCTCGTTCATTCTGTCGATCGGGTTCTCACTCAAGATCTATCCGGGCCTGTTCGTCCTCCCGTTGGCCATCTTCGTGCTCACGCGCGGTATGGCACCGAGGTCACCCGGGGACCAGGATGATTCTCGGATCCGCCTCGACTGGGCGGGCGCAGGCGCGGTGGCCGGCGTCGCGGTCGCGACCGTGCTCGCGGTGCAATTGCCGTTCATGATCGCCGGATTCGAAGGCTGGCAGGCGTCCCTGTCGTTCCAGGGCAAACGCAAGGCAGACGTCGACACCAACTCCATCTGGTACTGGGGCCTGCGGCATTTCACCGGCAGCGGACCCAGCGACGACCCGAGCCTGTACAACTCGATCGTCGGGGTTGCCTCGCCGCTGCTGATCATCGCCTCGCTCGCGTTGGCGGTGTGGTTCGGCGTACGGCATTGGCAGCGCGGCAACGTCTTTCCCTGGATCGGCGTCAGCGCAGCGATGCTGGCCGGCTTCATGCTCTTCCACAAGGTGCACTCGCCGCAGTACACGCTGTGGATCCTGCCGTTCTTTGTTCTTCTCAAAGTCGACTGGCGCGTGATCCTGTTGTATCTCATCGGTGATCTCGCCTTGGATCTCACCATCTTCCGGATGTTCGGAATCCTCACCCGCGGCGACGACATGACCTGGTGGGTCATGGGTGGCGTGCAGCTCGGCGTGTGGTCTCATGCGCTCTGCCTCGCGTTCCTGATCTACCACTTCGTGGGCAGAGGGCTACGCGTGCCGCCTGAAATACCCTCGACGGCCGGGCAGCGGAGCGCTACCGTACCGGCATGACCTGGTTGAGCGCCCCCGTCCTGTCCGGCACGCGAGTCACATTGCGGCCCTTCGAGCTTTCCGACGCGGCCGACCTGGCTGCTGCCGTCGACAACCCTGAGCCGTTCCGCTGGACGACCGTCCCCGCCGGCGAGCAGGAAGCCCGCGACTACATTCAGACCGCTCTCGACACCCCCGATCGGGTCGCCTTCGCCGTCGTCGACGAGGCGACCGACCGGATCGTGGGCTCGACCAGCTACTACGACATCAGCCCCGTGAATCAGGCGCTCGCCGTCGGCTACACCTGGTACTCGGCGGCGGTGCAGGGCACGACCGTCAACCCTGATGCGAAACTGCTCCTGCTGCGCCGCGCGTTCGAAGATCTGGGCGCGGTGCGAGTGGTGTGGCACACCGACGAGCGAAACGCCCAGTCACGGGCGGGAATCGCGAAACTGGGCGCCACCTTCGAAGGTTTGCTCCGCAAGCACAAGCCGTTGGCGGGCGGCGAGTGGCGGACCACCGCGCAGTTCGCGATGACCGATGACGACTGGCCCGCTGCGCGGGCGAAACTCCAGGAACGCCTGCGCTGAGTTCAGGTCCGGGGCTCGGAGTCCTCGACAAGTAGCGGACCCGTCGCCGGGTCGTCGTCGCGGTGGCGGACCGTGGGTGTGCGGCGCGGCCACGGCATCCGATCGGGTGCGAGATCCAGAACGCCGCCGCCGGGGTCGTCGGCAGACAGTCGCCGCCACCCGTGCCCACGGCGAACCAGGTCCTCGGTCGGATGATAGATCTGCCAGATGACCAACGCGCACAGCGCGATCACGGCGATGTCGCGGATCACCACGGCCGTGAGGAACCACTGCTCGGGCAGCCCGTCACCGGTTTCCTGGAACAGGTACCACATCATCCGCGGCACCCATACGAGTGAATCGATCACCATCCAGGCCAGCAAGATCCGGGTGTGAGGTAACGCGAGCACCGCCAACGGCACCAGCCACAGCGAGTACTGCGGGCTCCACACCTTGTTGACGAGCAAGAATCCGGCGACGGTCAAGAACATGAGCTGCGCCAGTCGCGGACGCATGGGAGCGTGAAACCCTATGAACGCCACCACGAGGCAGATCAGGATGAACAAGGCCATGCTGATCGCGTTGAGCAACGACGGCGCTTGCCCCGGCTGATTGCCCCACTGATACCCGGAGACCGCCGAGATGACGTTGAAGAGGGTGTCGGGGTCGGTTCCACGTTCTGAGTTGTAGCGGAAGAACTCTGACCAGCCGCGCGGATACAGCACCATGATCGGCAAGTTGATCACCAGCCAGGTCGCGGCGGTCATCACCGCGGTGATCCCGAAGTCGCGAACCTTGCCAGCCCGCAGGCACAGGATGAGCAGAGGGATCAGCAACAGCCCGGGATACAGCTTTGCAGCCATCCCGATCCCCAGGAAAAGTCCGGTGAGCCAGGGGTTTCGACGCGACCACGCCAACATGGCCACGGCCAGCGCGGCGGTGGCGATGGCGTCGAAGTTCGTGAAGATGTGCACGATCACCAACGGCGATGCGGCGGCCAGGGCTGCGGCCCACACGCGGCGCTGCGCGGTCAGCGCGGTGGCCCAGATGGTGACTAGCCAGCACAGCGCGAGACCCAGCGCGACCAGGTTGAAGAACAGCACCACGTCGAGAGCCGCAGGCACGCCCCAGTTCTCGTGCGCCCACTCCCACCCCTGCGCGGTTTGCGCCGCGGCGTACATGAACATGCCCGTCGCCACCGGGTACTCCATGAACCGCTGCTCCTGGCCGCCGTTTCCGTCGTCCTGGAACCAGGACGACTTGTACGGCAGTGCACCCTTGTTGAGTTTCTCGGCACCGTAGAGAGGGATGGTGTCGGCGTAACACATCGCCGTGTACTGGCGGTGGTTGTCCCAGTCCAGACCCAGGACCTTGGTGGTCTTGTCCGGAGCCTGTTGCAGACACCCGGCTTTCGCGAACCACCCGAGGGCCAAAAACACCAGGGCGATCAGCAGGATCACCCGGATCGGCGTCCAGCCGGGACTGCGGCCCACGACTGCGTGCAAGCCGACGGGGCCACCGATCACCATGCTGCCCGGAGCCACGATGGCATCGCTGCGACTCGGCAGGATTCGGGTGCTCGCCTCGCGCCGATCGGGAGCGAACTCCGTCGGCGACTCGAACAGGTCGAGCGAATCGGTCGTCAGCGACTGCTCGGCGCGCACATCATCATCCCGGGCCCCGACTCCGCTCTCCGAGTCCCCCTCAGTCGTCACGAACCGTCGCCTACGGGCTACCGCGGCCCGGGCCGCCCTCTTCGGGAGGCAGGGTCGGTGCCGTCTCCGTCTCTGTGTCGGGATCCGGGTTCGCCTGCCCCGGCAGCGGTATCACCACGCCCGGCGCAAGGGTCACCCCCGGCTGGGTGGTCGTGGTCGGCGGGGCCGTCGTCGTGGTCGGCGGCCTGCTGCGGGTTGTCGTGTAGGTCTCGGGCGGCGGCTCGTAGGGCACGCCTGCGACCCCACCGATCTCCGTGGGCTCCGGGAAGTTCTCGATTGGCTGGCCATCGAGCGCACGGTTCATGGCGGTGCGCCAGATCTGGGCGGGCAGTCCCGATCCGTAGATGGTTGCGCCGCTGTAGTTCTTCAGCGCACCACCCTTGTCGGTACCGACCCACACCGCCGTCGACAGCTGCGGGGTGTAACCGACCATCCAGGCATCCTTGTTGAGGCCGGTGTCCCCGAGCTGGGTGGTTCCGGTCTTGGATGCCGACGGGCGTTCGCCGCCATCAAGTGCGTTGCCGTTGGAGTACGCCGCGATCGGTTCCAGTGCCGCGGTGGTGTTGTCGGCGACCTCGGCGGGGAGCCGGCGCTCACCCTGGTTTTCGGTGCGCTCGTACAGCACCTCACCCTTGGAGTTCTCCACCTTCTGCACGAAGTGGGGGGAATGGAACATGCCCGACGCGGCGAGGGTGCCGTACGCCGAGGCCATGTCGATGACCCGCGAATCGTACTGTCCGAGAACCACGCCACCCTCGACGCCGCCGTCCGGGTTCTGCAGGGTCTTGACCCCATTGCTGGAGACCTCGGGGATGCCCGCGCGGTGGGCCGCTTCCGCGACAGCGTTGGGTCCGCCGTTGAGGTCCATCATCAACCGGTAGTAGACGGTGTTCAGCGACATCTTCATCGCGGTGGCCAGGTTGCAGCTGCCGCACGATTCGCCGTCGGAGTTGTTGACGGTGAATCCGCCCGCGCCCTCGAAGGGCGCCGAGCTGTAGTTCTTGGACAGCGGGATACCTTGCTCGAGGGCGGCCACGAGCGCGAAGACCTTGAACGAGGACCCGGTCTGCAGGTCGGCCTGGGCGTAGTCGTAACCGTTGCCGTCGTTTCCGCCGAAGTAGCCCTTGACCCCACCGGTGCGTGGATCGATCGACACCACTGCCGTTCGGATGTCGTTGGGTTCGCCTTCGCGTAAGTCGTTGGCGCTGCTGACGTTGGCGTTCTGCACCTGCGGATCGATCGTCGTGGTGACCCGAAGCCCGCCGGTACGGATCTCCTCCTCGGAGATGTTGAGCGTACCCAGCTCGGCCAGTACCTGCCGCTTGATCAGGCCGTTGGGGCCGTTGCTCGCCGGGTCACCCGTCTCGGCCTGCTGCTCGACGACCTTCGGGTACTGCTGCGCGAGACGGTCTTCCTCGGTGATGGCCCCGGTGGTCACCATTCCGTCGAGGACATAATTCCAACGGCCCTCGGCTGCCTGCAGATTCGTCGCGGGATCGTAGTACGACGGGGACCGGATCGAACTCGCCAGGACCGCGGCTTCGGGCAGGGTGATGTCGCGGATGTCCTTGTTGAAGTACGCCTTCGACGCCGCCGAGACGCCGTAGGCGCCGCGACCGAAGTAGATGGTGTTGAGGTAGGCGGCGAGGATGTCCTGCTTCGACCATTCGTTGGCCATCTTCGTGGAGATCGCGAGCTCGCGGAACTTGCGCTGGTAACTGGCCTCGTCACCGGTCAGCACGTTCTTGACGTACTGCTGGGTGATCGTCGAGCCGCCGCCGGCGTCTTCGCGGCCGGTGATCTTGCCGAGCGCTGCGCGACCGTAACCGCTGATCGAGAACCCGGCGTTCTCCTCGAACTCGCGGTCTTCTGCGGCGATGACCGCCTGTTGCAGGACGAGCGGGATCTCTTCGATCGGGACGTCGGTGCGGTTGCCCTCGGGCGGCACGATCTTGGCGATCTCGCCACCGCGGGAATCGACGACCGTCGCGATCTGGCTCTGCTTGATGTCGCCGGGTGCGGGCACGGACAGATCGGCGTAGGTGAACAGGAACACTGCCGCCATCACCAGGACGAACCCCGGCAGCAACGCGCCACCGAGTCCGACGATCCAGGCGATGACCTTGTGCAGACGTCGCTTCTTCTGCGCCGGGGTCCGGCCAGTCGACGCGGGACGCCCGCCGTCGTGCTCCGAGGTCCAAGTGGACCTGTTCGGTCCGTCAGGGCCGCTGTTCACAGATACTTCTCCATACCTTCGTTGCCCAGTACTTCTGGGCCACCGGCAGTGTCCACTTGCGATGAACCACCACCGGCTGAATTGTTTGCCACGCGTCCACCGGCCACCTTGCGACTGCGTCGCACTCGTGGCCGTGGCGGCAATCCAGATACGTACGACTGGACCAAATGGTTCCAGCTACATGTCCGGCACACCTCCACCACATGTACCGAGAACTCCTCCTGGCTCACTGCCAGGCGCAGGATCTCCTCGGTCGTCCGGGCTGATCCCGAAACCTGTCCGAGCTTCTCGCCGAACACCCACGACACGATGGTGACCTGCTCTTTTCTGCAGATCGGGCACCGAGTCGCGGAGGGTCGGCCGTGAAACTTGGCCGCTCGCAGCAGATAGGGGCTGGCATCGCAGACCTCGGCGACCCCGGTACGTCCGGAGTACACCTCGGCCAGCCGAGACTTGCGCTGTAACGCGTAGTCCACCACCTGTCGCTGCAATCGCACTCGTCAAGAGTACGTGCCACCACTCGGCGGTCGTCTGCGGTTGTCGCAGGGGCCCGGTCCGAACACCGACCCCGCCACCGGCATCAACACCGCACGCCTCAGGCCGTTCCGCACGGTCAGCGGAGGACATCTGGACGCTTTCTGGCCGATACCGCTCGGATCGCCCCAGTTCAGACGCAGTTTCCCACCCGGTTATATCGGCGCGATACATTCGGGTGTACTGTTTAGCACACAGGTTTCTGCAACACGTTGAATGGAGGTGTCATCCCGATGCTCGAACTCGCAGTACTCGGTTTGCTCCTCGAGTCCCCGATGCACGGCTACGAGTTGCGCAAGCGGCTCACCGGTCTTCTCGGGGCATTCCGAGCGTTTTCGTATGGATCGCTGTACCCGTCGCTGCGCCGTATGCAGGCCGACGGATTGATCGCTGAGGATGCCGGCCCACAGGGAACGCTCAAACGACGCGCACGTCGCGTCTATGCGCTCACTCCCAAGGGACGCGAGCGGTTCGCTGAACTGGTCGCCGACACGGGTCCTCAGAACTACACCGACGACGGCTTCGGAGTGCACCTCGCATTCTTCAGCCGGACCCCCGCGGAGGCGCGGATGCGCATTCTCGAGGGTCGCCGCCGGCAGGTGGAGGAACGTCGCGAAGGTCTTCGTGAGGCCGTCGGACGCTCCAACCGCACAGTGGATCGCTACACGAAGCAGCTCCATCAACTGAGTCTCGAATCCAGCGAACGTGAAGTCCGCTGGCTCAACGAGCTCATCGCCGCCGAGGGATCGGAGCGAGTCGAGGACCCGACAGCAGCGTCGCGTAACCCCGGCCCGCTTCCCACCGAGACGGTCCACGCAGAACCAGAAACAACCTCAGTTACACCACACAAAGAAGGGGAACCCGACCATGGGTGACAACACCAATTCAGTTCGCGTGGCGATTGTTGGCGTGGGAAACTGCGCCTCATCCCTGGTCCAGGGCGTGCAGTACTACCAGGATGCCGATGAGAACGCAGTCGTTCCCGGCCTCATGCACGTGAAGTTCGGCCAGTACCACGTTCGCGACGTGCAGTTCGTCGCCGCGTTCGACGTGGATGCCAAGAAGGTCGGATTCGATCTCTCGGACGCCATCTTCTCCAGCGAGAACAACACCATCAAGATCGCCGACGTGCCGCCGACCGGTGTCACCGTCCAGCGCGGACACACCCTCGACGGACTCGGCAAGTACTACCGCGAGACCATCACCGAGGCCGACGGCGAGGGCGCCGACGTCGTCCAGACCCTGAAGGACGCCAAGGTCGACGTCCTCGTGTCGTACCTGCCCGTCGGATCCGAGCAGGCCGACAAGTTCTACGCACAGTGCGCCATCGACGCGAACGTCGCGTTCGTCAACGCTCTCCCGGTCTTCATCGCGAGCGACCCCGTGTGGGCCAAGAAGTTCGCCGACGCCGGCGTGCCGATCGTCGGAGACGACATCAAGAGCCAGGTCGGTGCCACCATCACCCACCGCGTCATGGCGAAGCTGTTCGAGGACCGCGGCGTCACCCTGGACCGCACCTACCAGCTGAACGTCGGCGGCAACATGGACTTCAAGAACATGCTCGAGCGCGAGCGTCTGGAGTCCAAGAAGGTCTCGAAGACCCAGGCCGTGACCTCCAACCTGACCGGTTCGCTGTCGGGCAAGATCGACGACAAGAACGTCCACATCGGCCCCTCGGACCACGTCGCGTGGCTCGACGACCGCAAGTGGGCCTACGTCCGCCTCGAAGGCCGTGCCTTCGGTGACGTGCCGCTGAGCCTCGAGTACAAGCTCGAGGTCTGGGACTCCCCCAACTCGGCCGGCATCATCATCGACGCCGTGCGTGCAGCCAAGATCGCCAAGGACCGCGGCATCGGCGGACCCATCCTCCCCGCTTCGGCCTACCTGATGAAGAGCCCGCCCGAGCAGCTCGCCGACGATGTCGCGCGCACCCAGCTCGAGGCCTTCATTGTGGGAGCAGACGCCTGATCTGATCCGATCGAGCTTTACCCGAGAGCCGCGCACCTGTAAAGGGTGTGCGGCTCTTGGCATTTCCCGTGCGAATTGCGCAGCGATGACCAAGAATGTCGCCTATGACCAGTTCGATCAACTCTCGCCGCCTCAAGGTCGCCATCACGGCGCTGGCGGCTGTTCTCGTCGTGTCGGCATGCGGAGACGACAACGAATCAGCAGCCCCCCAGGGCGACTTCTCCGGGCCGCCGCCTGCCGATTCGGCGGTGGCGGTGAGCGACGCGCAGATCAAGGACGCGATCGACCGGGTACCCGAGCTCGCCGACGGCATCCTCTCGAAGACCAAGATCCCCGGCCTCGCGGTCGCGGTCGTGCACAACGGTGAGGTGGCTTTCGCCGAAGGTTTCGGGGTCAAAGAGGTCGGCAAGGACGACAGGGTCGACGCCGACACCGTGTTCCAGATCGCGTCGCTCTCGAAGTCGGTGGGTGCAACGGTCATCGCCGAGCAGGTCGGCAAGGGTGTCGTCGAGTGGGAGACCCCTGTCCGCCAGAACCTTCCGTCGTTCACCATGAGCGATCCGTGGATCAGCGATCACGTGACCATTGCCGACATGTACACGCACCGGTCGGGGTTGCCGCTGCACGCAGGAGACATCCTCGAAGACCTCGGCTATGGGCGACAAGAGATCCTGAACAAGCTGGCGCAGGAACCCATCGAGGTCGCCAACTTCCGGGTTCACGACAACTACACCAACTTCGGCATCACCGCGGCCGCCGAATCCGTCTCGGCCGCAGCCGGAACCGACTGGGCGACCCTGAGCCAGAACTCGCTGTACGGCCCGCTCGGCATGACCAACACCAGTTCTCGCTTCGCCGATTATCTGGGGCACACCGACCGTGCGATCCCGCACACCCTGGTCGGCGAGAAGTATGAGCCCAGGTTCCAGCGGGATCCCGACGCCCAGGCCCCCGCCGGCGGCGTCTCGTCGACGGTCAACGACCTGGCGAAGTGGATGAACCTGGTCCTCGCCGGTGGCGAACACAATGGTCAGCCCCTGGTCGAGAAGGAGCCGCTCGTCGCTGCATTCACCAGCGAGTTCGTCAACGGACCGGGACAGAACACCGAGTTCCGCTCGGGTACGTCGGGCTTCGGCGTGAACGTGAGCACGACGTCGTCCGGACGCGTGATCAACAGCCACTCCGGCGCATTCAACCTGGGTGCGGCGACCAACTACGTGATGATCCCGTCCCTGAACGTCGGCATCGTCGCCCTGAGCAACGCCGGACCGATCGGTGCCGTCGAGGCGCTGACCGCCGAGTTCGTCGACCTCGTCCAGTACGGAGAAATCACCCGCGACTGGGTCGCGGCCTACGCACAGCTCACCGCCGAACCCGCAGAGGGTGAACTCGCAGGCAAGCAACGTCCCGCCGACGCCGCGCCTGCCGGACCGCTACCGCAGTACGTCGGCACCTACGCCAACCCGTACTGGGGCGAGGCGACCGTGGCAGCGATGCCCGACGGCAACCTGCAACTGACCATCGGCCCGGATCGGGTGCAGTACCCGCTCTCGCCGTGGAGCGGCGACACCTGGACCTTCATACCGACCGGTGAGATGCCGAACCCGGGCACGGTGTCGCAGGCGACCTTCGACGGAAACACCGTGGTGCTGGAGTACTTCGACGACAACGGGCTGGGGACGTTCACCAAGATGGGGTGAGCGCGCTCCACCTAGCGGCCGGTGGTCTTCTCGATGAGCTCGTAGGCGATATCGGTCCGTATTCCGTCCGGATTCTCGAGATCGGCTTCGTCGTACCACGACTGGTCGGCTTCGGGGTGTGGGCCGCTGACCCCGACCTTGCCTTTCCCGTAGGGCGCGACCATGATTGCGGCGATCCCGTTGGGGTAGGTCGCCAGGACTTCGGCATTCGAGTTCGGCTTCACTGTGAATGCGGGACCGTCCTGGAAGTACATGTGCCGCTTCTGTCCGCGGTAGGTGACGTCGACGACGGTGTCCCGGTCGTTGTGCACGGTGGCGCCGACGGTGTCGGTGTACCCGCCCACCGCGGCGGGCAGCAGGTCGAAACCGGGATCAGCTCCCGCCAGATAGCCTCCGAAGCACACGCCGAGATAGCTACCTCCGCCGCTGATCCACGCGCGCAGGTCGTCGGCCACTCCCTTGAGGTCGTCCCAACTGGACTCCAGATCCTGGCCTCCCCCGGGTTGCACATACAGCGACGCGGTGGCCAGAGTGGCCGCGGTGAGAGGGGTGCCGGTGCCGGGACCCACATACTTGGTCCGGAACGCGTGCGGCGCATTGCGCAGCAGCGTCGCGATGGAGGGCGCGCAGTCGTCGCACCCTTGAGGACCGTTGTAGATCAGCGCAAGGGGGAGTTTGGGGTCCGGCGCACTGGTCGCAGGAGCGCAACCCATCACCATCACCAGCGCGGCCAGAGCCGTCGCCACCAGCGCACGCACACTCGTCGAACGGAAAGGACGCGATCTCCCCTGGCGGCGAACGGGCACGTCGTCTCTCCTCGCGCACGGCTCGCGGCGGCGACCACGAGCGGGTGACCCCGGTGTTTGTTCGATCAGACAGCAGTTTAGATGGTTTCGGCTGTTCGGGCCGGAGATCGACGAGCACGATCACGGGCGAAGACCCACCGGATGTCGGTGGGTCTTCGCCCGTGTGAGTCGGGAAGTTCCGCGGCGGATCAGCCGACGACGGTGGTGTCGTAGTAGCCGTCGCCGTCGGTGTCGACGTGCACCGTGTCGATGTAGCCGTCGTTGTTGGCGTCCTCGTGCATCTCGTCGGCCATGCCGTCGCCGTCGGTGTCGTACTCCTCGTAGTTCGCGATGCCGTCACCATCGGTGTCGGTGAGTGCCGTGTCGACGATTCCGTCGGCGTTGGTGTCGTAGTACTCGGTGGCCATGATGTTCTCCTCGCTGGTGTGTGGGCTTTCAGGGATAGGAGAGCCACGCACCGGCGAATGTTCCCGATGGCTGAGTTTTTTCCGGGCCCAGGCCCTACATCTGCCAGTGCACCGGCTGCGAGATGATGTCGGCCAACCGCCTGCGGTAGTACTTCGCCGACTCCTCGTTGAACGCGCTCATCGTCTTCGCGGTCGACTCGGTGTCCCGCGCACGCATCGCGTCGAGGACGTCCTGCTGCATCTCGACCGCGGCAAGTCTGGTGGCCATCGGATGCTCGTTCGGTTCGGCATCACGCACCAGCAACCACAGCGTCTCCATGACGATCTTCAGTGCCGGATTACCGGCTGCCTCGTACACACAGCGCTGGAAGACCGCATTGTTCTCCTGGAAGTTCGCGTAGTCGCCTGGATCTTCGCGCATCCTGTCGAGTGCGGTCTGCATGACCTCGATCTGCTCGTCGGTCACGTTCGCCGCGGCGGCGCGGGCCACGATGGGCTCGAGCATCAGCCGGACATCGATCACGTCACTGATGTTGGCGCTGTCGATCTGCAGGAACAGCTTCATGGTGTTCCCGAGAGATTCGAGCTCGGGCCGCTTGGCGACCGGGCCGCCACCGATACCGGACTTGATCGTGACCAGGTCCCGGCTCTCGAGCAGACGCAGAGCCTCTCGGACCGTCGTGCGGGCTACCCCGTGCTCGGCCACCATCTCTTTTTCGGTCGGCAGCCGCTGACCGACCACGATGCCGCCGGTGAGGATCTGATCCGCGATGATGTTCGCGATCTTTGCGGACATTTTCTGCCCGCGGACCTTCGGCCCTACGGTGTCTTCAGCGGTCATCTCTCCCCCATGGCGATCAGCTGGCGCTGCGTGGCTGTCAGCGCATCCGGCTCGTACGCTGACAACACTTTCAGCGTTCCGGCATTGCGCCCAACAGTACCCATCCGAACTGTGATGTGGGTCAAGTCTGTACATAGTTAGCGAGATTAGATACTGTAGCCGGTGTCAGAAAAGTACGTAACGCAGCGCAGGAGGTAGCCATGTTGCCAACACGGCTACCGAATGCCGAACTTGCACAGTCGTTTCGCGCTGGTGGGCACTGGAGAGACCAACCGATCGGCCATTTTCTCGCCCGCGCGGCCCAGCGCTATCCCATGGCAACAGCGGTGATCGACGGCGACCGCAGGCTGACCTTCGCCGAGGTCGACCTCCAGGCAACCCGGTTGGCGGCCGCACTGCAGGCCCGCGGGGTCACCGCGGACGACGTGGTCTCCTTTCAGCTTCCCAACTGCGCAGAAGCGGTCATCGTCTTCCAGGCCGTGATGAAGATCGGTGCCGTCGCCAACCCCATCGTGCCCATCTACCGGTCCCGCGAACTACGCTTCATCCTCGGTCAGGCGCGGGCCAAGGTCGTGTTCATCCCGGCCGAGCTGCGGGGCGTCGATGTGGGCGAGATGTACCGAGGCCTCGCCGCTGACCTCCCGGACCTCGAATGGATCATCTCGCTCGGGGACGCCTCCGGTGCCGGCAGTCTTGCGGTCACCTGGACAGATCTCATGAGCTCCGTCACGACCCCGATGATCAGCAAGGCCCGGGCCATCGCCCCTCCGGTCGCCGATGACGTCTGCCTACTGCTCTACACCTCGGGCACCACCGCCGACCCCAAAGGGGCGCTGCACAGCCACAACACACTGGTCTACGAAAACCACTCGATGATCGACTGGTTCGGCCTCAACGAGACCGACGTGATCTTCAACCCTTCGCCGGTCACCCACGTCACCGGTATCAACTGCGCGTTGATCCTCCCCTTTCTGCTCGGCGCACCCGTTGTCCTGCAGGATGTGTGGGATCCCGCGGTCGCCCTGCAACGCATCGTCGACGAACGCGGCAGCTTCATGATCTTCTCCACGCCGTTTCTTCGTGGGCTGCTCGACGTCGCCGAATCGACCGGCACACCTACGCCCTCGATCCGGTACATCGTCTGCGGCGGTGCCGACATCCCGGACGCGCTCACCGCTGCAGCCACCGAGCGACTCGGAACGGTGGTACGGATGTACGGCGCCACCGAGGGCCCGTCGGTCAGTACCGCCGATCGTTGGGATCCGCTCTATCTCCGGATCAACACCGACGGGCGGCCGATCGGCCCGACCGAACTCCTGGTGTCCGACGGCAAAGGCGGCCTCGCGCAGACCGGCGACGTCGGTGAGATCATGTGGCGCGGTCCCGACACCTTCCTCGGCTACCTCGAATCCTCACTCAACACCGAAGCTTTCACACCAGATGGGTTCTTTCGTACCGGCGATCTGGGGCGGTTCGACAGCAGCGGCGGCATCAACGTCGTCGGTCGTATCAAAGACATCATCAACCGGTCGGGCGAGAAGATCAGTGCCCACGACGTCGAGAATCAGCTCAGCGAACACCCGGCTGTCGTTGAGGTCGCCGTCGTCGCCGGACCTGACCCCCGGACAGGCGAGCGCGGCTGTGCGTTCGTGGTGACCCGCGATCACCGCGACCTCACCCTCGGAGAAGTCCACTCGTTCCTGCTCGACCGAGAGATCGCAGTCCAGAAGATCCCGGAGAGCGTCTTCGTGGTCGATTCACTGCCCAAGACCGCGAGCGGCAAGGTGCAGAAGTTTGCGCTGCGCGACTGGACCCGCGACCGGGATGCGCTTCCACCGCAGATGTCGGCGATGAAGTTCGCCGCAACACATGAGAAATAGGGGCCGAATGACTGTTCAGACGCCTGGGATCGAACACCTCGTCGTCACCCAGCCGGAACCGGGTATCGCACTCGTCGAGCTGGCCCGCGGCAAGGTGAACGCGATCGACACCCAGATGTACGACGAGATCGCAGAGGTCTTCGACGTCTTGTCCGACAACCAGGACATCCGTGCCATCGTGCTCACCGGCCGCGGCAGGATCTTCTGCGCTGGTAACGATCTCGGCAATTTCCGGGTGATGGATGCGGTCAGCGGCGATGTCGAGATGCGCAGCGTGCGACGCGCGCTGTTCGGGCTGTACGACTGCGCGTTGCCCGTCATCGCTGCGATCAACGGTCCCGCTCTCGGCAGTGGTCTCGCGTTGGCCTCGCTCAGCGACATCGTGGTCGCCTCCGATCGGGCGACGTTCGGCCTGCCGGAGATGGGAGTCGGCGTACTGGGTGGGGGCCGGTTCACCGCCAGGATGCTTCCGCAACAGGCGATGCGCCGCATGTTCTTCACCGCCGAACCCGTCGACGCCGACACCCTACGCAGCTGGGGTGCCCCGATCGACGTGGTGCCCCACGACGAGGTCCTGGAGGTCGCGATGTCGAGGGCGCGCGTCATCGCTGCGAAGAGCCGCTATGCGCTGACCCTCGCGAAACAATCGCTGAACGGGTGCGAAGACGTCGACCTCAAGCGTGGCTACGAACTCGAACAGACCTTCACCGTGAGACTGTCCGAACACCCCGACTCCAAGAAGGCCGTCGAGGCCAGGATCGCCGAGATGGCGAAGGGAAAGAAGTCATGACGCCGGCACCCGGATCGAACAGTTCCGGCGCAGCACAGGTCATCGACCTGGACGCGTTCTCAGAGAAGTGCGTTGCCTGGCTCGATGAGCACCTGGACCGGCGCGAGAGCACGGCGACGGTAGCCGCGGACCCCAATTACGCGATCTTCCACAACCACACCCACGACGAGGAACGCGCGCTGATCGACGCTGCGCGGGATTGGCAGCGGCGCCGGGTCGACGCCGGATTCGGCGCCATCACCTGGGGTCCGGAGTGGGGTGGCGCAGGCCTGACGGCCAGCCATGAGCGCGTGTACGTGGGTCTCGAGCGTCAGTACAACACCCCCGATCGTCACGAGACCGTGCTCGTCACAGTCGAATTGGTTGCACCCACCCTGCACGTATTGGGTACCGAGGAGCAGAAGAAGCAGTTCGTCGAACCGTTCCTTCGGACCGATCTCCTGTGCTGCCAGCTGTTCTCGGAACCGGGTGCAGGATCCGATCTCGCCGGCCTCTCGACCAAGGCCGTGAGGTCCGGCGACACCTGGCGCATCAACGGGCAGAAGGTCTGGAGTTCGGGGGCTCAGTTCTCCGAGTGGGGTCTACTCATCGCCCGGACCGATACCACCGTGGCCAAACACCGCGGGATGACGGCCTTCATGGTGCCGATGGACGCGCCAGGGGTCGATGTGCGACCCATTCGGCAGAGTTCTGGCGGTTCGACCTTCAACGAGGTGTTCCTCACCGACGTCGAACTCCCGGATTCGCTGCGCATCGGTGCCGAAGGCGACGGCTGGAAAGTCGCCCTCACCACGCTCGGATTCGAACGCAATTCCAGTGCCGGAATCGTCAGCGCCGGCGGCAACAGCGCCGATCTGGTGCGCCTGGCCAAGAGCCTGGGCATCACCGACGACCCGCTGGTACGACAGCAATTGGCGGACGCGGTGATCTACGAGCGCGCATCGGCGTTGATGGTGGCTCGCTACGCCGAGCGTGAGCAATCGGGAGCCGTTCCGGGAGTGGAAGGTTCGATCGGCAAGCTGGTCTGGACCCAGAACCTCAAGCGGATCGGCGACGCCGCAGCCTCGTTCCTCGGGCCCAAGATCCTCGCCGACACCGGCGAACCGAACACCTTCGCCTGGACCGAACATCTACTGGGCGCACCCGGCTATCGCATAGCGGGCGGCTCCGACGAGATCCAGCGGAACATCATCGGCGAACGCGGGCTCGGACTGCCCCGCGAACCACGTTAAGGAGCTCGGCAATGCCCCTCGAATTGACGGTCGAACAACGCGACCTCGAATCCAGCCTCCGCTCGTCACTCGCACGCACCGCAGCCGGCGACGACGTGTGGAGTTCTCTGCTGGAGATGGGTTTGACCGAGGTCCCGTTTCCGGAGAACTACGGGGGAGCCGGATTCACCCTTAAAGACACCGCGGTGGTGATGGCCGAACTGGGTCGATCGCTGGGCGCAGCCCCGTACTTCTCATCCGTCATCCTGGCAGGCTTCACCCTGCTGCACGCAGGGTCGGAGGCTGCCAAAGCGCAGCATCTGCCGACGAGTGCCGATGGCAGCGTGACTGCGGCACTGGTATCCGGCTACCCGTTCGCGACGACCTCGGTCACTGCGTCCGATGGTGACGGCGACACACTCGTTCTCGATGGCGCGCAGGAGACCGTGGTCGCCGGAGCAGACGCTGACCTGCTCGTCGTCGTCGCCGAAGGGCCCACCGGCCCGGAATTGGCGGTGATCGCCGGTGACGCCGCCGGCGTGGTGCGCACCTCGCGCGAGTCCCTCGACTTCACCAGACCACTTGCCCGGATCGAGTTCACGGGGGCGACAGCCCACCGCGCGGGCGGAGACGACCTCGCGGCAGGTCTCGCCAGAGCGCAGGCGATCGCCATCACGGCGCTCGCCGCCGAACAGGTGGGGGCTGCGCGCGCTTGCCTCGACATGTCCGTCGACTACGCCAAGACCCGGCAGCAGTTCGGCCGGGCCATCGGATCGTTCCAGTCGATCAAGCATCGGCTCACCGACATGCTCGTAGCGATCGAACTGGCCGAGGCCGCGGTGCTCGATGCCGCCGAAGCGGACACCCGCAGCGACGGCGAGTTGTTCGTCGCTGCCGCGACCGCCCGGGTACTCGCGTCGCGGGCCGCAACCTTTGCGGCCGAGGAGTCGGTCCAGATCCACGGCGGCATCGGCTTCACCTGGGAACACCCGCTGCACAGGTACTTTCGCCGGGCCAAGACGAGCGAACTACTGTTCGGGAACACCGCCGTCCACGCCGACACGGTTGCTGCCGCGCTGGTGCCCTGAATCACACGATCCGTATATACGAAAGACGAGCCACCTGTAGGTGGCTCGTCTTCGTACTCACGGCTCGTGTGTGCTGTGCAGCAATAACGTCAGAGCGCGATCACGGCTTGTTCACCGCGCCCGCATCGACGGAATACTGCGAGGCCGTCACGTAGCGCGCCTCGTCGGAGGCCAGCCAGGCCACGAGGTTGCTCACGTCGCGAGGGTCGATCCACGGAACCGGAAGCAGGTTGGTCACCTTCATCGCCTCGGCGGCGGCGTCGCGGGTGGGATTCGGGTCATCCGGAGAGAACAATCCCCAGGTCCGCTTGTTCTGGATCATCGGGGTGTCCACACCGGTCGGGTGCACCGTGTTGACCCGGATGCCGAAGGGCCCGAGCTCCTGCGCGAGACTCTTCATCAACCCGACCACCCCGTGCTTGCTCGCCGTGTAGTGCGGCGCATTCGCGTAACCCTGCATGCCCGCGGTGGAACTGGTCAGCAGGATGACGCCGCCGCCCTGCTTCTTGAGGTGCGGGATGGCCGCGTGCGCAGTGAAGAAGACGCCCGTCAGGTTGATGTCCAGGACGTCACGCCATGCCTCTTCGGGCATGCCGTCGGCGTCGTGACTGATGAAGATGCCGGCGTTGGCCAGAACGATGTCCAATCCACCCAGTGCAGCAACGCCTTCGTCGAGGGCGGCGGTGAGCGCCGAGAGGTCGCGAACATCGACCTCCCGCGCAACGATTCGCCTGTCCAGCCCCTCGACCAGGCGCACGGTCTCCGCCAGGTCGGCGGGCTCCGCCAACTCATAGAACGGCGTCACGCTCTCGATCGGCCGACAGATGTCGACCGCGATGATGTCCGCCCCTTCTTCGGCGAGACGGATCGCGTGCGAACGTCCTTGTCCTCGTGCGGCTCCCGTGATGAAGGCGACTTTGCCCTCGAAACGACCACCCATGTTCTCTCACTCCTTCACATTGTTTGGCCACGGGCGACATCGCGCCCGCAGCCCTGATCTAGCCGACGACGAGCAACAGGTCTCCACCGTCGACCTGTGCGCCCCGGCTGATCGGGACCCTGGTCACCACACCGGCTTTGGTGGCGGTGATGGTCGCTTCCATCTTCATCGCCTCGATCGAACCGACCGACTCCCCCTGAGCAACGTTGTCCCCCTCTTTCACCGACAGCGTCACCACACCGGTGAACGGCGCCGGTAGATGTCCGGGGTCGTTACGGTCGGCCTTCTCAGCCGAACGTGTGGTCGTCTCGATGCTTCGGTCGCGAATCTGTACCGGGCGCAGCTGTCCGTTGAGGATGCACAAGACGTTGCGCATCCCGTTCGCGTCCGGGTCGGAGATCGCCTCGAGACCGATGAGCAGTTCCACGCCCTTTTCGAGCTGCACCCGATGCTCCTCGTCCTGCCGAAGACCGTAGAAGTACTGGTTGGTAGACAACTGCGAGGTGTCACCGTAGCTGTCGCGGTGCGACTCGAACTCGGCGGTCGGCCCCGGGAACAACAACCGGTTCAACGCCTCTCGCCGCTCGCGCGAGCCGGCGCCGAGTGCGGTGGTGTCCGCCTCGGTCAGCGGGACGATCGCCCGCGGCTCGGCGCGGCCCGCCAGCGCACGCGAGCGCAGCGGTTCGGGCCAGCCACCGGCGGGCTCGCCCAGATCTCCACGTAGGAAGTCGATCACCGACGCCGGGATGTCATAGCCCGCGGGGTCGGCCTCGAAGTCTGCCGCCGTGGCATCCGCACCGACCAGCGACAGCGCGAGATCTCCGACGACCTTCGACGACGGGGTCACCTTGATCAACCGGCCCAGGATCCGGTCGGCGCCTGCGTACGCGGCCTCGATGTCTTCGAAGCGGTGCGCCAATCCGAGCGCGTCGGCCTGCTGCCGCAGATTGGACAACTGGCCACCCGGGATCTCGTGGGTGTAGACCCGACCGGTGGGCGCCGGAAGTCCTGACTCGAACGGCGCGTACGCCGATCGCACTGCTTCCCAGTACGGTTCGAGGTCGCAGACGGCGGCCAGGTCCAGCCCGGTGGCCCGGTCGGTGTGGTCGGTCGCTGCGACGATCGCCGACAGCGCGGGCTGGCTGGTGGTGCCGGCCAGTGCGGCACTGGCGCCATCGACCGCGTCGACGCCCGCCTGCCAGGCCGCGTAGTAGGTCGCGAGCTGACCACCCGGCGTGTCGTGGGTGTGTAGGTGGACCGGCAGATCGAAGTTCGAGCGTAGTGCGGTGACCAGCGTTGCCGCCGCTGCGGGACGCAGCAGGCCTGCCATGTCCTTGATGGCCAGGACATGCGCACCGGCCTCGACCATCTGTTCCGCCAGGCGTAGGTAGTAGTCCAGGGTGTACAGCGTCTCGCGCGGGTCGGCGAGGTCGCCGGTGTACGAGATGGCGACCTCTGCGATGGCCGTCCCGGTCTCCCGGACCGCGTCGATGGCCGTACGCATCTGATCGATGTTGTTGAGCGCGTCGAAGATTCGGAAGATGTCGACGCCGGTGTCGGTGGCCTCGCGGACGAACGCGTGGGTGACCTCGTCCGGGTATGCCGTGTAACCGACTGTATTGCGGCCGCGCAGCAACATCTGCAGGCAGATGTTCGGCATCGCGGCGCGCAACGCGGCCAGACGTTCCCACGGGTCCTCGTGCAGGAAGCGCAAGGCCACGTCGTACGTTGCTCCGCCCCAGGCCTCGACGGACAACAGTTGCGGGGTCATGCGTGCGACGTGCGGCGCCACGGTGACCAGGTCGCGGGTGCGCACCCGGGTCGCCAGCAACGACTGATGAGCGTCCCGGAAGGTGGTGTCGGTGACGGCCAATGCTGATGCGGCACGGAGGTCGGCCGCGAACCCGGCGGGACCGAGTCGGAGCAGTCGATCCCGCGACCCGGGTTCGGGCCGGGACGTCAGGTCGACGTCGGGCAGCTTGTCGGTGGCGTAGACCGACGTGGGCCGTTCCCCGTGGGGCCGGTTCACCGTGATGTCGGCCAGGTAGCGCAGGATCTTGGTGCCCCGGTCTGCAGAGACGTTCTGGGTCAACAGTTCCGGATGCTCTTCGATGAACGTCGTCGTGACGTTCCAGGCGAGGAAGTCGGGATTGTCCAACACCGCTTGCAGGAACGGGATGTTCGTCGCCACCCCGCGAACACGGAACTCCGCGATCGCACGCCGGGACCGCGCGCAGGCGGTGGCGAAGTCGCGGCCACGGCAGGTGAGTTTGACCAGCATCGAGTCGAAGTGCGAGCCGATCTCCGAGCCGACGCCGACACTGCCGTCGAGGCGCACGCCGGACCCACCGGGGGTGCGGTAGGCGGTCACCCGGCCGGTGTCGGGGCGGAAGCCGTTGGTCGGGTCTTCCGTGGTGATGCGACATTGCATCGCAGCGCCGTGGATTTCGATCGAATCCTGGGTCAGGCCCAGGTCGGCGAGCGTCTCGCCGGAGGCGATCCGCAGTTGCGAACCCACCAGATCGACGTCGGTGATCTCCTCGGTCACGGTGTGCTCGACCTGGATCCGCGGGTTCATCTCGATGAACACGTAGTTGCCGTACGGATCGAGGAGAAATTCGACGGTGCCGGCGCAGGTGTAGCCGATGTGCCGGGCGAACTTCACCGCATCGGCACAGATTCGTTGCCTCAGTTCGGGATCCAGCCCCGGGGCGGGCGCGACCTCGACCACCTTCTGATGGCGGCGCTGCAGCGAACAATCCCGCTCGTACAGATGGATCACGTCGCCCGTGGCGTCCGCAAGGATCTGTACCTCGATGTGGCGAGGATCGACGACCGCCTGCTCGAGGAACACCGTGCCGTCGCCGAACGCGGTCTTCGCCTCCCGCGACGCCGCCTCGATCGACTCGCGCAGTTGCTCTGGCTCGGCGACGCGGCGCATCCCGCGGCCACCACCACCGGCAACTGCTTTCACGAACAGCGGGAACCGCATCTGAGCCGCCGCCTCGATCAGGGTGTCCACGTCGTCGGACGGTGCGGAAGAAGCGAGCACCGGGAGTCCCGCGGCGCGAGCGGCGGCGATGGCCTGGGACTTGTCGCCGGTCAGTTCCAAGATCTGCGCGGAGGGACCGACGAACACGATGCCCTCGGCCTCGCATGCAGCGGCCAAGCCGGCATTCTCCGACAGGAACCCGTACCCCGGGTAGACGGCGTCGGCGCCGGAACGTTTCGCCGCCGCGATGATCTCGCCGACCGAGAGATACGCGCGGACCGGATGCCCCACCTCGCCGATCTGGTAAGCCTCGAAGGCTTTCGCCCGGTGCGCCGAGTTGCGATCCTCATAGGGGAAGACGGCAACGGTCGATGCTCCCAGCTCGACGGCTGCGCGAAAGGCGCGAACCGCGATCTCTCCGCGGTTGGCGACGAGGACTTTCGAGAACATGGCGTTCCTCCGGGGTAGCGAGTCAGGGCGGAATGGCAAAGACGCCTCGCGGGCCGACGAGGCGTAGAACAGGGGATGTGAGCTGAGTCTCCCATATTGGAGCACAACTTACTAGATGAATAATCAAGTTACTCGCCAAGCGGTGAACGCGAGAAAAGATCGCCAACTTGCTGCGCAATATCTCTGTACATGTTTCTATTGTGCCGATGTTTCTATAGTGTGACTTGAAATACAGTCCGACAGCACCTCGAGGAGGACTCGTGACGAACGAGCAGAACGCCGACACCTGGATCACCGACTGGGAGTACAGCGAGCGGTACCCCGTGTACACGCGGGCCAACGCAGGAGAGGTGCTGCCGGACCCGTCGAGCCCTCTCAATGTCAGCCTCGTGTGGAACAAGGGCCTCAACATCGGGTGGCGTGAGGGCTACGTCGAGCATCTCGGTACGCATCTGGCCTCCGAGCTCGACGAGGTGATGCCCGAAACGCTCGGCAACTTCGGTGGATACCACTTCACGAATTTCTCGGCGACCGAACTCAACGGCGCCCGCCTGCCCGGCATGACCGTTCCGGAGTGGAACCGGCTGTGGGTCGGCGACCATCCGGACCTCCCCGACTATGTGGAGAAGCCCGGCCACGCCAATGCCGAACTCACCGCACGACTGGCGGAGAAGAGTGCCTGGGCGCTGACCACCGACGAGTTCCCGGAAGCCGAGGAGACGAAGCGACGGGCTGACCAGGCGCGGGCGAACCGACCCGATCTGAGCACCCTGAGTGATCAGCAATTGGTCGATCACGCCCGCTCATTCGTCCCCGACCTGATCTTCTGCTACGCCTATCATCCGGTCACCACCACACTCTCGACAGTCGGCCCTGCGGTCGCAGGCGCCCTGCTGGCCTCGATCGGCGAAGAGGACAAACTCGGTGACCTGCTGAGCGGACTCGGTGGCGTCGACTCGGCCGCCCCGTCTTTCGCGCTGTGGGACATGGGCCGGCTGGTGGCGGGCTCCGAGGAGTTGACCTCGCTCTTCGACAACGGACTGGCCACCCTGCTCGACTCCGTGGATGCGAGCGGCTCTCCCGATGCCAAACAGTTCCGGACGGACTTCGACGACTTCCTCTTCAAGTACGGCTCGCGCGCGCCCAACGAATGGGACATCCGTTCGGACAGCTGGGAATCCAAGCCCGTCCTGGCCCTGCTCGCGATCAACGGGATGCGGCTGAGCCCCGACTCGTCGAACCCCGAACTGATCCGCCAGCGCAACGAGGCCAAGCGGGTCGCCCTGACCGAAGAACTCGCCGCCAAGATGCCCGACGAGGCGACCCGGCAGAGCTTCCTCGACGCCGCCAAGTCGATCACGCGGTTCATGCCGTGGCGCGAGCGCACCAAGACCGCCTGCGTCAAGGTGATGGGCGAGATGCGCACTGCGCTCTATGAATTGGGGCATCGAATGGTCGCTCGCGGCGTGATGGAAGATCACCACGACGTCACGATGCTGCTCGCCGATGAGCTCGATGCCTTCGCGGCCGACCCCGAGTCCTTCAAAGACACCATCGCGCAGCGGCGCGAGCAGTACCTCGCCCTCTTCGATCTCGAGCCGCCGTTCTTCCTCTTCGAGCCACTCCCGCTGTCGCAGTGGCCGAAGCGCACCGAGCACAAAGCGGAGATCGCTGTTCCCGGCGATTCGCTGGCCGGTGTCTCCGGCGCACCCGGGGTGAGCCGCGGCCGCGCTCGGATCCTGCACGATCCCTACGAGGCCGGACATCTGGAAGAGGGCGACATCATCATTGCGCCCCAGACAGATCCGGCCTGGACGCCCCTGTTCGTCTTTGCCGGCGGTGTCGTGGTCAATGTGGGCTCGACCATCACACACTCGTCGATCGTCTGCCGCGAGCTGGGAATCCCGTGCGCGGTCTCGGTGCAGGACGCCACCGCCCGCATCCCCGACGGTGCGATGATCGAGGTCGACGGCAACACCGGAACTGTGACGGTGCTCTAGTGGTCGAGATCGGTCTGACCCTGCCCCAACTCGGTGAACACGTCGACGCCGCGGCGATCCGCGCGTTCGCCACCTCTGCCGAAGAGCTCGGGTTCGCAAGCCTGTGGGTGCAGGAGCACCTGTTCTACCCCGAGGCGAATGAATCGATCTACGGCGGACGGCACACCACCAGCGTGCACCCGGCATACCGTTCGGTACTCGGTGCCACCGAGCTGATGGCTTTCGTTGCCGCATGCACCGACAAGGCGATGATCGGCAGCAGCATCCTGGTCGCCGGCTACCACCGCCCGGTCGAACTGGCCCAACGTCTTTCGACGCTCGACGTACTGTCCGGCGGTCGCCTGGTCGCGGGCCTCGGGGCCGGCTGGTCCGACGAGGAACACGGTCAGATGGACGTCGATCCCCGCACGCGTGGTCGACGGATGAGTGAACTGGTCACGGCCGTACAGGCATGCTGGGGGCCTGACCCGGTCGAGTTCTCGGGCGAGTTCTTCACCATCCCGCGGTCGGTCATCCGTCCCAAGCCCCTCCAGCAACCGCACCCACCACTACTGTCCGGATTACGGTCGACGGCCGGATTGGCCCGCACCGCAGCATTGTTCGACATCTGGAACCCCAGTAGCGGGACCGCCGAGGCCTTGCAACAGCAACTCGACACGATGGCAGGTCTACGTGCCACCGACGCGGCGCCGGTCCGACTCTTCCTGCGCTCGTACCTGCAACGTCCCACCGATGCCGTCGGATCCGGCGGACACGGCATCGAGGGCGTTCGCGGCGACCTCCGTACCGCGGTCGAAGCCGGGGCCGAGCAATTCATCGTGGAGATAAACTTCTGGGACGAGATGCGATCCACCCAGGACTGGGCGGATGCGCCGGCCCGGCTGGCCTCGCTGCTCGAGACCGCCGAAGAACTCTCGACCGACATTTCGAAAGCGAGTGTGTTGTGAAGGCTGCAGTATTCGACGGGACCAGCCCGTCGTTGACGATCGAGAACATCCCACGGCCCGAGCCGCGGCGCGGCGAGATCCTGCTGAAGGTCACCGCCTGCGGCGTCTGCCACACCGACCTGCACGTGCTCAAGTCCGAGGTGAAGTTCCCGGTCCCGGCAGTACTCGGTCACGAGGTGTCCGGTGTCGTCGAGCAGACCGGAGAAGGCGTGGACAACGTCGCCGTCGGCGACCGCGTCGTCTGTAGCTTCATCATGCCGTGCGGCGATTGCAGGCACTGCGTCAGCGGCAAAGAGGATCTCTGCGAGAAGTTTTTCGCGCACAACAGACTGAACGGCACCCTGTACGACGGCGAAACGCGACTGGGCCGTGACGACGGCACTCCGTTGGCGATGTACTCCATGGGTGGGCTGGCCGAATACTGTGTGGTGCCGGCATCCGATGCCTTCAAGGTTCCCGAGGGAGTCGGGCTCGGTGAGGTCTCGATCCTCGGTTGCAGCTCGTTCACTGCCCTCGGCGCGATCAACAACGCCGAACTCGTCCTGGGTGACCGGATCGCGGTCATCGCCGCCGGTGGGGTCGGATCGTCGATCGTGCAGTTCGCGGTCGCGTCGGGTGTCTCGCAGATCATCGCGATCGACATCGACGACGAGAAACTGAAAGCCGTTGCGGCACTGGGTGCCACCCACACCATCAACTCCCGCGCCACCGACGTGGTCGCCGAGGTGAAGGCCCTCACCGACGGCCACGGGGTCGACGTCGCTTTCGAGGCCCTCGGTAACAAGCACACCTTCGCCACCGCGCTGGACATCCTCGACGACGGCGGTCGCGCTGTGGTGGTCGGTATCGCACCGGCAGGCAGCGTCGGCGAGATCGACCTGGCCCGCCTGGTCAGGCGCAAACTGGAGATCCACGGTTCCTACGGCGCCAAGGCCCGCACCGACATGCCCGCCTTGCTCCGTTTGGTCTCGGGCGGGATCGTCGAACCCGAACGGGTCATCACCCGCCGGTACACGCTGGATCAGGCCGATGAGGCCTACCAGGCGCTGGCCCGCGGTGAGATCATCGGGCGCGCGATCATCGAGATGGCCCCATTAGAATGACGGAGAGGGGCATTGTTGCTGTTGTCACCGGCGCAGCATCCGGTATCGGCCGGGCCGCCGTCGAGATCATTCTCGAGCGCGGCGGATCGGTCGTCGCCTTCGATACGACCCCGGAGTCGCTGGATTGGTTGGCGGGCAACGAAAACGCTGTGCCTTTTGTCGGCGATGTCACCTTTGACGTCGACAACCGCGCTGCCATCGAACTCGCCGAAGAGTCGTTCGGCAGGCTCGATGCCCTGATCCTCAATGCGGGGGTACCGGCCTCCGGCTCGATCGAGACCCTCGACATGGACGTCTTCGACCGCTCGATCAACGTCAACCTGCGCGCCGTGGCGCTCGGTGTGCGCGAATCGATTCCGGCGTTCCGGCGCAACGGCGGCGGTTCGGTGGTCATCACCGCATCGGCGACTGCGATGGGCGGTGAACCCAATCGCTGGCCCTATGCCGCCGCCAAGGCAGGTGTGGTCAATCTGGCGCGATCGTTCGCCATCGATCTCGCGAACGACAAGATCCGGGTCAACACCGTCTGTCCCGGTCCGATCAGCACCGGCATGACCAAGCGCATCGAGGAGAACACGCCGGAGCGGTATCAGTCGCTCGCGTCGATGGTCCCTTTACAACGGTGGGGCACCGCCCGTGAGGTCGGTGAGGTCATCGCCTTCCTGGCTTCACCGTTGGCATCGTTTGTCACCGGCGCATCGATACCCGTCGACGGCGGGGCGACCTGCGGCAGTGGGCAGACCATCCCGATCCCCGCACCCGCCTGACCGCAAACGCTCCACCTTTACGAAGACGCGCCACATATTTGTGGAGCGTCTTCGCATTAGTGGAGCGCCTTCGTATTTCTGGACAGTTTGTGGGCTAGCGGCGGGGGTCGACGAGGACCTTGGCGTGTTCGCTGGTTCCCGAATCGAGCTCGCGGAACATCGCCACCAGATCGCCGAGCCCGATCGTGCCGGTGTGCAGCGACTTCACGTCGATGCGTCCGTCCGCGATCAGCCTCATGGTGGCGGCGAAGTCTTCGTGGGAGTACGCGAGCGATCCGATGACGGTCAGTTCCCGGCTCTGCCAATCCCCGTAGCTGACGGACGAATTGGTGCCCGGGTAACCGAGTAGCGCGAGGGTTCCACCGCGCCTGACCAGCTCGGCCGAGGGCTGCAGCAGAGCCGCGACCCCGGTGCATTCGAACAGCACATCCGCGCCGAGCCCGTTCGTGGCCTCGGCCAGCAGCCCGGGCAGGTCGGCAGGCTCGACCACATCGGTGAAGCCGAGCGCTGTCGCCGCCGCCCGGCGCGGAGCCGACGGTTCACTGATGATGAGTCTGCCCGCACCGCCGGTGCGAGCGTGTTGCGCGGTGAGCAGGCCGATCGGTCCCGCGCCTTGGACCACGACGGTCGACCCGAACCGGAGCTGAGCCCGCCGGACCGCGTGAAACGTCACCGTCGCCGGTTCCATCAACGCCGCTTCCTCATCGGACAGCTCGTCGAGCACCGGAATCGCCCGGCGAGCAGACACTTTCAGCTTGGTCGCGAAGCCACCATGGGCCGGGGCGTCGTCGGTGATGCCGTTGGCCTCCGCAAACGCCAGGTCACAGTTCGACGCGTGACCCGCCCGGCACTGTGCGCAGACGCCGCACGCGGGTCCCACACCGGCGACCACGCGCTGGCCGACGCGCACCGTCGTGACGTCGGTGCCGACCGCGGTCACGGTGCCCATCCATTCGTGGCCGAAGACCGCAGGAGGTAGGGCTGCCGACGCGTACCCGTGGGTGTCCGTGGCGCAGATGCCACAGAAGCCGATGTCGACCACCACACCGTCGGGCGCCGGCTCCGGCTCGGCCTCGACCACGGTTTCCGCGACTTCCGGCGCAACCATGTGAACGAACTTGTTCTCCACTGCAGATGTCATGCGAGTCATCACTTTCCGGTCATGCGCCCGACGATGGGCGCGAATTGTTCGTACGCTCGGTCACCGATGGTGAAGTAGGAGAAGCCGAACTCTTCGCGACGTTGTTCGAGCTGCTCGCAGATGTCATCGACCGATCCTACGAGCGCGTGGGGAAAGGCCCGCAGCTCGTCGCGCGTGAATCCCGTGCGCTCGATCAGGGCTTCTTCGGTGACATCGGTCTGACCCTCGATGGCGACGAAGTAGGCACCCGTCTCGAGTTCGATGTCGGACATCCGGTCTCCCGCGCCGGCGCGCACCCAGCCCAACTTCTTGTGTGTCTCTTCGACGGTCGAGGTGAGCACGCTGTCCGAGCCGAGCACGCCCGAACGGTTGTTGAAGTTGATGCTGACGATGTCGGCAGTTCTGCCTGCCAACGTCAGCACCCGCCGCGCTCCGCCGCCGATCATGATCGGGGGCGCGATCTCGGGGACCGGCAATGGCGAGAAGCCGTGCGCCTTCACGAACGTGCCGTCGACCTTGATCTCGCTTCCGGACAGGTACTGGGTGATCAGCTCGACGGTTTCCTCGAGCCGGTCCACTCGCAGACCTGCCGACGGGAAGTCGATGCCCATCGCGTCGTATTCAGAGCCGAGCCAGCCTGCGCCAAGCCCGATCTCGATCCGGTCTGGTGCGAACATCGCCAGCGTCGCAGCCTCTTTCGCCAGCACCACCGGTTCGTGGTAGCTGGTGCAGAACATGCGGCAACCGACCTTCAACGTGTCGGTGACCTCGGCGGCGACGGCCATGCTCGTGATCGGCGCCATGGTCACCGGTCGGTGCCCGGTCGGGTCGAGTGCGGGGCCCGGCCCGATGTAGTGATCGGACACGTGCAGGGCTGAATAGCCCATGTCTTCGACCTTGTGCGCGACGTCGCGCCATTCCTGTCCGGTGTTTGCCCGATAGACCTGGGCAGCGAACCTGAAGGGTTTCTTAGTCATGACTACAGTTTCTCATTTTTCGTCGATTTTCACGAGGCCGGGCTCGGTGCCGGGGTCGCTGCTCTCAAGACCTCGCGCGCTGCCCGGCCGAGGTCGGCGGTCCACCCACGTGGGTCGGTGACGGACCGGGCCGAGGGCGCCTCCACACTGACCGCGGCCGTCTGCGGCAGCCGCCGCAGCAGCTCCACCAGGGGCAATGCCCCCGTTCCCGGCGCGAGGCGATCGGTCCGGGCCTCCGTGATGGCCGTGTTGTGGTCTGCGGCCGGTGCGTCCGTGGGTGCATCGCAGAGCTGGCAGTACGGCAGCAATTCGGGGGCGATGGCGTCGAGCTCGGACCACTGTGAGCCTGCGCGAGACCAGTGCAGTGCGTCCACCAGAAGGCCCGCATCCGAACCACGCGCATCCACCACGAACCTCGCCGCGGCGCTCATGTCGCGGACGGACGAGAAGATCATGGGCTCCAGACAGGCTCGAAGTCCGTGGGCCCCGGCCAGCTCTGCCAGCTCGGCGAAGTTCTCGGTGGCCCGCGCGTAGTCGTCATCGAGCACCGTCACCAGTAGGAAACTCGCGTTCAGTTCCGCCCCCGCCTCGAGCACCGCCGACCAATCCGTCCGCGAACTCCCCGGATGCAACTTGACCACCTCGACATCGAGTACGCGCATCCCGTTGGCGGACAGGGCACTCTTGGTCTCACGCAGCAGCGACGACCCCGCGGAGATCCGAAACCCGCGGTCCTGCGCTGTCTGCGCCACCCGCAGCCCGACCGCGTCGAAACCACCGAAGGCGGCGTTCTCGATGAACTGCGGTGGCGGCACGCCGATCGCCGACAGGTGCGATAGGGACAATATGCGTTGCGCTGGAGTGACTTCCACCCTTACTCCGATCTGGTTGCCGCCTGAGACGACACTGCCCGGGCGGTCGTGCTCGGGCCCGGGCAGTGTCATTTCAGGGGGTGCTGATTCCTACTTGAGCCACAGGGCCTTGAACTGGTCCTGGTAGTCCGCGACACCTACCCAGTAGCCCGTGTCGGCGTCGATGACGGCGGAGTCGATGTTCTCCGCGTTGAGCAGCTGAGTCGGGAGGAACGCCGCGTCTGCCGGAGCGAGGTCGTCGCCGTTGAACTGGCGGGCCAGCATGTCGATGACACGCCATCCGAGAATCTGGACCGGGAATCCAACCCACACGCTGTTGTCGCCGTCTTTGAGCGACTTCAGGTTGTCGGGAGTGGGGGTCTGACCCGCGAAGGTCACCTGATCCTGCAGTCCCGCGCCGCGCAGGGCCGCGTCGACGCCGAGCACGAGGTCTCCGAAGGAGAACACCGCGTAGTTGATGTTCGGATCACGCTGCAGCGTACTGACGACACTCTGCGGGGTCTTGGTACCGAGATCGGCGACCTGCTGGTTGACGAGTTCGACCTTGCAATCGGGGCACTGAGCCTTCATCTGCGCGGTGAACGCATCGGTGAAGATGTTCAGGATCGGGTAGTCGGTGATGGTGAAGATGGCGACGTTGGCCTTGCCCTCGGACTCGGCGACCACCTGGCTGGCGACCATCTTGCCCCACTCCTGCACCTGCCCGTCTCCGTCCAGCGACGTCGAGATGACGCCGGGGATCGGCTCACCGGACACGCTGTCGGCGATCACCGGGATGCCGGCCGCCTTGGCGGATTCGATCTGCTTGGCGACCATCGACAGCGGGGTGCCGGACATGTGGATGGCATCTGGTTTGAGCGCGATCGCCTGGTCGATGGCCTTGCCTGCAGCCTCGGCGTCGGTGCCCATGATGATGCGCTGGTAGCGCCAGCCCAGCAGATCGGCCGCCTGCTGGATGGCGTCGTTCTTGGCACTCGAGATCGGCTGAGGCGTCTCGATGCTGATGACGTACTTGCCGGCGACGGGAGCCTTGCTCAGTGGGGTGTCGAGGACGAGACCGGCAGGCGCCGCCTCGTACTGGTCTGCCACTGCCTGCGCGCCGGAGACGTCGGCCGCTTGGCCGCTTCCCCCGCCGTCGGAGCTGCTACACGCTGTCGCGAACATACTCGCGGCGACAACGGCGACGAACGCCTTTGTCCATCTGGTGGTCTTCACTGGGATTCCTCTCGGGGGGTGGCTTGAGCGCCGTGGACTGAACGAAAATTGTTGTCGGGAAAACTATTTGAGCCAGAGCTTCTCGAACTGCTCCTGGTAGTCGGCCACACCGATGTAGAAACCGGTGTCGGGATCGAGTACTGCGGAGTCGATGTTGTTCTTGTTCAACAACTGCGTCGGCAGGAAGGCGTCATCGGCGGGTTGCAGGGAGTCGCCGTTGAACTGACGCGCGAGCATGTCGAGAACACGCCAGCCGATGATCTGGATCGGGAACCCGACCCACACGCTGTCGTCACCGTCTTTGAGCGACTTCAGGTTCTCGGGCGACGGGCTCTGTCCGGCGAACCGGACCTGGTCCTGTAGGCCTGCTCCCCGCAACGCGGCGTCGACACCGAGGACGAGGTCGCCGAACGAGAAGACCGCCCAGTTGATGGAGGGGTCGCGCTGCAGCGTGCTGACCACACTCTGCGGGGTCTTGGTACCGAGGTCGGTGACCTGCTGATTGACCATCTGGGTCTTGCACCCAGGGCACAGGGTCTCGAGCTGCGCCTTGAACGCATCGGTGAAGATGTTCAGGATCGAGTAATCGGTGATCGTGAAGATGGCGATGTTCGCGTTGCCGTCACTGTCCGCGACCACCTGACTCGCCACCATCTTGCCCCACTCCTGCACCTGGGCGATGCCATCGATGGAGGTGGAGATGACACCCGGGACCGGCTCGTCGCCCACACTGTCGGCGATGACAGGAATGCCTGCCGCCTTGGCGGATTCGATCTGCTTGCTCAGCATCGCGAGCGGGGTACCTGCGATGTGGATGGCGTCCGGCTTCAGGGCGATGGCCTGGTCCATGGCCTTCGGTGCGGCCTCGGCATCGGTGCCCATCAGGATGCGCTGGTAGCGCCAGCCCAGCACGTCCGCCGCCTGCGCGATGGCGTCGTCTTTCGCGACCGCGATCGGCTGGGGCGTCTCGATACTGATGACGAACTTGCCGGTGTCCGGGGCACGGCTCAGCGGAGTGTCGAGGATCAGGTTGGTCGGCGCGGCCTGGAACTGATCCGCGACAGCAACGGCCGCCGACACATCCGCGGGCTCGCTCGATCCGCCGCTGTCCGAACTGCTGCATGCAGTCGCCAAGAGACTCGCGGAGACAACGGCGACGATCGCCTTTGTCCAGCTGGTTTTTCTCACAGGTGTCCTTTCCAGGGTGGCCGAGCGGCCGAGAAGTGAACGAAGAGTCAGACCCGGCGAGCGGTCCGCGCAGCGAGCGCGACGGCGATGATCAGCGCCAGACCGTTGAAGAGGTCATTGACGTAGCTCGGTGCGCCGGCGAGCTGCAGGCCCTTGACACCGGTGGCGAGGAGGTAGATCGCGATGAGGGTACCGAGAACGTTCACCCGGCCTGCGCGGATCTGGGTGGAACCGAGGAATACGGCCGAGAACGCCGGGAGCAGATAGGACGGCCCGATGTCGGGTGCCGCGGTACCGAGCTTGGCGGCCAGGATCACGCCGGTCAATGCCGCAACCGTCGCTGATGTGACCAAGGCGCCGAACATGATTCGCTCGACGCGGAGTCCGGCGAGGCGAGCTGCCTGCCGATTGCCTCCGGTGGCATAGAGGTAACGGCCGAGCGGAGTCTTCTCCAGGACCACGTACATGACCGCTGCGACCGCGATCATGTAGAAGAACGGAAGCGGCAGACCCAGAAACGGCTTGCTGCCCATGTCCAGGAATCCGTCGGTGAAGCCCTCGGTGATCTGCTTTCCGTCTGTCACGAAGTAGGTACCTGCCAGCAGGATGCTGGACATACCCAACGTCGCGATGAACGAGTCGACGTTGAGCTTGACCACCACGAATCCGTTGACCGCACCGATGAGGGCACCGCACAACAGGGTGGTGATGACGGCGATCGGAGCGGCGATCCCCTGCGACAGCTGATACGAGACCATCGCCACCGAGAAGCCCATCACCCCCGCGATCGAAAGGTCGAAGACTCCTGCCGCGAGGGGCACGATGAGGCCGATGGCGAGCATCGCCGTGATGGCCTGATCGCCCGCGATGATACGGAAGTTGCCCTCGGTCAGGAACAGGTCGGGGATCCAGATCGCGAACAGTACGATGATGGCGACCCACACGTACAGTCCGCTGAATCGGTCGAGTCCCAGATTGATCTTGCGGCCCTGTGGCTTGTCGGGCAGAAAGTCGCCGCCACCCTGGGGCTGACCCTTCGGTGACGTCGCCTTGCCTTCGGCCGATTGTGTTGTCATGGTGTTCCTTTCGGACATCGCGGGGGAGGCTCAGGCCTCGACGCGAGCAGGTTTCTTGAGTGTCGAGGCGGTCAACCGGTCAGGGTCGATCCGGGGGCGGGAGAAGTCGTCGACCACGCAGCCGGCCGACAGCACGATCACGCGATCGCACAGGCGGGTGAGTTCGCCGTGATCGGTGGAGACCACCAGCACCGCGGCGCCGGACTGCGCGGCGTCGTCGACAAGTGTGTGGATGTCAGCTTTTGCGCCGATGTCGACGCCTTGGGTGGGTTCGTCGAGCAGTAGTACGCGCGGCTTGCGGCGCAGCCAACGGGCCAACACCACCTTCTGCTGGTTGCCGCCGCTGAGAGTGCCGAGATGACGTTCGGTGTTGCCGGAGGGGCGTACTCCGAGCCTCTCGAGCCACGTCGCGACGTCCGACTTCTCACGCTTCATCCGCAGCATGCCGCCCTTCGTGTACGCCCAGGGATCGGCGACCGAGACGTTCTCCCGGAGGGATGCGGTGGCGAAGGCTGCATTGCTCAATCGTTCGGCGGGAACACATCCCACGCCCGCAGCCATCGCGAGATCGGGACGGCCGTTTTCCACGGTCTTGCCGTCGACGACGACCGTGCCACCCCTGGTCTCGGCGCCGAACAGTGCGGGGACGATCTGTTCGCGACCCGATCCGGTGATACCCGCGATTCCGAGCACCTCACCCGATCGAATCGAGAAGTCGAGGTCTGTCACGGAACCGCAGGACAACCCACGGACCTCGAGGACGGGATCTCCTGCGGTGTCGGTGGTCTCGTCGGGTTCTGCGAGGAACTCCTCGACGCGGCGACCGATCATCAGTTCCACCAGTCCCGGCTCATCGAGACCCTCGAGGCTCCGGGTGGTCACGATGTTGCCGTCGCGCATGACCGTCACGCTGTCGCACAGCGAGAAGACCTCATTGAGGTGGTGCGAGACGAACAGCACCGCGACCCCACGATCCCGAATCCTGCGCACGAGGTCGAAGAGTCGGACCGCCTCGGCCGCAGGCAGGTTCGCGGTCGGCTCGTCGAGCACCAGGATGTTCGTCGCGCCCGAGCGGTCCTGCACGGCGCGGGCGATCGCCAACATCGTGCGTTCGCTCATGCTCAGTGCGGAAGCGAGCTTCTTGAGATCGATGTCGAAGCCGAGTTCGGCGAGGGCGGCTCTGGCCTGCGCTCTTTCGGCCTTGAAGTCGATCGTGCCGACGGCCCGGGTCTTGTAACCATGCCCCAGCGCCAGGTTGTCGACGACGTCGAGACTCTCGACCAGCCCCAGCTCTTGGTGGACAAACCGCAACCCGGCTGCTTCACCGCTCCCGGGGACACCGAGGTTCAGTTCGCTGCCCGCGACGACGATCTTCGCGCCGTCGTCCGGATCATGATATCCGGCAAGAACTTTGATGAGTGTAGATTTTCCGCATCCGTTCTGTCCGACCAGACCGCGAATTTCACCGGGCGCGAGAACGAGAGTCACATCATTGAGTGCTCGCTGACCGCCGAAAGTCTTGGAAAGACCGCTGATACTGAGCGCGTCTGTCATTTGGGCCTACCTACGTGAGGTGAGTTACTTGAACCGTTGTTTTGTTACCTACGTCATACTGAACTATGTACATGGATAAGTCCAGCGTTCGGGCAAAGTCGTTACATTTGCCCCTCACGTGCACAATTGCCGCCATGAGATCGTCCAGCTCGCACGTTCTTGTTCAATCAACATCGGCCAGAGGCTGCCTGTATCTATAGTCACCAGAAAGTTAGCGAGTGCCGCTATGGCTGCTCGCCCGAACGTTGAGGGCTGAGTGATGACCGAGTACACGCCAGGCGCGATCGTCCAGATCGCCTATATCGTCGACGACGTGCGAGCCGCAGCGCAAGACTTCGCATCGCGAACCGGCGCCGGTCCGTTTTTCGTGCGGCGCAACCCGGTGACATCAGCGCTGGGTCCGGACGGGACCGCGGGTTCTTTCGACCACTCGTCCGCCTACGGACAGTGGGGGCACACACAGATCGAACTCGTCGAGGTCCACAGCGCAGAGCCCGCCGCGTTCGCCCAGACGGCGTTGGTGAGCAACCACATTCATCATGTCGCGATCATGGTGTCGTCTTTCGGGGATCAACAGCGCCAGTTCGCCGACAGCGGGTGGCCGGCGGTACTGACCGCCACCACACCCAACGGCAACAATTTCGCCTTCCACGACGCCCGTGCGCAACTCGGGCACCTGGTGGAGATCTACGAACCGCGCCCCACGATCCTCGCGCTCTACCGCAGGGTCGCCGACGCAGCCGTCGACTGGGATGGCCGCGACCCGGTCCGGGACATGTGAGTCGTGCCAGACGAGGCCCCCCGCCCTCAGGCGTCTGCGAGGAGTGCGGCTGCGCGTTCGCGCGCCATGGTCAGGACCGCAGGGTTGCCGGAGTTCCACAGCACCGTCAGCTGCTTCTTGCAGATCCTCCACTCACCACCAACGCGCACAACGGAATCGGTGTAATACCCGCCGATGGTGAACATCGCATCACCCGCAGTGTTCGGCAGTACGTGCTCGGCGCGGACGTACGAGATCACCGTGCCGCGATCACCCTCGACTGTGATGTGCAGATTGGACAGGAAGTGCTGCGACGCCGTCAGCCCCGGGAACAGCATCCGCCCGCGTTGCACCCAGTCCTCGGCGCGGAACATTCCGCCGTTGCCTGCCCGATAGCTGGTGTAGTCGATCTCGATCTCGTCGGTGAACACCGATCGGTACATGTCCCAGTCCCGCAGGTCGATACCCCGCGAGAAGCGCGACATCAGGTTGGTGATCTCCCGGTGCGCGGTGTTCAGTTCTGCTTCCGTGGCCATGTCGGATCGCTTTCGTCGTGGGTGGGGGCGGATCAGGCGGGTAGCTGAAGGGAGATCTTCTCGAAGTACTCATCCAGGCCGTCGGGACCGAGCTCTCGGCCGATCCCCGACTTCTTCATGCCCCCGAAGGGCGCCATCGCATTGAAACGACCGCCGTTGATGGAGACCTGCCCGGTACGAAGTCGGCGCGCTATCGCGATCGCCGCGGCGTCATCGGCGGCGAAGACACCACCGGACAGTCCATAGTCGGAATCGTTGGCGATGTCGATCGCCTCGTCGATGTCGCTGTAGGTGAGGACAGTGAGCACCGGTCCGAACACTTCGTCACGGGCGATCGCCGAGGTGTTGTCGACGCGGCTCACGACCGTCGGGCGAACGAAGAATCCGGCCTGCAACCGTTCATCGAGACCGGTGACCTCTCCCGGACCGCCGACCAGGAAGACTGCGTCTGCGGGGACGTCCGAAAGCATGTCGAGAACGGTCTGCTGCTGTTCACGCGACGCCATCGGACCGATGTCGATCGCCTCATCGAGCGGATCACCGACACTCTGGCCGCCGACCAGTTCGACGAGTTTGGCCTCGACCTGCTCGAGGTCCCCGATGGGCACGAGCAGCCGCGTCGTGGCGGCGCAGGTCTGTCCGTTGTTGACGTAGCAACCCCGGACAGCGGCGGTGACCGCTGCGTCGACATCAGCGTCGGGCGCCACGATGAACGCGGACTTGCCCCCGAGCTCGAGGGTTACTTTCTTGATGTCGGCTGCAGCTACCTGTCCGACCCGAGCCCCTGCCGAGGTGGATCCGGTGAGGCTGACGAGATCGACGTCGGGGTGGCCCGCAAGGCGCTCGCCCACACGGCCGCCTGCGCCGGTCACGATGTTGAGGACGCCCGGGGGCAACCCGGCTTCTTCGGCGATCTCCGCGACCACGAACGCTGCGAGCGGCGCGACACTGCTCGGCTTCACGACGGACGTGCAGCCGGCGGCAATCGCAGGCGCGACCTTCGCGGCGAGTTGGTAGAGCGGGTAGTTCCAGGGCGTGATCGCCCCGACCACACCCACCCCGACCTTGAGGATCAGGGAGTTGCCCCGCCTCTCCTCGAGACTGGTGGTCTCCAGGATGTCGGCCATCGACCGGAAGATGGTCACCCCCAGCCCGACCTGGACGGAGCGGGAGCGGGCGATCGGCGTACCCACCTCGCGGGCCATCATCTCGGCCAGTTCGGTTTCCCGTGCGACAAGACCGTCGGCGATCCGGCGCAACACAGTGATCCGATCAGCGACCGGCGACTGCGACCATTCACCGAAGGCGGCCCTCGCCGCGGCGACCGCGTCGTCGACGTCGCTTTCCGTGCCCGCCGGAACACGTGCCATGAGCTGCCCGGTGGCCGCCTCGAGGACATCGATCGTGCCCTCACCTGCGGAAGGAACCCACTTGCCGCCGATGTAGAGCTCGTTCCGGTCTGCCATTGCCGCGCCTCACTGTTGTCCGATATCTGGTCGAGCTACGCCGTCCCATGTCGCCTCCGCGGAGCCGAGTGGTGGCCGTCACAGAGAGCGTATCCGACTTTGAGGATGCACTGTCAAGTAACTTGACCGCATCAATTCTGTACATAGTTTCGGGCTCTTTCTTGACATCCACTACTATTTGGGTAGGTTATGAGCACCGTCACAGTCCCGGCCGAGGTGGTGTATCAGTCACCGCCGACGCAGGTCCCCCGACCCCGGGGCACCGAGAACCAATCGAGGAGCACCATGAACGACCTCGCGACCAATACGTCCACGCAGGCCACCGCATCGAGCGAGTTGGTCGGCCTCGTGGTCAAGGGGATGTTCCGCGGCCCGGTCTCACCCGAGCTGCAGCTGGTGATCGACGCCGGGGACGCCGTCGCCAAGGGCCCGATGGTGATGCCGACCCCCGCCGGGATCAGCGCGGCCGGCGCACTCGTCCGGTTGCCGGAGGGCAGCGACGAAGAGAAGGCGGTCAACGACTTCCTGCACGCCTTCCTCCCGGTCAACCGACGCCTGCGCGAGTTGTGCACCGCATGGCAGTGCCGGCCGGACGGCTCGGTGAACGATCACTCGGACGCCCAGTACGACGCCCGGATCCGCGACCAACTCGACGACATCCATACCGACGTGTCGAAGATGCTCCGGCGCGCGGGCAAGCAGTCCGCAGACCTCCTCGCATATCGGGATCAGCTCAATGTCGCGCTCGAGCGCTTCGACGGTGGCGACACCGCGTCCCTCACCTCTCCGCTGACCGACGGCTACCACACCGTCTGGATGTGGCTGCACCAGCACGTGCTGATGATGCTCGGCGTCACCCGCGCCGAAGACGAGGCCCTCGAAGAGAAGCTCGTCGCTGGCAGCGCGGAATGACTCTGTCCGACAACTCTGTTCATTCCTATACCCGAGCTGCGGTCCCCTATGGACAGGGCCGCGGCCGGGGACTCGGAGCCGACGTACTCGGTGTTCACGGTGTCGAGATGGACAATCTCGTCGCTCTCGGTCTACCGGTGGTGCCGGGCCTGACCGTTCCGATCGGATCCGGCAGTGGCCTGGAGAACCGGGAAACCGCGAACACCGCGATCGATCTGCTCGAAAAGCTGGCAGTCCGCGGCATCTGGCCTGCCACCCGCACCGAACGTCGCCCGATGTTGATGCACCTGCGCTGCAGCGCGCCGGTGCCGGTATCGGCGCTGCCGCCCGCGATCTCGGTCATCGGTTTGTCGAACCGCAACATCGACGCCCTGGTCGAGGTCATCGGCCGCGACCGCGACATCTACGACTCCTGGGCCGCGAATCTGCGCTTCGTCGCCGAAGGCGCCCTGGGTGTCGACGTCGACGATCTCGATGACCTCGACGACGATCATCCCGACAGCCGCGCTCGGGTCCCCGCGTTGCTCGATCTCATCGAGGAAACCACCGGCGCGCCCTATCCCGCCGATCCTGCCGAACAACTCGGACTCGCGGCCAAGGCGATGCTGGCCCGGTGGGCCTCCCCCCGCGGCCAGCGTGCCCGCAAGGCGCTTTCTCTGCCCGACGATCTCGGCATCGCCCTCCACGTCCGGGCCCTGCGACTCGGGTCGTGGAACGAGTCGGGGTACGGCTCCGCGATCAGCCGCGACCTGGAGACGGGAAAGTATGCCCCGCACGGCGTCTTCCACCTCGGTGTCCGCCGCACCGACCCCAACCCCGGCCCCGGCGAACCCCTCGGCCAGGTCCCCGGTGGCGTCACCATCCTCGATCAGATCTTCGCAACCCTCGAACCACATCTACGTGGCGTCGCGGAGGTCGAGTTCGAAGTCCGCGACCGGCAGCTCGCCCTGCTCAGCGCGGGCGCGCTCGAACATCCGGGCCCGCGTGCGGTCACCCACCTCGCGGTCGACCTGGCCAACGACCACTCGATCGAACGCAGCGAAGCAGTCCGGATGCTCGAGCCCGACCTGATGCAGGATCTACTGCACGCGCAGCTCAAGCTCAGTGGCAACGAGGAACTACTCGCCCAGGGCCTGCCCGCATCTCCGGGGGCTGCGATCGGCGAGATCGCCCTGTCGAGTGAACGCGCGCTCCAGTTGGCCGGTCAGGGCAAGGACGTCGTCCTCGTCGCCTCCGAGACCAGTCCCGCCGACGTACCCGCGCTGCTCGCCGCCACCGCGGTCGTCACGTCCAACGGCGGCCTGGCATCCCATGCCGCTGTTGTCGCGCGTGGTGCAGGACGGCCGGCGGTCTGCGGTGCCACCTCCCTACGCATCGACCTGACCGCACGCACCGTGACCGCCAACGGTGTCACCATGTCCGAGGGCGATGTCGTCTCGGTCAACGGCCGGACCGGCGACATCTACGCCGGAGCCGTCATGATCCGTCCAGCAGAACCATCACCCGAACTCGAGGTCCTCCTCGGCTGGGCCGATGAGATCCGTGAACTGGGCATCCGCACCAACGCCGACAACGCCGAGGACGCCGCCACCGCTTTCCGGCTCGGAGCCGAGGGAATCGGCTTGTGCCGCACAGAACATCAGTTCATGGGCGACCAACTGCCGCTCGTGCAGCGTCTCGTTCTCGCCGAGAGCGAGGCCGAGGAGATCGAGGCCATCGCAGCTCTGACCACCGCACAGCAATCGGACTTCACCGATCTGCTGCGAGTGGTCGGCAACCGACCGATCACGGTGCGATTGCTCGACGCACCCCTGCACGAGTTCCTGCCTACCGACGGCCACTATCGCGATGCCGCCCAGGCCGAACGTGCCGCGGCGACACACGAATCCAATCCGATGCTGGGCCTGCGCGGCGTCCGCTTCGCGATGGTGCAGCAACGGTTGTACCCCGCGCAGGCCGAAGCGCTGTTCCGTGCCTGGGTGACGGTCAACGCAGAGGGGCTCTCGCCGGTACTCGAGGTCATGATCCCCCTGGTCTCGCTGCCCGGCGAGCTCAGCAAAGCCATCACCCAGGTGGACAGCGCAGCCGCCGCCGTCGCAACCGACACCGGCGTCAAAGTCCCCTACCTCGTGGGCAGCATGGTCGAGACCCCGCGCGCAGCGCTGCTCGCCGCCTCGCTGACCGCCGACGCCGAGTTCCTGTCGTTCGGCACCAACGACCTGACCCAGTTGACCTACGGATTCTCGCGCGATGACGTCGAGAAGACCATGCTCGCCCACTATCTGGACCACGGCCTGCTGACCGACAGCCCGTTCGCCGTACTCGACCGCGATGGCGTGGGCGCACTGGTCGCGATGGCGGCGGAGCGGGCTCGTGGGTCACGGCCGACGGTGAAACTCGGCGTCTGTGGAGAACATGGCGGCGATCCGGAGTCGATCTCGTTCCTGAACTCCATCGGCCTCGACTACGTCTCGTGCTCACCCCGCCGCGTACCTGTCGCACGGCTTGCTGCAGCACACGCGACCCTGGAAAGTGGCCGATGAGCACCGAACTGGACGATCTGCGCGCAGCAGTACGCGATGCAGCAGCCGACCTCGGCGGACCGGACCTGTGTCGTTCACTCGACGCCTCGGGCCCCGGCTGGGATGCCACGGCCTGGTCCGTGATCGCCGAGCAGATCGGCGTCGGAGCACTGGGCCTGCCCGAATCCTGCGGTGGACTCGGCGGATTGGCCGAACTCGTCGTGGTGGCCGAGGAGCTCGGCGCCGCGCTGCTGCCCGTGCCCTTCCTCTCGACCGTGTTCGCCGGACAGGTACTCGTCAACACCGGCGGTGCAGACGACGTTCTCTCCGAGATCGCCGAGGGAACTCCCGCTGCCGTCGCCGGGCTGAACCGCCAGGGCTGGTGGTCCCCAAATGATCTGATGTTCACCGCGGCCGATCAGGCCGGCTCGTGGTCGCTCACCGGACGCGCTCCCGCCGTTCTCGGTGCTGCCGGTGCTCGCTGGTTGGTCATCCCCGCTGACACTCCTG
Source organism: Williamsia sp. 1138 (assembly GCF_002095435.2). Taxonomy (GTDB): domain Bacteria; phylum Actinomycetota; class Actinomycetes; order Mycobacteriales; family Mycobacteriaceae; genus Williamsia. The sequence continues at coordinate 59,520 of NZ_MJEJ02000048.1, forward strand.
ACGGTCCCGACGTGTTCCTGGTCGATTCGGCCACACCCGGCGCAGCCGTCGTTCCGCTCGAGACCCTCGACCTCTCCCGCGGGCAGGGGTCCGTCACTCTCACCGACGTCTCTGCGACGCGGTTGACCACTGGTGGAACGGCCGCTGCTGCAATACTTCCCGCACTGGACATCGCCTGCATCGTCTTGGCCGCCGAACAGCTCGGCGGAGCGCAGACCAGTCTCGACCAGACCGTCGAGTACGTGAAAGAGCGTCGGCAGTTCGGACGCGAGATCGGCAGTTTTCAGGCCGTCAAACACACCCTCGCCGACCTGTTGGTGCTCGTCGAGTCGAGTAGGTCAGCAGTCACCCGAGCGGTGGAGGCCGACGATCTCGTCGAGGCAAGCGCAGTCGCCCAGGCGTGGTGCAGCGATGTCTACCGGACCGTCAGCGCCGAGGCGGTCCAACTCCATGGTGGTATCGGCTTCACCTGGGAACACCACTGCCATCTGTACTTTCGACGCGCCCGCGCCGACGCCCAGCTCTTCGGCGGCACTGCGCTCCACCGTGAGCGACTGGCCGCCGCACTCGCCTGGTAACCCCGGGTCAGCGCTTGTCGCGCTGCGACCAGGGCTGATCGCGGTTCTCGCGGGGCTCCGGCGGTAGACCGAGCACTCGCTCACCGATGATGTTGCGCTGGATCTGATCGGTTCCGCCGGCCAGTCGATATCCCGGGCTACCCAGCAGGTGTTCGGTCCAGGCGAACTGATCGTCGTCGATATTGGCGGTGACGTTGTTGCCCAGCAGGTCCGCCGCGATCTCGCCGATCTTGCCGAGTACGTCCGACGCCATCAGTTTGCCGACCGACGCTGCCGGTCCCGGCGAGATTCCCGCCGCGGCAGCGCGGGCGACGCGATCGGCGGTGGCGGCACGGAGTTCAGAGCGGATGTAGACGTCGGCGATGTCCTGACGGACGAGCGGATCGTCCGAAACCCCCAGGGACTGTGCCAACGAGACCAGTTCGGCGACCGAGCCACCCTTCTTGCGGGTGACCGACCCCGAGGCGGTGCGCTCGAAGGCGAGGGTGGCACCGGCGACCTTCCAGCCGTGGCCCACCTCGCCGAGCCGCATGCTGTCCGGGACGCGCACGTCGTGGAGAAACACCTCGTTGAAAGAGGCGCCGCCACTCATCTGGCGGATCGGCCGGATCTCGACGCCCTCGGCGTCGAGCGGGATGAGAAACGCCGTGATGCCCTTGTGTTTCGGCACATCAGGGTCGGTGCGGGCGAGCAACATCCCGAGATCGGCGAATCGAGCTCCGGACGACCAGACCTTCTGCCCGTTGAACACCCACTCATCGCCCTGCCGGACACCGCGGCAGCTGAGCGCCGCCAGGTCGGAACCCGCCCCGGGCTCACTGAAGAGCTGGCAGGCCAGCAGATCGGTACGGAGCAACGGGTTGGCGTAGGCAGCCCGCTGCTCGTCGGAACCGAACATCGCCACGGCCGGACCGACCAGACCTGTGGTGACACTGATCAGTTCTGTGGACGGCGGAACATCGAAGTCGCGCTCTGCCTGGGCAATAGCCGAAGCGAACGACGCAGGCAGTCCCCGCCCGCCGTGTTCGATCGACAGGGTCACAGCGCCGTAGCCGGCGTCGAAGCGCTGCCTGCGATAGTCGCGGACCGCGTTCAGCAGCGCGAGTTCGTCCTCGTCGGACAGATTGCGGAACACCGCCAGATCAGGCCGGGCGTCCGGGGAGGGTGCCGGCCGCGGCGGCAGGATCGATGCGAGCCAGTCGCGGACCTCCGCCTGGAAATCTGCCAGTTCGGGGACGACGTCGAGAGCCTTGGTCACAGCGAGCCTTTCGAGATCACGTGGTCAGAACAGTGCACGCCGACAGTCCCGGGGCGCCATACACGTGGGTGAAGCCGACGGACGGGCGGTTCGGCACCTGATGGCCTTCGGCCCGCCCCTGCAGTTGCCGGACCACCTCGTGGACCTGACGCAAACCGGATGCGCCGATCGGCTCGCCGCCGGCGAGACAACCGCCATCGGTGTTGATGGGTAGCTCACCGTCGAACCGTGTTGCGCCACTGTCGAGGAGCTTGCCCTGGTCTCCGTGTGCGCAGAGACCGGTCTCGGCCATGTGGATGATCTCCGAGCCCGAGTCGGTGTCCTGCAACTGCGCGACCTGCACGTCGGACGGACTCACCCCGGCACTGGCGAAAGCAGCGGCAGCCGCATCGATGCTGGGGCTGTGGACGGGTTCGGTGTGGAGCCAGGGCGAGAACACCTCGAAGGATCCGAATCTGCGGGTGCGCACCTCGACTGCGGCCAGCCGGATCGGGTTGTCGCACAGATCGAATGCCCGGTCGTCACGCGCCAGGATCAGACCCACGCCGCCTTCGCCCGGCGAGCAGAACATGTATTGGGTCAGCGGATCGTTGACCGGTGCGGAATCGAGCACCTGCTGCGCGGTCAACGGCTTGCGGCGCCACGCCATCGGGTGCGCGGCACCATTGGCGAAAGCGCGTTCGGACACCGCGGCGAGTGCGTGTTCATCGAGGCCGTGCTCGTGAAAGTACCGTCGTGTCTTCATCGCGAAGTACTGGGTGGTGACCATCATGCCGGTGCGGGCGTACCACTGGCCGAGGCCGTAGGCCGCCGGGTCGGAACCGAACGCACCGCGCGGATGCTTGTCGAAACCCACGACCGCCACCACGTCGGCGCGGCGCGCGGTCAGCATGTCGGCAGCGGTCGACAGGGCGACTCCACCTGTGGCGCAACCGTTCTTGACCGTGGTGAACGGAACTCCGGTCAGGCCCAGGCGCGACACCAGCGAGTCCGGTTTGCCGGACACGTTGCTGCCACCGACCGCGGCATCCACATCGGACCAGCTGATACCTGCATCCGCGAGGGCCGCACGCAGCGCGTGCTCGCCCATGTCCATACCGGTGACACCGTCGTGCCGCCCGAAGGCGTGCATACCCGCGCCAACGATGTAGATGTCCTCTTTGCTCACGACGACACCCTCTCGGACGGGACCTTCGCGAAAGCAAAGGTGAACTCGGCATCACTGACGTCGAGCAGACACAGCTCGACCTGATCGCCGATGGCGACCTCACCGACGATCCTGGATTCGACCAGCACCGAACCGAGGTCGACGTAGCCGACGACGAACGGTTCGAAACCGGATGCAGGCGCCTCGAACGGCGGCTTCGGCGCGAACGATTGCCGTGTCCAGGTCCAGACCGTGCCACGCCCTGGCAACGCCTGTCGTACGACGTCGACCCCGGCGCAGCCCGGACACCGATTCGCGGCCGGGAACACCACGACATCGCATTCTGCACAGCCACTTCCGGCCAGCAGCGGCGGATCGAGCTGGGCGAACAGGGTTGCGTCGATGGCGACCGAATCCATGGCGTACCTACCCGGCCAGCAGGCTCAGCGGTCGCGACAGCACGGCGCTGAGGGTGCGCAGGAACTCCGCGGCGGGAGCCCCGTCGACGGCCCGGTGATCGAAGGTCAGGCTCAACGTCAAGACCTGGGTCTTGACGGGAGTCTCGCCCTCCCAGCGGAATCCGTCCTTGACACGGCCGACACCGAGGATCGCCACGTTGCCCGGATTGATAACAGGCGTGAAGAAGTCGACACCATAGGCACCGAGGGTGCTGACGGAGAACGTCGCACCTTCCATGTCTGCCATCGCGAGCTTGCCCGTTCGTGCGGCCGCTGCGAGTGCGCCGGTACGACCGGCGATCTCGCCCACCGACAGTGCATCTGCGCCCTTGACGACCGGGACGATGAGTCCACCTTCCACCGCCACCGCGACACCGAGGTTGATCTCGGAGAACAAGGTGATCTTGTCGTCGGCGATACCCGCGTTCAGCAACGGATGCTGCTGCAACGCAACGGCAACCGCTTTCATGATGAAGTCGTTCAGACTCGGCGCCTTCGCACCGGTCTCACCGGCTTCCGCCTTGAGCTGTGCACGCGCTGCGACCAGGGCGGTCACGTCCGCCTCGTAGCCGTGGGTCAACTGCGCCATCGTCTGCAGACTGTCGACCATGTTGCGGGCGATCGCTCCCCGCATGCCGGACAACGGGATGACCTCGCCCGGTTGCGGTCCGGACACAGGTGCCGGTTGTGCAGTGGCTGCGGACGGTGCGGAAGCCGCCGACGATCCGGCGGCCTTCTCGACGTCGGCCTTGGTGACCCGGCCACCGATACCGGTGCCCACGAGCGCAGTGAGATCGACTCCCAATTCGGCGGCACGCCGCCGGACCAGGGGTCCGACGAACTGGCCTGCTGACTCGCCTGCAGGTTCGGACGCAGCAGCAGCGATCGATGCGGCGGCAGCGGGCTGTGGTGCAGCGGCCAAGAACTCTTCGACATCCTCGGACACGATGCGCCCACCGGGTCCGGTACCGCGCACAGCGGTGAGATCGACGTTGGCTTCGGCTGCGACGCGTCGGGCGTTCGGCGACGATTTGAGCCGGGTTCCGTCCCCGGTCGCGGCCGCAGGGGTGGCGGCACTGGCAGCCGGCGCCTCGGGAGCAGCGAGTTCCTCGGCCGCCACCGGCGCGGCTCCATCCGGCGCTTGTTCACCCTCACCGAGTAACCAGCCGATGACCGCGCCGACCGGCAGTACGTCGCCGGCCTTTGCGTTCGTGGCGAGGAACCCTTCGGCCTCGGCCTCCACGTCGACCTCGACCTTGTCGGTCTCGAGGCGCAGGAGGACGTCACCCATACCGATGCGCTGTCCCGGGGTGGCCAGCCACTCGCCGATCACCCCTTCTTGCATCGTGAGGCCGAGTTTCGGCAGCACGATCTGCTGTGCCACGACTCAGCCCCTTTCGAGCAGACGCCGCGCTCCGGCGACGATTCGGTCGGCGTCGGGCACGTAGGCCTTCTCCAGCGGCGTGCTGAACGGGACCGGGGTGAACGGCGCGCCGATACGCAGGACCGGGGCATCGAGGTAGTCGAACGCCTCCTCCTGGATCTGCGCGGCCACCTCGGCGCCGATACCGCCGAAGGTCACGGCCTCGTGGACCACGAGGATGCGATTGGTCTTCGACGCCGACTTCACGATGGTCGCGGTGTCGAGCGGCTGGACCGACCGCGGGTCGACGACCTCCACCGATACGCCGGATTCGGCCAGGATATCCGCGGCCTTGAGCGCTTCGACGACCATGCGACCGAAGGCCACGATGGTGACGTCATCGCCCTCGCGCGGAACTGCCGCCTGTCCGAGCGGGATCTCGTAGACCTCTTCGGGTACCTCACCGCGGGCGCCGAGCAGCACCTTGTTCAGCATGAAGACGACCGGGTTGTCATCGCGCACTGCCGAGACCATCAGCCCCTTGGCGTCGTATGCGTTGGACGGCATCACGACCTTGAGTCCGGGCGTGTGCGCCAGCCAGGTCTCCAGGCTCTGCGAGTGCTGAGCACCCGCGCTCACGCCGGCGCCGTAGGCAACGGCGATGACCATCGGAACCTTGACCTCGCCGCCATACATGAACTTCATCTTGGCGGCCTGGTTCACCACCTGGTCGAGCGCGACCGCCAGGAAGTCCATGAACATGATGTCGACGATCGGGCGCAGTCCGCGCGCGGCGGCTCCAACTCCGAGGCCGATCAGGCCCATCTCGGCGATCGGGGTGTCGACCATCCGGCGCGGACCGAACTCTTCGAGAAGTCCGTCGTACATGTGGAAGACCCCGCCGTATCCGGCGACGTCCTCTCCGATGACGAAGACGTCTTCGTTCTCCCGCATGGTCTGCGCGACGGCCTCGTTGTACGCCTTGACGTACGTGGTGACCCGGGCCGTGGCGGCCTCCGCGGGTGCGGTCAATTCTGTTGCAGTAGACATTGGTTCAGCCTTTTCTAAAGGTTCAGTCGCTGTAGACGTTGAGGGCGAAATCGGCCAGGTCGGGGAACGGGCTGTTCTCCGCGAAAGCGACGGATTCGGCGATGTCGGCATCGACCTCGGCCCAGATGTTCGCGAACTCACCTTCGGTCACGAGGCCCTCGGACACCGCCCGCGCCTCGAGTAACTTGATGGCGTCCCGCTCTTTCCACGCCTCGACCTCTTCCTGGGTGCGGTAGGTCTTGCGCAGACCCTTGACACCCTGGTGGTCGTAGTAGCGGTAGGTCTTGGCCTCGACGAGGGTCGGGCCGCCGCCGTTCCGGGCGCGCTCGACGGCACGGCCCACCGCGGCGCGTACCGCGATGGCGTCCATGCCGTCGCAGATCTCGCTCGGGAAGCCGTACGCCGGCGCACGATCGGCCACGTTCTCGAGCTTCATGTGGTCGCGCAGCGCCGTGAACTCGGCATATCCGTTGTTCTCGCAGACGAAGACGACCGGGAGGTTCAGGATGCCTGCCATGTTCGCGGCCTCGTGGAACGCGCCGATGTTGCTGGCGCCGTCACCGAAGAACGGGATGGCAACGGTGTCCTCACCCCGGTACTTCGCGGCGAAGGCTGCTCCGACTGCGATCGGGATACCGCCGCCGACAATGCCATTGGCGCCGAGCATGCCGATGGAGAGGTCATTGATGTGCATCGAACCGCCGCGGCCCTTGCAGTAGCCGTCGACACGACCGAAGAGCTCGGCGAACATCTGTCGGAACTGGGCGCCCTTCGCCACGGCGTGACCGTGTCCGCGGTGGGTCGACGAGATCTGATCGGTGTCGCGCAGGTTGCTCATCGCGCCCGCCGCCACAGCTTCTTGACCGACGTACAGGTGAAGGAATCCCGGCAGCTTGCCGCCTTCCATCAGGCGACCGGCCTCTGTTTCGAACTGGCGGATCCGGACCATACGCCGGTGGAGGTCCAGGACCACCTCACGGCTGGGTGTCGGGTCATTCGATCCGACGGGCTCGATGGCCTCACGGGTTGCGTTTGTCGCGGTCGAAGTCACCACGAGCACCTCTTCTCTGGTTTCAGCAACAATGCAGCGACGACGTTCGGGCTGACTTTGTTTACGTCTTCTACAGTATGGACCACAACTGTAGCCCAATGTAAGTAGAATCACTATAAAGTTACTAAGGTCTGTGGTCAGGCTGCTTCTTACTTGACTTGGTGTCCAGTAAATCGCACGATAGGCCCGGACGTGGACCGTTTGAAGGAGAAAAGTCGATGCTCGACCGAATCAGAGATCGGGCGGTGTCCGATCCCAGCGGGATTGCACTGATCGACGACAACAGCTGGCTGACGTGGGCCGAGGCCGCGGACGCTCTCGATGCGCTCGGCGCACACCTCATCGCACTGGCACCCGACCCCGACGAGCGGGTCGCGGTGATCGGTGAGAACAGCATGGAAACACTGCTCACCCATGCCGCAGCAATCGGTCGCGGCGTCGGGACGGTCGCTGTGTCGCGGCAGCTCAAACCCGACGAAATGGCTGATCAGCTGCTCGATTCCGGAGCTGTCGCCGTGGTGACGGGCCCTCTGGGTCTGGCGTCTTCCATCGCAGCAGCGCAGAAGACCGGCCTGCGGGCGGTGATCGTCCACAACACCGAGGCAGGCGACAGGAACGTCCCTTGGCAGCAGGTCGTTGCCCCCGCCGCCCCTGCGGCCGCGCCTGTAGACCCGGCTGATCGGCCCGCCCGTCCCCCGCTGGTCTACACCTCCGGAACCACCGGTCGAGCCCGCGGCACGCAGGTGCGCTGGTTGCCCGCTCCTGTGGACTCGGCACAGGAGTATGCCGATGCGGTCGCCGCCCGGTCCGGATACCCGGCAGGCGTCCACCTCGTCGTCGGCCCCTTGCAGCACAACGGCCCACTCACCGCGATCAGGCACCTGCTGTCGGGTCATCCCGTGGTCGTCATGGGCCGGTTCGACGCCGAACGCGCGTTGTCCCTGATCGAAACCCATCGGGTCACCTCCACCCTGATGGTTCCGACCCACTTCCAGCGTCTACTGGCGCTGCCCGCGGAGACCCGTGCCAAGTACGACGTGACGAGTCTCGAATGGGTTGCCCACACGGGCTCCGCATGTCCTGCCGACGTCAAGCGCGCGATGATCGACTGGTTCGGCCCGATCCTCGTCGAGTCGTACGGCGGTAGCGAGATCGGTTCGGTCTGCCGGATCGATTCCGTCGAATGGCTGGCGCACCCCCGGTCGGTCGGTCGGGCAACCGCACCGTTCGAGGCGGTGGTCGTCGGCTCAGACGGGACCGAACTGGGCCGCGGAGAGGTGGGGGTTCTCGGATTCCGCACGCCACCAGAGCGCAGCGTCGTCTATCACGCGGACCCCGAAAAGACTGCTGCGGCTTACATTTTGCCAGGCGTGGCCACTCTCGGCGACGTCGGCTACGTCGACGAGGACGGCTATGTCTTCATCACAGATCGAGTAGCCGACATGGTGGTCTCGGGCGGCGTCAATCTGTATCCGGCAGAGAGCGAACGAGTTCTGCTGACCCACCCAGCGGTCGCCGAGGTGGCGGTCATCGGGGTTCCTGATGAGGATCTCGGCGAATCCCTGCTCGCTCTGGTTGTTGCGGAGGCCGATGCACACCTCGACATCGACGAGTTGAAGGCATTCGCCAAAGAGTCCATGGCATCGTACAAGTGCCCCAAGAAGTACGTTGTGGTCGAAGAATTGACGCGCAATGTGATGGGCAAGCTCGACAAGAAGGCACTGCGGGCTCCGTACTGGAGCACCGATCGCACCATCGGCGGCTAGAGCTACCGGCGATTACCCCCGGAAGGTATTCATGATCGAGGTTCTGTTCGTACGGCACGGCCAGCCCGTCTCGCGGGTGCGCAACCCTGCCCTGGCGCCCGAGGGGATCGCGGATGCCCGCAAGCTCGCCACGTGGCTTCGTCACGAGCAGATCGACGCCATTGTCGCGAGCCCACTGGCCCGTGCCCTCCAGACTGCCGAGACCCTCGCAGAGGGCATGGGCCGCGGAGTCGACCTCGTGCTCGAAGACCTCCGAGAATGGGACGACGACATAAGCCCTGAGGACTACATGGCTCTCGAGGACATGGCACCCGACGACGCTCGGCTGACGGCAGTGCGCGACGGCCGATTCGAGGAATACGTCCCTGACCTGAACCTGCCCAAGTTCCGGGCCCGCGCACGATCGGCGCTGGATCAGATCTTCGACCGGTACGAATCCGGTCGAGTGGTCGCGGTGGCCCATGGAGGCATCATCAACGCCGCCGTCGCCGATGTACTGGAGATGCCGAAGACGTTCTGGCACAACCCGGCATACACCTCGGTTGCCCGCGTTCGAAAGTTGGATTCCGGCGTGATCATCGTCGATTCGATCAACGACACCGCACACCTGCGCGGCACGGTGACGCCATGACACAGGTGGTGGACGCAGGCGCCGTTGTTGCCGACACCCTGGCGAACGCCAGCCGGGTCATCCTGGTCCGCCACGGACTCCCCGGTGATCTCGGTGTGGCCGACCCCGGACTCGGAGACGAAGGCGTCAGCCAGGCCCGCCGATTGGGCGACTGGTTACGGAATGAACCTGTGGCGCAGGTCGTCTCCAGCCACTACACGCGAGCCCACGAGACCGCACTGTTCGCGGCCGAGCCCCATGGCCTCGACGTCGTCGTCGACGAGAGACTGCGCGAGTGGGACAGCGACCGGACCACCTATTCCACGCCCGAGGCCATCGCCGAGACACCACGCGGAAAGGCCTTCGCCGAGGCCCGGTTCGACGACTTCATCCCCGACTACGACAAGGTCGAGCTCGCTGCACGTATGCGCGCCGCGGTACTCGAGGCAGTCGAGCGCGCGCCGGGACAGCTGACGGTTGTCGCTTCTCATGGCGGCGCCATCAACACGCTGCTCACCGACATCCTGCAGGCGCCGTCGCCGTTCTTCTTCAATCCCGGCTACACCTCGATGAGTCGCATCGCCGTGATGCGTTCAGGCCGGTTCGTCATCGAGACTGTGAACGAAACCGCCCACCTGCGCTGACGAGTGACTCCGGTCTACTCACTGCCCGTAGGTGTACCGCAGGTTGGCGTTGATCAGCGTCCCGATGCGTTTGCGCATGTGTCCAGCCATTAATCACGGGACCTCCAGGGCGTTGAACTGCGACGATCGAGTTCTCGGTGGATTGTCACACCCTTCTGGCATAGTCGCTCATATGTTCGAGTGTGGGGATGTCGAAGTGCAGCGGGTGGCCGGTATCGGCCCCGCGAATTGGTTGCGGCCCAACGAGTTGTTGCGCAACTGTGAGCGGTCCGTGACCGCGCAGAGTTACTTCGAATGGGTCCGCTACGACAGCGCCGCCCAGCTGCACCGCCAAGTCGTCGCACCCCTAGAAAACACCCCGGTCGCGTTGCGGGCGGTCGACCCATTCGCGGTGTGCGCCGCGCAACTGGCCGCCGCCCAACAGATCACCCAACAAGGCGCCGAGCACTACCTCACCCGCGCCTTGGCCCTGCGCGACCGGCTCCCGCACGTCAAACAGTTGTTGAAAGAAGGGCAGGTCGCGGCCCACCATATTGCTGAGATCGTCTCCCGCACCGACCTGATCGACGGCTCCGAGTACATGGCCGACATCGACCGCGACATCGCCGCCCAACTCCGCCGCCGCGGATCATGGTCGAAAAACCGGATCCGGGACATGGTCGATGCGATGATCATGCTCCGCGACCCCGACCTCGTCAGGGAGAACCGCGCAGACGCCAAGAAGCGCCGCGGAGTGTGGAACAACAACATCGGCGACGGCATGTCAGCCCTGGACGCCGTCGGATCCGCCGAAAGCAACGGCCTGATCATGCAACGACTCGAAAAACTCGCCATGTCCGTGTGCAAAGCCGACCCCCGCCGCAAATCCGAACGCATGTCCGACGCTCTCTTCGCCACAGTCATGGGACGAGAATTCGCGTGCGAATGCCCCAAAGACCCGAAACACCCCTGCTCGGCGAATATCTGGACGTGGCCCGCGGACATGGTGGTCTCCGGGATCGACGCCACACTCGTCCTGCACGTCATCGCCGACCAAGCCACCATCGACGGCGACGCCGACAACCCCGGCTACCTCCAAGGCCACGGCGTCATCTCCGGCGAACATGTCCGCGACATCGCCGGCCGACCCGAGACGAAACAACGCCCGATGCGCAACGACTATGAACAATCCCAACCCCCCTGGAACGACCACGACCTCCGCGCCGAAGCCGAATACGCCGACCTCTACGCCCAAGACCAAGCAGCCGCAGCCGCAGCCGACAAGGCTGCTGCCGTTACTACTGAAGCCGCCGCAACCGACCACGACCCGGAAACAGAACCCAAGCCTGCGGGCAACCCCGAGGCTGATCGTGCAGCCGGGCCCGAAGCACAAGCGGATCCAGAGACAACGTCTGAATCTGAGACAGACGGAAAGACCCAGACGTCTTCCCCACCTGCTGCGGCACCCGACCGCGACCGCGGCCCCACCCGCGCGACCGTGTACTCCCGCGCACCCGAACCCCCGCGCTACGACGAAATGGTCGCCGAAGCAGCCGCACCACCGTACTGGCAAGCCGTCCCACTGCCGGTCGTACAACCCGGCGACTCCTACCGGCCCTCCACCGTCCTCGACGACTTCATCCGCATGCGAGACCTCTACTGCGTGTGGCCCGGCTGCAACAAACCCGCCTGGACCGCCGACCTCGACCACACCTGCGAATACAACCACCACGACCCCGACAACGGCGGCCACACCCACCCCGACGGCATGAAAGCACTCTGCCGCTTCCACCACCTGGTCAAAACTCATTCTGACTGGCTTGACGACCAATGGCCGGACCCGATTACGGGCCGCCCCCGCCTCATCTTCACCACACCCACAGGCCGCAACTACCACGGCCCCGCCTGGACCGGCAACGACCTCTTCCCAGCACTACGCCACATCGTCTTCGACGACTGGGAACCCCACACACCCCCGCCCCCACCACCCCGAAACACACCGCCACCAACCACCCGACAACACACCCGCACCCACGCCAAACACACACGCCGTCAACAAGAACGACTACGCAACCGCAGAAAGAGCGAGGAGAACCCACCACCCTTCTGAACACCAGCATGCGCGAACTAGTTTCTTGACAGTCACGCCTGTTTGGTGGTTGACTCGAACCAACTGAGGCGCAGGTCACATTTGCCGAGCGCCAGTGATTCGAAGGATTCCGTCATGAGCACAGCCGGATTGACCGCCAGTCGAGAACTCGCCAACAGGTACTCGCTCATTGTCCGCAGTCTCACCCCGAAGGAATGGGACGCGCCCAGCCGGTGTGCGGGCTGGTCGGTCAAAGACCTTGTCGCGCACACCGGCTCGAACTTCAAGGTCATGGTCGACCCACCCGAGCCTGATCCGTCGGCCCCCGCTCCCACGACCGCAGAGGAGTTGCAGAACCAGCTCGTCGATATGCGGCGCGACTGGACGAACACCCAGGTGGCCGACGAGTTCCTCACCAACGTCGACGGCGCAATGGGTGTGCTCGAGGCGATGCAGGCAGACGAGCTGGCCTCTGCTCCGATGACCCTGACCGATCTGGGAACCTATCAGACACATCAACTTTCAGATGCGTTCGCGTTCGACATGTGGTGCCACATGTACGTCGATCTCCTCGGACCCGAAGCGCCGGTCGACCGCGACGTCCCCGACCCCGAAGACGATCTGGTCCGCGCGGCCGTCGACTGGATGTGGACCGGCCTACCGCAAATGTGCACGCCCGTGAGCGGAGTGCTCGATCGCCCCCTCGGAGTGCGACTCACCGGCCCCGGCGGCGGCGAGTGGACTCTGCAACCCGGCTCGAACCTGCTCACGGTCGAGACCGGCCTGACGAACGTCGACACGGTCATCAACTCGCCCGCAACGGATTTCATACTGTGGGGAACCACCCGGAGCCCATGGCGCAAGCATGTCTCCATCGACGGTGACGCAGCCTACGCAGAGAAGATTCTCGACACCGTCGACATCATCTGATGCACCACAAGGTCCTCGTCCTGGCGGCTGTCGTACCCGGAGCAGAGCCGGGTGACATCAGCGTTGTGGCTGACAGATTGCAGGCCGAGACCGGCCGGCCCACACGCGGGGTCACGCACGATGCGAGCATCCTCAGCGGACTCGCTCACGAATCCGAAACAGACGACGCACCGCCCTTCGCCGGATTCATCGAGCTGGACGCGGACCTCACCGCGCCAGGGCTGCTGTCGTCGCTGACGCAGACGCTGCGGGCCCAGGCATGCCTGGATTCAGAGCGATCGACAGTTCTGGTCGGCTCCGAGTTCATCGTGGTGCCCGGCGACCAACCGATAGTGCTCGCCATGGCCCTGACTCGCCGCGACGGCATGACACCTGAGGACTTCCTCGAATACTGGAGCACCACCCACGCCGAACTCGGACGCCGAGTGCCCGGATCAGAAGGCTACCGGCAGATCCATCTCGACACCGCACTGACCGAGACTGTCTGGCAACAGGCCGGATTCAGCGGCCCACGGTTCGACGGTATCGCGATGGCCTGCTATTCGACGGACGCCGCGTTCCGCGCGGTGCTCGCCGACACCGAGGTCGCGGGACCGCTGCTCGAAGACGAGAAGAAGTTCATCGACCACGAGCGCTCAGCGATGGTCGTCGGGCGCAGCTAGGACGTGCAGAACGCCCTTCGCGCCGTCACGCGGAGAGCCAGGACACCACGCGTCTGCGCGTACTCGATCGCGGCGAACGCCTCGACATCCCGATTCGGGACGTGCCCGAACAGCGCACCGGACGGCGTCCGTTCCAACCGCGCCCAGGTCAACAGGCGCACGAGATGCGGATCGTCGAGATACAACTCGACATCATCATCGACTGCGTGCCGGTGCCGCACGATCTCGGCCCATACCTGCGCACCCTCGCGCTCGACGGAAACCTGTGCACACTCGGATATCTCGGACCACAGACCGTCGACGTCATGGATCTGCTGATCGGACGGAAACGGCTGAGCTCAGCCGGCAGTGGTGGACGCCGCCGCACCCAGGACATGCTCGACTTCTGCGCCGAACACGCCATCGTTCCCGACGTCGAGGTGCTGCCGTCGACCCAGGTCAACGAGGCACTCGACCGGTTGTCGCGGGGCGATGTGCGCTATCGCTTCGTCCTGGACATGGCCGATCTCGCCAACTGACGGTCAGCGGTGCCGGGCCAGCTCCTGCTCTTGCAGAGCAACGGCTTCCGGGTCTGCGAGCAGCGGACCCACGAGTTCGCCTTCGAGCGCCAGCCCGTCTGCCAACGGAAGGTACTCGGCGCCGGCCAGTGCCTTCTTGGCGGCACGGAGCGCCTGGGGCGGGTTGGCCGCGAGCGGCGCAATCCAGTCCAGGACAGCGTCGATGAATGGGGCGTCGGGCAACACCGCCTGGACGAGGCCGATACGCAATGCCTCGTCGGCGTCGATCGGGCGTGACGTGAGGACCATCTCCGCTGCTCGCCCGGCGCCGATCAACCGCGGCAGGCGCTGAGTCCCCCCGCCGCCCGGAATCAACCCGAGGCCCACCTCGCACAGTCCGAGACTTGCGGCCGGACCGGCTATCCGCAGAGTGCAGGCCAGCGACAGTTCGAGTCCACCGCCCCACGCCTGACCGTTGATCGCAGCGATGACGATCTGCGGCATGGTCTCGAACAGGCCCAGAGTGCGGGGCCACGAGCCGGCGTCGCCGGCGTACGGCTCCCCACGACCCAGCCGCAGCAGGTCTTCGAGGTCACCATGGGCCACGAAGTAGTCGGGCGTGTCACTGGTGATGACCAATACCGAGATGCTCTCGTCGTCAGCGACTTTCTGGACGATCGACTCGAGGGCGGTCATATCCGCGAAGGTCATGAGATTGCGGGGTGCGTGGCGAAAAGTCGCGACTGCCACCCTCTCCTTCACGTCCAGCGTCCACGCGGTCTGTTCAATACTCACGCCAGACCCACCAGCATCTTGCCGACGTTGCCGCCGCCGAGCATGGACAGGAACGCGTCCACCGCGTTGTCGAGACCGTCATAGATGGTGGACTCAGCGACCAGTTCGCCCGCGGCGAGCCACCCCGCCACCCGATCCTCGAACTCGGGGCGAAGGTCCTCGTGATCCCGAACGATGAAGCCCCTGATGGTGATCCGCTTCAAGATGCAATTCATCAGGTGGTCGATCGGCGGACTGTCCGGGCCACCGTTGGAGATCATGCCGCACAACGCGACCCGGCCTCGCTGCCGCAGCGACGACAGCGCAGCGACCAGATGATCGCCGCCCACGTTGTCGAAGTACAGATCGATGCCGTCCGGAGCCGCTTCGCGAAGCGCGGCGCCGATCGGGCCGGCACGGTAGTCCAGACCCGCATCGAATCCGAGACGATCGGTGAGCAAGGCGGCCTTCTCGGGACCACCGGCACTACCGATGACCGTCGCTGCGCCGAGCAGCGTGGCGAATTGACCCGCGGTGCTACCGACAGCTCCTGCAGCGGCGGAGACGAAGACGTCGTCGCCACGGCGGATCTCGCCGGCACGGACCAGCCCGGCGTATGCGGTGAAGCCGGTTTGCCCGAGCACACCGAGCCAGTGGTGCAGCTCGATTCCCCGCGGGTCGATCACGGCAGCGGCGGCGGTGTCGACCACCGCGTGGTCACGCCAGCCGAGCCGGTGCCGAACGTACGAGCCGACCGGAACCTCCCGGTTGCCTTCGACCACGATTCCCAGCGCCGAACCGTCGAGCGGTTCGTCCACCTGAAAGTTGGTGGTGTAGTGCAACTCCGACGTTGCGAGACGGCCCCGCATCGACGGGTCGACACTCATGAACAGGTTGCGGACCAGCACCTGACCGTCGGTGCGCTCGGGAAGCGGTGCATCCCGGACGTCGAAGTGCTCGGGCCTCGGTTCGCCGTCCGGCGGACGCTCGCGCAGGTAGACAGCTCTGGTGGTGGTGATCACGCCGCTGCTCAAGGCAATTCCAGGATCGTGACGGTTCCCTTAGAGCCGTCCACCTCGACGAGCGCGCCATTCGGGATGCGACGGGTGGCGGCCTGAACACCGGCTGCGCAGGCGATACCGAGCTCGCGGCTGACGATCATGGCGTGCGAGCCCATCGCACCGACGTCGGTGATGGCGCCACCGGACACCATGAACAAAGGCGTCCAGGACGGATCGGTCTGGGGTGCGACGAGGATCTCGCCGACCTCGAACTCGTCGAGCGCCGCCATGGAGGTGATAACCCTGGTGCGTCCGCGGGTGATGCCTGGCGAAGCCCCCGACCCTTGCAGCACGTCACCGACCTTGACGGCGTCGACCTTCGACTGCCCCTTCCGACCGAGAGTCGACAGCTCCGGCAACGGTTCGCGCGCGTCGAGGAACGTGGGCAGTTCGAGTCCGAACAACCCTTCCCATTCCTTGTGACGCTCGGCCAACGTGACCCGCATCGACTCGGGCGCGCTCGCCAGCGCGTCGAGCTCATCGTCGACGGCCATGAACACGTGATCGGCCGCTTCGAGATGACCCTCCGCATGGAGCCGGCGGCCGAGTTCGACCAGCGGCACCCGCGCCTCGTGAATGACCTTGATGCAGTTGGTCTTCGCGCGCTCACGCCAGGCAGCGAAACGTCGGGCAGACGCGAGCGCGGCGGTGAGGGTGGCCTGCCCCTCGGCGTCATCTCCGACGATCGCCACCGCCTTGGCGAGAGCGTCGTCGGTGTCCGCGGCGTGGTCGCCGAGGCGCGCGGTCGGTGACGCCGAATCGTCCTGCAACCGGAGCCGGTCGATCAGTCCGAGTACGAGTTCGGGCTGTGTCTCCCACGAGACGGAACCGAGGTCCCACTCGTTGGGTCCGCGGTATCCGAAGTCGAGGATGAACTGCTCGAAGGTGGCATCGAACTTGGGATCGATTCCCTTCACCCGGGCTCCGACCCCCTGGACGCCGGCGTCGAACGCGGCCATCAGCTTCTCGTCGGCCCGCACCATCCGGCCCAGCTCCCAGAGCGCGTACGACGGCAGCGCCGAATCCACATCGCCGGCGGCGCCGACCAACGTGACGATCAGGTCTTGGTGCTCGGCACCGAGGAGTTGTCCCAGTACTGCGGGGCCGACTGCTGCACAGTTGGTGGCGACGACCTCACCGCGCCACGCGACACGCTCGAGCGGCATCACCGAACGCGCGCGGGCGACGAGAGCAGCCGGGGTCAGCGAGGTGAGGTCGGGGCGCTCGGTGCGCAGCTTGTCGGCAAGGGTCCGATCTTCCTCCAACTCGGGAAAGGTCTCGGTCGACAGCGCCCAGGCGTTACGCGCTGCCAGCCGCGCGGTGGCCTCGGCGTTCTCATCATCGGGATGGCCCACGTAGGCCGGAATGTTCGGGTCTCCGCCGTACCAGAGCTGGTCGACGAGTTCGACGGGGATCCCACCGCGGATGCCTACGAGACGTGACATCGACAGGTTGATGTAGAGGTGTCCGTAGAAGATGCCGGACGAAGCCGCGACATCGGGCTTCTCCGCTAGGGAGTAGCTACCGAGGCTCGCATAACCGAAGTTCCACCCTGGCAGGATGTTCTGAATCCAGCCGAGGTCCGCACCGAGCGGCGTGATCGGGTCCGAGAGCACATCACTCGCGTTGAGGCGGGTGTACACGGGGAGACGGTTGCTCGGGTCGGTGTCGACCAACCAACGCTGCTGGGCCATTGCTGTTTCTCGTCTCTCTGACATCACCGATCGTGATCGACGACCGGTAGTTTCTTTATTCGGACTTCACACAGTGTGTGACTTATGACACTGTACATGCAAGACTGTAGTCGATCACAAGTTACTTGTCTGTGGTCAGCCCGAATCTGTTTAGGAGACACTCGATGAAACTGCAAGACAAGGTCGTTGCCATCACCGGCGGCACGCAAGGTATTGGCCGCGGAATCGCCGAGGCGGCACTGGCAGAGGGCGCGAAGGTGTCGCTCAACGGGCGCTCGAAGGACAAGGGCGATAAAGCTCTGGCCGAGTTCGGGGTCGGCGAACGCGCCGCCTTCTTCTCCGGAGACGTCACGGTCCAGGCCGACGTTGAGGACTTCATCGAGCAGACGGTCGCCACCTTCGGCCGCATCGACGTCCTGGTGAACAACGCCGGCGGCGCCAAGGACCTGCAGCCCACCGCCAACCTCAGTGACGAGGAATGGACCCTGGTGATGAACTGGAACCTGAACTCGAACTTCTGGGCCACCCGCCGCGCGTTGCAGCACATGCTCCCGAACAAGTACGGCCGCATCATCAACATCTCGTCGGTCGAAGGCAAGCACGGCAAGCCCGTGTTCACCGCCTACGTGGCCGCCAAGCACGCGATCAACGGCATGACCAAGTCGATCGCCCGCGAGGTCGGCACCGAAGGCATCACCGTCAACTCCATCTGCCCAGGTCTGGTGATCACCGACATCATCAAGAACAACGGGCCCGACACGGCCAAGGCCATGGGCATGTCGTTCGACGAGATGGTCGCGTTGTTCGCGGAGGAGTCGGCGATCAAGCGCCCCAACACCATCGAAGAAGTCGCGGCTGTGGCGATGCTCCTCGCCTCCGACGCCGGAGCCGGCATCACCGGGTCCATCCTGAGCGTCGATGGCGGAACAGCGATGTACTGAGCCTCAGCCGACCTGGAGTGGAGCCGTCACCTCACCGGTGACGGCCCACGACAGGCACCGTCCCAGGATCGTGTGGAACTCCGGCACGGCCCAGCTCCCCAGATCGACCCGGCCGAGATCGTCGATACCGAGGTCCTGGACGTCGAAGCGTCCCCGACAGTGGCCCAGCGTGAAGTAGCAGACAGTGCCCGCGCCGTGGCCCTTCAGGTACAGCACCGGCCGCGGCTCGTCCACCGTCGTGTGACCTTCTTCGAATCCTCGTGACTCGCCGACGAATCGGGTATGAGCCAGGACCTGGATCGGCGGATGCAACTCACTGATGTAGAGCTCGTCGGTCACCTCGAACGGTTCGACACCGGATACGAACGGATGCTCGGGGTCGGTCATCTCGACCAGATACGGCGCGATCGGCGGATGTCCCAGGAATTGGCTCCCGAGCACCTGCGGCAGCTCACCCATCGTCCGCGGGGTCACATACTTGCTCGCAGAACCCGGTGGTGTCGGGTCGATCGCGGAGTTCGTCCCGTGCAGCGCCAGCCACCTGCCACCCCGAGACACGAACTCGGCCAACGCTTCTTGCTGCGTCTCATCCGGCACCCGATTGCAGGTATAGGTGATCAGCAGGTCTGCCGATGCCAGGGCATCGAGACAGTTGTAGTCCTCGAACACCCGCGTGCGGACCTGCTCATATTCCGACAGCATCGAAAGCAGCTGCAGCCGGGCGTAATCGAAGTCGTGCCACTGTCCGCCACAGACGACGACTGCGTCGAGCCTGCCCGCCGGTCCTGCCATTGGTTTTTCCTTCACTACCTAGCCGTGCGCGTGGAGTGCTTTGCCCGCCAGTGCCAGATGCGCTTCACCCAAGGCCTCGGCCTGGGTCGGATGTGCGTGGATGTGTTGAGCGACATCACCTGCGGTCGCTTCCCAGTTGTAGATGAGCTGGGCTTCGCCGATGAGCTCACCGACACGGGCGCCGACGAGGTGGATTCCGACAACCGGACCGTCCGGGCCGGCCGACACGAGTTTCACCCCACCCGAGGTCCGCAAGATCCGGCTCTTGCCGTTGCCCCCGAGGTCATAGACCACCGTCGAGACGTCGCCGTACTGCGCGGTCGCCTCGGCTTCGGTGAGACCGACCGACGCAACCTCGGGATTCGAGTACGTCACCCGTGGAATACCTTTGTCCGCGACGGGAACACAGTCGAGTCCGGCGAGTTGCTCGGCCACCATGATGCCCTGGGCGAAGCCGCGGTGCGCCAACTGCGGTCCGGCGACGATGTCGCCGACGGCGAAGACTCCGGGCACAGGAGTCTGTAACCATTCGTCGGTCACCACGAAGCCACGCTCGAGATCGACACCTGCTTCGGCGAAACCCATCTCGTCCGTGCGCGGGCCGCGGCCCACCGCGACGAGCATGATGTCGGCCTCGATACGCGATCCGTCGGCGAGTTCGACGTCGACGCCACCATCGACCTCGGTCACCGAACTGAAGGCGGTCTTCGTCCGCAGGACCAGCCCCCGTTTGCGGAACGCACGCTCGACCTGCTTCGACGTCCAGGGATCCTCTGTCGGGAGCAGATTCGGCGCTGCCTCCACGATCGTCACGTGGGCGCCGAGCGACGACCAGACGCTGGCGAACTCGCAGCCGATCACGCCGCCTCCGAGCACCACGACACGTTCGGGAACGCTGTCGAGCTCCAGCGCGCGGTCGCTGGTCATGACGGCGCCACCGATCGTCAGACCTGGCAACGACTTGGAACGGGAGCCGGTGGCGAGCACGAGTGCTTCGCCGCGGTAACGCGCGGTCCCTCCGTCGGCCAACTCGACCTCGACAGTGCGATCGCCCACCACTCGACCGTGTCCACCGACGAGTTCGACGTCCCGAGAGGCCACGAGGCCCTGCAGACCGCGGTACAGGCCCGCGATCACATCGTCCTTGTAGGTGTTCACCGCACTCATGTCGACGCCGTCCAGAGTTGCCTTGATCCCGAATCCCGGTGCCTCCCGGACCGAGTCTGCGATCTCAGCCGCATGGAGCAGCGCCTTGGTCGGGATGCACCCGTTGTGTAGACACGTGCCGCCCAGCTTGTCGGCTTCGATCAGGATCACCGACATTCCGAGCTGCGCAGCGCGCAGCGCGCATGCGTACCCACCCGATCCGCCACCGAGGATCAGGACATCGGCCGACTTCTCGCTTGCCATGTCAGAACTCAGAAGTCGAAGCGGTTGGTGAATCCGCCGTCGACCACCAGGTTGGTCCCGGTGATGTGTCCGGCAGCTGGGGAAGACAGGAAGACAACGGCATTGGCGACGTCGTCGGCGCCGCCCAGCTTGCCGAGCGAAGCGGAGGCGAGTGCGGCTTCGTACAGTGCGGGGCGGGCGGTCTGGATGGTGTCCCAGGCGCCGCCTTCGAAGAAGATCGGACCGGGCGAGATGGCGTTGACGCGGATTCCCTTGGGACCCAACGCTCGCGCCTGCGCAGAGGAGTGCTGCAGCACAGCTGCCTTCAGTGCCCCGTAACTGTTGGCGGTGCTGATGGGGCCCGCCTCGAGCGCTGAGGTGGTGCTGATGGTGACCACGGAGGCCGATTCGCTCGCCTCGAGATGCGGCGTCGCGGACTCGATGAAGTTGACCAGGCTCATGAGGTCGACGTTGAAGCTGTTGACCCAGGCCTGATGTCCCTTGCCGGTGGCCGCCGACGCGTTGACCACCACGATGTCGATTCCGCCGAGCGCTTCGGCTGCCTCGTCGACGAACGACTTCACCGAATCGGCGTCGCCTACGTCGACTGCCTTGTGGAAGACCGTTCCCTGCTCGGACAGTTCACTCGCGACCTCGGCGAGGTGCTCCTCTCCACGGGCACAAATGCCCACCGAGGCACCCTCGGCGAGCAGCGTCCGGGCGATCGCCAGCCCGATGCCGCGGCTCGCACCACTGATGAGGGCGCGTTTTCCTTTGAGATTGAGATCCATCGAAAGACTCCTTTACTACTGTGATTAGAGGTTCATGGCTCCGACATGCGTCTGGAAGTCCAGGACGTGGGAGAAGTCGTTGATCGACTGCACCGCCCGCCGGGTGTCGGCTCCTCGAATGACGCTGACGGACGTGTGGTGCACCCGCACAGGCATGTCGAAGCTGCTTCCGAGCGCGTCGGCCAGGATCGCGTTGATGACGCCGCTGTGGCAGGTCACGACCACCCGCTCCCCTGGGTGCTGATCGACGATCGCACCGATCTCACCCAGCACCCTGGCCCGGAATCCGACCGGATCCTCCGCGTACGGGAACGCGTCGTACCTGCGGGTGCGGATGTGCTCGGAGAAGATCTTGGAGATCTCCTCGTGCGGTAGTACCTCGAAAGGCGACTGGTCGGCCGGAAAGTTCTGCCACGGTTCGTATTCGATCAATTCCTCACGAACAACAGGGATGAGTCCGTGCTCGTCCGCTATCGCGGTCCCGGTTCGCAGCGCGCGGCTCAGCGGTGAGCTGTACACCGCATCGATGTGGCGCTCCGCCAGACGTTGCGCCACGGCCCGTACCTGATTCTCGCCCAGCTCGGACAACGGTGGGTCGACGGTCTCGGCTGCGCTGAGTTCCTTGCTGAGCTGCTGCTCGCCGTGCCGGACGAGTATCAATTCACACAGTCCGGTCAGAGGCGCGAAAGGATTGTCGAGGTCGATGGACCGAGCGCGGGTCGAATTGGGCACGGGACCAAGTCAACCACAAACTGTCGTCAGTCTAAAGATACTTTCGCAAAGTGCCAGGTCAGCCGCGATCGATAGCGCGTTACTTGGCTCCCGACACCGCGATGCAGGTCACACACTGCCGATATCGGCCGCGAGTTCGCGGACCTCGTCAGAGAATCGCCGGCGCCCCAGATTCGCCAGCGTGGCGTCCTCGGTGAGCCACGACGACACCGATACCTCGAGCAGACTCGACAGGGCGGTCGCCGCAGCAGCCTGCTTTGCCTTCGCCGCGATGCCGTTGCGCACCCTCAGTTCGGTCGAGAAGAGGTTGAGCAGTTCGAGCCGCACCTCGCGCCGCAGTGCCTCGATCGACAGGCTCCACCCCGGAGACCGGACGAAGAACACCAGCGAGGCGGGCCGGTGCTGGTCCGTCCACTCCAGGAGTCGCACGATGACATCTCCGAGGGGGGCATCCGGACTTGCGAGCAATTGAGCGCGGAACTCGTCGAGCAACCCGGTCGCGTACAACCGCAGGCCGCCCAGCAGGACCTCGTCCTTCGACGGGTAGTGGTAGTAGACCGCGGCCGAGGTCATGTGCGCCTCCGCGGCGATGTCGGCCACCGTGACGTCCTCGATCGAGCGGACCGAGTACAGATGCATGGCCGCCTCGACCACGACCTCGCGGCGAGAAGGCCGGTGCGCCGCTCGTTTGGCGCCCTTCGTCGTCGGCGTGCTCGCGGCGGATTTCCGGCCGGCCCCGGCCTGTCCTGACGTCACTCCCTTGCCTGCCATGGGCTAGATCATGACACCCGATGACCGGATCGTGACACCCCATGGCCCCGGCCCGCGGTCACCGCGACCCGATCTGGGAGTAGCTTGGGGTCACTTCAGTGATCCGCAGGTGGAGGAGGACCGCTGTGCCACGGCGAAACAGCAAGCCAGACGACGACGCCGCATCAGGTGATGCACCCGAGGGTGGTGACGCCGAGCAGTGGGGGTGGGATTCGTCCCCTGCTGCCGACGACATCCCGGCCATGCTGGTCATCCCGGCCGACCGGGAACCGGAGGTCGAAGACGCGACCGTCGAGCCGGCAGCGCCGGTCAAGGGATCAGCTCACCGACCTTCGCGACGGCACCTGATCGTCAAGGCCGCCGTCCGCGTCTTCTCGAAGAAGGGGTTCGCCGAAGCGTCGATCCAGGAGATCGCCGAGGAAGCCGGGATGGTTCCGACGGCCGTGTACTACCACTTCTCCAGCAAGGAAGACCTGTTCGAGAGCGCGCTGGGCTATGCGATGGATGCCAGTTCTGCCGCCGCGCAGACGGCTCGCCCGGATGATGTCACCGGTGACGCACAGTCGTTCAAAGACGTGGTGGAAGCCGTCTGGGACTGGACCGCCGCCCACCCCAATGCCGCTCGCATGCTCTTCTTGCAGATGGCCGGTGGCGCGACACCCGGAACCCGACTTCTCACCAAGGAGTACGAGGATCGCCACATCCGGCGAGCCTTCGACTACTTTCCCGTCGACGAGACACCTGCGAACAAGCGCTCGGCGGCCGCGCAACAGGCGGCGCGGACCCTGCGGGTGCGGACGATGATCGCCACCACGATCGCCATCCAGCCGCTGCGCATCGAGGGTGGCCCACTCGCGACGATCTCGGTCCCGCGTCTGCGCTCGGCCACCACAGATGTCTGCTCCAAGATGATCGAAGGTCGCTGAACCGACCCCGCGAGGCCATTCCGGTCGAGTAACTTGACTGCAACCCCAGTTGAATTATTCAGAAACGGAGTGTGGCATGCGCGTAGCGGCCTTCACCGGCGGACATTCGTTCGACCGCGACGCCTTCACGGATTTCCTGGGCTCACTGCCCGGCGAGATCACCTGGTTCGAACACCCGGACGCAGACCCGGATGCCGCCGAACTGGAGGAGTTCGACGTATCGCTGCACTACGACATGCCCGGCACCCTCCCGGAGCCTGTCGATCCTCCCGCGACCCTGCGGGCAGCGGTCGCCGCCGCGCCTGAGACCGGCCACGGCTACGTGATCCTGCACCACGCCATCGCATCCTGGGCGAACTGGGACGGCTGGGCCGAGTTCGTCGGAGGTCGCTACCTGTACCGACCGGGTGTCGTACGCGGCGTGAGCTGCCCCGATTCCGGTTACCGACATGCCGTGCCGCAGCGGGTCACCCTCGCCGATCCCACCCATCCGATCGTCTCCGGCCTCCCACCCACCTTCGATCTCGTCGACGAAACCTATCTGTGCGAGGTCTTCGAGGACGACGTCACACCCCTGCTACGCACAGATGCCGAGATGAGCGATGCGGTGCACTGGTCCACGGCTCTCGCGATGGCAGGGCGGCGGGACGAGCGAGAAGGCTGGCACCACCGGCCCGGATCGCAGCTCGTCGGGTGGACGAAGACCACCGGTCGCAGTCGACTCGCCTATCTTCAGCCCGGCGACAAGGCACCCACGCTCTCCGATCCGGTGTATCGGCAGCTCGTCGCAGGCGCCCTCGAATGGGCCGCACACCTGCGCTGAGCACTTTTTGGAGTGAGCCTAAAGAAAAGTGTGCTCGTCATCACCTTTCGCTGCTACAGTTAATGCATTCGGTGCCAAGTAAGGCAGCAGCCCCGACAAAGGAGACCGCGATGCGACAGATCAAGCATCCGATGAGCCGCGCAATCTACGAGTTCGACGAGGACTACAACGTGCTCGTCACCACGAAAGACGGCAAGACCGGAACATTCGACCCCGAGGGCCGCTACCTCCACGGCGAGGTGAAGGCAGTGGATCCCGAGATGGCCCGGTGGGTCGGACTCGGCCCTCGCGAACCCGTCCCGATCACCCAGAATCGCCGGTTCATGGGCGCGGCCAAACTGCTCGAGAAGATGCAGGCCGACAAGGCAGCACAAGATGCTCTCGCCGTCAGCCTGGAACAAGGAGGCAAACTGTGACCACCGAAGCGCGCCCGAACCAGCAGGCAGCAACCGACGACGGTTTCATCGAGAACGGCACCGGCTACCAGCGCCTGCTGGACACCGACACCCATCCGGTGCCCGACATCCTGCGGGAAGAATCGTACGAGTTGTACGAGGACCAGAACTTCGTGCCGGTGTCCCGCTACATCAGCCGCAAGTACCACGAGCTCGAGCGCGACAGGGTCTGGTACAAGGTCTGGCAGATGGCGTGCCGCGAAGAAGAGATCCCGGAACCCGGCGACACCCTGGTCTACGAGATCTGCGAGAAATCGATTCTCATCGTTCGCGGCAAGGACATGAGCATTCGTGCGTTCTACAACTCCTGCCTGCACCGCGGCCGCACCCTTCGTGAAGAAGACGGGCCCGCGGGCAACGAAATCCGATGCCCCTTCCACGGCTTCGCCTGGAACTTCGACGGTTCTCTGAAGTCCATGACCTGCGCCTGGGATTTTCCCCAGGTCGACCAGGGCAAGATGGACCTCCCGCAGGTCAAGGTCGGGACCTGGGGCGGGTTCGTCTTCATCAACATGGATCCCGCGTCTGAATCGCTCGACAGCTTCCTCGGCGATCTCGGGAAGCACTTCGAGGCCTGGCCTCTGGAAGACCGGTACATCCAGGCGCATGTCGCCCAGGTGATCCAGGCGAACTGGAAGATCGCGCAGGAGGCCTTCTCCGAGGCGTTCCACGTGATCACCACCCACCCTCAGCGCGTGGTCGGCACCGGTGACTCGAACAGCCAGTACGACAGTTGGGGCAACTTCAATCGCGGGATCACCGCCAACGGCGTGCCCAGTCCGCACATCAAGTTCGTACCCTCCGAGCAGGAGATGTTCGACTCGATGGTCGACGCCCGGATCGACGAGGATCCGATGGTGACCCTGCCCGAGGGCGTCACGGCCCGCGAGATGTCCGGCATGCTCGCCCGCGAAGGTCTGCGTGACATCATCGGAGATGTCAAGGCCGACAACATGTCCGATGCGGAGTCCCTGGACAGCATCTACTACACGGTGTTCCCGAACTTCCATCCGTGGGGCGCATACCAGCGCATCGTCTACCGGTTCCGGCCCAACGGCGACAACCACGAGACGTCGATCATGGACGTGTACCTGCTCGGCCCGTTCAAGGGCGAACGGCCGAAGCCGGCCAAGACGCAGTGGCTCGATCCCGAGCAGTCATGGTTGGAGGCAACCGTTCTCGGTAGCTCGGCACGCGTGTTCGATCAGGACGCGTACAACATGCCCAAGGTGCACAAGGGCCTGAAGTCGGCGCAGACCAAGACCCTTCCGCTCGCCCGGTACCAGGAAGTCAAGATCCGCCACATCCACCATCTGCTCGCGAAGTGGATCGGCGAGGAAGTCGACGACTGACATGCCGACTATGAGGGCCCTGCAGTATCGCGAGTTCGGGGCCCGCCCTGAGGTCGTGGAGATCGACAGGCCGGTTCCCGGTGCCGGCGAGGTGCTGTTGCAGATGACCGCCTCCGGCGCCTGTCATTCCGACGAGTTCATCATGTCGACTCCCGCGGATCAGTATGCGTTCGCACCGCTCCCGTTGACCCTCGGACACGAGGGCGCGGGAGTGGTCGCCGAACTCGGACCCGGTACCACCGGGGTGGAGGTCGGCGATTCGGTGCTCGTCTACGGCCCTTGGGGCTGCGGCGTCTGTCATTCGTGCGCTCAGGGCAGTGAGAACAACTGCGTCAAAGGCATTTCGGCGCCGGGTATCCACCGTCCCGGCACCATGGCCGAGTACATGATCGTCGACGATGTACGGCATCTGGTTCCGCTCGGCGACCTCGACCCGATTCCGAGCGTCTCACTCACCGATGCCGCACTGACGCCGTATCACGCGATCAAACCGTCACTTCCTGCCCTCATTCCGGGAACCACGGCGCTGGTGATCGGCGTCGGCGGACTGGGCCACGTCGGCGTGCAACTGCTCAAAGCGTTGACGCAGGCGACGGTCATCGCCGTCGACATCAATCCGGCGAGCATCTCCCATGCCCTCGAACTCGGCGCCGATCACGCCTTCGCCTCGGACACCGCTGCCGCCGAACGGGTTCGCGAACTCACCGGGGGTCGCGGCGCCGATGTCGTCTTCGACTTCGTCGGTGCCGAACCGACCGCGGCGCTCGCCCAGTCGACCGTCGCCATCGCCGGGCAGATCGTCATGGTGGGCGTCAGTACCGGGGCAGTGCCCGTCGGATATCTGACCGTGCCGTTCGATGTCTCGGTACGGGTGGTCAACTGGGGATCACGATCGGAGCTGATCGAGGTGGTCGAACTCGCCCGTCGCGGCGCGATCGAGATCGCCGTCGAAGAGTTCGCCATGGACTCGTCACCCGAAGCATACGAACGCCTCCACGCCGGCACGATCCGCGGGCGGGCAGTTGTGGTGCCCACCCGCTGATCATGCCCCGGGTTCGTCTTCGACGAATTCGTCGGCTTGTTCAGACGTTTCCGGCGAGGAACTCCGAGTAGGCCGGCAGATCGAGCTGACCGTGGCCGCTCAGTCCGATCACCACGACGTCTTCGGCATCTGAATCACGCACCTGCGCAACAGCTGCGGCAATGGCGTGAGTCGACTCGGGCGCCGGGACGATGCCCTGGGTCCTGGCGAACAGCACACCGGCGGCAAACGCTTCCCGCTGTTCGATCGCGACACCCTCGACCAGCCCCAGTTCGACCGTATGGCTCAGCGCCGGCGACATCCCGTGATAGCGGAGTCCCCCGGCATGGATCGGATCCGGGATGAAATCCATTCCCAGCGTGTGCATCTTCAGCAGCGGCGTCAATCCGGCCACGTCGCCGTGGTCGTAGCGGTACTCGCCCTTGGTGATCGATGGACATGCGGACGGTTCGGCGGCCAGCACCTTCGGATCGGACCGCCCGTGCAGTTTCTCCCGGAGAAATGGGAACGCCAGCCCGGCGAGGTTGGATCCGCCTCCGGCACAGCCGACCACCAGATCCGCACCACCGGACTCCACCAGCGCGAGCTGCTCCACTGCTTCGAGTCCGATCACGCTCTGATGCAAGACGACGTGATTGAGCACGCTGCCCAGTGCGTACCGGGCCTGGGGATCCTTGACGGCCGCCTCCACGGCTTCACTGACCGCCATTCCCAGGCTGCCCGTGGTGTCCGGGGTCGCGGCAAGGATCGCGCGGCCTGCTTCGGTCAGCTCAGATGGACTCGAATGGATGGTGCCGCCGTAGGTTTCGATGAGGTGGCGCCGGTAGGGCTTCGACTCATAGGACGCGCGCACCTGCCAGACCTCGACGTCGATGTCGAACAGCGCACCGGCGAACGCCAGGGCACTGCCCCACTGGCCGGCCCCGGTCTCTGTCGTCAACTTCTTGACGCCGTCCACCGAGTTGTAATAGGCCTGCGCCACCGCGGAATTGGTCTTGTGACTGCCCACCGGGCTCACGCCCTCGTACTTCACGTAGATGCGCGCCTTGGTGTTGAGGGCCTGCTCGAAGCGGCGCGCCCTGATCAGCGGCGACGGTCGCCACATCTTGTACACCTCACGCACCGGCTCCGGGATCTCGATGTAGATCTCGGGCGTCACCTCCTGTGCGATGAGCCCCGCGGGGAACAGTGGCGCGAGGTCCTCGGGACCGACCGGCTCCTTCGTCCCCGGATGCAGGTGCGGAGGAATCGGCTCCGACAGTTCGGCGGCCAGGTTGTACCAGTGGGTGGGAACTTCGACGCTCGTGATGTCGGGGCTTTCGGCGGTCGCATTACTTGTCATGGCATCGACTTTAAAGTCCCGACCCTGCGGGGCGCAGCATTCGGCTAGCATCCGATCGTGATCCTCGCCCGCCTCCGCGACCGCAAGCAGTTCCACCCGGACCTCCGGCTGGCTTCCCTACTCGTTCCGGGCCATCCCATCACGAAGCGGACCCTGCCGGTGATGCGCAAGCTGACCGGTGTGGTGCGGGGCAGTGCACGAGCTCAGGTGCACGAGGTCGTTCCCGGCGTCAGCGTCAGGGTGTTCCGGCCGCAGGCTCCCGCTGCCGTACCGGGACCGGCACTGCTGTGGATTCACGGCGGCGGCTACGTGATCGGCACCGCAGCCCAGGACGACCGGATCTGCCAACGGTTCGCAGACGAGGTCGGCCTCACCGTGGCGTCGGTGGACTATCGGCTCGCCCCCGAGTTCGGTTTCCCCACCCCCGCCGAAGACTGCTACGCGGCCCTCGAGTGGCTGGCCGCCAGAGGAGATGTCGACCCGGCGCGTATCGCCGTCGGTGGCGCGAGCGCGGGAGGTGGCCTGGCCGCCACCGTTGCCGCGTTCGCCCACGACCGGGGTGAGATCACCCCGGCGCTCCAGTTGCTCGTCTACCCGATGCTCGACGACCGCACCGCCACCCCGAACAAACTGCATCGCCTGTGGGACGCCACCAGCAACCTATTCGGGTGGGCCGCATACATCGGCACCGCATCGCCGGATGCCGCAGCTCCGGCCCGTCGCACCGACCTGACCGGCTTGGCACCTGCCTGGATCGGGGTCGGTTCCCTGGATCTGTTCCGGGACGAGGACGAGACGTACGCGAAGCGCCTCGAAGAAGCCGGGGTTCCGGTGACATTCACGGTGATACCCGGCGCATTTCATGGCTTCGACGCCATCGTGAAAACCGGCGTCGGACGGAAATTCTTCGACGAGCAGTGCGAGGTCCTTCAGAAAGCCCTCAACACTCAGTAAACAGAGCCCTCAACACTCAGTAGATCGCGTCCCGTTCCGGGTCGAAGTAGTGCCCCAACCGACGCGCCGTCAACTGACGGAAGATCTCACCCGCCGCCGCAGGCCACGCGGACGTGGTCACCGATTCGCTGGCCCGCAGCACCGTGACCGACACCAGCGCGACGCGCCCGAGCGGGGTGTCGAAGCCACTCGGGGCGCCCCAGCCCTTGTTGCTGAGCAGCACACCCATGGTGTTGCCGACCAGCCATTCCCTCGGGGCGGTGACGCCCGGCAGTTCCACGTAGACCGCGTCCGGCGATCCGGTGATGGTGGCGACGAAGTCCGAGCCTCCGACGGCCCCCTGCGCAGCGACGGCGGACAGGACGGTGAACAGCCAGTGATTGCGGGCGCTCTCGTCCGCACGGAGCTCGGGATCGATTGTCTCGGCGAAGAACTCGGCGCCCACACCCAGGATCGAACCGCCGGGGGTCGGTCCGGATGCGGTGCTGGTGCCACCGCCGATCAGACTCGGCGCCGACAGCCCGTCGGTGGCGAGCAACGTGGTCCGGTTGCGCCGGACCACCCGGTAGCCGCGCATGCCGCCCGGCCACAATTCGGCGTTGTCGGCAAGCGGTGGAAGCAGGGGTTCGTACATCTGACCGACACCACGCCACATGTTGTCGCGGGCGACCTGTGCCTCACGGGCACCGGGCACATCTTGGGTCGATTCCTGCGGCCCTCGCGTGGCCACCCCCACGCCGCCTCCGGACTGCGTCGGAGCATGTACCGACGGCGTCTGGCTACGCTGTCTCGATCGTTCGAACGTCCGCTGCGTGAACATCAGTTCGTTGGCCTCGGGAGTCATTGCAGGCGAGGGCATCTCGACCACCCCGTCGTCGGCCACGAGGAAGATCAACCGCATCCGGCCGCCGGCTCTGGCCGGATCGACCGGAGCCTGCGTGAAGACTCTGTACCCGGCCTGAATACGTTGAGCCGTCAGCGAATACAGGTTGTGCCCAGTGAAGTCGAGGTTGCGGACCCGGATGAAGTCGAGGGCGATGAGTACTGCCGCCTGGGCGTCGGTGGCGTGGGCAGGCACCGATGCGGCCGGCGGGAACGGAAAATACGACCCTGACGTCAACTGTGCGAGCGGTGTTCCACCGACGTACTCCACCAACCACGCCGGCGCCCGGCGCGGATACCGCATCAGGTCGTCCCGATACGCATCGGCATCGAAGATCAGCCCCGGATCGATGGGTCCGTTCTCGCCGTGGTCGAAGCGCGTCACGGGTGCGCCGGCGCCGACAGTGATCTCCATCAGCAGGCAGGCGTCGCCGCCCGACTGGTAACGGCCGACCCGAAGATCCCTCGCCAGCTCGAGCGCCTGCGGCGGAACGGGGACCGGGTACTGCGACACCTGACCGAAGTAGGTCAGGGCGTACCGCGTGCCGGTCCCCGCGAAACTGAAGGCGACCTTGGCTCCGGTCGCACCGGGAGGCGCTGCGGATTGCAGCTGCGCCGCGATGGCAGCGATGAACTCGGGCTCACTCATCAGGCGTCCCTGAGAGTTGGACCAGTAGGTCATCGCAGCTCACCTCCCCGCGTCAGGTATCC
This sequence comes from Williamsia sp. 1138, assembly GCF_002095435.2. Lineage (GTDB taxonomy): Bacteria > Actinomycetota > Actinomycetes > Mycobacteriales > Mycobacteriaceae > Williamsia. The sequence continues at coordinate 91,034 of NZ_MJEJ02000048.1, forward strand.
GATCGTTTGCGCCGCGACCATTATCGCTCAGATCCACCACGACGGGCGGCGCCCCCGGCGAACGCACGAGGCCTCAGCCATTCCTGCGGTCGCGCCACTCGCACAGGCCGCGGGCGAGGTCGAGGTCGTAGTCGGGCCCGTTCACGGCCACGGTGAACAGGGTCACACCTTCTTCTACGAGCGCGTCGGCGAGTTTCACCGCGTCGTCGATGTTGCCCTCGCGGGACAATTCACTGGACCGAACGATCTCGCTCGGGTCGCGGCCCACTGTGGCGCAGTGATCGGCCAGGACCTGCGCCTTGTGGCGATAGGTCTCCACGTCGACGAACGAATGCCAGATGTGGGCATGCTCGGCCACGTATTTGAGGGTCTTCTTCTCGCCGCCGCCGCCGATGAGGATCGGGATCTCACGGGTCGGCGCCGGGTTGAGCACGGAGAATCGGTTCTTGATCCGTGGTAGCGCCTCACCGAGGGCGTCGAGGCGTTTGCCCGCGGTACCGAACTCGTAGCCGTACTCGGTGTAGTCCTTTTCAAACCAGCCTGATCCGATTCCGAAGATCAGCCGTCCATCCGAGATGTGGTCGACCGTCCTGGCCATGTCCGCGAGCAGATCCGGATTGCGGTAGCTGTTGCACGTCACCAGCGCGCCGATCTGGATCCTCGAGGTCTGTTCCGCCCATGCGGCGAGCATCGTCCAGCATTCGAAGTGCGCGCCGTCCGGGTCACCGTAGAGCGGATAGAAGTGGTCCCAGTTGAAGGCGATGTCGATCCCGATGTCCTCGGACCGACGCACCGCGTCGCGAATGTTGCCGTAATCGGCCGAGTGCTGCGGTTGGAGCTGGACTGCGATCTGAATAGGTGTGCTCATCATTCCAGCATGCCTCAGCCACGAATCTTAACCACCGATTAACCACGGGTTGGCCGTCGGTTTCCTCCGGCCTCATAGCGTTCGGCGGGTCTGTGCCAATCCCAACAGCCCAGGGGGCCCCACGGTGCGAGTTCCACTTGCCCTTTTCGACAAGACCGCAGGCGCCTCCAAGCGCTCGCTGGTCACATGCCACTACAAATGTGGCGATGCCTGCTGGCATCAACCGCCGAACACCAGCGACAACACCTATTTCCGCGACGTCGCCCGCGCAGCGGTCTCGCGTAGATCCGTCCTGCGTGGTTCGGCAGCAGCAGTCGTCGCGGTCGGCGCGACGTCAGCACTGGCTGCCTGCGGTGACAACAGTTCATCGGCGAGCCCGAGTAGTTCGAGCAGCTCGGGCGGCGCCGCCGGTGCCGCGGTCGCCGGGATGAACTTCGCAAGCGTCGCACCCAACACCGAAGACGCACTGCTCGTCCCCGAGGGTTACGAACAGGCGGTCGTCATCATGTGGGGCGATCCGGTGGTGCCCGGTGCTCCCGCCTTCGACTTCGACAACCAGTCACCGGAGGCGCAGGCCCAGCAGTTCGGGTTCAACAACGACTTCGCCGGTCTCATCCCGATCGAAGGACAGGCCGGCCACTTCTACCTGGTGGTCAACCAGGAGTACACCACCGAAGAGTTCATGTTCAAGGGGTACAAGCCCAAGGAACCGACCGAGCCGCAGGCACGGATCTCGATGGCCGCACACGGAATCACCGTCGTCGAGGTGACGAGCGAGAACGGTTCGGGCAAACTCACACCTGTTGTCGGCGAACGTAACCGGCGACTCACCGCGTCCAGCCCGTTCACCCTGACCGGGCCGGCCGCGGGCAGCGACTTCGTCAAGACCTCCGCCGACCCGGCGGGCACCACGATCCTCGGCACCATCGGGAACTGCTCGGGCGGGCTCACCCCGTGGGGCACCATGGTCTCGGGCGAGGAGAACTTCAACAACTACTTCACCGGCGCCGCGTCGGTCACCGACCCGGTCGCGAAGGAACGACTGGACCGGTACGGATTCGACGACGAGGACGACTACCACCAGTGGGGCCGTTACGAAACCCGGTTCGACCTGTCGAAAGAACCCAACGAGGGCAACCGATTCGGCTACATCGTCGAGGTCAATCCACACGACCCGAATTCCACCCCGATCAAGCATTCGTCGATGGGCCGGCTCAAGCACGAGGGCGCCAACATCTTCGTCACCGGCGACGGCACGGTGGTCGCATACACCGGTGACGATCAGAAGTTCGAGTACATCTACAAGTTCGTGTCGGACAAGAAAGTCCGGCCAGGCGTCGGCGCTGCAGCGATGCAGCACAACATGAGCATCCTGTCGACGGGGACGCTGTACGTGGCGCAGCTCAGCGGCAACGAGCCGGACCAGATCGACGGCTCCGGCAACCTACCGAGCTCGGGGTCGTTTGCAGGCACCGGACAATGGTTCCCGCTGCTGACGGTGACCGACGACGGCGCCGAGTCGCGGGTCGAGGGGATGACCGCCCAGGAGGTCGCGGTGTTCACCCGTATGGCCGCCGACAAGGTGAACCCCACGAAGATGGACCGCCCCGAGGACATCGAACCGCACCCGGTGACCGGCAAGGTCTACTGCGCCCTGACGAACAACGATGATCGCGGCACCGAGGGCGAAGCACCCGTGGACGAGGCCAATCCTCGCAACGAGAACAAGAACGGTCAGGTCATCGAGATCACCGACAACCACGCGGGCACCGAGTTCACCTGGGACCTGCTACTGGTGTGCGGTGATCCGGCTGCCGCCGACACGTACTACGGCGGATTCGACAAGACCAAGGTCAGCCCGATCTCATGCCCGGACAACGTCGCATTCGATCCGCACGGCAATCTGTGGGTGTCCACGGACGGCAATGCCCTGAAGAACAACGACGGACTGTTCGCGGTCGCGCTCGAAGGCGAGAACCGCGGTCAGACGAAACAGTTCCTCACCGTTCCGCGTGGCGCCGAGACGTGCGGTCCCATCATCGGCACCGACCGGGTGATCGTCTGCGTCCAGCATCCCGGCGAGGAAGACGAGTACTCCGCCGACAAGCCGTATTCGAACTGGCCAGAGGGAGGCGATGCGCAACCGCGGCCTGCTGTTGTCGCAGTGTGGAAGCCTGGCGGTCAGATCGGCGTCTGACCGACGAGCTTCAGGTCAGCATCGACTCCATGACGGTGGCGACCTGTGCGGCAAGGGACTGCGCCGCCGTGTCGTCACCGTTGTGTAGCCGGAACAGCGCCTGCTGGAACAACCCGTCGAAGAGTGCGTAGGCGATCGGTGGGGTGAGAGCGGGGACCGCTCCGTCGAGTTCGCCGTACCGCGCCACCACCCGCCAGATCATGGCTTCCAGGCCACTCTCGATCTCGCCCACCGCGGGCCGGAATCCGGCGTCGAAGTAGCTCTGTGCGCGCATGTCGTACCAGAGTCGGTGCATCGAGGCATCGTCGGTGAGCGTGGTCGCCATCGCTTCCGCGAAACGCGCCGTGAGGTCTTCGGTGCTCGACGCACCTTCCGTGGCGGCGTCGTAGCGGGTCACACATTCGGCCTTGTACTCGAGTACGCCGAAGATGATCAGTTCGTTCTTGTCGGCGAAGTAGTAGTGCAGCACGCCATGGGTGAAATCCGAATTGTTCGCGATGTCGCGCAGGCTGGTGTTGGCGTAGCCACGTTCGGCCAGGGTGAGCAGCGCCGATTTCGCGAGCTGACGACGTCGCTCGCCGAACTTGTCGGGGCGACGTTCGATCCGCTGCTTTCGTGTAGGCGTGCTCATCACACAGGAGTGTAGGGCGGTGAGACCATTCCAACAATTGTTTCACCAGGCGTCCAAGAAACACCTTGCTGCCGTCGGCGGCCAGGAGGAGATCAGGTCGATGAAGGGCCGAGGAACTCCAGCACCAGGTCGGCGACGACGTCCGGTTGTTCGAGCTGCAGGAAGTGTCCTGCTCCCTGCACCAGTCGAACGTCGCTGCCCGGTGGGAGCCCGGCGCCTACGCGGTCGGCGAATCCGGCTTGCATGCAGCCGTCGGTGACACCGTGCAGGTACAGCAGCGGCGTCAGCACCTGATCGAAGCCCGAGGCCTGCAGTGCCCGATAGGGCTCTGCAGGCTTACCGGGCCGCAGAGTCGCCCGGTAGTACTGCAGCACCGCACTCCGGTGTTCGCCGGTGGGGAGTGCGTCGAACACGTGGCGCAGATCCTCGGCGGCGTCGTAGCCCGGAGACCATCGCTTCCACAGCAGCGGGATCAGCTTGTCGAGAGATCGCTCGGACAGCCGCGGTAGTTGGACGAACATCATGTACCAGCTCATGAAGGCCTGTCTGGCGAGCAGCTTCGCCAACTGCCCGGCCTCGTCCCCGACCGACGTGAACGCTCCGACGGGCGGCACCGACATCGACACCACCTTTCGAAAAGGTGAATCCCGATATGCCGCGAGACCATTCGAGGTGAGGCACCCCCAGTCATGCCCGATGACGACAGCGCGATCGTCGGCTCCGAGGAGCCGATGGATCTCTATCGCGTCGAACATCAGCGCACCGACGTTGTAATCACCGTCCGCAGCAAGCGTCGACGGCGCGTAACCACGAGTGAACGGAGCCACCACGCGGTAGCCCTGCGCAGCGAGCCGCGGCCCCACATGGCGCCAGGAATACGCGGAGTCGGGAAAACCGTGCAGACACAACGCCAAAGGTCCGTCGTCCGGGCCCCAGGTGAAGGCCTGCAAGGTGGCGGTCGGCAGCACCAGTTCGATCTGATCGGCGCCGGCCGGTGCGGCGAGAGTCTGTGTCATCAGTCCAGCCAATCCAAAACAGCGGCTGCTGTCCAGGATTGCTGCATACTGCCCAGCGGTGCGCCGGTGAAGGGTTCGTAGTATTCGGCAAACGATCCGTCCTGCGCCTGGCGCAGGCCCTCCTCGCGCAGGCGTGCGGATCGTTCGGTCCAGCCGCGGCGGGCGAACGCCCAGGAGAACAGCCAGGTCATCACCGGCCACACCGGACCGCGCCAGTACTCGCGTGGCTTGAAGTCTCCGGAGATCGGCGACGTCGACGGCGGTACCGCATATCTCAGATCCGGATGCCCACAGAACCGTGGGCCCTCGAACAGTCTGACCAAGGCGCGCTCGCGCTCGCGCGGCAGTCCACCGCAGAGCAACGGCGCGAACATCGCGATGGTCTCGGTATTGATCCACCGACCCGCCTTGATGTCGAAATCCCTTGCCGCCCCGTTCCTCTCGGCAGAAGCGGCCGCGACGCCGGCCCGGAACCGATCGGACCAGGCACGCAGGTCACGGATGTCGGCACGAGGTTTCGAGTACTCCTCGCCGATGGTCGCGAGCACGTCGCAGGCCACCGCGAAGATCGCGCTGACGAACACGTCCTCGATGGCGAAACTCATCACATCCGGGAGTTTCGCGTCGTCGTAGTTCGCGCGTTTCATCTGCTCCACGAGCCAGAGGTAGCGGTCGTATTCGACGTCGCTGGGCCGCATCGAGGCGTCGGCCCCGTGGGACAGGTCTGCGCGGGTGTACGGGGGCAGGTCTGCGCCCGGGACCACGTTCCCGTACGCGGCGTCCCAGCGCGGCGAGTTGTCCATCCCCGATTCCCAGCCGTGGTACAGCGTGATGCGACCGCGACCCTGCGGGTCCCGGGCATGGGCCAGCCAGCGGTGCCAGCGCACCAGGTCACCCCAGCGCCTGTCCAGGAACTCCTCCGCGACCGACCGCGTCGTGCGGCCCTGCCGTCGCGAGTGGTCGAGGATGCGCTGTACAGCGATCGCGTGCACCGGCGGCTGCGTGATACCGGAGGTCTGCGGAGAGCGAGGTGCGTTGAACGCCAACTCAGAGCACTCCCACCGGGCGGGGCCCGGGAAATATCCGTCACGACCGTTCGCGAAGACGATGTGCGGGATCATCCCGTTTCCCCACTGCGCGGACAGCAGGGTGTCCATCTCGACCACCGCCCGTTCCACGCTCAGCGGGGCGAGTCCGACCGTGACAAAGGCCGCATCCCAGCTCCACATGTGCGGATAGAGGCGCGGTGCTGCGCTGGTCATGGTGCCCAGGTCGTTGCCGCGCAGCAGGTAGGCAGCGCGCGCCGACAGCTGGGTGTTGGTGAAGCCGACGGATCTCACATCGACATTCTGGCCCCGATGACGCGATCGTGCTCGACCGGTCATACCGATCTGGCCGCGTGGTTAGGCTTGCGGGCATGCCAACTGCCTTGATCACCGGCGCCAGCCGCGGGCTCGGAGCGGCCATCGCCCGCGGCCTCGCTCCCACCCATGACCTGCTGCTCGGCGGGCGTCCGTCGTCCGAACTCGACGAGATGGCGCTCGAACTGGAGGGCGCGGCCACCTGGGAGGTCGAACTCACCGACCACGACGACCTGTACTCCGCGACCGAGATGATCACCTCGCTCGACGTACTGATCCACAACGCCGGAATCGGCTCACTCGGCACCATCGAGGAGACACCCGCCGACGAGTGGAGGCGGGTGCTGGAGGTCAATCTGATCGCGGCCGCCGAGTTGACGCGGCTGCTGCTTCCTGCGCTGCGGCAGGCCCGCGGCCACGTCGTCTTCATCAACTCGGGCGCGGGCCGGCGGGTCAACCCGGGCTGGGGCGCCTACGCCGCGAGCAAGTTCGGGCTACGTGCCCTCGCCGACGCGGTCCGCGTCGAAGAGCCCGACCTCCGCGTGACGTCGATCTTTCCCGGTCGCATCGACACCGACATGCAGCAGGAGATCGTCGCGATGGAAGGTGGCGACTACGACGGGACCCGATTCTTGGTCCCCGAAACCGTGGCGGCAGCCGTGGTGAACGCCATCCACACGCCTATCGATGCCCACCCGGAAGAGATAGTGCTGCGGCCCACGGGTCGCCGGTAGCCACAACCGAATCTGCTCCACTTCTAGCAATCTGCTCCACTTCCAGGGCGCTAGAAGTGGAGCGGATTACTAGAAGTGGAGCAGATCGCCTCGCGAGGTACCTCACTTGGTGAAAAATGGTCCACCATGACCACAGCACCCCGAGGAACCGCGCTGGTTCGGCGGCCGGCGGCCACACTGGCCGACGGCATCGTCACCTTCATCGAGCGTCAGTCGATCGACCTCGGGCTCGCGCATCGGCAGTGGCAGGACTACGTGGCTGCCCTCGAGGAGAACGGGTGGTCCACGCGCGAGGTCCCGGTGGACGATTCACTTCCCGACTCGGTGTTCGTCGAAGACACCGTGGTGATGTTCGACGAACTCGCGGTGATCACCAATCCCAAAGCGCCGGCACGCAACCCGGAGACGGTCGCGACCGAGAAGTTCGTGCGGGACCTCGGGCTCGAGGTCGCGGGCATCACCGACCCGGCGACCATCGACGGTGGCGACGTCCTCAAGGTCGGCAAGCGTGTCTACGTCGGCTTGACCGGCAGTACCGACCAGGCCGCTGTCGACCAGCTCACGGACCTGCTCACGCCCCGCGGCTGGGAGGTGATCGCGGTGCCGGTCACCAAGGCCCTGCATCTCAAGAGCGCGATCACCGCGCTGCCCGACGGCACGGTGATCGGCTACGCGCCGATTGTGGACGATCCGTCGATCTTCCCGCAATTTCTCGCCGTGCCGGAGGAGCCGGGCGCCCATGTGGTGGTCCTCGACGAGAACACCGTACTGATGAGCTCTGCCGCGCCAGACAGTGCCACGCTGTTCGTAGACCGTGGTTATGACGTTGTTGCCGTGGATATCTCGGAGTTCGAGAAGCTCGAGGGTTGCGTCACCTGCCTCAGTGTGCGCATTCGAAAGAGTCTATGAGCCCGCGAGTATCGGGCGCACCTGCCGCCCGAGAAAGCGGCACAGCCCCGGCAGATCTGGTTCGTCTTCGGTCGGCTGGATCGCCACCGACGTCACGCCCACCTCGGCGAGCCGGCTGATCGCGGCCGCGAGCGCTTCTGCATCACCCGCCACACCCACGTCGTCGCGATCGGACTTCTGCCACCGGGCCACCTCTACGGCGACACGCTCCGCCGCCCCTACACCGGTGGCGGCGATCAGCGGCACGACAACAGGCGGCGTGGCCTTGCCCGCGGCCGCGGCCTCCGCGCGGATGAGGTCACACGCAGCGCCGATTTCGCTCACCCCCAAGCCTGCCGTCAGCAAGACACCGTCCGAGCGGCGAGCGGCGAACCCCAGCGAGCGCGGCCCTTCCCCACCGACCAGCAGCGGGACGTTTCCGGTGGGCGGCCAATGGAGCTTCACGGCGTCGACGTGCAGGTACGACCCGTCGAACGTCACCTCACCGCCGGCGAGGAGATCTCGCAGGACCGAGTCGTACTCGTTCAGCAGGGTCATCGGAGAGGCGACCCTGGCACCGACCTGACCCATCCAGCTCTGCACCCCGTGACCGATCCCGGCGAGCACCCGGTCCGGGAACAGCCGGTGCAGACTTGCCAATTCCATTGCTGCCACTCCGACGTTGCGCAGTGGAACCGGCAGCAGTCCGACTCCCACCGTGATCCTGCTCGTCCAGGCCAGCGCGGCCGACGCCGTCGCCAGGCCGCCGTGCCGGAAACAGTCTTCCCACAACCACAACTCGTCGAGGCCGGCCGAGTCGGCTTGCTGCGCAACTTCTCGGAGTTGCTCCGGCGCGAACGCCGGCAGGAAGGTGATGCCGAGGGATGGGATTCCGGGGGGCGCGATTCCGGGCGGCGGGGAGACCATACCGGCGAAAGTATCACCGCCGGCCTCATCATTTGGTTAACGTGATGGTGACGATATCGACACTGCACGTTGCCTTGCGACTGTGACGATTGCCGGGCAGTGAGTTCTCTGTGAAAGCTCCTTCGTCCGAACGGAATACCATTGCCCACCTATCAGTTCCGTTGTCCGACCTGTGGTGATTTCGACCGCAGGTATCCCATCGCCTCGGTGCCCGATCACAGCAGGTGCGTCGAGTGCGACTCCTCTGCGCGACGCGTGATGACGGCGGCACGGTTGGGCGGCGGCAGTTCGGTGGCGATGCGCCTCCTCGACGCCACGGCCCGTACCGCGTCCGAACCGCGTGTGGTGTCGAGCCCACCGAGCAGCGGGCGCCCATCGCCACGACCGGCCCGCGCAGCAGACCCTCGACTGTCCACCTTGCCCCGACCCTAGAGAGATCCGCAGATGCCTGACCTCGTGTTCCCGCTGGATTCGACGAAGAAGTTCACGGAGCAACAGCTCCTGGGACACAACCGGTGGCACCATGCCATCCCTCCGGCGGTGACCGTGAAGCCTGGCGACAGTTTCCGGGTGCACTGCCGCGAGTGGTTCGACGGTGCAATCGAGAACAACGACTCCGCCGAGGACATCCTCAACGCACCACTGACCACCGTGCACACGCTCAGTGGCCCGATAGCGGTCGAGGGCGCCAAGCCCGGCGACCTGCTGATCGTCGACATCCTCGATGTCGGGCCCATCCCCCAAGAGGATTCGGGACCTCTGGCCGGTCAGGGCTGGGGGTACACGGGTATTTTCCCTACGGACAACGGCGGCGGTTTCCTCACCGAACAGTTCCCCGACGCCTACAAGGCGGTGTGGGACTTCGCCGGCCAGACCGCGACCTCGCGCCATGTACCCGGGGTCAGCTTCACCGGCATCGTTCACCCAGGCCTGATGGGGACCGCGCCGTCGAAGGATTTCCTTGGTACGTGGAACACGCGCGAGGCCGCGCTCATCGCCACCGATCCGGATCGCGTACCGCCGCTGGCGCTGCCACCGGAACCGCAGGACGCGATCCTCGGAAGTCTGACCGGTGACGAATTCGCCGCAGCCGCAGCAGAAGCCGCGCGGACGGCACCGCCGCGGGAGAACGGCGGCAACCAGGACATCAAGAACATGACCAAGGGCACGCGGATCTTCTACCCCGTGTTCATCGACGGCGGAAACCTCTCCGTCGGCGATCTGCACTTCAGCCAGGGCGACGGTGAGATCACGTTCTGCGGCGCGATCGAGATGGGTGGATTCATCGATCTGCGCGTCGACATCCTGCGCGGGGGTATGGACACCTACGGAGTCTCGGAAAACGCGATCTTCATGCCCGGCAACACCGATCCCCAGTATTCGCAGTGGCTGGCATTCTCTGGCACGTCGGTGACGCTCGACGGTGAGCAGCGCTACCTCGACTCCCACCTGTCCTACCAGCGCGCCTGCCTGCACGCGATCGACTACCTCACGAAGTTCGGCTACGCGCCTGAGCAGGCATACCTGCTGCTCGGCGCCGCACCCATCGAAGGCAGGCTCTCGGGTGTGGTCGACATCCCGAACGCCTGCGCCACGGTCTACCTGCCCACCGCGATCTTCGACTTCGACGTCACGCCCGGCCACGGCGGACCTGTGCAGATCGACCCTGGGATGGGAGCGCCTCACGCGAGCAGATAGGGATCAGGCCCGGTCCAGCGACGCCGCGAACGACACAAGTGCTGCGCTGACCTCGTCGGCTCGTTCCATCTGGATGAAATGACCGGCACCAAAGAAGGTCTCGACACCACGGAGCCCCGGCATCATCTCCCGCATCCGGTCGACGGCGCCGCGGCCGGCGATCGTCAGGACCGGATCGTTGTCGCCGCAGAGAAAGTATGCGGGTACATCGAGAACCCGCGGCACCTCGCTCTGCAGCTGCCAGTTGAGGTCGGCGGCCCGATACCAGTTCAGGCCGCCTGTGAAGCCCGACTTCCGGAACGCAGCGTGGTAGACGTCGAGTTCGGCTGACGTCAACCACGACCAGGGCAGCTCGGGTGCCTCGGGCAAGACGTCGAGGTAGCCCAGCCGCCGGCCGCCTCGATCACTCGGGTGCTCCCAGACGTCGAGGTACCGGTAGTCCCCCGACAGCGCATAGAAGATGCGGGTCAGGAACTCCCGCGGGCGGGCGTCGAGTTCAGCGTCGGCCAGATTCGGCTGCAGGAAGTAGTCGAAATGGAAGAAGTGCTTCTGCGCCAGGTACCCGAACGCTTCGGAGGGCCGGATCGGAATGCGATCCGGGGCGTAAGGCATGGCCAGCAAAGCCAACCCCGCCACCCGTTGCGGGTACTCCAGAGCCAGCGTCCACGTAGTCGGTGCACCGAAGTCATGTCCGACGACGACGGCGCGTTCGACATGCAGCGACTCGAGTAGGGCATCAAGGCGACCGGCGGCAGAGAGGTACGTGTACTCGGCTACCGCCGCCGGTGAATCGGTGCCGCCGTAGCCCGGCATGTCGGGGGCGATGACCCGGAACCCCGCAGCGACCAGTGGCTGCACCTGATGCCGCCAGCTGTACGCCAGACCGGGAAACCCGTGGCACAGCAGCACCACCGGTCCCGAGCCCTCATCGATGAACGCCCACCCGAAACCGTCGACCGTCAGCCGGCGGTACTGCATCTACAGGGTCTGCAGATCTTCCGCACTCCAGACCGCACGCATCGTCTTGATCTTGCCGTCGTTGTCGAAGACCATGATGTCGACCGGCGTGATCTTGAAGGCCGAGCCGCCCGCCTCGGTGATGAGCGTGAACTCGAACACGGCGGTGTCGCCGGCGATCTTGGACCAGTGCAGTTCAGAGGTGACCTTGTCCATGGCGGCGATCACGCCATAGAACTCGATGAGTGACTCTCGGGTGTTACGGATGTCGGCGCCGATCGGGTCCTCGACCGTCGCGTCGGCGGCGTAGAGATCCGCGACCTGCTCCGGGGTGCCATTCGCGACCAGGTCCACATAGGACTCGACAATTTTCTTGATTTCTTCGGCACTCGGCATCTGCGTCTCCCTCGAGGATTAGAACGTGTTCTAGTTCGAGGACGTTACCCTTACTCGGCGGGAGGCGCGGTCAATTCGATGTTGATGTCGTCGGGGTCCTGGAACGACATGATGAAGCCCGCTCCACCGAGGTCGGTGATCTCGCCGTGGGTGATGTCCGCCTCGTCGAGAGCCTTCGCTGCGGCCTCGAGCTCGTCGCGCGACTCGACGGCAAAGCTGACGTGGTCCAATCCGGTCGTCGTGGAGTCGAAGGTTTCGCTGCCAACCGGACGCAAACCGAACAGGGTGCCCTGCGGGGTCGCGTAGATGGTGCCGCCGTAGAACTTGTCGGGAGATTCCCGGACGCCGTTCTCGTCCACGGATTCGGACGAATCGATGACGATCGGCCAGCCGAACAACGTGTCGTAGAAAGTCTTGGAGCGGGCGATGTCGGTGACGGTCAAACGGACGTGTGCAAATCCCGAACTGGTGATGAGTGCCATGGCTCCAACTTACGCGTCAAACGATCTTTGGTCGACCGCATGAGAGATCAAATCCCTTGAGCTGCAAGAGAAGTGAAACGAACAGGTCTGACCAGCCCTCGAGGCGCCCACCGATTGGTGGGCGCCTCGATTTGATGACTGTTGGTGCGACGAGTGGTCAGCGAGCCTGGTCGGCTGCGCCCTTCTCGCTGGTGGCTCCTGCGTTGGACAGCTCGCCCGACGGATTCTCCAGGTGTGCTCGGACGAACCACTGGAACTTCTCGAGCTCCGCCGTCTGACCGATCAGGATGTCTTCTGTCACCGGGTCGATCTCGCCGGCGACGGCGATCGCCTCACGATGCGAGGTGATGAAACCGACGTAGACGAGGTCGAGCGCACCGAGGTGAGCTTGCACCGTGTCGCGGCCGACGGAGTAGTCGTCCCAGGAACGGTCCTCCTCGATGGCCTTGGCGGTGCCCCGAGGCGAGCCACCCAGGGTCGCGATGCGCTCGGCGAGAGTGTCTGCGTAACCGCGGGCCAGTTCGACCTGCGGGTCGATCATCTCGTGCACGCCGATGAAGTTCGTACCGACGACATTCCAGTGAATGTGCTTCAGCGTGAGATGCAGATCGTTGAACGCGCTGAGACGTTCCTGCATGACAGAGACCAATTTTTTCGTGGCGTCATCCGAGAGGCCGGGTGCTGTAAAAGTCATGACTGTCATGTGCCCATCCACGGGGTGCCCCAAACCTATGAACCCCCCACCGCGATCAAATCGCGACCTTCAGGTCACGAAATGGTAACGGCGGGCTTCGCAGACGGTGGTCACCTGTGGTTGTCTAGCCCTATGGCGGGAGTGCGAGTAAGTACTTGGTGACCCGAATCGACGGCGAGGGAGTCTTCGGGGGACTCGACCTGGTGCACCGATACGCACCCGTCAGGCGCCTTGCCGACGGGGCGCTCGTCGCTGCCGAGCTGCAGATCACGGGTCGCCCGGGCACCGCGGTCTCCACTCCCGATTCCCTACGCCGCACCGCGCGCCTGATGCAGGAGTCGGTGGCCGTCGATCAGCGGAAGCTGGTGATCGCCGCGGAGAACACCACTGCAACCGACCTCCCGGTGCTCATCACCGTCGACATCGGCTCGATAGATCACTCCGCGGCGCCTTCGGAATTTCGGCAACTGGCCTCGGTGGATCCGGACGATTTCCTCCGACGGCCGGGCGACATGCTCAAAGAGGTCGAACGCACCCGCAGTGCCGGCCACCTGATCTGTGTGGACCTGATCGGCATCACGAACCGCGCGATGACGTTGCTGTGGCTGATCGATCCCGACGTCATCATCATGACGGCCGAATTGCTCGCCCGCGACGACGCCGCGACCGCACAACTCGCGCACGGTCTGACCGCCCATGTCGAGCGCAGTGGTGCGCTTGTCATCGCCGAAGGCGTCGACACCGAGGCCCGGCGGATCGCCGCACAGACGATCGGCGCGGACTACGGCATCGGAAATCTCTTCCCGCCGGCAGCCGAGCTCAGCGAGTTGGGCGCCGAGCGATTCGAGCCACTGCCCCTGCAGCAATCACGTCGGCATCCCAGCGAAGCAGCCACAACGCCATACTTCATTGCATCTGCCGAACACCGGTCCCGCCGCGGCGACAAGCGACTCCTGATCGAGATGAGCAAGGCGCTCGAGGTCCAGGCCTCCACCGCGGGGCCCGGAGTGCTGGTGCTCGGGACGTTCCAGGAGGCCAAGCAGTTCACGCCACTGACGGCGAAGCGCTGGCGGGTGCTCGCCGACCGCTCGGGCTTCGCCGGTGTTTACGGAGTCGGGTTGTCCCACATGCTCGACGGCAACGTGCAACATGCTCCGCTCGACCCCACCGACGATCTCGTCAACGAATGGACGGTGGTCGTTCTCGGACCGCATTCGGCCGCACTGCTCGCAGCACGCGACCGCGATGACGATGTGCCCGACCTCGACCGGACCTTCGACGTGGTGCAGAGCTACGACCGAGACCTCGCCACCCGTGCCGCGCACTCCATCCTCACCCGGTTCACCGTCCCGAGCAGCGACTGAGGAACCCATGGCCAACCGCCCGGACCCGGTCGACCTGCGCGACTACCACGACGCCGACGAGGTCGTGGCCCGCGGCCGCACACTGCGGGCACAACTGCCCGAGTCCGCTCACGACCACCGCGCCGCCGGCCCAGACCGCCCGGGTGTCCTCGACTATGTCGAGCAGAGCAACGCCGGGAGGCTTGCCGACCTCACGCCGCTTCGGATCGGACGGATGACATTGTCCCCGTTCGCGTTCTTCCGCGGCGCTGCCGGCCTGATGGCCGCCGACCTCGCCGGGACGCCGGACAGCGGTCTGCAAGCCCAACTCTGCGGCGACGCGCACGCCGCGAACTTCGGGCTCTACGGCACACCCGACGGCCAGATCGTCATGGACATCAACGATTTCGACGAGACGATCCCCGGTCCATGGGAGTGGGATCTGAAACGGTTGGCGGCCAGTTTGGTGCTGGCCGGCCGCGGCGGCGGGGTCTCGGAGGCTGGGTGCCGCGATGCGGCGCAGGACGCGGCGCGGTCGTACCGCAAGACGATGCGCACCTTGGCCGAGGTGCCTTTCCTTCGGTCTTGGTCGGCACTGCCCGATGCCTCGATTCTGGATCAGGCCAAGGCGGACGCGTTGCTCGACGACTTCGACGAAGCTGCGAAGAAGGCTCGCCGCAACACCAGCGAGAAGGTGGTCGCCAAGTGGACCGAGCACCTCGAGGACCACACGACTGGTATCCGGCGACATCGGTTCGTCACCGATCCGCCCATTCTCACCCGCGTCGATGCGAGCACGGCTGATGAGGTCGCGACCGGACTGAACGACTACGTCAGCACCCTGCGCGAGTCGCGGCGCAACCTGATCTCCCGGTTTGCAGTGTCCGACATCGCTTTCCGGATCGTTGGCACCGGGAGCGTGGGGTTGCGCAGTTATGTGGCGCTGCTGCACGGCAACCGCTCGGAGGATCTGGTGTTGCAGATCAAACAAGCGAAGCAGTCGGCACTGGCACCGTACGTCAGGGCCGACACCCCGCGGCATGAAGGCAAACGCATCGTCCGCGGCGCCCGGATGGTGCAGTCGGAGACCGACATCCTGTTGGGCTGGACAACCATCGACGGCCTGCCCTACATTGTCCGCCAGTTCCGAAACCTCAAGGGCGACATCGATCCGACGGCACTGAAGCGGAGCCTGCTCGACGACTACGGTCGCCTCGCCGGAGCTCTGCTGGCGCGAGCACACGCCCGCTCGCTCGATCCGCGACTGCTGGCGGGGTATTTCGAGGACGGCAAGGCACTGGACAAAGACATCGGGAGCTTCGCTGTCCGGTATGCGGACCAGACCGAACGGGATCATTCCGAACTCGTGGCCGCCGTCGCTGCGGGCGTCATCGAAGCGGCCGACGGCTGACTGGCTAGCCTGAAGGCGTGAGCGCAGAATCCGACAAAAGCCCCATTCCCTCGTCACCGACCGTGGTGCTGGCCGCGTGTGCTCAGCTTCCCACCGGCGACGGCGATGACGACGGGTTGATCGACGCCCTCACCGCGGCCGGGTTGTCGGCGCGCTGGCTGGCGTGGGACGACCCGGAGATCAACTCGGTCGATGGTGTCGTACTGCGCGCGACCTGGGATTACCCAGATCGGCTCGACGAGTTCCTGGCCTGGGCCGAAGGAGTCGACCTGCTGATCAACAGCGCGTCGATGGTGCGGTGGAACTCCGACAAGGGATACCTGCTCGATCTCGAAGCAGCAGGCATCCCGATCGTTCCGACTGCGGTCTTCGCGCCGGACGAGACCGTATCCATCCCGGAGGGCGAGGTGGTGGTGAAGCCTGCCGTCGCCGGAGGCTCCCGCGGCGCGGCCCGGTTCACCGATCCCCGGCACGCGGCCGACCATGCCGCCGCACTGCAGGCGGCCGGCCACCGCGTGGTGGTACAGCCCTTCGACCCCGCGGTGGCCGAGGGCGAGACCGCGCTGGTCTACATCGCGGGCCAACGCTCACATGCGTTCACCAAGGGACCGATGCTGCCCGAACCCGGTGTGGAAGGCGAACTCGACGAGTCCGGGCTCTACCTCGTCGAATCACTGGCTCCGGCAAGTCCTCCCGACGAGTTCTGGGAGTTGGGTGACAGCGTGCTGACCGCGGCCGCGCATGCGGTCGGTGTCATGCCCGCCAACATCCTCTATGCCAGGGTCGATCTCCTGGGTGCCGGCGGGTCCGGTGCCCGGCTACTCGAGTTCGAGGCTGTCGAACCGTCGCTGGGCTGGCACCAACTCCCCGAGACAAAGCGAGGACCGGCGATGGCACGGTTCGCGCTCGCCACCGCGGCCGCGCTGGCACGCCGGTGACGTCCTTTCCGGTCAAGATCGTGGCGCCACGATTCCGAGCAGTGCGAGCGCCGACCCGACGAAGATGGTGACGAGGAACATCACGACACCTACGTCTTCTTCGGTCGTCATCCTGATCACGCTCGCTGCACATCCCAGGGCGACGACACAGCTGATACCGGTGCCGACGGCCACGATGTCCTGCGCGTGAAGCCACTTGGGCCCCAACGGGATCACTGGCCGGATGCTCGCAGGTAACGGCCGGGAGATCAGCGCGTACACGGAAAAGGCGATCGTGAACACCACGTAGCCCAGGGCTGCGGTCGGGGGATACACGGTGACCTCCGGATCAGCCCGCAGTAGCAGGTATCCGACGTCTGATGCCGCTGCCGCCAGCAGACCGATCACCGACACCGCCGAACCGAAGATGCGGTAACCGCAGAGCATCGGAGCCAACGCCATCATGGCAAGTGCGATGTCAGCCGCAGGCAGAATCGCGTACAGAAGAATGAGACCGTCCGTCCGGAGGCCCAGAGCGGTCAGCAGCAGGATTGCCAAGGTGTACGGGCAAGCCACCAACCCCACACAGGTGACTGCGCTACGCCACGGGCGGCGCCAGTTGCCCGCACCGTGGAGGCCCGAACTCATCCACAGCGCGGCACCCACACAGATCGGCATCAGAAAAAAGCCGCTGCCGGCAAGCAGTCCTGTGGGCATGTCGTCGTGGAGTAGTTGCCGTTCTATGAACCACATGAGTCTTCCGGATGCCCAGCTCGCGGCGCCGAGAGCCAATAGGGAGAAAAACAGCGAACTCGGCCGATCGTTGTTGTCGTGTGCGTCAATTGCTCGCTTGATGAGGATGACGGTTGTACCCGTCATGAAAACTATTTGGACAAGATCGGCGATAAACGTTGTGTGGGCGACATTGTCGTCAATTGCCTGCATCACACCCATTGCAATAGCTCCGCAGAAAAGCACCACGATCCACAGCACCAGCGGAAGATGCTGGGCACGGGAGTTCGTGTCATTGCCGGCTTCGACAATGACATCCGGCTGTTCGCCTGCACCGACCCACAGCTGATGCAACACCACCGGGTCCGCGCCGACCGCCAGACCCACCTGCTCGATGACAGGCCACGACAGATCTCCCACATGTTGGGAGAACGCCTTGGCGACTGTGGTGTGGCTGTAGTCGGTTCGTGCGGCAATCGCCCGTAAACTCGGTGACCCCTGGGCTTTACGGGCACGGTCCAAACAGTCCGCTAGTGTCTGATCTGTATCGCTGTCGTACATGACGCGCCCCCTTGAATGCTGCGATTTCTCCCCCGTAAACATGACCCTGATGGTGTCTAGCAGCGTAAACACGACCGAATTGGCCGGGTGACACCTGACGAGGACACCGATCGTGCCTGCGCGCCAAGCAAAGAACTCTCCGCGACTATTTGTCAAGACGACAGCGAAGTGGCGGGTCGGTGCCGAACGCCTCTGCTGCCCCCGCTCGTCGCTCGACAGTCGGACCTCGGTGACACAGCCTTCGTAAAATCGGGCTTCGGCGGCATTTACAAGGCGCGCCAGTCGGGCGCTGCGGAACTGTGACGTGAATCACAGGGTGGTCCGTGGTTCGTAGGACCAGCGGTATCGACTCGTAAAGGCGCGGATACCTGTTGTCCAGCAGTGTAAACGCGCATTCCTGCAGTTGCGTGACACCGCAGGGACGCGCTTCGCTGGAGACCCCTTCGCAGAGGGGATTCATGCAATTGATGACCACGCACCAGCCGACTCCGGCCAATTCGATCTCAGCGAAGCCGGGGTCCTTCGATTTTTGCAGTCGACGTTGCCTGCAAAACCGCGCAGGTCGAAACGATCTGGCGGGATATCCATTGTCAGACAACCAACAAATAGAAATAGAGGTCCCAACCATGATCGCAACAAAGCGTAAGTCGGCGGCAATGGGTGTATGCCTGGCCGCCATGATGGCAACAGGTTTGGCGACGGCCGCAGCCGGACCCGCAGCGGCGGACAGGCACGATCATGGCCGTGCCGAGATCGCGGTCTCCGCCAATACCGGGGCAGGCACGCGTGCGTACGTGGTGAGAAACGACGGCGACACCGTCGTGCCGGCCGGAACGCAGTTCACCTTCCACTCGGCCGGATTCGCCAGCATCGGACTCTTCGGGGATTCGCAGATCGGCCAGGACTGGAACATCCAGGCACTCGGTTCGGGTTACGACACCAGGGTCTACCTGAAGAATCCGTTGCAACCGGGACAGAGTGTTTCGTTCCAGCTGTCGACGGTGGAGGTGTCGGCGTTCACGCAGTCCACGTTCACCCTGACCGATCCGAGGATCGCGACCATCGATACGAACCTGCAGAACAACTCCGCTGGAATCCGCTGCCTGGTGGTGGTTCTCGGACTGCCGGCATGTAGCGCGGTGCTGTAACACAACCACCCGCACAGGCTGGTGACGTCGCACGCGATCGTCGCCTGCGCACACCAGCCGAGAAGTCGGCCGTCGCCGAGGGATCGACGGCCGACTTCTGTGGCCTATCTCTGAGACGACACGACATGGTGGTGACCGAAATGTTCAGTGCTACAGCCGGATCCGGAACGCAGTTCACTGTAGAGGAGGTCGCTTCCATCCACGCGGTGGTTGCGCAGCTGCCGATCGCCGCGGTCGTCTTCAGTCTCGAGTCGTCGGTCATCGCCGCCAACGACGAGTGCCGCCAACTCCTCGGATACGATTCCGACGATCTCACCGGCGCACCGGTCACAGACCTGCTTCCTGACAGCGGATCGGCGACGTTGCAGTTCGACCCCTGTGGCCGCACGAACCCGGCCGGGGGCCTTCGTCGGCTTCGACGTAGCGACGGCACGCACGTCTCATGTTGGCTGCATCTCGGGGCCGGGATACTCGCAGGCCGGCGTGTTGTCATCGCGTGTATGGACCTGGTCAGTCCGATGGTGCACGAAACGGATCTGTGGAGAACCCGAGCCGAGCGCGACGACCTGACCGGTCTCTACCGACGGTCGGCGTTCCTCGACCACGTCAACAGATGGATCGCCGACGACCGAACACTGATCCTCGCGTTCATCGATGTCGATGATCTGAAGCACATCAACGATACTCATGGTCACAGTGCGGGCGACTGCGTCCTTCAAGCAGTCGCACATCGACTTCTGAACTGGCTGCCACCCGGCGCTCTCGCAGGACGATTCGCCGGCGACGAGTTCGTGCTCGCCCTCAGCGCCGCGGACGGTTCGTACACGATCGAGGGCCTGTGTACCGGACTACGCGACCACCTGTGCGGCGAACTCGTTGCCTGGCGCGGTGGCTCGTTGTTCTTGTCGGTGAGCATAGGTGCGGTCATCGGCGCATCGGGCGAAGATGGCGCCCCGTTGGTCGCACGCGCGGACGAGCAGATGTATGCGGCAAAGGCGGCCGCACACCTGGCTCGGGGCCGGCGCAGCGAGGCGCCTACTCGGTGACCGCGGCGGGCCGGACCTCGGCCATCTCCCGGCGCGCTCGCCTGCGGTTCACCAGGATCCCGACGGTCGCGAGGATCCAGACGACGTACTGCACCGTCCAGGCGACGCGGAAACTGTCGAAGGAGTAGCCGCCCATCGCGTCGATGATGATGCCCATCGCCTGCATCACGAGTAGCGAGGCGATGAAACCGCCCATGTTGACCATGCCCTGGGCGGTGCCGAGCATGCTGCTGGGATTGAAGGTGCGCGCGAAGTCGAAGCCGATCACCGAACCCGGGCCACCGATCGAGACGACGACGACCAGAACGATCAACAGCCAGAGCGGCGCCGGACCCGGCAACAGCAGGATGACCGTCCACATCAAGGCGTTGCTGCCCATGATGAACAAGACCAACCGCGATCGGCGTCCGGGGAAGCGTCCGGTGAGCAGTCCGATGACCACCCCTGACAGCACGATCGACACCACCGAGATCGTCAGCAGACCACCGGCGAGACCAGAGGACAGGCCCTGTGCCGTCGTCAGATACGGGATGCCCCACATCAGCGCGAACACAGTGATCGAGAACTGGGTGCCCATGTGCGCGAAGAACCCGAGTCGCGTGCCGGGCCGTTTCGCGACCGCCTTGACGTTACCGAGTGAACCTCGCACCGATACCTTCTGCGCCGCCACAACGGTCCCGCGCGGAGCGTTGCGCACCAGCGCCAGGGTGAGCACCGCCGACAGCACCCCGAGCGCGGCGGCCGAGATGAACGCGGTGGTCCAGCCGCGAGCGTCGAGCAACGCCAGGAACGGCACGGCCGACAGCACCTGGCCGAGCTGCCCGGTGATACCGGTCAGCTGGGTGATCAACGGCACGCGTTTCGGGGCGAACCAGCGTGGCACCAACCGGAGCACCGAGATGAAGGTGAACGCGTCGCCGACCCCGACCAGCGCCCGTGCCGCGATGGCGAGGGGCAGTTCCTCGGTCAGCGCGAGAGTCATCTGCCCGGTGGCCATGATCAGCGCGCCGGCGACGATCATCGCTCGGGAGCCGAACCGGTCGAGCAACAGCCCGGCCGGGATCTGCATGGACGCGTAGACGATCACCTGCAGCACCACGAAGGACGACAGCACACTCGGTGATGCCGAGAAACGGTCGGCGGCGTCGAGCGCGGAGACCCCGAGGGTGGTGCGGTCGAGGACGGCGACGATGTAGACGAACACTCCCGTTGTCCAGACGACCCAGGCGCGCACTCGTCAATCCTAGGGGGTCGACCCCCGAGCGGTGACCATGGATGATTGGCGGGTGCCCACCTCGGACGACGAACCGACCCCGCGAGACACCGTTCCCGGTGCCGTGGACGCGCGCTTCACGCTGGCCGCAGAACGCACCGTGCTGTCGTGGTTCCGGACCGCGCTGGGCCTGATCGCCGCCGGCCTGGCGGTGATGCACGTGCTGCCCGACTACTCGACCCAGACATCTCGCGACATCCTCGGCATCTGCCTGGTCGCGTTCGGGACAGCGACGGCGATCGCAGGCGGTGCGCGGTGGCGCCAGACCACCAACGCACTGCGCGACGGCGGACCGATGCCGGGTCCGCTACCGATCTGGGCCCTGATCTCGCTGCTGACAGTGTTCTCGGTGCTGGCAGTCGTCCTCGGCCTGCAGACCCGCTGACCCTCGGAACACCAGAGCGCCGGGAGTCGTTGTACTCATCGAATGCGTCCCGCAGCCAGCGGTGACGAATCCCGAGGAGGATCATCCACGTGTCGAAGCAATACCGTAAAGATCCGGACGCCGTCGCCCGGCTCAACCCGGACCAGTACGCCGTCACCCAGAAGTCGGCGACGGAGCCCGCTTTCCGCAACGAGTTCTGGGACAACCACGAGGCAGGTCTCTACGTCGACATCGTGTCCGGCGAGCCCCTGTTCACGTCGACGAAGAAGTTCGACAGCGGATGCGGCTGGCCGAGCTTCACGCACCCCATCGACCCGGCGAACATCGTCGAGAAATCCGACAAGGGTTTCGGCATGGTCCGCACCGAGGTCCGGTCGGCACACGGCGACAGCCACCTCGGTCACGTCTTCAACGACGGACCGATCGACCAAGGCGGTCTTCGTTACTGCATCAACTCCGCAGCCCTGCGGTTCATCCAGGTCGCTGACCTGGAGAAAGAGGGCTACGGCGACTACGTCGAGCTTTTCAACACCCAGGAGGCAAAGTAGATGACCGACAAGGCAATCCTCGCGGGCGGCTGTTTCTGGGGAGTCCAGGATCTCGTTCGTAAGCAACCCGGTGTCGTCTCCACCCGCGTGGGTTACACGGGTGACGACAGCAAGCCGAACGCCACGTACCGCGATCACGGCAACCATGCCGAGGCACTGGAGGTCGAGTTCGATCCGGAGCAGACCAGCTTTCGCGATCTCCTCGAGTTCTTCTTCCAGATCCACGACCCGTCGACCAAGAATCGGCAGGGCAACGATCGCGGTGCCAGCTACCGCTCGGCGATCTTCTACACCGACGACGAGCAGAAGCAGGTCGCTCTCGACACCATCGCCGATGTCGACGCCTCCGGGTTGTGGCCCGGCAAGGTGGTGACCGAGGTGGTGCCGGCCGGCCCGTTCTGGGAGGCCGAGCCCGAGCATCAGGATTACCTGCAGCGCATACCGAACGGCTACACCTGCCACTTCGTGCGCCCGGGCTGGAAGCTGCCGCACCGCGCGGACGCCGCAACCAGCTAGCAGTACATGCCCGACCAAGCTGCGGCAGGACGCCTGTTGGTCATCTCCGGGAGTACGCGTTCCGGCTCGACCAACTCGGCGTTCTGTCGCACTGTCGTTTCTTTCGCGTCCGGCGAACTCATCGTCGACGGCATACTCGATGTCGCGATGCTGCCGCACTTCAATCCCGACGATGATCGCGAGCCGCTCCCGGCCACCGTCCACGCGCTCCGCACGGCCATCGCCGCCGCCGATGCGGTGTTGTTCTGCACCCCCGAGTACGCGGGCACACTGCCCGGCTCGTTCAAGAACCTGCTCGACTGGACGGTCGGCGGGACCGAGATGACCGGCAAACCCCACACCCGATCGAAGGACACGCGATGCCACAGCGCCGATTCCCCAAGGTCCACGACCTCGCGCCGCTCATGCAGTTCAAGAGGCCGAGCCTCGACTTCAAGGCGAACCGGCTCGCGAAGGCGCAGACCGTGTACGACCTGCGCCGCATCGCTCAGCGCCGCACACCGAAAGCCGCTTTCGACTACACCGAGGGCGCCGCGGAGGCAGAGATCTCGCTCGGCCGCGCGCGGCAGGCGTTCGAGGACATCCAGTTCAATCCGTCGATCCTGCGGAACGTCGCGGAGGTGTCCACCGGGTGGGACGTCCTCGGCGCACCGGTGGCCCTGCCGTTCGGCATCGCTCCGACGGGATTCACCCGGATGATGCAGACCGAGGGCGAGATCGCGGGCGCCCACGCGGCCGCCAAACACGGGATCCCGTTCTCGCTGTCGACGATGGGCACGACCGGCATCGAGGACGTCAAGGCAGCGAACCCCGATGGTCGCAACTGGTTCCAGCTCTACATGTGGAAAGACCGTGACCGGTCCATGGCGCTCGTCGACCGCGCCGCAAGAGCCGGCTACGACACGCTGCTGGTGACGGTCGATGTCCCGGTCGCCGGAGCCCGCCTGCGCGACAAGCGAAACGGCTTCTCGATCCCGCCGCAACTGACGCTGGGCACCGTCGCGAACGCGATCCCGCGACCCTGGTGGTGGTACGACTTCCTGACCACCGAACCGCTGTCCTTCGCGTCGCTGGACCGCTGGTCCGGAACGGTCGGCGAGCTGCTCGACACGATGTTCGACCCCACCGTCGACTTCGACGATCTGCGGTGGATCCGCGATCAATGGCCCGGCAAGGTCGTGGTCAAGGGCATCCAGAACCTCGACGACGCAAAGAAGGTCGCCGGCGTCGGGGTGGACGGCATCATCCTGTCCAATCATGGTGGACGCCAACTCGACCGGGCACCCATCCCGTTTCACCTGCTGCCCGAGATCGTCCGCGAGGTGGGCAGCGAGTATGAGGTGCACCTCGACACCGGCATCATGTCCGGCGCGGACATCGTCGCCGCGATCGCCCTCGGTGCCCGCTTCACCCTCCTCGGCCGGGCCTACCTCTACGGGCTGATGGCCGGTGGTGAAGACGGCGTGAACCGCATGATCGAGATCGTCGGCGAGCAGGTCGCACGGACCATGCGGTTGCTCGGGGTCACGTCCCTCGAGGAACTCGGACCACAGCACGTCACCCAGCTCGTCCGGCTGGCGCCGCGAATTCACACGTCGTTGTCGCCGAACCCATAGATTGAGCTCATGCGGCACCGACTGAAGGCCTGGCTCCTCAGTGACATCACCGAAGAACCGGCCGGCCAGCTCGGGCCGCTGCGCAGGCCCAGTCGCGATGAGCACAAACACTCGTGGTGGAAGGTCATGTGCCTCACGGGCGTCGACTACTTCTCCACCCTCGGCTACCAACCCGCCATCGCCGCGCTGGCCGCCGGCCTCCTCGCGCCACTGGCCACCCTCGTCCTGGTCCTGCTGACCCTCTTCGGGGCACTACCGGTCTATCGGCGCGTGGCCAGGGAGAGCCCCCACGGCGAGGGATCGATCGCCATGCTCGCGAGCCACCTCCCGAGGTGGGGTGGCAAGCTGTTCATCCTGGTACTGCTGGGCTTTGCCGCCACCGACTTCTTGATCACCATGACGCTGTCGACCGCCGATGCGTCCGCACATCTGATCGCCAATCCCTTTGCCCCGTCTTTCTTGTCGGGCAAGCAGGTGATCGTCACCATCGTGCTGTTGATGCTGCTCACCGCGGTGTTCCTGAAAGGCTTCACCGATGCCATCGGCATCGCCGTAGGCCTGGTGACGGTGTTTCTGACGCTCAACTTCGTCGTGATCCTCGACAGCTTCTGGGAGATCGCCCAGGACCCCCACCTCATCACCGAGTGGCGGTCGGCCCTGACGACGGAGCACAGCAATCCGTGGATGATGATCGCCATCGCCCTCATCGTGTTCCCCAAGCTGGCGCTGGGTCTGTCCGGTTTCGAGACCGGGGTCGCGGTGATGCCTCAGATCGAGGGCGATCCCGGTGACACCGAGGACAACCCCCGTGGCCGGATCCGCGGGGTGCGCCGGCTGCTGACGACGGCGGCACTGATCATGTGCGGCTTCCTCATCACCTCGTCGATCGTGACCACGATCCTGATTCCCCAGAAGGAGTTCGAGGCGGGCGGCGAAGCCAACGGGCGGGCCCTCGCGTACCTGGCCCACGAAAACCTCGGCAACGTCTTCGGCACGATCTACGATCTGAGCACCATCGCGATCCTGTGGTTCGCCGGCGCGTCGGCGCTGGCCGGACTCCTCAACCTCGTCCCGCGTTACCTTCCCCGTTTCGGAATGGCTCCCGAGTGGGCGCGGGCCGTACGGCCGTTGGTGCTCGTGTTCGCCCTGATAGCCATCTTCGTCACGGTCTACTTCAAGGCCAGCGTCGACGCTCAGAGCAGCGCCTACGCCACCGGTGTACTGGTCCTCATCACCTCGGCCACCATCGCGGTCACCCTCTCCGCGCACGCCCACCATCACCGCTCGAAGACCTGGATGTTCGGTGTCGTGGCCGTGATCTTCGCGTACACCACCATCGTGAACATCGTCGAACGTCCCGAGGGCGTCCAGGTCGCCTCGTTCTTCATCGGCGCCATCCTCGTGGTGTCGCTGCTCTCGCGGGTGAACCGGGCATTCGAGCTCCGTGCCACGTCCCTCGAGTTCGACGAGACCGCAACAGAGTTCATCGCCGAAGCAGCCGCGGAGGGGAACATCGAGATCGTGGCCCACGACCCACACAGCGTCGAGGTCGGGGAGACGGAGCGCAGCGGAGCTCGACCATGGAGCAACTACGACGAGAAGGCAGTACAGCAACGGGCAGACAGCAGGCTCGGACCCAACGTCCACATCATCTTCCTCGAGGTCAACGTCACCGATTCGTCGGAGTTCGCCACCGACCTGCTCGTCCATGGACGCAGGCGCGGTGACCACCGCGTGCTGTGGGTGGACAGTCCCGCCGTCCCGAACTCCATCGCCGCGATCCTGCTACACATCCGCGACGAGACCGGCACGGTCCCGAACGTGTACTTCCAGTGGTCCGAGGGCAATCCACTGCTGAATCTGCTGCGATTCCTGTTCATCGGGATGGGCGAGGTGGCCCCGGTGACCCGCGAAGTGTTGCGCCGGGCCGAACCGGCGGTCCCGGACCGGCCGAAGGTGCACATCGGCTGAGTCCGGATTCTCACAGCGGATAGGTCGAGAACACGCCCCTCGGGTCGTACGCGGCGCGCAGCGCTCGCAACCGCTCCAGGTTGCCGCCGAACGCCGCCTCGAGTTCGGCGTCGGTTTCGGCAAAACCCGGCCGTACCTCCACGCTGTAGAACCCCGTCGTATGGCCGGCCAGCACTGCGATGGTGTCTCGGGCCCAGTTCAGACAGGCGGGCCCATCCGCCGCATCGTCCCAGATCGCATTCAGCGGAATGTTCCACTCGCTGCCCCGGCCCCAGAACGCGGTGTCGGTGTCGCCCACATCAGCGAGTGCACCGCCGGTCTGCTGAAAGTCGATCCGGCAGAACGGCGTCGGGGCGGCTCGGACCTGCTTCGCCAGGGCCTGGGCGACCGATTCGTCCAGTGTCGGTCCGACGAACACCGCTTTCCCGTAGAAGGACCCGCGCCGATCTCCTGGCTCCGGCAATGACAGCGGTGCCGGGTCGGCGCCGCCGGCACCGGGTGGGGTGTACTCCGGAAGTCCGCTGAGATATCGCCCGGTCATCTCGGAGCGGTAGTACCGATGTCGAGAAGCGTTTTCCACTTCGCTTGCTGCCAGACGACTTTCGGCGATATCGGTTGCATCTTGGCTGGAACACGTTGTGTAGACAAAGAATATCGGTTCACCGGGCACCAGGTCGGAGTAGCCCAGGACCGCGCCCATCATCGTGTGCCGCGGCACCCGGGGAGCAACCCGGAAGTACGTCGGCAACGCATCGAGCCCGAGCACCATCCGATCCACCCACACGGGTCCCGCCTTGTGGGTACGCAACGTCGCGGAGGTGATGACGCCGAACGGGGGCGCACAACCACGCACGGCCCACCACAGATCAGCGTCGTGGCCGCCACTTTCGTCAGACAAACGAACAACACGGCCTGAGGGAAGTACCAGTTCGACCTCGACGAGGTGATCGATCGTCAGTCCGAGACTGCGGGTGAAGTACCCGACGCCGCCCCGCGACATCAGGCCGAAGCCGGCGTGCGCGGCGATCCCGACCGGAACGATCCGCCCCGCGGGAGCCAGGGCGTCGAGCATGGCTCCGACCGTGGCACCACCGGCGACCACCACCCGGTCACCCTCCTGACGTGCGGAGTTCATGTGTCGCGAAAGATCGAGCAGAACGGCGCCGTCGGCAACACAATTCGAGCTCAGTCCGCCACCGCGAACAGTGACGCCGAGGCCGCATTCATTCGCCGCACGCATCACAGTGGCCACGTCGCCGGTCGTCGCCGGTGACACCACGCAGGCGGGGCGCCGTCGCGAGGCGTCCGGGAAAAACACGCGCCCAAGAGTTTCGGCGTACCCCGCGGTGTCCGGTAGGTGAACCGACCCGGGCAGCTCGGCCGCCAAACGGTCGAGATGCGCTGGCTGGATGTCCACGAGGCGCCTCCTGATCACGGTGGCTCAGCGCCAGCCCGTTGCTGAAGTCTCGCAGAGAACGCCCGGAGACGACCCCTCTATCACCGACCTGTGGTATTCCTTCACGTAAGCCGCTCGGTTACGAACGCGGCAGTCGGGGTGAATCAAGGGGAAGTTCATGGGTACCTGCATGGGTCCAGCTGCATCACGCCGCCGCACAGCACGTCTGCTGATCGGCGTCCTCGCGACCGGCCTCGTGCTGGCCACGACCCCCGCGATCAGCTCCGCGGACGCAGACCCCGATGCCGCGACAGTGGCACCCGACGGGTCGCATCTGGTCAGTCTCACCCTCGGCGAGGGCCGCAGAGCGGACGCCGAGGTCTACTCCGCGGCGATGGACAAGAACATTCCGCTGAAGCTGCTCATAGCGCCCGGCGACGAACCGAGACCTACCTTGTACGTGCTCGACGGCGTCGGTGGCGCTGAGCCCGAGAACGGCATCTTGGACTGGGCCGACGCAGCAGAGTTCTATGAGACCAAAGACGTCAACGTGGTCGCGACGGTCGGTGGCGACTCCAGCTACTTCACCGACTGGCAGAAAGACGATCCAGAACTCGGGCGCAACAAGTGGGCCACCTTCCTCACCGAGGAGCTGCCCCCGATCATCAATTCGACCCTGAACACCACCGGCAAGAACGCGATCGTCGGCCTGTCCATGTCCGCGACGTCCGTCCTGGCCCTGTCGATCAAGAGTCCCGATCTCTACGAGGGGGTGGCATCGTTCAGCGGCTGCGCTCAGACGAGCGATCCGCTGGGCCGGGCCTACGTGTGGATCACCGTGGCGAACTTCG
Source organism: Williamsia sp. 1138 (assembly GCF_002095435.2). Taxonomy (GTDB): domain Bacteria; phylum Actinomycetota; class Actinomycetes; order Mycobacteriales; family Mycobacteriaceae; genus Williamsia. The sequence continues at coordinate 119,597 of NZ_MJEJ02000048.1, forward strand.
GCGGCAATCCTGACAACATGTGGGGTAAGCCGGATGATCCCGCTTGGGAAGCCAACGACCCCTATATCCACGCCGCCGGCCTGCGCGGGACCGCGCTCTACATAGCCAACGCGTCGGGGCTGCCGGGGCAATACGACAACCTCGAGGCCGACAATGTCGACGGTGAGGTGAGCCAGTTGATCGCCCAGCTCACCGCAGGAGGGGTGATCGAGGCCGCCACCAACCAGTGCACCCACAACCTGAAGAGTCGGCTCGACTCACTCGGCATCCCCGCGACCTACAACCTCAAGGACCGTGGCACCCACTCCTGGGACTATTGGCGGGACGACATCCACGACTCGTGGCCGCTGCTGGAAGAGTCGATCAACTAGAAACCCAGGCCCATCCAGTCGGTCGCGACGAAATCCCTTTCCAAAGAGCGCGCCTCGACTTTCACCTCATCCGGATCAGGGTCCAGGCCGTCGGCCGCGATCGCGCGTAGCGCCGCGGTCACGCCGGCCTCGTACGTCTCGAATCCCCCGATGATCTCGCTGTCGGCCCGCCACCACACCAACAGATGAGTGCCGTTGGGCGATGGGCAGAATCCGATCACCTGACCGTCTTTGGCCAACGTCGGGCAGTCGTCCGGGAAGCCGTCGGTTTCGCTCATGGGACGCACACTATGTGAAGGAGCGGACATTCATTTCTCCACGCCAGGCAGCTCTCGAACCGTGTTTTGGTGACGCGCAGCGAGGGCATTCGGTAGGTCAGCCAGCTCGGGTCGAACCAAGGCTCTCCGGGTCGAACGACGGAAGGGCAGCTGCCGATGACATCGCACTACAGCGGAATGGAATTGCTACCGATCGCAGGCAACTGGGGTGTGGGAGGCAGCCCCCAGACGCTGGAGAACATCGATCCGTACACCGGTGAGTCGCTGACACATATGCACTTGGCGACGACCATCGACGTGGACGATGCCTTCGCGGGTGCCGCAGAGCAGCAACCGGCGTGGGCGGCGCTACCGGCGCAGAAGAGGGCCGACGTGTTTCATCGCGCCGCCCGCATCATGGAGGACCGCAAGGACGAGATCGTCGATTGGCTCACCCGCGAGGCCGGCGCGATCAGGGCGCGGGCGGAGTGGGAGTGGATGGCCGTTCGGGCGGTGATGCTCGAAGCTGCCTCCTATCCCAGCAGGGTCAGCGGCCGCATCCTCCCGGCCGACCTCATACCGGGCAAGGAGAATCGGGTCTATCGGCGGCCGCTCGGGACAGTTGCCGTAATCAGCCCCTGGAACTTCCCGATGCAACTGTCGAACCGGTCAGTGGCCCCCGCCTTGGCGGTCGGCAATGCGGTGGTGCTCAAACCGTCCAGCGACACACCGGTCACCGGTGGCCTGCTGCTGGCAAAAATCTACGAAGAGGCCGGGCTCCCACCAGGGCTCCTGAGCGTGGTGGTGGGTAAGTCGAGCGAGATAGGTGATCACCTCGCGGCGCACCCCTCGGCAGGATTGACGTCGTTCACCGGATCCACCGCGGTCGGTCGGCACCTCGCCGAACAGGCACCGCTACAGAAGATGTCGTTGGAACTCGGTGGCAACGGCCCATTGGTGATACTCGAGGACGCGCCGATCGAAAGGGCCGTCTCCGCTGCGGTCTTCGGCTCGTACTTTCACCAGGGACAGGTGTGCATGGCAACCAATCGCATCATTGTCGACGAACGACTGCACGCCGAGTTCGTCGAACGCCTCCGCGAGCGCGTGAGCGCTCTGACGTGCGGCGATCCTTCTGATCCGGACACCGACATCGGTCCGGTGATCAACCAGAAGCAGTTCGACGCCGTCCTCGAGAAGATCGACTGTGCACGCCGGCAGGGTGCCGATGTGTTCGCCGCCGGCTCCCCGTGCGGTCCGACCGGCCGGGTGCTGCCGCCTCACGTGATCGTGGGCGACAACAACGTCGCCACCGCGAGCGAGGAAGTCTTCGGTCCCGTGGCGACGGTGATCAAGGCGACGGACGACGACCACGCCCTGGCGATCGCCAATGACACCGACTACGGACTGTCGAGCGCGGTGATCACCGCCGACACCGAGCGTGGTGTCCGGTTCGCGCTGCGCATGGAGGCGGGGATGACCCACGTCAACGACACCACCGTCAACGACGAACCGAACACTGCCTTCGGCGGGGAGAAGAACTCGGGCGTCGGCCGGTTCGGAGGCGAATGGGCCATCTCAGAGTTCACCACCGATCACTGGATCAGTGTTCAGCACACCGAACGGACTTACGCCATCTGATCACCACCTCTGGTCACGCCGGGCCTACGTGTTTGCCGTCACACCCGGCCGGGTACTCGCGCGGCACCATCGAACATGTCTGGAGCTGGTCATGAACACCGCAGTTTGGATCGTCATCGCCGTCGTCGTGGTCCTCCTTGTCATCGCGCTCATCGCGCTGCTGACGCGGAAGCGGCGCGCACAACGGCGCGTCGAGGCCGGTCAGATCCGGGAAGAGGCGTCGCATCGCGTGAACGAAGTGCAACGTCGGGAAGCCATCGCCGAAGAATCGGCGGCCAAGGCCCGCCGAGCGCAGGCCGATGCAGAAGCGAAGGCAGCCGAGGCCAAGCGGCTCCAGCACGAAGCACAGTCGCAACAGGGGCACGCCGCCTCATCGCGTCAGGAACTGGACGCCGAGTTCCAGCGCGCCGACAAGCTCGACCCGGACGTGCCTCGTTCGGGCCGCCACGAAGGCGACGTCCAGGACGTGAACGATCAGAACGTGAACGACCAGCGTGGCGGTCAGGCTCCTCCCACGGTCCCCAATGGCGGCAATCGGGGTGGCGGCGTCAACTTGGACCCGAACGGACAGACGCCTCGCCAGGACGGCCAACCGGGCCGGCACGCACCGCACTGATCTGTCGCCGGTCGGCGCTACTGTTTCCACATGCGCTACGGGATCTCGATTCTGCCGGACCAGTCGTGGCACGAGGCGCGCCCCAAGTGGGAGCGCGTCGAGGAGATGGGCTTCGACCACGGCTGGGTGTTCGACCACCTCGTCTGGGGCGGTCTGCCCGACGCGCGGTGGTTTTCCAGCATCCCGACCATGACCGCGCTGGCGCTGGTGACTTCTGAGCTCAAGCTCGGATCGTTCGTGGTCTCCCCGAACTTTCGTCACCCGGTGTCTTTCTCCCGCGAGGTCGAGACCCTCCTCGACATCGCTGGTGACCGGCTTCTGCTGGGGCTCGGTGCCGGCGGCACCCCCGACGACGGTCTCCAGGGTGAGCCCGCGATGACACCGAAACAGAAGGTCGACCGGTTCCAGGAGTTCACGCTGCTCCTCGATCGGCTCCTCGACGAGGATCACGTGAGCGCGGACGGTCAGTACTACCAAGCCCGCAACATGCGGCTGGTCGGCGGATCCGTCCGCGAGCGGGTGCCGTTCATCCTGGCGGGCAACGGCCCTCGCTCTGTCCGGTTTGCCGTCGAGCACGGCGACGCCTGGATGACGACGGGCGTGAAATCAGAGACGCTCGACGAGTGGTTTGCCGGAGTCGCACGCAGCTGCGAGGTACTCGAGGAAGCGTTGGTCCGAGCGAATCGAGACGCCTCCACCTTCGACCGGTACCTCAACGTCGATGCGTCACCCCAATTCTCGTTGGCCAGCCTCGACTCGTTCGACGAACTGGTGGGACGAGCGGGCGAGCTCGGGTTCACCGACGTGATCATCCACTGGCCCCGCGACGGTGATCCGTTCCGCGGTTCGGTGAAGATGCTGGACGCCCTGGCCGAGCGTGGTTTCACCCCGTAGTTGGGCCGAAACACGCGACATCCGGCGCGAACACCGGGTTCATGTTAAAAAAGTCACGTGAGCGCAACGCAGCTCGTCTTGGCTCTGCCCGAGGTCGACCCGCTGCCCTGGGCACGCTCGCAGATGGCCTTCACCCTTGCGTTCCACATCATCCTGGTTCCCCTCGGGGTCTCATGGGCGTTCATGACGCTGATCGCCAACTACCGCGGTCTACGTCACGGCGACGCCGACGCGATGCGTCTCGCGCAGCGATGGTCGAAATACATGGCGGTCACGTTCGCTGTCGGCGCGGTGACCGGGACCGTGCTCTCTTTCGAGTTCGGTCTGCTGTGGCCTGAGTTCATGAGCCAGTGGGGTGAAGCGTTCGGGATCCCGTTTGCCTTCGAGGGGTTGTTCTTCTTCACCGAAGCGATTTTCGTGGCCATCTACATCTACGGATGGAAGCGGCTCAAGCCTTGGACCCATTTCGTCACCGGTATCCCGATCGTCCTCGCCGGCATCCTCGGTAGTGCATCCGTCATCGCCGCCAACGCGTGGATGAACACACCCTCCGGGTTCACCCTCGACGCGGCAGGCAAGGTCGTCGAGGTCGATCCCCTCGAGGTCATCTTCAACAAGTCCATGCCGCTGCAATCGGCGCACATGATCGTGGCGGCCTACGTCGTGGGCGGGTTCCTGGTCGCATCCGTGTATGCGGTCGGCATGCTTCGCGGCAGGCGCGACCATTACCACCGCCTGGGCTTCGTCATCCCGTTCTCGGTGGCGAGCGTCGCCATGATCCCGCAGATGGCCATCGGAGATGCCCTGGCGCGCTGGGTCTATCAGAACCAGCCGATGAAGTTCGCCGCCATGGAGATCGTTCCGGAAACGAGCGGCGACGTACCCGAGACCCTGCTCGGCCGCATCAACGACGACGGCACGGTCAGCGGTGGCATACCCATCCCCGGGATGGCGTCCATCCTGTCCGACCCCTCGTCTGGCACGTCCACTGTGGTGCAAGGGCTGAACAGCTTCCCGGTGGCCGACCGCCCCACCTACTCCCAGGCCAACACCGTTCACCTCGCCTGGGATGTGATGGTGGGCCTCGGATCGTTCCTGATGGTGATCGCGCTCTGGTACGGACTGTGCTGGATCTTCCGGAAAGACATGCCACAGAGCAAACTGTTCCTGCGAGTCGCCGCGTGCTGCGGCGTGCTGGCCGTGATCACGATGGAGGCGGGCTGGATCGTCTCCGAGGTCGGCAGGCAACCGCGGATCGTCTACAACTACATGAAAGTGGAGGACGCAGCCACCGGAAACACCAGCGTCTGGATCACTTTCATCGTCGTCGTACTGATCTACCTGGCGCTCGGGGTGACCACCGTGCTGGTGCTCCGGCACATGAGCCGCCGGTTCCGTGCAGCCGACGCGGCCGAGCAATCGGACGACGATGTCGGTGTTCCGTACGGCCCGACCGGTGACCCCGAGCCTGCTTCATCGGTACCGGACCCATGAGCGACGTGATCGCGATCGTCCTGATGATCGGCATCATCGCGTATGCCGTGTTCGGGGGCGCCGACTTCGGGGCGGGATTCTGGGATCTCGTCGCCGGCGGTACGGACGCCGGAGCGCGCCCGCGCGAGGTGATAGACCGTTCCATCGGCCCCGTGTGGGAGGCCAACCATGTCTGGCTGATCTTCAGTTTTGTGGTTCTGTGGACCGCGTTCCCCGAGGTGTACGCGTCGATCACGTTGACCCTGTTCGTCCCTCTCACGATCGCAGCGCTGGGAATAGTGCTGCGGGGCTCGAGCTTTGCCTTCCGCAAGGCTGTGCTGCGCACCCGTGACCGGCGGCGCTTCGGCGCGGTCTTCGCGACGTCGTCGGTCCTGGTCCCGTATTGCCTGGGCGCGGTGATCGGCGCCATCGCGTCGGGGCAGGTGCCACCGGGCGGCACAGCCGGCGACTCGTTCGCGAGCTGGATGAACCCGGTGTCGATCCTGGGTGGTGTGCTCGCCGTCGTCGTGGCCGCCTACCTCGCCGCGGTCAACCTCATCTGCGATGCCCGCCGACTCGCCGACGACGAGATGGTCGAGTATTTCCGTCGACGGGCGATGGGCGCAGCGGTCGTCGCAGGGATCGCGCTCGCGGTCGGCGTTGTGGTGCTCCGCGAATACGCACCGTATCTCTTCGACGGACTCACCTCGAGGGCCTTGCCCTTGATGATCGCGTCCGGGATCTGCGGGGTGGCATCACTGGCGCTGATCGTCCGCCGCGATACCCGGTTCTCGCAGTGGCTCTCGGGTGCGGCGGTGGTGGCGGCGCTCGTTGCCTATGGCGTCGCGCAGACGCCCTACCTGCTGCCGGAGACCGTCACGGTGACCGAGGCGGCAGCACCGTCGGGCACGTTGGGTGCGCTGCTGGTGGCCACCGCCGCGGCCGGACTGATCGTACTTCCGTCTCTCGGCCTGCTCTACGTGCTGGACCGGAAGAACCTCTTGCCCGAGGAAGGCTGAACGAGCCGGGGCTTCACAGGCGTGGATCAACCGGTTCGGACTCCATGGCGAGAACACCGAACACGCATTGGTGCACTCTCCAGACGGGTTCACCCGCCACCGCTCGGCGGATGGATTCGAGACCGAGAGCGTACTCGCGCAGAGCCATCGACCGCTTGTGGCCGAGATTGCGCTGCTTGAGGCGCGAGAGCGTCGACGGGTCGGTGTAGTCCGCTCCGTAGATGATGCGCAGGTATTCGGGTCCACGGACCTTGAGTCCCGGCTGTGCCAGGCCTTTCGGGCCGCGGACCAGATTGTTCAGCGGCTTGACCACCATGCCTTCCCCGCCATTGGCCGTCAGGTCCTCCCACCACTCGACGCCGGCAGCAAGGGACGTTTCGTCGGCGGTGTCCACCACCAGACGCCTCGTCGACCTGAACAACTCAGGGTCGTTGTGTACCAGACGGTCCGCGATATCGAGGTGCCACAGGTGATCGTGTTTCTCGTAGGTTCCCGCGTCACTCGCCAGCACCTGGAAGGGCGCAACCTGAATACCCAGCGCATTGTCGATCGGCTGCACGTAGTGACGGTACGAGTCCACAAACCGCTGGGCGTTGTCAGCCCTCGACCGCGTTCGAGCGAGCAGATCTCCGACATCCGCGCCACGCGCTGCTGCTGCCTCGAGCACGCCTATGGTCGCCGGAACGGCGGCGGTCGCAGCCGCACCGACCTTCGCGTACTGACTGCGGACCATTGCCTCGGCCTTTGCGGTCCACGGCAGTATCTCGGTGTCGAGCAACAACCAGCTTGCCCCCAGTTCGGTCCAGATGCCTGCTTCGGCAACGGCATCAGCGATTCGGTTCAGTACCTCCGTCTGCCGGTCGGCATCAAAGAACGCCCGTCCGGTGCGCGAGTAGATGACGCCGGAACCATCCACGCTCACGCGCACGATGGCGCGCGACCCCATGTGCTTCTCCTCGCAGATGACGCGGTCGACGGCACGCTTCGCGTAGTGACTGAACGCCTCGTCCGGATATTCGAGGACCCCGTCCCGCGACGAGCTGTCGACCGGCGACATCGTCGGCGGCAGGTAGATCAGCTGCGCAGGGGCAATCGCGAACCGGCTCATGACTTCCAGAGCTCCGGCCGCATTCTCCTCACGCAACGACAGTCGCCCCATGTGCTCGGTCTCGATCACGCGGTGACCGAGGATGTCGGTCAGGGTCAAGACCTCCAGATCACGATCCGGAGGAGCCAACGGGCGCACCGGCTCGTAGTGGGTGGCAGTGGCAGGCACCGAGACCACCTCACGCTCTGGGTAGCGCAGCGCCGTCAGTGCGCCACCGAACACACACCCGGTGTCCAGGCACATGGTGTTGTTGATCCACTCGGTCTCCGGCACCGGAGTGTGCCCGTACAACACCATCGCGGACCCACGGTAGTCATCGGCCCAGGGGTACCGGACCGGCATGCCGAACTCATCGGTTTCACCACTGGTGTCGCCGTACAGGGCGAATGCTCGCACCCGACCCGACGCCCGGCCGTGGTACTTCTCCTTCAGACCCGCATGCGCGACAACGAGTTTGCCGTCGTCCAGCACGTAGTGAGCGACGAGCCCGTCGCAGAACCGACGTACGTCGCTGACAAACGACTCGTCCTCGGATGCCAGCTGATCGAGTGTCTCCTGCAGACCATGGGTTGGCTTGACGTCCTTGCGCCCCAGCGCGCGAACAAGTTTCGCCTCGTGATTGCCTGAGACACACAGCGCACTGCCGCTTCGGACCATGCCCATCACCAGACGCAGCACACCAGGCGAATCCGGTCCGCGATCGACCAGATCGCCGACGAAGATCGCTCTCCGGCCGGCGGGATGCGACGCGTCGACCGGGCGACCACTCCCATCACGGGTGATCACGTAGCCCAGGGAGACGAGCAGCGTCTCGAGTTCCTCGCGACACCCGTGCACGTCGCCGATCACATCGAACGGACCGTGCTGTTCGCGCTGATCATTGAACAGCCGGGTTCGAACGATCGACGCCTCCGCGACAGCCTCAGCCGAGTCCAGAACGTGGATCGTGCGAAATCCCTCGCGTTTGAGGCTGCGCAGTGACCGCCGCAACTGATCGTGCTGGCGCTTGATGACGTGCGTGCCGAAGTCGCGGTCAGGTCGAGACGCGTTGCGCTCCGCCGATACCGCGATCGGCAGGTCCAGGACGATCGCCACCGGGAGCACGTCGTGGTCCTTGGCCAACGCGAGCAACGACTTTCGGGACGAGGGCTGCACGTTGGTCGCATCGATCACCGTCAGACGACCCCGGTCGAGACGTTTGCCCGCGATGTACTCGAGCAGGGCGAACGCATCCGACGTCGCGGCCTGGTCGTTCGGATCGTCGGAGACCATCGCGCGGCAGGCGTCGCTGGACACCACTTCCGTCGGCGCGAAGTGTGTGGCGGCGAACGTCGACTTGCCCGATCCGCTGGTGCCGACGAGGACAACCAGCGACAGTTCGGGAATACTCAATTCGCTCATGCGCTTTCCCCCGTCTCCACCAGTCGCCCGAAGATGGCCATCTGTGTCGGCGACCCGACCTCGTTGTCGAGATCGCCCACCGGGCGCATCACGACGTCATAACCGTAAGTCTCACCGACAGACCCGGCCCAGGTGGTGAACTCACCTCGAGTCCACTCGAAGCGGTGGTCAGGGTGCCTAAATCCGCCGCCCTGTAACGCCGGATAGTGCACGTTGTATTCGGAATTCGGTGTCGTGACCACGACATGACGTGGACGCATCGCGCCGAAGACGTTGGCCACCACGGCAGGGAGCCGGTCGGGGTCGATGTGCTCGATGACCTCCATCAGGATGGCCAGATCAACCCCTTCCAGGCGTTCGTCCTCGTACTGCAGCGATGACAGCAGCAACGACAACCGGGCCGACTGGCGCTCGGTCATGTCTGCCACGTGCAGACGCTTCGCTGCCTTCGTCAGTGAGGTGTCCGAGACTTCCGTACCGATCACGCGTGCAACCCCCTGAACCTTGAGCAACGCCCCCAGGAGTGCTCCGGGACCGCATCCGAGATCGACGACCGTCGCCGGGCGCAGGTCATTCACGACCTCGAGAACCGCGTCGTGGCGCAGGCGGACGAGAGGGCGCGACACGGCAGGCTCCTCCTCCTGCACTGCTTCTTCGACGGGTCTGTCATCCAATTCGACCAGCCGCTGAGCCGCAGCGTCTTTCAGCGCGCGCTGGTGGGCAAGGTAGCGATGCGTGATCAGTTCGCGTTCCGGGTGCGTCGCAAGCCATCCCGATCCTGCCCTGACCAGCTTGTCGACCTCAGCATCATCGACCCAGTAGTGTTTGGCGTCGTCGAGAACCGGTAGCAACACGTAGAGGTGGTTCAGCGCCTCCGACAGCCGCAGATCGCCCTGAAGGGTCACCGACGCCAATGGGGCGTCGCCCCACTCCGGCCGGGTCGCATCCAACGGGATCGGATCCGCCGTCACGTTCCATCCCATCGGCTCGAACAGGCGGGTCAGCAGATCCGGGATACCCGGTACCGCAGGCAGCGTGATGGTCAGCGGTAGCTCAGTGTCGACCAGATCCGCACGTGCCGTGCAATGCCCGTTCAGCGCAGACCGGAAGACCTTGGCCATCGCCACCGACAGCAGCGAGGAAGCAACGTACGGACGATCGTTGACGTACTGCCCGAGCGCGAATCCGTCGTTCGCGCCAGATCGGCCACGTACCAACGCGACCGGATCGACCTCGAGGACCATAGCGACCGTGCACCGATCACCGCTGACCTCCGGATAAAAGACATGCGCCGTTCCGCCGTAGACGGGGAACTGCTGCACCTTCTCTGGATGCTTGTGCAGCAGGAAGCCCAGATCGCTCGGCACTGCAAAGGCCGGCGATCGTTCGGCGGAGATGGTCAACAGCATCAGGACAGTCTGACCTATGCACCCTGTCCAGAACACCGGTTATTCATCGAGCAGTTCTCGGCGCAGTCGGTTGCGATTGCGTTCCTGTTGTCGACGTTGATGTTTGGCTTCGGTTCTGGACCGGGTGCGGGTTGGTTGATCCGGTTTTCGTCTACGCGGCGGCGCCGGGGTCGGGTCTTCCCATTCTATGTTTCGCAACGCGGGAAAGAGATCGTCACCGGTCCAGGCAGGACCGTCGTAGGTGCGGCCTTCGGGTGTGATGACCACCGTTCGGGTACGCCCTTGACGGTCGACGTACTGGTCATCTACCCAATCCGAATGCGTCTTCAGCAGGTGATGGAAACGACAAAGCGCTTTCATCCCCGTCGGATGGGTATGGCCGCCCGCGGCGGGGTCCTCGTGGTTGTATTCGGTGCTGTGATCGAGATCGGCGGTCCAGGCGGACTGGTTGCAGCCGGGCCACATGCAATACAGGTCACGCATCCGAAGGTAGGCATCAAGAACCGCCGACGGTCGGTAGTGGTTGCCGCGTTTGACCGGCGGAAGCGGGATCACCTCGAAGGCGCGCGGTGTGACCTTGTCCCAGTCGACGTTGTCCAGATTGCCGAATCGGGGATCCTTCGGCGGCGCGGGCATGTTCATCGTCGTGGGGGCAGCCTTCTTCGCCGCGCGGCGGGCTGCGCGATTCGGTTGCGACGACGAGCAAGCGCCGTGTGCACCCGCATCCGAGTGTTCCCTGGACGCATCCTGGTGAGGAGCCGCGCCATCATTCGATGCGGTGCCGCCCGGCTCTTCACCGGTTTCGGCCTCGGCCTTGGTCTCGGTCTCGTGCTCGTGCTCGGTTTCGGATTCGTCGGTTTCGTCTTCGTCGGTGACGTCCTCGCCCGGGTCGACGGTCGCCTGTGCGCCTGAATCCTCTGCGCTAGCAGGTTTTTCGGATCCTGATGCTGGCTCTGCTGGTTTCGGCATGGGTTCTGCTGGTTCTGGCGTGGGCACTGCCGGTTCCGGTTTGGGCTCCGCTGGTTCTGGCGTGGGCTCCGGCGCAGCTTCGGGTGCTGGTCTCTTCTTGTTGCCCGTGGGCCGCACTGTGGTCGAGTCCTGCTTGGCGAGGTCGCGAGCGTGTTCGGCGGAAATGACGCCATGGCCTTCGAGGTAGCCGGGCTCGTCGTCTTCACCGTCGAGCGTGGACTGGTTGGCGATGGCATGGAGCACGATCTTGACGTCGACCCCACCGATCTGCTGCGTCTTGACCAGCGGCCAGATCTCCGCCTCACAGGGATGCTCGTCGTCCTCATCACACAAGCACTCGAACTCGCGGCCCATCGTGATCGCGAACAACGCATCAGACATCCGCTGAGCCTTCTTGCGCGGATCGCGTCGGCAGGTCGACTTCGCCAACATCTCCAAGCGCTTCATGATGATCGCTGTGTGCTCGGCCGACAACGTCGCGGTGAGGCTGCTCATCCCGTTCTGCTCACCGTCACTCCACACCCCACGCTTGTCCTTGGCGTCCTTGCGGTCGTCGCGGATCAGGTCCGGATCGCGCCGGAAGATGGTGGCATCGATCATGTCCCGCATCGCCTTGCTCGACCACGACCCTTTGCCGCGCAGGCTCTCTGCGATGTCGCGGTCGATGTCGGCGGCATGGTCAGTGCCCTCGATCAGATCGGTACGCGAGACGATCTTCGGGATGTGATGCCAGGCCACCAGACCGTGCTTGAGGGCCAATGCCACCTTCGGCAACCGGTCCCGCAATGCGAGCGCACAGGTGAGATGACTTTCCGCTGCCGTCTGGGACAGACGGTTCGCCAAAGCCAAGCGAGCTGCGGCCTGGACGTACGCGTCCTGCAGGAAATCATGGGAGGCTACGCTTTCGGCTTCGAGCTGCCGGTGCAGTTCGGCGGCATAGGTGTAGCGGGCCCATTCCAGATAACCCTGCCCGGTCAAGGCCCGCTCGATCGAGGCCAACAAGTCGTTGGCCCGCAACGACATCGCCGGCGTTATCCCGGTGATGGAAGGGTCCAGACTCGGCCACGGTTCGAACATACTTGCTAACTTACGGCAGGGGTCTGACACGCCGACGACCAAAACAGGCCTACCGCGACCCCGGATCAAGATTCATCTGTTCAGATGACAAACAACCCTGTTCGCTACTTCTATTTCGCGGTCTACTTCTTTTTGGTCCCAGGAAGTACACCGGAGTCGATAACGGCCTTCACGAAAGGCTTGGTGGCAGAGAGCAATTCCTCCGACTTCGAATCACCGGCCCACGCGGCGGCCGCAGCGTCGTCGGTGAGGTCTTCGATGTGGTCGTACAGTTCGCCGCCCGCGGCCGTCATGGCCTCTCCGGTTTCCGTTCGTTCGAGCAGGCCACGCGCGACGAGGCGCTCCACGGCAGCGTCCCAGTCGTCGTCGCTCCAGCCCCGGGTGATCATCACCAGCTTCTTACCGAGTGCGCGTCGCCGCAGGGTCGGATCGGGATGGGGCGATTCGTGCAACACCAACGCCTCGAGCCGATCCAGACCAGCGATCACCAATGCCGCGATGTGCGCGTCCCCACGCCACTCTCGGATGATCGCGATGGAATGCCACAACCGCACGTGCGGCTGGGTCGGTGGTGTCGACGCCGCCCACGCTGCGGCCAGTGGTCGTCCACCCATGGGCAGAGTCGCCGCTTTTTCGGCGTAGCGATCGGCCAGCTCATCGAGGGCCGGGTCAGCGATCCGGTCGCCGAGTATCGGGCGGAGGGTTTCGTCGAGCATCTGGTAGCGGCGGGCGTCGACCACGTCGAGGCCAACCGCCTTCGCCGCATCCCATCCCGGAGTGACGACAGCGGGACTGAAGTTGAAGAATGCTGCTGCAACGACCGACGCGTCACAAGGTCCCAGCGGCGCCCCTCGCGCCCCGACGTACCAGCCGTGAAAGTCCAATCCGGTGTCGGCGCAGGCGCCTTTGATCTCGGGGCTGAAGTACGCGAGGACGTGGAACGGCTCGAGGGTCTCGTACGCCGCGCGGGCGAGTGCCCGGTCGGACCCCGAGTACTTGAATGTCATCCGTTCTTCCTACCGGAGACGACCGGGTCACCTCAGCAGATCACCGGGTTCGGGTTCATTCCGAAATCGGGAGCTGCGGTCTGTTGGAGGTAGATGGTCGCGTTGCTGTCGACACCCCGGCAACGGTGATCATCACCTATCAAGTCGGTTCGACTCCCCCGCCGGCAACGAATTGCTTCGGTTCGGTCTGCTTACCTGCCTGATAGATAGGCCAGAAGCACACTTCCTGTTCGCCCTCGATGAACACCGCCACCTGGCGGAACAAAGCTCCTCATGCCGAAGTTGAGTCCGATGTACTTAACTTTGGAGGAAACATGACCGAACTCAATCGCCTGCCGGTGTTGTTCCTGACCGACCCTGTCCTGCTCCCCGGCATGGTGGTCCCGGTCGAACTGGATGACGCCGCCCGCGCTGCCGTCGACGCTGCGAAAGCCAGCGACGCCGGCAAACTATTGGTCGCGCCGCGCCTGGACGACCGCTACCCCGCCTACGGCGTCGTCGCCTCGATAGTGCAGCTCGGCCGGATGGCCGGCGGCCAGTCGGGCGCAGTGCTCAAGGGCGAGTCCCGCGCTCACATCGGCTCGGGAACCACGGGCCCCGGAGCTGCGCTCTGGGTCGAGGTCGAACCCGTCGACGAACCCGACGTCACCGATGACGTCCGCGAACTGGCCGCCGAATACAAACAACTGGTGCTCGCAATGCTGCAGCGCCGCGAGGCCTGGCAGGTCATCGACTCGGTGAACAAGCTGAGCGACCCCTCGGCTCTGGCCGACACCGCCGGATACGCCTCCTACCTGACCGATGTGCAGAAGCGCGAAATGCTCGAGACCCCTGATGTGGGCGAGCGTCTGCGCACCCTGATCACCTGGACCCGCGATCATCTCGCCGAGGTGGAGGTCAACGACAAGATCGCCGGCGACGTCCGCGACGGCATGGAGAAGACGCAGAAGGAGTTCCTGCTGCGCCAGCAACTCGCCGCGATCCGCAAGGAACTAGGCGAAGACGAACCCGACGGCAGCGACGACTACCGCGCCCGCGTGGAGTCGGCGGAGTTGCCCGACAACGTTCGTGAGGCTGCGATGCGTGAGGTCGGGAAGTTGGAGCGCGCCAGCGATCAGAGCCCCGAAACCGGTTGGATCAGAACCTGGTTGGACACAGTCCTCGACCTGCCCTGGAACGTGACGACCACCGACTCCACCGACATCAAGGGCGCCCGGGCGATCCTCGACGCCGATCACCATGGTCTGGATGACGTGAAGGATCGCATCGTCGAGTACCTCGCGGTCCGAGCAAGACGAACCGAACGTGGCCTGCAGGTCGTCGGCGGGCGTGGCTCTGGTGCCGTCATGGTGCTGGCGGGACCTCCCGGAGTCGGCAAGACGTCGCTCGGTGAGAGCGTGGCCCGGGCTCTGGGCCGTAAGTTCGTGCGCGTCGCATTGGGCGGCGTGCGCGACGAGGCCGAGATCCGCGGGCACCGGCGTACCTACGTCGGCGCGCTGCCCGGACGCATCGTGCGTGCGATCGGAGAAGCAGGATCAATGAATCCCGTTGTGCTGCTCGATGAGATCGACAAGGTCGGCGCCGACTATCGCGGCGACCCCAGTGCGGCATTGCTCGAGGTCCTCGACCCAGCGCAGAACCACACGTTCCGCGATCACTACCTGGACCTGGATCTCGATCTCTCCGACGTCGTCTTCCTGGCCACCGCCAACGTGATCGAGCAGATCCCGTCGGCCCTGCTGGACCGCATGGAACTCGTCACCATCGACGGCTACACCGAAGACGACAAGGTCGTCATCGCCCGCGATTACCTACTGCCCCGCCAGCAGGAGCGCGCCGCGATCACCGATGATGAGGTCGACGTGACCGACGCAGCGCTGCGCAAGATCGCCGCCGACTACACCCGTGAGCCCGGCGTTCGGCAGTTCGAGCGATTCCTTGCCAAGCTGATGCGCAAAGTCACCACAGCACTGAGTGACTCGGACGACGGCGCCAAGATCACGGTGGACGAACCCGATCTCGTGAGCTATCTCGGCAAGCCTCGGTTCACCCCGGACTCGGAAGAGCGTACGGCGGTGCCGGGCGTGGCGACCGGACTGGCGGTCACCGGACTCGGTGGCGACGTGCTCTACATCGAAGCCGGTTCCACCGACGGCGAAGGACTGGTCCTCACCGGGCAACTCGGAGACGTGATGAAGGAGTCCGCCCAGATCGCACTGAGCTATGTGCGTTCGCACGCAGTCGAATTCGGTATCGATCCGAAGAGCCTCGAGCGGAGTATCCACGTCCACGTACCGGCCGGTGCCACTCCCAAGGACGGACCGTCCGCGGGCGTCACCATGGTCACCGCCCTGGTGTCGATGGCGACCGGGCGCAAGGTCCGGGCGGATGTGGCGATGACCGGGGAGGTCACCCTCAACGGCCGGGTTCTGCCGATCGGCGGCGTGAAGCAGAAGCTGCTCGCCGCAGCGCGATCGGGGATGACCACCGTGTTCATCCCGGCACGCAACGAGCCTGATCTCGATGACGTACCGGCCGAGGTGTTGGAAGCACTGACCGTGCATCCGATGACCGACGTCGCCGACATCATCGCCCAGGCACTGGAGCCGATCGAGCAGAACGCGACAGCCGCAGCCTGACCATCGACACCAAGACCCCACCGACATCTCGACTGTCGGTGGGGTCTTCGTCTATCGTCCATGTCGTGCTTATCT
The DNA here is from genome assembly GCF_002095435.2 of Williamsia sp. 1138. Lineage (GTDB taxonomy): Bacteria > Actinomycetota > Actinomycetes > Mycobacteriales > Mycobacteriaceae > Williamsia. Next base: position 135,553 of record NZ_MJEJ02000048.1, read on the forward strand.
GCTCCCCGACGATGATGCAGCCGCACGCCTCGAGACGCTGCCCACTCTCAACAGTTTCGGCGTCCGGACGTTCGGCACCAACTTGCTGACCATCCGCATCGATTTGGACTGACATGGCCTACGACGACGACCTCGCCGATCGGATCCGCGAACTGGTAGGCCCCGAGCCCGGGGTGTCCGAGAAGCGGATGTTCGGCGGGCTGGCGTTCCTGATCAACGGGCACATGGCCGTTGCCGCCAGCGGTCAGGGCGGACTCATGGTCCGGGTGGACCGTGACGAGCGCGAGGCACTGCTGAAGGGCAAGTTCGTATCACCGATGATCATGCGCAACAGAGAGACCCGCGGATGGTTGCGCGTCGACGCCGACGGCCTCAAAACGAAACGGCAGCTGCAGACGTGGGTCGCGCGAGGCGTCGAACAGGCGCGGTCTGCTCGGTGAGATCGGGCGCTGTCAGGCAGCCTGTTTCCACCAGGCGATCACGTACAGCGCCAGCGATGTGACCAGACCGACGAGCACCCAGAGCACGACCGAATAGTCGACCCACGATCCGAACGGCGGTGTACCGGGGAAGATGTTGCGAAGTGGCAGCACTGCGAACAACATCACCGCGAACCACGTCACCATCGGGGGCTGAAATGCCTTGCGGTGACGTACCGTCTGGATCGAGACAAAGAGGGTGCAGATCGGCAGGACGATGAGCATCACGCACAACGCGAGATCGAATGTCAATGAACCGGCAGTCCTCGACGACGTGATCGTGAACGCCTGGCCCTCGGTCGGGTCGGTGTCGCCTGCCTCGACGTCCCAGCCGATGAGCGAATCGGTGATCGCGACCTCGGTGGGCAATGCCGTGTCGTTCGGGCCGTAGGCCCGGACGGAAACCGACTCCGAGGTATAGGTGTCGAAGGGCCAGTGTCGAATGTCGCCGTCGCTGTACAACGTCACCGGCAGCGTGCCCGGCCGCGACCCGCTCGAGAACTGGATGTTCGAGGCAGAGAGCATCGGCGACACATCTATCAGCAGATCCTCTTTGAGGTCGCCCCTCGCATCGAGCAGATCGGCGCCGGGATAGACGGAAACGTGACCGCTCACCGAGAAGTCGGCACCGTTCACGGCATCTACGTCGAGGTAGATCAACACCCCGTTCGCTGCCGGTTCACGCGAATCCGAATCGTCGTCGGCGTTGCCCGCGGCGTAAGCCACCAGCACAGCGATATAGACGATCAACAGACCGACCACAATCGCCAGACCCTTTATCCACGTTGGTCGTTTACCGGTCTCCACCATTCGGTGAGTGTATCGGCTAGAGCTCGAAATAGAGGACGTTGTCGGTCCAGTTGCCGTCGCCGTTCGATGTGGTGACGACATGTAGGAGGATCGGAGTGAAGCCGCAATCGAAGGCAGTGGCAACGGACGACTCCCCGGGCTCGAGAGTGCCGAAGGTGTACGGCCACAGTCCCGGCTGGACATGCACCGTGACGTCTCTGGCGACGTGATCGCCGCGGTTGGTCACCCGGACGGCGCAGGCGTTGAGTCCCTCGCCCTGCGCACGTTCGATGCCGACGTCGGGCACACCTGTACTCCCCCACGGTGCCGCGCCGGCGGTGCCCGCACCGGCCGTCGCGATGGCCAGGCCCACAATCATCCCCAGCCCGGCCCCGAGCCGCTGTCGAAATGTCATCAGATTCCTCCCCACGGTGCCCTCATGCCTGGTTAGGTTACTCGGCAGGAAGTACATACGAGGGGAAGATCGAGCATGGGAACAGTACGGCACAGCTCGCAGGTCAGCGCGCCCCGGGAGCGTGCGTTCGCGTACGTCAACGACCATGAGCACGTCCCGGACTGGATGTTCGGGGTGAAGAAGTTCGACCCGGTCTCCGAGGTCACCTATGGACTCGGCTCCGCCTTCGACGTGGTCATGAACGTAGGTCCGAAGGCCTTGTCCGCAACGGTCGAGGTCACCGAGTTCGTCGAGAACGAATTGATCCGTCTCGAGTCGATCAAGGGGTTCAACGCGGCGACCGTCTGGCGATTCGCCGACACGGAGAGCGGGACCAATGTATCCGTGGAATTCTCCTACGAGCTTCCCGGCGGCATCGCCGGGCGCGCGTTGGGAGCGATGATCGAACCCTTTGCAGGACAGGTCATCAAGCACACCGATTCATCGCTCAAAGCCAAACTGGACGCGCCCGCCTGACCCCCACCGGGATCAGGGGACGATGTTCACCATCCGGCCGAGTACGACGATCACCTTACGGGGTTCGCCGTCGAGGAGTTCGACGATCTTGGGGTCGGCGAGTGCCGCGGCGCGAACCGTTGCCTCATCGGCGTCGGCGGCAACCGTGATCCGGCTCTTGACCTTGCCCTTCACCTGGATCGCGTACTCGATGGTGTCGTCGACGAGCCAAACCGGGTCCGGGGTCGGGAACGGTCCGTGCGCCAAGGATTCGGTGCCGCCCAACCGCTCCCACAGTTCCTCCGCCGCATGCGGTGCCACCGGCGCCAGCATCAACACCAGTGGCTGCACCGCATCTCGGGGGGCACCTGCGGGATACTGCTTGGTCAGATGATTGGTCAACTCGATCAACTTGGCGACGGCGGTGTTGTCGCGAAGATTGCTGTAGTCCTCACGCACTCCGGCGATCGTCTTGTGCAGCAACCGGTTCGTGTCGTCCGTGAGTGCGTCCTCGGTGACCCGGGTCGCGCCGCTCTCCTCGTCCACCACCAGCCGCCACGCTCGCTGCAGGAACCGCTGTGCTCCGACGACATCCTTGGTCGCCCAGGCCCGCGAGGTGTCCAGCGGACCCATCGACATCTCGTACACCCGCAGGGTGTCGGCACCGTAATCGCGGCAGATGTCATCGGGCGCAACGGAGTTCTTGAGCGACTTGCCCATCTTCCCGTATTCGCGGTTGACCTCGTTGCCCTCGTAGAAGAACTTTCCGTCTTCTTCGGTGACCTCTTCGGCCGGCACGTAGATGCCTCGCGAGTCGGTGAACGCGTACGCCTGGATCATGCCCTGGTTGTAGAGCCTGCGGTATGGCTCGGCCGAGGACACGTGACCGAGGTCGAACAGCACCTTGTGCCAGAACCGTGAATAGAGCAGGTGCAGCACCGCGTGCTCGACACCACCGACGTAGAGGTCGAGTCCACCGGGATCGGTCGGACCATGCAGGTCCGGTCGCGGACCCATCCAGTACGCCTCGTTCTCCTTGGCGCACAATTCCTTCGAGTTCTCGGGATCGATGTACCGCAGCTGATACCAGGAGCTGCCCGCCCACTGCGGCATCACATTGGTGTCGCGGGTGTAGTCCTTGAGCCCGTCGCCCAGATCGAGTTCCACATTGACCCAGTCGGTCGCCTTTGCCAGCGGCGGTGAGGGCTCACTGTCCGCATCGTCGGGGTCGAACGAGATCGGTGCGTAGTCGACTACGTCGGGCAGCTCCACCGGCAGCATCGAGTCCGGGATCGAGTGTGGGGCTCCCGCAGCGTCATAGACGATGGGGAACGGCTCGCCCCAGTACCGTTGCCGAGCGAACAACCAATCCCGCAGCTTGTACTGGATCGTGCCGCGCCCGGAGCCCTCTGCTTCCAGCTTCTCGATGATCGCGACCTTGGCCTCGTCGACGGACTTGCCGGTCAAGAAACCGGAGTTCACCAGGGGCCCGTCACCCGTGTACGCCTGTTCGGCGACGCCCTGCTCGGATCCGATCACCTCGATGATCGGGAGCCGGAAGGCGGTGGCGAACTCGTAGTCGCGACCGTCGTGAGCTGGCACGGCCATGATCGCGCCGGTGCCGTAGCCGATGAGCACGTAGTCGGCTATGAACACGGGAACCTGCTCGCCGTTCACGGGATTCGTCGCGTAGCTCCCGGTGAAGACACCGGTCTTCTCCTTGTTCTCCTGGCGCTCGAGATCGGACTTCGCCGCGATGGTCTCGCGGTATTTGGCGACTGCGGCCGCGGGGGTGGCAGCGCCGAACGTCCACAGCGAGTCGACGTCGGCCGGCCACGCTGCGGTCGTGAGCTGGTCGACCAACTCGTGTTCGGGGGCCAGCACCATGTACGTCGCACCGAAGAGGGTGTCGGGGCGGGTGGTGAAGACCTCGATGGGTCCGGCCGGGGAATCGAACGAGACCTGTGCGCCACGGGATCGTCCGATCCAGTTGCGCTGCATGGTCTTGACCTTCTCGGGCCAGTCCAGCAGATCCAGGTCGTCGAGGAGCCGATCGCTGTACGCGGTGATCCGCATCATCCACTGCCGCAGATGTTTCCGGAACACCGGGAAGTTTCCGCGATCACTGCGCCCGTCGGCGGTGACCTCTTCGTTGGCCAGCACGGTGCCCAGCCCCGGGCACCAGTTGACGAGCGAATCGCTCTGGTAGACGAGCCGGTACTCATCGATCACGTCGTTCTTGGCCGCCTGGTCGAGATCGGCCCAGTCGCGGCCGTCGCCCAGAGTTCGTGCTCCGGAATCGAGTTCGGTGATCAGTTCGGGGATTCGGCGGGCCTTGCCCTGCTCGGTGTCGTACCAGGCGTCGTAGATCTGCAGAAAGATCCACTGGGTCCAGTGATAGAACTCGACGTCGGTGGTGGCCACCCGACGGCGCTCGTCGTGCCCGAGGCCGAGGCGGCGGATCTGCTCCAGATACCGCTCGATGTTGGCCTCGGTGGTCGTCCGTGGATGCGTACCCGTCTGCACCGCGTACTGCTCGGCGGGCAGCCCGAACGAGTCGAAGCCCATCGTGTGCAGGACGTTGTGGCCGTTCATCCGGTGGAACCGCGCATAGACATCGGTGGCGATGAAGCCCAGCGGATGGCCTACGTGCAGGCCCGAGCCCGACGGGTACGGGAACATGTCCTGCACGAACAGCTTGGCGTCGGGCCCGGCGAACTCCGAGAGATCGCCGGCCAACTCGCCGACGGGGTTGGGCGCTTCGAAGGTGCGCCGCTCGGTCCAGTTCCGCTGCCAGCGCTCCTCGATCTGCCCCGCGAGCTGCGCCGTATAACGGTGCTGCGGGGAATCGTCAGGGCCAGGAGTCGTCGAACCAGTCACTTGACCAGCGTAAAGCGTTGCTCACGCGCACCTCACCGCGGCCTGCGCAGTGCTGATTTGCACCGGGCTCGTATCCTGTTCTGGTGACCGTTGCTGCCCTGATCTTCGCCGCTCTCGCGCTGGTGCTGGCGCTGGTCTGTCTGACCGCAGGCGTCCTCGGAACCCTGTCCCGTCTGCCACGTAACCGCTGGCTCGGCATCCGTTCCACTGAAACACTGCAGAGCGATGAGGCCTTTGTACTCGCCAACCGGGTCGCAGGACCAGGCGTCATCTGCGCCGGAGTGGTGCTGGCCATGGGCGCGGCGCTGGCCGCGGCGGTCGGTGGCGGAATCGGACTGATCGTCGCCCTCGCCGCCATCACCGTCGGCATCGGTATCGCCGGCGTGGTGGGCTCCCTTGCCATCCGCGCCGCCGCCGTTGCCGCACCCGCCCCGGCGTCCGACTGCGGCGTTTCCGGCGGGTGCACCAGCTGCTCCCTGCAGAGCATGTGCGTGACCGAGGACAGCGCCGCAGGCCCAAAGGCCTGAGGCTCACTCCTTGTTGGTGGCCTTCCGTAGCCGCTCGATGTGTTCGGACGCCTCCGCTTTAGTGAGGTCGGCCGTGATCGTCTCGCCCGCATCGCGGGCCAAGGTGTCGAGGTAACTGCGCTGCGCACCGGTCATCGGTTCGTCCCCGGTCACCCAGTCGTCCGGATCCTTTTCCGTGGTGTTGCCTGCGCCGGCACCCAGGACTTCACCGGTGTCGGCTTCCGACGAGGTGCCATTTTCCGAATCTTTGTTCGATGTCATGTCCTCGGTCTACCCAGAAGTTCAGGGAACCAATCGTGACACCGGCACATTGATGTAACTCGGCGCATTCGGGTCGAGTTGGATGTGTTCGGGCTTGAGTTCCGACTCGTTCAGGAGCGGCCGCAGCGGCAGTCCCTTGGGGAAGTTCATCGCGAACACGTCGATGCGCAGCCGATGCCCGGGTTTGATCAGTGCATCCGTGGCCAGCAGACCGACGTCCAGTTGCACCGGCTGACCGGGGACCACCGGCTGACGGGTTTCCAGGGTCAGCGAGTTCACCGGATCGATGACATCACCGTTCGGCGCGTAGCCGGTCTTCTCCTGGTCGAGAGCGCGCAGCGATGCCATCAACTGGCCCGAGGTCAGCACCGTCGACGTTCCGTCGGGTGCCACGTCGTTGAGTGTTGCCGTCCAGTAGCCATCTGTGGCATCCATGACCGTGTTCAGGTGCAGGTTCACCGGGCCACTCACCGTGGTTGCTTCCGTGACCGGCGGGGTGGTGAAGGTGAGCGCGTTGGTCTCGGCGATCCGGGCGTCGTCGGCGCAGAACGAGAACACACCCACGATGCCTGCGGTCTGCTGAGCGGCGTCCCGCGAACACAGGGTCGTCAGTCCGGGCGCGATCGTCATCCGGCCACGACTCGCGGACGGCGTCGCGGACAACGAACCGTCGCGGACGGCGTGCGGCGCCGTGCCACTGGCCCGGTCGGACAGGTACAGCCGCTGGTTCTCCATCCCCGGCTGCGGGAAGTCCGGGGCGGTGATCCACCCGTTGCCCTGCTGGTACAGCGTGGCCGGACCGTAGTTCTCGATCCCGTTGTCGATGCCCTTGAGCCACTTGTCGAACCAGGCCTGTTGCAACACATCCAGCCGAGGCGGATAGCCCGGCTCACCGAATCTGGTGCCCGGATTGATGTGGTACGTCGGGCCCATGATCAGTTGCTTCTTGCCGCCGGAGAGCGGGATGTTGTCGAACATCCGCCACTCGCTGTTGGTGAACAGGTCGTGCCAGCCGCCGTAGATCATCGTCGGAACCTTGATGTTCTGGGCGTAGTCCTGCCACCCGGTGCGTTCCGCAGAACTCTCGTCGAGCAGGTTCATCGTGCGCGGCGGCAGTTCACCGATGCTGGGAGCGGTCAGCGCGTCGAGCAGCTGGGGTGCGAAGACCGCCGGATCGGACAGCCGCGACGACAGCCACTTCCAGTCGAAGGTGCCGTCCAGCATCGACCCGACGTCCGGCACGAACTTGAGCCCGTTGACCAGGGTCAGCCACAACGGCAGGAATCCGAAGCCGAGTGCGCCACCGGGAGCGACGATGTCGCGGATCAGGTCACCACCTGGCTCCACCGGGAAGATCGCCTTGAGCGCTTCAGGATTCTTGTTCGCAGCGTGGATCTGGTTGATCGCCGAGTAGGAGATACCGCTCATGCCCAGCTTGCCGTCGGACCACTTCTGTTTCGCGGCCCAGTCGATGACCTCGAGGGTGTCCTGCTGTTCCCGCGCGCGGAAGACATCCCAGACACCTTGGGAGAAGCCGGTGCCGCGAACATCCACGACCACCTGGGTATAGCCGGAGCGTACGAGTTTGGAGTCGACCGAAAAGGCCTGGACGCCGCCGCCTTTGAGGGCCTGGATCAGATCGGCGAGGCCGTCGATGGGGGTGCCCGAGAAGTTCAGCAGATCAGCGAGCTGGATGGCCAGCGGTCCGAGCACCGGGTTGGACAGCGCCGCCTCGGCGACCGCGGAGACCAATTTGGTGTACGGCGTCATATTGAGGATCACCGGCGTCTTGGTGTCGACCGGGCGGCCGGCCGCATCGGCGGGCCGGTAGATGTTCGCCTTGAGTACGGTGCCGTCGCTCATCGTGATCGGGACGTCCCACTGCACGTGGGTTCCCGGGTACTGCAGATTGGTGTCGTGCTCGGCTAGCCAGCGCTTACCGTCGGCGCCTCCACTCGGATCTGCCACCGCGGCAACGGGATTGATCAATCCCGCTGTCAACGCCAGTGACATCGCGCCTGCGACGATCCCCACGAACCGAACCGAAAGCCTCATCGGCTCCCCCTCTGTACACCCCGACCCCAAGCATCGCCGATGAGACGACGCTCACAACTGCTGAGGAAGAGTAACAGGCTCACAACAAGGTGTGAACGGGACGTCAGTTTCTCTCGAGCTCGATCGGGTGGGTCGCGAGCAGCGGCAGGGGCCACGGCTGGCGGCGCATCACCTGCGACCACAGGTCCATCTCCGCCGGGGCGATCACGTCGTCGGGTAGCGAGGGCGCCACGATCCAGCTACCGGTCCTCAGTTCGTCTCCCAGTTGCCCGATCCCCCAGCCCGCGTACCCCGCGAAGATCCGGACGCCCGACAGCGCCTCGGCCAGGTCCTCGGCGTCGGCATCCAGATCGACCAGCACCACCCGGCCCTCGACGTGGCGAAGAGCCGGCAGATGGCCGATGCTCACCCCCGGCCGGACCACACCCAGACACAGGGCCGAGTCCTGTTTCACCGGACCGCCCACGAAGATCGCCTTCGGCCGGGCGGCGGTGTCGGTCCACGCGGGCAACAAGTTGTGCACAGCCGTCTGACTCATCCGGTTGAGGACGACGCCGAGACTGCCCGCGTCGTTGTGCTCGATGATGTAAATCACCGTGCGCCGAAAGGTCGGCTCGGCCAGATCCGTCGAGGCCATGAGCAAGCTGCCTGCAGACACCTCGATTGAACTGGGTGACATCGCTTCATCATGTCACGGTCAGGGGCGATTTCGCGTGTGCAGTTCCGCTGCGGCAGCACGCCGAGGCCACAAGGTTTGTACGCTGGTGATGGTGAACGTAGAACCGACCGCGGCGGCCTCTGGGCTGCCCTCCTGCTCCGGTAGCCATCGCCTGCCGCTGCGGCAGTTCGTGCGGTCGTTTCGCGCTTCACCCGGACTTTTCCGGCTGCTCTCGGTACGTCTCGGTAGCCAGTTCACCGATGGTCTGTTCCAGGCCGCGCTCGGGGGCGCGATCCTGTTCAACCCCGAGCGGCATGCCGATCCCATGGCCGTCGCCGGAGGCATGGCAGTACTGCTGCTCCCCTACTCGGTGATCGGTCCGTTCGCCGGCGCACTACTCGACCACTGGGACCGCCGCACCGTCCTCGTCTGGGCCAATGTCTTGCGTGCTGTACTGGTCTCTCTGGTCGCGCTGGTGATCGCGACGGGTGCGAACGACACCGGCGTCCTGATCGCGGCGCTGGCGGTCACCGGCGCCAGCAGGTTCGTGGCCTCGGGGCTGTCCGCGGGCCTGCCACATGTCATCGAACGCGACCTGCTGGTCGGGATGAACTCCTTCTTCACCACCATCGGCGCCGGAGCACTCGCCCTCGGCGCAGGCGGCGCCCTGACGTTGCGCGAGATCTTCGGGTCGAACAATTCCGGCAGTGCGGCGACGGTCATGGGGGCAGTGGTCGTTGCGCTGGCCGCCGCCGCGATCGCGCACCGCTTCGAACCCCTGCAACTCGGTCCGGATCATCCGGACGTCGTCGGTAAGGTCACCCCGCAGCATCCGAGCGGGTCGGCTTTTCGTGCGGTCACCGTGGGCCTCGGACACGGTGCCCGGGCGGTGTGGCAGGCCCCGCCTGTCGCCGCCGCGCTCGCCGGGGTCGGGGCGCACCGGCTGGTCTTCGGTTTCAACACCCTGATGCTGCTGGTCCTGACCAAGAACTCGACGCTCGGCGGAGGTCTGTCCGGATTCGGCCTGGTCGCTGCCATGACGGCGGTCGGGATGCTGTTCGCCGCACTGCTGACCCCGTTTCTCGTCGCCCGGTTCGGGCGTCGACGAGCGGTCGTCTCCGCTCTGGCGGTGGGCGTCGTCGCGCAGCTGACCCTGTGGAGTTTCAACGGGATCGTCATCTGTGTGGCCGCCGCAGTGCTGGGACTGATCGGCCAGGTGTGCAAGCTCTGCGGCGACGCCGCCATGCAGATGGACGTCGCGGACGCCCGGCGCGGCCAGGCGTTCTCGTTCCAGGACGCGCTGTTCAACTTTGCGTTCGTCGGAGCGATCACCGTCGGCGCCCTGACCATCGCCGACGACGGGCGCTCACCGGGCCTGGTCGTAGCAGGTGCGGCCATCTACGCGATCGCCATCGTTGTCGTAGGACTGATCCACAATCGCGAGGAAGCGACAGTCCCGGACACCGACCATCCAGGAGACCACCATGCGATACGGAATCGTCTTTCCCAAAGGTGACGCCGCCGACTTCGCGACGATGGCGGTTGCGGCCGAAGACGCGGGCTGGGATGCGGTGTTCGGCTGGGAGGCGCTCTGGGGCAACGACCCCTGGATCTCACTGACCGCCGCAGCGATGCGCACCGAACGCATCGGGCTCGGCACCATGTTGACCCCGGTGCCGCGGCGCAAACCGTGGGACCTGGCGTCCACCACCGCAACCCTCGACCGGCTCAGCGGCGGACGGGTGATCCTCGGGGTCGGGATGGGTGCACTGCACCCGGGCTGGCTGGCGTTCGAACGCGACCAGGGCCGCAAGACCCGCGCAGAATTGTTCGACGAAGGTCTGGACGTGTTGTTCGGGCTCTGGGGCGGACAGCCTTTCGAGTATTCGGGCAAGCACTACCAGGTGCGCCCCACCGATTTCGAACTCCCCGACCCCATCGTCTCCACGCCGCGGATCACCACCTGGTGTGTCGGATTACAGGGCGCGCGCAGGTCGATGGCGAGGGCTGCGCGCTGCGACGGACTGCTACCGAACTTCAGGCGGCCGGATGGATCGATGCCGGACGGCCCCGTCACGGTCGGGGTCGAGCAGTGGGCAAGCGTCGCGGCCGAGATCCGGGGGCTGCGCGAGGAGCTCGGTTTCACGGGAAACTACGACATCGTCTTCGAGGGCACCGCCGATCTCTCCGATCGTGACGGCGAACGTCGCAAGGCTGCGCAGCTCGCGGATGCCGGCATCACCTGGTGGCTCGATTCCGACTGGGAGGCCCGGCCGGCCGATCCGGTCGCGTACCAACTCGAGCGCATCAAGGCCGGCCCACCGTCGTTCTGATCGCACGTCAGCGAGTGAAAGGGTCCCGGTAGAGGTAGTGACTCGTCGGGACGGTGTCGATGTTCTGATCCGCCCCGAATGCGCCGGTGCTCGCCAGCATCCGGGTCATCCGGTCGGTCAGCTCCTCGTCGTCCGCGGCACCGAAGAAAGCATGGACGTCGTGCACCGCCTCGATGGGGAAGAACTCCTCGACGATCGCGTCCACTGACGGCGCATCCGGGGTCAGCGACCGCACGACCGCGTTCTGGACGTAGCCGAACGTCGCCTGGGTCTCGATCGCGATCGGAGTGTGGTCGTGGTGCCAGCGCCTGCGCCATGACGCCTCGTCGAGGTCGGCCGGTCGGCGGATGAAGGCCAGATTCGACAACCCGGGGGTGCGCTCCCCCGGGTCGACACGGGGCACGGGCAGCGGTACCGATTCCGTCACCAGATACGCCGAAACATGACCAAATGACCCGCCCAGAAGGTCGATGAGTTCCGCGATCGGCTGCCCGTAGTGTTGCTCCGTCCAGACGCTGACCACCGCGACAATGGGCGGATCGAGGGTTGTCAGCGTCATTTTAGAACCGGATACCAGATTATCTCGGACGTTGATCGCGACGCCCTCAAAGTGCATCTCGGACCCTTGTTTACGCAGGTCAGAGCACCATTCTGCAGTCGGTACCGAACCCCTGACAGCGAGCATGACCTTCTCCACGTGAGTGACCTTAGCCGCTCACATAGCGACAAAAGGGCTATTCACCTGGCACTATGGTCCGCATGCGCAATCGTGATGAGGTGTCTGAGTTCGCAATCGAGCTCAATAGGCTCTGTGCGTCCCGCTGGCCAGGTGGCTCTCGGACGGCAAACGCAGAGATCGCCGACTGGGTCACGGCCGAAACCGGCCGGACCATCGATCGGCAGTTCGTGTGGCGGATCCGCAAGGGGCGCGTGATGAAGGTGGACGGCGCCGTGCGGGACGCCATCTGCTCGTTCTTCGGTGTCTCCAAAGACCATTTCTCCTCGAGTCCCCGGACCCTTGGTGAAGAGGTTCAGGCAGCGATCGAAGAGACCGGATTGCAGGTCGCGGGTCTCCGTGCCGATCAACTGTCCTCGACCGGGCGGGCCGAACTGGTCACCTTGCTCCGCGAGGTGAGCCGGGTACTCGAGGCCGAGAAGAGCGTCGGACAATGATGACCCGCCAGAAGATGTTTCGGCTCGCCGCTGCCATCTCCCCCGAGGGTGACTGGTCGTGGGAGGCGTTCGAGATCCGGCTTGCCAAGGAACTCGGTTGCCCTGTCCGTTGCATCACTTCTGACAGTCTCAACTCGGGCGAGGTGACCGGCGCGGCATTGCGGACCAGTCGCGGTACCGCCATCATCGTCATCCCGGCGAACGTGTCCAAGGCCCACAGCATTCACATCGCGGCGCACGAGGCCTGGCATCTGCTCGCCGGTCACGAGGGTTGCGATCAGAACTCGCGGCGAGAAGCCCAGTCGGAGGCCTTCGCCACGACGGTCGGCACCCTCGCCGAAGGCCGTGGTAGCCAGCCTCGTAACAACCGTGCCTTGACTGCTGCGTTCGGAGCTGTTGGCATCGTGGCATGAGAGATGCGCTCGGCGCGCTTGCCTGGACCGGCGTGGTCCTGGCGGCGCTGGTGGCGCTGCGCGGCGGGTGGTACCGCCACGCGACCACCATTTCATTCGGCGTGTGCATGGCGTTCTACTCCCTCACCGGCGAGAACTACATCAGCCTCATCCCACTCGGCGGTGTGCGCGAACCTCTGAGCACCTCGGAGCGCATTTGGGGCGCAACATCGGCCGTCATCGCCGGGTGCGCCCTGATGGGCGCTCTGATGGCCATCCGTCGCAAGAGCCGTGATCCCGACGGCGACGAGTGGACCGACCCCGATCTGCACCAGCGCTTGATGATGCTCGTCCTCGGGGCCGCCGGCTCGGTGGCAATCATCAATCTCACGTTGGTGCACTCGAACTTTCCTCCCAGCGCTGATTTCCTCGCGGACTACGGGAACGTCTTCAACGTGGTGCTCTACGAGGCCGTCTTCTCGATCTGGATCGGGCTACCCGCAGGCTTCCTCGCCTGGACCGTCGTGCGATCCGAACTGGGCAAGTTGCGCTTCGTCGTCGGGGTGGGTGGCATCTTCGCCGTCGCCTGGTCCGTATGGAAGATCATCGGGACGGGCCTCATCTGGGCCGCAGACATCCACGTTGCCGAGAACAGTCCGGTCAGCGTGACCCTGGGTCTGCTCGCCCTCAGCTTCTGCATGGTCGGGACGCTGCTGCTGGGCCTCGAGGCGGCGTTTCGGGTATGGCGAGCCGGACGCACCTATCGCACCGCACGTGCGCTGGAGGATCGGCGGCTGCGGCACCGGAGCACCGGCGAAGAGGCGGCCTGACTCACAGCCCGAACCCCGGCTGTCCCACCGACAGGGCGGCATCGGCAGTTCCGTCGAGATCGCTGTCGACGATGACCTGGTCGAGTGTCGAGTCCAGGTCGGTGTCGAGGTACAACCGCCCGCCGGAGCGCATCACCACGATCTCGGCGAGACCATCGGAATCCCGGTCACACACCCTGTCGTCGGTGCCGCCGTCACCGGCGACGTCCACACTCGCGCAGGATCCGTGGAGATCGGTGGTGGCCGGACTCGTGTGCTGCTCCCCCATCGGATCGCTCCAACGCAGATCGGCGTCTCCCTGCTCGAGCTCTCGACCCCACACCCCCGAACCGTCGTCGGTGTACCAGGCGTCGGGCCGACCATCGTCGTCCAGATCCAGCACACTGCAGTCGGCACGGCCGTCTGCGTTGCGGTCCCACATCGCATCGTCGAGGCGGCCGTCGCCGTCGAAGTCGATCCGGACCGCGTCGAGACCACCCGATCCAAGGGTCAGATCCGGCGGAGAGGTCCACGACTGGGTCGTACCGTCTCCCGATCCGAAGACGTACTCGATTGTCGGCTCCATGACGGATATGACGGCGCCATCGGGTGTCTCGGTTCCATCGGGTGTCTTCGCGGTAGCGTGAGAACCGACAAGCACCCGAGCGGGGGCTCTGCGCCCAGGAGGTTCTACGGATGTACGTGAGCGAGCTCGGTGACCTCTGGCATCGCGCCCGTACCGAGCCGGTGAGCATCCACCTGGACTCGGCATCGGCATCACGTTCGTCGAAGCGGGTGATCGAGACCATCACCTCGCACCTGTGGCGTGAGGCGGAGCGAGGTGCGTACGTCGCGGAGGAACAGATCGCCGAATCACTCGACAGGTGCCGCCGTGACATCGCCGAGCTGGTCGGACACCAGGCCAGCGAGCTCGCATTCCGAGAATCCGCCAAGGCGGCGCTGCGAGCCCTTCTCACCCATTGGAACCTCCCCATCTCCGCGTCGGTGTGGGTGGCGACGAACGAGTTCGGGCCCAACCTCGACGAGTTCGAGCGTCGCGGTTACGCGGTGCACACGATCCCGTCGGCGGATGTCTACGGGCACGTCGACACCGACGCCCTCGAGAACATGCTCCAGTTCGAGCAGCCCGACTTCATCCACATCTGCCACATCGGATCACACAGCGGTGTGGTGCAACCGGTCTCGAAGATCGTCGACCTCGCGCGCGCCGCGGGCGTACCCGTGGTCGTCGACGTCGCGCAGGCACTGGGCCAGCGGGACTGCGCATCGGGCGCCGACGTGGTCTACGGGACGAGCCGTAAGTGGCTGGCGGGACCCCGCGGCGTCGGCTTCCTCGCCGTGCGGGCCGATTCGGTCAGGCCCGTCGAGGTCGAGAGCTCCGAGGCCTTCATCGCGGGCCGGCTCGGGCTCGGCGTAGCGATCCAGGAATTGCAGAGCTTCGGGCCGGCGCGGGTCAACCGCGAGCTCGCCACGATCGGGCAGTTCACCAGGGAACGGCTGACCGGCATCGGGAGCTGGGAGGTGCTCGAGCCCATCGACGAACCTTCGGCGATCGTCACGCTGGCACCCCCGCCGGGATGGGAGGCGGGTGACGTGCTGGCGGCGCGCAACAAGCTGCGCTCGATCGGCATCCTCGTCACCTGCGCCGATCCCTGGCGGGCGCCCCTGAGTTCGGAACAGACGGTGCTCAGGATCTCCCCGCACCTCGACGTACAGCGGGCGCACCTCGATCAGCTGGCGAACGAGTTACGCGGGATGGGTTACTGATTCCGCTTCTTCTCGGCGCGCACCAGTCCCCCACCGATGATCAACCGCTGGATCTCGCTGGTGCCCTCATAGAGTCGCAACAGCCGGGCGTCACGGTAGATCCTCTCCACCACAACACCGTTCATGTACCCCGCGCCGCCGTGGATCTGCACGGCCAGGTCGGCAACGTTGCCGAGCATCTCGGTACAGAAGACCTTCGCCACCGACGGCGCGATTCTCCGGTCCTCATCGGCGACCCACTTCCGCGCGGCCTCGGCGACGAGCGCCCGGCCGGCCATCACCCCGGTCTGCTGGTCGGCGAGCATGGCCTGCACGAGCTGGAAGTCGCCGATTGCCTTGCCGCCCTGCGTGGTCAGCGCGGCGTGGCGGACCGATTCGTCCAGCGCGCGTTGTGCCTGACCGACCGCGACCGCGGCGATATGGATCCGGCCGCGCGCCAAGATGGTCATCGCGGCCCGGTAACCCACTTCGGGATCGCCTCCCACCAGTGCGGACCCGTCCACCCGCACGTCGTCGAAATACACCTCCGCCGTCTGTGATCCGGACTGGCCCATCTTCTTGTCCTTGGGGCCGACCCTGACCCCCTCGGCGTCGGCGGGAACGAGAAACACCGCGATGCCCGGGCCGTCGGAGTCGGCGTCGCGGTAGCGGGCGAAGACCACGAACAGGTCTGCCGACGGCGCGTTGGTGATATAGCGTTTGGACCCGTTGATGATCCAATCGTCTTTGTCGGCAACGGCTTTCGTCCGCAGGCCCGCGGGGTTGGACCCCGCGCCGTCCTCGGTGAGTGCGAACGACGCGACCACCTCCCCCGAGGCGATCCGGGCCAGCCAGAGCTGCTTCTGCTCGTCGGTCCCGAACTCGACCAGGACCTGGCCGGCGATGCCGTTGTTGGTTCCGAACATCGAGCGCACCGCGAGTGAGGTGTAGCCGAGTTCTTGGGCCAGTGCCACATCTTGCTCCAGGTCCAGGCCGAGACCACCCCATTGCTGCGGGATCGCGAATCCGAACAGGCCCATGTCCTTGATCGCGTCACGCAGATCGTCGGGAATGGCATCTGCGTCGGCGATCTCCTGTTCACGGGGAATCACCTGTTCGCGGACAAAGCTGCGGGTGGCAGCCACGATGTCGGCGAGATCGTCGGCACTCACTTCGCTCATGAGAGCCCACACTAACTCAGGCCGACGTCTCCGCAGCCCCGTCGAGGATCTCCGCGACGGCGCCGGCCGATCGGTCGGCATCGCCCCGCACCAAACCGATCCTCGTACGTCGGTCCACGACGTCCGAGACCGTGCACGCACCCTCGTGGGTGATCGCGAACTCGATCTCCGCGCGCGTGACGTCGATCCCCGGGGCGATGGGTGCGGCCGGACGATCGGTGGTGGCGACCGCCAGGACGTGCTCCGCTTCCCCTCCGAAACGCGCGATCATCGACGGCGGTAGCGCCGAATCTGCCGCGGCACCGGAGGCGCCGATCAGGGGAAGGGTTGCGGTGATACACGGTCCGGCAAGCACTCCCGACCGCGTGAGGGCCACGTCCACGGCCTGCTCGGCCATCTGCCGGTACGTCGTGAGCTTGCCCCCGACCACCGTGATCATCCCGCCGGTGTATGCGACGAGGTGCTTGCGGGACAGGTCCGATGTGCTCATCTCGACGCCTGCGCCGACCTCGTCCACCAGCGGACGCAGGCCCGAGAAGACCCCGAGGATGTCCGACCGGTCCAGTGGCCGGGCCAGTGCCCTGTTGATCGTCTCGAGGAGCATGTCGATCTCGGCCTCGGTGGGCCGTGGTTCATCGGGTATCGGCCCCGGCGCATCCTCATCGGTCAGCCCGATGAACACACGGCCGAGTTGTTGCGGCAATGCGAAGACGAACCGGCTGATGCTGCCTGCCATCGGCACGGTCAAGGCGCCGGTCGGATTCCCCAGCGCCTGCGCGAAGACCACGAGATGCGTTCCGCGACTGGGGCGCAGGGTGATCGACCGGTCGACCTCCCCGGCCCACACCCCCGCTGCGTTGATCACCGACCGGGCCGCGACGGCGAAACGGCGTCCGGTCCTGACGTCTGTGAGCGTGGCGCCGTCACCGGTCACCTCGGTGGCGCGGGTGTACGTGAGGATGACCGCGCCGTGTGCGGCGGCGGTGCGGGCGACCGCAACCACCAGCCGGGCATCGTCGACGAGCTGGCCATCGGCTGCGAGCACGGCCGATCGCAGACCCTTCCTGCGCACGCCCGGGACGAGTTCGGCCGCCTCCTCCCCCGAGGCCTTCCGAGACCGGGGAAGCAGTTCGGACGGCGTCTTCGCATTGTGGCGCAACAGGTCTCCGGCGAACATGCCGGCGCGGGTCACTATCCTGCCCAATACCGGGCTGTCGTCGAAGACCGGCAGCACCTGTGTCATCGGGCGCACCAGATGAGGTGCGATGTCGGTCATGATCCGGTGCCGCTCGACGGCGGATTCGTGCGCGATCCCCACGTTGCCGCTGGCCAGATAGCGCAGGCCTCCGTGCACCAGTTTGCTGCTCCAGCGGCTGGTACCGAAAGCCAGATCCTGGGCCTCGACCAGCGCCACCGACAGTCCCCGGGAGGCGGCGTCGAGCGCGACCCCGACGCCGGTGATCCCTCCGCCGATGACAAGAACGTCCAATGGCTCTGTACGAGAGGCCAACTCGACCAGTTCGCGACCACGCCGCGACGCGTTCAGCGCACCGGCCGGGAAATTCTCTGGTTCGACGGTCACGACTGGTTCCTCAGGTAGGACAGGAGGGCGTATCGCAACTCCGCGGTCCACCGGTCACCGAGGATGGGAGCGACCAGGGCATGTGACTGGATTGCCGACTGGCAGATCAGCAACACCATCGCGGCCAGTTGGTCGGGCCTACCCGGGCGGATGTCGCCGCGCTCCTGCCCCTCTCCGATGGCCCATTCGATCATCGCCAGCAGCATCTGCTGGCTCGTGCCCAGGCGCACCGACACGTATTGCGCCAGGGCCGTCGCGGGTTCTCGCCACAGCGCGGCGAACAGTGAGTTCTCATGCAGGCCTTGGGCGACGTCGACAAAGCGGTCGACCTGCTCTTCCAGCGAGCTACCGCGTTCGGGCACCGCGGCCAGGACCGCCGCCATCTCACGATTGAGGAGTTCGCCGGTCAACGACTGCACATCCGGCCAGCGGCGGTACACCGTCGGCCTGCTGACGCCGGCGGCCCTGGCCACCTCCGCGAGGGCGATCTTGCCGCCCTCTGACCGCAGCATGCAGCTCCGGGCCGCGTCGAGCACACGGTCGGTGATGTTCGCCGTGTCGGAGTCACGAGAACTCAGGTCAGGACTATCGTTACGGATTGACATTATGTGTAAAACTGTAACGCATGAGCGCCGAATACCCCCAGCACGTACTGCCACTTCCTCCGATGCGGTGGAACGCCTGGGGCTCCGCCGAGTCCGCCACCACCCTTCCCCAGCCCATCAAAGACCTGCTCGGCCAGGTACTCGGTATCTCGGGCGAGCCGATCTCCGCGCCGACCGCCCTAGAGGTCCAGCTGTCCCCCAGCCGCCTGACAAGCACCGACGTCGCTGAACTCGAGTCCATCGTGGGCCCTGTCGGAACCGCCGACGGAGACCGTCTGATCAGGTCAGGAGGCAAGTCGACCCTCGATCTGTTCCGGCGTCGGCAGCCCCACCAGGACGCCCCCGACGCCGTTGTCGCGCCGGCGACGAGTGAGCAGATCGCCGAACTCCTGCGCTGGTGCGCCGACCGGTCGATCGCCGTGGTGCCCTTCGGCGGCGGCACCAGCGTCGTGGGCGGCCTCGACCCCGAGGCCGGCGGTCTGCGCGGTGTCCTCTCGGTGGACCTGCGCAACTTCGACCAGCTGGTCTCCATCGATCCGGTGTCCGGTCAGGCGACTCTCGGCGCCGGGGTCACCGGACCGCGGGCCGAGGAACTGCTCGGCGCGCACGGTTTCTCGCTCGGCCACTTCCCTCAGAGCTTCCGGTTCGCGACCATCGGTGGGTTCGCGGCCACCCGATCGTCTGGGCAGGCGTCGGCGGGTCACGGAAGGTTCGACGACATGGTGACCGGCATGCGCGTGGTCACCCCGGCCGGCGTGCTCGATCTCGGCGGCGCCCCCAAGACCGCCGCCGGACCCGATCTCCGCCAGTTGTTCCTCGGTTCGGAAGGCACCCTCGGGATCATCACCGAGGTCACCCTGCGAGTACGTGCCACTGCACCGGTCACCCTCCACGAAGCCTGGCACTTTCCCGACTTCATCACGGGCGCAGCAGCATTGCGTGCCGTGGCGCAGCAGGGTGGCGGTCCGACCGTGATGCGGGTGTCCGACGAGGCGGAGACAGCGGTGAACCTCGCGAGCCCCGGCAAGATCGGCGCCACCGACGACACCGCATCCGGCGGCGCCCTGGCGATCACCACCTTCGAGGGCACGGGCCCTGTCGCGCAAGCCCGGCAGGAGCTCGCCGCGGCGGTGTTGACAGACGCCGGCGGACGGTCCCTCGGCGCTCCGCGCGGGCAGGCCTGGGAACACGGCCGATTCGACGCGCCCTATCTGCGCGACGCGCTCCTCGACGTCGGGGTCGGATGCGAGACCCTCGAGACGGCCACCACCTGGAGCAACCTCACCGCACTGAAGGACGCCGTGACCACCGCGCTCACCGATGCGATCGCGACGTCAGGATCGCCCGCCCTGGTGCTCTGTCACATCTCACACACCTATCCGACCGGGGCCTCGCTGTACTTCACCGTGGTCTACAAGTGCAGCGACGACCCCATCGTGCAATGGCAGGCCGCGAAAGCCGCTGCGTCCGAGGCGATTGTCGCCGGCGGCGGAACGATCACCCACCACCACGCGGTCGGTGCCGACCATCGACCGTGGGTGGCGGCCGAGATCGGTGACGTCGGCGTGCGGATCCTGCGTGCGGTGAAAGACGCCCTGGACCCCACCGGGATCCTGAACCCGGGCAAACTGATCCCATGACCATCCGGCGCATTGCCGCACTGATCAACCCCACCGCACGTCACGGTCTCGGCGCCGGTGCCGCCGAGACCGCACTGGGCGCCCTCGATGCCCACGGCCTCGACGTCACCGAGATGATCGGCCGCGACGCGACACACGCGCAGGAATTGGCCCACATCGCCGCCCGGTCCGATCACGACGCCATCGTGGTCATCGGCGGCGACGGCAGTATCGGTATGGCGCTGGAGGCGGCGCGGGGGACCGGCATGTCCATCGGCCTCATGCCTGCCGGTACCGGCAACGATCACGCACGCGCACTTGGTATCCCGATCGACCCGGTCGCTGCAGCAGCGGTCATCGGCGCCGGTCACGAACGCAGTGTCGACCTTGCCCAGATCACCCTCGGCGATGGCAGTACGTCGGTGTTCGGGACGGTCGCGGCGACCGGTCTCGACGCACTGGTCACCGAGCGGGCGAACATGCTGGCGCGGCCCAAGGGCCAACTGCGGTACCCGATCGCCGCCGTTGCCGAGATCGCGAAACTGAAGCCGTTCCACTACCGGATCACCGTCGACGGCACCACCATCGAACGCGATCTCGTCCTGGCATCGGTCGGCAACAGCCGTTCGTACGGCGGAGGGATGCAGATCACACCCGACGCCATCATCGACGACGGGTTACTCGACCTCACCCTCGTACTCAGCGGCTCCCGCCTGCGCCTGCTCACCCTCTTCCCAACCGTGTACAGCGGCAAACACATTCACAGGCCCGAGGTCGAACAACTGCGGGGCCGCAAGATCGTGCTCGAATGTGAGCCCGCTGCACCCATCTACGCCGACGGTGACCGGGTCGGCATGCTTCCCGCGACCATCGAAACCCTCCCCGGTGCCGTAACCTTTCTCGTACCTCGTATTCCCTCGAAGGAGTCCCGTGCTCAAACGTGATGTATCTGCCCATCTCGACGTCGACATCACCGGTGAGACCGATCTGGAGTTCCAGATCGCGATCGCGCCGCATCCGGGTACCGAGGTGACCGAATCACTGTCGTTCCTCCTCGACGGCCGCCCCTTGGACGTACGTGAGATCAGTGGCGCCCACGGCAACCGCATCCACATGATGCACGCCGGCGTCGGCAACCTGCAGGCCAAGTACGAGGCCACCGTGATCGGCAACACCGAGCCCGCACCGGTGTCCGACTACGACCTGTCGCTCTATCTGCGTCCCAGCCGTTATGCCGAGGCGGACAAGTTCTTCGGTTTTGCCGCAAAGCAATTCGGCGACATCACCGAGCCCGCCAAGTTGCTGGAGAAGGTATCGGCCTGGGTGGGAACCCATCTCGACTACGTGCCCGGTTCGAGCGATCCCATCGACGGCGCTGCCGACACGCTGCTGGCCGGCGCCGGGGTGTGCCGCGACTACGCCCATCTCGTCGTCGCCTCGCTGCGCGCGGTGAACGTGCCTGCCCGGCTGGTGGCGGTCTACGCGCCAGGCTGCGACCCGATGGACTTCCACGCCGTCGCCGAGGCATTCGTCGACGGACAGTGGCGGGTGGTGGACGCGACCTGTCTCGCGCCCCGCCAGACGCTCGTCCGGATCGCCACCGGCCGCGACGCC
Source organism: Williamsia sp. 1138 (assembly GCF_002095435.2). Classification (GTDB taxonomy): domain Bacteria; phylum Actinomycetota; class Actinomycetes; order Mycobacteriales; family Mycobacteriaceae; genus Williamsia. The sequence continues at coordinate 157,187 of NZ_MJEJ02000048.1, forward strand.
GCCGACACCGCGTTCCTCGACAACCACAAGGGCGGCATCGTGCTCAACAACGCGACCGTCACCGCGGTGGTCGACGGCGAGCTCCCCAACGATGACCTCGGCCAGTTGGTCTCGCTCACCTAGACGCTGTCAATCCTGCTGCTCTGCCCACCACTGACGGAGGGCCTCTTCGGCCTCGTCATGTGACATCGGACCCCGATCGAGGCGGAGTTCTTTCAGGTACCGCCAGGCCTTACCGACCTGAGGACCCGGCGGCAGGCCCAGCAGCTCCATGATCGCGTTGCCGTCCAGATCGGGCCGCACACGTGCGAGATCCTCCGCCTCGGCGATCTTGTCGATCCGGGCTTCGAGGTTGTCGTAACTCTGCTGCAGACGCTTTGCCCGGCGCTTGTTGCGCGTGGTGCAGTCCGCCCGCACGAGTTTGTGTAGCCGGGGGAGCAGTTCGCCGGCGTCCGTCACATAGCGGCGCACCGCCGAGTCGGTCCACTGTCCCTCGCCGTACCCGTGGAATCTCAGGTGCAGGAACACCAGGTTGGCCACGTCCTCGACCACGGCCTTCGGATACTTCAGCGCACGCAGCCGTTTACGCACCATCTTCGCGCCGACGACCTCGTGGTGATGAAAACTGACGCCGCCATTGGGTTCATGCCTGCGCGTCGCCGGTTTGCCGATGTCGTGGAGGATCGCGGCCCACCGCAGCACCAGATCGGGATCGCCGTCCTCGAGATCGATCGCCTGCGAGAGCACCGTGAGGGAGTGGGTGTAGACGTCCTTGTGCTGGTGGTGTTCGTCGATCGCCAGCTTCATCCCGGGGATCTCGGGCATCACGCGTTCGGCCAGCCCCGTTTCGCACAGCATGTCGACGCCCTCGACGGCATGCTCGCCGAGGATGAGCTTGTCGAGCTCCGCGGCGACCCGCTCGACCGTGATGCGGTCGATCTGCGCAGCCATCCGGACAGTAGCGGCGAACACGCCGGGGGAGAGGGAGAAGCCGAGTTGCGAGACGAATCGGACGCCGCGCAGCATGCGCAACGGATCGTCGTTGAATGAGTCCTCGGGCGCCGCGGGCGTGTCGATCACCCCGGCGAGCAGAGCGTCCAGGCCGCCCAGGGGGTCCACGAATTGCTGACTGCCGTCGGCACCGATCTTCACCGCCATCGCGTTCATGGAGAAATCGCGGCGGATCAGATCGTCCTCGAGGCGATCACCGAACCGCACCTCGGGGTTGCGCCCGACCCGATCGTAGGAATCGGCCCGGAACGTCGTGATCTCGATCTGGTGCCCGGCCTTGGCGGCGCTGATGGTGCCGAAATCGATACCGGTGTCCCAGATCGCCTCCGCCCAACCGTGCAGCAGTTCCTTCACCTTGTCGGGCCGGGCGTCGGTGGTGAAGTCGAGGTCGTTCGTGAGGCGCCCCAGCACCGCATCACGCACCGAACCCCCGACGAGATACAGCTCGAATCCCGCGGCCGCGAATCGCGCTCCGAGCGGGTCGAGCACGTCCGACAGACTCCTCAGCGAGACCGCAGCCGCAGCCAGCAACCTGGTCCGTCGTTCGGCGGCGGCCAGGTCATCTGTGGAATCAGCAGGAGTTGTCACGAAACGCCAGAGTACCGAGGTACACCTCCGGCTTCGTCTCCCGGCACGGTCCAACGGCCACGCTGGAGCAAACAGCGGGTTACACACGACTAGCATCTAGTGGGTGTCAGCCGAACCCACCGAGCCGAATAGGGACGTCGCCCGACGCCCACGGCGCAGGCGCGGCGGTAGGCGCGGCGCGGCTCGAGATGCCGGCGCGAACCAGAACGGAACCGAGCCGCGTCAACAAGCCGCAGGTGGCGAGCAACAATCGGCGGGCGCGAACTCCGCGACCGAGTCGGGTGGCGGCGGCTCGCGCCGATCCCGGCGGGGCCGACGCCGCAAACCGTCGAGGCCTGCCGACAGCAGCGCCGAGGCGGCCCGCAGTGAGGCGACCGGAGTGGCCGGGAACCCCGTCACCGAGGGCAGGACCGCACAGGTCAAGCCGTCGGACGTCGGTAAGTCCAAGGCGCCACCGAAGGTGCCCGCCAACCTCGCCAAACAGCGTCTCCGCACGGTCAGGGAGACCTCCGCAGGCGGCTTGATGGTGTCGGGCCTGGACGGGCCCGGTGACGAGCGTTGTGCAGCGCTCATCGGCAGGGTGGACCGTCGCGGCCGGATGATGTGGTCGTTGCCCAAGGGTCACATCGAGACGGGGGAGACGGCCGAACAGACCGCCATCCGCGAGGTCGCCGAGGAAACCGGCATCAAGGGAAACGTCGTCGCGCCCCTCGGCAAGATCGACTACTGGTTCGTCAGTGAGGGCAAGAGGATCCACAAGACCGTCCACCACTACCTGATGCGGTTCACCGGCGGAGAACTCTCCGACGCCGACTACGAGGTCGCCGAGGTGGCCTGGGTGCCGTTGACCGATCTACCCCGCCGGCTGACCTACTCCGACGAGCGTCGGCTCGCACGGGTCGCCGAGGACGTGATCGCCGAACTGACCGCCGACCCGGACCGGATGGCGGAATCGGAGTCGCAGGGTGCCCGCACCGAGCCGAACGCCTACGAGAAGGCGGCGGCCGCCCGCAACCAGAAACGCAACGAGCCGCTGGTGGTCGCGAAACCCCGGCGACGACGGCGCCGCGGACGTCGCGGGGCCGGCCGCGGCGGCGACGGTGACGACTCCTCGGGCGCACCGGCTGCACACAGTCCGCCGGCCGACCCCGGCCCACCTGACGCCACGTGAAGGCCCGATCGATGCGGGTACTGATCGCGCTTCTCGGGGTGCTCGCGGTGGGGGTCGTGTTCGTGCTCGGGTCGGGACCACTCGCCGGTGCCGCACCCGGCGACGGAGACTCCGGGACAGAAGAGTTCTTGAGCATCTCGCTCGACGCGATCGACCCCTCCACGGTCACCACCACCAGCCCCGGAACGGTGACCGCGCGCGGCACCCTCACCAACGTCGGCGATCGCCCGGTCCGCAACATCGCGATGCGTCTGCAACGGGCACCGCAGGTGACCACCAGCGCGGGACTAGGGGACTCCCTGTCCGCCGACGCCAACAGCTTCGACGTCGTCGGCGAGTTCCAGGACATCTCCGAACAGCTCGCGCCCGGCAAGACCGTCCCGTTCACCCTGCGGATCAATCTGTCGGACAACAGTTCCGGCGATCCCAGTCTTCAGATCGACAAACCCGGCGTCTATCCGCTTCTGATCAATGTCAACGGCACCCCCGATTACGGTGTGCCGGCCAGACTCGACGACTCGCGCACCCTGCTGCCCGTGATGGGGCTGCCTGCGGACCGCGACCGGGCCCAGATCGCTGATCAGGGCGCGGATCCCGCCACCGCACCGATCGGGGGAGACGGCTCCATCCCACCGGACACATCGTCGCCGGTCGGCTTGACGATGTTGTGGCCGATCGCCGCCCCGGCTTCGCTTGCGCCCGGCGTCACCGGCGGGGGAGACGAGACCGTGCGCCTGATGGACAACGGTCTGCAGCAGTCGATCTCACCGGGCGGTCGCCTCGATCATCTGCTCATGGCGATGGAGCAGGTACACGCAGACGATCCCGACTCCCAGCTCTCCCGCAGCCTCTGTCTGGCGGTGGATCCCGACCTGCTGATCAGCCTGCAATCGATGACCGAGCCCTACCTGGTCTCCACCGATCCGGGCGACCCCACCGGACCGGCCCGGGAAGGCACCGGAACCCCGCAGGCCATCGCATTCCTGGACAGGCTCAGCGCCCTGGCCGGCCAGACGTGCGTCGTCGCGACATCGTTTGCGCACGTGGACACCGCCGCCCTGACCCAGGTGGCGGACAAAGAGCTCTCCGAGGTCGGGCTCCGCGCCCCCTCGGACATCGTCGACACCATCCTGGGCGTCAAGAGTGTGCGCGGACTGGCCATCCCGGCATCAGGGGTCGTCGACGACGCCGGGGCCGACCTGGTCCGCGACACCGGGTCGACGGGCGCCATCGTCGCCGCCTCCGGGCTCGCCAACAGCGCGCCCACCTCGCCCGACGGCGTGTACCCCCTCGGCGCAGACCTCGCGGCGCAGACCTACGATCCCGCCCTCGCCAGCGCACTGGCCGCGGTGGGGACGACCCCGCATTCGGCCCAGGTCACGCCGAACGCACAGCGTGCGGGCTGGGTACACGGCTCCGAGCAGGCCCGCAGGCAGACGGCGATCGCCTCGCTGATGTTCTCCGCGCTCGCGCCGTCGGCGAGTGGCGCGACACCCCAGGCCACCCAGGCGCAGAGCCCACCGCCGCCGGCCGATCCGATCGCCGACCGGATCGGCCGCGGTGAGGTGCTGATCGCACCACCGACGTGGTCGGCCACACCCGAGGACACCAAGGCGGTGCTCTCGGCGATGACGATGCTCCTCGGTTCCGACCTCGCGGTGCCGCGGGCACTGCCCGACATCGCCTCGGAACTGGCGACCGCCTCCTCCACACCCGCAGGGGCTGCCCTCGTCGCTCCCCGTACGGCGCAGATCCAGGGCCCGAGCCCCCAGACGATCGCAGCGGTCCGCTCCAGCAGCGCGCAGATCTCGGAGCTGCAGGACGCGATGACCAGACGGGCCGATGTCCCCGTCACCCCGGCCGCCTACATGGCTCCGCTGCGAGAAGATCTGCTGCGCGCGATGGCGTCGGTGGCCCCGCAGGATCAGCACGCGGCGGGCCACGCCGCGACCATGCGTACCTCGGCGGTCTCGATCACGGTGGCGAGCATCCGCGACGGTGTGGGCATCCTCGATCCGGGGGGCCGCTTCACACTCGCCTCCGAGCGCAGCCCTCTGCTGCTGGTGATCCGGAGCGATCTGCCGGTGGCGATGCGGGTGCGATTGAACATCGCGGTGCCCGACGGGATGACCGTCGGCGACCTGGGCGTGATCGAGATCCCCCCGAACGGCACCCGCCAGATTCAGGTCCCCACCCGAGCGGACCGGTCGAGATCCATGACCGTCGCAATCGGTCTGGTGACCGCGAACGGCGTCCCGTTGGGCGATCCCATCAACCTGTCAGTACATTCCAACGCATATGGAAAACCGCTCTTCATCATCACGATCTGCGCCGGGGTGCTGCTGGTCTTACTGGCCGGACGGCGTCTGTGGCACCGTTTCCGAGGTGAGCCCGACCCGGCTGACCTCGACCGACCCGAGCCCGACGAGCGAGATCGCCTGATGGCCGACTCACGCGCCTTGCACAGTCCACCCGAACGCGGTGGCCACCACCCGGACGGCGGACACCGATGACCCAGGGTGGATCACCACCTCCGCCGATGCGGGGTTCGACCCCGGTGGTGGTGCCCAAGCAGCCGTCCGACGACAGCGTCCTGCGGACCAGCGGTTCGATCGCGCTCGCCACCCTCATCTCCCGCATCACCGGTTTCGTGCGCACCGTCCTCGTGCTCGCACTCCTCGGCGCGGCCATCGCGTCGTCGTTCCAGGCCGCGTACGTGCTGCCGAACATGGTCGCCGAAGTCGTACTGGGCGCGGTGCTCACGGCGATCGTCATTCCCGTCCTGGTCAGGGCCGAACGCGAGGACGCCGACGGGGGAGCGGGCTTCGTCAACCGCATCTTCACCCTCACCGTCGTGGTGCTGGGCGTCGCAACACTGCTGGCCCTCGTCGCGGCACCGGCGCTGACGATCCTCAACCTGGGTGACGGCAAGGTCAACCGAGATCTCGCGACCGCGCTGGCGTTCTTGCTGCTGCCCTCGGTGCTCTTCTACGGATTGTCGGCACTGTTCATCGCGATCCTGAACATGAAGGGCCTGTTCAAACCGGGTGCGTGGGCGCCTGTGCTCAACAACATCGTGCAGATCACCACCCTGATCGCGTACGCCGCGGCGCCGGGGGACATCTCGTTGAACCCGGTCCGGATGGGGGACACCAAACTCCTCATCCTCGGAGTCGGCACCACGCTCGGCGTGGTGGCCCAGACCTTGATCCTGGTACCGGCCATCCGCCGTAGCGGCGTGAAACTGCGCCTGCAGTGGGGTCTGGACGCGCGGCTGCGCAAGTTCGGCAACATGGCGCTGGCCATCGTCATCTACGTCGCCGTGCTGCAGGTCGGCCTCATCGTCACCTACCGGATCGCGTCGAGTGCCAGTGAGGCCGGCGTCAGCGTCTATGCCACCCAGTGGCAGCTGCTGCAGCTGCCGTACGGGGTGCTCGGGGTGACGATCCTGACCGCGATCATGCCGCGGCTCTCCCGCAACGCCGCCGCCGACGACACGCACGCCGTGGTCGACGACCTCTCGCTCGCGACGCGGCTGACGATGGTGTCGATGGTCCCGATCATCGCGTTCATGACGTTCTTCGGACCGGCGATCGGTGTCGCCGTGTTCAACTTCGGCAAGTTCGACGCCGACACCGCATCGCAGCTGGGCAGCGTCCTCTCCTGGGGCGCTTTCACGATGATCCCGTACGCGATGACGTTGGTGCAGCTGCGCGTCTTCTATGCCCGAGAGGACGCCTGGACCCCGACGTACATGGTCATCGGCATCACCGCCGTCAAGGTCGCGGCGTCCTATCTCGGGCCCGTCCTCTTCGACGATCCCGACGCGGTGATCCGGTGGCTGGCGCTGTCCAACGGACTGGGTTACCTGGTCGGTGCGATCGTGGGCCATTACCTGCTCCGTAGTCGACTCGGCGGGGCCCGGATGGACAACGTGGGCCGCACGGTCCTGTGGACCATCGGCGCCTCCGTCGCCTGCAGTGCACTGGTCTGGGGCCTGGCGGAAGTGTCGGGGCTGCACCGGATGTCAACCGAGCACGGCAAGCTCGGCTCCGTCGCGTACCTGTTCCTGGTCGCGGTGGTCGCCATCGGGCTGACCTACACCGTGCTCACCCTGCTCCGGGTCCCCGATGTGCTGGCCGTGGTCGTCGCCGTACGCCGGCTGCTCGGCAGGTTCATCCCGGCCATCGCTCCGGCACCCGAACCGGACACCGACGGTGCGGCCACCATGACCGTGCAGTTCCCGCGGATCTCGGCCGACGAATCCGTTCCGTATTCTGGTCAAGTCGAGGTCATCCGACGTTTCGACCGGGGAACATCGAGCTGGCAGGCCTATGCGGTCACCAGTGGTGGCGCGGCCGGACCCGACTCACGGCCACCACAAGATCTGCGCTATCGACGGAGAGGAGCTGCTGCTTTGGGTAAACAAGAGGCCGACAAGCCGGACGTGCCACCCACGCCGCCGCGCCCGTCGTCGACCGCCGACGAGACCGCGAAGATGGATCTCGGTGCCGGCAAAGTCGAACGCCCTGCGAAGGCCGACAGGGCTGTCCGTCCGGCGCCACAGGGGAACAGGCGGGGACCCAGGCTGGTCCCCGGGGCGGCCGTCGCGGGTGGCCGCTACCGATTGCTGCAGCACCACGGCGGGGCACGCGGTCTGCAGTTCTGGCAGGCCCGTGACATCAATCTCGATCGCGATGTCGCTCTGACGTTCGTCGATGCCCAGCAGGTGGCACCGCCACCGGAGCCCGGTGCCCGCATCGACCCGCGAGACGAGGGCCCACAGGCCATCTTGTCGCGCACCCTGCGGCTCGGCCGGATCAATTCACCCGGGATCTCGCGCGTTCTCGACGTGGTGCGCGGCTCCTCGGGTGGAATCGTTGTGGCCGAGTGGGTTCCGAGTTCGTCGCTGGCCGACGTCGCGAAGTCGGGTCCCTCACCGGTCGGCGCCGCCAGGGCTGTCCGTGCACTCGCGGCCGCGGCCGAGTCCGCACACCGCAACGGGGGTGCACTCTCGATCGACCACCCCGAGCGCATCAGGATCAGCCAGGAGGGCAACGCCTTCGTGGCGTTCCCCGGAACGCTCGCCGATTCCGACAAGTCGACCGACGTCCGCGGACTCGGCGCAGTGCTGTACGCGCTACTCCTGGCCCGCTGGCCGCTGGACCCCGACACCGGCTCGACCTTGGCCACGAGCCGCAAGTCCAACGAGCCGGTCGGCGGCCTGCTGCCCGCGGCCCCCGGCCCGGACAATCTCCCTCGCGAACCGCGCGCCGAACGACCGGACGTGCCGTTCGAGATCTCCGCCGTGGCCGCCCGGGCGCTGGAGGGCAACAGCGGTATCCGAACGGCAGCGACGGTGCAACACGTTCTCGATCAGGCAACGGTGCTGGATCAGAAGACCGACCTCATCGCGCAGGTCGGTCCCGGGGGAGCCCCGGTCAGCTCGACGCCGCGAGCGAAGCCGCGCATGTTGGGCTCGGGTGCAACCGAGCAGAAGAAGCCGCGTTCGGTGCGGATGATCGCCACCATCGCGGGCGCCGCACTGCTGACGCTGTTCCTGGTGATAGCGCTGGTCGTATGGGCGAGCAACTCGTTCGGCGCCGACGACTCGACACCCGACATCGACTCGATCTTCTCGTCGTCGGCCCCGAGCACCGGGGCCGGGGGCGCCCCGGTGGCAGCAGCTCCGGTACCCCTGGCCGCGGTCACGATGCTGGACTACTCCGATCAGGAGCCCGACAGCAGGCAGAACCTGAACAACGTCATCACCGGACAGGCACCACCCTGGCAGACCGACGAGTATCGCGGCGGACCCAGATTCGGCAACCTCAAACCCGGTCTCGGTCTGATGTTCACCCTCGAGCGCGATGCCACCCTCACCGAGGTCGTCATCCGGACACCGACCCCAGGGATCCAGCTGGAGATCCGTACCGCCGACGATCCGGAGGCCGCTTTCGAGACCACCCGCCGGGTCGGCGCGGCCACCCTGGAAGCGCAGGAGACGCGCATCCCGATCACCGGTGCCGGGGCGTCCAAGTACGTACTCGTGTGGCTGACGTCGTTGCCGCGCAATGACAACGGCCGCTATCAGGGTGCGATCAGCCAGGTCTCGATGACGGGCTGATGGCCCCGACCCACGAGGATCTGCCCGAGGGCGCCGTGCGGTGTGAGGACGGACTCGTCCGCCCGGTGTGGGCGGCACAACAGGGACTGATGCGCACCTACTACGACACCGAGTGGGGCATGCCGGTGTCCGGCGAGAACGCCCACTTCGAACGTCTCGTGCTCGAAGGGTTTCAGGCCGGTCTGTCGTGGGCGACCATCCTGCGCAAACGTCCCGCGTTCCGAGAGGTGTTCTGCGATTTCGACGTGGACACCGTTGCCGGGTTCGGCGACGCCGAGATCGACTCCCTGTTGACCGATGCCCGGATCATCCGGCATCGCGGGAAGATCGAGGCCGCCATCGGCAATGCGCGCGCCACCCAGCAGCTCCGTGCCGGCGGTGGCCTGGTCGACTTCCTGTGGTCGTTCAAGCCGCAGCAGACGCCGCGCCCTGAGTCGGTCGCGGACGTACCCACCACCTCCCCCGAATCAGTTGCAATGTCGAAGGCGCTGCGTAAAAACGGTTTTCGGTTCGTCGGGCCGACGACGATGTACGCCCTGATGGAGGCGATCGGAATCGTCGACACCCACCTCCTGTCGTCATTCCGGCGCGGCAGTTCCGGGATCTGGAATGACTAAGCCCGGTGTCGCCGGACCAGTTCCGCGAGGTTGACCGGGAAGATGAACTCGGTGCTGGCCTCGATCTCTTCAGGGCTCCACCACCGATGATCGAGAAATGAAGTGCGCTCCAGCTCCGTCCATCCGGCCGACCTGGGTTCGAATGCGGGCACGTGAGCGACGAAGTAGACCTCCGACTGATGGATCGGCTCGCCGACGAACACGATGTCGAACTCACGGTGAAGCACCGGACCCGACATCTGCCCCACCTCGAATCCCGTCTCCTCCAGCACCTCGCGGCGCGCGGTCTCTTCCTGTGTCTCGTCACCCTCTCGACCACCGCCAGGGGTGAACCACCACGACCCCGCGGCCGGATCCGTGGGGTCGAGACCTCGGATGAGCAGGGTTCGGCCATCTTCGTCGATGAGGACGATGCGGGCCGCTTCTCGCCGTCGACGATCCATTGCCACCTCTCCCGCGCGGGCACACCGCGTACCAGCGTGCCAGAGCGCACCCATCGCCGCGCGCACCTTGCCGGTGGCCCACTGTTCACACCACGAACCCGGGTATGTACCCATCAGGGCATCCTCAGTGTGTTTGGCTAGTGTGAGTGGCGGCAATCGCCGGTATTGCAGCGCACGTCCAATTGCGAAACGAGAGTGCGATGACCGTCCGCAGAGCCGAGTATCCCCGGCCGAACCATTGCCTCGTCCACGTCAGTGACACGCATCTGATCATCGGCGACGAGAATCTCTACGGCGGGGTCGACAGCACCGCCCGGCTTGCGCAGATTCTCGCCGAGCTCACCGGGTCGGGTGTGGACATCGATGCGATGGTGTTCACCGGTGACCTCACCGACCAGGGTGACCCGACGGCGTACCAGACGCTGCGGACCATGGTCGAGCCCGTGGCGGCCGCTCTGGACGCCGACTTGATCTGGGCCATGGGCAATCACGACGACCGCGCGAGCTTCCGGGTCGAATTGCTCGGCGAAGCACCCGGGACCACCCCGATCGATCGCATCCATGACGTGGACGGACTCCGGATCGTCAACCTGGATTCAACGGTCCCCGGCGAACACCACGGCGAACTGACCGATGCCCAGCTCGACTGGCTCACGGAGGTGCTGGCGACCCCGGCAGAGCAGGGCACCATCCTGGCGATGCACCATCCACCGGTCCCCTGCGTGCTGGACCTGGCGGTCGTCGTCGAGCTACGCGACCAGCACCGGCTCGCAGATGTGTTGCGTGGCAGCGATGTCCGGGCAATCATCGCCGGGCACCTGCACTACTCGACGACAGCGACCTTCGCGGGTATCCCGGTCTCGGTGGCGGCAGCGACATGCTACAACCAGGACCTCAACGTGCCGGCCGGTGCGATGCGGGGACGTGACGGGGGTCAGGGTTACAACCTGATCCACGTCTACGACGACACCATCGTGCACTCGGCCGTACCCATCGGCACGTTCGACACGGTGGGGGAGTATGTCTCACCCGAGCAGACCGCGGCGAGGCTCACCGAGGCAGGCGTGTACATCGCCGACAGCACCCGACGACGCGCGCGCACTCGCGTCTGAACCGGCCCGTCTCGCGTCAGGCCCTGATCACCGCGTCCGTGGTCGATGCCGTTGTCTCCCAAGGGGCCACGATCGGGAAGTAGCGGTCGAGGAAGTCGGTGACCGTCTTGGTGCGCAGCTCGAGGTCCACCTCGGGAAAGCTCCCGTCGTTGAGGCAGAAGAAGTCGACCGCCCGCTTGGGCAGCATCTTCTCCATCGCCTTGAGTCCGGCGTAGCCGGTGGTGTCGATGTACTTGACCTTTGCGTCCTTCTGCACCACCGCTCGACCGCTCATCAGCGCGTAGTAGTGGTACAGCGAGTTGGTGACCGAGATGTTGGTGCTGGCCCGGAACACGCTCGCTGCGGTGGCCGCGAACTCCTCGGGGAACTCGCGCTCCATCTCGGCCATCACGCTCTTGCGCAGCGGGGTGGCGGCATGTTCGAGGTGACGGGTCGTCATGAGGCCGAACCGTTCCTGCAGCAGACGCCGGTTCACCCGGGCTGCGTTTTCGAAGCCGCTGCGGTCGGTATCGCTGTACCCCAACCCGATTCGGGTGTCGGCTTCGATGAACATGCTGATGCCGCCAGGGGAGAAGAACATCTGCGGCCCCACCGGACGGCCGAAGAACATGTCGTCGTTCGAATACAGGAAATGCTCGGAAAGCCCTGGTATGTGGTGCAACTGACTTTCGACGGCCTGCGAGTTGTGCGTCGGCAACACCGAGGTGTCGGCGAAGAAGTCCTCGCTGGCCATGAAGGTCACCCGCGGGTCGTCGGCGAGCCACGCAGGCCTTGGCGAATCCGTCGCCACGAAGATCCGTCGGATCCAGGGCGCGTACATGTGCACCGACCGCAACGCGTACTTGAGCTCGTCGATCTGGCGAAAGCGAGCCGCTGAGGTATCTCCCTCACCGACAACGTAATTCTTCATCCGCTTCGCACGCTGCGCCTGGAACTCGGCCGACGAACCGTCGACCCAGGAGAACACCAGGTCGATGTCGAAATCGATGTCGGAGGCGTGTCCGGCGAACATGTTCTCGATGGACGGCCAGGTCTTGCCGAAGCGCTCGACGGTGCCCCGCACCGCCTCGTCGCGGCGAACGGTGCGACGGGTCAGCGAGTTCTCGATGGGCAGCACGATGTCGGTGTCGTCGAACGACCACAGTTCGATCTGCACACCTGTCGCTGCTCCGTAGTTCAGGCCACTGACCGGCTCGACCCGCGGCCGGTAGAGCCGGAAGATCCGGGCCTTCGGGGATACCGAGAGCAAACCGTCGCCCACCAGCACAGCCTTGCCGCGCTCGGCATCCACGGTCTTCGAGTAGAACGGTTCCCGAATACAGGCGTCGACGAGCGCCGCCTTGAGGGCAGCGCGATCGGTCCACCCGATTGCGATGACCGGGCGTTCGTCGTTCCCCCGGACCAGCAGGTATTCGATGCCGGCCGCATCCAGCACAGCGCGGATGAACAGCAGGTCCTCGACCATCGCCTCCTGCGGCGTCGTCGAGGTGATCTTCAGGGCATACCTGCCCTCGAACCCGACGACATCCGAGCGCTCACCGAGCCGGGCCACCGATGCGGCCGATTCCTGCAGAACCTTCTCGTGACGGGAGGGTTCCGGCGGAAGCAAGTAGATCTCGTGCGGCGCAGACGACAAAGTGGTGTGAATCCTTCCGGGGACGGCGAACGGCCGAGAAGTCCCCGGGATCAACCCAGTGTAGTGCTGTGCACCCGTTGTCCATCAAACAGATGCTTTGCAGTTCCCCCTCGCGCGAGACATAACCGTCCATTAGTCTCCATCCATGGCCGAGTGGGGGAAGGTCGGTGGGGATGATTCGCGTACCGATGAGGAATTGTTGTCTGCGCACGTGTCGGGGGATCGTGATGCTTTCGGCATCCTGATCACCCGCCATCAGGGCCATCTGTGGGCGGTCGCCCGGCGGACCTCGCATACCGGTGAGGACGCAGCCGACGCACTGCAGGACGCGCTTCTCAACGCCCATCGCATGGCCCACCGCTTCCGCTCCGACTCGAAGGTGAGCTCCTGGCTGCACCGCATCGTGGTCAACGCGAGCCTGGATCGTATCCGCCGCAACAAGTCTCGGCTGACGGTGCCGTTGCCGGAGTTCGACGTCAGTCAGTACGCCGATCCGCGAGACCACCACGGCGACATCGATCTGTCGATGTCGATCGGACGCGCTCTCGACACCCTCCCGCCGGAGCAACGCGATGCCATTGTGGCAGTGGACATCGAGGGTTACTCGGTCGCCGAGGCCGCGGCCCTGCTCGGCGTCCCCAGCGGGACGATCAAGAGTAGATGTGCCCGCGGCCGCACGAAACTCGCCGTGGTGCTCGGCCATCTGCGCGATACAGCGGACGAACCGACCACCTGAGCCACGAGCTCAATTGAATCTCTTCTCCAGCCCGTCGAACAGGACCCCCAGCCCGAAGTCGAGTTCGTCTGCGTAATAGCTCCCCCCGGTGGCGGGTTGCGCTGTCACCGTGTCGAGCAGGAGTGGATACCGTTTCGGGTCTGCAAGACGTGCGATCGTTGCCTCGTACGTCCCGTCGTCCTCGGTCACCGTCCCTCGGGTATCGACCGCCCCGAGTTGGACGGATTGTCGTACATGGTTGCGGATGAAACCGTCCACCAAGAGCAGCGCCGACAACTTGTCCTGGGCGCGGAGTTCGACATCTTCGAATGCACGAAGTCCGGATTCGGTCCAGGTCAACACATTTGGCGTGACGGGGGCATCATTCATCGGAACCATCACCACCCAGGGTCGGCGGACCAGGGCCGCGGCAACCTCTCGTGCCCATCGATCCAGGCGGGTTCGCCATGGTCCGGTCGACGTCCAGGCCGGATCCGCTTCGCCATAGGCGATGTCGAGCATCACATGCTGTAGCTCCTCTCGGGAATCGACGTAGCGATACAGCGACATGGTGGTCACTCCGAGGGCGCCTGCGACCGACTTCATCGACACGGCATCCCAGCCTTGTCCGTCCGCGATCGCCACCCCCGCCGAACCGATGTCCCAGATGGTCAGCGCGGGTTTCGGTCCACGCCGCGTCGTGGGTTCCACACCCCACAGCAATTGCAGGTAGCGGGGCACGGCGGCAGTCGAAGCGCTCATGGCCCGATCCTACTTTCTGCTTGCGACATACACAGATAGGTGCTTATCATCATCCGCGTACGTCATAAACAGTATGCGAGATACACAGAACGGACACCTCATGACTGCTCCTGTCCGCAGCCCATGGCTCGGCCTCGCCGCGCTGTGCCTGCCCATGCTCATCGTCTCGATGGACGTATCGGTGCTGTTCTTCGCGGTGCCGTTCATCTCTGCCGATCTCAATCCCACCGCGGCGCAGCAGCTCTGGATCTTCGACGTCTACGGTTTCGTGTTGGCGGGCCTGCTCATGTCCATGGGAGCTGTGGCAGACCGGGTCGGGCATCGCCGCCTGTTGGTCATCGGTGCGACCGGATTCGGCATCGCGTCGGTACTCGCCGCCTATGCCGGAAGCGCCGAGATGCTGATTGCCGCCCGTGCGCTCCTTGCCGTCGCTGGAGCCACCCTCATGCCGTCGACCCTGGCCCTCGTCAGACATCTCTTTGTCGACGAGAAGGCCAGGACGAAGGCCGTCGCGATCTGGACCGCCGTGATGACGGGCGGGGTGGCCGTCGGTCCGATCATCAGTGGTACACTGCTGGAACACTTTTGGTGGGGGTCGGTCTTCCTCGTCAATCTGCCGGTCATGATCATGCTCCTGGTCGCCGCCCCCATCCTCCTCCCCGCACGTACCGGTGATCGCGCACGCCGAATCGATCTCTGGAGCTCGGTTCTGGCGCTGGCGGCGATCTTGCCGGTGGTCGAGGGGATCAAGACACTCGCCTCCGAGGGCTGGGCCTGGTGGCGGCCATTGATCATTACCGCCGGTGTGCTGGCCGGCTGGCTGTTCGTGCGGCGCCAGCGGCGGGTCAGCCATCCGCTTGTCGACCTCTCACTCCTGACCGATCGCAGATCGGCCGCGCCTGTCTGGATCAACCTGATCGCCATGTTCGGAATCCTCGGTAACGCGATCATCATGACGCAGTACCTGCAGTCCGTCCTGGGCTTCTCGCCACTGACCGCGGCCCTGTGGAGTCTGCTGCCGTCTGTGTTCATCGCATTCGTCGCCCCACTGGCCGCGACGCTGTGTCCCCTGGTCGGCCGTCCCGCGGTCATGATCGGCGGGCTGCTGATCGCGACAGGGGGATTCGTGGTGCTGGCGGGCTTCGCGACGACCAACTCATTGGTCGTGGTGCTCACGGGCGCCACGCTCCTGTCGTCGGGTCTGGTCGCCACCAGCACCATGGTCTACGACCATGTGATCGGCGCCGCGCCCACGGAGCGGGCGGGAGCGGTGGCCGGACTACTCGAGACCACCAGCGAGCTGGGCGGTGCCCTGGGGATCGCGGCGCTCGGCAGCGTCGTCAATGCTCTGTATCGCAACACATTCGACTACCCGGGTGCGGTCGGGCAGGAGGCCCGGGCCAGCTTGTCCGGTGCCGTCGCCACCGGCCGCGACGGTGTCGTCGAAGCGGGACGAGTCGCGTACGTCCACGGTCTGGTAGGTGCCGCAAGCCTGGGCGCGGCGGTGCTGGCCTGCACCGCGGTCATGGGGGCCTGGCTGCTGAGGTCGTCTGCCCCACGGTCCGAGCGGGAATCGGTGCACGCGAGTTGATCAGGCCGGATGGCTTCTCGAGGCAACGGTCCAGCGATGGTGTCTACTGGAACAATGGGTTTCACCCGCGCTGAACTCGAATCCTTCCGGGACGCCGTGATCGATGACCTGATCGGACCGGGCTGTCGGCTGCTGTTCGTGGGCATCAACCCCGGCCTGTGGACCGCGGCGACCGGTGCGCACTTCGCGCGGCCCGGCAATCGGTTCTACCCGGCGCTCTACCGGGCCGGCATCGTCGATCGGGTCATCGATGCGTCAGCCGGGATGAAGCCGGCCGATAGGGACCTGCTGATCGAGCGGGGTGTGGGGATCACGAACATGGTCCACCGGGCCACCGCGCGTGCCGATGAACTGTCCGCGGACGAGTTCCGGGCCGGCGCCGACGAACTCGTCGCAACCGTCGAGCAGGTGGCGCCCCAGGTCGTCGCCGTCGCGGGGATCACCGCGTACAGAACGGCGTTCGGAGAGAAGAAGGCCGCGGTCGGCCGGCAGGACCGACGCCTGGGCGACGCCGAGGTCTGGGTGGTGCCCAATCCCAGCGGGCTCAACGCACATCACACGGTCGAGACCCTCGCGGCGGCCTATCGAGAGGCGGCTGTGGCCGCAGGAGTCGTTTGAGAAAACTCGGGTGGGGAAACCGGGAACCAACTGTCACACCACGGCGTCCTAGCTGGGAATCACAAAGACGATGGAACTGGAGCTGGCGACGATGTTCGGTATCGGAAGTCGGGGTCACCCGCCTCGGGAACTGCCCGAACCTCCCTATTCCGTCGACGTCGTGGCCGATCTGCATGCCGGCGTCTATCCCGAGGACATCGCCGAGCAACTACGTCCTCGGGTGCTGGCCGATCCCGACTCCATGGCGATCTGGAATGCGCTCGAGACCACCACCGGTCAGCTCCGGGGCAGTGTCACCGGGTCCCGGCCTCTTCCGGACCACGCGCAGGCCGCGGTGGACGACACGCTGCGGTCGTTGCAGGACGACTGGCCGGCAGATACCTCAGTACCGCTGTGGCGCAGACATTCCGGTGCATTGATCGGTCTTGCCGCAGCTGCCGCGGTCGCAGGCATCGCCGTGGCCACCACCTTCGCGTTCACCGGTGATTCGGCGGAGCCGGCACTGGCCGATGGCACGCAGAATCCCACCAGTGTCGAGGTGCCTACGGAGGCCACTCTCCTCGCGGCTCTCGGTCGCACCGACACCGCTGCGTTTCCCGACGTCGCGGCGCGCGACAGGTGTCTGGCCGCGAACGGCATCGCGTCGAGCGCGACGATTCTCGGGATCGGGTCACTCGATGCCGGCGGTGATTCGTCCACGGTGATATTGCTGGCCACGGGCACCATCGGACGGTTTGACGCGCTCGTGGTCGGTGCCGCGTGCGACACGGGAAACCCTGCGACGATCAGCCGGACCACCATCGGCGACCAGTGAGGCCATGGCCACAGCAGCCACGAGGCCGACGGGCGCCACGGCGAGATGATCGGTTGCGACCGCCCACAGGAGCGGACCGACGGCGGCTGCCAGTGCCGTCAGCACGGCGATGAACGTCCGCCCACGCATCGCCGAACTCCTGCTCGCCCCGCCCGTGGCCCCCGGGACCAGGTGCATCAGCGCGGCGGCCAACAGTATGGAGCCGAGCAGATCGCTCGGCCGGTGCCATCCCCACACCATCAAGTCTTGGCTCACCAGCGTCAGCCACCCCACCCCGGCCACGGCCAGAAACGGAGCGATCCGGCGCGGCGCGGCGCGCACGATCGCTGCGACACATCCCGCGGCAGCAGCGGCGTGTCCGCTCGGGAAAGTGTTCATCGCCCAGGAGAACCCGTCGAAGTCCGCACGGGTGAGCAACTCGTCACGCAAGAACTGGGTGATCAGGATCGACACCACCGGAAGGGCCAGGAGCGGAGCAATACTGAGGCGGCGTCCGGCCAGGAGTCCGAGTCCTACGATGGCGACGATCGAGACCAGCCAGAGTCGTACGTCGGTCACCGAGCCCAGCCCGACGACGTGCGGGACGTCCGCGGTGGCTCCCGTACCTCTCAGGGTCAGAAAGGCCCGCTGGTCGAGGTCTTGCCCCCAAGGGGTCTGGACAGCGATCAGATAGACACCGGCCATCAGGGCCACCAGCAGCGCTGACCACACCAGTGACGGCACCATCCCGCCGGTCGCTGACATGGCGCGCGGAACGCCCAGCCGGCGCAGGGACCTCGAATACATGCGCTCCATGGTGCACGACGAAGCTGAGTGCATCCAGAACGTCGGGTGCGGGAACAGATCCCCTTACCCTGGTGTTATCCATCGCGGGTAGAGAATCAGACACGACCAGACCAGATGCCAACCCCGGATCATCTGCTCGCGGCACAAAAGCCCAGGCCAGATCACCCAGATAGGAAAGTGGAGCACCGATGAGCGCACCAGGAACCGACACCGTCCACGACGTCATCATCGTCGGATCGGGACCGGCCGGATACACCGCCGCCGTCTACGCGGCACGCGCCGAGTTGTCGCCTGTTGTCTTCGAGGGCACCCAGTTCGGTGGCGCGTTGATGACCACCACCGAAGTGGAGAACTTTCCCGGGTTCCAGAAGGGGATCCAGGGTCCGGAACTGATGGAAGAGATGCGTGAGCAGGCAATCCGCTTCGGTGCCGACCTGCGCATGGACGACGTCGACGCGGTCCGTCTCGCGGGTGAGATCAAAGAGGTGGACGCCGGCGGCGAGACCTTCCGGGCGAAGTCCGTCATTCTCGCGATGGGAGCCGCAGCCCGTTACCTCGACATCCCGGGGGAGCAGGACCTGCTTGGTCGCGGTGTGTCGGCTTGTGCGACCTGTGACGGCTTCTTCTTCCGCGATCAGGACATCGCCGTCATCGGCGGCGGCGACTCCGCGATGGAGGAGGCGACCTTCCTGACGAAGTTCGCCCGTAGCGTCACCGTCATCCACCGGCGCGAGGAGTTCCGGGCTTCGAAGATCATGCTCGAGCGCGCCCGCGCCAACGACAAGATCCGCTTCGTCACCAACGCCACCATCGGCAAGGTGCTGGGCGAGACCTCGGTCACCGGCCTCGAACTCGTCGACACGGTGACCGGCGCCACGTCGACCATTGATGTGACCGGCATGTTCGTCGCGATCGGCCATGATCCGCGCAGCGCCCTGGTCAAAGGCCAGGTCGACCTCGATTCCGAGGGCTACGTCAGGGTGCAGGGACGCAGCACGTACACCTCCCTGCCAGGCGTTTTCGCCTCGGGCGACCTGGTCGACCACACCTACCGTCAGGCCATCACCGCGGCCGGCTCCGGATGTGCGGCTGCGATCGATGCAGAGCGTTGGCTCGCCGACCAAGCCGACATCGCGCCCGCCGAGGTGCCCGAGGCCGCCGGCGTGCAGGTCTGACCCCAGAACCACCCACTTCCGTTCATCCGAACGGACCTCGACCACGTGTGAAAAGGAGAACAAAAAATGGGAGACAACACCGTCGCCGTCACCGACGCCACGTTCAAAGAAGAGGTGCTGGGATCCGGCAAACCGGTCCTGGTCGACTTCTGGGCAACCTGGTGTGGACCCTGCAAGATGGTCGCCCCCGTCCTCGAGGAGATCGCTGGTGAGAACTCCGAAAAGCTCACCATCGCGAAGCTCGACGTGGACCAGAACCCCAACGTCGCAAGGGATTTCCAGATCATGTCGATTCCGACCATGATCCTGTTCGAAGACGGCAAACCCACCAAGACGATCGTCGGTGCCAAGGGCAAGGCCGCGCTTCTGCGCGAACTCGACGGAGTTCTCGGCAAGTAGCGCGCCTGCGCACCACCGCTCACCGCCGCGGCCAGACACCAGTAGCTTGATCTCAAAGGTCACCAAACTGGTGCCTGGCCGTATTGGCTCCCGAGGGTCATTGCTGAGACACTCTTAGCTAGTTCGGGTGCTGACGTGCCACCGATTGTCAGAAGGAAGGCCAAACCGATGCCGCTGTTCCGGTTGGGAGACCACGGGTCGGCTGTTGCCGAGATACGTGCCATCCTCACTGGCCAGGGCTTCCTGTCCGACGCACAACTGCCTGCAGGCCGCCTCGTTGACGCCAACGGCTGGGCACTGCCCGAGGCCGTGTTCGATGCCGAGACGGATCAGGCAGTGCGCGCTTTCCAGCAGCAGCGCGGACTGCTCGTCGATGGAGTCGTCGGCCCGGCCACCTTCGGTGCGCTTCGCGAATCCTCCTACCGCCTGGGTGCGCGAGTGTTGTGCTACCTCACCTCGGCGCCCATGCACGGCGACGACGTCGCGACTCTGCAGTCTCGGCTGCAGAACCTGGGTTTCTACACCGGCCTGGTCGACGGGCACTTCGACGTCGACACCCACAACGCCCTGCGGAACTATCAGGGCGACTACGGACTCAATCCGGACGGCATCTGCGGCCCGGCGACGCTACGGTCGCTCAAGCAACTCGGTACCCGCGTCACCGGTGGTTCGCCCCACGCAATCCGTGAAGAAGAGCACGTCCGCCGCCGTGGACCTCAGCTGTCCGGCAAACGCATTGTCATCGATCCGGGCTCTGGCGGTGACCACCCCGATGCCGACCCTGCAGAATCCGCCATCGAGGCCGAGATTCTGTGGGATCTCAGTGATCGCCTGGTAGGCCGGATGACCGCCGCCGGGATGGAGACCTTCGTGTCCAGGCGCGAGGACGAGAACCCCACCGACGAAGAGCGGGCCGGTACCGCGAACGCCATCGGCGCAGACCTGCTCATCGCTCTCAGATGCGCGCATTACCCGAACAGCCGGGCGAGCGGGGTGGCCAGTTTCCACTACGGGACCACCCACGGATCCTCGTCGACCATCGGCCGTTCACTCTCTGGATTCATCCAGCGCGAGATCGTGGCCCGGACCGACCTGCGGGACTGTCGTTCGCACGAACGCACGTGGGAAATCCTGCGCCGCAGTCAGATGCCGGCCGTCCAACTCGACATCGGATACATCAGTAATCTTCACGATGCGACCCAACTGAGTGATCCGGCTGTCCGCGACACCATCGCCGAGGCGATCTTGGTGGCCGTCAAACGTCTCTACCTTCTGGGCCGAGACGACCAACCCACCGGCACCTACACCTTCGCCGAACTACTCGCCTCGGAGCAAGTGGCGCGCTGAGCCGACCGGCACTGCCGTCCGTTCTCGGCCCGCCACATCGATGGCCGCCATCACCACCAACTTCTCCAACGCACTCTCGACGCCCGCTTTCCAGCCGAGGTCGTTATCGAGAGCAAGCCGCAACCTGGGATACCGGTGATGGGCTGACACGACGTCGAAACCCTCGCCCTTGAGGAAGTGGGCGTCGATCATGCAGCGTGCGCAGATCGCGTCCTTCTCGGGATCCTGGTTCGGACTGGTGTGCGCCGACCGGACGATGCCGAACGCTTCGATGGCGCGGACTCCACGCCGGGTGAGGTCGATGATCACCGCTTGTGTCAGTGCGGCGGCCGCGTCGTCGTAGCCGGGGTCCACCCACAATGAGTTGAGGATGACCGCGTCCGGGGAGACCGGGGACGTGGGGAAGAGCAGAGACCTCGGGACGCTACGTGGGGGACCATAGAACGCGGCACCGACGACCTTGCCGGTTGTTCGACTCACTGCGACCTGTCCGCAGGTGCCCCACTCGAGAAGGATCATCGAGACCCAGGCTTCTTTGTCGAACTCGCTCTCGAATGCGACGCCGCCCGGGTTGTCGGGGATGAGGTTCGGATCCATCTCCCAGAAGACACAGCGTCTGCTGTGCGAAGGGAGATTTTCGAATCCGTCCATCGTCAGTGGCGCTATCGTTACCGACACGGCACCGACGCCTTTCCTTCAAATCGTCGAGCTCCGGCTCTCATGAGATCGTCACGTCGCCCGAATCGACCGAAAACTGCTGTGAACACTCTCCAGCATAAGCGATCGGAGCCGTCGGTCTGCGGTGAGCGGTCACTGGGACGAAATCTCTTGTCCCAGAGCCGCTTCGGCGCCATCCTAAGGCTCGCAACCCATACTTTGTCACAGTGACGTTTTGGCCGCATACTCCCGTACTCAGAATTTCGCGGCGGAATTTTCACTTTTGCGCGATGATCTCAACGAGGCGCTCGAGGTCCCCGACAGACCCGAATTCGACAGTAATTTTGCCTTTTCGTTTCCCCATGGCGACAGTCACCCGGGTGTCGAGCTTGTCCGACAACCGCTCCGCAACGTCTTGGAGTCCCGGCATCTGCATCGGTTTGCGTTTCGGGGAGGGGGGAGCGGTCTTGCCGTCACCGCGATTGGCAAGCGTCACCGCCTCCTCCGTCGCGCGCACAGACATGCCCTCGGCGATGATCCGGGCGGCCAGTGCTTCCTGGGCATCGGCGCCCGCATCGAGCGAGAGCAGTGCGCGTGCATGTCCGGCGGAGAGAACTCCGGCCGCGACCCGACGCTGCACCGGGATCGGTAGGCGAAGCAGCCGGATCATGTTGGTGATCACCGGCCGAGACCGGCCGAGCCGACTCGCCAGTTCATCGTGGGTGACGCCGAACTCCTCGAGCAACTGCTGATATGCCGCTGCCTCTTCCAACGGATTCAACTGCACCCGGTGGATGTTCTCCAGCAGGGCGTCGCGCAGCATGTCGCCGTCGGCAGTCTCGCGAACGATCGCCGGGATCGACTCGAGGCCTGCTTCCTGGCTCGCACGCCATCGCCGCTCGCCCATGACGAGTTGATATTCGGCGTCGCCCGCCGGCTCGGGCAACCGCCGCACGACGATCGGTTGCATCAGTCCGAACTCGCGAATCGAGTGGACCAATTCCGCCAGCGCTTCTTCGTCGAAGGCAGTGCGGGGCTGCTGAGGATTGGGCTGGATCAGCTTGGGTGGGATCTCCCGATAGACCGCCCCGACCTCATCGACCCCCCGCGGATCGGTGACCGTTGGGGGAGTGGGCACAGGCGCATTGGCGCTCTGCGACTCCGGCTCCGCCTGCCGGTTGGCGGCACCGAACATCACATCTGTGGCCGCGGAGCCCATCCGGGGACCCTCTGTAGGCCCCGTCGGGATGAGCGCGGCCAGACCTCGGCCGAGGCCGCCTTGCCGTTTCGTAGGCCGAGCGCCGGCACTCTTGGCGGCCGGCTTACCCGCACCGCTTCCTTTGTTCGCCTGTCCCGGATCGCTCACGACCGCCCCTCCTCTTCTCTCTTCGAACGCAGTGCGAGTTCACGTCCGGCGTCCAGATAGCTCATGGCTCCACGTGAACCAGGGTCGTATTCGATGATGGTGGTCCCGTATCCGGGAGCCTCGGACACCTTCACGCTTCGGGGGATCACCGCGTTCAGGACGCGATCACCGAAGTGCTCACGGACGCTCTCCGCGACCTGGTCGGCAAGCTTCGTCCGACCGTCGTACATCGTGAGAACAACGGTCGACACGTGCAGCTCAGGGTTCAGGTGCGCCTGGACCAGGTTGATGTTCGACAACAACTGACTGACGCCCTCGAGTGCGTAGTACTCGCACTGGATCGGGATCATGACCTCGCGTGCCGCGACCATCGCGTTGATCGTCAACAGCCCGAGAGAAGGCGGGCAGTCGATGAGGACGAAGTCGAAGTCGTACTTCTCGAGTGTCGCCTTGTCGAGAGCATTTCGAAGACGATTCTCCCGCGCGACCATCGACACCAATTCGATCTCCGCTCCCGCCAGATCCAGCGTCGCCGGGACGCAGAAGAGGTTCTCGTTGCTGGAGCTCTGCACGATCGTGTCGGCGAAGTCGACCTCGCCGATCAGCAGCTCATAGACCGAGGGGATACCGGACCGGTGGTCGACACCGAGCGCGGTACTGGCGTTGCCCTGGGGATCGAGATCGATGACCAGAACACGAAGCTGGTGCACCGCGAGCGCCGCCGCCATGTTCACTGCGGTCGTCGTCTTCCCCACGCCACCCTTCTGGTTGGCGATGGTGATGATGCGGGTGAACCGCGGACGGGGGAGCGCTCCACTCCCTCCTGGTGTCAGCACTCGACTGGCTCGCTCTGCTGCGGCAGCGATCGGGGTGTCGTCATGTGGTTGGGGTCTGGCCTCGTACGCGCTGGTTTCACGTGAAACAGTTTCACGTGAAACATGCGATTCGTTGGACACGCTTTCACTCCTTCGGCTACGCCTGCTGAACATTCTGCGCTCTGTCACCGACGACCACCAACCCGCGTCGCCAACACCACAGTTGTCGGGGTAGGCAGCGTGGAAACACCGCATTGCTCGACGTGCAGACCCGACAAGCCGATCCGTCCCAGAGTCCCCAAGTGTGTGGCGATCTCCTCGGCCGCCGACGAACCCTTGATGGCGACCAACCGACCGCCAGGACGCAGCAGGGGAGTAGACCACTTACCCAACCGATCGAGGGGCGCCACGGCGCGCGACGTGACCACATCGGCGCGACCGGCCGCCTTCACGACAGCCTTCTCTTCAGCTCGTCCACGTATCACCCGAACATCGATACCGAGTTCTGCCACGACCTCCTCGAGGAATGTAGATCGGCGTAGCAGCGGTTCGACCAGAGTCACCTTCACACCCGGCTTGGCGATCGCGACCGCCACACCCGGCAGTCCCGCGCCGCTGCCTATGTCGACCACAGCCTCGCCGTCTTCGAGGATCTCCGCGATCACCGCACAGTTCAGAATGTGTCGTGCCCAGAGCCGGTCTACTTCTCGCGGCCCGATCAGCCCGCGTTCGACACCGGCGTTCGCCAGCGCCTCCCAGTACTTTTCAGCCATCGGCAGTCGATCGCCGAACACCGACACAGCGGCCGTCCTCAGCTGGTCTCCACCCTCGCCCTCGAACTCAGCGGTCATCCCGGTCCTCCGTTTCACGTGAAACATCACTCGCACCCATCGCCGCCCGGGAACCCAGGACCGGCGGTAAACAACACCGTTGTAACTATGCCTGCAGATAGCAGTGGGCCCCGGCGACACCGCCGGGGCCCACTGCTTCAGTTCTGCGATTCAGCCTTTGAGGACGACGACTCGTCGGTTGGGCTCGGTGCCCTCGCTCTCGGAGTACACCCCGTCGACGGCAGCAACCGCGTCGTGCACGATCTTGCGCTCGAAAGGGGACATCGGGTCGAGCTCTTCGCGCTCTCCGCCATCGCGCACACGCTCGGCAACCTCGTTGCCCAACCGCGCGAGCCGTTCCCGACGGTCGGCCCGCCACCGCGCGACGTCCAGCATCAGCCGACTCCGGTCGCCCGTCGTGCGCTGGACAGCCAGGCGGGTGAGCTCCTGGAGAGCGTCGAGGATCTCACCGTTCTTGCCGACCAACTTCACGAGGTCCGACCCACCGTCGATGCTCACGACAGCTCGGTCGCCGTCGACGTCGAGATCGATGTCACCGTCGAAGTCCAGAACATCGAGCAGTTGCTCGAGATAGTCGCCCGCGATCTCGCCTTCCTCGACCAACCGCTCTTCGTCCGTCAGACCCGCATCGTCCGACTCCGCATCCTCCGCAGTGGTATCGGCGTCGGTGTCCTCACCGCTAGCCGGCGAGCCGGTCACCTGTTCATCGGTCACCGGCTCGTCGATCAATTCCTCGACCACCGCATCCTTGGTCTCTGCACTCATCGAACTTCCCTCGCTTTGCACTCATCGGGGTACTGACCACTCATGGGTCAGCGCCGCTTCTTACGTCGTTGCTGGTTGCCGCCGCGTGCTCCGCCGGGCCCTGTGGCCGGACGTCCGCCTGTCGGTTTCTTCGCGCCGTTGGAACTGGGAGAACCGCTCGCCTTCGGTTTCTCTGCAGACGCAGTCGCCTGCTCCGAGTCCTCAGACGAAGTAGCTGGATCGGCCGTCCCCGCGTCATCCTTGGAGATGTTCACCTTCTGCGCACCCGACTTGCCCGCTGCCTTTGGCTTCTCAGCGGGCTTCGCCCCGGGCTTGGGCTTGGTCGTGACCGCCTTCGCCGCCGCAGGCTTGGCGCCGGGTTTCGGTGCGTTGTTGGAACGCTTCTCGAGCTTGGCGGCCTTCTGGGCTTCTTCTTCCTTCTCGATGTTTCCGAAGACGATGTGTTGCTGCACATAGGTCCAGAGGTTGTTCGAGACCCAGTAGAGAAGGATCGCCACGGGGAAGAAGGCACCTGAGACGAGAATGCCTAGCGGGAACACATACAACGCGAGGTTGTTCATGATGCGCGTCTGCGGGTTCTCCATGGCGGCTTCGCTCTGCCGGGCCACGGACGCCCTCGAGTTCATGTGTGTCGCGATCGACGAGATGATCACGAGTGGGATCACCAGGATGATGATGTTCAGCCGGGTGAAGTCGACCGGCTCCCCGGGGGGGCTGAAGGCGACCCATTCGGAAGTGGGCTGAATGATGTAGGACGACAGCGGAACGCCGAAGAGTCGGGCGTCCAGAAAGTTCTGCACCTGGTCGACGTTGAAGATGTAGTTGCCGTACGACCGGGTTTCTTCGGCTGTCATGCCCAACTGGCCGAAACCCGTACCCATCCGGTTGAACGAGCGCAGCACGTGGAACAGACCGATGAAGACGGGGATCTGAGCGAGCATCGGCAGACACCCGAGCAGGGGATTGAACCCGTGCTCCTTCTGGAGCTTCTGCATCTCCTCGGTCATCTTCACGCGATCCTTGCCGTACTTCTTACGGATCGCCTGCATCTGCGGCTGGATCTCTTGCATCTTCCGCGTGGTGCGGATCTGCTTGACAAACGGCTTGTAGAGAATCGCGCGGAGGGTGAAGACCAGGAACACCACCGACAGGGCCCAGGCGATGCCGTCGCCACCCGGTGAGTTGGGCAGGAGGAAGCTGAACGCCTCGTACCATACCCACATGATGGCCGAGACCGGCCAGTAAATGAAATCGAGCACGCGTCAGTTCCTCACTGTTACAACAAGATCCGGCTCTTTGGCCGCGTTTGGGTCGAGTTCCGCAGGTTGCTGCCGGCAAGTGTGCTCGTCATCGGCGTTCCGGCGCTCAGGAATGGGGTCGTAACCTGGCTTGTGCCAGGGTCCGCACTTCGCGAGCCGAACAAGCGACAAGAGACTTCCACGAACTGCCCCGTATTCGGTCAGTGCCTCGACGGCATAAGTACTGCACGTCGGTTCGAACCGGCAGGTCGGCAGGCGCATGGGGGAGACCCACGTGCGGTAGAGCTCGATCAAGAAGATGATCGCTCTGCGAGGCCAGGTGACGAAGGTCGACCTGCGTACGCCGCGGGGGCTCACCATCACACAGTCGCCTCGATGCGACGCATTGCCGTGGACATTGCCGACGACAACTGCCGTTCGAGATCTGGCTGCGAACAGTTCGCACTGCCGCCGAGTGCGCGCACCACGACCAACGCCGCAGGATCACAGTCGTCGAGAAGTGTCCGAGCGGCAGCGCGCAGCCGACGCGACACCGAGTGGCGAACCACCGAGTTGCCGACGGACTTGCCCACGATCAACCCGAACCTCGGTCCCCCGGAGGTGACGAGTTCGGGCTGGGATGGCACCAGAACATGCGCGATCACATCACGCCGACCAACCCGCACCCCTTGTTTGAGGATGCGGGTGAAGTCTGACCGCCGGGTGATCCGGTTCGGTGGTGCCAACACGATAAGTTGCGGCCGGCTAGGCAGGCTGCGATACCGCGGCCGACTCAGGCCGTGAGACTCGCGCGTCCCTTGCGGCGACGGGTGTTGACGATTGCGCGTCCCGCACGGGTACGCATACGCAGCCGGAAGCCGTGCACACGTGCGCGACGACGGTTGTTCGGTTGGAAAGTCCGCTTGCCCTTGGCCACGGCCAAATCTCCTCATGGTGACGGGCTCGCGTCCATGATTGAGCCCAGCTTGTTAATCGGTGGTCTGGTCGCTACCTCGATGCGTCGGCTACCTCTCAGCTCCCCGAGGGCGCTGAAACGCGTAGCCGGAATCGACGATCGGCGACCGTTCGAGACTACTGATGACCGGCGTCAGGGTCAAACCGCGACGAGATGCACGAAACACCCGCGACCTGCGGCATCGATGTTCGACACGCCTGTTCCGGGGAGATTCTTGCCTTTACCTGCAACATGTGGTGTTCAGTTGTGGCCCCGCGCCGATCTCTGTTAACTTCACCCAAGCTATCCACCCGGGGCGGAATCGCGTTAACCCTTCTGGGGTTCGCTGTGTCTTCCTATTGCTCCACACCTGTGGATAACGGTGTGGACAATTGGTGACGAACCACCAGGAGGGACGACCATGCCAGCGGATTCCGATCACGACTCTTTCAGCGTGATCTGGCACCAGGTCGTCACCGAACTCAACGACGACACCGCAGGCAACCGGATCCCGTTGTCCAAACAGCAGAAGGCCTGGCTCTCGCTCGTCCGACCGCTGACCCTTGCCGAGGGCTTCGCACTACTGACCGTGCCGACCCCCCGGGTCCAGGAACAGATCGAGCGCGGACTCCGCGAGCCGATCGTGTCCGCACTCAGCCGCCATCTCGGACACACCGTGGATCTGGCGGTCCGCATCGACCCGATCGCCACCGATTCCGTGCCGGGCGGCGCGACCGAACTTCCCGAAGAAGACAGTCGACCGCTTCCAGTCGACGACTACGGGAGCTCACGGGTCCCGCGCCCCGACAACTACGGACGTCCCGAGATCCCGGGACGAACCGACATCTCACCCCCGCCCGAAACATTCGCAGACCGCGACCGCGACCTCACCAGGGCCGGCGGCAATGGAGGCGAGTGGTCCAGCTATTTCTCGGCCGACTCGTCGTCGAAGTCCGACTCCAGCGGCGACTCGAGCCTCAACTCGAAGTACACCTTCGAGACGTTCGTCATCGGCGCCTCCAACCGGTTCGCACACGCCGCCGCGGTCGCGATCTCCGAAGCCCCGGCGCGGGCCTACAACCCGCTGTTCATCTGGGGTGAGTCGGGACTCGGCAAGACCCACCTGTTGCATGCGGCCGGTCACTACGCCCAGCGGCTGTTTCCCGGGATGCGCGTCAAATACGTCTCGACCGAAGAATTCACCAACGACTTCATCAACTCGTTGCGTGATGACCGCCGGGTGGCGTTCAAACGCCGGTACCGCGACATGGACGTCCTCCTCGTCGACGACATCCAGTTCCTCGAGGGCAAAGAAGGTATCCAGGAAGAGTTCTTCCACACCTTCAACACCTTGCACAACGCGAACAAGCAGATCGTGGTCTCTTCGGATAGGCCGCCGAAACAGCTTGCGACGCTGGAGGATCGTCTGCGTACCCGCTTCGAATGGGGTCTGATCACCGACGTCCAGCCGCCCGAGCTGGAGACCCGGATCGCCATCCTGCGGAAAAAAGCACAGATGGACGACATCCGCGTACCCGACGACGTCCTCGAACTGATCGCCTCGAAGATCGAGCGCAACATCCGCGAACTCGAGGGCGCATTGATCCGGGTGACGGCCTTCGCCTCGCTCAACCATTCTGAACTCGACACTGCACTCGCCGACGTGGTCCTACAGGCTCTGCTACCCGATTCGGCAAGTCTGGAGATCACCGCGGCCACGATCCTCGCGGTCAACGCCGAGTACTTCGACATCAGCATCGAGGAGCTCCGCGGACCGGGTAAGACCAGGTCCATCGCTCAGGCCCGCCAGATCGCCATGTACCTGTGCCGCGAACTGACCGACCTCTCGCTGCCGAAGATCGGTGAGACGTTCGACCGGGACCACACCACCGTCATGTACGCGGACAAGAAGATCCGCAAGGAGATGGCCGAGCGTCGTCGTGTGTACGACCAGGTCCAGGAACTCACCGCGCGTATCAAACAGCGCTCACGCCGCTAGCTTCTGCCGCCCTTCACCGGGCTCTCGCGCACGTCGAGCGCGGCCCCTCCATGCCTCGAGCCACGCCCGTTCCGTGCACCCGTATGGGCGTCCGCCGCGGCACTCTCCACGCGGACGACAACACCTCCCGACGCGACACTCTCGACCCCGCCATGAGACTTTCCGGTTGTTCTCCGACCGAATCACACGTTCACCGCGAGCAGATCTGCCTGTGTACAAGCCGGTGGATAACTACCGAAATCTGTGGATAGACAGTGCACCTTTCCCGAACGGAGGCGCCCCGTTCACATGCACGTCACGTGTGTTCATCGGCGACTGACATTTCGCCCCCAGGCCTCCGGTCCCGATACCAGCCGAATCTGCCTGTCATCCACAAATTCACAGGACCTATTACTACGAAGAATTTATCTCTCAACAAAGCTCTTTAAAAGCAAGGGTGTGCACAAGTCATCTCCACAGGCATCGGCCTGGGCAGAATCACAAGGAGTCGAGACGACCCCATCGGCACCGAATACTTGTCATCCGCCTTAGAGTGGAGACCCTGGCGCACGCCGCACGGTCGAAGGCTGTCTTCGCACCGGAGCAGGCACAGCTCGAACAACCAGAAGGGCAAGCTGAAGACAATGAAGTTTCGGGTGACTCGCGACGAGTTCGCAGATTCGGTCGCGTGGGTTGCACGTAGCCTGCCGAGCCGACCTCCGGTACCGGTCCTCGGCGGTGTGCTGCTGACGGTGACCGACACCGGACTCTCGGTGTCGGGATTCGACTTCGAGGTCTCAGCGCAGGTCAACGTCTCGGCGGAGGTCGCCGACGAAGGCCAGGTGCTGGTGTCGGGCAAGCTGCTTGCCGACATCACCAGGGCTCTCCCGGCCAAACCCGTCGACGTGCAACTCGACGGAACGCGGGTCGCGATCGTCTGTGGCAGCGCGAAGTTCTCGCTGCCCACGATGCCTGTGGAGGACTACCCGCAGCTGCCCGACGTCCCGGAGAACACGGGGTCCATCCCGTCGGACGTCTTCGCGGAGGCGATCACGCAGGTCGCCATCGCAGCAGGCAAAGACGACACCCTGCCCATGCTGACCGGCATCCGCCTCGAGATCGACAACAACACCGTGGTCTTGGCCGCGACGGACCGGTTTCGGCTCGCCGTTCGCGAACTCACCTGGACCCCGGAGGTCGCGGACACCACGTCCGCAGTGCTGGTGCCCGCCAAGACCCTGGCCGAAGCGGCCAGGACCGCGGGGTCGGACGGCACCTCGGCCGTCGGACTGGCATTCGGTTCCGGTGGCAGCATCGGTGCAGACGGTCTGCTGGGCATCCTGGGATCCGGACGACGCACGACCACCCGGCTGCTCGATGCCGAGTTCCCGAAATTTCGGCAGTTGCTGCCGCCGAGTCACACCTCGGTCGCCAATATCGAGATCGGTCCGTTGACCGAGGCGATCAAGCGCGTTGCCCTGGTTGCCGAACGGGGCGCACAGGTGCGGCTCGAGTTCGGTGAGGACACCGTGCTGCTGACCGCCGGCGGTGACGACGCAGGCCGGGCCGAGGAGCAGGTCGATGTGAAGTTCTATGGCGACCCGCTGACCATCGCCTTCAATCCGGGATACCTGCTCGACGGGCTCGGATCGCTGCACGCCGGGACGGTCGACTTCGGGTTCACCACCCCGTCGCGTCCCGCGGTACTGCGTCCCGGTTCCGACGCCGAGCCCACACCTGACGACAACGGCGCCTACGCGGCGCCGAACAGCGAATACACATACTTGCTGATGCCGGTCCGGCTGCCGGGCTGAAAGATGAGCGGCACCGGTGCCGCTGGACAACAATGGTTGCAGCGGAACCGGACCGCAGCGAGACGTCATCGGCAAAGGAGTGATCGACCATGCAAATGGGTTTGGTGGGACTCGGCAAGATGGGTGGCTTCATGCGCACCCGCATCAAGGATGCAGGCATCGAGGTCGTCGGGTACGACCCACGTCCTGAGGTCACCGACGTCGGCTCCCTCGCCGAACTCACGGAGGCACTCGACGCGCCGAGGATCGTCTGGGTCATGGTCCCCTCCGGGGAACCGACCAGGTCCACCGTGCGCACCCTCTCGGAGACCCTGTCGCCCGGTGATCTGGTGATCGACGGCGGCAACTCGAAGTACACCGATGACGCGATCAATGCAGAACTGCTCAGTGCCAAGGGAATCAGCTACATCGACTGCGGTGTCTCCGGCGGCGTCTGGGGTCTGGAGAACGGTTACGGCCTGATGTGCGGCGGCGCGAAGGACGATGTCGCCCGCGCCATGCCGATCTTCGACGCGCTGCGCCCGCCGGGGGAGCGCGCCGACGGATTCGTCCACGCCGGCCAGGTCGGCGCAGGTCACTACGCCAAGATGGTGCACAACGGCATCGAGTACGGACTGATGCATGCCTATGGTGAGGGATACGAGATCCTCGACGCCGAACCGCTCATCGAAGACGTCACCGGAACGCTACGCGCCTGGACCAACGGCACCGTTGTCCGGTCCTGGCTGCTCGAACTCCTGGTCAAGGCGTTGCAGGAAGACCCCGGTCTGGCCGAGATCTCCGACTACACAACCGATTCCGGCGAAGGACGCTGGACGGTCGAAGAAGCCATCCGACATTCCGTACCCGCCAACGTCATCTCCGCAGCGCTGTTCGCCCGTTTCGCATCCCGGCAAGAGGGCGGTTCGCCGGCACTCAAGGCGGTCTCGGCACTGCGCAACCAGTTCGGCGGTCATTCGGTGGTTCCCAAGTCCGCAACGTCCGAGTGACTTGCGGGAGATGATCTGACGAGGTGTTCGTCCGCAACCTTGGCCTGCGCAACTTTCGCTCGTGGGAAGACGTTTCTGTCGAACTGGGCACCGGCACAACGCTTTTCGTTGGGCGTAACGGTTTCGGCAAGACCAACCTGCTGGAGGCGCTCTACTATCTCGCGGGCCTGAGGTCACATCGGGTGAGTACGGATGCGCCGCTCATCCGTACCGGTGCCGACCATGCGAAAGTATCGGCGACCGTCGAGAATGACGGGCGTGAGTTGACCGTCGATCTGCTGATTGCCGGAGGGCGGGCGAACAAGGCTGCGATCAACGGCGCCCCGTGCAGGCGTCCCCGCGACATCCTCGGGATCCTGCGAACCGTGATGTTCGCGCCCGAGGATCTCGCGCTCGTCCGGGGCGACCCCGGCGAACGCCGCCGATTCGTCGATGAGCTCATCGCGATGCGGGGACCGAGGTGGGCGGCGGCGAAGGCGGACTACGATCGGGTGCTCCGTCAGCGGGCCGCCCTCCTCAAGACCGCATCGTCGGCGTTGCGGCGCGGTGACGGAGAGTCGGTGATCAGCACCTTGGATGTGTGGGATGCCCAGCTCGCCGACTTCGGAGCGCAGGTGACCGCGGCGCGGATAGATCTGGTTCGGGAGCTCGAACCTCATGTGCAGCAGTCATATTCGACCATTGCCCCGCAGTCCCGGCCGGCCGGTATGCGCTATCGTCCATCGATCTCGGTGGACATCGAGCCGGCGCCGGGCGAAGCGGCGGACGTCGACTACATCGAGGCGGCGATGCTGAACGATCTCGGGACCCTGCGTCAGAAGGAGATCGACCGGGGCGTGTGTCTGGTCGGACCACATCGAGACGACATCGAACTGCTGCTCGGGACGGAGACTGCCAAGGGATTCGCCAGCCACGGGGAGTCGTGGTCGCTCGCACTGGCGCTGCGACTCGGTTCGGTGGAACTGGTGCGATCGGACGGGGTGGAACCGGTACTACTGCTCGACGACGTGTTCGCAGAACTCGACGCCCGCCGTCGTGAAAAACTTGCCGACGTCGCCGGGACCGCAGAACAGGTCCTCATCACGGCGGCAGTCGCAGACGACATACCCGCCTCGATCGGCGGCAGGACGGTTGCGGTGAACATCATCGAGGCCGATGGTGTCCGTACCTCGGAACTGGTGAGTTGAACATGGCCGAAGAACCCGAGTCCGGACAGGGCAGTGGATACGACATGGCCCGCAAGGCGCTCGAAGACGCCCGCGCGGCGGCCCGTGCCGCAGGAAAATCGGTCGGTCAGGGGCGCGCATCACCCAGTAAGAGGACGTCCGCGCCCCGGCCCGCCTCACGCCGGGGCTGGACCGGCGCCGGCCCCGACGTCCACGATCCGCAGCCGATGGGCAGGGTTGCGGGCAACCTCGCAGGTCGCCGTGGCTGGAACTCGAAGATCTCCGAAGGCACCGTGATGGGTGCCTGGGACCGCATCGTCGGGGCCGAGATCGCTGCGCACGCACAGCCCAAGTTGTTGCGCGACAAGGTGTTACACGTCACTGCCGAATCGACTGCCTGGGCGACCCAACTGCGGCTCATCCAGTCGCAGATCCTGGCGAAGATCGCTGCCGTGGCCGGCAACAACGTGGTGACCAGCCTCCGGATCACCGGGCCGCAGAGCCCGTCGTGGCGCAAAGGTGAACGCCATGTGAAGGGTCGCGGGCCGCGCGACACGTACGGCTGAGACCGGAGCTCCGGTCCCGACGCCGCAATGGGCGACGAATCCCGCCAGAGCGGCAACGGCACGCCGATAGCGTCGGTCGGACTAGGTGCAAACCGAAAAAATCCGTCTGTGGACACATCAGGGGTGTTGCAGGGCTATTCCTCGTCGCATGACCCAGTAGTATGTAGGGAGTTGCCCCGAACCGGGGTAGACCGCCACGTCGAGGGCCCCGGACTCAGCAGCCGATACCGTGCTGCCCGGTGCCTCACGCGTGCGCGACTGAAATGGCGATGTAAGGAGCGGACGCACTCGTGGCCGACAGCACCGAACCCCAGCAGCCGGAACAACCGGACAAGCCGGAACCCACCAAGAAGGTCCCGGCGAAGAAGAAGGGGAACCCCGAATACGGTGCCGATTCGATCAGCATCCTCGAGGGACTCGAAGCGGTTCGTAAACGCCCGGGTATGTACATCGGTTCCACCGGTGAACGCGGACTTCACCACCTGATCTGGGAAGTCGTCGACAACTCGGTCGACGAGGCGATGGCGGGTTACGCCACCCGCGTCGACGTGACCCTGCGGGCCGATGGTGCGGTGCAGGTCGTCGACGACGGTCGAGGTATCCCCACGGGTATGCACAAGACCGGCATCCCGACGGTCGAGGTCGTCATGACCCAGCTGCACGCAGGCGGAAAGTTCGACTCCGATTCCTACGCGGTGTCCGGTGGTCTGCACGGCGTCGGCATCTCCGTGGTCAACGCCCTGTCCAAGACGGTGGAGTTGGAGATCAACCACGCGGGCTTCGAATGGCAGCAGACCTACACGAACGCTGTCGCCGGTGAGCTCAAGAAGGGTTCGCCGACCAAGAAGACCGGCACGACGGTCCGGTACTGGGCCGACGAGAAGATCTTCGAGACCACCTCCTACAACTTCGACACCATCGCGCGGCGACTCCAGGAGATGGCCTTCCTCAACAAGGGCCTGACCATCACGCTGACCGATGAACGACCCGCCACCATCGAGGCCGGCGACGCCGAGGACGTCGAGGTCGCCGAAGCGCCGAAGTCCGAGGACGAGCTCGCCGAAGAAGTGGCGAACACCGAACTCGCCGACGATGTCGATGTCCCGGTGGACGCCGAGGGCAAGCCCGAAGGCCGCAAGTCCAAGAGCCGCAGCCGTATCTATCACTACCCCGGCGGACTCGAAGACTTCGTGCGCCATCTCAACAACGGCAAGACCGCGAGCAAGACCGCGATCCACAACTCGGTCATCAGCTTCACGGCAAAGGGCACCGGGCACGAGCTCGAGGTCGCGATGCAGTGGAACAACGGCTACTCCGAATCCGTCCACACCTTCGCGAACACCATCAACACCCATGAGGGTGGTACGCACGAAGAGGGCTTCCGTTCAGCTCTCACGGCGACGGTCAACAAGTACGCCACCGAGAAGAAGCTGGTCAAGGACAAGGGCGACAAGCTCACGGGCGACGACATCCGCGAGGGTCTGGCCGCGGTCATCTCGATCAAGGTCTCGGATCCGCAGTTCGAGGGACAGACGAAGACCAAGCTGGGCAACACCGAGGTCCGCAGCTTTGTGCAGAAGGTGAGCAACGAACACCTCGCGCACTGGTTCGAGTCGAATCCCGCCGAGGCGAAGATCATCATCCGCAAGGCTGTCGAATCCGCGAACGCCCGGATGGCTGCCCGCAAGGCGCGAGAGTTGGTGCGCCGCAAGAGCGCCAACGACATCGGTGGTCTTCCGGGTAAGCTCGCCGACTGTCGCAGCAAGGACCCCAGCAAGTGTGAGGTCTACATCGTGGAGGGCGACTCGGCCGGCGGCAGCGCCAAGTCCGGTCGCGACTCGATGTACCAGGCGATCCTCCCGATCCGCGGCAAGATCATCAACGTCGAGAAGGCACGCATCGACCGCGTCCTCAAGAACACCGAGGTCCAGTCGATCATCACCGCGTTCGGCACGGGTATCCATGACGAGTTCGACATCGCGAAGCTGCGCTACCACAAGATCGTGTTGATGGCCGACGCAGACGTTGACGGACAACACATCTCGACGTTGCTGATGACGCTGCTGTTCCGGTTCATGCGCCCGCTCGTGGAGCACGGCCACGTCTATCTGGCCCAGCCGCCGCTGTACAAACTCAAGTGGCAGAAGGGTGCTGCACCGGAGTTCGCGTATTCCGATCGTGAGCGCGACGGATTGCTCGAAGCAGGTGCGCAGGCGGGCAAGAAGATCAACAAGGACGACGGAATCCAGCGCTACAAGGGTCTGGGCGAGATGAATGCCAAGGAACTGTGGGAGACCACGATGGACCCTTCGGTTCGGGTACTGCGGCAGGTCACGCTCGATGACGCCGCCGCCGCCGATGAACTGTTCAGCGTGCTGATGGGGGAGGACGTGGTGGCACGGCGGAGCTTCATCGCCCGCAATGCCAAAGACGTTCGCTTCCTGGATGTCTGACATCCTCGCGCCCGCCGACCTGACCCGACGAAAGTGAACTGATGACCGACACCTTGCCACCCGACAGTGGCCCCGGAGACCGCGTCGAACCGGTCGACATCCAGCAGGAGATGCAGCGGAGCTACATCGATTACGCCATGAGCGTCATCGTCGGCCGCGCCCTGCCCGAGGTCCGAGACGGCCTCAAGCCGGTACATCGCCGGCTGCTCTATGCGATGAACGATGCGGGCTTCCGGCCGGATCGCAGCTATGTGAAGTCTGCGAAACCTGTTGCGGAGACGATGGGTAACTACCACCCACATGGTGATACCGCGATCTACGATGCGCTGGTCCGTCTGGCGCAGCCGTGGTCGATGCGATATCCGCTCGTCGACGGCCAGGGCAACTTCGGCTCCCGCGGCAACGACGGTGCTGCAGCGATGCGGTACACCGAGGCCCGCCTGACGCCGCTGGCCATGGAGATGCTGCGTGACATCACCGAGGAGACAGTCGATTTCACGCCGAACTACGACGGTAAGACCCAGGAACCGACGGTCCTGCCGTCGCGGGTCCCCAACCTCCTCATCAACGGCTCCAGCGGCATCGCGGTCGGCATGGCGACCAACATCCCACCGCACAACCTCGGTGAGGTCGCTGACGCGGTCTTCTGGGCGCTAGACAATTACGAGGCCGACGAAGAGACCACACTCGCGGCGTGCATGGAACGGGTCAAGGGACCCGACTTCCCCACGCATGGACTGATTGTCGGCGGCCAGGGTATCCGCGACGCGTACACCACCGGCCGCGGAAGCGTCCGTATGCGCGGCGTGGTGCGGATCGAGGAGAACAAGGGTGCGACCACCCTCGTGATCACCGAACTGCCGTACCAGGTGAACCCGGACAACATGATCCAGTCGATCGCCGAACAGGTGAACGAGGGAAAGCTCAAGGGCATCAGCAGGATCGACGACGAGTCCTCGGACCGGGTCGGTATGCAGATCGTGGTCACCCTGCGCCGCGACGCCGTGGCGAAGGTGGTGCTCAACAACCTCTACAAGCACAGTCAGCTGCAGACCAGTTTCGGTGTCAACATGCTGTCGATCGTCGACGGTGTGCCCCGCACACTGCGGCTCGACCAGATGATCCGCTACTACGTCGAGCACCAGATCGACGTCATCATCCGGCGCACCCGCTACCGGCTGCGCAAGGCAGAAGAGCGCGCGCATATCCTGCGCGGTCTCGTCAAAGCCCTTGACGCACTGGACGAAGTGATCGCCTTGATCCGCCGGTCGCAGACTGTCGACATCGCCCGCACCGGATTGATCGACCTGCTCGACGTCGACGAGATCCAGGCCGACGCCATCCTGGCGATGCAGTTGCGAAGGCTCGCGGCTCTCGAGAGGCAGAAGATCGTCGACGAGTTGGCCGAGATCGAGATCGAGATCGCCGACTACAAGGACATTCTCGCCAAGCCAGAACGTCAGCGTGCCATCGTGCGTGACGAGTTGGCCGAGATCGTCGAGAAGTTCGCCGACGAGCGGCGCACCAAGATCATCGCCGCCGACGGTGACGTCTCCGACGAGGATCTGATCGCCCGCGAGGACGTGGTGGTCACGATCACCGAGACCGGGTATGCCAAGCGCACCAAGACCGACCTGTACCGCAGCCAGAAGCGTGGCGGTAAGGGCGTACAGGGAGCGGGGCTCAAACAGGACGACATCGTTCGGCACTTCTTCGTGTGCTCCACCCACGATTGGATCCTGTTCTTCACCACCAAGGGTCGCGTGTACCGCGCGAAGGCGTACGAACTTCCCGAGGCGAACCGCACCGCGCGTGGCCAGCACGTCGCGAACCTCCTGGCATTCCAGCCCGAGGAGCGGATCGCGCAGGTCATCCAGATCAAGAGCTACGAGGATGCGCCCTACCTGGTGCTCGCCACCCTCGGCGGCCTGGTGAAGAAGTCGCGTCTGGTCGACTTCGACTCCAACCGGTCCGGCGGCATCTTCGCGATCAACCTGCGCGGAGAAGACGAGCTGGTCGGTGCTCAGTTGTGCAGCGCCGACGATGATCTGCTGCTGGTCTCGACCAAGGGCCAGTCGATCAGGTTCTCCGCGACCGATGACGCCTTGCGTCCGATGGGCAGGCAGACGTCTGGCGTCCAAGGCATGCGGTTCAACGACGAGGACCAGTTGCTGTCGCTGAATGTGGTGCGGGATGACACGTACCTGCTGGTCGCGACATCGGGTGGCTATGCAAAACGGACTGCGATGACCGATTATCCGGTGCAGGGCCGCGGCGGCAAGGGCGTGCTGACCATCCAGTACGACAAACGCCGCGGAGCACTGGTCGGAGCCCTGATCGTCGACGACGACAGCGAGCTGTACGCGATCACCTCCGGTGGGGGTGTGATCCGCACCGCTGCGAAGCAGGTCCGCAAGGCCGGCCGCCAAACCAAGGGCGTCCGCCTGATGAACCTGGGCGAAGGAACTACGCTCTTGGCTATCGCCCGTAACGCCGACGAACCGGATGAACTGGCCGAGACGGACAACGGGCCTGCCGGCAAGAAGTAGCAGCAAGCAAGCGGAGCCCGATCAACGCTCCTCCTCACCGGAGGCGAGGCAAAGGAACGCATGAGCACACCCAACGAGCCGAACAAACCGACTCAGACCCCGGCGGGTCCGGCGCCCAAGGGGCAGCCGGGGAGTGGCGACCAGGAGTCCGGGAACGGATCCCGGCCCGCGGTCTCCGTGCAGGAGTCTGCCGCGCGTTCCGGTGAGACGCCCGCAACGAAGGCGACCCCGGCGGCCGGTCCGAACACGCCGCCCGCGGGACAGGCCGGACCCACCCGCCCGGTCGGCAACGGCCAGGGTCCGGGTGGGGTGCCCCCATGGCAGCGAGCACAGGGTCCGGGCCCTCAGGGACCGGGTAATGCGGGCGCTCAGGGACCGCAGGGTGGCCCGGGTAAGCCGCCGCCGCCCGCGGGCAGCCAGCCGCCTCCTGGATCCGGTAGCGGGCAGCAGCCCGGTGCGCCCGGGCCCGGCCGTGGTCCCTCGGGGCCGCCGCAGGGTCGTGGTCAGGGACCGGGGAATGCGCCGGGGGGCAAGCGTCCGGTGATCACCGGCACCGCGGCCCCGAAACCGATCGACGGGCCGACGCGGAACATCGATCGCCGGGACCTGCCGCAGGAAGAGCTGCCCGACCTCGACGCCATCCATCACCCTGAGGTGGCGGCGACCGGCCCGTCACGGTCCATCGAGGCCGTGCCGTCGCCAGGTGCGATGGGAGCGCTCCGGGCGTCGGTGCAGCTGCGCCGTATCGACCCCTGGTCGGCCTTCAAGGTGTCCGCGGTGCTGTCGGTGGCCTCCTTCTTCATCTGGATGATCGCTGTCGGTGTGCTGTATCTCATCCTCGACGGCATGGGTGTGTGGGATCAGCTGAACAACTCGTTCGGGACCCTGGTGTCGAGTGACACGACCACCGAGTCGTCGTTCGAGATCAGTGCCGGGGGTGTGTTCGGGATCGCGGCCCTCATAGGTGCGGTCAACGTGGTGCTGTTCACCGCACTCGCCACTGTCGGATCCTTCATCTACAACCTGTCTTCCGACCTCGTCGGCGGAATGGAGATCACCCTTGCGGACCGCGACTAGAGCCCGATCTGACCAGGCGTTTTGTCGCCTGGGCGTGCGGTCGGGTAATCTCTGACTTCGGTTCACGGGCCTATAGCTCAGGCGGTTAGAGCGCTTCGCTGATAACGAAGAGGTCGGAGGTTCAAGTCCTCCTAGGCCCACCGTGACGACGAGACAGAGAGCGGTAAAACCCCCCGAAAGGAGGGCGCGATGAAGACAGTTCTGATCACCGCAGCCGTACTCGCACTCATCGTCACAGGCCTGCTCACGGAGTCTCGACGCAATATCGAGGTGTGGCACGGCCTACCCGAAGACCAGTGAGAACTGGCACGGGGCCTTAGCTCAGTTGGTAGAGCGCTGCCTTTGCAAGGCAGATGTCAGGAGTTCGAATCTCCTAGGCTCCACAAGTGTTTGCACGGGCAGCCATCGCGCGCCAGAGTGGGATCATGGAACTTCGCATTTTCGTCGAACCGCAGCAGGGTGCCACTTACTCGGATCAGCTCGCGGTCGCCCGCACGGCCGAGGCCGCTGGATTCGGGGCCTTCTTCCGATCAGACCACTACCTCGC
Organism: Williamsia sp. 1138; assembly: GCF_002095435.2. Lineage (GTDB taxonomy): Bacteria > Actinomycetota > Actinomycetes > Mycobacteriales > Mycobacteriaceae > Williamsia. The sequence continues at coordinate 197,885 of NZ_MJEJ02000048.1, forward strand.
CATGAACGTCGAGGGAAACCCGGGACCGACTGATACCTGGACCACGCTCGCAGGTCTGGCCCGCGAAACCACCACGATCCGACTGGGCACACTCGTCACGTCGGCGACGTTCCGGTATCCGGGACCGTTGGCGATCGCGGTCGCCCAGGTGGACGAGATGTCCGGCGGCCGGGTGGAGTTCGGATACGGCGCAGGTTGGTTCAGCGCGGAGCACGAGGCCTACGCGATCCCGTTCCCTTCGCTGGGGGAGCGCTTCGACAAACTAGAGGAATCACTCGCAGTCATCACCGGACTCTGGAAAACCCCAGTCGGAGAAAAGTTCTCATACTCAGGCGAGCATTACACCGTGAAGGACTCGCCGGCGTTGCCGAAGCCGATCCAGACGCCGACGCCGCCCATCGTGCTGGGCGGGCAGGGCAAGAAGCGGACCCCGGCATTGGCCGCGCAGTATGCCGACGAGTTCAACGTCCCGTTCATCTCGGCGGGAGACGCCGCGCAGGCTTTCGAGCGCGTGCGGACGGCATGTGAGGCCCGTGGGCGCGCCGCAGACGACATGACCTACTCGGCCGCGCTGACGGTGTGCGCCGGCGCCGACGACGCGGAGGTCACTCGCCGCGCCACGAACATCGGGCGCGATCTGGCGGAGCTGCGCAAGGACGGCTTGGCGGGGTCGCCGGCCGAGATCGTGGACAAGATCGGCAGTTACCGCGAGATCGGGGCGTCGAGGATCTACCTGCAGGTGCTCGACATGTCCGACCTCGAGCACCTCGAGTTCATCGCCGACACGGTGATACCACAGCTCTGACCGGGCGGCCGGGGAACTCTCAGTAGCCTAGTTCGCCTCGGCGGCGTGACTCGATGTCACGTCGCCGCTGCTGCTCGTCGGCGTCGAGCCCGGGTGCATCGGTGTTGTCGGGGCCCGCCCAGATCCGAATCGCGCCGAACGACAGGGGGAGCAGGATGAACACGAGCCAGGCCATCGGCACCCCGAGTGCCAGGAGCAGAAAGAACACCAGGACGGTGCCGCCGCCGGCGAACAGATTCAGTGTCCGGATGACCTTGTCCCTGCGTCCGGTACGGGGAACCGGTGCCGCCGCGGCCCGGGCCGCTGGGGTCAGCTGAGAGCTGCCGTCACCGGGTCCGAACGGGGTCGGCTCCGGCAGGTCCATGAACAACTCCGACAACTCTGACCGGGTGTGTGCCGTGGTGACCGCATCGACGCGCTCGGAGTACTCGGCGTTGTCGAGTCGTCCGCTGGTGTAGTGCTCACCCAGAGCCTCGAGTGCGGTGGTGCGCTCGGCGTTGCCTATCCGGATCTCGCGGGGCTTCTCTGAATCCATGGGTGTTCAGCTGCCCTTGCCGACGATGTAGAGGTATCCGCCGAGGACGAGGACCCCCGCGGCCAGATAGAGGTAGCCGACCCAGAGCGCAGCAACCGCGAATGATGCACCCTGTTCGCCGGTACGGCGTATCTGCGCGCGGGCGACATGTCCGCACACTATGCCGATCAGAAAGGTCAGTCCGATCACGGAGAGGATCAGTGCGACGATCGCGGTGACGTTGGTCTTGTTCGTCCGGCGGGCCGGTGCGGGACTCATCTGCGCTCCGGACTCCTCTTCGTGGCCGTACGTGTGCTGCGGCTCGTCATTGCGGGTGTCGGCGGGGTCCGCGGTCTGGGAGTAGGCATTCGAGTTGGTGTTGGGGGCCGGGCTCGCTCCGATTCCGGCAGCGGGCCCGCTCAGTGGTGAGGGGGAGTAGGGCGGTGGCGGCCTGCGCACCGGGGGAGCCCCCGGACCTCCGCGGCCGCGGAAGGGCGGCTGACCGCCCGGGCCCTGGGGTGGGGGGCCTGCCGGACCTGGTTGGGCCGGCCGGTACGCGGGAGCAGGCCCGGAGGACCCACCGCGCTGCTCCCAGGCCGGAATCGGTTCGACATCTCGTCGCCGTCGGCCCTCACCACTGTCATAACTCACGAGTCACACGGTACCTGCCGCAGGCAGGTCAGCTGCCCGACTGCCCGTTGGCCGAAGGGGAGGCCGGATCCAGCGTCTTGGCTTCCTCGCCGGCCACGGGCACGTCTGCCAGGCGCGGCGGGGCTGCGGCGACGCTCGGTGGTTGAGGCCGGGTGCGCCGGGTGATCGAGAAGGCTGCGGCCCCCGCGACGAGGACGGCAACCGAGACCAACGCGATCTTGAGGCGGCGCCGTGATCTAGGCCGTGTCGTGGCCAATTGCTCGGGCAAGGCGTCGGCGAGGCCGGCGCGCTCGAGTCCGGACACGACCGTCGGGCTGGTGATGTGCACCGGGAACACGTCCGAGGCCTGGGCGGTGAGCTTCTTGCCGCCGGACCACAGCGCCGCCGCCGCGCTCTGCGTCGTGGCGACGGCTTGATCGCGTACTGCCTTCAGTTCGGATTCGAGCTTGCTCATATATGACTCCTTTGGCCCCGCGCCGACTCGCTCGCGCCCGGGTGGTCTCGGCTCAGATCACTCCACCCTAATGTTTCGGGGACCCCGCCGGAGGATGCTCACGGAGCACCAGCTTCCGGGCGACGTCCGCGAGCCGCGTATTGGCGTCCTGAGAAAGACGCTTGAGCAGATCGAACGCCTGTACCGCGTCGAGGTCGTAACGTTCCATGATCATGCCCTTGGCCTGTCCGATGACATCTCGGGAAGCCAGCGCGCTGTCGAACTCACTGTTGCGCCGCGCCGCATAGAGAGTCACCGCCGCGTGCGTGGCGTGGATCAGGCCGATCTCCTCGGCACCGGCCCCGAACGCACCCGGTGTCTCCGAATAGAGATTCAGTGCACCCGCCGCCTCCCGGTCGGTGTACAGCCGGAACGACAGACTCGCGCGGACCGGGCTCTGCGCCAACACCGCTGCGGTGAAAGCGGGCCAACGGCTGTCGGAGGAGAGGTCATCGGCTCGAACGGTGTCCGACTGCAGGGCGGCGTCCACACAGGGGCCCTGTCCGAACTGACTCTGCAGCGAGTCGACCAGTGCCGCGGTCGGGTGCGTGGCGGCTGTCGAGCTGACATCGTGGCCCTTCGAGATGATCGTGATCCCTCCGCATTCCGCACCGGGGACGGTGTCGACGGCGCTCGACATGATGCCCTCGAGCACGGAGGCGATACTTTGCGGCAGTCGCGTGCGGATGTGTGCGGCCAGATCGGCCGTCACTGCACCCAGATCGTTGTCGCGTTCGGTCTGCATCACAGTCCATCCGTTTCAGGTGTCGATGTGTCGTGGTGGCCCGGGTCGGAGAGGATTCATCGGCCTTCCACCTCGTCGGTGTCACGCAGGGTGAGGCGGCGGGCGACGATGTCGTCGGCGACGTCTTTGATCGACCGCCCGTGTTGATAGGAGTATGCGCGCAGGATGTCGAGGGCCTCGTCCGCCGCAATGGCGAGCTGCACCGCGACCATGCCCGAGGCGAGGTAGACCTGCGAGCGGGAGAACTCATCGGCCGCGACGTCAGGGTCGGCGTCGTCGACGGCAGTCAGGTAGTCGTCCCAGTTCCGGCGGACGGTGCGGCCGGCGGAGGTGGCGATGGTGACGGCTGCGGTCTGCGCGGCCACCTCGAGCCCGCCCTCTGTGCCCCGGTACAGCTCGAGGACGCCGAGGGGATGATCGCTTTCCACAATCGGGAACGCGAACACGGCGCGGGCGCCGACGGCAATTGCCTCACCGCTGAACACCGGCCAGCGCTCCAGCGCCGACCGATCGCGTAGGTCGGGCACCAGATGCGGCGTTCTGTCGTGAAAAGCGTCGAGGCAGGGTCCCTCACCGAGGGTGAACTGCAGCTCGTCGATCTGCTGGGAGATGGCGTCGGTGGCGAACACCAGGTCGCGGACCCGGCTCGTCCGGGTCATCAGGGCCACTGCCGCCCCGTCGACGCCGGAGAGACGGACCGCCGTTTCGCAGAGCCGTCCGACACCGAGGAAGCCCGGGTTGCGTGCCGAGTCCGTTGCCGAAGAAGTGCGATCCGGCATGTCGTGCGGGTCGCCACCGCCGCCCGGGGGATGTGCGTCGCGGTCCGAGGTACCGCTCATGTCAGCTCCCATCGCTACTGGTAAACGTACTCCAGCTCAGGCCCGGTGGCGGCCAGATGGCACCATGGAGGTCGTGACCACAGCATTGAAAACCGCAACCGCGATCCTGCACACCAACAACGGTGACATCAGGATCGCCCTGTTCGGAAACCACGCACCCAAGACGGTTGCCAACTTCACCGGCCTGGCCGATGGCAGCAAGGACTACTCCAAGCCGAACGCCTCCGGCGGCGACGCGGGGCCCTTCTACGATGGCGCGATCTTCCACCGCATCATCTCGGGCTTCATGCTCCAGGGCGGCGACCCCACCGGCACCGGCATGGGCGGCCCGGGATACGAGTTCGAGGACGAGTTCCACCCCGAGCTGACCTTCAGTCAGCCCTATCTGCTGGCCATGGCGAACGCCGGCCCCGGGACCAACGGCTCGCAGTTCTTCATCACCGTCGGCCCGACCCCCCACCTCAACCGCAAGCACACCATCTTCGGTGTGGTCGAGGACGAGGAGTCCAAGAAGGTCGTCGACAAGATCGAGGCGGTCTCGACCGACCGTCGTGACCGTCCGCTCGAAGACGTGATCATCCAGAAGATCACCATCGAGTCCTGATCGGTTCTATGTGACATTCCAGCCCCCGGCGCCCGGGCGTCCATCGCCTCCGGCCCAGGTGTGCGTCCGGCACCCCGATCGCCCGACTGGACTGTCGTGCAGTCGGTGCGGCCGTCCGGCCTGCCCCGAATGTCTGCACCCGGCCGCAGTCGGCCAGCATTGCGTCGACTGCGTCCGGGCAGCGGGCAACCGGGTCCCGCGCGCCAGGACGATCGGCGCGAGCAGGCCGTACGCCACCTACACCCTGCTCGCGGTGAATCTCGTCATCTTCGCGATCACCGCCCTGCAGGCCGGCAGCGTCACGGAACTGCGTTCCTCGGAGGTGTTCACCGAAGGCGCCCTCTGGGGACCGTTCATGGCCTCGGGCGAGTACTGGCGGGTGCTCACCGCCGGTTTCCTGCACTTCTCGTTGATCCATGTCGCGGTCAACATGTTCTCCCTCTACATTCTCGGCCGTGATGTCGAGATCACGCTCGGCACAGCACGATTCGTCGGGATCTACCTCACCTCGCTGCTCGGTGGCAGCGCGCTGGTGATGCTCTTCGAGAACCCGCTGGCGATCAACGCCGGAGCCTCGGGTGCGATTTTCGGTCTGATGGGTGCGACCCTCGTGGTGGTCCTCAAGGCCAAGATCCCGGCCGGCATGGTCCTCGGAGTCATCGGCATCAACGTGGTGCTGTCGCTGACCATCCCGAACATCTCTTTGTGGGCCCACATGGGCGGCCTGTTTTTCGGGGCCGCGGCCGCCGCGGGGATCCTCTACGGCCCCGAACTGCTGCCCGCCGGCAAGAAGACCTCCCGCAACGCCGCAGCGATCGGGTGGATCGTGATGGGTGGCCTCATCGTGCTCGCGCTCGTGCTCAGTGCCGCCCGCGCCCAGACCCTGTGAGCTACTTGCGTTCTTGAATCGCCAGTCCGGCCTCGCGGAGTGCATCGGCGACGTCGAGTGGGTTCGCGCCCAGGTCCCAGCGACCGAAGATCACCAAACGTTCGCCGTCATGGGCGGTCGCGTCGTCGATGTCGAACTCCAGATGCGGCACCCGCCTTCCCAGTCGCGGGTAGCTGATCACCTGGGCCCGGCGGACCTCGTCGAACGCATAGCGCCGGACGCCACCGGTGAGCGTCCTGATCGCGAGCGTGTGGGTGTCGACCACCGCCAGTCGCGGGCGGACGCGTAATCCGATCGCCCCGAGTACGAGCAGCAGCACCGCAGCGATGACCATCAACAGGACACCCGCGGGATCGGGACCTGCGACCAGCGCGGCGACACCCAGCAGGACTCCGCCGGCCACCATGACGCCCGCCATCGCGGGAGGTGTCGACCACGACAGGGTCGACGAAGCAGAGTTATCCACAGGCCTTATCCACAATGGGGACTAGTTACACACATGTTGTTCCACAGCTGTGGATGAATTACACACATGTAGTTCGGGTGCTCACAGGCATCGACGTCGAGGTCAGCGCCACTTCATGGTCATCAGCAGTCCGGCCACCATGAAGCCGAAGCCGATGAGAAAGTTCCACGGGCCGAGCTCGTACATCCAGTTCAGGATCTTGCCCTCGGCGCCGAGTGATTCGGGGGTGGCGACCAGATAGAAGACGATCAGCCACAGCAGGCCGAGCAGCATCAGGCCGAGCATCGTCGAAACGTAGACCGTGCTCGACGGTCCGGTTTTCACCTTGACCGGAGTGCGGCTCGCCGGGTTGATCGTGTAATCGGTCTTCTTGCGGACCTTTGACTTGGGCATAGAATTCCTCGGTTCGCGGGCAAAACGTGTCACTACAACCTAGCTCACCAGGCAATAGAGATGTGAAGCCGCAGCGTCGTCCCAGGTAGCCTGATCGTTGTGACCGACCCGATCCATACCGGGCCCCAGCAGGCCCCCGCCCGCATCCTCGTCGTCGACAACTACGACAGCTTCGTCTACAACCTCGTCCAGTACCTCGGACAGCTGGGGGTGCACGCCGAGGTGTGGCGTAACGACGACGCCAGGCTCGCCGACCCGGCCACCGCGATCGCCGAGTTCGACGGGGTACTGCTCTCGCCGGGACCGGGGACGCCGCAACGGGCCGGTGCCACCATGCCCTTGGTCGCAGCGGCCGCCACGAGCGAGACTCCCTTGCTCGGGGTCTGTCTCGGGCATCAGGCAATCGGCGCGGCATTCGGTGCCACGGTCGACCGCGCCCCGGAGCTGCTGCACGGCAAGACCTCGCTGGTCTCACACGACGACGACGGTGTCTTGGCCGGTCTGCCCAATCCGTTCACCGCCACCAGGTATCACTCGCTGACCGTTCTCCCGGAGACGATCCCGACCGAGTTGGTGGTCACCGCGACGACCGGCACCGGCATCGTGATGGCCATGCGCCACCGCGAATTGCCGATCCACGGCGTCCAGTTCCACCCCGAGAGTGTGCTGACCCAGGGCGGGCACCGGATGCTGGCGAACTGGCTGACGGTGTGCGGGATGATCGTTCCCGATGGTCAGGTACGTGTCCTGGAAGAGCAGGTCGCCGCGGCACTCGGCTGACGGGACACGTGATGGTCTCCGACACCGAGCGATCCACCCGATCGGCCGCGACCCGCGACCGGATCCTGGTCGCGGCAGAGCGACTGTTCGCCGAACACGGGCTGTTCGCGGTGTCGAATCGCCAGGTGAGCGAGGCGGCCGGACAAGGCAACAACGCCGCTGTCGGCTACCACTTCGGGACCAAGACCGACCTGGTGCGGGCGATCGTGACGAAGCACGCGGGACAGATCGAGGAACTGCGCGCTGCAGCGCTGCGCGAGATCGAAGGTTCGACCGATGTCCGGGACTGGGTCACCTGCCTGGTACGTCCGTCGACCGAGCATCTCGCCGCGCTGGGCACTCCATCCTGGTATGCCCGCTTCAACGCTCAGGTGCTCACCGATCCGACCCTGCGCGTCCTCGTCTACACCGAGGCGTCCGGGGCCTCACCGAGTCTGGCGAGGTTGCTGTCCGGGCTCGGGAGCACCGTCGACGACATACCCGAGGACATCCGCCGCGCCCGGGCCGACATGGGCCGGTCGCTGATGGTCCACATGTGTGCCGAACGAGAGTTGCGGCTCGCCGGCGAGGGCGGCCCCGAGACCATCGGTTGGCACGACTTCGGCACCGACCTGATCGACGCGATCGTCGGCATCTGGACCGCGCCCGTGACCCGCTGAACCTGCGATCCGCCCGAGCCTAGGGCAGCAGACTCGCGCGTCCCACGGTGATGGAGACCGAACCGTCCTTGCGGACGAGACCGCCCGCTGCGGGTGTCTGGTCGAGGATCTTCTCGTCGTCCGGACTGCCCAGTGGAACGTTGCGGGGCACCGTGGTCAGCGTTGATCTCTCCCACCCGGCGGCGACCAGCGCGGCCTGCGCCTGCGCGGCTGTCTGTCCCCGCAGATCGGGCATCGTGAACATGTTGCCGCGGCTGACGGTGATCTGGACGATGCTGCCCTCGTCGACCTCGACGCCCGCCTCGGGCGAACTGCTGATGACGGTGCCCTCGGGTAGTTCGGAATCCGCCGCGACCACCGCTGGGTTGAGTTCGAGCTGATCGAGGTTGGTACGCGCCTGGGACTCCCGCTGCCCGGTGAGGTCGGGGACGGAGACCCGGCGAGGGCCGGTACCGACCTGAATGGTGATCAGTGCCGTCACCGGTTGGGTGCTGCCCGCAGCCGGAGTGGTGCCGACGACTTTGCCCTTGAGCGCGGTCGTCGACGGGACATCCACGGGGCGTACGTTCCCGAAGCCCAGATTGCTCAGCTCCGTGGTCGCATCCTCTGGGGATTTGTTCCTCAGGTCCGGTACCTGCTGTCGTTGCGGTCCGGCGGAGACGTACAGGGTCACCCGGGATCCCTTGTCCACCTTGACGCCTTCGCCCGGGGTGGTCCTGGTCGGTGCACCGGCGGCTACGGTCGGACTGGGTTCGTCGAGCTGGTTGACGCGAAAGCCCATCTTCTCCAGCTCGGCGCGGGCCTGTTCCGTCGACATCTCGGTGACCTGGGGTATCGACACCTGCGGGGTGGCCTCGGACGCCCAGGGACGTACGAGCAGCAGGGTCACGCCGACGATCAGCAACAGGGCCAAAGCTCCGAATCCCGCGATCTTCAGGGCGGTGCGGTTCGTGCGCGGTGGATCGTCGTCGTTCTCGTCGCGCCGATGCGATCCCGACGGGCCCACGCGAGCGACCCGGGCGCGGGGCCCGGTGTCGATGAGTGCCGTGCGGTCTTCGTCGCTCATCACCATCGGCGCGCTCGGCTTGCCGCCGGCGAGGACCTTCATCAGATCCGAACGCATCTCCGCCGCGGACTGATACCGGTTGGCGGGGTTCTTGCTCATGGCCTTGAGGACAACGGAATCGAGTTCGGCAGGTACCCCTGCGAGCACCGACGACGGGGTCGGCGGATCTTCCCGGACGTGTTGATAGGCCACTGCCACCGGTGAATCGCCGGTGAAAGGCGGTTCGCCGGTGAGTAGTTCGAACAGCACGCAACCCAATGAGTAGACGTCGCTGCGGGCATCGACGCTCTCGCCGCGGGCCTGCTCCGGCGAGAGGTACTGCGCGGTTCCGATGACGGCCGCGGTCTGGGTCACGGAGTTGCCGGTGTCGGCGAGCACCCGGGCGATACCGAAGTCCATCACCTTGACGGCACCGGACTTGTCGATCATCACGTTCGCCGGTTTGACGTCTCGGTGAACGATGCCGTTTTGATGGGAGAAGTGCAGAGCCGCAGCCACATCGGCGATCCACGTCATTGCCTGACGCGGCTTGACATGACCTTCCGCGCGCAGCACGTCGCGCAGCGTCTCGCCGTCGACGAACTCCATCACGATGTACGGCAGCGGGCCCTCGGGAGTGGTCGCCTCGCCGGTGTCGAAGACCTGGACGATGGTCGGGTGATTCAGCGCCGCGGCGTTCTGTGCCTCACGCCGGAAGCGGAGGTAGAACGTCGGGTCACGGGCGAGGTCGGCACGCAACACCTTGATCGCGACGTCGCGGTGCAGGAGGAGATCCCGCGCGAGGTGGACCTCTGACATGCCACCGAAACCGAGCGTCTCGCCCAGTTCGTAGCGGTCCGAGACCTGTCGGGGGTCAGCCATCAACCACCGTCCTGGGGTCCGGGCTGTTCGCTTTCGCTCAGCTCGTTGTCGTTGCCCTGATCATTGTCGCTCTCGCGCGCCGGTAGGCCCGGAATCTGGATGCTCGGCAGCGTCGGGAACGTCGGACCATCGTTCGTGGTGGTCGTCGTGGTCTCCGGGGTGGTGGTCGTGGTCGTTTCCTCGGTCGTCGTGGTGGTCGTCCGAGTGGTGGTCGTGGTCGTTTCTTCGGTGGTCGTCGGTGGCGGCGTGGTGGTCGTGGTGGTACTCCGCGTGGTCGACGACCTCGGCGCCGGCGTATCGGAGTCGCCGGTCGAGCGCATCAGGAGGAAGCCGACGAGGACCAGCGCGCCGATCAGCAGGATCACCGCGGCGGCGGCGAGCGCCTTCTGCCCGTTCGACCAGCCCTGCTCGTCGTTGCGCGCCGGCGGCTGTGGTCGAGGTTGCGGTGCCGGAGCCGGCCGGGGTGCGACGACAGGCGCCATCATGGCGGTTGCCGGGCGCGGACCGGTCGCTGCGCCGGGCTGTGGGGGGCGCCGTCCGGCGCGGACCGCGGCCACCGCGTTGGCGAACTCGCCACCGTCGGAATAGCGCTGAGTGGGATCTTTGGCCATGGTGATCTCGATGAGCTCGCGCACATTTACCGGCAAGTCGGTCGGTAGCGGCGGCGCCTCTTCGCGGATGTGCTTCATCGCCACGGTGATCGCGCCATCGCCCAGGAACGGTCTGCGGCCCGCGATGGCCTCATAGCCGACGACCCCGAGCGAATACACATCCGACGCCGCAGTGGCGTCCTCACCGAGGGCCTGCTCCGGGGAGATGTATTGCGCGGTACCCATGACCATGCCGGTCTGCGTGACCGGCGCGGCGTCCACTGCCTTGGCGATACCGAAGTCGGTGATCTTCACCTGGCCGGTCGGCGTGATGAGGATGTTGCCCGGTTTCACGTCGCGGTGCACCAGACCGGCGTCGTGGGCCGCCTTGAGAGCTCGACCGGTCTGCTCGAGCATGTCGAGGGCGTTGTTCAGAGAGAGTCTGCCGACCCGGGTGAGTACGGCGTTGAGCGGCTCACCGTTGACGAGTTCCATGACGAGGTAGGCGACATTGCCTGCGCCCGGATCCTGGGCCTCGCCGTAGTCGAAGACGTTCGCGATGCCGGGGTGATTGAGCATGGCGGTGGTACGGGCCTCGGTACGGAACCGCTCGAGGAACTCGGGGTCATCGGAGAATTCGGCCTTGAGGGCTTTGACGGCGACGCGACGATCGAGCCGGGTGTCCATGGTTTCCCACACCTGGCCCATGCCGCCGGTCGCGATCAGTCGCATCAGCCGATACCGGCCCGCGATGGTCGTGCCTCCCTGCAAAGTCACCCGGTCACTCCTCACCTGCGAGCGCGTTGATCACTGCGCGCCCGATCGGAGCGGCTGACGAGCCGCCCGTTGCCTGTAGTCCCCCATCGCCGTTCTCGACGATCACCGCGACCGCCACCTGGGCGTTGCTCGACGGACCGAACGCGATGTACCACGCATACGGTGTCTCGTCGGTGCCCTGGGTATCGGAATGTTCGGCGGTGCCGGTCTTCGATGCGATCGGTACCGGGCCGCCGGAGCCACGAGTGTTGCGTTCTGAATCGATCATCATTCCGGTCAGCGTCGCGGCAGTCTGGGAAGAGATCGGTTCGTTCAACGACTCGGGGCGGGTCGTGTTCAGTGTCTTGAGATCGGGACCCTGCAGTTTATCCACGAGATAGGGCTGCATGCGAACTCCGCCGTTGGCGATGGTCGCCGCGATCATCGCGTTCTGGATCGGGGTGAACCGCACGTCGCGCTGGCCGATGGCGCTCTGGCCGAGGGCGGCGAGGTCAGGAACCGGGCCCATGGTCGACTCCGACACCGGCAGCGGGGTGTCCGGGAGTTGGGTGTCGACGCCGAACGCGTTCGCCTGGTTCTTGACCGAATCGATGGGGTTCTGCAGCTTCTCGGTGGCGAGCTGGACGAACGCGGTGTTGCACGAGTACTCGAGCGCCTGGTGCATCGTCACCTGTCCGCCACTCGAGTCCGGGCAGGTCTCGCCGCCGTAGTTGGTGAGTCCGGTGGTGGTCTGCGGGAGGTCGATGCTGCTGGCCGCGGTCAGCCTGACGTCCTCGGTGACCCCCTGCTCGAGCGCCGCCGCGGTGGTGATGACCTTGAAAGTCGAACCCGGAGGGTACGTCTCGTTGAGCGCGCGGTTGAGCATCGGCTGGAAACCGGTCGAGGTCTCGGTGGGATTCCACTGGGCCCAGGCGTCTTCGCGGACAGTCGAGTCGTGATTGGCCAGCAGGTTGGGGTCGTAGCTCGGTGTCGAGACCATCGCGAGGATCGCGCCGGTACTGGGCGCGATGGCGACGACGGCGCCGCGGCAGCCACCGTTGCATCCCTTGCCCATCTCGTCGAACGCCACCTTCTGCAGCTTCGGGTTGATGGTGGTGATGACGTTGCCGCCACGAGGATCGCGTCCGGAGAACATGTCGGCGAACCGCTGACCGAAGAGGCGGTCGTCGTTGCCGTTGAGGATCGAGTCCTCGGCCTGCTCCAGTCCCGAACTCGCGTACTGGAACGAGTAGAAACCGGTGACCGGGGCGAACGCGTCGGCCCACGGACCGGGGTAGGTGCGCAGGTACTTCAGCCGGTCGTCGGTGGGCACCGATTGCGCGATCACCTCTTGGCCGGCGGTGATCTGCCCGCGTTGACGGGAGTACTCATCGAGCAGCACCCGCTGGTTGCGTGGGTCGGCGCGCAACTCATCGGCCTTGAACACCTGGACGTAGGTGGCGTTCAGGAGCAGGGCAAGGATGATCACCATCACCGCGATGACCACACGGCGGATCGGAATGTTCATGTGCGCTTGACCATCTCGGTGGGCGCGTCCGCAATCGGCGTCGGCTTCTTCTTTGTGGGGTCGGGTTCGCGCGCAGCGTTGGAGACGCGGATGAGCAACGCCACCAAGATGTAGTTGGCGAGCAGCGACGAACCACCGTAGGACATGAACGGAGTCGTCAGACCCGTCAGTGGGATCAGCTTGGTTACGCCCCCGACGACGACGAAGATCTGCATCGCAATGGTGAACGAGAGCCCGGTGGCGAGCAGTTTGCCGAAGCTGTCGCGCACCATGATCCCGGTCCGCAGTCCCCGCACGATGAGGATCAGGTACAGCAGCAGGATCGCGGCCAGGCCGACCAGACCGAGCTCTTCACCGATCGTCGCGATGATGAAGTCTGTGTTGGCGAACGGCACGATGTTCGGGCGTCCCGAACCCAGTCCGGTGCCGAAGAGGCCACCGGTGGCGAGCCCGAAGAGGCCTTGCCCCACCTGATAGCCCTGGCCGTAGAAGTCGTTGAACGGATCCTGCCAGATGCTCACGCGCACTTGCAGATGCGAGAACAGCTGGTAGGCCACGATGGCGCCGAGGGCGAACAGACTCACCCCGATGATCAGCCAGCTGACCCGTTCGGTCGCGACGTAGAGCATCACCAGCATGGTCGAGAAGATGAGTAGCGAGGTGCCGAGGTCGGCCTCGAACGCCAGCACGCCGATCGAGATGACCCAGGCGGCCAGCAGGGGTCCGAGGTCGCGGGCGCGTGGCAGGTCCATGCCGAGGAAGTGTTTGCCGGCGGTGGTGAACAGATCGCGCTTGGAGACCAGCAGCGATGCGGTGAAGATGATGATCAGGATCTTCGAGAACTCGCCGGGCTGGATGTTGAACAGCGGGGTTCGGATCCAGATCTTCGAGCCGTTGATCTCCGACATCGACGCAGGCAGGATCGCCGGGATCGCCAGGAAGATCAGACCGCCGAGTCCGAGGATGTAGCTGTACCGCGACAGCGTGCGGTGGTCGCGGATCAGGATCAGGACCGCCGAGAACGCGACGATGCCGAGCACCGCCCACAAGACCTGCTGGTCGGCGTCGTGGGTACGTTCGATCGGGTTCGCCGTCTCGCCGTTCTGGCCGGTGCCGAGGTCGAGGCGATGGATGAGCACCAGTCCCAGCCCGTTGATGGTGGCCACCAACGGAAGGATCAGCGGGTCCGCGTATGGGGCGAACCGTCGCACCACGAGGTGCGCCAGCCCGAAGAGCGCCATGTAGGCGAGGATGTATTTCGCCAGATCCCAGGTGAGACTCTGCGACTGAGCCACCTGCACCAGGATCAGGGCAACCGCGACGATCACCGTCGACAACCCGAGCAGTAGCAGCTCGGAGTTGCGGCCGGTGTAGTTCCGTGACGTCGGCCCGGTGGCCGGTGGTTTTTGGGTGACGGCTGCCTGCGACATCAGCGCCCCCGACAGTTGGCGGGCTGGGTGACCGGCGGGGTGGTGGTGCTGGTCAACGGCGGCTGCGTGCTCGCGGTCCCGGACTCCGGGGGTGCCGGTTGGCCCGACGGTGCCGGGGGCGCGGGGGATCCGGGTGGCGGTGTCGCCGGGGCAGGGCTCGCCGGGGCGGGCGTGACGCCCTGCGCCGACGCCGAATCCTCTTCCGGACACAACGGCAGCAGGTTGTTCATGAGCGTGCGGACCTGGGCCTCGGCGTCGTCGAGCGGCACCGGGTCGCGCCCTTCGAGCGAGGCGGGAGCGGTTCCGGTCAGGTCGCTCACCTTGAGGGGAACGCAGTCGGCGGGCCGATTGTCGACGTCGACGAGGTCGACGGTCGATTGATCGGTGTCCATCCCGTGGGTACAGGTGATCTTGCTCAGCTCTTGCAGGTCGAGTCCGAGGAACGAGCCCTGCATACCGCGGTAGAGCACCACCTCGCCATTGCTGCTGCTGACGTAGTAATTGGAGCGGACGATCGCGCGACCGACGAACACGCCCGCCACCAAGATCACGATGATCGCGAGCGCGACCCCGCCGATGATCCACTTGCGCCGCGGATGCGCCTGCGGGGGTTCGGGTTCGGGTGTGTTGATGGTAGGTCTGCGAGGAGACTGCGCGGGAGGCCGCAGGGCCGCTGCCCGCCCGGCGGAGGTGCGGGGGTCCGGGACGTACTCCTGGTCGTCGCCACCGGCCGCCCCACCCAGGATCGGCTTGCTGTCTCCATAGTCGACATCCACCACGTCGGCGACGACGACGGTGACGTTGTCGGGCCCACCGCCGCGTAGCGCGAGTTCGATCAGTCGATCGGCGCAGTCCTTGTGGTTGGCAACCGACGACATGGTGTCGGAGATGGTCTCTTCACTGACGACGTCCGACAGCCCGTCGCTGCACAGCAGGTACCGGTCGCCGGCCCTGGCCTCGCGGACGGTGAGGGTCGGCTCGACCTCGGTCCCGGTGAGCGCCCGCATGATCAGGGATCGCTGGGGATGGGTGTGCGCCTCTTCGGCGGTGATCCGGCCCTCTTCGACGAGGGTCTGGACGAAGGTGTCGTCGCGGGTGATCTGCGTGAGCTGTCCGTCGCGGAGGAGGTAGCCGCGGGAGTCGCCGATGTGGCACAGACCGAGACGCGAGCCGGCGAACAGGATGGCGGTCAGGGTGGTGCCCATACCGTCCAGTTCTGGTGCTTCGGCGACCTGATCGGCGATGGCCTCGTTGCCGTGCCTGGTGGCGGCGTCCAGTTTGGCGAGCAGGTCGCCGCCGGGTTCGTCGTCGTCGAGGGGACGCAGCGCCTGGATCACCAGCTGACTGGCGACCTCGCCCGCGGCGTGACCCCCCATGCCGTCGGCCAGTGCCAGCAGGCGGGCTCCGGCATAGACGGAGTCCTCGTTGTTCGCGCGGACCAATCCGCGGTCGCTACGCGCGATATAGCGCAACACCAGGGTCACGGGCGCAACTCAATCACGGTTTTGCCCACGCGTACCGGAGTTGCGAGCGGGACGCGAACGGCGGTGGTCACCTTCGCGCGGTCGAGGTAGGTGCCGTTCGTCGAGCCGAGGTCTTCGACGTACCAGTCGTCGCCGCGGCGGATCAGGCGAGCATGTCTTTCAGAGGCGTATTCGTCGGTCAGCACCAGCGTGGAGTCGTCGGCACGGCCCAATAGGACCGGCTGGGTGCCGAGCGTGATGCGGGTGTTCGCCAACGCGCCATGCGTGACGATGAGATATCTGGGGCCGCCTTTGACCCTCGCGGGGGTCCCGCCTCGATTGCGGCGTTCGTACCGCGTGAGCGGCCGCTGGCCGGTCGCGGCGTACACATCGCTGCGGATCACACGCAGGACGGCCCAGATCATCAGCCACAAGAGCAGCAAGAAGCCGACACGCGTCAGCTGCAGCACTATGCCCTGCACGTATTTTCACCTCCCGGGCCAGCCAACAACGTCCTGTGCATCTTATGGCCCAGTGGCGGCCCGGTTGGTATTCGGATGTGTCACTTGTGTATCGGACACCCAATTTCGGACGTCACTGGAACCGGACGGTGATGTCGGAATGTCCTACGCGGATGCGGTCGCCGTCGGCGAGTTCCCAGCTGCTGACCTGGACGTCGTTGACCGTCGTGCCATTGGTGGAGTTGAGGTCGTTGAGCAGCGCGCTCGAGCCGTCCCACCGGATTTCCACGTGCCGACGCGAGACGCCGGTGTCCGGCAGCCGGAATTGCGCATCCTGGCCGCGGCCGATCACGTTCGAACCGTTGCGGAGCTGGAACGTGCGGTTGCTGCCGTCCTCGAGCAGGAGGGTGATGGCCGTCGGTGCGTAACCGGCGGGCGCCGCGTAGCCGCCGCCCGCTGCATAGCCGCCCTGGTCGTATCCGCCGGGCTGATCGGCGTAGGCGCCTTGCTGGTCCGCGGCGTAGCCGCCCTGGTCGTATCCGCCACCCTGCTGGTAGCCCTGGGCGTATCCGGGTTGCTGCTGGTCCGGGGCGTAGGCGCCACCCTGGTTGTAGGCCGCCGGCTGCTGGTCGTACCCGCGGTCGTAGCCACCCTGCTGTTCGGGCGCGTAGCCGCCCTGGTTCTCGTAGCCGGCCTGTTGGTAGCCCTGGTCGTATCCGCGCTGGTCGTAGCCCTGCTGATCCGGTGCGTAGCCGGGTTGCTGGTAGCCGCCGGCCTGGTAACCCGCCGGGTCGTACGCGCCCTGCTGGTCGTACCCGCGCTGGTCGTAGCCCTGTTGGTCGTAGCCCTGTTGGTCGAAGCCCTGCTGGTCATAACCCTGCTGGTCGTACCCACGCTGGTAATCGGGCCCGCCCTGCTGGCTGTACGCCTGAGGGGGGCCGTCCACCGGAGCCTGATCCTGACCGTCATACGGCTGCTGGCTGTATGCCGCCGCCGGCGGGTAGGAGCCCTGGTCGTATCCTCCGCGCTGGTCGTATCCGGAGTTCTGCGTCATGGGGGTGGCTCCTGCTTCTCGGTTGCGTGGTGGTGCGGGGGGCGGGACGTTGGGCGGCTGCGGTGGTGGAACCGGCATCGGACGCGCGTCCGGGTTGATCGAACCGCGAGCCCGGAACTGTCCGGTGTGCAAGGTCGGCGAGTGCGCGAACTCCACGACCACGTCACCGTATGTTTGCCAGCCGTTGTCGCGGATGAAGTTCTCGAGATGCCTCGAGAACGTCTTGCGATTCAACTCGTACTCGGCCGCCATCTCCTGGTGGTCGGTCGAGCTGACGACCAGTGTGTAGGCGTTGGGAGCCAGCTTTCCGCCGTCT
Source organism: Williamsia sp. 1138 (assembly GCF_002095435.2). Lineage (GTDB taxonomy): Bacteria > Actinomycetota > Actinomycetes > Mycobacteriales > Mycobacteriaceae > Williamsia. The sequence continues at coordinate 215,248 of NZ_MJEJ02000048.1, forward strand.
CCGAGGTCCTCGAGGCTGTCTTCGGCCTCGCGTTGCAAAGCGTTCTCGACCTCTTGCGGTGCCACCTTGCCGCCGAACACCCGGGCGAAGCCGTCGTCCACAGCGCCCTCGAGTTTGCGCTCGATTCTCTGAAGTATTCCCATGGCCAGACGACCTCCCTCCGGATTGTCAGCGTGTCGGCGTGCCAATCGTGCTGTTTGATGATAGCGACTCCGGCCCTGCGATGGCACTCCAGGGAGAACATCTGCAACGCCAGCCCCAGTTGTCCCAGGTGACGTGAGCCGAAGTCGTCTGATTGAACGGTAGGCCAGTGACGCCCGATTTCAGAATGACGGTGCCACTTCACGGGAGTCGACCAGCTCGAACGTGGGGGCCGGATACGGATTTCAGGACCCACGGGTGCTCGTGTTACCGTTTTCCGGTTCCGTTTCGAAGCACTTCGACGCGGAGCAGCCACGGGCGAGTGGCGGAATGGCAGACGCGCTGGCTTCAGGTGCCAGTGTCCTTCGGGACGTGGGGGTTCAAGTCCCCCTTCGCCCACCACGAGGTCAGGTCGCAGAAATGCGGCCTGACCTTTTTTGATGCTTTCAGTGCGCTCCGCGGAGCGCGGGTAGGAGCCAAGCGCGCATGTCAGCGCTCAGACCCCTGGCATGCTGGAGCGAGTGGATGCCTTTTGGAACTTCGTCGGCAACTACTGGTGGCTGGTGTTCGTCTTCGGCGGCACGGTCGGCGGTGCGTTCAAGGCGGTCGGTGCTGCCAACGAGCGCCGGGCACAGCGTCGGCAGGAGCGGTACCGGCTCAAACAGCAGGCCAAGATTGCCGAAGCCGAGGCTTTGGGCAAGCGCCGAATCGATGTCGCGGCGGTGAAGCGGGACATCGCCAAGTCGATGGACGAGCACAATCAGACCGACGCGCGCTGGTTCGCCTACGAGACCGATGCCGCGACCCTCTTGGACTATCCGATGATGATCGATCTGCGCGACCCGTTGACCATCGATTTCCACCGGGCCAAACGCCGCGCCGATCTGTTGCGGCCGGAGCAGGTCGAAGACCTCGTGGACGACCACGAACGGCAACGTGAATATCGAGACGTGGTGCACGACTACGCCACTGCCTTCGACGTCGCCGAGACCGAGGCGAAGCGCCGCCGCAGATCCGGGTTCAGCGTCGACGAGCAAGAACGCCTGTTGCGCGCCCAGCGTCTGCTCAATCTCGCGCAGGATCCGGGTGCCAGCCCGGAGGAGCGACGCAGCGCCTACGCCAAGGCGCGCAAGGAACTCGACGGCCTGATCGTGTTGCCGGTGGCGACCACCGAGCAGCTGGAACAGCGCGTCGCCGGCCAGCTGGAGAGGTGACGGCGCCGAAGCGTCAGAGCAGGGTCGACCAGTAGTACCAGAACCGCTCGGTGATCAGGGCGATCACGACGAGTACCCACAGCACCGGGACGACGGAGTGGATCGAGACCAGTCGGTCGACCACTCGCCGCGACCGTGCCGTGGTGGCGAACTCGTCTGCGGTGCGCAGACTCACGTACCAGAAGGCCAGCACCACGGCGACCCACACCGCCATGCAATACGGACACAGGGCACCGATGCGGTAGAAGCTCTGGAAGATGAGCCAGTGGACGAATACGAGGGCGGCGGTCAGGCCTACCTGCAGGCCGATCAGCACGAATCGTTGCGGCGTCCGGCCCATCATGACCGCGACGGCGAGCAGCGCGGCAAAACCGGCGATCCCGAGCAGCGAGTTCGGGAATCCGAACACCGCCGCCTGGGAGGTGTCCATGATCGAGCCGCAGTTGACGACCGGGTTGATGCTGCACGAGGGCACGTAGCCGGGATCGGATGCCAGCTCGAACTTCTCGACCGTCAGGGTGAAGGACGCGATCAACCCGATCGTTCCGCAGATCCCGAGCAACCAGGGCAGCAGTTTCGGGAACAGGACCGGGTCGTTGAGATCAGGCGCCGCCCCCGAATCGGGCGTCTCCGAGTCGAGCACTGCCGCCATCTGTTCCTCCTGAACTGCCCCTACTTCGCCCAGTAGTTTACGCGGGCCCGGGTCCGACTGAGCTGAGCGATTGCTTAGTGTGATCCACTGAATACTTCCCCGGTGCAAAGAAGGACACGAGCATGGCCAAGGTGGCAATCGTCGGTTGTGGCGCAATGGGTTCGGTGTACGCCGGACTGATGCAGGAGGCGGGTCACGAGGTGCACGGCGTCACGCTGTGGACCGACCACGTCGCCGCTGTGAACGCCGCCGGGCTGCGTGTCTACGGCGATTCCGGCGACCGAACCGTCCGCCTGGCTTCGATGTCGACGACTGCGGACGCGATCGGCGAGTGCGACCTGGTCATCATCGCGACCAAGTCCTTCGACGCCGAGGCGGCCGCGAAGTCGGCCGCAGCACTGATCGGACCCGACACCGTGGTGCAGACGATTCAGAACGGCCTCGGTTCTCCGGATGTCGTCGCGAACTCCATCGATCCCGACCAGATCGCGGTGGGGGTGGTGGGCGGCTTCGGGGCGTCGATCCCGACCCCGGGGCAGGCGCATCACAACGGTCGAGAGATCACCCGGTTCGGGGCGTACCGCGGGCTGTCCCGCGAACGCCTCGAGTTCGGGGCACAGGTCTGGTCGAGCGCAGGATTCAAGGTCGCGCTGTTCGATGACATTGATCAGATGGTCTGGGAGAAGCTGCTGATCAACGTCGCATTCTCCGGATCGTCGTTCCTGACGGGACTGACGATCGCGCAGATCATCAACGACCCGAAGGCGTGGCGGGTGGCTTCGGCGTGCGCCCTGGAGGCACTCGACGTCGCGAACGCTCTGGGTGTGACCATCGACGTCGGTGATCCGATCGAGTACATCCGCACGCTGGGCCTGCGCATCGGCGACGCGAAGCCGTCGATGCGGCTGGATGCAGAGCTCCGCCGCCGCGCCGAGGTCGATGCCATCAACGGGTCGATCGTGCGTATCGGGGCGGAGACCGGTGTGCCGACCCCTGTGAACTCGGTGGTGGTCGATCTGGCGCACGCAGCAGAGTCCGCATACATCCACGAAGCGGACGTCACCAGGATCGGCTGACCCTGGGCCGCCCCAGGTCAGGCGTGCTGGGGAGCGAGTGACGCGAGGGTCTGCATCAGCGATCCGCTCGTGGTCGGGACGTCGATCTCGGCCACCCGCGTCGCGATGCGGGCACTCACTTCCGCGGTGTCCACCTGCTGTCCGGCCTTGTCGCCGCCCTCGGCCAGTACGGAGGCCGCTGCGGCCTCCAGGGTCAGAGCGGCCTCGCGTTCGCCGAGTCCGGCCAGGCACAGCGCTGCCGACAGCACTGCGGCGGTGGGATTCGCCCGGCCGGTACCGGCGATGTCCGGTGCCGAACCGTGTACCGGCTCATACATGCTGGGCGCCGATCCGGAGACGTTGAAGTTCGCACTCGCGGCCACGCCCAGGCCGCCTTGCACGACGGCTCCGAGATCGCTGATGATGTCGCCGAACAGGTTGGGTGTCACCACCACATCGAACCGGCCCGGGTCCAGGATCAGGTGCTGGCACATCGCATCGGCGTGAACGTAGTCGTGTTCGACGTCGGGGTAGCGCTCGGCGATCTGGTCGACGATCTCTTGCCACAGCCGGCCGGTGTAGAGCAGCACGTTCTTCTTGTGACACAGGGTCAGCCGCTTGCGACGCGCCGACGCCATCCGGAAGCCGAACTCCACGATTTCCGACGTCGCGGGGACCGTGGTGATCGAATGCTGGATTGCGATCGCGTCGGGTGTTCCGTCTTTGACCATCACGCCGCCGCCGGTGTAGATGCCCTCGGTGTTCTCCCGCAGGATCACGAGGTCGCAGTTGTCCGAGCTCACCTCGGTCACCGGGCTGACGACACCCGGGTAGAGCCGAACGGGGCGGATGTTGACCGACTGATGGAACAGGGTGCGCAGGGCCACGATGAGGCCTCGCTCGAGGACCCCTGGATCCACACGCGGATCCCCGACGGCACCGAGCAGGATGGCGTCATAATCACGCAGTTGCTCCGCGACCGCGGCCGGGAGCGCCTCACCGGTACGCAGGTACGCCTCGGACCCGAGGTCGAAATCCGTTGTGCGAAGTCCGAATCCGAACCGATCGGCGGCGACGTTCATGGCCGCCAACGCTGAGGCCGTCACCTCGGGCCCGATTCCGTCGCCGCCGATGACTGCCAGGTTGTGTGTGCTCAAGCGAGTGTCCTTCTACGACTGGCTGCCGACGACCGGAAGCTCATTCTCGATTGTTGCAAACATCATTTACATTGACCAGCGCGGTTCTGCTCCAGCCGGCGCGGAGAGCGGTTTCTCGAGGCCACCGGACCTCCCGGGGTGCGTTAGGCTGCGGTCGTATCCGTCACGACGAAAGATCCACGACTATGAGGGCAGCGGTCACCCCCGAAGCCGAGAGCGCCATCGCCGACATCGCGCAGCGCTACTCGCTCTCCCATGACGCAGTGTTCGCCATGCTGATCGCCGTCAACAACGGGGGCGGCACGATGGCGCAGTTCTCCATACCCGAACTCGGTGGGTCAGGGCAGTGGATGCGTGGCGGCATGACGATGGTCGGCAACATGTTCGACAACGGCCTCAAGGCCCGGGTCGACGGACTGTGCCGGGAGCTCTCCCAACTGCTTTCCACCACCACGGTGTTCCCCCCGGTCACCACCAACGCCCAAGGCGGTTTCTCGTCGAACAACTGGTGGCCCGCCGACCTGGGTAGCCCCAGTTCTTCCGGCGCGCAGAACAGCACGCGCTACGCAATCTTTCCGAACGCGCGTCGGCTCGCGATTCAAACCGGCGGCGTGACAAAGGTTTACGACACCGGTGATCACCGGATCGGCGGGGTGCAGCAACAGCAGGGTGGTCCGTCCGGCTCCGTGAACTTCACGAGCCAGTTCGGCACCTTCGACGTATCGAGTCTGTCCGAGATCGGCGTGCAGGCGCCGGCCCCCGCACCCACTAACGAACCGTCGTCCTACCCGCCGCCGCCCCAGCCGTCCCAGCCTCTGCAGGCGCCGACTCAGCAATCCTCGGGCGCGATCAGTGACGCCGACGCCATCGTGGCAGCCATCGAGGCGCTGGCGGGCCTGCACCAGCGCGGCATCTTGTCTGACGAAGAATTCTCCGCGAAGAAGGCGGAGTTGCTCGGCAGGCTCTGAGTACGGGGTTGACTGGGCTCACACCCACCAACCCGAGGAGTAACCATGCCGGACACAACCACGATCGATACCTGGCGCCGCCGATCACTGGCTGCGACGTTCGTCGCCGCGTTCGTGACGCAGAACGCCATCGCTGTGCCATACGTCAAGGAGAACGGCCCGAAGTCGGTGCTGGACTTCTTCGTCGGCGACATCCACAAGACAGTCCCCGGCCGATTCGCGATGGTCGATCTGCTCTATGTGGTTGTCGGGTTCCATCTCTGGGCGATCGTCGAGGCCAAGAAGCTCGGCATCATCCGCTGGTGGGTCGCGTCTTTCGTGATGACTTTCGGGGTTGGGATCGCCACTGCCATACCGTTTTTCCTGCTCGCCAGGGACGTCGCTGTCGAGCGACGCGGCTGAGGGTACGACGCAGTGGGCAGGCCTCAGCGCACCTCGCGCGGCGTCAGGATCCACGCCCCGACGCCCGCGAGCGCGAAGACCGACGACATCGTCAGCAGTGTCAGGACAAAGCCGTGCTCGCCGCCGCCGTACACCGTCACCAGGGCGACACTGGCTGCGCTGCCGACGCAGAAGCCGAGATACCGCAGCACGGTGTTGAACGCCATCGCACTGCCGGTCTCCTCTTGCGGGATGTGGGGCACGATCAGGACGGCGAGTGAGGAGAAGGTGAAGCCGCTGCCGAGGCCACCGACCCCGGTCCAGATGAAAACCCAGACGATGCTGCTGTGGGAAAGCGCCAAACCAACTGTCGAGCAGATGAACACCGCACAGCCGATCGGCAGGATGATCCTGGGGCCGAGTCGCCGTGCGGCGGCGAGTGCGAATCGGCTCCCCGTCACGCTCATGATCGAGTAGGGCAGCAACGTCAGTCCGGCCATGATGATCGACCGCCCGAGTCCCCACTCCGTGTTCTGCACCATGACGATGGTCAGCGTCAGCAGCGTGTACATCGCGAGCCCGGCACCGAATGCGATCAGATTGGGTGCGGCCACTCCGGGCCGGACAGACAAGCGGAGATCGACGAGCGGATGACTGCTGCGCAGCGTCCAGATGACGAAGACACCGACCAGCAGAACGCCGACCGCTGCGAGTCCGATGGTCAGGGCCGATGCCCAGCCCCAGTGATCGCCCTGGCTGACGGCGAGCAGTACGCCCGCCATCCCGAGTGAGAGCAGCAACGCGCCCCACCAATCAACCCGCATGCGGGTCGTCGCGGTCGACACCGGGATGAAACGCAACGCCATCAGAAGTGTGAACGCACTGAGGACTGCACCCAGCCAGTAGGCCATCGATACGCCGAGATACTGAGCGACGGTGGCGGTCAGTGGATAACCCAAACCGGCACCGGCGACCACCGCGACCGAGAGCATCGAGACCGCGGACGGCAGTCGGCTCGCCGGGAGCGCCTCTCGCGCAACAGCCAGTGCCAAAGGAACCAACGCGAGGCCCACACCCTGCATGGTGCGTCCCAGCACCATCACGACGAATCCGACCTCGACAGCGGACAGGATGGATCCGATCGTGACGATGACCAGGCCGGCCAGGATCGTGGGCCTCCGCAGCGGGCCGGCGCCGAGACGTCCGACGATCGGTGTGGCGACGGCAGCCGTGAGAAGTGTTGCGGTCAAGGCCCACTGGGCTTGGGTGATCGCGATGTCGAAGTCGTCGGCGATCGCGGGGATGAGCGGCGCGCCGAGGCTGCTCACGATGGCTGTGATCGTGGTCAGCAGGCCGAGTGTGAACAGCAGGATCCCATGGCGCGGTGGCCGGGTGTCTTCCGGCGCCATCAACGCGCAGACGCGATCGCGGTGTTCACCGCCGGCTGTCCCAGTGTGCCAACACTGTTCGCAGGGTCGCCACCAACGGCAACGGCTGATCCATCATCGGATGGTGACCGGCATCTGCCAGTTCGACCACGGTCGCAGGTCGACCGAACAAACCGGCGATCTCAGCGCTCATCTCGGGACTGACCATCCCGAGTTCGCAGCGGATGTACATCGCGGGGATCTGTACGTCGGGGAGCATCTTGCGCAATTGCACGCGGTCCCCGCTCTGATGACGTTTGCGGAACATGTCCGGGTCGAACTTCCAGATCCACCCCGCCTCGGTCTCGCGTACCGACTCTTCGGCAACGTGCCGTGCCACATACGGCAAAAGAGTGTCCTGCCTCGGTTCCGTCCGGAAGCGGCTCAGGATCTCGTCTCTGCTCGGGTGGGCCCGGGATTTGCGGTTGAGCTGCCGGAGGATGACCTCCTCTGGCGGTTCATCGAACAGCGGGGAGTCGATGATCACCAGACCTGCCGCGTCCGAGCCGCGCAGCGCACCGACTGCGGCGGTCACCCACCCGCCCATACTGTGCCCGACGACGTACGGGGTGCCGGCGATACCGCCTGCCTCTGCGGCCGCGACCACCTCGTCGGCCCAGAGGCCCAGCGGATACCGAGACCGCACATCGCTGTCACCGTGGCCGGACAGATCGAGTGCCACCACGCGGTGCGACGCTGCGAGGAGCGGCGCGATGTGGTCCCACCAGCCGGAATGAGCCGATCCGCCGTGAACCAGTACGACGCCGGGTGTGTTCTCGGCGCCCCAGCAGCGCAGCCGAATCGATGCCCCGGCGACCTCGACCTCCCGGGGCTCGGGCAACTCCTCGATCGCGGCCCGGAACCACCGGGGCGCCGTATCAGCCACGTCCGCTGTCATCACCATCTCCTCGTCCGCAGGCTCAACCTCTACTTGGACCATATCCACCACCGACTCCCGGCCGCTTGCCAGTGGGGTCGAACGGGCAGACGATGATGAGGTGGAATACAACCTCGGCGATGACGACTGGGATCGGCGTGAGCGCAACGAGACCCCGACCCAGCGTCTCGACCGAAACTGGTCTGGCCTCCTGCAGGAACTCCGGGTGGTGCAGACGGGTGTCCAACTGCTGACCGGTTTTCTGCTGACTGTTCCTTTCCAGGACCGGTTCTACGTGCAAGACAACATTTTTCAGTCGATCTACCTCGTGACGGTGAGCGCCTCGGTCGGTGCGACGATCTTGTTGCTGGCACCTGCCTCGATGCACCGGATCCTATTCCGCCGACACCGTCTCAAGACTCTCATCGACGCGTCCCAGCGCTGTGCCCTCGGCGGTCTCGTACTCCTGGGGATCGCACTGACCGGAGTGATGATGTTGGTTTTCGAACTCGTCATCGGACGAACAGCGGGCTGGTTCGCCGGCGCCGTCACGGTCGTGTTGTTCGTCGCGTTCTGGTTCGCGATCCCGTGGCGCTACCGCGAACTCGATACCGGCGAGGATCTTCACGACCGGGCGTCCTGAGCCCGCACCGTCCAGCCGGAACGCCGGGCCCACTGCTCGGCCCGGATGGTGATCTCCCCGATGAGCGGACCTTTTGCGGCGGCGTACTCGTTCATGTCCGACCATTCCTGCGCGGCCAGGGTCTTCTTCAAGGCTCCGTAGGCCGTACGGTCGTCCTCGTTGTGTCGCAACCAATCCCGGAACAGCAGATGTCGGCGTTGCCAATCGCTGTCGGGAGCGCACACGTGCACATGTACATCGAGTTCCGGGGTCCGGACCATACGATGGCCGCGCTCGCGAACCCGGAGCAGGTATCCGGCGGACTCGAGGGCGGGGAGGTACGCGGCCTCGTCGTCGGGATCGCGCACGGTGAGGTTGATATCGATGATCGGTTTGGCCGACAGACCGGGAATCGAGGTGGAGCCGATATGGTCGATTCGGATCGCCGCGGCGCCGAGAGCGGTCTCGATCCGGCGCTGTTCGCGAGCGAAGTCTGCGGGCCACTCCGGGTTGTAGGCCACCAGCACTATTGCCCGCTGCTCCATTCCACCGATCAACTCGACGCCGCGATCCATGTGTGTCAGCCTAAAACGACCACACAGGTCGAGGAGCGTGCCTATGACAACGGTGTTGAGTGGCCGTGAATTGATCGGTGTCGCCGATGCGATCGCCGAGCGCGCACACAGCGGACAGGTCGACAAGGTCGGTGGGGAGTACATCGTGCATCCGCGGTCGGTGGCATCGCGGGTCGCGCCGCGCGAGCCCGAGTACATCGCGACAGCACTCCTGCACGACGTCATCGAAGACTCCTCGTATACCGCCAACGACCTGCGCAAAGCCGGGATCCCGGAATCGGTCGTCGTCGCGGTGACGCTGCTGACCCGCAGAGATGACGTTGCGCCCATCGACTACTACGCCGGTATCCGGACCGACGAGATGGCTCTCGCTGTGAAACTGGCCGACCTTGCCGACAACACCGATCCGGTACGGCTGGAGCGGCTGCCCGCCGACACGCAGGACCGGCTGCGCTCGAAATACCGGCAGGCTTACTGCGAGCTGGGGGCAGCGGAGCTCGCAGCCGCCCTGTAATAGATCGGATCGGGCATCGCACAAACGTGTCGGTGCCGCGGCGGCAGTGGCATTCTCGAACGCATGGCCATCGACCTCTCCACTGCGCGGCGCCTGTGGCGGCTGCTGGAACCGATCCACGCCGTCACCTACTTCTCCGACGAGACCCGTGAGGCGATGTCGGCGGCCGGCTACCGCGGCTTCTGGATGGGGTACTTCGCGGGCCGGTCCGCGCCGCTCGGCGCGGTGGGACCGGAGATCGTCACCGCCCTGTTCTACAACTTCGCGCCGGGACGCGTGGCGCGAGCACTCCCGGATGCCTGGGACCACGCACCCCCGGAAACTGCACTGACGGTGCGGTGCGACGCCGCGGTCGCGACGCTGACGCGGATGCTCGGCGATGACGGCGGCGATGCCGCAGACCGTGCAGTTGCGCTGCTTCGTCCGGCCGCGGCGGGCGCCGACCTCGGTGGTCGGGCACTGTTCGCTGCCAACTCAGCGCTCCCGTGGCCGGACGACCGGTACGGTGCGCTTTGGCATGCGGCGACCTTGCTGCGTGAGCATCGCGGCGACGGCCATGTCGCGGCGCTGACTGTCGCTGGCATCACCGGACGCGAGGCGGGGGTCCTCCATGCGGCGGCTACCGCGACGCCACGGTCGGTGCTCGAGACCAGCCGTGATTACACGGAGGACGAATGGAACGCGCTCACAGCAGCTTTGGCCGACCGCGGACTTCTCGAGCATTCCGGTGCCATCACGCCGGCCGGCCGCGCACTCAAGAGCGAGATCGAGCTGACCACCGATCGACTGGCGGCGCCGGCCTACGAAGACCTTCGCGATGATGACGTCGCCACCCTGTCGTCTGCGCTGATGTCCCTGGCAAAGGTCGTGGTCGCCAGTGGCGAAATTCCGGCCCAGACACCGATCGGCCTCGATCTGGACGACGTCGGCTGATCGAGGATTAGACTCCCACCATGGGTTTCAATGACGACATCATCGCGGAGTTCCGGGCAAACGACGGCAAGGTCGGTGGCAATTTCGAAGGCGCCCCGTTGTTGCTCCTGCATCACAAGGGCATCAAGAGCGGCAAGGACTACGTGGCGCCGCTCGTCTACCTCGAGTCCGACGGCAAGCGATACATCTTCGGCAGCTACGCCGGCGCCGACTTCGACCCGCAATGGTTCAAGAACATCAAGGCTGAGCCGTCCACCACGATCGAGGTCGGTACGGAGACCGTGCCGGTGACGGCCACCGAGGTCACCGGCGCCGAGCGCGACCGACTCTTCGCAGCGCAGGTCGAGGTCATGCCGGGATTCGCCGATTATGAGAAGAAGACCTCGAGGGTAATTCCGGTCATCGAACTCGTACCCGCCTAGACGAGATCGGTGCCAGGGCGTTTCAGTACGCGGTCTGGCGAGGCGGCGGCGCGTAGATGCCGCCGCCGTCGGCGTCGACGATCTCCGCGCCCAGCGGAAGCAGCGACACCGGGACCATCTTGAAGCTCGCGATGCCCAACGGGATTCCGATGATGGTGATGCACAGTGCGATGCCCGTGACGATGTGCCCGAACGCCAACCAGATCCCAGCAAAGATCAGCCAGATGACATTGCCGATCGCGGAGCCGACTCCCGCCGTCGGCTTCCGCACCACGGTGCGGCCGAACGGCCACAGCGCATAGGCCGCGATTCGGAATGACGCGATCCCGAAGGGGATCGTGATGATCAGGATGCAGCAGATGATTCCGGCGGCGATGTATCCCAACGCCATCCAGAATCCGCAGAGCACGAGCCAGATGACGTTCAGAATGGTCTTCATCCGTTCATTCTGCCAAATGTGACCCGCGACGCACGGTGAATGGTTTTGGACCCCGTGTTTGTTTGAGTCTGTGAGGTCACATTCACATGCGAGGTGTCAGAAATGAAGTACGGACTGCGCGAGGCGCTGTGGTCGGTGGGCGTCCTACTCATCGTCGTGGTGCGGGTGGTCACGACGCTGAGCACGGCGTTGTTGGTCATGGGGTGGGTGGTGGTCGCGTTTCGGTCGGACCTGCTCAACGGCTGGCTCTGGCCGGCGGTGATCTCCGGCGTGTTGCTTGCGGGCAGCACCCTGCTCTACAACGTGGCCAGGGGCTGATTCAGACCCCGAGGTAGGCGAGCACGGCCAGCACCCGGCGGTTGTCGTCCGCCGACACGGGTAGATCGAGTTTGGTGAAGATGCTGTTCGAGTGCTTGCTGACGGCCTTCTCCGACACGAACATGGCTTCCGCGATGGCCGCGTTGGATCGACCCTCCGCCATGAGTGCCAACACTTCTCGTTCGCGTAAGGACAGACGCTCCAACGGCCCGTCGGCTCGTTGACCGGTCAGCAACTGCGACACCACTTCCGGATCGAGCACCGTACCGCCCGCGGCCACCTGGCGGACCGCGTCGATGAACCCGGCGACGTTCGCGACCCTATCCTTGAGGAGGTATCCGACGGCACCCTCGCCGCTCTCGAGCAGCTCTCGGGCATACAACTGTTCGACGTACTGGGAGAGCACGAGGACGGGAAAGCCGGGCCGGCGGCCGCGGATCTTGATGGCGGCGCGCAAACCCTCGTCGGAGAACGTCGGCGGCATCCGGACGTCGAGTACCGCCACGTCCACGGTTTCGTCCGTCAGTGCGACGTCGAGTTCTGTCGCGTTGTCGACGGCCGCGACAACCTCCATGTGATGCGCTGCGAGAATTCTGGTCAGACCGTCACGCAGCAACGCGTGGTCTTCGCCGATGACTACCCGCACGGGACCTCCATGGACACGATGGTGGGGCCACCTACGGGACTGTGTACGAACATTTTTCCATCGAGAGCGTCGAGTCGTTGCGTGACACCGTGCAGCCCCGAGCCGGTGGCGGCCGCCCCGCCGATACCGTCGTCTCCGACCTCTACGCGCAGCACACCGTCGAAGATACCCATGGCGATCCAGGCGTTGCGGGCGCGGGCGTGTTTGCCGACGTTCGCGAGGGTCTCGGCCACCGCGAAGTACACCGCATTCTCCATGGCTGCCGGAAGCCGCTCCCTGACACCGAGATTCAGCGTGATGGGCAGCGGCATGTCGAGGGCCAGGGCCTCGACGGCGGCGCCGACCCCGCGGTCGGCAAGGACCGGCGGATGGATACCGCGCACGACCGAACGCAATTCGCCGAGTGCAGCGGTCGCAGAGCCCCGAGCCTCGGCCATCAGCTGTTTGGCGGCGACGGGATCGCTGTCGATCTGACTCTCTGCCAGACCGATGGTCATCCCGAGGGCGGCCAGGCGTGCCTGCGTCCCGTCGTGCAGATCCCGCTCCACCCGACGCAATTCGGATGCTGCGGAATCAACTGTTGCGGTACGCGATTCGGTGACCTGCTGTACACGCGCCTGCAGCACCTCGGTGCGACTTCGGTTCAATGCCCACAGATCCATGGTGGCGCGCGCTTTCATGAGAGGTTCGACGAAGGGGATGAGGACCAGCGTCGCGGTGAAGACGACACCGACGAGAGAGACCGCGAAGCCGATGGTCGACGCCAGGAACAACCATCCGAGGTCGCGCCACCGCAGCGAGTCGGAGGTCCACACGTAGAGCAGGTGCAGGATGCTCCTGCTGCCTCCCGGTGCGTAGTCGCCTCGTTGCGCCGGCCGGTCGAGCATGCCCGCCGCCATCCGGCGGTGCAGATCGCAGAGGGCAGCGGTCAGCGGCACGAACAACCACAGGACCAGCGCCCCGACCGTCACCAGCACCAGCGGGATGGCCACGACCACCACGATGAGCAACGCCAGGGTCAACGGGAAGGCCAGGGTGGTGACGAGTGCGAACATCGCCGCCCGCAGCCAGCGGATGGCGAGGGTCGGGCGCTCGTCGGTGTCCACAGCGTGCCTTTCCTGATCGGGATGAGGACTTCATGATGACCGCATCTGCCGGAAGAAAACAGTGGTGCCAGGTCTACCCCCTCGGTCGGACTATTCACCTCCAGGTGGGGGGTCTGACGTTCCTGACCAGCGTCGCCGCGCCGAGCAACCTTGAGCACAGCCCGGTGTCGCCGGGTGTCCCACCGAGGCGGATGCCGCCTCATGCACGAGGAGCTCACATGGGAAGAATGACACGGGGACCCCAAGCGGTGGCCCGGTGGAGTGCGCGCAACCCCTGGCGCGCAATAGGTTTGTGGCTGGCGCTGGTCATCGTGGCGGTAGGGTTCAGCGCGCTGATCCCCACCCAGAACGCGGACGACGCCGACTACCGGGTCGGTCAGTCCGGCCGGGCGGATCAGATGATCCACGAGGCGGGGCTCGCCGCTCCCGACACGGAGTACGTACTGATCACCGGAGACCGCGAGCAGGCGGTCACCGCTGCAGACCAGCTCGAAGCGGAACTCGCCGGTTCGCCGGAGGTGCAAGAAATCTCTGCGCCGGTGTTCTCACCCGAGGGAACGTTGTTGTCGTCGATATCGCTGCGAGCACCGCCGGGAGACGAGGATCCGGCCATCACCGACATCAAGGCCGCGGTCCGGACGATCACCGCTGATCACCCAGAACTCACCGTCGGCCAGTTCGGCGATGTCTCGGCCGATGAGGCCATCAACGAACGCGTCGCCGAAGATCTGCTCTCGGCCGAGATGATCAGCATCCCGATCACGCTCGGCATCATGCTGTTCGCCTTCGGTGCGCTCATCGCGGCCGGAATCCCCGTGTTGCTGGCGATCACCTCCGTCGTCGCAACGATCGGGATCTACGCGCCGATCTCCTACCTGGTGCCATCAGAGATGACCGCATCATCGGTGGTGATGCTCATCGGTATGGCTGTGGGGGTGGACTATTCGCTCTTCTACCTCAAACGCGAACGGGAAGAACGCCGTAAGGGCCACCATACGATCGACGCGGTCGAGATCGCTGCGGCCACGTCGGGTCACTCGATCATCGTCTCCGGGGTCGCGGTCATCGCGTCGCTGGCCGGTGTCTACGTGCTCGGCAGTGCCACGTTCAACTCGCTCGCGACGGCCGCGATCATCGTCGTCGCGGTTGCGGTGGTCGGATCGCTGACCGTGCTGCCGGCCCTGCTCGCCAAGCTGGGCAAGTGGGTCGACCGCCCACGGGTGCCACTGCTCTGGCGGGTCAACAACCGGATCGGTGAAGGCGGCATCTCGTCGCGCATCATCGGGCCCGTCATCCGCAGGCCGATGACCGCGCTGCTCGCCGGCCTGGTGGTGATGATCGCTCTCGCGGTGCCCGCCTTCTCGATGACGTTGCGTGGCGCCGGACTCGACACCCTGCCTCAGGATCTGCCCGAGGTCCAGGTGGCGCAGCAGATGAACGAGCAGTTCCCATCCGAAGGCCCGTCTGTGCGAGTCGTCGTCACCGGGGGCGATGCCGCTGCGGTCTTCGGAGCTCTGAACACCGTAGGCGCCGACGCCACCGAGAGCGGTGCCTGGACCGTCACCGGACCTGTCATCACCTCCGCCGGCGGCACCACCAGCGTGCTCGACCTGGCCAGCACGTATCCGCCCAACGATCCGAAGACCGACGACGCGCTGCTCACCCTTCGTGATTCGGTCGTACCCGAACAGGTCGACGCCGTGTCCGGGGCAGAATTCGCGGTCGGCGGCGACGTGGCCGAGCAGTACGACACCACCAAGGTGCAGGCCGACGGTCTGCCGATCGTCGTCGCGGTGATCCTGACGCTGACCATGCTGATGCTGATCGTGACCTTCCGGAGTCCGGTGATCGCACTGGTGTCCACGGCACTGAACCTGATGTCCGTGGGAGCCGCGTTCGGTGTGCTGGCGCTCGTGTTCCAGCACACCTGGGCCGAGGGCTTCCTCGACTTCACGTCCAACGGCACCGTCGTCGAGTGGATCCCGATGTTCATGCTCGCGGTGCTCGTCGGCCTGTCGATGGACTACCACGTGTTCGTCTTGAGCCGGATCAAGGAAGGTATCGACAAGGGACTACCGCCGACGGTGGCCGTGCGGGCCGGGGTCACCCAGACCGCCGGGGTCGTGACCAGCGCGGCGCTGGTGATGGTGTCGGTGTTCGCGCTGTTCGCGGCGCAGAGCATGGTCGAGATGAAGCAGATGGGGGTCGGGCTCGCGGTGGCGATCCTGATCGACGCGACCATCGTCAGATTGCTGCTGCTGCCCTCGATCCTGGTGCTGCTCGGCAACCGCGCCTGGTGGCCGCTGCGGACCAGGACCGATCAGCCGATCGCACCGGATCGTCAGGTCGTACCTGCACTTGTGTGAGGTGGTGCACAATTGAGGAGATGACCGAGAGCTGATCGAACTCCGCGGGCGGCCTTGCTGCCCGCGGAGTCCGGCCCGGAATGGAGGTAGCGATGGGCGAGACCGCACCCGCCCGCGACTTCTGGACCGCCCTCGGCCCCGGCGAAGACCCCGCCACCCGGCTGGCACAGGTCCGCCGGGCGCACGAGCTGTTCGTGCAGACCGGAACCCTCGCCCCCGCCACCGGCCCGACCTCGGTGCGATCAGTCGTCCGCGATTCGTGGATGCGATCGGTCAAAGGTGGCGTCAACCCGTCGGGCATGGTCGACGACGGTGATATGTCGTGGAACGACTTCCTCGAGTACCGCGCCCGCCACCCGATGGCGGCCGCCTACCCGTTGGTGCGTTCTCTCATGCTCGATGAAGTCTCCGACTCCGGCGTAGTGGTAGCGCTCACCGATGACGTGGGTCGGCTGTTGTGGGTAGAGGGTGACCACAAAGCGAGGGATCAGGCCGGCGACATCAATTTTGTCGAAGGAGCGTTGTGGGCAGAGCGTGTTGCCGGCACCAACGCTCCTGGTCTGGCCCTGGAGGTCGATCACGGGGTGCAGATCTTTGGCGCCGAACACTTTTCGGTTCCGGTTCAAGAATGGAACTGCGTCGCGGCGCCGGTGCACGATCCGGTTACCGGCGCGGTGATCGGGGTCATCGATGTGACCGGTGGCGAGCGGGTGGCGGCGCCCTTCGCGCTGTCGATGGTCAAGTCGGTGGTCGCGGCGGTCGAAAGTGAGTTGAGGGTCCGGACCCTCACCGCGGGCGGGCCGGCGATTCCCGCTCCCGCTGGTCCGACGTTGCTGGTCCTCGACGGCGACCGCTACTTCTGGCGCACCGGCGACGGTCCGGCGCTGCGTTTGTCGCGTCGGCATGCCGAGATCCTGGTGCTTCTCGGTGAGTATTCGGACGGTCTCGGCACCGAAGAAATCGCCACCATGCTCGCCGAAGACGGGATCGATCCGGTCACCGTGCGCGCGGAGATCTCCCGGCTACGACGTGACCTCGGCGCCGACCTCGTCGCGTCCAGGCCGTATCGGCTGACGCTGCCTGTCGACTCCGACATCAGCCAGGTGCGCCGGATGCTCAGGACCGGGGACGTCTCCGGAGCGATCGAGAAGTTCGGGAGAGGTGGTCTGCTGTCGGCGTCGCTGGCCCCGGGTCTCGGTGACCTCTTCGAAGAACTCAAGGAAGACCTGCGGTCGGCTGTGCTGACCGCCCGCGATCCCGAACTGCTGCGGGCCTGGACGGGGTCCGTCCACGGTAGGGAAGATCTCGCCGCGTGGCGTCGCTGGGCCCAGACCCTGACCCCGGGCCACCGTGACGAAGCCCTCGTCAAAGGCCGCGTCCGGCTTCTCGACCGCCGCTTCGGTATCTGAGATCAGTTTTCGTTTTTGTCTTCCTTCTTCGGCTTCTTCTCGTTGCCGTTTCCGTTTCTGTTGCCGTTGTTGCCGTTCCCGTTGCTGTTCCCGTTGTCGGTGGGGGCGGGGATCACCACGGTCGCGGTCTCTCGAGTGGTCGGCTCTTCGAGAACCGTCTGACCCGTGGTGGTGGGAGTTGTAGCCGACGTCGTGACATCCGACGGCGGCGTCGCGGGGCTGTCTGCGCCGTCTCGGGAGACGAGAACGATCACACCGACGAGCAGCGCGGCAATCACGGCAGCGATCACCCCGGCGATGGCGAGCGATCGCCGACCGGTCGCGGGAGGGTGCGCGGTGGCGGGTGTCGGCGGCTGAGGTCGCCCGGGGGGTGGGGCCGTGAATGGGGTGGTCGCCGGCGCCGGCGGAGGCGCTTGGAGTGCGGCTCGCAGTGCCGCCGCCGTCGAAAACCGTGTTGCAGGGTCGGGCGCCATCGCCCGTTCGACGGCGTGGACGAGGGCGGCATCAGCGTTCGGGTTCAACGCGGCGAGGGGCTCGGGTCGCTGCTGCAGGATGTTTCGCGCCATCGACGCGATGTTGTCCCCGGCGAAGGGCCGGCGACCGGTGATGGCCTCGTATCCGACCACGCCCACCGCGTAGATGTCGTCGCCCGCGGTGGCGGGCCTGCCTTCGATGCGCTGGGGGCTGAGGTAGGCGACGGTGCCCAGCACCTCTCCGGTGGTGGTGTGGGCGGAATCGGCGGTTTTGGCGATCCCGAAGTCACCGACCTTGACGATGCCGGTCGCAGAGAACAGGACGTTGCCCGGCTTGATGTCGCGGTGCAGGATGCCTGCCGCATGGGCAGCCGCAAGCGCGCTCAGCACATCGGACAGGATTGCGCGGACCCGATCCGGTGGCAGGGGTCCCGCCTCGATCTCCTCGGACAGGGTGCGCCCGGGCAGGCGTTCCATCACGATGTACGGGACACCCCGGTCCTCCCCGCTGTCGTACACCGAGACCACGTTCGGGTGGTTGAGGGTGGCTGCCGTGCTGGCTTCACTTTCGAATCGGATGCGGATATCGGCCTTGTCGGCGAACTCGGGCCGGAGCACCTTGACTGCCACCGGGCGCCGTAGCCGCTCGTCCCACGCGTCGTAGACGTCGCCCATTCCGCCGTGACCCAGGAGGGCACGAAGTCGGTAGCGCCCGGCGAGGATGGTGGGAACGGGCATCTCGTCACGCTAGCCGAACCCCGCCGATACCGATCAGTTGACGTCAGATGGTCAGTAGCATCGCAACATTGATCGCGGCGACGACGATGGCTCCGTAGAACGCTGCGCGGCCGGGTAACCGCATCGTGACGGCCGAGAGCACCGCGACCACCGCCAATCCGACCCACAGCCACCAGGTCGACGAATTGGCGACGACCAGAATCGCCGTCGCGGCGACCATCAGTGCGGCAGCGACCAGCGGTACCCGCCGCGCGCCGAGACGGTGGGGGAGCCCGTCGATGCCGGTCGCGGCGTCGTCATCGAGATCGGGCAGGGCGTTGAGCAGATGGGCGCCGACGCCCAGCAGCGCCGCCACTGCCACCATCCACGCGGGCGGCAACTCTCCGGGGTGCACTGCCAGCGATGCGATGACGGGCAGTGAACCGAATGCGACGGAGTATGGAAGCCACGACAGCACAGTGGCTTTGAAGTATGCGTTGTAGGCGAGCCCGGACCCCACACCCAGCAGCAGGTGGACCGTGCCCGCAGACCACCCACAGGCGAACGAGCCCACCACGCAGATCCCTGCCGCCGCCACGATGGCGACGACCACGGTGCGTGAGGTGAGTTCTCCTGTTGCCAAGGGTTTGTCGTGTCGCCCGACCTGTCGATCACGACTGCGGTCGAGGAAGTCGTTGCTCCAGCCGATGACGAGTTGACCGGAGAAGATGGCGATGACGATGGCGATCAACGTCCAGATGTCGGCCCCGTCTGCGACGGCCAGCAGGCCGGTGAAGACAGTCACGGCGACTGCCGGGACGGCGTGTCCTGCGCGGACCAGCGCGATCACGCCTCCGGACCGTCGCGGATTCACCGGGTGCCGCGGATGACGATGGCGGGGACGAGTTGTTCGGCGGTATCCCACGAGCCGTGATTGCCGATGAGCGCGGATTCGAGGGGTTCTGCCACCGAGCGGACCATGGCGGTGTCGCGGCGGGCGGCAGCGACCACATCGCCGATCCGAACCCGATGGTCCCCGGCCACGGTTTTGCCGAACCACCCGGCGTCGATGGCGTCGTCGCGACCCAGCACCGTGGCCCGGTCGCCGAGCATCGTCGTCCAGGTGTCGAGAACGTCGCCGGCGGCTCCCGCGTCGGAATACACGTGCCGGACCCGGGCTTCCCCGGCGATGGTCGTCACCCCCGTCGTCAGCTCATGGTGGAGATCGAGGTCGAAACGGCCTGCAGAGGTGTCGATCATGCCGTGGTCGCCGGTGACGATCACCTGCCGACCCGCGGGCATCGTGTCTGCGAGGGCGCCGACCATGGTGTCGACGAGGCGCAGCTGCTCACACCACGCCTGCGAACCCGGACCCTCGAGGTGGCCGGCGAGATCGAGACCTCCGTAATACGCGTATGCCAGGGTCGGCGCGGGTGTCATCATCTCCGCGAGGATCGACGCCTGCAGTTGACCGAGGTGATCGGCCGCGGTGGTCCTGTTCGCGCCCCGCCACGAGGCACGGGTGAGCCCGGATCCCTCGTGGTATCCGGGCACGATCGACACGGTGTCGAACCCTTGGGCCCGGCATCGCTCGAAGATGGTCGACTGCGTCTGGAACTCTTCGGGCACAACGGCTTTGCGCAGATCGTGATCGTGGTCGCCATGCACACACCACCGGAGCGTGTTCAGGACAGGCGTGGCGACGTCGCCACCGCCGGCTCGAAATGTGTACCCCATGATGCCGTGGGTGCCTGCGGACCGACCGGTGGACAGGCTGGTGATACTGACGGCGGTGGTCGCAGGGAAACCCGCGGCGACAGTCGTGGAATCGGCGAGACCCGCCGCGTTGAGGTGGGGTGCGATGTCAGGATGCGACGCGACCAGCTCGGCTCCGAGGCCGTCGATCAGCAGCACGGTGGCCGACTGGGCGGGTACCAATTGCAGCCGGTTGTCGAGGTCGGCGGCGCCGAGGGAGGCAGCCACCGATTCCAGGACGCAGGACAGAGGCGGCAGGCTGTTGCGCGGATCGAGTTCACTCATCGTCTTACGACGCTAGCGCGCGTACCGGCTTTCGGGGCAGAGAAATGAGCGAGGCGACGAGGAAACAGAGTGCTCCGATGAAGGTTCCCGCCTGGTCCACGAACGGCGCGACGACCTTCCCGCTCTCGGGGTCGATGTACGCGGCGACGGCGGAGAAACCGAAGGCGACGGAGCCGGCGGTGTTGAGGACGGTGGCCGTCCAGCCGGGGGCGTCGGGTTCGTCGCGACGCCGGTAGAGCTCGGTGGCGAACACGGCCAGTCCCGAACTGATGAGAAAGGCTGCGGAGCCGTAGACGTCGGGGCGCCAGCCGAAGCGGTCGGCGTCGACGATGGAATGCACGATGAACACCGCGCCGGTGCTGATGTTGAAGGCGATGGTCCCGGCGAACTGGACCATGGCAGACCACCACTCGGATCGATGGACCTCTCGTCCGACACGTACCGACCCCGCGATCGACGCGGTCGGTCCGCGCAGCGAACCGCACAGTTGCAGCTGCACGAATGCGGCGAACGTGAAGAACCACGAGCCGACGAAGAACGAGATGTTCGCGGCGGGCGCTCCGGCCCAGTGGGCGAAACCCGGCGCCGAGCCGAGCGCAAATAGCGCAGATCCCACCGCGAAGCCCCAGCACTCGGTGCGGACGTTGTGGCGGATCACGCGATGAGGTTATCCCGGCAGGTCGGGCGCCGAGTTTGCAGTTGCAACTTTGATGCAACGGCACCGCTCGTACTGTGTGCCTTACGTCACACGTGACCGCCCGGACAGGGGTGGGTCACGAGAGGGCCAACACAGGCACTGAAGGAGCACCGAACATGACCGTTTATGCCAATCCCGGAACACCCGGCGCAGTGATGAACTTCGAATCACGCTACGAGAACTGGATCGGTGGCAAGTGGACGCCGCCCGTGAAGGGCCAGTACTTCGAGAACCCGTCACCGGTGAACGGCAAGACCTTCACCGAGGTCGCCCGCTCGACCTCTGAGGACATCGACCTCGCACTGGACGCCGCCCACAAGGCCGCTCCGATGTGGGGCCGTACCTCGGTCGCGGAGCGTTCGCTCGCCCTGCTGCGTATCGCTGATCGCATGGAGGCCAACCTCGAGAAGATCGCCGTCGCCGAGTCCTGGGACAACGGCAAGGCCGTCCGCGAGACCCTCGCCGCCGACATCCCGCTGGCGATCGACCACTTCCGCTACTTCGCCGGGGCCCTCCGCGCCCAGCAGGGTGGCATCTCCGAGATCGACGAAGACACCGTGGCGTACCATTTCCACGAGCCCCTCGGCGTAGTGGGACAGATCATTCCGTGGAACTTCCCGATCCTCATGGCCGTGTGGAAGCTGGCTCCCGCCCTCGCTGCCGGCAACGCGGTGGTTCTCAAGCCTGCCGAGCAGACCCCGGCTTCGATCCTGCTCCTGGTCGACCTGATCAAGGATCTGCTCCCGGCCGGCGTGCTCAACATCGTCAACGGATTCGGCGTCGAAGCAGGCAAGCCGCTCGCCTCGAGCAACCGCATCCGGAAGATCGCCTTCACCGGTGAGACCACCACCGGCCGCCTGATCATGCAGTACGCCTCCGAGAACATCATCCCGGTGACCCTGGAACTCGGTGGAAAGAGCCCCAACATCTTCTTCGCCGACGTGATGGCGCAGGATGACGGCTTCCGTGATCGTGCGCTCGAAGGTTTCACCATGTTCGCCCTCAACCAGGGCGAGGTCTGCACCTGCCCGAGCCGCGCGCTGATCCAGGAATCGATCTACGACGACTTCATCGATCTCGCCGTGGCGCGCACCAAGAAGATCAAGCAGGGCAACCCGCTGGACACCGACACCATGATGGGTGCGCAGGCATCCAACGATCAGTTCGAGAAGATCTCGTCCTACCTGTCGATCGGTAAAGAAGAGGGTGCTCAGGTGCTCACCGGCGGTGAGATCGTCGAGCTCGACGGCGATCTCGCAGGCGGCTACTACATCCAGCCGACGATCTTCGCCGGCACCAACCGGATGCGCATCTTCCAGGAAGAGATCTTCGGCCCGGTCCTGTCGGTGACCAAGTTCTCGGACTACGCCGACGCGCTCTCCATCGCCAACGACACCCTGTACGGCCTCGGCGCCGGCGTGTGGACGCGTGACGGCGCCACCGCCTACCGTGCGGGACGTGAGATCCAGGCCGGACGCGTGTGGACGAACACGTACCACGACTACCCGGCACACGCGGCCTTCGGCGGCTACAAGCAGTCCGGCATCGGACGCGAGAACCATCTGATGATGCTCGAGCACTACCAGCAGACCAAGAACCTGCTGGTGGGTTACGCTCAGGAGGCCAAGGGCTTCTTCTGATCGGGAGCTGCTAGCCAAGAGCGACAAGAGATTTCATCAGAAAAGAGACCGTGATGACTGCTACTGACAGAGTCGTCGCAACTGACTCCGCCGTGGAGCTCCTGACCAAGTTGTCGGAGCTCCACGGCGGCCTCATGATTCACCAGTCCGGTGGATGTTGTGACGGATCAGCGCCCATGTGCTACCCCGCGGGTGAGTTCCGGGTGGGAAGTCGCGACGTCCTGCTCGGCGAAATCGAGCTGCCCGAACTCCTTCCCGCAGTGCGGGTCTGGATCCAGGGCGACCAGTATGAGCTGTGGAAACACACCCAGTTGATCCTCGACGTCGTCAAGGGACGCGGCGCAGGCTTCAGCCTCGAGGCGCCCGAAGGGGTTCGATTCCTCGCCCGGTCGCGGGTCTTCGACGAAGCAGAGAACACCTGGCTCGACGCCTGCCCACCCCGCAAGGGTGCCGACGTCACCTAGGACACGTGAACTCCGAGAGCCCACCACATTCGGAGCCATGAGGGACTGCCGAGGGCTATCTACCCTCGCCGGCCCCTCACGGGGACGTTTGTGGTGACCAATCGGGCGCGACGGTCGATAGGATTCATACATGCGCGAGGTATCTGTGGTGCTGTTCGACGGCTTCGAATTGCTCGACGTCTTCGGCCCCGTGGAAATCCTCAGCGTCCTTCCCGAGCAGTTCCGGATCACGATGGTGGCTGCGGAGGCGGGGCTGGTCGCGAGTTCGCAGGGGACGCGCGTCGAGGCGACCGCGGGCTTCGCCGACGCAGCGTCCCCCGACATCGTCATGGTCCCCGGCGGCATCGGGTCGCGACCCCTGGTGGACGACGAGCACTATCTCGAGCAGCTCCGGACCTACGTGAGCGGCGCACAACTGGTGACCTCCGTGTGCACCGGTTCGGCGATTCTCGCCGCAGCAGGACTGCTCGACGGATATCGGGCCACCTCGAACAAGCGGTCGTTCGATTGGGTTGCCACACAGGGAAGTTCGGTCAGCTGGGAGCGGCGGGCCCGCTGGGTGCAGGACCGGGATCGCTGGACATCGTCGGGTGTGGCGGCCGGCATCGACATGACCGCCGCTCTGATCGCGGACCTCGTCGACACCGAGACCGCGCAGCATGCGGCCGCGGTCATCGAGTATGCGCCGCACACCGATCCGGACAACGATCCTTTCGCCGACCAGTAGCAGCCGCGACCGCAGCGCGTTTCGGCACGGCCGAGGCGAGGTATCTGGCGAAGGTCGGTCGAACGTCGATGCAGGAGTGAGGTGGACCCGATGGCTTCGAAGGCGCAAGACGCTGTCGCCGAGGTGTGGGACGACTGGCGGGATGCGGTGAACATGACGGCGAAGGAGTTGGAAGACTTCTTGGAGACCTCAGAGTCGAAATCTGTCGGGGACAAGGCTTCCGGTGGTGAGTCGACCGGCCACGAGTCGGGCCGTCGGATCGTGGAGATCGAACGCTCGAAGAAGGGCGATTTGACCGACGACGACGCCGCGCACATGCGCAAGGTCGTCGGGTACGTACATCGGCACCTGGCACAGCGTCCGTCCGGTGACGTAGAGAACTCGGCGTGGCGATACTCACTCATGAACTGGGGCCACGACCCCACGAAGTGACGATGCCGGGGCCGGAGTTCGCAGCGTGTGTCGAATCCGGACAATACGGGCACACTGGGGCCTATGGGCAGATCTGATGTGGTGGCAATCGTGCAAGCCGGTGGCAAGGGCTCGCGAATGGACGTGTTGACCGAGTCGCGGGCCAAACCGGCTCTCCCTTTCGGCGGGAACTACCAATTGATCGACTTTCCGCTGTCCACCCTGCACCGCAGCGGGATCGACGAGGTCTGGCTGTGCGTGCAGTACGAGGCGCACTCGCTGCTCGAACAGGTGGCGGGAGGCCGTCCGTGGGATCTCGATCGCACCGGTGGCGGTCTGCGATTCGTGTTGCCGCAGGAGACGAGCGACGACGCCACCGAGGACGGATTCGCCACCGGAAACGCCGACCTGCTCTACCGAATCCGTGGACAGATAGCAGACCGTTCGCCGGAGGAGGTCATCGTCATGAGCGCTGATCATGTCTATTCTTTCGATCTCGAGGATGCGCTGCAGACCCACCGGGCAGCGGGTGCAGAATGCACCGTCGTGACCACCACCTGTCCGCGTGACGAGGCGTCTTCGCATGCGACGGTCACCGCGAACAAGGCCGGCAAGGTCACGGGTTTCGCGTACAAACCCGAGCGTCCGACGACGAGCGTCATCGCCGCGGAGATCTTCGTCTACGACCCGAAGGTGCTCGTCGCAGCGTTGGAAGAACTGATCGATCGCACCACCGACGACAACGACGACGACGGTGACACCGGGCTCGGCGACTTCGGTGAACACCTGGTGCCCTGGTTCGTCGATCGCGGTAAGACTGTCGCGCACCGGATGCCGGGTTACTGGATTGACGCCGGGCGACCCGAGACGTTCATGCAGGCCCACCGCGACCTCATCGACGGCACCATCGATCTCGCCGATCCCCGCTGGCCGATCTTGACCCGTCAGCCGCAGCGGCCCGCCGCTCGGATCGCCGCGAGTGCGACCGTGGTCGACAGCATGATCAGCAGCGGTGCCCACGTACTGGGTGAAGTCCGGCGCAGCGTCATCGGGCCCGGCGCCATCGTCGAGCGCGGCGCCACGGTGAGCGATTCGATCGTGTTCGCCGACAGTGTCATACAGGCGGATGCGACCGTCGACTGGTCGATCATCGACGAACGGGTGGTGGTCGGACGCGGGGCATCGGTGGGTGGTCGGCCGCGGTCGCGCCCGGTGCCGAGCGAGAAGATCACCATTGTCGGAATGGACGCGACCGTTGCCAAGAAGTCGCGGGTCGCGCTCGGCGATCGGGTGTCGCCGTCGGGTCGCGTCAGCCGCTGATCGCGAGATCGAACTGCGGTGAGCGACGCTTACGTACCGTGGAGGGATGAGGCGGAAGCGGAAGGATCGCGAGTCGGGCGGCGCAGAGTGTGAGGCCGAAAGTACTGCGGTCGACTACTTGCCGATTGCCGACCACGGTGTCATAGGTGACCTGAGGACCGCAGCGGTCATCGGCATCGATGGCCGGATCGACTGGTTCTGCTGTCCGCGCTTCGACTCGCCGAGTGTGTTCGGGTCTCTCCTCGATGCCGACGGCGGCGGCGTGTGGTCGATCGAGCAGATCGATGGCGACGTCACGACGCGCCAGTTCTACCTTCCGGACTCCAACGTGCTGGTCACCCGCTTCATGAGTGACGACGGGGTCGCCGAGGTGCAGGACCTCATGCCGCTGGTGGAAGCAGGCCGCACCGACCACCGCACCCGAATTGTCCGGCGATTCGAATGTGTCCGGGGTGCAGTCAGATTTCGGACCGTGGTGGCGCCGCGTCTGGACTACGGCCGGGCCGCGCACAGCCTCGAACTCGACGGAGATACCCGCGCCCAGTTCACCGGTGCCGATCTGACGCTGCACCTGGCGGCGACGCAGCCATTGATCCAGAACGACGACCGCTCCGTCACTGCCGAGTTCGAGATGTCCGTAGGTGAGAGCGCCACGTTCGTGCTGGCTGCCGAGCCGATTTCCGAGGAGTGTTTCGAGCTCGACAGCTCGCCGGACATCGTGCATTCGACAGTCGACTTCTGGCAGAGCTGGGTGTCGCAGTCCGACTACACGGGCCGGTGGCGCGAGATGGTTCACCGCTCGGCACTGGTGCTGAAGTTGCTCACCCACGAGCCTTCGGGCGCGATCGTGGCGGCGGTGACCATGGGGCTGCCGGAAGAGATCGGCGGCGAGCGCAACTGGGACTATCGGTACGTCTGGATCCGGGACGCGGCCTTCTCGCTGTACGCGTTGTTGCGTCTCGGCTTCACCTCTGAGGCAGCTGAATTCATGAAATGGCTGACACAACGGTTCTGCGGCGAGACCGATGAGTCGGACAACCGGGGACCTCTGCGGCTGATGTACACCGTCGACGGTGAGATGCCACCTGCGGAGACGGTGCTCGACCACTGGGCCGGCTACCGGGGTTCATCGCCGGTCATGTTCGGCAACAACGCTTCTGATCAGCTGCAGCTCGACATCTATGGCGAGTTGATCGATTCGGTTTATCTGTTCAACAAATACGGTGCGGGGATCTCCTACGAGTCGTGGGACCAGCTGTGTGCCGTGGCGGGCTGGCTCACGGAGAACTGGGACCAACCCGATCAGAGCATCTGGGAGCCCCGCGCCGAGCCGCAGAACTACGTGTATTCACGGCTGATGTGCTGGGTGGCGCTCGAACGGATGATCCGGGTCAGTCGGCAGCGCGGATTGCCCGGAGATGTCGCCGGCTGGATGTCGACCCGCGACGAAATCTTCGCGCAGATCATGGATCGTGGCTGGAACGACAAGCTCGAAGCCTTTGTCCAGACGTTGGATTCGGATCAACTCGATGCCTCGCTGTTGCTCATACCGGCGGTCAAGTTCCTCTCTCCGACCGACGACAGGTTCGTGAAGACTCTGACGGCGCTCGAGGAACACCTGGTCAGCGACTCGCTGGTATTTCGCTACGACGCGGCCGAAGGCTCCGATGGCCTGGCGGGCAGCGAGGGCACCTTCTCCCTCTGCTCGTTCTGGTACGTCGAGGCGCTCACGCGTTCGGGACGGGTCGCCGAAGCCAGGCTGGCGCTGGAGAAGATGTTCACGCACGCCAATCACCTCGGCATCTATGCCGAGCAGATCGGCGTCAACGGCGCTCAGCTGGGGAACATCCCGCAGGCCTTCACCCATCTCGCCCTGATCAGTGCCGCGATCAACCTCGATCGGAGGCTCGGCGACTGAGCCGGGCGCGCATCAGACCCAGCCGCGCATCATACCCAGCCGCAGTGCCCGACCAGATCCTCGGCAGCGGCTGGACCCGAGGAGTGGGGCGCATACGGCTGCGGCGCAGGCGGGTTCGCCAGCAATGGCGCCGCGACATCCCAGACATGGCTGAGCCCGTCGGGCCTGGTGAACAGCGAACGGTCACCGCGGAGAACGTCGTTGATCAACCGGGAGTACGGCGCGAGGCCATCGGCGACGGAGTCGAGGGGCAGGGACAGATGCCCGGTGGACAGCTTGGTCCCCGACCCTGGTTCCTTCACCGTCATCGTCATGTCGATCGCGCCGTCACCACTGAGGTCGAAGGTCAGGACCGTGCCGTCTGCGGGCGCGTCTGTGATGGGACCGTCGTCGGGGCGCCGGAAGACGAGACTGACGCGCTGCGCGCTGTGATCGAGCATCTTGCCGGTGCGCAGGACGAACGGCACATCGCGCCAGCGATCCGTATCGACCCAGAGGCGCGCTGCCACAAAGGTTTCCCGGGACGAGTCGTCCGCGATTCCCTTGGTCTCGCGGTACCCGTCGTATTGGCCGTAGACCACCTCTTTCGGATCCAGCGGCCGGAACGCAGCGATCACCGATTCGCGGGCGTCTTGCAGATCGTCGGCGTCGAGACTCACCGGTGGTTCCATCGCTACCTCCGCTGCGACCTGGAACAGGTGAGTCACCACCATGTCGAGGAATGCTCCGGTCGCGTCGTAGAACTCGGCACGATCGTCGATGTCGAGGGTCTCGGGCACATCGATCTGGACCTGCTCGACGTGTTCGCGGTTCCAGACGCCGGACACCATGCCATTCGCGAACCGCAGCACGTGGAGGTTCTGGGTGCTCTCCTTACCGAGGAAGTGGTCGATCCGGTAGACCTGCTTCTCGTCGAAGACCTTGTGGACGGCGACGTCGAGCTCGCGGAACTTCTCGGGCGACGTGCCGAACGGCTTCTCGTAGACGACGCGGGCATCGGTCGCGAGTTGATGAGCTCCCAAAGCTTCCGTGTAATCGATGAACGTTGTCGGCGGAAGCGCAATGTAATGAACGAGTTGAGCACTGCCGCCCAGCTTCTCGCGCAGGGTGTCGATGACCGAGGGGAGATCGCCCGGGTCGTCGACGGTGAACCCGCCCCCGGCGAAATGAACGTTCTTTGCGAACGCCTCCCACTCGGCGTCGTCGGGTGCGGTGGCGAACTCTGTGAGCGAGTCCTTGATGTGGTCCCTGAACTCGTCGTCAGAACGATGACCCCGGCCGTTCCCGATCAGTGCCCATGACGTCGGCAGGAGATTCTCCACGGCCAGCTCGTAGAACGAGGGAAGCACCATGCGCTTGGCGAGATCCCCGGTGGCGCCGAACAATACGAATATCACTGCCGGGGACTCATCGGGCATGTGCTGGCTCCTTGATGTCGGTGATACCTGGCTACCGAACAGTCTAGGTCAGTGATGCCGCGTCAACGGCGAGTCGCACGAACGAGGATCCAGGTCAGGATCACCGCGGCCAGCATGAAGGCCCCGACATACCCGGCGACGCCGACCCAGCCGGCGAGGGTGAAAGCGACGCCACCGAGCGCGCCGACAATCGAACTGCCGAGGTAGTAGCCGAGGAGATACAGCGACGAGGCTTCCGCGCGATGGGTGGTTGCCCGGGCGCTCACCCAGCCGCTCGCGACCGAATGGGCGGCGAAAAAGCCTGCGGTGAAGAGCAATATGCCGATGAGAACGGTGGGTAACCAGTCGGGCAGGCTCAAGGCGAGACCGCCGATCATCAGGATCACGGCGCCGACCAGGACGCGACTGCGGCCGAGTGAGTCGGACATACGGCCCGCCGTCGCCGACGACACGGTGCCGGCCAGGTACAGCAGGAAGACCAGGCCGGCCAGGGTGGCCGGCAGGTCGAACGGGCCGGCGATGAGTCGGTAACCCAGGAAGTTGTAGACGGTGACGAAGCCGCCCATCAGCACGAATGCCAGGCCGAACAGGCAGAGCAGCGGGGTGTCCCGCAGGTGGGCGGCGAGGTTGCGGACCGTCTGCATCGGCGCGACCGGCCTCGGCGCGAACTGCCGCGACGCCGGGACCTGTCGTGCGAACCAGACAGCGAACAACAGTGCCACCAGCGAGGCGATCTCCAGCGCCCACTGCCAGTCGGTGATGTCGATCGCCAGTGTGGGGATCATGCGGCCGACCAATCCGCCGATCGTGGTGCCGGCGACGTAGGTGCCCATCGCCGTACCCAGTGACGTCGCGTCGATCTCCTCGGCGAGGTAGGCCATCGCGACGGCAGGCACGCCTGCGCACAGGATTCCTTGCAGCGCCCGGCCTGCGAGCAGGACCTCGAAGGTCGGACTCCACGGCAACACCACGCCCAGGAGCGTCGCCGAGACCGCCGAGATCGTCATCACCCGCACGCGGCCGTACCGTTCGGACAGCACACTCGCCGGAACGATCGCGAGGGCGAGCAGGCCGGTGGCCACTGATACCGCCAGCGCGGACGTCGCAGGCGAGACGCCGTAGTGCTCGGAGAACACCGGGAGTAGTCCCTGCACGTAGTACAGGGTCATGAAAGTGGCCAAGCCGGCAGCGAACAGCGCCAGGCTGGCTCGCTTGTACCCGCGTTCGCCGACCCGATGACCGGATGGTGCGGGCAGGCAGCGCGTGGTGGAGGTGTCGGTTGCGCTCACTGTGTCCACAGTTCCAGGCTCAAGCCGTCGGCGGAAATGAATCAATCGCAGGTTGCTTATACCCTGGCTGCATAAGGAGGCCCTGCATGGAACACACCTGGTTTGTCACACTGGCCGAGCTGGAGAACATGTCCGCGGCCGCAGACGAGCTGCACGCCACTCAACCAACGCTGTCGCGGCAGCTCGGTCGCCTCGAACGCGACCTCGGGGTCGCACTGTTCGACCGTAAGGGAAAGCGTTTGGTGCTCAATGCTGCCGGGCGGATCTATCTCCGCCACGTCCGACGGGCAGTGGCGGAGATCGACGCCGCCCGATACGAACTCGCGGAACTGGCAAATCCCGTCGCAGGACGGATCGATCTAGGATTCCTTCATTCGTTCGGCATGTGGCTGGTGCCGACGCTGATCCGAGAGTTTCGGCGAGAGCCCTCACAGGTCGTGTTCGGGTTGGCGCAGGGCGCCGCAGAGGACATTCTGCAGCGCGTGCTCGGTGGTGAATCGGACGTTGCCATCGTCTCGCCTAGGCCCAACAACGTCGACGTCGGATGGGTGCCCATCATGCGGCAACATCTCGGGGTCGCGGTACCGGACGGGCACCGGCTGGCCCACCGGGACAGGCTGACGATCGCCGATGTGCGTGAGGAGAGCTTCGTTGCGATGGAAACCGGCTTCGGGATGCGCAGGATTCTGGAAGAACTTTGTGCCGCCGAGGATTTTCATCCAAGAATCACCTTCGAGTCGACCGAACTCGCCACCGTCGCGGGGCTCGTGGCAGCGGGGCTCGGAGTCGCGGTGATGCCGGTCGAGCACGATCCGCAGCTTCCCGCCGGCGTCGTGCTGATCGTTCTGGACGGTCCCGCGAACATTCGGGAGGTGGGACTGATCTGGAAGCGCGACACCGCGATGAGTCCGGCCGCGGCCAGGTTCAGGGATTTCGTTTCCGGGTGGGCGAACAACAATGACGGCGGGATCGCCACCGGCACGTAGCAGGACCGACCGGGGAGGTCCCGATTACTTCCGGCGACTGACATGGTCATCACAACCGAATACGACTCACACCGTGTGCGTCTGAGCTTTGGAAGGACACGTCACATGACTGCGCCCAAAGGACCGGCTTCCTACTTTCCGTCGATCGAGAAGAAATACGGGCGACCTGTTGCCGAGTGGCTGACGCTGATCAGGAGTTCACCCCTGACCAAGCACGGTGAACTCGTGACCTGGCTGAAGACCGATCACGGGCTCGGACATGGGCACGCCAACGCGCTGGTCGCGTATGTCCGAAAGGAAGACGGGGCCTGATGTGTGGCCCCGAGCCCTGACCGTCTGTTGACGGAGGATCATGTCGTCAGTGGAGACGACCGATACCGCGGTGGACAGCACCTCCGAGACGACGCGGTCGCAACCGTGGTGGCGCAGGCAGCTGAATCGATACGCCTACAGCGGGATGGTGGTGGCGGTGGTGTTGCTGCTGCTGTCCCTGACCCCCTCCTTGCTGCCCAGGGGACCGCTGTTCCAGGGTGTGGTCAGCGGAGGGTCGGCGGCGGTGGGGTACGCGCTCGGTGTGTTCGGTGCCTGGCTGGCCGGATTCATGATGTCGCGGACCGAGCCGTGGCCCAGTCCGAATCGATGGTGGTGGATCGGTCTCGGCGCAGCGTCGGCGGTCTGCATCCCGTTGATGTTCTATTGGTTCTCGGTGTGGCAGAGCGAGGTTCGAGACCTCATGGGTGTCGAGCATCTGCGGTGGACGGCGTACCCGACGAGCGTGGTGATCACCGTCGTGGTGTTCGTATTGCTGATGTCGATTGGGCAGGCATGGGGCGCCCTGGTCCGGTTCCTGGTCCGCAAGCTCAACAAGATCGCACCCCCGCGCGTCTCAGCGTTTGTCGGATTCGGGATCGTCGTCGCCCTCACCGTGGTCGTGCTCAACGGTGTGGTCGCCAGGTACTCGATGGAGTGGTTGAACTCCAGCTTCGCCGCGGTCAACGAGGAGACCACCGCAGACTCGTCGCCTCCGGCCACCACGCTGCGTTCCGGCGGGCCCGGGTCGTACGTCTCGTGGGGCTCGCTGGGCAAGCAGGGCCGGATCTTTGTGTCCAACGGACCGGATCAGACTGCACTGGAGGAGTTCAATGGAGCGCCCGCGATGGAGCCGATCCGCGCGTTCGTCGGACTCGGATCAGGTGACGACCTGAGAGCGAATGCGGAACTGGCCGCGCGAGAACTCGAACGGTCCGGCGGTCTGGATCGCGCAGTGGTGGCGGTGGCGTCGACCACGGGGACGGGCTGGATTAACCGGGCGACCGTCGACTCCATCGAGTACATGTACAACGGGGACACAGCGACAGTGAGTATGCAGTACTCCTACCTACCGAGCTGGCTGTCCTTTCTCGTCGACCAGGAGCGGGCCCGGCAGGCAGGGCAGGCCCTGTTCGAAGCAGTGTCGAAGCGGGTCTCGGACATCCCGGAGGCGCAGCGACCAAAGCTGGTGGTGTTCGGCGAGAGCCTCGGATCCTTCGGCGGGGAGTCGGCGTTCGGCACCATCCCCGACGTGGCCGCGCGTACCGACGGCGCCTTGTTCGTCGGCCCGACCTTCAACAACACGCTGTGGGACGACACCTCCGGAAACCGCGATCCGGGCTCCCCGGAATGGCTGCCGGTCTATGAGAACGGCGAGACGGTGCGCTTCATCGCCGAGCAGTCCGACCTCGATCGCCCCGCAGCTCCATGGGAGGAGGACCGGCGGGTGGTCTACCTGCAGCATGCTTCCGATCCGATTGCGTGGTGGTCACCCAATCTGATTCTGCAGAAACCTGATTGGCTCCGCGAAGACCGGGGTCGGGACGTCCTGTCGTCGATGCAATGGATCCCGTTCGTGACCTTCCTGCAGGTGTCCGCTGACATGGCGGTGGCCACCGGCGTTCCCGATGGGCATGGTCACAACTATCTGTCTGCGATCCCCTACGCGTGGTCGGCGATCTTGCAGCCGCCGGGCTGGACCGATCAGAAGACCGAGAAACTCCTGCCGCTGTTGTCGCGGAATTGATCATCCTCACACCGAATTCGCAGGTGGAACAGTAAGAGTTTGCGAAATGAAATGGCGGGGTAGCTATCGGTCATCATCACCGAGAGGACCAGATATGACCACCCCGATCAACGAGACCGGCACAGGCACGACCACGACCACCACCCAGAAGAGGGGCGGTCGCGTATCGACGATCATCGGACTGATCGTCGCCGCGGTGCTGGTCGTCGCCTTCATCGTTTTCGTCACCCAGAACACCGAACAAGTCCAGATCGAGTTCTTCGGTCTCAATCTCGACCTCGCGCAAGGCGTGGCGTTGTTACTCGCCGCAGTGGTCGGATTTCTCATCGCCGTACTGGGTGCGGGCGTCCTGCGTCTGCGCAGCAAGGTGCGCAGACGCCGAAGCTGAGGGCAACGGAGGCCCGAAGACGTAGAAAACCCTCCTCGAACAAACATTCGACAAATCTAGGTTCTCGAGGTACTGTCGGCTGTAGAGAAACTCTTTTGGCGACGAATCCTTTCTGGTTGTTGTTGTCCGCGTGTGTTTCTGGGGCTGGGGGGCCTGCATGTCTGATGGTGTCGTCATCGATTCGCCGGTTGTTGGTGCGGTGGCGGGCCTTGACGCGGCTATCGCACAGTTGGCTGAGTTGGATCTGACGGCGTTCTCCGATTCTGATTGCGTGCGGTTGACTGAGCGATTGGAGATCGCCGCGAGGCGGTTGCAGTCAGCGTCGTTGCCGGTGTTGCGGGAAGTTGCTGTGCGGCGGGCGTATTCGACGGCGGGGTGTTCGTCTCCGGCGGCGGTGTTGACGTCGATGACGCGGATGCGCCCGGGTGCTGCGAAGGCGCGGGTGGAGGCGATGGATGCGTTGACGCCGTCGGTGACTCCGAGTGGTGAGGTGATCGGTCCGCGGTTCCCGGAAACAGCGCAGTTGTTGGCCGCGGGTGTGATCGACCTCGATCATGTCGGGGTGGTGATCGAGGTGATGGCGGATATCCCGCACAAGATCGATGCCGAGCAGCGCGCGAACACCGAGGTCGCGTTGGCCGATCTGTGCCGCAAGTATCCGCCGGGGCAGGTCAAGACGATCGGTGAGCGGATCGTCGACTACTTGGATCCCGACGGCAAACTCGCTGACGATGTTGATCGCGCGAAGAAGCGGGGTGTCGATCTGGGTAAGCCGGCGACGGATTTCATGGCGAAGGTGGCCGGTCATCTGGATCCGACGACGACGGCGTTGATGGAAGTGATGTTGGGGGTGTGGGCGGCGCCGGGGATGAACAATCCCGATGATGAGTTGTCCCCGTCGGGGGCTGCCGATGACCCGGCACTGGATCCTGCGGTTCTGCAGGCCGCGGCGGACAATGATCTTCGTACGCAGTCGCAGCGTAATCATGACGCTCTCAAGGCGATGCTCATGTATCTGCTCGAGTCCGGACAGCTCGGCAAGACTCATCGCGGGTTGCCGGTGCAGTTGATCATCACCATGACCAAAGACCAACTCGACGAAGCACTTCGGGAGCAAGAAGCCGCCGCCG
>NZ_MJEJ02000053.1 GCF_002095435.2 Williamsia sp. 1138
TCAGGGGTGGTTGGGGTTGTTGATGACGGGGATGCTGATGTTGATGGGCATGCGTAGTTCTGACATGTAGAACAGGACGAATTGGCGGAGGAATTCGTCGAAGAGCCAGTAGGCTTCTTCGGGTACGCCGAGGTCGAGTCCGCCTTCGCGGACGATGACGTAGGGGCCCCAGGCGGTTTCGAGTAGTGGTGTCCATACGGGTTCGGTGGGGATGTGGAGCCAGTTGGCGATGTCGTTGCCGAGCATGAAGCGGGTGAGGGCGCCGAGGATGGGTCTGCTGAGCAGGGTGAGGTCGAGGTTCATGCCCAGGCTCAGGAGGATGTCGGCGAGTTTGATGCCTTCGGGGGTGGGGGCGAGGATGGGGTCGAGGACTTGTTTGGCTTGGGAGTCGGCTTCGTTCCAGGAGGAGGGGATGTATTGGTCTTCGACGCCGAGTAGGTGCGCGGCCAGTTGCCAGGAGTGCAGGAACCCTTCGGATTCGTCGGCGGCGATGGGGACTTTCCACTTTGTGAGGTTGCGCATCACCGTGGTGGGCAGTGAGTGCCAGGTGACCATGATGTCGGCTTGGCTGATGGGTATGTCTTCGGGTGCTGAGTTCACCCAGTGCGGCGATTGGGGTAGCAAATGGCGAACGGCGGCGTGTGCGAGGCGGGTTTTGACGCAGGTGACGACCATTTCGCCGTCGGGTTGGTAGGCGTTGAGTGAGCCGATGTCGTAGCCGAGTTTGGCGGTTTTGGTGATGCGGTCTTTCATGTCCGCGCCGCCTTTGGAGTAGTAGACCGCGCGGGCTTCTTTGGGGATGACGGTGCTCATCATGCCGCTGGCGAAGCCGTAGAGGACGCCGAGGTAGGTGCCGCGTTTTTGGTTGAAGTTGACTGCGCTGACGAGTTTTTGTTCGTCGGCCCAGTCGGGGAGTTGTTTGGCGTGTTCCATGAAGTCGCGGAGTTCGCTGGATAGTCCGGCGGGCAGTGGTTGGGAGTTCTTGGTCCAGTGTTTGAGGAGTTCGTTGACCTTGGGCACTTCACCTCGGTCCAGGAGTCCGGCAACGACGGGGTCGGCTTCGACGTCCCAGACGTATTTGGGGTCGGCGCCGCTGCCGACGCCCGGGACCGAACCTGCGGGCGACCAGGTCCACGGTGTTGCCGGCGCTACCAGGGCCGCGGCCCCCGCGGCTCCTAATACTCCGCCGGCTTTCAAGGCTTTTCGTCTGTTGAAACTATCCATTTCCGTGTCCCCGTCCGTCAGTGCAGGCTGATGCAATGAAACGCAAAGCGTCTCTCTGTAACATCAATAGCACACGTGTGGTCGGGGTCACAAGGGTCACCTCAGCGCCCGCATCTGGTCAGGGTGCCACTTCCGTGGCCGTTGCAGATCGGCCCTGAGATCGTCCGTATCAGCGCAGGCAAACGGAAATATGCCCTTCATCGGCGCTCAGATGGACGATCTCAGGGTGTGTGGGTCTCTCCAGTCACGACAAGGCTCCGATCGTTGACGCTGCCGAGTATTTCTTGGCCGGGCTCGACGTCAATTGCCGTACGTCGTCACGTGAATCTCGCTCGGAACGATTCGAACCCCTGGAGGCAGTTGTTGGACAACGGCACCGGATCCGAGACCTCGATGGCCTTTACTCGGGTGAGCACTTCGTGGAGGAGGGTTTGCATCTCCAGCTTCGACAGTTGCATGCCGACGCAGGTGTGCATGCCGTGCCCCCAGCCGAGGTTGCTGCCCCGGCGCTGCAGCGAGAATGTCTCAGGGTCGTCGAACCGGCGTTCATCCATGTTGGCGGCGGCATAGAGCAGTACGACGCGCTCGCCGGCAGGGAGGCGAACGCCGTCGACCACGGTGTCGCGAGCTACCGTGCGGGTGAATCCGCGGACCGGTGAGCAGAGGCGGACCGCCTCCACGACAGCGGTCGGGATCAACTCGGGTTCGGCCTGCAATTGGGCGTAGACATCCGGGTTCTCTCCCAGGCTCCAGAGAAGCCGGCCGGTCGCGAGGATGGTGGTGTCCAGACTCGGTGCCACGAAGTCGATGACCATGGTGCGCGCTTCGGACCTGCTGATCTCGCCGCGATCGGCGGCATCGAAGACGCTTCTGGCCCACCCATCAGGCGTGACCCGAGATCGGCGCAGTCGCAGTGTGTACAGCCACAGCCCGAGTGCTGTAGGGGCAGCGTCCAGCGAGCGCCGGTTCATCGGCCCGAGGATGTCGAATGTGCCTGCACCCCAGCTCAGTAGTTGCCGGGGTCCTACCTCCACCCCGACCAGGTCCGCCACCGCGGCGACCGGGAGGCGCGAGGCGAAATCGGCGATTCCGTCGAACGTGTCCCGTTCGAGCAACCGTTCCACGGTGGCACGAGCTTCATCACGCAGGACAGGCAGCGACGGCCGGATCGCACGGGAGGTCAACGACTGCATCAGGACTCGGCGACGCATCGAGTGTCGGTCGTCGTCGCTGGACAGTACGGTCTTGCGTCCGAGGAGGTTCGCCACGGGGTTGGCCGCGACCCCGCTGCCGCTGCGAAAGGTGGCGTCGTCGCGCAGCGCACTGCGGACGTCGTCGAACCTCCCCATCGCCCAGACGTTGTGCCGTGGCAGCCAGACGAGCGGACCGGCGTCGCGGATCTGCCGGTACACCGGCTGGGGATTGACCAGCGCGTCGTGTCCGTACAGGTCGATGTCGACCGTCGGGGCCTGTCGTCGTGCGGAGCGTCGGGTGGCGAGATCGAGTGTCATACCGGTGTTTCTTCGAGGTCGGTGCGGTGTACACGCTGGTAGGCGGAGAGCAGTCCGCCTACGTCCGCGCTGGTGCGGGCAGATGCCATCACGACACGATCGGGGCGCAGCAGTACTGCGTGGGTGTGCCGCGAGCGCATCACGGCAGACGGCGACGGGTTGCTCGAGGGCACGCACGTCAGGGCATCCACGTCGACATGCGTCAGGCCGTTCGCCGCTGGTCGGTAGGCGGTGTGGTCACGCAGGGGGCCGCGAGTGATCAGCGCGTAGCCCGTTCCCAGCAGGTCGTCGAGCCGGCGGGCGCCGTCGGGTGTCCGCAGCCACGGTTGCGGGAAAAGGGTCCCGTTGAGGCGCGACCGAAACCCGCGGCGTCGGACCAGCGGCCCGCGACGCAGTGCGGGGCTGGCGTCGGGCACCGCACTCGTGATCCGGGGGATGTGGCACGCCGCTGCGACCAGTGCCCTGCGAATGGACGCGAGGCGGTCCTGGCCACCGGTCAGGCCCCATCCGACGACCAGGGCCATCACGATGATCCGGGTGGCGTGTGGTTTGCGTTCGGATTCGTAGGTATCGAGGAGCGAGTCCTGCGCGACGCCGTCGAGGACGTCGGCCAGCTTCCAGGTCAGGTTGAAGGCATCGCGCAGTCCCGATCCGAGCCCCTGGCCCACGAACGGCGGAGTCTGATGGGCCGCGTCGCCGGCGAGGAACACCCTGCCGTCGCGCCAGGTATGTGCCACTCGCGCCCGGAAGGTGTACGACGCGTGTCGCATGATCTCGGACTCGGCCAGTGCGGTCGGGGACAGCCACGGCGACAACAGCTGTCGCAGGGAATCCTCTGCTCGCAGTGCGTCCAGGTCTTCGTCCCCGTGAACTCGGAACTCCCAGCGGTACCGGTTGCCGGTGACCGGCATGAACGTGGCGGCGCGGTGGGCGTCGCAGATCTGGTGAACGCCACTCCACACGTCCAGCGGTGCCGGGGTGAGCACGTCGACCACCAGCCATCGCTCGTCGAACCTGAAGTCGCGCATGGTGATACCGAGTTGCTCGCGCACAGCGCTGTTGGCCCCATCGCAACCGATCACAGCGACCGCATCGACGGCCGCGGTAGTACCGGCGAGGTCTCGATAGCACACCACCGGCCGCGCACCGCCGCTCACTTTGGTGACCTGGCAGCCGCGTCTCACGTCGATCAGGTCGACCTCCGCTGCCTTGTGCAGAAGAATGCGTTCGAGATCGGGTTGGTCGAACATGCTGTCCGGCGGGAAACCGTTGCGACCGTCACCGGTGTCGCGCGTGAACTCCGTCATCACCCGCCCCCGTCCGTCGACCAACCTCATACCCGGCATCGGTCGGGTCTTCGGCGCGAACTCGTCGGCGATGCCGATGGCCTGCAGAATGCGAAACACCTCGTCGTCGAGGTGCACCGCACGCGGCAGCGCATACGGTTCGCGGTGACGCTCGAGGATCACGCTCGCGATGCCGCGTTGGGCAAGGAGTAGGGCGCAGGCGACCCCCACGGGGCCTGCGCCGATGATGACGACGGGGTCGATCGGGGTGGTCATGAAAATCTGACCCGGCAACGTTGACGCCCCAGGTCGATTGCGCCGTCATCTGTCGCGATACGAACCTCGACGACGTCACCGTCGTTGAGGTACTTGGGGTTCGAGGCCTGACGCCTGAAGAAGGTCTTCCACTTGATGTGCGGTGGGATGAGCGCCCCGATGATCTCGATCGGCTTGGGCGGCGCGGACAGCGCAGTGCCGCCCGGGGTGCCGGTCAGCAGCAGATCTCCGGCGTCGAGCCGTTGGAAACCGGTCAGCACGGCCAATGCGCTGACCGGGTCGATGATCATGTCGCCCCCGACGCGCCCGTTCTGACGTCGTTCGCCGTTGACCCAGAGCTGCAGGCGGAGCTGATCGAACCGGCGCCATTCTTCGTGGGTGAGCAGCACCAGACGGGGCCCGGCCGGAGTGAATGTGGGATACGACTTCGACTCGTAGAACTGGGTTTTCGGCAGCTGGAGGTCGCGAGCGCTGACGTCGTTGGTGATCACCACGCCGGCGAAGTACTCGCTGAGGTTATCGGCGGTGATGGTCGTGCCGACCCCGATGGTGGCGCCGGCAACCATGCCGATCTCGACTTCGTAGTCGAGCAGCTGGACATGTGCCGGCTTGACGATGTCGTCGAACGGTCCGGTGATCGACCCGGACGTCTTGCGAAAGAAGGTCGCCGAAACCCGGACAGGGTTGATGCCGGAATCGGTTGCGTGACTGCGGTAATTGACCATCTGCGCCACCACACGGCACGGCACGGTCACCGGGGAGAGCAGAGTCAGATCTTCCACCGGTGTCGCGTCGGATTCGTCGCCGGTGGCGGCCCCGTCGATGGCAGCGCGGTCGGCCAACAACTCGCCGGTGGTCTCTGCCGGGGTGCGGATGGGGTACGCGGTGTCGCCGCGCTGGACCCACCAGCCACTATCGGTGCGCAAGACGGTTGTGGTCATGAACGTG
This sequence comes from Williamsia sp. 1138, assembly GCF_002095435.2. Classification (GTDB taxonomy): domain Bacteria; phylum Actinomycetota; class Actinomycetes; order Mycobacteriales; family Mycobacteriaceae; genus Williamsia. Next base: position 5,246 of record NZ_MJEJ02000053.1, read on the forward strand.
CCACTTTCAGTAGGCCCAGAAGGCGATGGATATCGAACTCGTTGTCGTCTCGAAGACCCGTGAGCATTCCCTTGATGAGCTCGGGATCGGGGTTGGCGCCGAGGAAGTCGCGGGTGACGGGCGGTCCCCACTGGGACAATCCGCTGGCGGTCATCGGCGCCCATCCCGCCTCGACGGTGCTGTCGAACATGTCCCCGTCGGCGAAATGCTCCACCATGAACCGGTCGGGATCACGCCAGTAGTCGAACAGCTGGCTGCCCTGGATGTGCCGACCGATGCCCCACGCGTGGTGGTGGCCCCGATCTGCCAGGTAGGCGCCACCGGCGGCGACCGCATCGAGATCAGCCACCTGATATGCGCTGTGTACGTACCGCGACATCGGCCCCAGCGTCATCGCCAAGGTGTGGTGATCTGCTGCGTCGCCGCCGCGGTCGCAGCGCATGAACGCCATCGTCGGCCCTCGATCGCGTTGGCCGGGGAAGAACAGGAAGTCGCTGACGATGAGCCCGAGCATCTCCTGGTACCAGGCCAGGTTTTCGCGAAAGCGCGGAGTCTCGAGCACTACGTGCCCCAGCCGTTGAACCCGCGCCGGCTCACACGGTGGACGCTGAACTGCATTGAAGCGCTCGACCTTCCCGCTGACATTGAAGGTCAGGGGTTCTTGGTCGGGGAGCGCGGGCAGATCGGTCATATCGGCAACCACCCGGACCTGCATCCCGGAGGGGTCGGTGAGGTCTATGGCCCAGCCACCGAGATCACCGAGCGGGTACACGCGCCGTCCGGATTCGCGGGACAGCCTGGACAGGTCATCCTTTCCGGCGGCCCGAAACGCCGGGCCGCTGAACCTCGACCGATGCGACCGCCGGATCAGGACGCAGGGCGCGCCCGACCAGGTGCCACGTAGCGACAACTCGTCGGCGGTCCGCGAGACGGTGCTGAAGCCGAAATCGTGGCCGAAGTGTTCAGCCTGCGCGACGTTCAGTTTCTCGAACTCGAGCCACGCGAGGTCGACCACCTTGACGACGGGCGAGGCAGATCGGTCTCGGGGATCGCTCGCACGGGCGCCGTCTTCGCCATGGAGATCGCTGTGCGCTGTTCGTGCCGGAACTGTCATGGAGGATCACCAACCTTTCTGAACCGATCGTCACTTGTGACGTCTTCATCGTCAACGGTCTTCAGTCTTGGAATCAGGTTCAGAACTGAATCGTTTAGGCTGGGTCGATGCAGGAAGTTGCGCAGTCCCGACTCGAGCGCCGCAAGGCGCGCACCAGAGCGGCGCTCGTCGATGCCGCGTGCGATCTGTTGGCCACTCCACGAGGCACCGAGGCGAGCGTCTCCGACATCACCAACCTCGCTGACGTCGGTCTCGGGTCGTTCTACAACCACTTCACCAGTAAGTCAGAGCTGTTCGAGGTCGCCATCAGCACTGTCCTCGAACTCCACGGCCGGTTGTTCGACGAGGCGACGGCCGGCCTCGATGATCCCGCAGAGGTCTTCGCCGCCGGGGTGCGAATGACTCTGCGGATGAGGACGACTCATCCCAAGGTGGCGCACACCATGATTCAGGTGGGCTTTCGCTACCTGGACAGCCCCGAAGGGTTGGCGCCGCGTGCCTACCGCGACCTCGAGGCGGCCACCGCGTCAGGCCGTCTCGACATCGACAACACCGCGATGGCGGTGGCCTGCACCGCGGGCGCCCTGTTCGGCTGTATCCACCTGATCGAACAAGACCCGTCGCTCGACACCGATACTGTTGCAGATGATCTGGCCGCCAGCTTGCTCACGATGTTCGGTTTGACCAAGGCCGAAGCGCGTGAGGTGTCGCGACGCCCGCTGAATCAACCCACGCTCATCTGAGTTCGCACCGCGCGCAAGGACATCGATGACTGAACACGAGCCCGCGAGGCCTGCGGCCGCCGAGAGCGACGACGATCTGCGCAGCGCCCTGTCGAGTCTGTCCCACCTGGCCACCGGGTCGTTGTCGTTGGCCGATGCGCTCACCCAGGTGACGGAGCTCGCGGTCCGGGCCATCCCTGGCGCCGACGGCGCCGGCCTTACGGTGCTTCACGATGACCGGCCCGACACGGTCGTCGCCGGCGCTGACTTCGTTCGCGAGATCGATGACATCCAATTCGGCCTCGACGAGGGGCCATGCATCACCGCCACGCGCACCGGCGAAATCGTGCGATCAGGGTCGTTGGGAGGGGAGTCGCGGTGGCCCACGTTCGGGTCGAAGGTTGGCCGGCTGGGGGTTCACAGTGTGCTGTCGCTGCCACTGCACACCGCCGATGGAGTCATCGGGGCCATGAACGTCTACGCCTATGCCAAGAACGCATTCGACACACGCGCTGAACAACTAGGCGAGCTGTTCGCAGGGCCGGCAGCGGTTTCGGTGCAGAATGCGCGCGCACTGGCCGGCGCGGTGTTGCTGGCCCAACGCCTCGAGAAGGCCCTGACGCACCGGGCGACGATCGACCACGCCATCGGAATCCTGATCAGCCGCAGCGGGTACACGCCTGCCGAGGCCTTCGACGCCTTGCGGGTCATCAGTCAACAGGACAACCGCAAACTCAGCGACATCGCGCAGTCGCTGGTCGACGACGCCGGTCGTCGCGCCCGGGCTCGCCACAACGAGACGTGACGGGCTCGCGGACAGACATTCGCCCGAGTGATCGCCACGCCGGAGCGTCCGAAAACCTGATCCGGCAGACTAATCGAGAGTTCGGTCTACAAGTGTTGTGGCCGCCAGCTCGGCGGCCACGTGGAACGCGGCATCGATGAGTGTCGCTGTGAAGGTATCTGAAGGCGCAGGCCAGCGCCCGTGTTCGACGGCGTCAAGGACCACCGGGACGGTGGGTAGCGACTGCAGGGCGGGTGTCGTCGGGCGGGCACCGTCGATGCGGGGCTGCTGGTAGTACACGTAGTCACCGGGGTCGTTCGGAATGGGCTGGGCATAGCCATGGTCACCCTCGTAGTAGCCGAGGATGCCGTTGGCGAACTCGAGCGGGTTGACGACAGGATTGGGTGCGTTGCAAATGATGTCGTTCGAGTTGCAGACGTCGGTGACGGGAATCGGGCCGCGGTTGTCGTGTCTGTCGACCGCCAACCCGGGCACGATCGGGGGGAGCTGCCCCAGGATGCCGGACGTCCCATCTCGCTGGGGGCGGATGGGGTTGCCGACGGTGGTACACGTGGTGTTGCCGCTCATCACGCTGTCGATCTGCCAACGGTCGCAGACCGTTGACACCACCACAGCCCCCAGGCTGTATCCCTGGGCGTTGATGTGGGTGTCGGGGCAGCGGGAGCGGTAAGACCTTGCCCGAGAGTCGAGTTCATCGGTGCCCACTGAGATCGATTCGTTGCCGGTGACTACGCCGATCGGTCGAATGGATGCGGGATAGTCGATGTTCTCGCGTGGGCCTGCCGGAACACCCGGAACGTGCTGCGAATGCGTGTCTCCGGTGCCGCCCACGGCGAACGTGACCTGGTCGGGACACGAGCCTGGTGAGGCCGGCGATGCCGCCGACAGCGAGGTGCTCACCAAGGTTCCGGCCGCGGCGACACTGAGGCATGCGGCAGCGATCGCTGATCTGTACAACACGGGGCCTCCAGAAGGCGGACGAATGACTGGGGATCGACTGACACCCAGTCGGCAATCGCATCTGTTTTCACGATCACGTCTTGCTGGTGGTCACGCTAGGTGGTGACTGTTGCTCGATGAATGATTGATCGGTACTGCGGTGTGAACACCGGGCGAACATGTACCCGGACCGATTGTCCGAACATCATCTGACGCGGAAGTGACGTCTTTGCCAAGAGTAGGTACACGGGAGGTCACGCTCTGGTGTACAGGTTGACGCTAAGCGTTTAAAAAGTTTGTGCAACAGTATATTTCGAAAAGTTCCGCACGCGACATGTTCGTGCGTCGGCCATGTGCGGGGGCTAAGGAAAAGTGCCACAATCGTTTCGGATGACGGGAGGCTTGCTACACGGCCTGGCCGTCCTCGACCGTGGTCGACACTCGGCTGCGGAATACGAACACGCGAAAGGTTTTCACGATGACTTCGACCTTCGAAATCGCTTTGCTCGACATCTTTCAGTTCCTCATCGACAACGCCGAGTCCCTGAGCGGCCTGCTCGGCTGATCATTCGCTGACGCGAACGACATTGCTATGCCCCGCACTCTGTTACAGAGGCGGGGCATAGCTGGTCTCCAGCGCACCTCTTCTGATCGTTTGAACAGCAGCAACTACGCGCTGTCCTCGGCAGCGTCGAAACTCGTGCGCGCCCGTTCGATAGCTGGCATGTGCGTGGTTGCCCAGTGCAGGATCACGTCGATCGGCGGACGGCGCGTTTTACCCAGTGGGGTGATCCGATACTCGACCGCGACCGGGCGGGAACTCAGTAGCACCCGCTCGATGATTCCGTTCCGTTCGAGCTTGCGAAGTGTTGCGGTCAGCGACTTCTGGGTGAGGGCCGGAATTGCCCGCCGCAGATTGTTAACCGGCAAGGCTGCTCGCAGAGTTCGTTGAGCACCGCCAACGACCACTTGTCGAGCACTTGATCGAGTAACTCGCGGTGTGGCGCGGTGATGGTGAGCTCAGCCGGCGCGCCGGGGGTATCGGTCATGAAACCACGTCTCCTTGAAGTGCCCTTGGTGTACCAGGTATCCGAGATATACCTACCGCTTCACACCAAGGAGACAATGTGCCCGTCAGTTACTCGACTCCCGATGGAATGCACAACCCACGCCGTATCACCACCTCGCGGTGGGTACGGGATCGCGCCACGTGCACGTCAGTGGACAGATCGCCCGCCTGGCCGACGGTTCGCCTGTTGCTCCGGGTGACCTGGCGGGACAGGTCGCGCAGGCGCTGCGCAACACGGCGACCGTGCTGGTCGGCGCAGGAGCCACGTTCAGCGACGTCCTGCGGCTGACGTTCTACGTCACGCACTGGTCGCCGGACAAGATCGGAGAGTTCATGGCCGGCGTCGAACGTGTCGCCGATGAGATAGGACTAGCGCTTCCGATGCCACCTGCCTCGTTGATCGGAGTCGACTATCTCTTCGAACCCGATGTGCTCGTGGAAGTCGAAGCCACAGCGATCATCGACTGATCACTACCGAACGCGGGACCCCGACCCGGTTTGCCGGGTCGGGGTCTCACTGCATGGGTCCAGGCTGCAGCTGTTGGCCGGACGGTCGATTAGTGACGGTGATCTTGCTCCGGGAGTACTGCGCTAAATCCAATTAGCGCAGATGCAAGGAGCCTCAACAGCGTGTGGACCCTGAAGGTGGCTAATGGAGCTGGTGGGATCGCCCGCTGGATGATGGGAGGCGGGTCCGTTGGGCGTATTGCGTCGAAGAACTGCTTGCGGTCGTATCTAGCGCGCGTCTGCTGCAGGGTGGAATAAGTCTGGGCTACGGCAGGTCTATCGCCGGCTGTGCTACACCGGACCTGGTCAACAGCATTGCGATCGGCCCTCGCGCTGATCGAACGCTCGATCCCTGACTTCTGCGATGGGCTGAGGGGACCTCGTCGCAGGCAGTCAATCGGTGCGCGGATCCCTCGGGATAATAAACCCGGTTTCGTATGCTAGGACAACTGCCTGGACACGGTCCAGGGGGACAACACGCCATCGACGGGCACCGCACGTCTGCGGGACTGTTAGACGGCAGCGGTGTCCACCGCAACGAGTGCCGCGGGGCCCGCGACCAGTCCGGTGTCGAAGAATGCGGTGATCAGTGTGCTAACCGCGACCACCGCGAACCTGCCAGCAACGGTAACCGGATGCGCTGGGATCGGTCTCATCCAGCAATCGATGATTTGAAAGAAGGGGACTGCCCCCACTTTGGTTGACATCTGACCTGTGAGATTTGATCTCACGGTGAAAGGATGTTCGACATGCCCAAGCCTTATCCGAAGGAGTTTCGCGCCGATGTGATCGCTGTAGCACGCAAGGGCGAGGCGACGGTGCGTCAGGTCGCCATAGACTTCGGGATCTCAGAAACCTGTTTACAGCGCTGGCTCAAGATCGCCGACCACGAGGACGGAATCAACCACTCCAACCGGCAGGCCGGATCGTCGGGGCTCGATGAGTCTGCTGAGCTGCGCGAGGCCCGCAAACGGATCAAACTCCTTGAGCAGGAAGCGGAGGTGATGCGCCGGGCGGTGGGCTATCTGTCGCAAAACGTCAACCCAAAATGATGTACCCGCTGGTCCTCGACCTTGCTGGCGACGGCATTCCCGTCACAGTGACCTGCCGGGTGCTTGGATTCTCTACCCAAGCCTTCTATAAGTGGCGTAAATGCCCAGTGTCCCAACGTGACTGGGACGATGCGCATCTGATCAACGCCGCCCGAAAGATCCATGCAGACGACCCCATGTTCGGCTACCGGTTCATCGCTGACGAACTACCCGAGCACGGCATCACCGCCGGCGAAAACCGCGTCGCGCGCCTGTGCAGTCAGGAGCAGATTTGGTCGGTGTTCAGCAAGAAGCGAGGGCTTAACCGCAAGTCGGGGCCGCCGGTCCACGATGACCTCGTCGGTCGTAAGTTCACTGCCGACGAACCCAACCAGGTGTGGCTGACCGATATCACCGAACACTGGACCGACGAGGGCAAGCTATACCTCTGTGCGATCAAAGACCTGTACTCGAACTCCGATTGTCGGGTACTCGATCGACAGCCGCATGAAGGCCTCACTCGCGGTCCGGGCACTTCAAAATGCTGTCGATCAACGCAACCCGGCCGGCACCATCGTCCACTCAGATCGTGGCAGCCAGTTCCGGTCTAAGAAGTTCGTAAAGCGACTGTCACGCAATGGACTACATGGTTCAATGGGAAGGGTTGGCGCATGCGGTGACAATGCTGCGATGGAGTCGTTCTTCGCGCTCTTGCAGAAGAATGTCCTCGACCAGCAACGGTGGTCTACCCGTGAGCAGCTGCGGATGGCGATCGTGATTTGGATCGAGCGGACCTACCATCGCAAGCGCCGCCAACGCAGGCTCGGAAGACTCACTCCGATCGAGTTTGAGACAATCAACCAGACCGCAACCGCGGCCTGAAACGCTCGACCCACTCGTCAACCGGAGTGGGGGCAGTCCCAAGTCCGCCCCCGGCCCCGCAAAGCCGTCACAACCTAGGTGCGCGCTGACTCAGTCATCAGTAGAAGATGAGGCCTGGCGTACCGCCGCCGGCAACGATGCAGTCGCCAGTAATTGCAGAGCTGCGAGGAGAAGCCAAAAAGCTAACCACCCAGGCCACCTCTTCCGGCTCCACAATTCGACCGATAATATTCGCAGATGTCCGCCCGGGCCCAAAGCCCCCGGCTTCTCCCTTCTGCTGGAGGTCAAGGTGATCTCGAGTGCGGGTCAGACCCGGGTGCACGACATTGACGTTTATTCCATGGCCGCCCAGTTCGTCGGCAATATTTTTGCTTAATGCAACAACCGACGCGTTTCGAACTGAGCCAATCAGGGAACCTGTCTGACGCGCAGCGGTTCCGCTAATATTTATGATTCGGCCCCACTGATTCTCAATCATTTGCGGAGCAACCGCTCGGATGGTCCGCAAATATCCGATCACCTTCACGTTGACCTGACGCTGAAACCGCTCGTCGTCGGCATCTAAGAAGCATGGCCCGAGCTGAGCTGGCTGTTCCGCAGCGTTGTTGACCAAGATGTCAATGCCGCCGAACGCACGAGTGACCGTGTCAACCAGAGCCCTGACGGACGCATCGTTTCCGGTATCGGATACTACACCGAATACGTCAGAATCAGTCTCTCCCGCGATCTTCTCCGCAGAGTCTTTCAGTACATCGCTTCGCCGCGAAGTGATGACCACCGACGCGCCCTGGCGAGCAAGTTCGGCCGCAATAGCGAACCCGATCCCGGTTCCGCCACCGGTGACTACAGCGCGCTTACCTGCAAGTTCAAGACTCATGGTGTGGAACCTCTCGGAGAGTAGCGGCATTAGCGATCGTCAGCAAACGGGAGCGTTGACCTACGTCGGAACGACTGATTACACTGTCAGTGTACTGAACATACTAACTCGACGCGCGGTTACACGGGCGCGGCATTCTCGAAGAGTGATCGGCGGCGAACACCGCTGCAAGTGCCCTACAAACCCGAAGGCGCAGCTGTTCGTCATCATCGCGCGACGGACTTCGGGAACTTTCCATGGCAATAGTCACTAACCGTCGCGCTGTTCTAGCGCACCACGGTTCACGTCTCTTGCCTCGCAAAATAACACATACGCGGGAGACGCCCCAGGGCTCGGTGCACTAGTTGCACGAGGCAGCTTTACCGACCATGAGAAGGACAACAACTTTGAAGTTTAGACCTCGTAGCGACGGGACGATGCTGCCCATAGCTCATGACGGGGAGATAGTTTCACCCCTGTCCCGCAAAAATTATCGTCCTAAATCAAGGCCCACGCTGACGGAACACGAACCCACGTTGGCGATGATTATCGCCCTGGGATTGATGGCTACCCTTGGTCCTGTTGCTATAGACATGTACCTTCCAGCGCTACCTGACATCGGGTCGGAAATGGGGGCATCTGCATCCACGATGCAATTGACGCTGGCCGGCACTCTCTTCGGACTCGGAATAGGACAGTTGATTGTTGGCCCGCTATCGGACTCGCTTGGACGAAAACGGCCGTTGATAGTCGGCATCTGTGTCAATATCGCCGCATCAACCCTGGCTGTGTTCGCGCCCACCATTGGAGTACTTGGAATCGCTCGAGTTTTTCAGGGATTGGGTGCGGCGGCCGCGGCGGTCATAAGCCTCGCCATGGTACGTGACCTATATAGCGGGCGAACTGTTGCAGTGATGTTAAGCCGTCTTCTTCTCGTCATTGGGGCCGCACCATTGCTCGCCCCTAGTATTGGAGGAGCAATTCTCACAGTGGTCGACTGGCGCGGGATCTTCGTCGTTCTGGGTCTAATCGGAATCTTAACCTTATTGGTCGCACTGTTCTATCTACCAGAGTCGTTGCCAGTGGGAAGCCGCCAACCACTGGCGTTCCGCTCTATATTGAGTACCTATCGGGTTTTACTCGGTGATAGACAGTTCTCCGCCTTCGCACTGGCCGCAGGCTGCGGCATCGGCGCGATGTTTTCTTATGTCTCCGGCTCGTCATTTGCATATCAAGAAGAGTACGGACTCGGCGAGCAGAGTTTCGCGGTTGTTTTTAGTATCGGTGCACTAGCCCTCATTCTGGCGTCCCAAATCAATATTCACTTACTGCGGCGGTGGACGCCGCGGACTATTGCGACCGCTGCGGTGACTGCTGGCTCATTAATCGGAACGGCCTTGATCACTTTATCTGCCACAGATAACAGCAGTTTGATCATCTTTGGAATTGTTGTCTGGTTCTTGATCGGTACTGTTGGCTTTCTTATCCCGAATGTGCAAGCACTGGCGCTCTCGCTACACCCGGACTCGGCAGGAAGCGCATCAGCCTTGCTAGGAGCACTGCAGTTTGGATTGGGTGCGGCAATCGCCCCGGTAGTCGGCGCGATGGGCGGTACCGGTCTTGCTATCGCGATCGCTATGACCGGCTGTATTGCACTGGCCATGGGTCTGATTCTCACGCTACCAAACGATAGGAAGAATCGTAGGACGGTAAGCTAACTCGAAACGGTGATCGGCGTCTTCTGTACGTCCGGCTATCTCATGCGCAGCGCACAGAGCACTTCGACAGTGAAGATAGTCCGATGCCGCCAACGGTCAGATGCCGGGAAGGCCGGCGGGCTCGGCTCCACGGTGTGCAGCGAGGTCCTTAACATAACAAAGTTTTAGTTTGCCGAAGTTTTCACAGTTAGATGCATTTTTTCGCTCGAATCCATCGCAAGGAGACGCCAGTCAGACTCAGTAAAGTAGAAGGTCGTCCCGCGATAGAAGTCACGTCGTAGAACTCGCAGCAGTGAAACTTCGTGGCCATATCGCAAGATCTCTCTCCTTAAGTGGTGGGGCACTACGGCTTCATCAGTTCGATCGCTCATCGCTCATCAGGCTTGGGCCGCGGCGATCAATGCCTCGGTTGTGACTAACTTGACACGGTGACGACCGGTACTCTTGCCGGCGTTCCTTTCGGCGAGATCGATTTTCTTCCACCCGGCGCCGTCGATTCGTTCAGCCCCCCGCTCTGCAATCAGATCGAGGACGTGCTCACAGGATTTCGCCGGCTGGGGTAGTTCGCCCTTGATGAAGTCGGTAATAACAGCCCTTGCTGACGCCTGACCACATATGCGGTTGATGCCGATGCCACCGGTAGCGCCGCGCTTTATCCAGCCGGTGACGTACACCCCTTCCGTCCGCTCACCTCGGAGCGGATCGATGACTCGTCCTTCTTCGTTGGGCACTACGCCTCGTGCTCCATCGAATGGTAAACCGTTCAAAGGATGTCCGGTGTATCCGACTGAGCGCATGACTGCGCCGGTGAATATATCGAACATCTGACCGGTCGGCCTGACGCTGATCAGCCCCGAGCTGGGCCTCGGGGGACGGTCAAAATTGTCGGTAGAGTCGTCTGGAGCTTCGAAAAATTCGTTGCGCGCACATCGAATCCGCTCGACGCCAGCCTCCGAACCCACGATGGCTGTGGGTGAGACCATGTAGCGTAATATAAGACGCTTATTTCCACCGGTCAGAGGCCGGTTGGCGAACTCTTCTGCGATTCGCACCTTGGTCGCGATTGTGGATTCAAGGGAGCCGTCTTCTCGAGCCTTTTGGTTGGCTACGTCGAGCACGAGTTCCTCGGGTTCGATAACGATATCGACCCCCGTCAAATCGCCCATCGCTAAAAATTCTGCGTTGGTATAGGCCGCCTGCGCGATCCCCCGCCGGCCCAGCAGAACGACTTCCTTAATGTTGCTCGATCGGAGCTTGTCCAACGCGTGATCGGCGATGTCGGTCTTGGCCAGATTATCGGGATCGTCAAGCAGAATCCGTGCGACGTCCAAAGCCACGTTGCCGTTGCCGACGATCACCGCCCGCTCTGTGCTCAGATCGAATACATGGTCAGCGAAATCCGGATGTCCGTTGTACCAGGCCACGAAATCGCTAGCCGCGAACGAACCAGGAAGATCTTCACCTTCGATTCCCATATGCTTGGCGGTGACCGCGCCATGAGCGTATATCACTGCACCGTAGTGGTTAAGCAATTCACTATGGGTGATGTGTTTGCCGACCTCTACGTTCAGGAAGTATTGAAACGTTCGTTTCGCGGCGGTCGCGGTGAAGGCCTTTTCTACGCCTTTCGTTGATTGGTGGTCGGGGGCAACGCCAGCACGTACGAGGCCATAGGGGGTTGGGAGTCGGTCGAACATGTCGACGTGGATTGCCGAGTGCTTGACGAGCTCTTCAGCCGCGTAGAACCCGGCAGGACCGGCCCCAACGATCGCCACATGAAGTTCGACGCCGGGGGGCACATGTGCCTTCTGGTGCGGAGAAAACACTGAGCCGGAGATGGTGTGGTCGGTGTAATAGTCGGCGTTGATCTGCTGATAACGCTCCTGGGGCTCTGAGAGCGCGTCATCTGGGAAAATCGCCTCGACGGGGCACGCGTCTATGCAAGCACCACAATCGATACACGTCTCAGGATTAATGTACAACATTTCAGCATTTATGAACTCGGGCTCATTCGGCGTTGGGTGAATGCAATTGACCGGGCAGACGCTGATGCAACTGGCATCGTTGCAACACGGCTGCGTTATCACATGCGGCACAGAATCTCCTAATCTCGCAACTTGGCCCGGAACACATACCGCGAGTTGCAGCTGACGAAACGTTTGACTAACTAAGACGTGCAATGAAGCTGATGGCCGGTGCGGCGGTATTGCCCCGGCGCGAAGTTTCCGAGCTCCGAAGAGCTCATAGACCCGATGTAATTGGCCGTAAGGCCATGTCAGACAGCAATTCCTGGCGTAACCGAATGGTCTCTCGAGGTAAGTTCCAGGTGAGAATTGCTTCCATCCGGCCTCTATGCCTGTAGACGGCTGCGAAACGTCCCTGTGAAGGATCGCCGCGGGTAATCGACACGGTGGCGGCATTGTGCGGTATCCCGTAAACCTGGATTTTCACGTCGAATTGATCACTCCAAAAGAACGGAATTGGTGCGAATGGTTCTTTGCGCGCACTCACCAGTGCGCGTGCGGCGACAGTTGCTTGTTCGAGCGCATTGGTCTGATGTTCCAAGCGCATTCGGCGTCCGTAGACCCTATGGTGCCAGCTGGCAACGTCGCCAGCCGCGACGATTCCCGGTGCTGCGACACAGAACTCGTCGCAGTCCACTCCGTTAGTGAGCGAAAGGCCGCTGTCGGCCAGCCAGTCGATGCTGGGGGTTGATCCGATGGCCATCAGCACGAGGTCTGCGTCTATCACCGATCCGTCGTTCATCGCGACGCCCGTCACCTGACCGTGGTGGCTGCGAAGTGCTGCCACCTCACTGCCGAGAGCCATCTCTACACCATGGGACTGATGTAACGTCGCAACGTGGTCCCCGATCTCTTCGCCGAGTTGGCGCATCATTGGAGTCGTCAGGGGGTCGACGATGGTGACGTGGAGCTGCGATTTCCTTGCCACTGCGGCGACCTCGCAACCCAAGAACCCCGCCCCTATCACAACCAATCGACGTCCCGGTGCAAAGTCCTTTCGGAGCGCGCGAGCGTCACTGGTGGTCCTGAGGATGTGAACCCCGTCGATGCCGGCAGTGTCTGGGAAGCGGCGCGGATTCACGCCGGTCGCGATTATCAAGCCGTCGTATTCGATGCTGGAGCCGTCGGCCATCTCAACCCGCTGGGCTTCACGATCGAGGTGTACTGCAGCGCTTCCGAGGCGCCATTGGGCATTCAAGGCCATTAGCTTGTCGGGTGAGCGAAACTGCGCCCGGTCCTCGGTCCAGGTTCCAGCAAGGAGCTGCTTCGATAGCGGTGGCCGCATATACGGGGCGGCGTTCTCGGCTCCAACCATCACAATGTCGCCGTTGAAGTTGTCTTTACGGAGCGTCTCGGCGGCAGTGAGGCCGGCCGCGGACGCACCGACGATCACAATCCGGTTCGGGTGTCTCTTGTCCATCGGATCCAAGCTTTAGTAGTAGAGGTCTGGGCGCTGGCCCTCGAGGCGAATCGGCGACCATCAATATTGATCAGTACACTGAGGAAAGGTAGTGTTCGTCACACTTGGAGTCAAGTGCGTGCTGGGCGGAGGCCCAGCATTGCGGTGTGTCCTCGGCGCCGGCGGGTGTCGGTGTCGAGCCGAATCACAAAGGAGACTAAGTGACTATGGATCAGAACTATGGCCGTGGCTGGCAGGCTTATTCCTTCGACAACGCGACAATGCACGAGGTCAAGGCGCATGGCGCGAAGACTGCAATCGGGGCCGCGGCTGCGTTCAATCGTGGGCCCGGGCGGTTGCAGATGAGCTTGCTCGAAATACCCGCAGGGGTGGCAGGGGATTCGATCGGGCTTCACATCCATCGCGATTTCCCGACCGGCCGAGACGTCGAGGAGATTTACATCCTCGTTGACGGCGAAGGTGTCATGACCTTCAGTAATGGTGACGAAGTCTCGTTGTGCCCTGGGGATTTTGTCACAACGTATCCTGGGACCGGACACGCATTCCAGGTCGCCGGAGATCGCACCGCGCGCATCATAGTCATCGTTCCCGAGGGGTTCCGGTCGGACGCGCCGTCGGCGCCCTCCGACCAGTTTCCGGATGAATTTGAACCCACGATTCGTATTGTCAGCTGTCATCCAACGTCCATGACGCCGGTAGAAGCGGAGTGTCGGAAATGTCACGATGCGTGGACGGTTGACGTGGGCAGCCCCGGAGGGGAGGGTCTGTCTCACTGGGCCGCGCAGCACGTGTGCAGATGATGCGGATGGACGTAGTGCCGGAGGTCGAGGCCTGCCCGGCCCGATGATGAACGGCCAGGTGGCCATACCGAGAGCGAGGAGTCGCAGCGATGCAGATCGGGATCTTCAGCATCGGTGACGTGACAACAGACCCCACCAGTGGGGTCACTCCGACCGAACATCAACGCATCAAGGCAACCGTCGAGATCGCAGTTAAGGCAGAAGAGGTCGGCCTCGATGTAGTAGCACTCGGCCAGCACCACGGTCCGCCTTTTGCGGCGACGTCACCGGCGACGACACTCGCGTTCATTGCGGCTAGGACGAAACGAATTATCTTGTCAACCGCAACGACACTGATCACCACGACCGATCCGGTCAAGATTGCTGAAGACTACGCTCAACTTCAGCATCTCTCGGATGGCAGGCTGGACCTCATGCTGGGTCGCGGGAACGCAGTACCGGTCTACTCCTGGTTCGGTCAAGATATTCGACACGGCATAGAACTCGCTTCCGAGAACTATGCGCTCCTTCATCAACTGTGGCGAAATGAAGGCGTTGACTGGGCCGGTCGTTTTCGAGCCCCGCTCGCTGGCTTCACCGCTACCCCTCGTCCACTCGACGGTGTACCCCCGTTCGTGTGGCACGGGTCAGTGCGCAGCCCCGAGGTGGCCGAAACGGCCGCCCGCTACGGTGACGGCTATTTTGCGCACCATGTCTTCTGGCCGATCGCACATACTGCGCGGATGGTGGACCTCTACCGCCGCCGTTTCGAACACCACGGCCACGGCACCTACAGTCAAGGGATCGTCGGACTCGGTGGCCAGGTGTACATGCATCGCAGCAGTCAGCGCGCGGTCAGCGAGTTTCGTCCATACTTCGACAAGGCGCCGCTGTACGGCAACGGGCGTTCCTTGGAAGAGTTCACGCAGAAGACTCCACTCACAGTAGGCTCCCCTCAGCAGGTCATCGATCGAACGCTTGGCTTCAGAGACTACGCCGGTGACTATCAACGTCAATTGTTCTTGATCGACCACGCGGGGTTGCCGCTCAAGAGGGTTCTAGCGCAACTCGATCTTCTCGGCGAGGAAGTGCTACCTGTGCTGAGGGCCGAATTTGCCTCACGAAAGTCTGCACATGTTCCGGATGCTCCTACGCATCAGTCTCTTCGTGCGGTACTGGCTCACCGCCGCTGAACAGTTGACTACCTGGTGCAAATCGATTAGGACCGCATCACACCGGGCCACCATCACCATTCGGTGGGGTGCTCCTGTCGCTGAGCCTCGGTCGGATTGTGCGGGCGGAGCCCTCGACTATGGCAGTAGTTCTGTCTGTCGCGGTCAGGACTGCCCGTCTGGGCATAGAAAACCTGCCGTATGTCAATGTCAAGGGTTGACAGAGTGGCATCAGACACTAAACTTGTCAGTACACTGAGCAATACTCGACCGAGGATCGCTCAGGATGTACCAAGTTCGTCTCCCATACAACTCCTCCGGAGGAACACCGTGGCTGAAACTGTCGCTCCCGCCGACGACGCCCAAGCGCACTCGATTCGTTTTCGACTGACCGAGCCGGAGGTGGCTAAGGATCCAGGAGAGTTCTTTGCAGACCTGCGCTCCAAGTGTCCCGTGGCACACAGCGACAGCTTCGACGGCTTCTGGATACTGTCGCGGTACCAAGATGTATTCGACGCTGCGCTCAAGCCCCAAATCTTCAGCAGTGCTAGCGGTATGACAATCCCGGTGATTCCACAACCACCGGTCATCTGCATCGAGCAGGACGACCCTGAACACCGGAAATACCGGAGACCTCTGCAGGGGTGGTTCACTGCAAAACGCATGCAAGAGCTAGAACCGGAGGTCCGCCGGATCGTTACGACTCTCATCGATGAGATGGTCGACCACCGAAAGGGTGACTTGGCAGCGATTGCGGCTGCAGTTCCGCCGATGGTTATCGCACTTATTCTCGGACTTCCAGAGAAAGACTGGGACTGGTTCCGCGAACGCGAGGCGACAACACTTCGTCTCGCTCAGGTCGGTGACAAAGAAGGTGCAGGCGCTGCCGCAAATGACGTCCTGAGGTATCTCAGCGACCGAATCGAAGAACGGCGTGCGGATCCTCAGGGAGACATGCTCTCTGACCTCGCCGCTCTAGTTATAGATGGCGAAGTTATTCCACATAAAGACGCAGTCTCACTCGCATTTCTGCTCCTCGGAGCCGGGCACGAAACAACCGTCGGCGGGATTGGAGGCCTTCTCTATCGTGTCTTTCAAGATTCTGAGGTGCGCGATCAGTTGATCGAAGACGCGTCGCTGGTTTCCGTAGCAGTTGAGGAGGCATTGCGTATCGAGACGCCACTGTTTGGCTTGGGGCGAATGGCTAAGCACGACAGTACAGTCGACGACGTGACAATCCCCGAAGGTGATCGGGTGATGCTCATGTGGGGATCTGCGAACCGAGACCCCGATGTATTCGATAACCCGGAAGACTTCCGCCTCGATCGAGAAAACAGTGAGAAGCATATTGCATTCGGTGCAGGTATTCATCGCTGCGTTGGTGCCCCACTAGCACGTCTGGAGATGCAGATCGTGCTCGAAGAGGTGCTGCTACGGATGCCCGCCCTACGGCTGACAAATCCGAGCGACGTGAACGTTGTCTGGACGGTAGGACGAGAATTCCAGGATCTCGACAGCACCTGGTGACCGGGGGCACGATGCTCGGAGGGACCGATCCCGACTCCTCCGAGAAAGTAGCGAGTGCCCTCACGCCTGGCCGGCCTTGCCGCGCGCCCCCATGAGCGCGCAACGCAATGGATGCCGTGAATTCAGGACGATCACAGTTCCTCGATTACAGCGCAGGACGCATGGCCCGATTCGATCTACGAATGGTCTTGAACGCATAAGTAAAGCCATTTCGCTCAAACAGTCTACGAGAGGAAGATAATGTCAAAGGACGTAGCCCCGCCCGTGCAGGCATGGGGCCCGATCATCGATTTGCCGGAGTTTCCGACGATCGGGTGCTACCCGTGCGAGGTCGAGTGGGACGATATGGGCAATATGTGGACTGCTCAGGTTAGTGGCAATAAAATCGCGAAGATCAACTTCGACACTCATGAGATAACTGAAATACCAGTCCCAAACAAATCGGCGGCGCCAGGGCCGATGGAAAAGGCACCGGACGGTACCATCTGGTACGGGCAGGTGCACGGTAACGGGATCGGGCGTTTGGACCCCAAAACTGAAACGCTCACCAACTTCGAGCTGCCGTGGGCGCGCATCTACGATGTCGGGCCAGAGGGCCGAGGCACGCATACCTTTGGCACCGCCACCGTTTTCGACATGAGCTTCGGCAAAGATGGCCACCTGTACTTCCTAATGGCCGGCATAAACGCCATCGGCCGCTTCGACATGGAAGAACAGACATTTACGAAATGGGATCTGGAAACGCCGCGCTCTGGTCTCTTCTGTATGCAGCCCGGCCCAGGAAACACCATAGCGTTCAGTGCCTGGAACAGCAATGAAATTGGGCTTCTCGACGTATTCACGAAGGAAATCAAACTATATAAGGTCCCTACGCCGGACGCCTTGGTGGGGGGGCTTACGCGGTCGCCCGATGGTAAGTACCTGTGGTTTGCTGAAAGCGGAGCCCAGAAACTCGGCCGACTCGATCCCGGGACTGGCGAGATCGAGGAATTTGTGTTGAATGGCGGCCCCACGCTGGATCCCGGCGCCATGCGGTTCGGTAGTGACGGAAAGCTTTACTTCGTGACCGGAATGTATCGGAACGGAGACAAACTCGGGCGTTTCGACACAGTCACGAAGGTGGATGACTATCTGACCACGCCGACGCCCAGTTCTGCGCCGTGTGACCTGAATTCCGCCCGTCCCGGAATAATTGCATTCGGTCAGTTCACCGGAAACCGGTTGGCATACATCGAAATTCCATTGACACCTGAGGGATAGATGCGGAGGGGTTGGGTTGTGGGCGCTGAGCCTGGCCCACACTCGACCCCGGCCCGGCTCGCTACAGGCGAGTCGCCGGTGCGGATCATCAACAATGAGAACCTCTTGACCTGTGTCGCGTCCGGACTTGGACCGCGCACGTATTCGATTGACAAAGTCCGACCAAAGGAGAGAAGTTAATGGGATTGCTCGACGGGCAGGTAGCTGCTATTACATTCGGTACCCGAAGCATTGGGCGGGGAGTGGCGGAGGCCTTTCTCGCAGAGGGTGCGTCGGTGGTCATCAATGGCCGCAACGCGAATAAGGGTCGAACGGCGATTGAAGAAATCTCCGCAGCGGGATTCGGCGATCGAGTTCACTTCATTCAGGGCGATGCCGGGATCAAGGGTGACGTCGAGGGAGTAATCAACGGTGCTGTCAAACATTTCGGTCGCCTGGACATCGCGGTTCTCAACCAAGGCGGCCTGAGGGACACAGCGCCGCTGGCCTCGATGACGGATGAGGAGTGGGATTACGAACTCAACCTGAATCTGACGTCGATCTTCTGGTCGATGCGGGCCGCCCTTGCACATATGCTTCCACAGAAGTCCGGTCGGATCATCAACATGTCATCCTTGGAGGGCAAACGTGGTACGCCAGGTCTGCCGGGATACGTGGCTGCCAAACACGGGATGATTGGTCTCACTAAGGGATGCGCGCATGAGGTCGGCACCGAAGGAGTTACCGTGAATGCGATCTGCCCCGGCCTGGTGATCACTGACCTTTTGTACGAGACCGGTCCGCGGACTGCTGAGGTCCTTGGTTTGCCCGATATCGACTCCCTCATAACAGAATTGGTGAAAGATTCGGCGATTCGGCGGGCGGTTACCGTCGAAGAGGTGGCTGCAGCGGCACTCTTCCTTGCGTCGCCGGCCGGAGCCGGGGTCACTGGGACGACAATCAATGTCGACGGTGGTTCTTCCCCGTACTGATGACAGAGCAGACTGAACACCGGCCTAAGCTCGGTGCCTCATCATCGGTTCCACTGATGAATCTGACTTGCGGCGGGCTCGAGTAACCAGATGCGAAGAAACACTACTGAGTCGGCGCCATTGATCGAACATGAGGAACTCCGGCACATCCGCGTCGTACTGGTGTCGGTCGTCTTCTAGTCGGGTTGCGGGATTTGCTGCGAGGCTTGCGTGGCGAGTCCTGCGTCGCAACCCCGTCTCTGCGGAGTCCTTCGCACGCGGTGATGTGGGTAGGCTCTCTTCGAGAGCGTACTCAGAGGCGTTGTGGCAACCGAAGGTCCAGTAGGGTTTTCGCGGAGCGGGCGTGGACGTGGGTGCTGCGGCGCCGGTGGCCGAGGTGGCGTACATCAGCGGCGCGGAACCAGTTAAAGGTCACCAATCCCTGGGTTCAGGGTCTTGAGCAATAGGGTGGCGTGCGGCACCCAACGACAGCTGCGTGTCCAATTCGGAGCTCGAGTAGGGCAGTCGTGACGAGAGGCCGAACTAAGAATGGCCTGGCTGCCTTCTCCGGGTCCGCAGCACCATTTCTTCACAGTTGGGTAAAGCCGGGGATGCCTAACGGTGATTACGATCAGTCAGCGGCCGCTGAGTGGCGCGCTGATGAGCACCGGATACACAAGAGTGGTCGATTCTGCGGGCCGCCGCCGGTGGACCCGTCCTGCACCCCGCAGAGAGCGAGAAGTGGCTAGTACTTCCCCTCATTTTACTTCCGTCGAAGGCGCGCCTCCAGCGCGGACTCGGAAGGCGCCGAGCTGAACCGCGCCAGGGGCATTGGCGGGCATCACCCTCTCCAATGGAAATCCCAAGGTTGGGTGGTTGGTAATTACACCTTCGCCGGCGTCTTGAGGGTCCTGTCGACAACTACGGACTTAAAGCGGACTCCATCTGATCCACAAGCGGGGGCTTCGACCTGGCCACGATGGATACCTTCATGGTCGTGAACAGTGTGCTCGATCCTTTTCGCGACCAGGCTCCAGGACGAGCCGGGCGCTTTGATGTTCGAAGCTCATGAAGTAAGACTGCACCTCGTCGCTGTGACGGTTGACACACCCCCTGGAAGGGGCTACATTTTCGTCAACTCATCAGCACACTGAGTAATTTGTTCGATGCAACCGACCACGCAGGACTCCGACCCGTGGGTGTGTGAGAGTCCGAGAAGCGGTCCGTCTCCATACTCTTCCTGCTGCTCATGGGCTCGTCGGTATTGAGATCAGCAGCCTGGCACCGATGAAGGAGTAATCAACAAAATGTGTGCAACCCTCGGATGCGCAGTTTTCAGGCACCGTGCAGAGACCTTGGAGGGGCACTGATGCGTTACCCGAAACGTGGGTCGGACCGAATCCGGAGAGTGGCATCATAGTGACGAAACTTGCACTGGCAGCGAAGAGTGTGTCCATGACGTTCGGCAACGTCAAGGTCCTGCACGATGTTGATCTGTCCATCGGACAAGGTGAGATACACGGACTCGTCGGCGAAAATGGTTCTGGCAAGTCTACATTGGTCAAGATCTTAGGCGGTATCCATACGCCGGACAGTGGTTCGGAAGTCCGGCTGCACGGCAATGCGATGAACCTGCCCGTGCGTGACCCCCAGCAACACGGATTGGCAATTGTCCATCAGGATCTGGCTCTGGTCGAGTCGATGTCGGTGGCCGACAACACCGGAATATCCACGGGCTACGAACGGCCACTCACCGCGCCCATCAGCTCCCGACGTGAAGCGGAGGTCGTCGGAAAGCTCTGTGAACAATTCGGTTTCGCGCTCGATCCTCACCGGCTCGTCGGTACGTTGTCGCCTGCGGAGCGAACGGTCGTGGCGATCCTTCGTGCGCTGAGGCAACTCGGCGACGGAGACCAGCGCAAGGTCATCATTCTGGACGAGCCGACGGCGGCGCTGCCGCGAGGTGAGTCGCTTCGGCTCCTGGAACTGCTTAGGACGATGGCCGGCAACGGGACTGCTGTCCTCTACATCAGCCATCATATGAACGAAGTGCTCAGTGTGTGTGACCGAATCAGCGTTCTCCGCAACGGGAAAATCGTCGCAACGCGCGAGTCGTCGAGTGCCTCGGAGGCGGAGATCGTCGAACTTATGCTCGGCTATGAGATCGGTGAGTTCTATCCGGACAAACCCGAGAGCTCTGACAAGGTTGTGCGGCTCGACGTGAATCGAATGACCCACGGTCCCGTGTCGGAATTGAGTTTTCAGGCGCGCCAGGGAGAAATCGTGGGAATAACGGGGCTGACGGGTATGGGACAGGACGATGTGCCGTATTTGCTGGCTGGGGGGCGCACGCGCCTGTCCGGTGAGGTCACCGTCGACGGCGTGGCGACCGATGGTGAACCTCGCTCGGCCAAACAGCTGGGGATGCAACTGGTCCCAGGTAATAGGCAGCGGGACGCGCTGTGGCTTGGGGGCTCGGCCTCGGAGAACTTGACGCTTCCATTCCTGAAGGACTTCTGGCGGAGATGGCGCCTGCGACGGGCGACCGAACACGGGTTCTCGGACAGTGCCCTGCACGACTTCGGAGTACGTCCTCTGCGGCCATCGTTGGAGATCACCAAGTTCAGCGGCGGGAATCAACAGAAAGTGGTGATGGCTCGTGCCCTTCGGCAGCGGCCAGGCGTACTGCTTCTCCATGAGCCCACCCAGGGGGTTGATGTGGGGGCCAAGAAGGAGATTCTCAATGTGGTCCGGCAGGCGGCAACTGATGGTGCGGCCGTGGTCGTCTTCTCGTCGGATGCCGAGGAGGTCGCCCAGTTGTGCAACCGCGTCCACGTCATGAGGTACGGATCCATCTCGGCGACTCTTACGGGTAGCGAGGTCTCCGAGGACCGGATCCTCACACTGTCGCAACAATCATCAGTCGTCGAGTAGGGAAATTAGCCATGATTTCTGGAAATCAATCGGAGTCGAATTCTCCGGTCCCGTCGAGCGTTGAGCCACCGCCCCCATCGGCCCCGAACAGAGACGTTCGCGTCCGGACGGGCATGCTGACATCTCTGGGCCCTTGGGCGGTGCCATTCCTGTTCGTCGTGCTCTGTGTCGTGTTCAGCATTGCTGCACCGGACACATTCGCGACGACCACGAACGTCCGCGTCCTCATCATCGGACAGGCGACGATTCTGCTCTTGTCGATCGCCATCGTCATTCCGCTGCGTGCCGGTGACTTCGACCTGTCGGTGTCGGCGGTGATGGTTCTGTCCGGATGCGTTCTCGGCTATCTAACCGCCCATGGTGTTTCGGCGATCGTCGCGTGTCTGCTGGCGCTTCTGATCGGTCCGGTCATGGGCCTCCTCAACGGCTTGTTGGTTGTTCGGATCGGAATCGACAGTTTCATCGCAACTCTCGGCACCCTCACCGTCCTGGTCGGCCTTGCCAGCTTGATCAGTGGTGGCGCGCTGATGACCACGGTGCCGACGGAGCTACTGGATTTTACTCGGATGAGCTTTTTGGACTTGACGATGGCTGTCTGGATCGGCTGGGGAATCGCGCTACTCGTCTATTACGTCTTCGAGTGGACGCCGACAGGCCGCTACCTGCTGTTCATCGGCAACAGTGCCGAAGCTGCGCGGTTGGCCGGACTGCGGGTCAACACCTATCGCCAGGGTGTTTACGTGGTGTCGGGCACGCTCAGTGCGCTCGCCGGGATCTTGGCCGCAGGTTCGCTGGGGTCGATAGACCCGACAGCGAGCGGCGCCTACCTGCTCCCTCCGATCACGGCCGCGTTCCTCGGTGCATCCGCGATCAAATTAGGCCGATTCAATGTCGTCGGAACGCTGGTCGCGATCTACCTGGTGGCTGTTGGTGTCACCGGGCTCCAGATGCTCGGTTTCGACAGCTGGATCGCGGACGTGTTCAACGGTGCATTCCTGATCTTCGCTGTGGGGTTGACGATCTTCCTGCGACGCCCCTCGTCGAAGTAGAACTGTTGTTCCTCGTCGAAGTAGAGCTGGTGCGGCTCGATCGAAGTCTGGGCTTCCGTTGCGAGCGAACAGGGCTGGCACGCCGGCAACCGGTGAAATACTCACATGACCACAACGAGAGGAGAGTTCGAAGGTGACTCGACATATGTCTGACCTGCACTGTCGTAAGGGTGTGACGGCTCGCGGGAGGTGGCTGAGTTGACCGGCGATTCGCAGTCCTTGGAAGAGCGAGTTCAGCGGCTCGAGGACACCGACTCGCTCCGCGCCCTGTGGCATTCGTACATGCTCCTCTACGACCGCGGCGGCGCCCACGAGGAACTCGGTGACATGTTCGCCGACGACGCGATCTTCGAGGCGCGAGGCGCCGACAGCGGGGATCGAGCCTGGCGGGGCCGGGACGTCATCAAGCGTGAGTTCTTCGAGCGGGTGTCACCGCCTCGCCCTGCCGACGACGATCGGGTGTACTCCGGCCATCACGGAACGACCTGTGAAGTCGAGGTTTCCGGTGACACGGCAGTGTTGGCGGGGCGTTTCTTCGAGCTGACCGGTCGTGGTTCGGGAACACTGCTCGCAATTGGCGGCACGCATACGCTGCGGTTCCGCCGTGCGGCCTCACGGTGGATGATCGAGTCGTTCGTCCTCCAGATCACGTTCTGCGCGCAACTCGACACGGTCGAACCGCGCACTGCATTCCTCGGTAAACCGCCTGCTGGGTGACGGTCGGGGTCAACCCCACTGCGCGCGGAATCGTCCCCGTTGTCTTGACCGCCCAGGTGTGACCCAGTACACTACTCAGTGTACTGAACAAATACACGGCGGAGCCCGACCACCCTGAAGCCGATGGTCAGCCCGGTTCGTCAGCGCAGCGAATGGGCGCGGTGTTCCGGTTGCGGCCGGCGCTGGTTCTGTTGCCCTGTCTAGGAGGTTTGAATGCATATCGAAATCGATGAAGACGCCTGCATCGGTGCCGGCCAGTGTGTTCTGGCGGCACCCGACGTCTTCGATCAACGTGAGGACGACGGCATCGTTGTCCTCGTTTCGCCTGACGCACCCGCATCCGAGCGTGGCAATGTGGAAGAGGCAGCCAATCGTTGCCCTGCGAGCGTGATTCGCGTCGATGGCGACTGACGATTGCTGGGCTGCCACCCTCCTTGTTCCGCGCACTTGGCGGGGAACAGTCACATCCTCGAGGAGATACGTTGATTGAGAAAGCCGGAGTGGCCGAAACCGCCGCTCGAACCTCGTACCCCATCATCAGAAATGAGCCGTTCGAGCTCGCTGACGAGTTGAAGCGTGCGCGCGAGTCCGAAGGCCTCACCCGCGTGCAGACGTGGAACGGGCGGGAGCCATGGCTTCTGTGCCGGCACGCAGATGTGCGGCAGGCGCTGAGCGATCCACGTTTCAGCACGGACATCACCGCCCACGGATATCCCAACAATGCGCCGACCCAGGTGGAGACCGAGGCGGGGCTGTTCATCCGAATGGACGGTCCCGAACACGCACTGCGACGCCGGACCTTGATCTCGTCGCTGACTCCGAAACAAGCCGAGCGGCACCGGCCGAGAATCATTGAGATCGTCGACGAGACCCTCGATGCGATGATCGCGCAAGGAGGTCCCGTCGATGTGGTGGAGGACTTCGCCCTGAAGATCACCACTGCAGTGATCTGCGAGATCCTCGGTGTCGAACACTCAGATGCGGTTCGAGTCGTCGAAGCCATGGAGAACATTTTCGATCTGGGTTCAGCGCCCGAAGATCGGGTTGCGGCCAATCACTTCGTCCTCGACGTGATCAGGGAAACGGCACTCAAGAAGGTCGACAACCCGGACGAGAGCCTCCTGTCGAGATTGGTCAATGTCACTGTTGCCAGCGGCAAATTGGAGTTCGAGGAGATCGTCACCATCGGCCGGTTCGTCATCGGCGCAGGGCATGAGACGACCGCCAACATGATCGGGCTCGGAATACTCGCGTTCCTGCGAAATCCTGACCAGTTGAGTCTCCTGATGTCGGATCCGTCGGCGCTCGCGCCGTCGACCGTGGAGGAGATGTTGCGGTACCTCAGCATCGTTCAGGTCGAACCAAGCCGGATTGCCACAGCGGATATCGAGGTGGGCGGCGAGCTCATCAGCGCCGGGGACGGGGTGGTGATGTCGATCATGGCGGCAAACCGCGATCCGCAGGCGTTCGACTCGGGGGACCGGTCGCTCGACGACCTGGATGTCACCCGCGAGGGAATCAGCCACCACGTCGCATTTGGATTCGGTCCGCACCAGTGCGTCGGACAGAACCTGGCCCGTGTGGAGCTCCAGGTCGCCTGGTGCCGGCTGTTTCAGCGGCTTCCTGGCCTTCGACTGGCGATGCCCGTTGAGGACTTGGAGTTCAAGACAACCGGACAGAACTACGGTCTGACGCGGTTGCTGGTCGAGTGGTGACGACGAGCTCATCTCGTTGAGCGGGCATCACGGTCGAGATGACGATTGTCGTTGTGCCGCTGGGCACTCCGATACAGAAAGGAAGGCCGGGCGTGACTGCAGTCAGTGAAGCCGTTCGGATTCGTGAGCCCGAGGCCGTAACGGAGTTGCAGTTCTCAGCTCTCGGTCTCATGGAACTGGACGCCCTGGCTCAGCGCGTGACCGACTACGTCCGCTCAGATCTGGGCGTTGATCTGGTCAACATGACGATCCTGGACAAGCGGGATCTCGTCGTCCGTGCGACTGCCGGGAACCGGACCGAAGAGATGGTCGGAATGCGCTTTCCGGTGCGAACCGGACTGGGCGGACTGGCGTTGTCGCAGCGGCGACCGGTGAATGTGGATGAATATGCTCAGGTCCAGTCGCCGCTTCCGTTCCGCGACGTCATGGTCCGCCGCGAAGGTATCAGGGCCGCAGCGGGTTTCCCCCTGTTCGTCCATGCCGAGGCCCTTGGTCTGCTGTTTGTCGGCCGACGGGGCGAGAAGACGATTTCGCAGGACGATGCGATGAGACTGAACGATATAGCCGCCACGGTCAGCCCGATGGTCGGTGCTTCGATGCAGATGGCTCAGGCCGTGGAGGCGGCGCGAGCCGATGAGCGCCAGCGATTGGTACGGGAGGTCCACGACGAGCTCATCCCGCTACTGTTCGGTATCGGGGTCAATGCCCGCCGCGCTCGCGAGATCGCAGCGCTGGACGATCGGCGTCTGCACGACCAGCTTCGGTCGATCGAGTCCCTCGCCGGGGCCGCGAATTCGATGGCGCGAGACGCTCTCGACGCTACCGATGCGGTCCCTGATGGCCGAGATCTCGCGTTGCGACTGCGGACCGTCACCAGAAGGTTCAATGGGCGAGCCGCGACTCCCATCAGTTTTGGTGTGGCCGGCACACCGTTTCTGCTGGACCAGGCGGCTTCGGACACGCTGGGAAGTGTGGTGACCGAAGCACTCAACAACGTCATGAAACACGCCCCAGACTCCGGGGTGGCCGTGACGCTGACCTTCGGTGTGGACATGGTGACGGTCGCGGTGATGGACGATGGCGGCGGACACCGTGAGCTGAACCTCTCGCCGCTCACGACCTCGTCTGCAGGTCGAGTCAAGTTCGGCCTGAAGAGTTTGCGCCATCGCATGTCACTGCTTGGTGGACGGTTACAGGTGTCTTCGAACGAGGATGGTGGCCTGACGGTCCGGGCTTGGGTGCCGGCGTTGCCATGAGCGCCCATGCGATCACATCCGATTCCGGGCTCTCGGTTGGAATCGCCGACGACCATCCGGTGGTACTGCGCGGTGTCCGCCAGCTTCTTGCCGAAACGCGTTACGAGGTCATCTGGCAGGCACTCAGCAGGCCGATGTGCGTGCAGGCCTATCGAGCGCGAGAACCGGACATCCTGATCTTGGATCTGCGCCTCGGTGACGACCTCGCGCCGGATGTCTTGCGGGAGCTACGTCTACACGGCGGCTCGATACCCCGAGTGGTGGTGTTGACGGGACACGACGACAGGCAGCTCATCAACGCTTGCCTCGACGCCGGAGTTGCCGGCGTGCTCTTCAAAGACACCATCGAGATGGATATCGTCCAGAGTTTGGAAAAGGTCGTCGCGGGCGAGACGGTACTCGATCCACGGTTGACGAGGTCGAGTTCCGATGAGGTCAGACGTTCGGCAGGTTGTGGTGTTTCGTCGCTGACGTCCCGGGAGCACGACGTGTTGCGACTGGTCGCCCACGGGATGACGAGCCGAGATATCGCTGGTGAACTATGCCTGTCGGTGAACACGGTCCGCAGCTATGTGCAGTCGGTGCTGTTCAAGTTGAATGCCCATACGCGCATCGAGGCAGTGACAACGGCACGACGTCTTCGCCTTCTGTAGAGGGCGCCACGAAAGTATCTATTGCCCTGACGGTCTCGTGAGATCGGTTGTCGGAAGAACGCGGATTTCGTCGAACTTTCCAAGTATACTCAGTATACTGAGTATTATTGATCGAACAGCCGTAGTCACAGCAAGACGTAGGTAGCCAGAATCCTGGCCCGGCGAAGAAAGATGGCCACTCTCTAGCAAAGGATCACATGTTTTCGAAGATGCTCGTCGCCAACCGTGGAGAGATTGCGATACGCGCCCTGCGGGCGGCCTACGAGCTCGGCGTGGCGACGGTAGCGGTCTTTCCGTTCGAGGATCGAAACTCCCTTCATCGCACGAAGGCGGACGAGGCGTACGAGATCGGAGAGCGGGGCCATCCAGTTCGGAACTATCTCTCAGTATCCCACATCGTCGATACGGCAATCCGGGCCGAGGCAGACGCGGTGTACCCGGGCTACGGGTTCTTGTCAGAGAATCCAGATCTGGCCACTGCCTGTGCCGCAGCGGGCATCACCTTCGTCGGGCCCTCCGCGCAGGTGTTGGAACTTACCGGCCACAAGGCCAGGGCCATCGAGGCGGCAAAAGCCGCAGGTTTGCCCGTCCTCGAGTCGTCGGAGCCGTCAGCCGATGTCGA
This sequence comes from Williamsia sp. 1138, assembly GCF_002095435.2. Lineage (GTDB taxonomy): Bacteria > Actinomycetota > Actinomycetes > Mycobacteriales > Mycobacteriaceae > Williamsia. Next base: position 32,967 of record NZ_MJEJ02000053.1, read on the forward strand.
CGAACTGATGGATGCGGCGACATCGATGTCGTTCCCGTTGTTCGTCAAGGCAGTTGCGGGCGGCGGCGGCCGCGGGATGCGCCGCGTGCCCGACCGAGCCGCCCTGCGCGGGGCCATCGAAGCGGCCGGGCGGGAGGCCGAGTCGGCATTCGGAGACGCCACCGTGTTTCTCGAGGAGGCGGTGATCGACCCTCGCCACATCGAGGTGCAGATTCTCGCGGACACCTACGGCAATGTCATACATCTGTTCGAGCGCGACTGCAGTGTGCAACGCAGGCATCAGAAGGTGGTCGAACTCGCACCGGCGCCAAACATCTCGGACGACTTGCGGTCGCGTTTGTGCCGGGACGCGGTCGCATTCGCCAAGGAGATCGGCTACTCCTGCGCCGGGACCGTCGAGTTCTTGGTGGACCGCGACGGCAATCACGTATTCATCGAGATGAACCCGCGGATCCAGGTCGAACACACCGTCACCGAAGAGATCACCGACGTAGATCTTGTGCAGGCGCAGTTACGCATCGCGTCCGGTGATTCGCTGGAGGAGATCGGGCTCCGACAAGAAGAGATGTTCATTCGCGGCGCCGCCCTGCAATGCCGCATCACAACGGAAGATCCTTCGAACGGGTTCCGGCCTGATCTCGGACGTATCACCGCGTATCGAACGCCCGGAGGTGCCGGAATCCGACTGGACGGTGGAACCACGGTCGGGGCCGAGATATCGGCATACTTCGACTCGATGCTGGTGAAGATGACTTGCCGTGGAAGGACTTTCGACGATGCGGTCAGGCGAGCGCAACGTGGTATCGCGGAATTCCGTATCCGGGGCGTTGCCACCAACATCCAGTTCTTGCAAGGTCTTCTGGCCGATCCGGCCTTTCGCGCGGGGGAGGTGACGACATCGTTCATCGAAGAGCGCCCCGAACTACTGACTGCGCGCGCATCCGGCGATCGCGGAACAAAGCTTCTCACGTACCTGGCCGACGTGACAGTGAACAAGCCGCATGGCAACCGTCCGTCGACTGTCTACCCCATCGACAAGCTGCCCGCCGTGGACCTGACGGCGCCACCACCTCCCGGTAGCCGTCAGCGTCTGCGTGAGCTCGGGCCCGATGCGTTCGCCCAGGCACTGAGAAACCAAAAGCCACTGGCCGTGACGGATACAACGTTTCGTGATGCCCATCAGTCGTTGCTGGCCACCAGAGTGCGAACGAGCGGGCTCCTCGGTGTCGCCGGTCATGTGGCTCGATTGACCCCGGAGTTGCTCTCGATCGAGTGTTGGGGTGGAGCGACTTACGACGTGGCGCTGCGCTTCCTGTTTGAGGACCCCTGGGAGCGGCTGGCCGCACTACGTGAGGCCGTACCGAACATCGCGTTGCAGATGCTGCTCCGTGGCCGAAACACCGTCGGGTACACCCCGTACCCGGACAAGGTCGCGCGGGCGTTCGTGTCCGAGGCAGCAGCAACCGGGGTAGACATCTTCCGGATCTTCGACGCGCTCAACAACGTCGACCAGATGCGGCCGGCCATCGACGCGGTGCGCGAAACGGGAACCGCCGTCGCCGAGGTCGCGCTTTCGTATACGGGCGACCTATCTGACCCCGGTGAGAGCCTCTACACGCTGGACTACTACCTGAAACTCGCAGAGCAGGCGGTACAGGCCGGCGCCCACATCTTGGCGATCAAAGACATGGCAGGGTTGCTTCGTCCGCCCGCAGCCGCAACCCTCGTCACCGCGTTGCGGTCGGAGTTCGATCTACCCGTTCACGTGCACACCCACGATACGCCCGGAGGCCAGCTCGCCACCTATCTCGCAGCGTGGCAAGCAGGCGCTGACGCAGTCGACGGAGCCACCGCGGCGATGGCAGGTACCACCAGCCAACCGGCGTTGTCAGCGATCGTGGCTGCTGCAGCACATACAGACCGTGCGACCGGCCTCGATCTCCGCGCGGTCTGCGATCTGGAGCCGTACTGGGAGGCGGTACGAATGGTGTACGCACCGTTCGAGTCGGGGCTGGCGGCCCCGACAGGGCGCGTGTACACCCATGAAATTCCTGGTGGTCAACTGTCGAACTTGCGCCAGCAAGCGATCGCGCTCGGACTCGGTGACCGATTCGAAGACATCGAACAGGCCTATGCCGATGCCGACCGCCTTCTCGGTCGCCTGATCAAGGTCACGCCGTCGTCCAAGGTCGTCGGTGATCTCGCGCTCCATCTCGTTGGTTCGGGGGTGTCTGTCGACGAGCTTGCGGCCAACGCTGCGGACTTCGACATCCCGGATTCTGTCGTCGGGTTCTTACGTGGTGACCTGGGCACGCCCGCGGCCGGCTGGCCGGAACCGTTTCGGACGAAGGCACTCGAGGGGCGGGGCGCGGCGCGGGAAGTCGTGGCGTTGTCTCCCGACGATGAGAAGTTACTCGACGGAGACGGAACTGTCCGGCGCGCGGTGCTGAACCGATTGCTCTTTCCTGGTCCGACCAAAGCGTTTGAGGCGCACCGTGAACAATTCGGCGATCTCACGGGCTTGTCCGCCAACCAGTTTTTCTACGGCCTGCGCCAGGGGGAGGAGCATCGGGTGCGGCTCGAGAAAGGGGTCGAGCTACTCATCGGACTCGAGGCGATCTCCGAGCCTGACGGCGCCGGCATGAGGACGGTGATGTGTATCTTGAACGGTCAGTTGCGGCCGGTGGCAGTGCGCGACCGATCGATCGCCGCTGAGGTTCCGCTTGCGGAGAAGGCCGACCGCTCCGACCCAGCACATCTTGCTGCGCCGTTCGCAGGGGTGGTCACGCTGATCGCGGCGGAAGGTGATTCGGTGTCGATGGGTGACACGATCGCCACCATCGAGGCCATGAAGATGGAGGCGTCGATCACTGCACAGCGCAGTGGCACCATCATGCGTGCAGCTATCGCCAGCGTGGCGAAGGTCGAGGGCGGCGATCTGATCGCGGTCATCAGTGTGGGCGACGCGACGAATCTCGAATAGCGGTGATCATGAACAGAGCTGAAGAACCTGCAGATACAGCCATGAGCGTCCGCACCGTTCCGACCTTCGGACCGGCGGTGTTGTTCTGTCCCGGAGACCGCCCCGATCGGTATGGCAAAGCACTTGCACGAGCAGATGCGGTCATCATCGACCTAGAGGACGCTGTCTCGTTCGCTCGGAAGGATGCGGCTCGATCCGCGTTGCGCGAAGCGCTTCCCGACCTGCCAGTTGATCGAATACTGGTAAGGGTCAACTCGATTGACACCTTGGAGGGCCGACGAGACCTGGAGATGATCGGTGAATCAGGGGTACGCACCGTGATGGTGCCGAAGGCAGAGGATCCAGAAGCGATCGATTCACTCTCGCAGTTCTCGGTGATCGGATTGTGCGAGTCGGCACGGGGGGTCCAGGCGGCCCACGAGATAGCCGCGGTGCACAGGTGCGTCGGTCTGATGTGGGGCGGAGAAGATCTGACTGCCGATATCGGCGGCTGGAGCAGTCGAGGGCGTGACCGCAAGTACCTTCCACACGTGGACTACGCGCGAAGCCGAATACTGATCGCGGCCGCCGCAGCCCGTATCGGCGCATGGGACGGTGTGTTTCTGGACATCGCAGATATGGACGGCCTCGAAACAGAATGCATCGAGGCCGTCGCGATGGGGTTTGCGGCAAAGGTCGCCATCCATCCACATCAGATTCCTCTGATCCGGAAGGCATACCGTCCCAACGACGATCAGCTCAGGTGGGCGTCGGGTCTGATGGCTGCGGTCGGTGACGCAGAATCCGGGGTCATCAACTTCGAAGGACGCATGGTGGACGGGCCGATGATCACCATGGCACAGGCGATTCTCACCGCCGGTGAAGGCGAATCCGCCGCTGAGCAGGAATAGACAAGCACACGAAGGTAGGAGTGAAACATGTCTTTGATTTTCGACGTGGATGACGGCGTGGCGACGGTGACGATCAACCGACCCGAGCGCCTCAATGCGATGGATGGCCCCACATATCAGGCACTTTCGGATGCGTGGATCCGGATACGCGACGACGTCGACATTCGCGCTGCTGTCATCACCGGGGCCGGCAACAGATCCTTTACCGCGGGAGCCGACCTGAAATCCTTCGTCGGTTCTCCTGGCGACTTGTCGGAATTCTGGATGACGCAGAAGGACCAATTGCTGAACAAGGGTCTCGAGGTCAACAAACCTGTCGTCGCCGCCATCAACGGATACTGCATGGGAGGGGGCGTCACCCTCCTGTTGGCGACAGATCTGCGAATCGCTGCCTCCCATGCCACCTTCGCGCTGAGTGAGGTCAAAAGAGGATTGCTGCCTGCGAACGGTGGAACGCAGCGAATACTCGAGCAACTGCCCCATCCCATCGCGATGGAGATGCTGCTGCTGGGTGAGCCCATCGATGCGGAAACGGCTCTGCGGTGGGGCCTGATCAACAAGGTGGTTCCGATGGACGAATTATTGACGGCAGCAACCGATTACGCACGTCGCCTCGCCGCACTGCCGCCGTTGGCGGTGCAAGCCTGCAAGGAATTGGCGATTCGGGCTCGCGACATGGATCGCACTTCCGGTCTTCGTTTGGAAGAGACGATGCTGCGGATGCTCAAGTTCACCGACGACGGAGCGGAAGGGATAGCCGCCTTTGCTGAGCAGCGTGACCCCGTGTGGCGAGGACGTTGAGCCAGGGGCCTAGTGGCCCCTTGCAAATGCAGATGTTAGACGTCGGCGAGCGACGTTACGTTCGATGTACTACGCAGTGAGCCGGTCCGGGCCACGGCGTCAAGATCAATGAATGAGGAGAGTTTCGATGGCTCTTATGCGCGGCGCAGACGCGATCTTGGACACGCTCGAGGAGGGTGGTACCGATCTCCTGGTCGGTTACATTGGTCATACGACCCAGGAGCTGGCCGATGCCACCCGAGAACGAACCGGTATGCGAACCATGTATCCGGCCACAGAATTGGGCGGCGCCCATCTCATCAACGGATACAACTACATCAAAGGCCGAGCTGCGGCCGCCGGTCTGTGGCACACGTGCGGAACGCTGCTGATCCCGATGGCGCTGTACGAGGGGATGTTCTCTCGGATTCCGTCCGTCCACCTCGGGTTCAACGTCGACGGGTCTTTCAAGGGCCGCGATTCGATGCAGGAGATGCCGAACGTCGAATCTCTCGCTCCCACGACCCGATACGCAACGCGGGTGGAGCGGCCGGACAAGCTACCCGAGACCATAAATCGCGCGATTCAGCGAGCACATGGATCGCCGGCGGGTCCCACATTCGTCGATATCCCATTCGATCTGACGGTTGACATTGCCGAGATGGACATTCCGAAGGGGTGGTCGGCGCCGACGCACCGCCCGGGAGCCGACCCCGAGCAGATCCGAGCTGTGGTCGACCTCGCAGTGGGCGCGAAACGCCCGGTTCTCATCGTCGGTGGTGGGGCGGTGTCTTCGGGCGCCGATGCCGAGGTGAAGCAACTCGCAGAACTCCTCGGAATCCCGGTGACGACAACTCTGACGTCACAGGGCATCCTGCCCGAGTCGCATCCGTTGTCCCTCGGGACGAGCGGACCGATCGGGTGGCGGTGCGCCAACGACTGGATTGCCGATGCCGATCTCGTCATCGCTGTCGGTTCGAGGATCTCCGAATGGGGCTACTCGCAATCGTTCACCGCCCCGATGCCAGGACGACTGGTGCACATCGACACCGACTCCGATCAGCTAGGCAACTTCTATTTTCCCGAGATCGGGATTGTGGGCGATGCCCGTACCGTGCTCCGGCAGATCATCGAGGCAACGCGGCAGAACCCGGACTTCATCGAGGCCCCGTACCAGGAGCGCGCGCATCATGCCGCGGTGGTTGAGGCGAAAGAAGAGTGGGTTGTGCAGAAGCGCCGGCGTGCACAGGTCGATGAGAGCCCGATCAGCCCGTGGCGGGTAGTCGATGCCATCGAGTCGGCGCTGTCGCCGGAAGACGTGATTGTGTCCGATGCCGGGAACAACACCGGATGGATCTTCCAGGGCACCACAGCAGAGCGGTCGCGGCGGCTGGTGACGACATTCGGCGGCGGCGTACTCGGAGCGGGCTTCCCGATGGCACTAGGCGCCAAACTCGCACGCCCCGAGTCCAACGTCGTCGTCGGTGTCGGTGACGGCGGATTTGGCTATGCGCACAATGAGATTGCGCTTGCACTCCGAGAGAACATCCCGGTGACCATCGTGGTCTTCAACGATTCAGCGCTCGGCGCCAACAAGGGATTCATGACCAACCTCTACGGACAGCCGTCGTGGACTGCGCTGAACAATCCCGACTTCGTTGCCCTGGCCCGGGCCTACGGTGCGGACGGTGAGCGTGTCGAGGATGCCGGCGACCTGGATGCAGCCGTGAAGCGCGGCGTGGGGTCGGGGACGGTCTATGTGATCGATGTGCCCATCAGTTCCGCGCACGAGTACCCCGCCACCGGATCCGGCGGCAAGGTGAAGTGGCCCGCTCGGCAGTGGCCCGCCGACGCCATCGGAACTCAATCACCGGGGCGTTTCGACCGCCTCGCAGTCGGCTGAGTCGATGAGTGACGTCCAAGCCGTCAGCCGGCGTCCGCTGGAAGGGATCACGGTCGTCGATCTGACCGTGAACATCGCTGGGCCCTCGGCCACGCTGATCCTGGCCGATCTCGGTGCGCGGGTGATCAAGGTCGAACCGCCCGGCGGCGATGTGTCCCGGTCGTGGTTCCCGCAGGACCCAACAGGGACTTCGACGGTGTTCTCGGCGTTCAACCGCGACAAAGAGTCGATCGTTATCGACGCCAAGACTTCTCGAGGTCGCGAGCTGATCCATGGTCTGGTCGAGATGGCCGACGTGTTCGTCGAGAGTATGCGTCCGGGGAAGGCTGCCGCGCTGGGGCTGGCTTGGGAGGATCTCGAGAAGATCAACGACCGTCTCATCTACTGCAGTGTCAACGCATTCGGTACGGTCGGGCCGATGGCCGGCGTCGCCGGGTTCGACGCGGTCATCCAGGCATACTCGGGACTGATGGACCTCACCGGCCATCCCTCCGGTGACCCGGCGCGCGTCGGCGGTGCCGTCATCGACGTCGGGTCCGGAGTATGGGCCGCGCTCGGCGTCGTGTCGGCGCTGATGCAGCGACTTCAGGATGGTAGGGGCCGTCAGATCGAGACAACGATGCTCGGTACGGCCGTCGGCTACCTGATGCATCATCTGACGTCGGTCAGGCTCGCCGGGGTGGAGCCCCAGCGTCTGGGGACCGCGCAGCACAACTTCGCGCCCTATCAAGCCATCCGGGCCGCTGACCAGATGGTCATGATCGGTGTGAACAGCGATGCGATGTGGCAGCGCACCGCGATGGCGCTCGGTGTTCCGGAGCTGGCGGAAGACCCGCGTTATCAAACCAATCCCGACCGCAGCGCTCACCGCGACGAGCTCATCTCCGACATCGAGTCGGCGACGTCGACGATCGCGGCCTCGGAGGTTGTCGACCGGCTGGTTGCCGTATCCGTGCCGGCCTCGGTGGTACGGCCGATCGGCGCGCTGGCTAGCGACCCACAGCTCGATGCGATGAAACTGTGGGGTACCACCCCCGCAGGTGTCTGCCTACCTCGAACGCCGGTCGCGGACCCGGCGGGCAGTATCGGCGACATCGCTCACCTTGGTGAACACACCGTCTCGGTCCTTGCCGAGATCGGTATCGGCACAGACGACGTCGACATCCTGATAGAGGCACGCACCGTGCAGATCGATCCTTCGAGAGCAGCGAACAGGGAGCCGGCATGACCGATCTGATGGCCGAGCCGATGCTGACCAATCCCTATTCCGGGGTGGCACGCTACCAGCTCTACATCGACGGCTCATGGGTCGATGCCAAGGGCGGCAAAACATTTACGTCGGTCAATCCGTCGACCGGTGAGATCTGGGCGGAGGTGGCCGACGGACAGGCGGATGACATCGATGCCGCGGTCACCGCGGCCAGGCGAGCTTTCGACGGTGGGTGGCGCAACGCCGGCGCAACCGAACGCTCCGCGGTATTGAGACGACTGGGAGATGTTCTTGCCAGGCCGGACGTGATCGAACGCCTCGCCGTCCACGAGTTGTTGGACACCGGGAAGGTTATCCGAGAGACCATAGGGCTGGCGCGTGCATTCAGTACGTGGTGCTACTACTACGCCGGTGTCGCAGAATCCCTCCGCGGCAGTACGATTCCGGTTCCGATGGAGCAGACCTTCACTTATACGGTGCCGGGCCCGATTGGAGTCGTGGCCGCCATCACGCCGTGGAACTCGCCGATTCTGCTCATGCTGTGGAAGCTGTGCCCTGCGCTGGCCGCAGGAAACACGATCGTGATCAAGCCATCTGAAGTCGCTCCGGTGTCGACGTTGGAGTTCGCCCGCGTCCTCGACGAGGCGGGGGTGCCTCGCGGCGTGGTCAACGTGGTGTCCGGACAACGCGCCGCGGGAGCAGCGCTCTCGTCCCATCCGGGGGTGGACAAGATCGCGTTCACCGGATCGACGGCGACCGGTAAGAAGGTGATGAAGGCGGCCGCGGAGAACTTGAGCCGCGTCTCGCTCGAGCTCGGCGGAAAGTCTCCGAACATCGTGTTCGATGATGCCGACATCGACCTGGCGGTGAACGGGATCATCTCCGGCAGCTTCGCCGCCGGCGGGCAGATGTGTACCGCGGGATCACGGGTGTTGGTGCAGGATTCGATCTACGATGCGGTACTCGAGAGACTGGTCGAGCGCGTTGGTGCCGTGAAGATCGGCGACCCTTTCGACTGGTCGTCGGAGATGGGTGCGCTGACGTGGAGCGAACAGTTTGACTCGGTCCTTCGGCGAATCGACAAGGCCCGGGCGGAGGGCGCGCGTCTGGTGATCGGTGGGGGTCGACCGCTGACCCCACCGTCCCCGGGTGGATTCCATGTCGCGCCGACGGTGTTCGCCGACGTCACCTCATCCATGGAGATCGCGAGAGAGGAGATTTTCGGACCGGTGGCCGGGCTTCTGCGTTTCAGCACGGAAGAGGAGGCGATCTCGATCGCCAATGACACGCAGTACGGTCTCGCAGCTGCTGTCTGGACGACTGATCTCGGACGGACTCAGAGGATGGTCCACGCCATCGAGGCCGGAACGGTGTGGGTCAATTGCTATCGTCGCGTTTCGTACGCGGCACCGTTCGGTGGTGTGAAGTCCAGTGGTATCGGACTCGAGAACGGCACCGAAGTCATGCGCGAATACACAGAGGAGAAGACGGTCTGGATCGACACGAACCAGAAGGCCCGAGATCCGTTCCGCTTGGCATGACCTTCAACGGATGACGCGGCGTGGTGATCGGATCAGCTTCGTTCGTCATAGCTTCGTCCCGCTCGCGGACTGCGGGTTGTCAGGTCACGGTAGGTTCGGGTTCTCGCGGTGCGTCGCGATGATCTGACCGAGTACCCGAACCAAGACCTCGCGGTCTTCGGGCGCAACGGCGTACAGGAATCGTTCATTGATGTCGTAGGCGCCGACAGCGGCTGTGTCGTGGACTTCGCGACCCTCGTCGGTGATCGTCACGAGATTGCGACGGCCGTCTTCGGTATCCCGGGTCCGGGCGACCAAGCCGCGCTTGGAGAGCCTGGTGACGATTTCGGCGAGAGTGGTGCGATCGAGTGAGGCCCTCTCGCCAAGGGCGGTCTGATCCAGCGGGTGGTCGTGGCTGAGTGCGTGCAACACCGCGAACTGTGGCGATGTCAGGTTCCCCACGTCGCTGGCCGCATTCCACAGCGAATAATGGACTTGCTGCGACACGCGGATCAGGTAACCGACCATCGTGTTGAGGTTGAAGTCTGTATCAATCCGTGACTTGGTCATGACGCTCCTGGCTTCTTCTCTGTGTATCCGGCGGCGCCAACGTTGATCATGACGCGCCCAAGTCCCCAGCAGCACAAGGAGCATTTCGTATTGCTCTTGCTGCAAGAGTCCGCACTGCCCACCTGCGATGAAGGGTAACCTACGCCGCCCGATTTCGTCAGTGTACGTGAGATCGTTCCTCCTGGTGGTGGCAGGCGAGGCCCACCGCGGGTGAATCCACTGATGAGTCGACGGGAAATCGCTTGCTACTGAAAGGAAAAGAATGTCCTACATCCGTTCTTCGGTGTCGAACGGGGTCGGCGAGATCGTCCTGGATCGCCCTAAGGCACTCAACGCCTTGGACAAGACAATGGTCGACGACCTCTTCCGAATCCTGACGAACTGGGCCGGGGACTCGACAATCGATCTCGTGCTGGTGACATCCGCACACGATCGCGCGTTCTGCGCAGGCGGTGACATCCGCGCGGTGAGTGCCGCCGCCGCAGCAGATGACGTGTCTACGATCTATCGGTACTTCGACGCCGAGTACGAACTGAACAGGCTGGTCGCCCGGTATCCGAAGCCGTACGTGGCAGTGATCGACGGAGTGGCCATGGGCGGAGGCCTGGGCATCAGCGTGCACGGACAGTTCCGAGTGGTCACGGAAAACGCGGTATTCGCCATGCCGGAGACCGCGATCGGCTTCTTCCCTGACGTGGGTTCGACCTACTTCCTCCCGCGCCTACCGGCAGGGGTCGGGTTGTGGCTCGGGCTGACGGGTGCACGGATTCGCGGTGTGGACATTGTGGCTTCGCGGCTGGCCACCCACTACGTTCCGAGCGTTGACCTCGGTGAGCTGACCAAAGGACTACGGCAGGGGACCGAAGTTTCGAAGCTGCTGGATCGGTGGGCCGGAAGTGGCCCACCGGCACGTCTTGATCTGGATGCGCTCGAGGAGCATTTCGGTGATATGCCCCTGACCGAGATCATCGATCGCCTGCGCAATCTGACCGGAGTCGGCTGGGCCAGCGAGGCGGTGACGCAACTGAACAGGGCCTCGCCAACGAGTTTGGCGGTGACTGCCAGGATGATCCGACTCGGCGCGAGTTCGACCTTGGAGGCGTGTTTCGAGCGGGAGCTCCGCGCCGCGCTGCAGATCACTCGTACCCACGATTTCGTCGAGGGAGTGCGTGCCGTCTTGGTGGACAAGGACGGCGCGGCGCGGTTCCGTCCCCACCGCCTGGCCGATGTCGATCGGGATCTGGTCGCCCGTATCGCAGGGTGACGGCCCACCGCGGCTCGCCGCAGCTGCGTGGTCACCTCGGCTCTTGACGCGCGAAGTGACCGACATTACACTCAAATTATAATCAGTACACTGACGAAATGAATATTTGAACCGAGGAGATTCCGGTCGATGCCCGACATACTTGCCGCAGTCGCACGAGAGCCACATCAACCCCTTGACTTCGCACACTTGCAACTTGCCGAACCGCGACCGAACGAGTTGGTCGTCGAGGTGCGTGCGGCCGGAATCTGCCATTCCGACCTATCGGGTCGAGACCAGCTCTATCCTTTTCCGCTTCCCGGGGTCCTCGGACACGAAGGAGTTGGGATCGTCCGGGCCATCGGCTCCGAGGTGACCGCAGCCAAGGTCGGAGACCGGGTCGTGATGAGTCAGGCGTTCTGTGGCGAATGCGATTCATGCCTGGCGGGTTCGGTCACTGCCTGCCGATACACCACCGAGCTCGCGCTGAAGGGCTCGCGAAAAGATGGGTCCTCGATCATCTCGGACGGATCAGGGGCGCAGGTGTCAGGTGCGTTCTTGGGTCAGTCCTCGTGGGCGACCCACGCGATCGTGCGAGAGCCCAATCTGGCCCTTTTGCCGGAGGGTATCCCGTGGGAAGTTGCAGCGCCGATGGCGTGTGGGGTGCAGACAGGTGCGGGTGCGATCCTGAATGTGCTGCAACCGAAAGCATCTGAATCGGTTGTTGTGTTCGGGGCCGGTACAGTTGGATTGAGCGCTGTCATGGCAGCCAAACACATTGGCTGTGAACAGATTGTAGTTGTCGACATGCTCGAGGGTCGATTGGACCTGGCGCGCGAGCTCGGCGCGACGCACACCGTGAATCCGTCCACCGACGACGTGGTGGCAGCGGTCCACGATGCCACCGGCAGTGGTGCTGACTTCTCCGTCGAGGCCAGCGGTGCACGAGCCGCCGGGCCGCTGGCGGTTGACAGCCTGCACGGTCAGGGCACCTGCATACTGCTCGGTACCCCGCCCTTCGGCACGAAGATCGAGCTTGATTGGATCGGCATCGTCAGTGGCCGAACGGTCTTGGGCGCGCCTTTCGGCGGCGGGACGCCGACAGTGACCATCGGAAAGCTCCTGGACCTGCGAGCGGCCGGGGCCTTGCCGGTCGAGAAGCTCGTGCGCACCTATCCATTCGCCGACATCGAGAAGGCGATCGCCGACATGGAATCCGGCGCGACGATCAAACCAGTTCTGCTCTTCGACGAGCTCGACTGACCAATCGCGTCCCAATTTTTGAAAAGAGGAACTTCGTTGAAATCGTATGACTCGTTTTTCTACGATGGAGTGTGGAATCGGCCGGCCGCCGGAGGCGGTGTCATCGAGGTGCTCTCAGCAAGCACCGAGGAGTCGATCGGATCGGTACCCGACCCCACCGAAACCGATATGGATGCCGCCGTGAGGGCAGCGCGCAAGGCATTCGATGACCCGACGGGCTGGTCTGGATGGCCGGCCGAGAAGCGCGCTGAACTGATGGAGAAGCTCGCCGGAATTCTGGAATCGCACCACGAGGCTTTCGGTCGTCTGGTGAGTGCGCAGAACGGTATGCCGATCTCGCAGAGCGCACCCGGCGAAGCGTGGTCCGGACCTTACATGCTCCGCTACTACGCATCGTTGATACGGGAGCATCCACTCGAAGAACGGCGACCGGCCGGCGATCGTACGATTCTGGTCCGTCGTGAGCCGGCGGGCGTTGTTGCGGCGATCATCCCTTGGAACTTTCCGCTGGGCATCCTGTTCATGAAGCTTGCGCCGGCGCTGGCGGCTGGTTGCACGGTAGTCGCCAAGCCGTCGCGGGAAACGGTCTTGGACGCCTACTTGCTTGCCGAATGCGTGGCCGAGGCGGGTTTCCCTCCCGGCGTGATCAACATCCTGCCCGGTGGCCGCGAGATCGGTGCCTATCTCGTGAGCCACCCTGACGTCGACCTGGTGTCGTTCACGGGTTCGACGGTCGGTGGACGTCAGGTTGCGCGTTCGTGCGCCGAGTTGATCCGACCGGTGCAACTCGAACTCGGTGGAAAGTCAGCCGCAATTGTGCTGGAGGATGCCGACCTCGCGGGACTCAGCAATGAGTTCATCTATGCCACGATGAACAACAACGGGCAGACGTGCTGGCTGAGCACACGAATCCTGGTGCCAAAGCAACGTTTTGGTGAGTTCACGGACATCATCACCGATATCGTGGCCAATCAGGTCATCGGCGACGCCATGGACGAGAAGACGTCCATCGGGCCGATGACCTCGGCCGCCCACCGCGACCGGGTCGAGGGATACATCCAGGGTGCGCTCGCGAACGGAGCCCGGGCCACGGTCGGTTCCGGCCGGCCGGTCGGGCAGGATCGGGGGTGGTTCGTCGAACCCACAGTGTTCGTTGACATCGACAACAAGTCGGTGATCGCCCGTGAAGAGGTGTTCGGTCCCGTTCTTTGTGTAATTCCCTACGATGGGATAGACGATGCTCTCGCCCAGGCGAATGATTCCGATTATGGTCTCGGCGGTACTGTCTGGACCGCTGATGAAGACCGTGGTCTGGATGTCGCTCGGCGAATCCATACCGGGACAGTAGGAATCAACGGCTTCCAAGGAGATTTGGGCGCTCCCTTCGGTGGAGTGAAAGCCAGCGGCATCGGCCGCGCTCTGGGGCCTGAGGGGTTGCAGACCTACCAGGTTCTGAAGTCGCTGTTCCCAGCGGCGTAGGGCCGATCTTTCCCGGCTCGGTTTTCCGCACCGGCTTTACTAGGAGAATTCAATGCGCTTATCTGTCTCGGTACCTATGAACATCACAGAAAATGTGAACGATTGGCGGTTCGTCCTTGATTTCGCCCGTATCTGCGATGAGGCCGGTGTGGACCGGATCGTTGCCCCCGATCACGTGGTCTTCGGCGAGCGACTCGAAGCGTATTCGAATCCGCAGATGGGGGGAGTCGCGAACGGATCCCAACCCACAGGATCGGACGGCAACTACTTCGAGCCAATGTCGCTCCTCGCCTCGATCTCCGCTGTGACACAGAATGTTCGACTCGGGACCAACATCCTGCTAGCTGCACTGCGCCGTCCGATCGTGTTGGCAAAAGCGGCAGCCACTATCGACGTAATTTCGGACGGTCGGCTGGATCTGGGTGTTGGCGTCGGATGGCAACAGGAAGAGTACGAAGCAGCAGGTCTGAACTTTAAGCAACGAGGTCGGCTCCTCGATCACACGCTTGAGATCTGTCAGCTACTGTGGTCCGAAGTGCGGGCGGACTATGCCAGTCCGGAACTCAAGTTCTCCGACATCCACTCCATGCCGAAGCCGCTACAAGCTGGTGGTGTCCCCATCTGGTGTGGAGGGCGGGCGAATGCGAATGTCGCGCGTCGGATCGCACGGTATGGACACGGCTGGATAACCTGGGATATCAATGCCGACGCCATGGCGGGCAGCATCACGCGGATGCGCGACCTCGTTGAATCGGAAGGGGGATCCGACCAGCCATTCCCGGTGCAGGTCGGATTGTTCGTCGACAATGACGAGCAGGGGAAGCCGAACTTTCCCAAGACTCTGGAATCCATCCCGAAACTCGCGGACGCCGGGGTAACCGACGTCACCCTGTATCGACTACGCCCCCCGTTGAATATCGACGGCACCACCGAAGTCATCGGCACCCTGGTATCGAACTTTCGAGAGGCGGCAGGCATCGAGCGGGCAAGCGGAAGCAAAACCGATACTTCGATGGCTCATACCGTCGGGCAGTAGCGGCGCACCGCGGAGTGGAGGCGAACCGGTGAAAGGTTGAACGTGAATCGTCCTGCATCATGAGGTAATGCACTCCAGTCGAGTGATTTTCGAGGTAGTTGACAATGTGGCGCCGATTAAGAACACGTGTGCCAACAAGTGACGTGGCCAGCCGCCGTGATCGCTTGCCGGCAGGTGTTTCGCGTGCCGACTAGGAGGATCTGAGAATGGAACGACTGTCCGGAAGGGTGGCGTTGATCACCGGTGCTGCGCGAGGCCAAGGGCGTGCGCACGCAGTCAGGTTGGCGAGTGAGGGCGCTGACATCATCGCGTTCGACTCTTGCGCCACATTCGCCAGCACGAATTACGATCCGTCGACTCTCGCGGATCTGGAAGAGACCGCGAGACTCGTAAAGGCCCAGGGGCGAAGGATACTGTGGCGACAAATCGATGCCCGCAACTTCGCCGACGTCGAAAACTTGGTCTCCGCCGGTACGGAAGAATTCGGTCGTCTGGACATAGTGGTCGTCAATCACGCCATCTGTCATTACTCCAACACCTGGGAAGTCACGGAGGAGAACTGGGATGAAGTGATCTCGGTCAACCTCACCAGCGTATGGAAGGTCCTGAAAGCCGTTGCCCCGTACATGATCGAGCAACGAACAGGTGGTTCGATCATCGTCACGAGTTCAGTGGCAGGTGTGAAAGGCCAGCCGTTCCTAGCGCCGTACGTCGCATCCAAACACGGCGTGGTGGGGTTGGCGAAGACCCTGGCGAATGAACTGGGGCGGCATCGAATCCGCGTCAACGTCGTCCTCCCGGGTGGCGTCCAGACGCCGATGGCCGGTTACGACTGGAACGGCGAGAAGGGTGAGTCGAACCCGTTCGCCGGCGAGCTGAACAAACCTGAGGTGGCAGCGACACTCGGCCCCATCTTCATGAATGCACTCGGCGAGAAGTGGATGACACCAGAGGACGTCGCGAATACGGTTGCCTTCTTGGCCAGCGATGAGGCGCACTTCATCACGGGTGCTGAGTTTCCGGTCGATGCCGGGGCGACTGCTCGCTAGAAATCGGCTGACAACTCTCACGTAGCAGCTACGTCTCACAGAAGGAGATATGCAAAATGGTGGAACGCCAGTTCGAAGGTCGTGTTGCACTCGTAACCGGGGCAGGGAGCGGCATCGGTTATGAGGAGGCAACAACTCTGGCACGCCTGGGAGCCAAAGTTGTTCTCAACGACGTCCGGACGACGCACGGTGCACGGCCCGAGGAGGCAACCGCGGAAGAGGTCGCCGCCGAGTTGGTCGCGGAAGGGCTGACCGCAGTGGCCGACACCGGCAGCATCGGCGATGAGGAGTACGCAACCGGGCTCGTAGACCGCACCATCGAACGCTTTGGAACGATCGATGTCCTGATCAACAACGCCGGGATCATCGCGCGCGGGACCTCCCACGATACCGAGACGAAGTTCCTCATGGATACGTTCAGCGTCAACTTCCTCGGTTCCTTCTGGACGCAGCGCGCCGCGCTGCGTCAGATGAGGAAGCAGGGCTACGGCCGGATCCTCAATACATCCTCCGGGGCAGCTGCTTTCGGTGCCCCAGGCTTCTTTCCCTACATTGTGAGCAAGACGGCAATCCTCGGACTGAGTCGATCGGCTGCCCTCGACAACGCAGACCTGGACATCAAGATCAACTCGATCTGCCCCGTTGCTCGGACGATGATGGATCCTGACCATTTCGATTCCAGATCGCATGTCGACAAGGACGTCGTGCATCCCAAGTGGGTGACACCGGTTGCGATGTACCTGGTGGGCGACGACTGCAAGTTCAGTGGCGAGACCCTCAGCGCCGGCGTCGGGGTGTGGGCACGGGTATTCACCGGCAAGACACACGGTCTCACGCCGACCGGGCTGACCTCGGACGATGTGGCCGAGGCCATCGACCGCATCCTGGATGTCTCTGAGTTCAGAGTCCTCCGATCAGCTCAAGCGCAGTACGATGACTAGCCCTCCTCGTCGCCGCCCCGTACTTCGAGGCTTGATCGCCGGTCGGTGCTTCGGGCCCGCAGCAAGCTGAGAATTTTCACATCAAACTGACACCACCTCGACGAAGGGCGCACCATGTCCGTTCACCAGACCGAACAAGTCTCGCAGGATCTCACGATCGAGCAACGCATCACCATGTTGGAGGTCGAACGCGAGTGTCGCGAGATACTCGCACGCTACGGGTTTTATGCCGACCACATGCTCCACGACGAATGGGTGAATCTGTTCACGACTGATGCCGTGATGGACTTTACTTTCTACGACGATTCCAACTATTTCGACGACGACATGAAACCGAGTTCGGCCGATCCGACCACCATCGAATTCCCGCTGAAACGTTCGGTGTTCACGGGCAGTGACGAACTACAGGTGTGCATCAGGGCGCCTCGTCACGAGCGACTGATGGGTCGGGCGCAGCATCGGATGGATGCCCAACCGGCGATCTTCCGTTTGCTCGACGACGACTCTGCCATCATCGTGAGCGATTCGGTTGTGCTGGCGAGGCAGCGAGCGAACTTTTCGCCCACGCTTCAGTATCAGCACTATTGCCTCAATCGCTGGACCTTCCGAAAGGTCGACGGTGTGTGGAAGATCGCTGAGAACATCAGGCGGACGATGGGTAGCGATGACGCCGCGGAATTGATCTCCGGGCTCTGACGTCACGAGGATCAGGCGCGTCCACCGGAAGGTCGGGGACGTGCCTGATCTGCTTCCTGGGCAACACAATCCTGATAGGACAGCGGGCGACGGCGAGCGGAGTGGTCATGGATGTTGACGAAGTGTGTTCGAGGCACGAGATTCTGGATCTGATCAGTGAATACACGCTGAGTAATGACAGGGCGGAATGGGAACGGATGGATCGTATCTGGGCCGATGACGCCGTGATGTTGGTCCCTGGGGTCGGCGTCGGTAGATACGACGGGCGGGAGACGATCATGTCCCGCTATCGCAGCCTCGCTGCCCGGGCGAAGCAGGCAGAGTCGGCGAGAGACGAGGGGAAGACGGCAATGACCTTCTCCCGCCACCATTTGACCAGCACCCGGCTGTCATTTCTGGACAGCTCGCACGCGGTGGGCGTCAGTTACTACTTTGTGATCACCGACGTCGGATACGACCACAGCGGTTGCTACGAAGACAGGTTCACGCGGACCGCCGGGCGATGGCTGATCTCGGAACGAAAGACCTTGGTCGAGCATGTCGCGAGTGAGTCGTTTTATGGCTTCTTGAGGGCAGCGGCAGCGCAGAACAATAAGCAATAGCAAGGTAGAACGGTGGGCGGGGTTCACGATTTAGAATGGGCGTCGAAACCTTGAAAGTGCTCGAGAACCCTGAAGTCGATTGACGGAGAGTCTGCCCACACCTATGATTACTCAGTGTACTGAGTAAAGGGTGGTTGGCTACAAGATGAAATCTCACAAACCAGACGTCGTAATCGTCGGCGGCGGAATCGGTGGCCTCGCGGCGGCACTTCAGTTGGCTCGTCACGGGATTCAGAACGTCACCGTGCTGGAGCGGGCAGAGGAGTTCGGCGAAGTCGGTGCCGGCTTGCAATTGGCGCCCAACGCATCGAGGGTGCTCGACGAACTCGGCCTCCTCGACAGCGTCGCACGAACGGCGTTCTGTCCCTCGCGACTCGTTCTACGGGACGCCATCGGCGGCGACGAGATCACCGCTTTGAGGACAGACGATCACTTCACGGCGCGCTACGGATACCCCTACCTGGTCGCGCACCGGGTCGATCTGCATCGCGCTCTCCTAGACGCCTGCACCGAGTCGGAGAACATTACCCTGGTGGCGGGCGTGACGGTCACCCACATCAAGCAGAACTCGACCGGCGTTCAGGTGCGATGCGCCGACGGCACGGCCTACGACGGCGGTGTTGCGATCGGCGCCGACGGTATCAACTCCGCGGTCAGGCAACAGCTCATCGGGGATGGTGTGCCGAAGGGCGCTGGGTACGTGGCCTACCGCGGTACCGTTCCGGTTGACGAAGTCATCGAATCGACTGGAGCGCGCGAGCTCACTGACATGGTGATCTGGATCGGGCCGTCCATGCACCTGGTCCAGTACCCCGTACGCGGTGGCCAACTGTGCAACCAGGTAGCTGTCTTCCGCAGCGACAACTATGGCGGCGACGCCCACGAGTGGGGAACGCCGGCGGAATTGGAAGCGCGTTTCGAGATGGCCGCGGCCCCCGTGCGGCGCAGCGTGACGTTGATCGACACGTCGCGCCGGTGGGAGATGTTCGACCGCGAGCCGACGGCCGGATGGGTGGATGGCCGGATTGCTCTACTCGGTGATGCTGCACACCCGATGTTCCAGTATCTCGCACAGGGCGCGTGTCAGGCCCTTGAGGACGCGCAGATACTCGGACGCAGCGTGGGTGATCCGCAGGGCATCGAACACGGACTGAAACAGTACGAGGAGCAGCGCTTCGCTCGCGCTTCGACAGTGCAGACGAGGGCACGAATGTTCGGGGAAGTACTGCATACCGGCGGTTCGATGGCCGCCATGCGCGACTACATGCTCCGCCGCCGAAGTGAACTCGATTACGAGCCCGTGGACTGGCTCTATCTAGCAAATCCCTGATTGTGAACCGCTACGTGGATAAGGAAGTAGATTGATGGCGATTGCGAACGATGACGATGCCTACAGCGGGCTGACCAAACTTGACGCTGCACCACTGTGGAGGTATCTCGGCGACCTATTTAGACCGGAGCCGAAATCTGTTGCAATTCCGACAATTTGGCACTATCAGGCGTTGCGCGAATACGCGATGTACTTCGCCGAGCACCTGCCGATCGAGGACGCACAGCGCAGGGTGTTGATGCTGGTGAATCCAGGCCTGCAAGAACCGCCCGCGACCGTCAACACCCTGTACGCGGGTATTCAGATCCTGTTGCCGGGGGAACAAGCGCCGGCGCACCGGCACACGTCCAATGCTTTCCGGTTCGTCATCGAAGGGTCGGGGGTGTACACCACTGTGGACGGCGAGCGCGTCCATATGCGTCCCGGCGACCTGTTGATGACGGCCGGTATGCAGTGGCACGATCACTTCCACCCCGCGGACGAGCCGATGATGTGGCTCGATGGGCTCGACTACCCCCTGATCAACTCGCTGGAAGCGGGCTTCTACGAGAAGTTCCCCGACACCTATCAAAAGTCGACTGCGCCCGATGACATCTCGACTCGCCAGTTCATCCACGGGCGACTGAATCCCACCTGGATCCCTCGAACGTCGCCGAACACTCCCGTAGGGAACTATCCATGGAGCGAGACCGAGCGTGCGCTGTCGGCGATCGGCGACGATGTCGACGGCTGCGAACACGACGGCATCGCCCTTGAGTACACGAATCCGCTCAACGGTGGTCCCGTACTTCCGACGATCGGCTGCCGGGTCCAGCGGTTGAAGCCAGGATTCAGTGGACGCCCTCGCCGCCAGACCCCCAGTGTGATCTGCCACGTGGTACGGGGGCATGGGACGACGCAGGTCGGCGAAACGCTACTTCAATGGCATCCGAACGATGTGTTCGTCATACCGGGTTGGTCCACCTATCAGCACAAGAACGCCGCAACCGATGACGATGCGGTGCTGTTCACGTACTCGAATGAACCGGTCATGAAGTCTCTCAATCTGTATCGCGAAGAGTCGCTCTGATCGACGGAGATCAGCAGGGAGTGGACAGTCGCAACTCAACTTCGGTATCAAGGGAAGAAGGATCTGGTGCGTATAGCTAGTTTCAACGACGGTCGAGTCGGCTTCGTCAAAGACGATCACGTTTATGAGATACCAGGATTCGGAGGCACCAGGCCGGGTCAGTTGAGTGCGATGCGCCGACTGATAGAAGGCTGGGACACCGGAGGCTGGAGCGACGGCCTGCCACTCCTGGACCCCGTGCCCCTCGCTGACGTCACGCTCATGCCCCCGGTTCCCGACCCGACGAAGATCTTCGCGGCACCGGTGAACTATCGCGACCATCAGGTGGAGATGAACGAAAGCGTCCAGGTCTCCGGGTTGGGGCTGTTTCTGAAGGCTCCGTCGTCACTGGTCGGCCACGGGGACATCGTCCGTCTTCCCTATCAGGACAGACGGTTTGACCACGAGGGTGAAGTCGCTGTTGTGATCGGTCGGCAGGCGAGAAATGTCAGTAAGGCGGACGCGCTCGGCTACGTTTTCGGGTACACGGCGTTGCTGGACATGACGATGCGGGGTAAGGAGGATCGGTCGACGCGCAAGTCCTTCGAGACGTTCACCCCGATGGGTCCGTGGATCGTGACCCTCGACCGAGACGATGCCAATGATGTGGAGAACTTGGCTTTCACATGCCGCCTGAACGATGAGGTCCGGCAGGACGCGGTGACGTCTGATCTGATCTGGGGTATCGCAGATCTGGTGGCCTACGCGTCGACGATCACCACGCTCCACCCCGGCGATGTGATCACCTCCGGTACTCCCGCGGGAGTAGGTCCGGTCGCGACCGGGGACTCGATCGACGTCGAGATCCAGGGAATCGGAGGCTCTTTGACGGTGTCCGTATCGGATGTCGGAGCCGTTCTCTGCCCGACGAAAGCGTAGCGAGACGCCTTGCTACGGGCGGTTCCGTAGCAAGGCGCTCGGCGACCTACTTTGCCATCTGGCCGGCATCGACCGGCAGTGCTACGCCTGTGACGTATCGGGACTCGTCGGATGCCAGCCACAGGACCGCGTTGGAGATGTCTCGCGACTCCATCCAGGGGATCGGGATCGCGTTGACTGACTGAAATCTGATCGCAAGGCTTTCGCGAGTTCGCGCGCTATGGTGCACTTCTGGTGCGAAGACAGCGTATGTCGCCGCGTTCTGGATCATGTCTGTGTCGACACTGCCTGGATGCACTGAGTTGACCCGAATGAAGTCGGTGGCCAGCTCCAGCGCGAATGAACGCATCAGGCCGACCAGCCCGTGCTTCGCGGCGACGTAGTGGCCGATGTTCTCCACTCCCTTGAGCCCACCGGTCGAGTTGGTGAAGATGATCGATCCGCCGCGGCCGGTCTTCCGGAGATGCGGTATGGATACCGCAGCCGTGTTCCATGCGCCTGTCAGGTTGACGTCGAGCATGTCTTGCCAGGTCGTCGTCGGCAGGTTTTCGAGTCGACCAAGGCTATAGATACCCGCATTGGCTGCGACGATGTCGAGTCCCCCGAGTTCGGCTACACCTTGGGCCAGTGCGGCGTCGAGTGAGGCCGCACTGCGAACGTCGGCCTCCGCTGCGTAGATCCGCCGTCCAAGTGCCTCAACTTGTCTGACTGTCTCTTCTAGATCGGCCCGGGTCGCCATGGCGTAGGGCACCGAATCGATCTGGTCACATAGATCGATGGCAATGATGTCGGCGCCTTCCTCGGCCAGTCGGACGGCGTGGCTACGCCCTTGGCCGCGGGCCGCTCCGGTGACGAAGGCAACTTTGTCTTGTACTCGCCCGTTCGTCACCGAAGCGCCCCTCCCATGTTTTGACTGGCCTGGTGTGGCTATTTGACGCCCCAAACAGTTTGGAAGTTGGTTGGTATCTCGTCTGAGCCCGGGAATTGTGCGCTGATGGCCGGGTCATCACCCCAATTGGTGGAGTCCACGAGCCGAACCGGGACCTCTACGGTCAGTGGCTGTTTAAGCGCAGCCCGCATTATTCCGTCGGCCGCGTAGTAGCCCAATGTCTGAGATGGAGGCCATACCACATCCGCCTTGAGGGGTGTGCCTTTGAGTGCGTCGACCAATCCGTCACCCTGCGCGCCGATGACTATGGCATTGGAGTTGACTGCCTGGACTCCGGCGGTGACGTAGGGCGTGGTGACGTCACCTGAACTCAGCACGACGGCGTTGATGCTTGGATCTCGTTGCAGCGCTGTCCGTAGCTGGGGTTCTAGGCTCGTCGGGTAGGTGGCTGCGTTGAACTCCAGTTTGATCACTTTGCAGTCGTCCGGGCAGAGACGCTTGACTTCCTTGTCGAAGCCTTCCGCTGCATCGACGGTCAGCTTTGCCGCCGTTGTGTAGACGTCCACAGCTGTCAGTTTGCAATCTGTCTTAGCCAGGGCGTAGTCAGCCTGAAGGGTTCCTGTTTTGAAGATTCCCGGCGCGATGTTCGCGGCGATCCCTTTAGGTAACGTGGTACTGGGGTCGCCGGCGTTGGTGTTGATGACAGGAATACCGGCCGCGTTGGCGTCGTCGACTGCTGAACCTGCCAGAGCGGCCGCGTCGATACCGTCGGCGACGATACCGGAGACTCTCTGTGCGATTGCCGACTGAATTGCTGCGGTGATCACGTCGGGTCGGCCTTTGCCGTCAAAGTAGATAGCCTCGGCTCCAACAGATTTGAGAGCAGCGGCAAAGGCGTCGTACTTCTCTTGGATGATCGAGTTCGTGATGATCGAGACGTAGGCGAACTTCTTCCCGGTCATCGAAGTGGTGTCGAAGGCAGGGGGTAGCTCGAACTCCGGCGGAGCCATCGCGCTTTCGTATGCTGACTGCGCTGCTTTCCCGCACTCTGACTGGGGCTCACTCTGGGTGCCTCCGGTAGTGCCCGATGAACCGGATGAGCAAGCGGCGGTGACGGTTATCGCCGCCAGGCAAGCGAGAACGAGGGAGCGTCGGCGCAGCCCGCGCGATCGTTCGATCCCCGGAAGTCTCGGTTTGATGACTCTGATCATTGAATTGCAACCCTTCTGGCCGTACATGTTTCGCGGGGCGGAGGACCGAAACCCGCTACATTACTCAGTGTACTGAGGACTGGCTGGGAGCGTAACGGAGATCACATATTGCTGTCAACATGTTTCAGGCAACTGCGCCAGGCTGCGAATTCGGAGATGAGTGCAAACCGCGTCCTTGCGCCGTCACAGGCGTTTCGGCCGGTGCGCACCTCAGATCAGATGCGGGCGCGGCCCGTAACAACTCAGATCAGATGCGGGTGGCCCGCGACAACTCAGATCAGATGCGGGTGGCCCGCGATTGCCGAAAACCTAGAGAGGGTCGCACTTAGTGGATCAATGACGCGGCTGTTCGGGCAATGATTCGCCCGAAGACTGCGCCTTTACCGAGGGACGTGCCCGTCATGTACGCCGCGCCGTGAAAACCTCCGGTGACCTCGCCGACGGCAAAGAGGCCGTCGATGACCTCACCGTTCACGTCGGTGACGAGTCCCTGCGGATTGATCGTGATGCCGCAGTATGTTGTGGTCAGCAGTGTCCGTGCCGGGTAGGCGAAGTAGGGCGGAGCGTCGATGGGCAATAGGTGGCCGACACCGTTGCAGAGGCGAGTTCTGCCCATGTCGTCGGATCTATCACCGCGGACAACTTCGTTGTAGCGGTCGACGGTGTCTTCGAGTTCCTGTGTCGGGATATTCACCTCGCCGGCGAGCGCACCGAGGGTCTCAGCGCGGTGCACATGCCCAATATTTTCCAACGCATCGATGTCCTTCAGCGGCACTCCCGGACGTGACATGGCCCGGACGCGAGAATCGAAGATTTGAATCCCAATTCCGCCGGGCTGTCTGAGCACGGCCGTGCCGAGAGTCTTGTAGTCCTGAGACTCATCGGTGAATCGACGCGCCTCCTTGTTGACCACGATGGCGCCGAGGTAGTACGCAGTGAGAAGCTCGTGGAAGTCCTCGTTCGTGTCCGGGTGAGAACCGTAGCTCCCATTAATGTGCGACATGTCGGCCAGGCCTGCACCGAGCTTCCACGCCATCCGTAGGCCGTCGCCGGTATTTCCTTTGGCGCCGTACGGCATCGCCGCGAGCTGTTCGGGAGCAAAAATCTTGAGCAGGTCGGTGCCCCGACTGAAACCTCCGGTCGCGAGAACCACACCAACATGAGCGCGAAATTCGTACTGCCCATCAGGCAAGTCGACAATGACTCCGCACACTTGGCCCTCGGAATCACGGGTCAAGCGAATTACCTGATGCCCCAGTCTAATGTCCCCGCCGACCTCCACGAATCGATTCTGCAGCTTCGAGAGCAGTGGGCCTATTGGTGTCAGGTGACTCCGGCTGATGGTTTGGCCGCTACTTATGGAGAGCTCACCGAACTCCGCCCCATGGCTCTTAAGCCAACGATAAGTGTTCTGTTGTTCGTCGAGAAACGCGCGAACCAGCGCAACGTCATTCTCCTGGTTGCCAACGGAGAGCAGGTCGTCGTAGAACTGGCTATCGGAGTCATGCACGCCCGCAGCTGCTTGCTCATCAGTGCCGCTAAAGGCGAACCACCCTCCGCTCATGGCGGAGGATCCGCCGACTCGGTCTGTCTTTTCTAGAAGCAGGACAGTCAAACCTCGTTCAGCCGCCGAGAGCGCGGTGACTTGGCCCGCGATCCCGCTGCCGACGACGATCAGGTCGAACTGTCCACCGAATGCTGCGGCGAGACTTTCGTTATCCACACGAACCAACTCCTCGTGTTCGTTGTCAGTCTGTGAAAACCTCGCAGACGTCTAGCGAGTAAGTACAAGCCCGCGCTCTCGGTACCGGCGGTCCGGGGACGCAGACGTCAAGTGCATCGGTCGCATCGCGTCGTTGTCAACCCTGCATTCGCGGGTGGCGTGCGGAGCAAGTCCCGACCACCATGGTTCTTCGGACTCGAAATGGAGAGACATGAACACAGTGACTCGCGCGACGGCCGAAATTACCTGTACAACGGCCCTGCAGATTCTACAAGCTGCGGTGGCGCGCGCTTCTGAGGTGAGGAAGCCGATGGGAATCTGCGTGGTGGACCCAGCCGGGAACCAGAAAGCGTTCGTGCGCATGGACGGTGCCCCTTTGCTCGCCAGCGATGTCGCATTCCGCAAAGCGTGGTCGGCAGTTGCGTGGAACATGCCAACCCGTGACTGGATCCCTTTTATAGTCAAAGATCGGGTGCTGTTGGAAGGGGTGCCGCGGATCGACGGACTTAGTCTGCTTCCCGGCGGCATTCCGATCTATGTAGACGGGGTCGTCGTTGGAGGTCTCGGCGTCTCGGGTTCGCATTACAGCGAGGATGACGATATTGCTGTGTATGCACTTGCCTCGGTTGCGGGCATCGACTCTCCTGTATCCGCAGAACCGGCCCGTGCATGGTCGGACGTGGATCCCGCCAGAACGTGATGGCCGGATGCGGTCGAGGCGTAGCTTCGGCGGCAACCATGGAGCACCTCTACTCAACGAACAGGCGAACTCGATGGCAGACAATCTGACGTACAAAATTCTGCGGGCACACCTTGTGGCCGGTGACCTTCGACCCGGCAGCGACATCACAGTCCGCACGGACCAGGTGCTGCTCGAGGACGCCACCGGCACCATGGCCGCCATGCAGTTCGAGGAACTGGGTATTGACTCGGTCCGCGTGCCGCTAGCGGTGATGTATGTCGACCACAATGTGCTGCAGATCGACGACAAGAACATGCAGGACCACACATACCTTCGCACTTTCAGTGCCCGATACGGACTGAGATATTCACCTGCAGGACACGGAATCTCGCATTACATCCACTTGGAACGCTTCAGCAAGCCAGGCGCCCTGATCCTTGGCGCCGATTCGCACACTTCGACTGCGGGCGCCGCCGGGATGTTCGCCACCGGCGCGGGCGGACTGGAAGTTGCAGTCGCCATGGGCGGGTACGGGTTCGACTTCCCGTGCCCACGTGTCATCGGTGTCGAATTGACCGGTCGACTGCGCGACGCTGTCGAACCGAAGGACGTCGTACTGGAGATTTTGCGC
Organism: Williamsia sp. 1138; assembly: GCF_002095435.2. Taxonomy (GTDB): domain Bacteria; phylum Actinomycetota; class Actinomycetes; order Mycobacteriales; family Mycobacteriaceae; genus Williamsia. The sequence goes on from NZ_MJEJ02000053.1 coordinate 59,585, forward strand.
CAGTACGGGGTTCGCGGCGGTCGGGGGTCAGTGTTCGAGTTTCACGGCGACGGTGTTCGCACCTTGACGACTTCGGGACGCGCGACGATCGCGAACATGATCATCGAAACCGGCGCCACCACAGCGGTATTTCCGTCCGATCGCGAGACTGAGAAATGGCTGGTAGCGCAGGGGAGACCCCAAGATTTCACCGCGCTCGAGGCCGACGACGGTGCGGCCTATGACGAGCGGATCACGATCGATCTCGCAAAACTCGCTCCACTGGTGGCGGTACCGCACTCGCCTGGAAACGTACTGCCGGTGTCGGAATTGCCGGACACCCCGCTCGCGCAGGTCTGTGTGGGTTCCTCGGTGAACAGTTCCTACGACGATCTCGCGACGGTTGCCGCCGCGCTCCGTGGCAAGACTATCCATCCCCGGATCCAGCTGACCGTGACCCCAGGGTCACGTCAGATCCTGACGACCATCATCGAATCTGGCGTCTACCAGGACCTCATGGCAGCAGGGGCTCGCATGCTCGAACCGATCTGCGGCCCGTGCGTCGGTATCGGCCAGGCGCCGCTGCAGGGCGCACCGTCTCTGCGGACGTTCAACCGGAACTTTCCTGGGCGTAGCGGCACCGCGGAGGACCAGGTCTACCTCTGCAGTCCATCGACGGCGGCTGCCAGCGCGCTGACCGGCCGGATCACGGACCCGTCGGGGAGATCGCCGATCCAGCCCCGGCCCGCCGGTGCACCCGACCCCGCCATCCACGACCGGCACATCTCGTCGCCGCTGCCGGTCGGTGATCGAACCGCGATCGCGGTCGAGCGTGGTCCTAACCTGGTCTCACCGCAGTTGCCCGAACCGCTGGGTGACGACTTCGTTTCGCGAGTTCTCATCACGGTCGGCGACGACGTGTCCACCGGCGACATGGCGCCGGACGGTGCGATCGCGATGTCGGTGTGGTCGAACATCGCACTGTGCGCGCGGTTCATGTTCAACCGATTCGACCCGGCGTTCTTTGACCGTGCCCAGGAGTGGGGTGGTGGAGTGATCGTGGCTGGTGACAATTACGGGCAGGGCTCTTCCCGCGAGCATGCCGCCCTCATCCCGGTATACCTCGGCATTCGGGTGATCGCCGCTCGCAGCTATGCGCGTATCCACCGCCGCAATCTGATTGCCGCAGGCATCGTGCCATTGGTGCGTTCCGGCGGCAACGACGCCGCAGTGGGACAGACCTGGAATGTGATCGGCCTCCGGCAGGCACTGATTGAGGGTGCATCGACCATCGATATCACCAGCGAAGACGGCGAAAGCGCTTTGAAGCTGACACTCGACCTGACCGATGGCGAGAGGTCGGTTCTGTTGGCAGGTGGCCTACTTGCCCACATTCGAGACGGCGGCCGCAAGCGGATCCCCGAGCCGGCGCTCGTCTGAGGGAATGGAGCAACATATGGTGCTGGTCGTCGACAACCGCCGACGCGGACTGCAGCGTCATACGGAAAGGACAACATGACCGAGAAGACACTGCCCCTCAGTGGTATTCGAGTGCTCGAGCTAGGCAACTACATCGCCGCACCGACGGCCTCGCGCATGCTCGCAGATTTCGGCGCGGAGGTGATCAAGGTCGAACGTCCCGGAACCGGCGACGAGCTGCGCAATTGGCGCCTATATTCGGGCACGACCTCGATGCTGTACCGCACGATCAATCGCAACAAGAAGTCGATTGTTCTCGATCTCCGTACCGATCAAGGCCGCAAGGATGTTGTTGATCTCGCCGCGAAATGTGACATTGTTCTGGAGAATTTCCGGCCGGGCACACTAGAAAAGTGGGGCATCTCGCCAGAGGTTCTCAGTCGGGCGAATCCGGACCTGATCATCACCAGGATCTCCGCGTTCGGGCAAACTGGTCCGATGTCGGAGCGGCCCGGATTCGCAGCCGTCGCAGAAGCGTATGGCGGATTCCGAAATCTGGTCGGTGACCCGGACCGCCCGCCGGTGCGTGTAGGAGTGTCGATCGGCGACTCGATTGCCGGTCTGTATGCAGCATTCGGGTGTGTCATGGCGCTGTTCCAGCGTGAGACGACGAATACGGCGCTGTCGTTGCCCGAGCGTTCCATCGACGTGGCACTCAATGAGTCGGTGTTGTCGATGATGGAATCTCTGATCCCGGACTATCTCGCGTATGGGGTCGAGCGCGAGCGCGTCGGCGGTCGAATGGAAGGCATTGCACCGTCGAATGCATACCCGTGCAACGACGGTCACTCGATCATCATCGCCGGCAATAGCGATTCGATCTTCCAGAGGTATATGGAGATCATCGAGCGACCCGACCTGGGGTCGGAGCCGGATTTGGCGACCAACGCCGGCCGCTGGAAGCGCCGCGACGAACTCGACGCCGCGATCAGTGCGTGGACCGGATTACGTTCGCGAGAACAGGCTTTGAAGATTCTCGACGCCGCGGGTGTGCCGTCGGGCCCGATTTATACCGCCGCTGACATCGTGGCAGACGAACAGTACGCCGCACGAGGGATGATCCAGCATTTCCAGGTCGACACCGGGAGCGACGAGCCATCTGAAGTTGGCTTCGTCGGAGTGGTACCGGTCATCGGCGACAAGTCCGTCCCGATCAGGTCGGTCGGACCCGACCTCGGTGAGCACACCTACGAAGTGCTGTCGGGTCTGCTCGGCCGGTCCGACGAGGAAATGAACCGCTGATGTATGAGTTCACGCCGACAGCGCAGCTCAGGGACGTCACCATGCGTGACGGTCTCCAACTCACCGGCAAAATGCTTTCCACCGACCGGAAACTCGAAGTGATCCGGCGGATGATCGCACTCGGTGTACCGTCGCTGGAGATCGGATCAATGGCCCGTCCCGACGTGGTGCCACCGATGGCCAACACCCTCGAAGTCATCGGCGAACTCACCGCCGCCGAACTCGAGAAATGCTGGGTCTGGGTCGCCACACCACGGCACGTCGACAAGGCAGCCGCAGCCGGCGCCCGCAACTTCCAATACTGCTTCTCGGCGTCCGACTCCCACAACAAGGCCAACATTGGCAGAACCACAGAAGTCAGCCTCGCGGCGATGCCTGACGCGGCGGACATCGCCCGATCGGTCGGCGGCGAGATGCAACTCTGTATCGCAACGTCTTTCACGTGTCCATTCGAAGGCCACATCCCAGAGCAGAAGGTCCTGGCGATCGCAAACGACGCGCGCGCCTCAGGTGCAACCGATATCGTCCTCTGCGACACACTGGGACAGGCCGTGCCCGCACAGGTGTCGTCACTGCTGTCACGTGTAGCCGCGGAATCACCGAAGCGGCGCATTGTCTTTCACGGGCACGATACCTGGGGCCTGGGCGTGGCGAACACACTCGCGGCGATCTCCGCGGGAGCCACGATGGTCGATGGCTCACTCGGTGGGCTGGGCGGATGCCCATTTGCGCCCGGTGCCAGCGGAAACACCTCGAGCGAGGACATCCTTTTCGCGACCCGGCCGCAATGGTTCGGGCCAGAGTCACTGGCGTCGATGGTCGAGATCTCCGAGAAGCTGTTGGCCGAGTTGGGAGAACCGATACGGTCAAAAACCGTTCAGGGCGCACGGTCAAATGCAAAGGCGTTCGACTGGGTCATCTGAGGCTGTAGAGGCGACATTGCGCCGCTCCATCGTCGAGCCATCAGCTGAGCTGCAGTCAGACGGGTCAGCTCACGACGATGGGCTGATGTCGGACCCGTGGCTGAATCACGCGTGAGCGCGGCGCCCTAATCAGTGCGGGTCTCGATCGGATCAACGGTAGATCGCGCGATAAATCTCGCAGATCTGGTCTGCGTCGGGTACGAGCGGGTTGTTGCCCGGGGATCCCGATGCCAGTGCTTGCTCGGCCATCAGGGGGATTCGTGTCTCCCAATCATGTTGCGCAATACCGTATACCGAGGGTGTCGGGACGTCGACGTCGATGCACAGCGCTTTGAGTGCATCCACCAGAGCGCCAGCAGCGACCGGGTCAGGGGTCGCATCGCTGGACACGCCCAACGCGCGAGCACAGTCGGCGTAGCGCTGTAGTGCTCCCGAGATTGAGAACGCGGTGACTGCCGGAAAGAGCATCGCGTTCGACAAGCCATGCGCCACATGAAAGTGCCCGCCGATCGGCCGACTCATGCCATGCACCAACGCGACGCTGGAGTTTGAGAAGGCCATCCCGGCCTGCATCGACGCCAACATCATCGCCTCGCGTGCCGACCGGTCTCCTCCGTCGCGATACGCGACGCGGAGGTGTTTACCGATGGTGTTGATCGCAGTGAGACACAGGCCGTCCGTAAAGGGGTTGGCCTTGCGGCTCACATACGCCTCGACCGCGTGGGTGAGTGCATCCACACCGGTGTCGGCGGTGAGTCGCGGCGGCATGCTCAGGGTCAGTTCGTAGTCGACCACTGCGGCTGTCGGCAGGAATGAGGTGCCCGGGCACAACATTTTCTCATCCGTCGCACTGTCGGTGATCACAGTGAACCTCGTTGCTTCAGAGCCACTTCCGGAGGTCGTCGGAATCGCAATGACGGGTAGCGCCGCACCGGCGTACTGACTAGGCGCCTTTAGCTGCGTCATCTCCGAACCGGTGACAGCCAGGACCGCTAGGGCTTTGGCGGTGTCCATGGGGCTTCCGCCGCCGAATCCGATCACCACGTCAGCGCGGTGTGCTCGCACTGCGTCGAGACCGGGTACCAGGGATTCAGTCGTCGGGTCGGGGATCGTATCGGAGAAGACTGCGGCCTCGGTTCCGGCCGTCGTGAGGATCTCGACGGCGGAGTCGATCACTCCAGACCCGACCAAGAACGCATCGGTGACGATCAGTGGGCGCCTGACACCCAAGGTGGTAGTGACCTCCCCGAGGGATGCCAGTGCGCCGCCGCCGACTCGGAGCAGCCGGGGTAAAGCGATATCAGGTATCATGGTAACTCCTTTTAATGTCATGGTGATCAGCTATTTTCGGGGAATCCGAGGTTAATGCCCCCATGGCTTGGATCGAGCCAGCGGCTGGTGATCGCCTTGGTGCGGGTGAAGAAGTGCACACCTTCCATACCGTGAGCGTGGCTGTCTCCGAAGAGCGAGGCCTTCCAACCACCGAAACTGTAGTAGGCCATGGGCACGGGAATGGGGACATTGATGCCCACCATGCCGACTTCGACTTCGTTCTGGAATCGGCGTGCTGCTCCGCCGTCGTTGGTGAAGATGGCGGTGCCGTTGCCGTAGGGGTTGGCGTTGATCAGCTCGAGTGCCTGATCGTATGTCTTGACCCGGACGACCGACAGCACGGGGCCGAAGATCTCGTCGGTGTAGACAGTCATGTCCGGGGTGACGTTGTCGAGCAGCGTGGGCCCGAGCCAGAATCCCTCGGCGGGAAGGTCGTTGCCGTTGGTGATGGTGCGTCCGTCGACGACGAGGGTGGCGCCAGCGGCCGCACCGGCATCGACGTAGCTGCGAACCTTGTCTCGATGTGCGGCAGTTACTAGCGGCCCCATGTCAGAGTCGTGAGTACCATCGCCAGTCTTGAGGGGCCGGGTGCGATCGGCGATCTTGGCGACCAGTTCGTCGGCGATGTCGCCTACGGCCACCAGAATCGAGATCGCCATGCACCGCTCACCTGCTGAGCCGAATCCGGCGTTGACCATTGCGTCGGCAGCCAGATCTAGGTCGGCGTCGGGCAACACGATCGCATGGTTCTTGGCGCCGCCTAGAGCTTGGACGCGTTTCCCGGCGGCCGTGCCGGTGGCGTACACGTACCGGGCGATGGGCGTGGAGCCCACAAACGAGACCGACTTGATGGCCGGGTTGGTGAGCAATTCGTCCACCGCAGTCTTGTCGCCCTGCAGAACATTGAAGACCCCGTCGGGCAGACCGGCCTCGACCCACAGCCGCGCCATCCAGAGCGCGGCCGATGGGTCTTTCTCGCTGGGTTTGAGCACGACCGTGTTACCGGCGGCGATCGCGATGGGGAAGAACCACATCGGAACCATGGCTGGGAAGTTGAACGGTGAAATGATTGCGACCGGGCCCAGGGGTTGGCTCACCGAGTATGCATCGACCTTGGCGGAGGCGTTCTCGGTGTAACCGCCCTTAAGCAAGTGCGGTATGCCGCAAGCGAACTCGACGACCTCTTGGCCGCGGCTGACCTCCCCGAGGGCGTCTGAGACGACCTTGCCGTGTTCGGCTGTGATGATCTCGGCGAGTTCACCCTTGCGTTCGTTGAGCAGTTCGCGGAACTTGAACATTACGGCCGTCCGCTTAGATAGAGACGTGTCCCGCCAGCCCGGAAATGCGGCTGCTGCGGCCTCGATGACTGCACGCGAATCGTCAACCGTGGCAAGCCGTACCTCGCCGGTCACGTCGCCGTTCGCCGGATTGGTCACCGGCGCCACAGCATCGGAAGCCCCGGTGAAAGGTTTGCCTTCGGACCAGTGCGTGATTTCTGCCATAGGATCCTCCTTCGATCGGTGTCCTGCCTAGCCTGCATCTGTACTTCCGCACAGGTCAAGAACCACTTTTGCATTTGCCTCTGCAAGAATGCACAGCCATGATGGTTTGGTGCCTAGCGCTGACAATCTGCGATACCTGCTCGAACTGTCCCGATCGGGCCGGCTGGTCGAGGCTGGCCGGCGGCTCGGCGTTGATCACACCACCGTCAGCAGGCGGATATCGGCGTTGGAACGTGAGACAGGCGAGCGGCTGTTTGATCGACATATCTCAGGCTGGCAGCTCACCGTCGCCGGCCAACGTATGCTGCCGTACGCCGAGTCTGTGGAGGCAGCGATGGCAGCCGCATACGACACCACCAACAGCGCCACCCTGACTGGCGCTGTCCGGATTGTCGCCCCCGATGGATTCGGTGTGTATGTTCTGGCTCCCGCTCTATCAAGGCTTCGGGCGGCTCATCCGGGGCTGGTCATCGAGGTGGTGACCGCCACTAGTCAGGATCCCTTGACGGTTCGGGAGTTTGACGTGGCCATCACCCTGGTGAAACCGCAACGTCGCTCCAGCATCATCACCAAACTGGCCACCTACAGCCTGGGGCTATACGCCGCCGAAGACTATCTCGATGCCACCGGACACCCAGCGGACCTATCCGAGCTGGGCGAGTGCACCCTAATCTGGTACGTAGATGCATTACTCGATGTCGCACCCTTGCAACTCCTCGACCACTTGGGACCTGGTGTGGCTGCCCAGGTCCAGATGAACAACATCGCCGGACATCATCAGGCTGCACGGTCGGGTCTGGGCATCGCGCCGTTGCCTACCTATGTAGGTGATCCAGATCCCCGCCTAATCAGGATTCTGCCGCAACATTTCTCGGTCATTGGCCAGTACTGGCAGGTCGTTCCCCGCGATATCGCCCGATCCACCCGGGTGCGGGCGGTCGCTGGCATATTGGCGGACACGGTCGCCAATCACAATCATCTGACCGCTGAACCTGTTGCAACACAGTAATAATCGGCCGAGTGCATCAACTGCCTTGGCGAACTGGGTAGTCCTTACATCAAGTTCTGAGTTGTCGTGTACGAAGCTGATGTGGATTGGGCAGCTTCCTCGTGGAGAGTTATCACGCGGACGCTGCAGAGGCTACTCAGTGCCGTCGCGTCCCACGTTCGATTGCCTAAGCGCGAATGTATTAGATAGCTATACAGCATGTGCTGTTGAGGCAGGGTTGTGCGTCAACCGGCCCAAATTCCAGGTCGGATCTTCAAGCCCAGTGTCTTACTCGTACCTTCTGAGCTCGAAAGTCCAGGTCAGATATTAGAGTCTCCGCCCCAGCTGCAATCGCTGGTGGCGGCCGATCGTCGCCAGGCCAACCTGATCTCTGGCATCACCCGCTGGCTGGGGACTGACGTCGCGGCAACGAACATGCCGCATTCAGAGGAGGTTGAGACGGTAGGCAGCGACGATCGCCTCGGCGCGGTTGCGAACGTCCAATCGTTGCATTGCGTCCTGCCAATACGCTTTCACAGTGCTCGTCTGTAGTCCGAGTTCATCGGCGATCTCAGCATTCGTCATGCCCGTTGCCACCCGGTTCAGAATTTCTCGTTGCCTTGGCGTCAGCCGATCTTGTGTGGGTTCGTCTACCTGCAGACTGCCGTCACCTGCTGCCCTCATCGCCTCGCGCAACCGTGCGGGGGGTAGCTCCTTCGGGAGAGTGGCGATCGCACCGGCACGTCGCGCTTTGGTAATGTCCGGGTGGCCTGGGTGTGCGGTGAACAGCAGAATCTGAGAGGTCGGCGTTGCCAAGCGAATTGATGTAACCGCGGTCAGCACGTCAGTCCCGTGCAGGCGCACATCCAGGAGAATCACGGTGGGACGTGTGTGGCGCGCCACGGCAACCGCTTCCTGAAGGGTTGCCGCTGCCCCGACCAGGGAGAACTCCGGAGCGCCTTCGAGGATCTTTGCCACCCCGTGTTGGACAATAGGGTGGTCGTCAACGATGAACACGGAGATTGTCATGTGGGCAGGCGCGCCCTGATGGTGAAACCTGTTACGTCATCCTCGGTGAGCACGGCGATACTCCCACCGAGCCTCGTGATTCTGTCTTCTGCTCCGGTCAGACCAATACCCGGCACCAGACTGGCTGGGGCAGGTCCGTCGTTGGACACAGCGACGGTCACCTGGGTTGGGACAGAAGCGACCGTCACCGATGCGTGATGGGCGTTGGTATGACGCTCGACATTGGACAGGGCCACAGCTACGAATCGGGAAAGAGCTTGCACACGCGCGCCGTCGATAGGCGGTAGAGATCCAAGAAACACTGCAACGGATGTGATACCGGTGCGCCGTTCGAACTCGTCGACAACGCCCTGCACCTCCGCGTGTAGGTCTGCTGTTGCCTCACCATGCCATTGGCTGACCAGGGATCGGACCAGTCCACCGGCTTCGACCAACTCGCGTTGCAGATCCGCTATCTCGCGTTGGATTTCGATCGCTGCTGCCCTACGTTGCAGCTGATCAGTCCGGGCAGCAATGGAGAAGAGCATGGCACTGAGGCCGTCGTGGAGCTCCTCGCTGATCCGCCGCCGTTCAGCCAGGGCCGCAGCAGCGGCTTTGTCTCGGCTCCGCTTTGCGATCCCGAGCGCAAAGCTCGCCCTTTGTGCCAGATTTTCTATATTGCTGACCGTTTTGTCTGCGAAAGGCCCTGAGCTTCGGCGGCCGACGGTCAACACCCCTAGAATGTCCTTATCTAGGCTCAAAGGAGCGGCGATCATACGTTGCACGTGCTCGGACTCGATGATGTGGTCGAACTGATGGGTGATGGTCGGGGATCCGAAATAGTCGTCGACCCAATGAATGGTGGCGCGTTCGAAAACTCGCCCAGTCATGCCTTCGCCCGCCCCCACGTTCAATCGAATCAAGCCACCCGTCTCTTGCCCCAGCACCCGCTCCACAACGAGCCCGCCGGTTTGGTCGGGTAGAGCCACCCATGCGACCGCGCCAGAGTGACCATCACTTTCCAAGGCCTCGCGCAGCGTCGAGATGACAGCCGAATCCTCATCGAAGACTGTTCTGACGTCCAGTAGCGCCCCCATCACGGTCTCCAACGGCGGCCGGTCCGATTCCACCACAATGACCTTCTGTCGACACTGATCTCTAGGACCAGTGTGCGCGCTTTTGGACGAAGTTGGAAGCCTGGCGTCATGTCACCTGTCGGCAAGGCGCACCGGGTCGCGGCCAGGCGGCCCTGCGAAGGCTTGCACGACCTTGAGCCAATCCGCTGCATTTTCTCCCGTGGCTGAGACGTCCACGTCGTCACGATGCCTGCGGCGCGTCGCGAGTAGCGCGAAGTCATGACCCAGGCCGGTGACCCGTTCGGCCGCGTCTTCTGGTCCCCAGCACCAGATCTCGCCGCTGGGCCCGGCCAATTCGACTCGGATCTCGATGTCCGGGGCGCGCAGGCCACGGTTGGCATAGGCAAACGTCCTAGTCTTGACACCCAGGTGGCAAACATGTCGCGCCCGAGATGTCATCGGAATCTGCAGGCCCAGTGTTTCGCCTACATCGTGTCCATGAGCCCATGTTTCCATCAGCCGTGCGGTTGCCATCGTGGTCGGATTCATAGGGGGCCCGAACCATGGGATTTTCTGGCCGTCGGGTACCTCACGCAACGCAGTCTGGACGTCGGTGCGACCACGCCTCCACATGGCCAACAGGTTCTTCGGGGGTAGCAGTGCCAAAGACTTGGCCGTGGAGTTGATGAGTTCGTTGAGGTCTGCGATACCCCGCTCGCGAGTTCCCTCGAAACGTTCCGGAGCACATATGGCGTCGATCGATGTCAGGTCAGTCCAGTGCAGGTGGGCGATCTGGTGCATGGTGGTCCAGCCCTCGATCGTTGTGACCTTGTCCCAGTTCGAGACATCGACGCTGTCGATCCACTCGTCGAGCTGGGCATTCTCGGCCGCGAGATCGGCCAGAACAGCCTCACACCGGGTCATGGACCCTCCGGCTACCATAGTCTTCACGACAGAACGCTTGCCCGGAATTTTCTTCGCATGAGTTTCCCGCTTGACGTGGTCGGCAGGGAACTCACGAAGTGGAATGCGCGAGGAACCTTGTATGCGGCGAGGCGCTGGCGACAATAGTCCCGGAGGGCGTCAGCATCGGCTTGCTGACCAGGGGCGAGAACGATGTATGCGTGTGCCACTTCACCTTTGACCTCATCTGGCTCGGGTGCAACACCGACCAGCGCCACCGACTCGTGTCCGATGAGAACTCGCTCAACCTCTGAGGGGTAGACGTTGTATCCGCCGGTCAGAATGAGTTCCTTGAGTCGGTCAACGACGAAGAAGCGTCCATTGCCGTCGTGCGTGGCGACATCGCCTGTTCGCAACCATCCGTCGGCGTTGATCGCCTCGGCCGTTGCTTCGGGGTTGTTCAAGTAGCCCATCGTGACGATCGGTCCCCGCACCATTAGCTGGCCTCGCTGACCAATCGGGCAGTCCTCGTCTTCGTCCTCCAACGAAACCACTTTCACTTGCACTCCCGGGTACGCGACACCGATTGATCCGTGAATGTTGGGGCCGTGCACCGTGTGCGTGGTACCGAGGCCCGACACTTCCGTCATTCCCCACACCTCGATCAGCGGCGCAGCGGTCCTCTCCTCCCATTGGCCGATGAGGCTCTCGGCTATCGTCTGGCCTCCTACGGTGCTTCTGGTCAAGGTCGACAAATCCACATCGTCGATCGCGGGGCTGGCGAGCATCATGGCGTACATGGCGGGCACACCTTCGATCATCGTCCCCTTGTGACGCTGAATCGCGTGTAGGGCGTCGTCGGCGTCAAATCGCTCGAGCAATACGACCTTGCCGCCGGCCATGAAGGTCGAATTGATCACCACATTGCCGTAGACATGCGGCGCCGGTAAGGCCGTCACCACGACGTCGCGGCTTGTCCTTCCGTGCATGGTGGCGGTGTATGCGCAGTTGAGCACAAGTGATCGCTGTGATTGCATCGCGCCTTTGGGATGTCCGGTCGTGCCCGATGTATAGGCGATACACGCAACCGAGTCTGGGTCGACTGACGCAGGCTCCCTTTGGTGTTCGTCGTCGCTGACGTCAGTATCCAACAGACTCGTGACGCTGCCATCTCCCTTGTCAAAGGAGGCAATCAGCGCCAAGGTGGGTAGCGATCGCAGTACGCCCCCAACGGCGTGGAGACGCTCATCGGACAAGAGAATACCCTTGGCTTCTGAGTCTCGAAGAACATAACCAATTTCTTCGCCGGTGAGCATGACGTTCAACGGAACAACAGTCGCACCGATTCTGAGAATCCCGTGATATGCCGCGATCCACTCCCACCGATTCTGCGAGTACAGCGCAACCCGGTCCCCCGGGTGAATACCGGACGCCCGCAGAGCCTCTGCGACTCGGTATGCTTCGTGATTCAGCTCTGAGTAGGTGAGGGTACGACCAGCCGTCGCCAGCCCAATCGATTCTCCCCATCTGCGAGCAAGTCTCGGCAACAGTTGCCCAAGGCCATCAATTGGCGCGAGGTCACGGCGAAGTACTTTCGTGGTCGTGCCCATGCTGGGGCTCCATCTCTTTAGTCGGTTCCGCACCTGTTTTATCCCGGGTGCGATCTCTTCCACCACCACCAAATGGCGGTACCAAAATCAAGTGATAGGTGACACAGTCACCACACGGGTTGTCCAATGACCCCGCTCGCTGCGGGTACTGGCAGGTACAACCGACAGGCAGTGACGATCCCTACGGGCGCCTCGACAATCGGGTGCGTTCAGCCCCTCAGGAGGTACGAAAGTGACCAAGATAGTGGTCGAGTTCGACATGGCGGCCGTAATGCGAGACGGCACCGTGTTGCGGGCCGATATCTACCGGCCAGACCAGGAGGGACCGTGGCCGGTACTGTTGAGCCGCATGCCATATGGCAAAGGGGCCCCGTCCCTGCTCGCCATGCTCGAACCGACCGCCCTGGCCAAGCAAGGCTTCATCGTCGTGCTGCAAGACACCAGAGGCCGTTTCAGCTCCGATGGCGATTGGGAACCGTGGACTCACGAGGAACAGGACGGCTACGACTCAGTGCAGTGGGCGGCCACCCTCCCCGACTCGAACGGATCCGTCGGAATGTATGGGAGCAGCTACTTGGGCAATGCGCAGTGGATGGCCGCGCTGTCGCGACCACCTGCGCTCAAGGCGATTGCCCCACAGGTCACGTGGTCAGATCCTGACGACGGCCTATTCTCTCGCGGTGGTGCACTCGAGCTGGGCCTGTCCTTACCATGGTCCCTCGCCCAGGGGATCGACACCGTGATGCGTCGTCACGCCGCCGACGGCCCCGCAGTGGTCGGTGACGCGGTCGCCGCTCTGGTGAAGGATCTCGACGAGATCTGTACGACTGCCTACTGGGAGACACCGGCTGACCACCATCCGGCCTTCGTTCGTCATGACATCCGCGAGCTGGGTTTCGAGCACTCCCGCCGGGAACCCGGGTGGGCCGCGTCGTGTCGCGTCGCTGGGCGCTACCAGGAGGTAGAGGTACCTAGTCTGATCATAGCGGGGTGGTGGGACTGCTTCGGCCAGGGGTCGCTCGACAACTTCACAGAGGCTCGCGCCGCCGGCCGGCCGGCAAACCTGATCGTCGGGCCGTGGCCCCATCCGGGCCCCTACTCGCAAGTCGGCGACACCAACTTCGGCCTCGGCGCAAGTGGTGATCTCATGGGGTTCCGTGGACGACTGATCGACATTCAATCTCGATGGCTTCGGCAGTGGTTGGCACCTGACGCCGTCGACGCCGAACCCCCAGCCGTACAGGGTGCGTTACCTCCGGTTCTCCTATTCGTGATGGGAAGCAACCAGTGGCGCGAGGAAAGCGAGTGGCCACTCGCACGTGCCGTGGAAACGTCCTGGTTTCTGCGCGCCGACGGTCGACTGACCCAGGACTCGCCGCTCGAAGATGAAGGAAGTAGCCACTATTCGTACAACCCCCACAACCCGGTCCCCACCACCGGTGGTTCGATTCTCATGTCCAGCGAGTTTCGGGCAGGACCTATGGATCAGGCGGTCGTCGAGGCACGTCCTGATGTCACGGTCTTCACCAGTGAGCAACTGACTGCCGACCTCGAAGTAACTGGCCGCGTTCGCGCAACTCTTCATGCGGTGACCGATGCGGAAACAACCGACTGGGTTGTACGCCTGTGTGATGTCGACCCGACAGGCACATCCACCAACGTCGTCGATGGCATTCTCCGAGTGGACACTCGGCCGGACGAGTACATGGAACACATCATCGACCTGTGGTCGACAAGTTACGTGTTCCGAGCTGGGCATCGCGTTCGCGTCCAGGTCACTTCGAGTAATTTCCCAAGATGGGACAGAAATACGAATGCACGCGCGTCCGATGGAACAGCGGATCAGATGACTACGGCTGCACAGGGAATCGGCCACGACGCTGTGCGCCGCTCTTTCATCGTCCTGCCGATCATCCCTGACGTGACCGAAGCGTGAGAAACAGCCGGCGATAGTGTCGGCTGTTCCCGCCAGATCGATGTCGCCGAACCGCGTGCGTCTGCTGCCTCGGACATACCTCCCATCGCCTGACACCTCCACCTCCACCTCCACCGCCTCCCGCCGAGCGGCCTGATCTGGTCGTGGGTAGTCCAATCGCTGGCGAGGATGCGGTGGCCGTCAGCAACGTGGGCTCGGCGCCGGCCACCAATGTGGTGCTGTTGGTGTTAGGTGTCCCGCCGAGCCTTACTGGGCAGTACACCATCGCTATCGTCCCTGCTGGTCGCTCAGTCGCAGTCGATCTCGGACCCGTCCGTCCGCCTTCACTGTTCTTGAGTGGATTCGTATGGTCAGCTCAGCAAGATGCGAAGTACGACAACAATATTCGGGTGGATATCTATTCCTGACCCCAGGTCAGTCGGCCGCAATCGTTCGTAGCGTCTGCCGCGTAGTGCGACGGGTGGCTGCGCGACCGTGGGCGAACCTACTGTCTATACAACCGTGGGCGAATCTACTTTCCGCACAACCGAAGTGGGGCGTGCCCCGATTGCAGGGGACGAGGGCGTGTGGCTGCGAGGACATTAGGCCACGCAGCGGCGAGATCGGTGGCGGCCGTCCGGTCGAGGAACCTGCAGACGCGGGCGAGGCGGCAGTGAAGCATCACCTAGCTGCCGTGCCTGATCTGTCGGGTGAACAGAACCTGGTGTAGGGGCGACTGGGGCGGAGTTGCACTCATTGCCGCGATCCTGCCCACAGTTGTGGTGGTGCTGACCGTGATGGTCGGGGTGCGACCGCTTTGAAATCTCGGCTGCCGCTCGTCCGCGGCCGCCGATAATCGGTAACTATGTCAGTTCGAGTCCAGGCTGGACATCCCCTACGAGGAATGCGTCGGCGCATTTGCGGCGAGCTGTCACGGCGAGACGGTGGAGAAGTACGCGCGATGGCCGCGCAAGTAACCGCTACGCATTCTGCCGGGGGTCGCGAAGCTTTGGTGGTTCGGAACGCCGCGAGCGCGAAGACTCGCGCGGGCGTCGACCGCGGGACGCTCGAAGTCTATTGCGCGCTGTACCTGCCAAATCAGCACGAAGAGCGCCCCGGTGTTTACTATCGATGACTTGTCTGCGGCCCCTTGCTTCGAAAGTCAACGAAATGTATAAACAGGCGCCCGCTTGGACAGAAACGCCCTCTGCGCTTCGTCGCAATCTTGCGTCAAAGCCGTCAACACTTGTTGCCGGTTCTCGAATGCGACGGTTGATCGCATATCGGTGCTCTCGACCGCGTGCCACATCCCTTCCTTGGTCAGTTGCACCGAGAACGGGGGATTGAGCATGATTTCAGCGGCCTTGGAATAGGCCGCTGAAAGAAGTTGGTCGGGCTCCACGATGGCGGTCACCAGCCCGATCCGTAGTGCTTCTTCCGTGCCGCAGCGGCGTCCTGTCAGCATGAGTTCGTGAGCTCGCCCCGCGCCGACGATTCGGGGGAGGAGCCAGGAGACGCCGACGTCGCAGCCTGAGTATCCGGCTCTGATGAACGACGCCGCAAAGATCGAAGATTTTGCCGCGATCCGGATGTCGCTGGCGCACGCGAATGCCAGGCCTGCACCTGCTGCTGCACCATTGATCGCCGCAATGACCGGAACCTCCAGCTCGTGTAGCTGCACAAAAAGATCGGCGATGCTCTCCTGTCTTACGAGGTAGTTGATCGGCGACGGCTCCCCGATCTGGTCCTCATCCCCGTATCCGCCCAGATCGATGCCGGCACAGAATGCGCGGCCCGCGCCGGTCAGCACGACCACTCGGCAGTTGCGGTCGACTCTGACGACCGCCAACGCGGCCTTGAACTCTTCGACAAAATCGCGGTTGAGGGTGTTGAGTTTTTCCGGACGATTCAGGGTCAGCAGACGGACTCCGGGCATTGGCTCTGAAAGGTTCACCAGCACTGAATCAGCCTTTCTGTGTAAATCGAGAAATTTTCGCGTCGGTATCGATGGTTAGCACCGAGGGCGGTTCTCGGCTAGCGTCGAGTGAAACGTCGCTTTAAAGGAGTATTCATCATGAGCGTGCATTTAATTTTCTGCGTTAAGCGCTTGGAAACAATTTCACAAGAGAAATTTCTTGACTACTGGCACAATGTTCACGGACCGCTTGTCCGGGAACGGGCAGAGGTACTAGGGATCCTTCGTTACGAACAGGCCCATCCCGTGCCCGGGAATCCAGCAGGTCCTATCGCGCAATTGCGCGGCGCTCCGGATCCGTTCGACGGCGTCGCATCACTGTGGTTCGAATCTCTGGAGCAGTTTCAGGCCGGCGGCTCGACGCCGGAAGGACGGCGAGCCGCCGGTGAGCTCCTGGAGGACGAGAAGCGATTCATCGATCTGGAGAAGTCGCCACTCTGGTTGGCAGACGACCGGGTTGTTGTCTAACTTTCGCGGATACTCAGCATGAGGTTGCCGGTCGCTCGGCGCTCCGCCATGGAGTGCAGAGCATCGGTGGCGTTCTCCAGGGTGTACGTCTGACCGACGATGGGCACGAGCCGCCCGGTTGCCATCAGATTGGACAGCTCGAACCACTGGTCGCGGAGATAGGTCGGACGAGGCGTCCAGAACGCACCCCAGCCGACGCCGACGACGTCCAGATTGTTGAGGAGCAGCCTGTTGACCTTCACCGTCGGGATGTCGCCGCCGGTGAACCCGATCACGAGCAATCGTCCTTCAGGCGCGAGGCTGCGAAGACTGTCGGTGAAGCGATCTCCGCCGACGGGGTCCACGACGATGTCGACGCCGCGTCCCCCGGTGAGTTCGCGTGCCCTGTCTTTGAATCCCTCCACCGGGATGACTTCGTCTGCGCCGGCTGCGCGTACCGCGTCGACTTTGTCGGGACTCGAAACGACCGCGATGACCCGCGCCCCCAGAGCGGAGGCGATCTGCACGCTCGCCGTGCCGATGCCACCGGCCGCGCCGTGAACGAGCACCGTCTCGCCGGCGCCCAGGCGTCCGCGTCGGACGAGCGCGAAGTACATGGTCGTGTAGTTGAACGGAACCGCGGTGCCCTCTGTGATTGTTCGCTCGGCGGGAATGGCGAAGGTCATTCCGACGTCTGCGACCGCCTTCTCTGCCCACCCACCGGTCGAAGTGATGGCCGTGACCCGGTCGCCCACGGCAAAGTCCGAACCGACGGGCGCAGACGTCACGACACCGCCCACCACGCCGCCCAGAATGAACGGTAGTTCCGGCTTCAACTGGTATTTGCCTTGCGTGAGTAGCAGATCCGGGTATGTCACCTGAGATGAATGGACGTCGATGCCCACCTGCGATCCGGTGGGCACCGGGTCGGGAACTTCGCCATACTCCACCGCATCCGGACCGCCGAGAGTTCTGAGTATTGCTGCCTTCACCTGTTTCTCCTTCTTGCTAATGATTTCGTGAGACATTCAGTCGAGCAAGACTGTTGAAGTCAGAAGATGCTGTAGCCGCCGTCGACGACGACTTCGGTGCCGGTGTGCGCGGCGTGTCGGGGGTCGGCTAGAAACGCCGCGAGGTCGCCGAACTCCGAAGGCTGGATCCATCGACGAATAGGGGTCCTCGTGGTGGTCGCGTCGAGGAACTTCTCGCTTTCTCGAGCTCCCGCTGTCATTTCCGTCTCGACCCAACCGGGCAGCACCATGTTGCATCGGATCCGGTAGCGGGCCAGTTCGACTGACAGCGTTCGGCCCAGTGCCAGCACCCCTGCCTTCGAGGTCGCATACGCCGACTGGCTGGGTGCCCCTAAGCGGGCGGCGAGGGAAGACACGATGATCATCGCGCCGGGGTGTCCGCTCTCCACCATGTGGCGGGCCACGGCTCTGGTGGTCAAGAACGTCCCGTCGAGGTTTGTCTGCAACACGTCTCGCCAGACCGCGAGCGAAGTTTCCAAGAAGGGAACTGGCTGCGCGACTCCGGCATTGGCGACGAGACCGTCGACGTGACCGACGAGATCGAGGGTCGTTATCATCGCGGTGTCGACGGCGGCTTCGTCACGGACGTCGCAGGTGACCGCGTACGCCTCGATTCCCGAGGCGGCGAGCCGAGAGATCGCCTGCTCACTGCGGCTTGCGTCGCGAGCCCAGACAACGATCCGCGCTCCCGCCTTGCCGATGCCTTCGGCCATGCCGAGACCGATTCCGCCGTTGCCGCCGGTGACGACGACGTTGAGGCCACTGAGATCAGTCATCGGACGGTGCCGCCGAGCGCTCCACGTAGCGAGGGCTGTCGACCGTCAGACGTCGCTCCGCGTCGTCTTTCAACACGGCGACCAGGTCAGGCCCAATAGCCTGCTCGCCGGACCGGATCGACTGTGCGAGTTCTGCATCGGTCCGGTATCCGAGTTCGGCCAGCGCCTGCCGATGCTCATGCCCCACCTCCGTTTCGTTCCCGAGTTGTCGTCCCACGATCTCCAGCGCGTTGATCGCAGTCCGGAGCTCGAAAGCCTGATCGGCACCGACATCGTTGCGAACGGCTCGTAAGAATTCCCCCACCGCGTCGATCAGTTCGACCGCGGACGGTCCGGTGAAGAGGTCATCGTGCTCGGTCAAAGAGCCGTCAGGCATATTGCACCATCCGGAGAACGTCGTATTCCATCTCTGTTCCCAGCCGCCCGAGGGCGGCCAACCCGACCGACCGGTGCTCGCCACTCAAATGGACTCGGGCCTGTTCGAGGCACATGACGCCCCAGGACACACTCGAGTACAAAATCCACCACCGCAGCTCGGTGCGGTCGACGTCGCCGTTCCACGGGCGATACGCGTCGAGGAGCTCATCGATCTCGCCGATACCACCCACAGGTGCGGCCTGTCCCCAGCGCCACGGCCGGGCACACAACCAGCCCAGGTCTTGGATCGGATTGCCGAGGCGGGCGAGCTCCCAGTCCAGGACCGCGACAATGCCGTTCTCGTCCACGATCAGATTTCCGTTGCGGAAGTCCCCGTGAACGAGGGTCGGGGAGCGCTGCGGTGGACGATTCTCGCGCAGCCACCGCAGCGCGACCTCGAACGACGGCCGGGACTGCCCGGTACCGTCGAGCATCTCTAGCACAGCATCGAGCGGGTCCGGGTTCGGCAGATCGGGCAGGTCCCCGACGGGCAGACTGTGGATTCTGCCGAGAATCTCTCCGCACTGCCGCGCGAAACCCGCACGTGCGGTAGCGAATCTCTCATCTCGGACGATGCGGCGCGGGATGGTCTCACCATCGACGCGAGCGGTGATCAGGTACCCCGCTCCGATCGGACCGCCGTCGGAGTCGGCGGCGATCACTGCCGGAACCGGCACACCCGCGGTGGCCGCCGAAGACAGGAGAGCAGCCTCGTGCTCCATGTCTCCGCGTCCGAGCCCGCGGCGACGTTCCCGCTGCAGGACCAGTCCCCGAAGCTCACCGCCGACGGTCACGTCGATCGCCCACGACAATCGCGATGCGCCCACAGACAGTCGCTGCATGTTCAACACCACGACCTCGTCGTCGGGCCACACCTGTCGGAGTGTCTGCTCGACCGCGCCATCGCCCAGCCCGCCGTCCACCACAGGCACCGCTGTCGCCGTCACTCGATCACGCCCACGGGGCAAGCGACGTGTCCTTGAGGAGACGGCGCGCAACCGACATGCGGTGCACCTCGTCCGGCCCGTCGTACACCCGGCCGTACCGGGCTTCGCGATACATCCGCTCGAGCGGGGTGTCACTGGTCAGTCCCATGGCGCCGTGGACTTGGATGGCACGATCGATCACGTTGTGGAGCATCTGTGCGCCGTGAAACTTGATGAGCGCGATCTCGATTCGGGCGTCGTCACCGGAGTCGAGCTTGCGGGCCGCATCCAGAGTCATGAGCCGATGCCCCTGAATCTCGGCCGCAGACTCGGCGATGTACCGCTGGATCTCTCCTTTCTCCGACAGCATCGAACCGTGTGCGTAGCGGCTGTTCGCGCGTTCGCACATGAGGTCGAAAGCGCGCTGGGCCTGACCGAGCCAGCGCATGCAGTGAAAGATCCGTCCGGGGCCCAACCGCTTCTGCGCGATCACGAAGCCTTCGCCGCGGCCACCGAGTAAGTTCCCTGCCGGCACCCGTGCCTCCTGGATGCGGATCTCGCAGTGCCCGCCGCCCACATGCCCCATCGTCGGCACCACACGCTCGATCCGGTAGCCCGGAGTGTCGGTGGGCACGATGATCGAGGAGAATCGGCGATGTTTCGATTCCGCCTCCGGGTCGGTCTCGGCGAAAATCGTGGTGAACGCCGCATTGTTGGCGCCGCTGGTGAACCACTTGTGTGCGTTGATGACGATTTCGTCGTCCTCGAAGCGCGCTTTGGACTGCATCAGTGTGGGGTCCGACCCGGCGACCTCGGGCTCGGTGAGTCCCACGGAGGGGAAGATCTCGCCGCGCACCATCGGCAGCAGCCAGCGATCCTTCTGCTCTTCGGTCCCGTAGAGGTGAAGCATGTGACAGTCCTGCATCGACGCGGAACCAACGGCAAACTGTCCCAGTTCCGATCGGCCGATGACCTCATTGAGGTAGACGAAGTCCATGAACGACACTCCGCCGCCGCCGATTTCGGCTGGGTGGCCCAGGGCCCACAGCCCCTCTTTTTTTGCAGATTCTCGCAACCGGTCCAGGACAGGCGCGTGCCAGTATCCGGTCTCTTCCTGCTCCTCGAAGAAGGTCGCCTCAGCCGGGATGACCTCCTCGTCGATGAAGGTCCGCAACCTTTGGCGGAGTTCCCGGAGTTCTTCGTTCATGATCGATACCTCTCAGATGAAATAGGCGAGTAAATAGCGCAGCTCACGTGCTTTAGTGACCGACGAAGATCGGCGACCTGCGCTCCAGAATCGCGGTGGCGCCCTCGCGGAAGTCGTCGGTGGCGTACGTCGCGGCGGCACCGTCGACTTCCAGACCCGGGTTCTCCGGCGGGAACGAGTACGCCCGCTCGAGAGCCTCTTTGGTGATCCGGACGGACACCGGAGCACGACCGGCAAGTGACGTCACCAGCTTCTCCACGGCGCCTGACAGTTCCTCAGCGGGAACGACTTCCGTGATGAGGCCGAGGGCTGCGGCTGCCGGCGCCTTGAGGAGACGGCCGGTGAAGATGATCTCCTTCGCGCGGCCGATACCGATGAAGCGCGACAATCGCTGCGACGGTGCGATGAACCCGACGTGGATCTCGGGCCAGCCGACTCGGATCGTGTCGGCTGCGAGCCGGAAGTCGCACGCAATCGCGATCTCTGCGGCGTTGCCGATACAGGCGCTGCCGCGCAGGACCGCGACGGTGAGGAACGGCAGCGTCTCGATGGCCCGGAACAGGGCGTACTCCGTCTCGACGTAGTCGAGGTACGTCTCATCGCTCATGTCGAGCATTGATTGCAGGTCGGCGCCGCCGCTAAAGGTGTTGTCAGCACCTTCGATCACAAGGACTCGGACCGTATCGTTCTTCGCGAGTTTGTCGACGTGCGCGGCCATTTCTTTGAGCATCGGCAGTGTGAAGACGTTGGCCGGATGCTCACTGCGAAAGGTCAATCGAGCGATGTTGTCCGATTCTTCGAGAGTGATCGAGTGCGGGAAATCAGTCATGGGTGCGAGCACCTTTCAATTGGAGGTGTAGATGGTTCCGGCGGCGTAGAGCTCATCGAGCTCACTCTGCGGAAGTCGGAGTAGTTCAGTCAGCACCTGCGAGGTGTGCTCACCGATGTGGGGTGGCGGGGACTGTGGGCGTACGTCGGCGCCGGAGATCACGTACGGGGCGCTCTGCACGAGCTTCTCGCCGGTGCCGCCACCCATGTCCACCGGCGCAAGTGTTCCGCGCTCGATCAGGTGGGGGTCGGATACGTTCTCGGCCACGGACCTGATCCGGGCGGCAGGCAGCCCGGCCGCACTCAGCGCTGCGACGAGGTCATCGGCAGTGCCGAACCGCAGCGCCCAGTTGTCAAGGATTTCGTAGAGTTCCTCGCGATTGGCGATGCGCGACTCGATGTCGACGAACCTTGGGTCGTCCGCCAGTTCGGGTCGGCCGATCAGTGCCGCGAGGGTGCCCCACGGGCCGTCGCCGACTGCCGAAAATGTAACGGCTGCACCGCTGTTTGTCGTGAGAACGCCTGATGGCACGGTCTGTGGATGTTTGCTCCCGTACCGGCCGTACTCGCGCTCACCGCCGGTGAACACCGCCTGCCCGACCGCTTGATCGATCATCGCGAACAGCGCGTCGAACGACGAGATGTCGACATGGCTGCCCTGGCCGGTCTGTTCTCTTTGGTAGAGCGCGGAGCCGATCGCGGCCACCGCGTGCACGGCGGCGTTCATGTCGCCGAGCGGGGTGCCGAAGTGCGTGAACGGTCCGCCGTCGTTGCCGGTCAAGGACATCAGTCCCGAGTACGCCTCCGCGACCATTCCGTGCCCGGACATCTGCGAGTACGGTCCCGTCGAGCCGAAGAGTCCGATCGAGCACAGGACGATGCGCGAATTGCGTTCTTGCAGTGCCGAGTATCCGAGGCCGAGCCGGTCAAGTGTGCCTGGGCGGAAGTTCTCGACGACGAGATCAGACTGCTCGGCCAGTTGCAGCGCCAGTTCGAGTCCGGCGGGACTTTTCAGGTCGATGCCGACCGATCGCTTGCCGACGTTGTACTGGGCGAACGCGGTGCTCAAGTCGGTTCCATATCCGATCGGCAGCCGGCGCATGATGTCCCCGGCCCGGGATTCGATGCGGATGACGTCCGCTCCGAGATCGGACAGGAGGCGGGTGCAGAAAGGCCCGGCGATCACCTGGCTGAGATCGAGGACGCGCAGTCCGCTGTATCCACCGGTCATGACGCCGACACTCCCGACCACTGGCGTCGCAGCTCGCCTTTGAGCACTTTGCCTGCTCCGCTACGGGGAAGGATGTCGACGAAGTGCACGGCCTTGGGCACTTTGAACCCCGCGAGCCGTTCACGGACGTAGGCCGTCAGATCGGCCACATCCGGGACCGGATCGCCCTCGACCATCCGGACGAAGGCGACCACGCGCTCTTCGTACAGCGGGTCCGGTAGTCCCACGACGGCGACCTCGCCGACGCCGGGGAAGGTTGCGATGACGTCTTCGACCTCGCGTGGATACACGTTTTCGCCACCGGAGATGATCAGATCCTTCACCCGGTCCACCATCGAGAAGTAGCCGTCGGCGTCGCGTCGCATCAGGTCGCCGGTCTTGAGCCAACCGCCTTCGGCGAAAGCGTCCGCGGTCAGATCCGGTCGACCGAGATAGCCGGTCATCACCGAGTCCGACCGCACCCACAGCTCGCCGACCTCGTCGACCTCCGAATCCACTCCGTCGGCTCTGACCACGCGGACCTCCGTGCCGGCAGTCGGGAGTCCCAACGAACCGAAGTGGTCCAGGAAAGCTTGGCCGCGCAGTGCGAGCGTGTGGGGAGCGGACTCCGTCGACCCGTAACCCTGCACCAGTTCCGCGCCGGGGAAGTTCCGCGCAATCGCTTCCAACAGCGTGGGCGTCGCCGAACTGCCGCCGACGTAGACTCCGCGCACTGCCGAGGTGTCGACGCCGGCCAGGTGCCCCGACTCGAACAGCAGCGAATAGTGAGCCGGAACGCCGACGATGTAGGTGACCCCGGCACCGAGGGCGGAGGCCATCTCGAGCGGATCGAACTTTTTCAGGATAGTCACCCTGGCGCCTTGCAGGATCAGCTGGTTCGGCACGGCGGCGCCGCCGATGTGAAACTGCGGGAGGATCCCCAGCAAATGGTCGTCCCGGTGGAGGTGGTAGCCCAGTGCTGCAAAGGCGCTGTCTAGTACTCGTGCTCGCTGGGTGCGCATCACACCCTTCGCTTGTCCGGTGGTGCCGCTCGTGAACACGATTTCGTGAATGCGGTCCTCGTCATTCTCGATGGGAGGCGGCTGATCACTCGCTCCCGAGCGCGAGAAATCCTCCCAGTTTTCCCACTGCCCGTTGGCGACTCCGCCGCGGACGAAGCGCAGCCCCGCCCGGCCCGGCCATGCATCCTCGATCGTCGACACGAACGAGTCGCCTGCGACGACGATGGCAGGCTCGAGCAGGTCCAGTAGCGGCGTCAGCTCGTGCGGGCGCAGCCACGCATTGAGCGACGAGAACGTCAGTCCCGCCTTGGCGGTCGCGTAGTAGGCCACCAGGAAGTCAGCGGAATTGTGGTCCAACCACACCAGCCGGTCTCCGGGCCGCAGGCCGGCCGCATAGAAGGCGTTGGCGAGCGCATTCGTCGTCCTGTCCAGCTCGGTGTACGTGATATCGAGACCATTTTCGGACGTCAGCGCGATTCGAGTGCCGTATGCCGACGCATTTCGCCGCAGTACATCTACGTGACTGAGCATGAGTCCACAACCTTCCTAGCTTCGTGATCTGTTAATTCGCATAAGACGCCAGGACCTCGGCCTCGAGGTCTTTCGCAGGTCCCGCCACGGCGACCTCGCCGCGCGAGAGGACGACGATGTCCTGCACCAACCGCAATGCGAGCGCGGCGTTCTGCTCTACGAGAAGGACGGCGGTGCCTGCCGCGTGCACCTTGCGCAGACCGTTGAGGACGTCGTTGGCCACGGTCGGCGCCAGTCCCATCGACGGTTCATCGATGGCGATGAGCCGTGGGTTCGACATCAAGCCTCGGGCGATGGCCAACATCTGCTGCTCGCCGCCGGACAACCGACCGGAGGCGATCTTCAACCGCCGACGCAGTGACGGGAACAACTCGAGCATCTCCTCGACACGATCCGCCACTCCTTGGCGTCCGACGCTGTAGGCGCCCATCAGCAGGTTCTCGTACACGCTGAGCGGCGCGATGACGTCGCGTCCTTCGGGCACATGCACGAGTCCCGACCGAACCACTTTGTACGCCGGTCTCCCGGTGATGTCATCCTCGCCCCACGTGACAGATCCACCCGTGGGCTTGATCTGTCCCGAGATTGCCCGCAGCAGCGAGGTCTTTCCAGCGCCGTTGGGCCCCAGGACTGCAACCGATCCGCCGTCCGGAATCGACATGCTCACCCCTCGAAGCGCCCGAATCTTCCCGTAACTCACGTTGAGGTCAGTTACCCGCAACATCGGAACCCCTCTCTTCGTGCGATTCGTCGGCTGCCGCGTCGTCGAGTGCGACACCGAGGTAGGCGGTCTTGACCGCGTCGAGTTCCCACACCCGATCCGCGCTGTCGCGGCCGATCAGTTCACCCCAGTTGAGGACGAGGACCTCCTCGCAGATGTCGGTCACCAGTCGAACGTTGTGCTCGACGAGCAGCACTGTGCTGCCACGATCGCGCAACGCGGTGATGATGGCTCCGATATCTTTCGACTCGTCGCCCGTCATGCCTGCGGTCGGCTCGTCCAGGATCAGGGTGCTCGGCTCGGTCGCCAGAGCACGAGCAATCTCAACTCGACGCCGGACGCCGTAGGGCAGACCTACGACAGGTGTTGATGACAATCTGGACAGTTCGAGCTCTTCCAGAAGACCTTCGATGATCTCTCGTTCGCGGGCAGCATGAGCCCGCCTCGCGCTGAGGCTGAGCGATGTGTTCCGTGCCGGAAGGTGTCGACCGATCCGCACATTCTCGTAAACGGTCTCGTCTTCCAGGAGCAACAGATTCTGGTAGGTACGGGCTACACCGGATCGGGCCACGGTGTGCGGCCGAGCGCCGGTCAGATCATGACCTGCGATCTTCACTGTTCCACTCGTCGGTTTGATGAACCCGGTGATGAGGTTCAGCAACGTCGTCTTGCCTGCACCGTTCGGCCCGATCACGCCGACGATGCTGCCCTGCGGAACGTCGAAGGTGACGTCGTTGACTGCGACGACACCGCCGAATCGGCGAGTGAGATTCGCGATCTCCAGCGCACTGGTAGCGGCCGCTTCCTGGCTCTCGATGGTCATAATTTAGCCACCGCCACGTGCTCCTCCTCGCGCGCCTTCGGGGGTTGTCCGCTTCCCGGTCCCGGCCGGATCAGATCTGGGACTCTTCGCAACCATCTGATCGTGCGTCGGTCGACGATCCCTTCCGGCAGAAGAAGCATCACGATGATCAGAAGCCCGCCGTACAACAGGCCTTCGACCAACGGCCCGGTCTCGCCGAGGTTGAGTCGGACAAGGCCCATGACGACCGCTGCGATGACAGCGCCTGACCAGTGGAACGCACCGCCGATCATCGCCATCGCCAAGAGTTCCACCAGCAGCCTGAAGTTGAACTGGGTCGGGCTGATGGTGACGGTCCGGAAGGCATCGAGCGCCCCTGCAAGACCGGCGATCACGCCGCTCGCGGTAAACGCCCAGGCCCTGTACGCAGCGGTAGGGACACCGACACCCGCCGCGACACGGTCATCGAGTCGCATGGAACGCAAGGCCCGCCCGATCCTGGACTGATGTAACAGCTGCAAGATCACACAGCACACGATCAATACTACGACGATGGTTGTCAGGTCGACTTCGGTCGGTATCCCGACGATTCCCTGGTTACCGCCCGTGAAGTCGATGTTGGCGATGATGAGAACGCAAACCTGACCGACAGCGAAACTGCCCAGGGCCAAATAGATTCCACGCAACCGCAGAACCAATCGACTGAAGATCATCGCGATCGCGCCCGCCCCCAGCGCTCCGGCGAGGACGCAGACCACGACCGGCAGTCCTGCCTTCATGTTCAGCAGGGAGGCGATGTAGGCGCCATTGGCGGCGAACCCGACAGTGGCGAGCGAAAGAACGCCGCATTGGAACACGACGAACATGCTCAGCACCAGCAAAACGTTGATGAGCAGACTACCGCCTACAAATTGTGAATAGGCATCCATCCAATTAAACACGCTGTTCCTCCGATTGCCCAAAGAGTCCAGACGGACGCACCACGAGAATAAGAATGATCGCGATATAACCGACCGCTTCACTGAATTCGTTTGCGATGTACGCCGTCGTATACACCTGAGCCAGTCCCAAGAGCAGACCGCCGATCATCGCTCCGTATACCGAACCCATTCCCCCTATGACGATCACCGCAAAGGCGATCACGAGCAAGGGGTCGCCGGTGGAATACGACAGCGTGGCGGTGGCCGCCGAAATGCAGATGCCGGCCACTGCCGCGAGCGCGCCGGAAATGAATACCGACAGTGCGAAGATCGTAGAGCTTCGCACACCGAGAAGGGCTGCCGTGTCTTCCGACCAGGAGACCGTCCGAGTGGCGCGCCCAGACTTGGTGTACTGCAGCCATATACCGAGGACGGCCATCATGAAGATGCCGATTGCGAGGGACATCAGAACCAGCTCGGGGATCTCTAGGGAGCCGATGGACACCGATCCCCGGGGGAACTTCTCGGCGGGAAAGGCTTCGATCTGAGAATCGGTGTAGGACTGCACAATCGACATCAAAAGGTATGACACACCGATCGTAGCCACGACCATCGCAAACTCTGATGATCGCTTATGTCGCATGTACGCGAGAACCGTACTGTCGACCACGACCGCGAGCAGGCCGCCGACGATCATTCCGATGACCATCGACAACCACGTCGGAACTCCCGCTTGCAGGCAGTAGAAGCAGGCGAACGCGCCCCACGTGATGAATTGTCCGAAAGCGAAGTTCAATACGCGAAGAACTCCCCAGATCAGTGCTACTCCCAATCCCAGCAGCGCATACGAGGCGCCTAAGGAGATGCCGTTTATTGTTTGCTGCAGCACGTCAACCTCCAATCGGTGAATCGTGGACGGCCAATCACTGAATTGCTCATTGTTGGCAGGCTGGAGTTTCCGGGGTCCACACTTCTGGCTTTCCACTGCGGATCTGCATGGTGACGCCCTGATAGGTAGGTTGCCCGTCTTCGGCCCACTTGTAGTCGCCGAGGGCACCCTGGAACGCGTCTAAGTTGTGTAGTGCGTCCCGAACCTTCTCGCCGTTGACCGTTCCGGCCTGTTTGATCGCGGTCGCGACGCCCCAGACCGCGTCCCGGCCAAGGGCGTTGAACATGTCGGGATCCTCGTTGTTCGCCGTCTTCCAGTTCTTCACGAACTGCGGGTTGATGCCAGCCTGACTCTCGGTGAACCACGCCTGGGTGAAGAGACCGCACTCGGCCCCTTGGAGGGCTGTGGGACTTGCCAGCGTTTGTTTCGAGGCAAGCGCATTGTCACCGAGGATTTGCGTCTTGAGCCCCGATGCCGCGATTTGGCTAAGCACCTGCGGTACCTGTCCGGTGTCCACATTGATCACGAGGAGATCCGGGTTCGCGGACTTGATCGCTGTCAACTGCGCGCTGATGTCAGTGGTCGTTGCCGTGAGGGTCTCGGTTCCCACGGTCTTGACACCGAGCGACTCCAAAAGCTTTGAGCGCGTTTCGAACTGCCCTGATGTCGTGACCGTGTCACTTCCATACAGGTACGCCGCGGTTTTGGCTCCAGTGGCCTTGACGTACAGAGGGTCGCCGTTCTCAAAAAGATGCGTGTAGTCCAGCAGCTCGCGGAACATGTAGTCGCCCACATCCGTGACGCCTGCGCCAGACAGTCCGACCGCCATGACGGGTATGCCGGCCTCCTGTGCGGTCGGGGCCGCGGCAAGGAATGAGTCCGTAAGCGTGTATCCGACGATCGCAGTGACCGGATCCTGCGTGGTCAGCTGAATGGTGCGCGAAACTGCCTCGGTCTTGTTGGCCTTCGTATCGTAGAAAACGCCCTCGAGCTTGGATTCTCCGAGGTACCCGCTGTTGTTGATCTCGTCAATGGCGAACTTCACGCCCGCCTCTTCGCCGGTGCCGACTCCGGTGATCGCGGAGCTTCCGGTCAGGTCGAGGGGGACGCCGATCCGGATTGTCGACGGCATGCCGTCGGTGGTTGAGGGACCGCTGGCGCCGCTTCCGCACGCCGCGAGGCCGCCCACCATCAGGGCCGCCGCCGCGATGGCGGCCCCCTTCGTAGCTAGTGTCCGATTTGAGTTCATTTGGTGGACCAACCCTTTCGCATCAAACGCACGAGATACGTGTCGCAGGTAACGCTTCGAATCGGACGTGATGATCGCCACACGTCGATGGTTCATAAGATCAAAAGTCGATCTCGATGTCAACATCATCTTTCGCTAGCTTTTGATCCCAGTTTGGGGATAAGTTGAAGGAAGTAGCCACAGCTGCGGAGGGAGGCTCGGGTGCGGCCAACAGCCGACGAATTAGCAGTTCAGGGTAGTGATGAGGCGGCTCCGACGCTGTCGGAAGCGCCTTCGAAGTCAGCTCGCACCAAACGGGGGATCCGGACTCGAAATGCGCTCATCGCCGGCGCTGTAGTCGTGTTTGCCCGGGACGGATTTCTCGAGGCCAGGATTCGCGACATCTGCTCAGAGGCAAAAACTGCGTACGGCACCTTCTACACGTACTTCCAATCCAAAGAGGAAATCTTCCAGGAAGTCATAATGGGCGTCCAGCAGGACATGACCACGAACGACCTGATGCCGACAGCCCGAAGCGATGCACCGTGGGACCTCATCGAGGCGTCGAACAGGCAGTACCTGCACTCGTATCGGCGCAACGCAAAACTCATGGCGACCCTCGAGCAGGTCGCCACATTCAATGAGGACATCCGGCAGATGCGAATTGGCTTGCGTAGCAAGTTCACCGATCGGAACAAGCGGGCAATTATGCGATGGCAGGATCAGGGAATCGCCGATCCGGACATCGACCCGTACTACGCGGCCAACGCGCTGGGCACCATGGTGGACCGGTTTGCCTACACCTGGTTTGTCCTCGGACAGGAGTTCGAGGAGGAACTAGCTGTCGCCACGCTCACCCGTTTATGGGTTCAATCGCTCGGCATTACGCACGAGCACCACTCGTCGAGTTCGTAGCCTGACCGCGACGCCGCGCAGGTGTGGAGGATCTATGATCCGGAGTAGTCGACGTGGTGTCCCCGGATCGCGCTAGTTCGGCTGCGGGTCTAATCGCCGCTAGCTTCACACAAGCTGGGGTTGGTCTTTAGTCGCGAGACCTGTTCCAGGGCAGAGCGGATCGTCGGTGCGAAGCTTCGAGAGATGGCTGAAGTTTCTGTTAGACGAAGAAGAATTCCGGGCAGTCTGAGAGGTTTCGACTCGTCGCTCCGGGTCATTCCACGATCGCCCGGTAAGGAAGCACCTGTGCCCGACCGCCAGCGCACTTGGGTATTTGGCCGGCCGGCGCCGATATCGGTAACTATGTCGGCTCGACGTGGACGTCGGGGACAGCGCTAGATCTGGAGGATGGCCTCGTGCGATGTGTCCCAGTGTTTAACGCTCTGCTCGCCGCCGCCAGTTCTCGTCGAGCGATCATTCTGGGTTGTTTGAGAACTCCCGCCGGCCATACCGCAAGTCAGACTCGGCCGGCTTACGGCAGATGTGATCACCCCACAAGAGTTGGGCTGTGGGCTGAATGTCATTTGGATAATCAAACTCTCGGGGTGCTCGTCTCCACTACCGGGCCTGACGACGATGTCAGCGATACGCTCGATCCGCTTCCAACGGGCGGCGTTGAACGCCTCATCTACTTCTGGGAAAGGGTTGTCGTTTCGGTGGCTCAAGGTGGCTGGGTGGTTGGACCAGACTTCCACGTTCGTACAGTTTTTCGGGAAGTCTCGAGTTGTTTAGGCCCGTATGAAACTTGTTCCCATAGTAATCCGGAACTGCCGATAGTTCGAAAGCGTTCGACGGTTCCTCGTGCCCTTGGAGCGATCCATCCGCGTCACTGGAGGTCGGCGGTGGCGCTGCCATTGCCGAGCAGGGTGAATTTCGCGGCGAGGACGTGTGCGCGCAGAACAGATCCGGCCCATACTCCGTCCCCTGCCCGCAATGCAGAGACGATTTCTCGGTGATGCATTGAGCTGCGGTGCATGTCGGCCTCTTGATACAGGTGGAACGTTCGGACGATGAGCGGGACACCGACGACTCCGTGCAGCATGGCGACCAGTCGGACGCTCCCCGAAGCTTCGCGGATGATCTCGTGAAACTCGTTGTTAAGGCGTGAGTAGTGGTCGCGGGCGGGGATGTTCGATTCGCTGCCGATTTCTTCCATGTGATCGCATAGGCCGTCGAGCGCGACCAGATCGCTTGGGGTGATTAGGCTCGCGGCCCGATCACCGGCTAGGGCTTCCAGCGCCGAGCGTAGGTCGTAGATTTCGCGCAGGTCGTCGGCGGTCCAACCCGTAACGCGGGCCCCTCGGTGTGGGAGGACTTCGACCAAGCCCTCGGCTTCGAGGCGGCGAAGGGCCTCTCGGACGGGGGTTCGGCTGCTGTTCAGGTCGCGCGCCAGTTCCGCTTCGACAATTCGGGCTCCCGCTTGCAACGTCCCGTTGAGGATCTGCAGGCGGATGACGTCGTAGGCGCGGTCCGCCGATTTGGTGCTCGTCATCGGAGTCCTATCGATTGAGGCTAGGTGCCTGCGTATCGGGGATTCTATGCTGCTTCAGCTGCGAAAATTTCGCCTCCGGCGGGCGTCGTGGCGATGAAACTCCCGGATCACCAAAGTCGCCTGCACCCGTTCACATGTCGGGACTAGGAAAAGGTCCGGCCCGGCCGAGCAGCGCGGGTGTTGAGTAACCCCAGTCGGACAACTGGCGGGTGATCGCGATTGCCGCGTCGACGTCGACTCCGGTCGCGATCCCCGAGCGCTCGAGGATCCAAGCCAGATCTTCAGTAGCGATGTTGCCGGTGGCGTTGGGGGCGAAGGGGCAGCCGCCGAGGCCGCCGAAGCTGCTGTCGAGCTGGGTGACACCAGCGTCGACGGCAGCCAGCGCGTTCGCGTAGCCGGTATTGCGGGTGTTGTGGAAGTGGGCGCGCAGCGGCGTAGTGCCGGCGATGAGGTGCAGTTGCCCGAATAGTGCGGTGGTTTGCTTGGGGACGCCGCAGCCGATGGTGTCGGCGAGGGCGAGCTCGTCGGCCCCGAATTCCAGGCCGGCGGCGGCGAGTTCTATGACTGCTGTGGGCGCGATTTCACCTTCGAAAGGACAGCCGAAGGCGGCGCCCACCAGGAACGTCGTCTTGATCCCATTTTCGCGGCACAGGGCGGAGACCTCCGTCCATTCTGCGAGGCTCTCGGCTCGGCTGCAGCCCTGGTTGCGCCTGTTGAATGTCTCGCTGGCAAGTATCACGAAGGTGATCTCGTCTACCTGACTGGCCACAGCCCGCTCAGCGCCTCGGCGGTTTAGCACCAGGCCGTTGACGCGAAGCCCCGGAATATGGGTACCGCGTACGACTTCTTCGGCGTCTGCCATCTGAGGCACTCGACCGGGGTGAACGAACGCCGTCGCTTCAATGCGGCCAATGCCGGCTGCTGCCGCCGATCTGATCAATGCGAGCTTGTGCTCGGTAGGCAGATACAGCGACTCGTTTTGCAGTCCGTCACGCGGGCTGACTTCCACGATCGACACCCCCATCTTTCGGCTTCCTCTCCTGGATACGACGCCCTTGACCTCGCGGCGCGATAGACAGATTGTGCACCATCTGTAGGTCGGATGCGGCGCAATCTGCCTGAAAGGGCCTAAAAGCCCAGTAAATAGATTGTTGACACCGGAGCCATAAACGTGGATGCTATGCAATCGAAGAGCAACTGTGAAGGGCGTCACAATGAAACAAGCCGAGTCAGATGGACCACTCAGTGGTCTACGTGTGCTCGAAATGGGTCAGCTGATCGCCGGGCCGTACTGCGGTCAGGTGATGGCTGATTTCGGTGCCGATGTGGTCAAGGTGGAGGCACCTGGTTCCGGCGATCCGATGCGTAAGTGGGGAACGATTCGGAATGGAAAGTCGCTGTCGTGGTCAGTCATCGCCCGCAATAAGCGCTGTATTGAGGCGGACTTGAAGTCGCCCGAGGGGCATGCGCTCGCCGTGGCCCTCATTGCCCAGGCGGATGTGGTCATCGAGAATTTTCGGCCGGGCACGCTGGAGCGATTGCATCTCGGGTATGAGGAGATGGCGACACGCAACGCGGGGGTGATCTACGTGCGGCTGAGTGGATACGGCCAATACGGACCGTACGCACATCGAGCCGGGTATGGCTCGATCGGTGAAGCGATGGGGGGTCTGCGTTATCTGACCGGGGACCCGGATCGCCCGCCGGCCAGAATCGGAGTGTCCATCGGCGATGAGCTCGCCGGACTGCACGGCGCGTTAGGTGTCCTGCTCGCCCTACGTGCCCGCGAGCAGACCGGACGAGGCCAGGTCATCGATGTGTCCATCTACGAATCTGTCCTCGCGATGACCGAGGCGCTCATCAGCGAGTACGCGCTGACCGGCGTTACCCGGGAGCGAACGGGTTCGGTACTTCCGAACGTCGCCCCCTCCAATCTCTATCCAACCGCCGATGGTGAGCAGCTACTGATCGCCGCCAACCAGGACACCGTATTCGGGCGCCTCGCCACGGCAATGGGCGCAAGTGAACTGGCTACGAGCCCAGAGTTCGCCACCCACATCGCGCGCGGCGAACGACAAGTCGAGCTCGACGAACTCATCAGCCGCTGGACTAAGACCTGGGAAGCCGACGCACTCCTCGCACACTTCGAGGCCCACGGTGTGCCGGCCGGCCGGCTGTACAAAGCCGTCGACATGCTCACCGACCCCCACTTCCAGGCTCGTTCGAGCATTGTCACGGTCGATGACCCGACGCTGGGCTCTGTGCCTATGCAGAACGTCACCCCCCAGCTCAGCGCCACCCCAGGACGGGTTCGCTGGGCCGGCGGGGACCACGGCGCCGACCAATCGGCGGTGCTGGCCGACTGGCTCGGCGTAGATCAAGCTACGCCAGCGTCTGCGGCAGCAGCTGAAACCGACTGATAGCCAGTATGTCTGACAGTAGAGGCCCACGAGGAAAGGAACCGTTGTGAGTGGAACGTTCAAGAAGGCCAGCATTACCGCTGAGGCAGCCCAGGCAGTGATTGCAGCGTCGGTGGCCAAAGCGGTCGAGCATGGGGGCGCGTTTGTGATCGTCGTGGTCGACGAAAGCGGTGTGGTGAAAGCCTCGCTGCGAATGGACGGTGCGCCGCTGGTGAGCGTGCAGGTGGCGACCGACAAGGCGTACACCGCCGCAGGCTTCGGCATATCGACCGACGGGTGGTTCGACTTCATCGACGGAGACGCGCCCCTGCGGCTGGGGGCGCCGACCGGCATCGATCGGCTGGTGGCCTTTGGCGGCGGGTACCCGCTCACGGCCGACGACGCAATCGTCGGAGCGGTAGGGGTCAGCGGTGGCCACTACTCCGATGACATGGAGATAGCGAAGGCCGGGGTCGAGGCTTTCGCCAAGTGATGTCTCTTGCGCCGCTGTCAGACCGTGGCAGCAGCGTCCGATAGAACACCAACAGCCCAGGAGAAACAACAGATGTGGAACGACAACCTTGTCATCGATGCCGTCGGGCACACGTATGACTTCAGCGTAGACAACCGTCGGCCGAACGTGCCGATTGAGGGATACGACGGCTTTATCGAGTGGCTCTACGGCTACGGACATGCCCCACTGGAGTCCACCAGCAACGGTTACCTGCTGTCGTTGGACGAGTTTCGCGGGGGGTGGACGACAGAAGAACTCCTGACCATGTTCTTCGTCGAAAGCGACGTCGACATGGTCGCGATGCACGCTGTGAACTTCTTCGACCTTTTCATTCGTGGCGCGAACCCGTGGGAGCAATGCGTGGCTGTCAAAGAGGCTGCACCGCATCGCACGTTCCTCTATCCGGCGGTTGATCCACTGTCCAACCGTGGGGAGGAGCTGGAGAAGATGGCTCAACGCGTGGAGGCGGGCCTGGTCGACGGGTTCAAGTTCTATCCGGTCAACGGACTCCCCGACTTCCGAGGTGCTGCCTTGAGTTACTCCTTTGCCGACGAATCAATATTCCCGTTCTTCGAGCACGCACGCGCTCTCGGTGTCACGCACATAGCCGTGCACAAGGCTGTTCCGACCGCGCCCGGCCCTCACCATCAGGACCGGCCCGACGACGTGTCCGCTGCCGCTGCGGCGTTCCCGGACATGACTTTTGAGGTCGTGCACTCAGGGTGGGCCTTCTTAGAAGATTGTGCTTTCCAAATGCAGATGAACCCCAACATCTACGCAAACCTCGAGACAACAGCCAACACCGCAGGGCGCATGCCTCGACGATTCCTCAAGTCTGTTGGTTTGCTGCTGGCAGTGGCCCCCAAGCAAGTGCTGTTTGGCACTGGCGCCCCGCTGGGCCATCCACAGCCGGTTATCGAGGCAATCTCGGACATTCATATGCCCGATGATCTGCTGCAGGAAGGACTTCCGGCGCTGACCGACGAACTCAAGGCCGACCTGTTTGGTGGGAACTTCGCCCGCATGCTTGGCCTTGATGTCGCGGAGCTGAAGAAGAAGATTGCCGGCGATGAGTTCAGCACGCGTCGATCGGACTGGTTGAGCAGCGGTGAAAAGCCGTGGGCGCTCAAGCGGGCCCGGATCGCGGCGGGTTGATCGCAATGGCTGACGTAGACATCAATCGGGTCAACCAGGCGCTGCAGAAGGTACTTGACCCCTGCAGTGTGGGCCGCGGAGTGCCAGCAGGACTGGTTGATATGGGGATGGTGACCGGTGTCGAGCTCACCACGATGCCCGACGGGCGGGCCCAGGCGGTGATCGGACTGCGGATCACCTCGCCCGCCTGCACGTTTCAACCCTACTTTGAAGACCAGGTGCGGCAGAGCCTTGCCGCCATCGCTGAGCTCGATAAAGTTCGCATCCAGTGGAGCGGTGTGTTCGATTGGTCCGACGATGACATGAGCCCGGCGCTCAAGGAACGGTTGCAGGAGAAGCGATCCCGGCTGTTGAAGATCATCGAACGAAGCCGAGGCAACGACGCGTCCTCTCGTGAGGCGGTACACGCTGCAGAGGTCCGGCACAACAAGCAATCAACGAAAGCGAAGGGATGACGCACATGAACGGACGACTCGAAGGAAAGGTCGCGTTCGTCACCGGCGCCGCACGCGGCCAGGGCAGAAGCCACGCGATCCGAATGGCACAAGAAGGCGCCGACATCATCGCGGTCGACATCTGCCAGGACATCGCAACCGTCACCGCATACGATCTCGCGACCGAAGCCGACCTGCAAGAGACGGTGCGCCAGGTCGAAGCACTAGACCGACGGATCGTGGCACGCACAGCCGATGTTCGAGATCTGCAGGCACTGACCCAGGCGGTCGACGAGGGAGTGGCAGAGCTGGGTCGGCTCGACATCGTGGTGGCGAACGCGGGCATCTTTTCCCACGCACTCGAAACCCACCAGTTGGAGATGCAGTCGTGGGTTGATGTCATCGACGTCAATCTCACCGGTGTGTTCACCACCGTCAAGGCGGCCATTCCGCACGTGCTCGAGACCGGAGAGGGTGGTTCGGTCATCCTGGTCAGCTCGTTAGCCGGGACCAAAGGGCTGGCGAGTCTGGCGGCGTACACCGCCGCCAAGCACGGCGTGGTCGGACTGATGAAGGTGCTCGCCAACGAGTATGGCAAATACGGCATCCGGGTGAACACGATCAACCCGAACGCCATCGGTACCGAGATGGTCCAGAACGAGACGTTGTACAAGATCTTCCGGCCCGACCTGGAACATCCCACTCTGGACGACGCGCTGCCAGCTTTCGCCGGCATGAATCCATTCGGCGTCCCGTTTATCGACCCGGTACACGTGTCCAACGCTGTCGTGTTCTTGGCGTCCGAGGAATCAAAATACGTAGCGGGAGTACAACTTCAGGTTGACGCCGCCGCAGCGATTGCATGAGTGGCGATGATGAAGCGACCCCCCGCATCGCACGCCGCGCCGGGTGAGGGGATGGCTGAGACTGTGCTGGATGTACACGCGCTCACTTCCGGCTACGGGGACCTCGCGGCCATCCGCGAGGTGTCCCTGACCGTGGGTGCCGGCGAGGTGGTGGCGCTCTTCGGTCCCAACGGCGCCGGGAAAAGCACCACATTGTCGGCCATTGTCGGTGTGTTGCCGACGATGAGCGGGCAGGTCCGGTGGCTCGGTCAGCAACGACCGAAATCACTGACCCGATTCGCCCGCGAGGGTCTGGCTTTCGTCCCGGAAGGACGGTCGGTCATCTCTGACCTGTCAGTACAGGACAACCTGCGTCTGGGCAGTGGAGGTGTTGATGGGGCGGTGGCCTACTTCCCCGAACTGGAGCGCTTACTGCCCCGGCCAGCGGGCTTGCTCTCCGGTGGAGAGCAGCAGATGCTCTCGCTCGGCCGAGCGCTGGCCACCGAGCCACGGGTGTTGCTCGCCGACGAGGTGTCCCTCGGTTTGGCGCCGATCATCGTCGACCGGCTATTCGACGCAATCAAACGGGCGAGCGTGGACCGGGGTCTGGCCGTTCTGCTGGTCGAGCAACAGCCCCGACGCGCCCTGGCGGTTGCCGATCGCTGGTACTTGCTGCGTAACGGCGAAATGGTCGGTGAGGGTGTGGCCACCGACGCCTCATTGCTGGACCAGATGTATCTCCCGTCCGCTTCGGCTAGTCCGCCGCAGCGGTGACTTACCCCAAGAAAGTGAGAAACCGTGAATAACAGCGTTCTAAAACCGGCGCGGCGTGGGCGCGCGTCGATCCGCGGGCTGGCAATTGTGACCGTCGCAGTCTGCGCTCTGGCCGCCTGTGGTGATTCCACCGATGACAACAGCGGTGCAAGCGGCGATGACACGACCATCCTGATCGGCGGCACCGTCTCACTCACCGCGGCCGCTGCGAGCTTCCCCGAAGTCAAACAGGCGCAGGAGGCAGCGGTCGAAAGCATCAACGCCGCCGGTGGCATCAACGGCCGCCAACTCAAAATCGAGGTGTGCGACAGCAAGTTCGAAGTACGTGAGGAACTCGGCTGTTTCCGGTCGCTCACCGAGAAGAACGTAGCTGCGATTGTCGGGCCGGTGATTATCGCCGACACCGGCGTCACCGAATACCAGGTTGCGCAGCGCGCGGACACCGCAGTCGTTGGATCCCCGGCTCTGCAGCCCGGTGAACTCGACAGCGACGTCGCCTTCCCACTAGGAGCATCAGTGGTCGGCGGCACATATGGCGCGATCTACGACCTGATCAAGAGCGGCGCGAAGCGGATCTCAATCTTCGGCGATGCGAACAATCCAGCAGCAGATTCGATCGTCAACCTCTCCGAGGAGGCCCTCGATTCTGTCGGTATGTCGCCGGTCAACGTCGCCATCGGCGATACCAGCGCCGACCCGACACTTCGATCGGCAGCGGTCAAGGCGGCCAGCGGTGGGACCGACGGCATCATCATCACCGGTTCGCCGCCATCTATGTCGAAGTCGGTCCCCGCACTCCGCGCACAGGGGTACACCGGTCTCATCGCAACGATCGACAGCGCCCTGCCGGGCCCGGTCATCGACGCCATCGGACCAGCCGGCAACGGCATGCTCGTCGCAGCGCAGACCGCATTCCCAGAACAAAGTCCAGCTTCGGACCAGTTCATAGCGGATATGGAAAAGTATGCGCCCTCTGCACCGTTGAGCTTTTTCTCCATCCAGGCATGGTCGTCGGTGAAACTGTTCGCCGCGGTCGCCGAACAAAACGAGGCATACACCGCCAGCGATGTACTCAAAGCGTTCCAGAACATCTCGACACCGATAGACATCGGCACCATCGGTCCGTACAAGACGGTCGACGTCACCTCCCCGATCACCGACGGGTACGTGCCTGCGCCGCGCATGTTCAACCCGGAGGTTCAGCTCGGGACAATGCAGGACGGCAATCTCGTAGCTGATGGCGGCTTTATCAACCCGTTCGACGAACTGAAATCTGTCAACTGATCCGGTTCGGATCAGTCAACGCCGGCGTCGCGCCCAAGGAGTCTGAACAATGGTCAATTTTCTAGAGTTTGCGCTCCTTGGGCTCGCGACCGGGGCGATCTACGCCTTGATCGCGCTGGGCGCTGTCCTGGTATACCGCGGGTCAGGTTTGCTCAACCTGGCCCAAGGCGCGTTCGCAATGGTGGGCGCGTACTCGTACTATTCCCTGCATTCGCAAGCAGGCGTCCCAGCCATCGTGAGCTTGATCCTGGCGATCGCACTGTGTGCTGTCGGCGGCTGGCTCATGTACCTGCTGATTTTGCGGCCGATGCACCAATCCTCGTCGCTGAGCAGGGTGGTTGCCACGCTCGGGGTCGTTGTAGTTCTGCAGTCTGCGGCGTACCTCATTTATGGGCAGTACCCGAAGCAAATGGAATCGCTGATCCCGAAACATACCGTCTTCCTCATGTCGGAAAATCGGTTGGCGATCGGAACCGACTCACTGGTCATCATCGGGATCGCCCTGGCCCTCACGGCAATCCTCACCTACGTCTACCGTTATACCCGAGTGGGGCGGGTGACCTCCGCGGTCGCCGAGAACGGTTTGGTCGCAAGCTCCCTCGGCCACTCTCCGGACACGGTCGCGGTCCTGAACTGGAGTTTGGGTTCGGCCGTCGCCGGCCTAGCTGGGATCTTGGTGGCCCCAGCGATCTCCCTCGAACCGGCAGGTCTGGTTATGCTGGTGATACCGGCCCTCTCAGCTGCCCTGGTCGGCGGTTTCAAGTCCTTCCCCATCACTCTCGTGGCAGCGCTGGGACTCGGTGTCGCACAATCGGAAATCACCAACTACGTCTCGACCCCCGGCTGGCAGAGCGCAGCGCCGTTCATCGTCGTGACCCTGATCCTCGTTGTCCGGGGCAAAGGCCTGCCGCTACGCAGCTATGTGCTGGACCGACTTCCGCGCGTGGGCACCGGCAGGATCCTGACAATCCCGGTGCTCATCGCCTACGGAATCGTTCTGGCACTGATTCTCAACTCGGGACCTGATTGGACGCTGGCGTTCACCTACACCATCGCCCTCGGCATCATTTGCCTGTCGGTGGTGGTCATCACCGGGTACGGCGGCCAGCTCTCCCTCGGCCAATTCGCCCTCGCCGGACTTGCCGCGTTGATCGGCGCCAAACTGTCCCTGCACATGCCGTTCCTGCTGATGCTCGTGCTCACGGTGTTGATCACCGCCGTGATCGGAGCCATCCTGGGGTTGCCGGCGCTGCGGACCCGCGGCGCCACCTTAGCCATCGTGACGTTGGGACTGGGCTCGGCGATTGTGCACCTGTTTCTACTCAACAGTGATTACACCGGCGGGCCCGGCGGCATCACGGTCCCAGTGCCGCACCTGTTCAACTGGAGCATCGACCCGTTCTTCAACGACCGCCGCTATGCGAGCTTCGTTCTCACCGTTGCCGTTCTCGTCATGATCGGGGTAGCCAATCTGCGTCGCGGCGCGATTGGCCGCCAGTTGCTGGCAACCCGATCAAACGAGCGCGGCGCCGCAGCCCTGGCTATCAACGTCGCCGGATCCAAGCTGTATGCATTTACACTGGGCTCGGCAATCGCCGCCGTCGGCGGCGTGCTGCTCGCGTTCAGCCAATCGACGATCACCTTCGCAAGCTTCACCGAGTTTGAGTCGATCTACCTCGTTGCAGTCACCGTGACCGCCGGCGTTGCCTACGTTGCCGGCGCGCCGTTCGGCGCGCTCCTGATCGCTGGTGGGGTAGTCAGTCAACTGCTCAACGGCTGGTCTAGCGTGAACCTCTACCTACCGCTGATCGGTGGCTTGGCAGTACTCATCACACTGTTGGCAGCACCGGACGGGCAAGTGGGGCTTTTTGCGAAAGCCTTGACGCCACTGGCTGATCGGTACGCTGCATTCACCCACATCGTTTCGGCGAAGCTGCCGTGGACCCATTCCGGTGCGCCCGAGGAGGAGATCGACCGACAACCGGTGCACGAAGATCAGCCACGATCGGTACTCACAGTCCAGGACCTGACCGTTCGATTCGGTGGCGTCCTCGCGGTGAATGGTGTGTCGCTCGAGGTCCGTCCAGGTGAGATTCACGGGTTGATCGGACCCAATGGTTCGGGCAAAACAACGTGCATCGACGCCATCACGGGCTTCGTCCACTCCGAAGGGCAGGTCGCCCTGGGCGACCGAAATCTGACCGGCAAGTCGCCACGACGTCGAGCCGCATCCGGACTGTCTCGGTCATTCCAGTCGCTGGAACTGTTCGGGGACCTGACGGTTGAAGAGAATCTCGCTGTCGCCGCCGAATCACCGCGACTCTGGCAATACATCACAGACCTGTTCCGCCCCGGCAAGATTCGTCTCAGTGCGCACGCGTTGGCAGCCATGCACCAGTTCGAACTCGAAGACTCTCGGCATCTGCTGCCCGAAGAGGTGTCCTTCGGTCAGCGTAAGGCAATCGCCATAGCACGGGCTGTCGCAGGCCGACCCGACGTCCTGCTCCTAGACGAGCCTGCAGCTGGACTCGGCGACGGAGAAGCTAACGAGTTAGCCGACCTAATCGTCCGCGTCAGCCGCGAGTGGGGAATCGGGGTGCTACTAGTCGAACACAAGATGGACCTCGTCCTCGCGATCAGCGACCGCCTGACGGTACTGCAAGAAGGCGCGATCCTGACTACCGGAGAACCCAACGCGGTCCTCAGCGACCCACGAGTCATTACCGCCTACCTGGGTACCGATGCCGAGGGTGCAGACCCATCGCAGCTGGTCGACCACAGCAACGGTAAGAAGTCATAGGTGTCCCGACCCGCCCAACGGATCGGCTCCCGGCGCGCGCCGCCAGCAGCGGCGACTGGTGACTGGGCTGAGCAGGACCCTTCAGATCATTGGGTGACCGTGCCCGCGCCGAGCGATGAGGCGACCCGCCAAACTCACACTTGTATATAGCTTGGACTACAGCAAGCCCGACGCTGCGATCCGATAGTCCTGCGGAAATCCTAATGGTCACTCGGTGGTGGATTGTGCCAGTGCCAGTTCGGCTTCTAGGTCGGCTCCATAGGTCAGTACGTGGGTTTCGGCGAGGCGTCGTGAAAGTTCTGGGTCGCCTTGCCGGAGGGCCTGGTAGATGGCGGTGTGTTCGTCGATGATGGTTTCGATAGACGCGCGAACATTCGTCGCGTGTACGTAGAGAAGCACCGCACCAGTAATCCGGTCGTAGTGGTCGCGGAGCCGCCGATTGTTCGCGAGATCGACGATGCATGAGTGAAAAGCCATGTCGGCTTCAGCGAGTTGTCGAGTCGATGGGTGCTCGCGGGCTGCCTCGAGAAGGCTGGCCAGACGCTCGTGCAGTTGGTCGGCGCTTGCAGGTGTCATGGCCTGCGCGGCAAGTTGCGCCGCGAGGCCGTCGAGCGCGGAGCGAAGGGTGTAGACCTCGCGCGCATCGGACGCAGACAATTCGGTCACCTTCCAGCCCGAGTATGCGGCTTGAACGACGAGCCCCTCTGCCGCGAGATATAGCAATGCTGTGCGCATGGTCGATCGCGATACCTGAGCGTCGTCGGCCAGAGATGCTTCCGTGAGACGCTGTCCCGGGGGATACTCGCCCTCAATGATGGCGGCGCGGAGCCACTCGGCCGCCTGTTTGTCGAAGCTTTCTCGCCGCGCAACGGTCCGACCGCGCGAGTGCTTGTCGGTCAGCGAACTCATGGGACCCCCTGGGGTATGCGTTAATTGTTAACTCTAGATGGTAGCGGTTCGGTCCGGTGTCCTACTGAAAAAGGCCATGGCTACCACGCCGACCAGTGGGCCCAGGGCCAGCAGCGTGAAGGCGTATTTCCATCCAACGAGCTCGGCGTAGTAGGGGATGATCTGGATGGAGACGACGGTCAGCAGGAATCCGATAGCTGTCTGCGCGGTGAGCGCCGTGCCGATATACCTGGGGTCTGCGACTTCAGTGAGGCTGGTGGAGAACACGCCGGAATCTGCGATGACTGCAGCGCCCCAGATCGCGAGGAAGATGACGACGAGGGCGAAGGGCGCTTCGAACAGGGCTCCGGACAGCGCGCAGCAGGCGCCGCTGATCGCCAACGCAGTTATCGCGGCAGGTGCGCGGCCGTATCGATCTGCGGCCCATCCGCCGATTAGGCAGCCGACGATGCCGGCCAGGCCTATGGCCAGGAAGCTCATCAATGACGGACTGATCGGGGATGTCGAATAC
Organism: Williamsia sp. 1138; assembly: GCF_002095435.2. Lineage (GTDB taxonomy): Bacteria > Actinomycetota > Actinomycetes > Mycobacteriales > Mycobacteriaceae > Williamsia. The sequence goes on from NZ_MJEJ02000053.1 coordinate 102,543, forward strand.
TCCTGCCGGGCAACGAGATAGACGGGTAGCCAAGTCCATAAAGCATAGAGTTCCCACATGTGGCCGAAGTAGCCCAGGTTGACGAGGAGGACCCGTCGGGATCGAAACATCTCTAAGGCATATCGCGGACGGAACGTCGCCGGTGCGCTGGCTGCGAAGGGCCCCGTCCGAATGAGACCGAGTGCTAAGAGTCCGCCGACGGTGCTGAGCGCAGCTGCGCAAAGCAGGACCGCTCTCCAGGGTAGATCGCCGAGTCCGCTGATGAGGTGGGGGAGTGATGACCCGAGCGTGAGGGCTGCGATCAGCAGCCCGAGGGATCGGCCTCTGCTGGCGTTCGTCGACCACGACGCCATGAGCTTCATCCCGACTGGGTAGACGCCTGCAAGGAACACCCCTGTCAGCAGACGCAGCGGTATGCCTGCGGCGAGGCCAGGTGAGGCGGCGAACACGGCGGTGCATGATGCTGCCCCGAAAGCGCTTGCCCCGAGCAGTACCTGCGGGCGAATGCGATCGGCAAGATTGAGAGCGGTTGATAGAACGGCGCCCGCTACGAAGCCCAGCTGGACACTGGCAGTGAGCCAGACCGCCACGGCAGACCCGATGTTCCATTCCTCCTGGACCGCAGGCATGACCGCCGATGCAGAAAACCAGACAGCCAGGCAGAGAACCTGCGCGAGAGCGATGAGAGCCTTCTGTGAAGACGATTGCGGGGCTGAGATCTTGGTCCGTTGACTCTGCTGTTTGTCTATCATCGTCGCTTCTTTATCGGGTTCGGCGCGATCGATCTTTGGACCGACACAGGTGGCGGCCCAAAGATCGACTGCACCGCGGGGTCGAACAGAGCTGGGCTCAGTGCGCTACGGCAGTCAGGTTGTCGCGCTCGGGGTCGCCGAGTTCGTTCTCGGGATCCCATCGGATCGCCGAGACGACGATGAAGCCCAACAGTGGGACGGCAGCGGTCACCAAGATCGCGCCTCCATCCCCGAAACTTTCCTGTAGATAAGGGAATGCGAACAGCCCGATGAACGCGCCAATGTTGCACGCGGTGGTGGACAGACCCATTCCGAAGCCGCGCAGACTGCTGGGGTACGCCAGCGCGGAGAAGGCGGCGCCGCCTGGTGCGGCGAGCGCTGAGTGGAACAATATGAACGCCGCCGGAAGCACGATTGCGGCCCACAACGGGAGGTGATCAAATCCGATGCCGAACACAATGAGGATGCCCGCACACGCGGCGAAACCGACCTGGACCGACGGGCGGATACCGAACCGTTGATAGATGGCGGCTGCACTGAACCCGCCGATGATGCCCACCGCGTTGAACACGATCGCGCCGAGTGTTGCTGCTTGAAAGCTCTCACCGAAGAGTTGCAATGCGATGACCGGGAGAAACCATCCGATGGCGTAGTACTGCAATGCTTGGGCGCCGAAGCTGACTGTGGAAAGCACTGTTCGTCCCAGTAGTGGGCGCTGGAACAGTTGCTTCGGGCTCGCGCGCCCGGTGTCTTTGCCGGGCCCGTCGGGTGCCTGTGATCCGATCGGCCTGTCGCGTCCGGCGACTGCGTCGACCTTGTAGACGGTCTGCAACGCGACCACGGCATCGGTGAAGCGGCCGCGCGATGCCAGCCATCGGGGTGATTCGGGGAGCAAGGCGATCTGGAGCACGGCCAGTGCGGCTGCCAGTACTGCGGCGGTACCCATGAGATAGCGCCAGATGGAGTCACCGACATGGAACTGAAAGATGATCAGCCCGACGAGCAGGTTGGAGGTCGTGGCGACGTACCAGACGCCCTGCCATCGGCTCAGTTTCGGTTGATCTTGGCGTCGAAGGAATTCCGCGATGTATGCCAAGACGACTCCGAAATCCATCGCCCAGGCCACGCCGAGCAGCACGCGGCTGGTCAGCAGTAGCTCGAAGTTTGGCGCGGTGAGCGCCAGGATCATCGAGGCGCAGGCGATGATCTTCGCCAGAATGATGACACGGATACGCCCGAATCTGTCGGAGTACGCTCCTGCGAACGGGCACAACAGGACTGCGACGAGCATGTATGAGCTGGTGATGAGGGAGACCTGGGTCGTGCTCAGGTCGAGCTGTCGCTTGAGTGGGTCTAGGCCCGTTGCCAGCGCAGCCCCTGCGTATGCCTCGAAAAAGACGCCGCCGAGGCCCAGGATCCATACCCATTTCATCCGATTTGTGGGTGTCCCGGTGTCGTAGGCGTCGTAGATGTCGCGCTCTGATGCGATGGTTGTCATGTGCGTGTGCTTTCTTGGGTGCGTGCTCAGAGAGCCGTGTCGTAGGAGATGACGCCGCGGATCAGTTTTCCGTCCGCCATGTCCTTGTAGGCCTCGTTGATTTCTTCGAGCTTGTAGGTTCTGGTGATCAGCTCATCGAGTTTGAGGTGACCGTCCATGTAGTAGTCGAGCAACTTGGGAATCGCTGTTCGCGCGTTCTCGCTGCCGAATAGTGTTCCCACGAGGCGTTTTTCGTACATGCCGAACGTCAGCAGGTCCAGATCGATCGACTTCTGACTCGCCGGCGCCACCGACGTCTCGACGAGCGTTCCGCGCTTACCGACGAGCTCCATGGCCGGATTGATGAGGTGCCCTTCGGCCAGCCCGACAGTCAAAATGGCCCGCTCGGCCATCTTGCCCCACGTCAACTCGCGGACCAGTTCCTGTGCGTCTTCGATACTGGTGGCTGTGTGTGTGGCGCCGAACTCTTTGGCCTTTTCGAGTTTCCATTCTGCGGTGTCTACGGCAACGATTCGGCGCGCTCCGGCCATCCGGGCGCCTTGGACGGCATTCATACCGACGCCGCCCACGCCGATCACCACGACGGTGTCGCCTGCTCGCGTCTGTGCCGCGTTGACCGCCGAACCCCAGCCGGTGGTGACACCGCAGCCGACCAACGCGGCCTTATCCAGTGGAACGTCGTCGCGAATTTTGACTGCAGAGGCTTCGTGCACGAGGACGAAGGGGCTAAAAGTTCCGAGTAGGCACATGGTCCCAATGCCCTGTCCACGGGCGTGCACGTGCGGCTTGAGGTCACTGATCTCGACGCCGGTGAGGTTGTGCTGCCCGAGCTCACAGAGATTGGAATGACCGTTTACACATGGCTCGCACCGCCCGCACGCGGGAATGAACGCCAGAACAACGTGGTCGCCGGGCTTGAGGGTCGTCACCGCTGATCCCACCTTCTCCACGATCCCCGCTCCCTCATGACCGCCGAGGGTGGGCCCCAGATCATCGTGGTACACGGGCGCATCGATGTGGTCGTCGGAGTGGCACAGACCCGATGCGGCCAACCGCACCAGCACCTCTACGGACTGAGGGTCGTCGATCTCGATTTCTTCGACGCTCCAACCTTCACGCTTGCCGGGATTCCAGCAGATAGCTCCCTGAGTCTTCATGAGTCTCCTTGTTGAGGATTAACACTTAACAGTGTGAGTGTTGCGTAGATCACTATTCGAAGTCAATATTTCGGCGTCAGGTGGTCGAGAACCCGAGATAGTCCGTGTGCACCTTGGGGGGATGGGCCCGGATCGCGTCTTCGTTGGGCGTGATACCCCATCCCGGAGCGTCGGGTACGACGAGCGCTGACTCGACGATCTGGGGTGCCGAGTCGAACAGTTCGTCGTCCCACGGAAGTCGATCGACGTCGTGCTCCATTATTCGCAGGTTCGGGACGGCGGCCGCGAAATGCACATTGGTCATCGTTGCGAGGTGGCTGTAAAAATTGTGCGGCGCGATGTTCACGTCGTGAGCCTCGGCTGTTGCGGCGATCTTCATCGCTTGCCAGGTCCCATTCCAGATGGCATCGACAATGCCCACGTCGACCGACTGGGCCCGAAAGTAGGGGTTGAACTGGCGAACTCCGAACAACGTCTCCAGCGAAGCGATCGGCTGTTTGGAGTGCTGGCGGATGTATGCGAGGGCCTCAGGATTATGTAGGTCGAGTTCGACCCAGAAGAGGTCGAAACCATCAAGTGCGCGCAGCAGTTTGAGGAATCCTTCGGTCCGGGCGTTGAAGTTCAGATCGAGCAGAATGTCTACGCCCTCGCCTACGCCGTCGCGCAGTGCTTCCATGTGTGCCACAACACTCGCAATGAGTGTGCGGTCGACGTTTAGCCCCGGCTCGAAGGGTGCTCCGAAGCCGGCCATCCATGCTCGCGCACCGCTGGGTTGGTGAACGAACATGTTGGTCTTGACCGCGGTGAACCCACGCTCGCGAGCTTCGATGCCTGCTTCTCGTACGCCGTTGAGGTCGCGGATCGCCGGCGGGTAGTACTGGGGGTGATTGATTCGCCAACTGGCGCAGTGCGACCAATATATCGGGACGCGATCGCGAACTTTCCCGCCCAGGAGTTCATAGACCGGTACTCCAAGGGCCTTGGCTTTGATATCGAGCAACGCGTTCTCGATGGCGCCGAATGCTTCCGCGGTCAGCCCGTGTGGCGCTGGGCGTGCAGTAGACGCGAGCGTCACATAGTGCAGTTCGTGACTGAAAGCATCTCGACCAATCAGTCGCCGGCCGTACTGCTCGATGACCTCTGCCAGTCCGGGAGGGCCGAACGCTTCGTCGAACTCAGCCCACCCGGTGATGCCCTCGTCTGTGGCGATTTTCAGGAAGTGGTAGTTGCGCCACCCTGCGTCGCAGGCGAGGGTCTCGATCGACGTGATCTTCATATTGCCTTCCATGTGTTCGCTTACAGGCCGCACTGTTCGATGCGTCGTAGAGGTGTCTGCGGAGTCTGCCGCGTTGTGATCAGCCCACTGTGTTGACGCAGTGCTGCAGGTCACTCTAAGCTCATTGTTAATCCTTGACAATACGGAGCCTGTCCGAGGAAGGACGACGGAGGAAATGATGAATATCGATCGCTCGCTCTACATCGACGGCACATGGACCGGTCCGCTGGCTGGCTCGCCCATCGAGGTCAGCAACCCCGCGGACGGATCGGTATGCGCCACCGTGTCGATGGGTGATGCCGCCGACGTCGACCGCGCAGTGCAGGCCGCTCGCAATGCGTTCGAGACGTACGGTCGCAGCAGCGTGGATGACCGTGTCGCGCTCCTCGAGGCGGTCATCGACTCGTATCGCAAGTACGGGGAGGAATTGGCGACCACGTTGAGCATGGAGATGGGGGCGCCGGTGATGCTCGCCCGCGAGGCGCACGTTCCTTCCGGTCTAGGCCACTTCACGGCGACTGTGGAGGCTCTCAAGCAGTTTGCATTCGACGAGCGCATCGGCACGACCCGCGTGGTACACGAACCTATCGGTGTGTGCGGCCTGATTACCCCATGGAATTGGCCGTTGAATCAGATCGCGGCGAAGGTCGCCCCGGCATTAGCCGCCGGATGCACGATGGTGTTGAAACCTTCAGAGATCGCGCCTCTCAATGCGATCGTGTTCACCAAAGCGCTCGCTGCAGCCGGCGTGCCCGCGGGGGTGTTCAACTTGGTGAACGGCGATGGGCAGACGGTCGGGGCCGCGTTGTCGCGACATCCTGACGTGGCGATGATGTCGTTCACGGGCTCGACCCGCGCCGGCGTCGAGGTGGCACGCACAAGCGCGAGTACGGTCAAGCGCGTTGCCCAGGAGCTCGGTGGAAAATCAGCAAGCATCGTCCTCGACGACGCCGACCTCGAGCACGTTGTCACCGGTGAAGTTCTTGCGATGTACCAGAACTCAGGACAGTCATGCAACGCCGGTTCACGACTCCTGGTCCCAGCGGAGTCTCTTTCCGACGTCGCGGCCATTGCCCGCAAGGCCACGGCCACTGTCGCGGTGGGCGACCCGAGTCATACAGCAACCCAGGTCGGCCCCGTCGTCTCTCAACAGCAGTTCGACAAAGTTCAAGACCTCATCGACTCGGCGATCAAAGAAGGGGCCCAGTTGGTGGTAGGAGGCCTGGGCCGCCCGGAGGGCATGGACAGGGGCTACTACGTGCAACCAACTGTATTTAGTCACGTGACACCTGAGATGCGGATCTGGCGCGAAGAAGTGTTCGGGCCGGTGTTGGTGGTGACGGGCTACACCGACCAGGATGCGGCTATCGCGATGAGCAACGACTCCGAGTACGGGCTGTCCGGAAAAGTATTCTCCGACAACGAGGACAGAGCCCTCGAGGTCGCCCGCCGGCTCCGCACCGGGATGGTCCACATCAACGGCGCACCACTGGACAACCGCGCACCGTTCGGCGGCTACAAGCAGTCCGGAAACGGCCGTGAGTTCGGCGCACACGGACTCCGAGAGTTCCTCGAGACGAAATCCGTTTACATGCACGCATGAGAGCAAACGACACGGCCGTCCCGGCGCGCGACCCTACCCGAGAGCGTTCGTGACTACCGAACAGCGGCGACACCGCTGAAAGAAGGGATGACAGCGGGTGTTCAACAAAGTGTTGGTGGCTAATCGTGGTGAGATCGCGATTCGTGCGTTTCGTGCGGCGTATGAGTTGGGTGCGGGGACGGTGGCGGTGTTTCCGTATGAGGACCGTAATTCTGTTCATCGGTTGAAAGCTGATGAGGCGTATCAGATCGGGGAGCCGGGTCATCCGGTGCGGACGTATTTGTCGGTGCCTGAGATCATCGCCGCCGCGCAGCGTGCGGGTGCTGATGCGATCTATCCGGGGTACGGCTTTTTGTCGGAGAACCCTGATCTGGCGGCGGCGTGCGCGGAGGCGGGGATCGTCTTTGTGGGTCCGTCGGCGGAGATTTTGGAGTTGACGGGTAACAAGGCGCGGGCGATCGCTGCGGCGAAGGCGGCGGGTCTGCCGGTGTTGGCCTCGAGCGAGGCGTCGTCGGATGTGGATGCGTTGATGGCTGCGGCGCAGGCGATGACGTTCCCGGTGTTCGTGAAGGCGATTGCAGGTGGTGGTGGCCGTGGGATGCGGCGGGTGGAGACCATCGAGGGTTTGCGGGAGGCGATCGAGGCCGCGGCGCGGGAGGCGGATTCGGCGTTTGGTGATCCGTCGGTGTTCTTGGAGCAGGCGGTGATCGAGCCGCGGCATATCGAGGTGCAGATCCTGGCCGATCAGCACGGCAATGTGATGCATTTGTTCGAGCGGGATTGTTCGGTGCAGCGTCGTCATCAGAAGGTCATCGAGTTGGCTCCGGCACCCAATTTGCCGCCGGGGTTGCGGGAGAAGATCTGCGCTGATGCCGTCGCGTTCGCCCGCAAGATCGGATATTCGTGTGCCGGGACGGTCGAGTTCCTCGTCGACCGTGAGGGCCAGCATGTGTTCATCGAGATGAACCCGCGTATCCAGGTCGAGCACACGGTGACCGAGGAGATCACCGATGTGGATCTGGTGCAGTCGCAGATGCGCATTGCCTCCGGAGAATCACTCGAGGATTTGGGGTTGTCGCAGGAGGCGGTGCAGATCCGTGGTGCGGCGTTGCAGTGCCGGATCACCACCGAAGACCCGACGAATGGGTTCCGCCCCGATACGGGCCGGATCACCGCGTACCGCACCCCGGGCGGTGCGGGAGTGCGCCTCGATGGTGGCGCCACCCTGGGTGCTGAGGTCAGTGCGCATTTCGATTCGATGCTGGTCAAACTCACGTGCCGTGGGCGTGATTTCGAGACCGCGGTAGCACGAGCACGGCGGGCGGTGGCCGAGTTCCGGATCCGCGGGGTGGCCACCAACATCCCGTTCCTGCAAGCGGTCTTGGATGATCCCGATTTCCGCGAAGGCCGGGTCACCACCTCGTTCATCGAAGAACGCCCACAACTACTGACCTCACGGGTGTCGGCGGACCGCGGCACCAGGATTTTGAACTATTTGGCGGATGTGACGGTCAACAAGCCGCACGGGGAGCGCCCGGCGACGGTGTATCCGCGCGACAAGCTCCCTGAGATTGACGCCTCGTTGCTGTCGTCGCCGCCCGATGGGTCCCGGCAGCGGCTGTTGAAACTCGGCCCCGCCGGGTTTGCTGCGGATCTGCGGGCATCGACAGCGTTGGGCGTCACCGACACCACATTCCGTGATGCTCATCAGTCGTTGCTGGCGACGCGGGTGCGGACCAGCGGTTTGGTCGCGGTGGCGCCGTATGTGGCCGCGCTGACGCCGCAACTGTTGTCGGTCGAGTGCTGGGGCGGCGCCACCTACGATGTCGCACTGCGGTTCCTGAAGGAAGACCCGTGGGAGCGCCTGGCCGAGCTGCGCGAGGCGATGCCGAACATCAACCTGCAGATGCTGCTCCGCGGCCGCAACACGGTCGGCTACACCCCCTACCCGGAATCGGTCACGACCGCGTTCGTGAAGGAAGCTGCGGCGACCGGTATCGATATCTTCCGGATCTTCGACGCCCTCAACAACGTTGATCAGATGCGGCCGGCGATCGACGCGGTGAACGAGACCGGCACCACCATCGCCGAAGTCGCCCTCTCGTACACGGGGGATCTGTCGAATCCCGGCGAGGATCTCTACACCCTCGATTACTACCTGCGGTTGGCCGAGCAGATCGCCGAGGCGGGCGCACACATTCTGGCGATCAAAGACATGGCCGGCTTGCTGCGGCCGCAGGCGGCGTCGATCCTGGTGTCGGCGTTGCGGAGCCGGTTTGACCTGCCGGTGCATGTGCACACCCACGACACCCCCGGCGGGCAGCTCGCGACCTATTTGGCGGCCTGGACCGCCGGGGCCGATGCTGTTGACGGCGCCAGTGCGGCGATGGCCGGCACCACATCGCAGCCGGCGTTGTCGGCGATCGTGGCGGCGACCGCGCACACCGACTACGACACCGGCCTGGACCTCGCATCGGTGTGCGACATCGAGCCCTATTGGGAAGCGCAGCGCAAGGTGTACGCGCCGTTCGAGTCCGGCCTCCCCGCCCCGACGGGGCGGGTGTACACCCACGAGATCCCCGGTGGGCAGCTGTCGAACCTGCGCCAGCAAGCCATCGGGTTGGGGTTGGGGGACCGGTTCGAAGACGTCGAAGGCGCGTACGCCGACGCCGACCGGATGCTCGGACGGTTGATCAAGGTCACCCCGTCGTCGAAGGTCGTCGGCGACCTCGCCCTCACCCTGGTCGGGCGCGGGGTCTCGGCCGACGAGTTCGCCACCGATCCCACCGCCTATGACATCCCCGATTCGGTGATCGGGTTCCTGCGTGGAGAACTCGGCGATCCGGCCGGTGGTTGGCCCGAACCCCTGCGCACCCGTGCGTTGGAAGGAAGAGCGGAACCCAAACCTGTGGTGGAGCTGTCAGATGAAGACACCGAGCAGTTGGAATCGCCTGAGGAGAAGGTGCGGCGGGCGGCATTAAATCGGTTGCTGTTCCCGGGACCCACCAAAGAGTACGAAGAACACCAGAAGGCCTACGGCGACACCTCCAGGTTGTCGGCGAATCAGTTCTTCTACGGCCTGCGCTACGGCGACGAGCACCGCGTGGAACTCGAACCCGGTGTGGAGTTGTTGATCGGGTTGGAGGCGATCAGCGAACCCGACAAGCGGGGGATGCGCACAGTCATGTGCATTCTCAACGGACAACTGCGCCCGGTCCAGGTCCGGGACCGGTCCTTGGATGTCACCGACACCGCTGCCGAAAAAGCTGTGGCAGGTAACCCCAAACACATCGCCGCACCCTTCGGAGGCGTCGTGACCATCGTCGTCGAACCCGGTGAAACCCTCGCCGCCGGCGCCGCCATCGGCTCCATCGAAGCCATGAAAATGGAAGCCGCCATCACCGCACCCCAAGGCGGCACCATCAAACGCGTCGCCATTTCCTCGGTCACCAGCGTCGAAGGCGGCGACCTCCTCATCGAACTGGAGTGATGACGACCATAGAAGAAATCGAAAGGTTCTACGGTTAATGAGTACAGAGGAACTCACAGAAGCAGATTCGCCAGAGACACGCAGGGTGTTGGAGTTCGCTCGACGCTGGTATCACTACGGAGGAGGTCTCGCCGAGGATATCTGGGTGGAGTTTGGAGTTCGCGAACATGTCTTCTTCGCGCGTGTGGCGAAGCTGCTTGCAGCGGAGAGGACAGACTTGCCCCCTGATGAAGCGGCTCTCGTCGAAGCCGTAGCCCATAAACGTCTGACGCGAGCGGCGACACAAACGCGACCGCAGACCAAATTGCAGAACTTTTAACGCGGAGAGAGGCTAGGGCTCGTGGCGCAGCGTTCTATTCACCGGTCATCGGTGATGGTGGGCGTGTACCCAACCTCGCCCGATTCCAGTTCCTCGACCCGGCCTCGAAAGACTTCTACCCCGACTGGGATCTGTTCGCCGAAATGTGTGTCTCGATCATGCGGGCCGAGGCCGGCCGGGATCCCTACGACAAGGGTCTGCAGGATCTGGTCGGTGAACTATCCACGCGCAGCGACGTATTCCGGACCTTGTGGGGTGCGCACAACGTGCGCACCCCACGGGTCGGGTACCAAACGTTTCAACCACCCCGTTGTCGGCGAGGTGAGCCTGGCGTACGAGGAACTCGTGATCACCGCCGATCCCGGGTCGATCATGATGGTCTACACCGCAGAACCGGGCTCGCCGAGCGCTGAGCGACTGAGGCTGCTCGGCTCGTGGGCTGCCGAACGAAGCGACGTCCAGTCCTGAAACACCAAAACCCACGTCGAAGGAGAGCTTGATCATGCAGATCGTTCGCAGTTCCATCCAGACCGCCAAGGGCCCCCAGGACTGGTTCACCGGGGATGTCTACATCGACGTCGTCGCCGCTGCGCCATCTCCGTCGCGGGTGTCGGCCAACCTGGTGCACTTCATGCCCGGTGCCCGGACACACTGGCACCGCCACGCACTCGGTCAAACCGTCTTCGTGACCGAGGGAGTGGGGCTGTGTCAGCGCCGTGGCGGACCGATCGAGGTCATCCGCCCCGGCGATCGAGTCCTATTCGAAGCCGACGAAGAACACTGGCACGGAGCCGCACCCGACCGTCTCATAGTTCATCTGGCCATCAACGAAGCCGACGACGACCACGACGCGGCCGAATGGCTTTCGCCGGTCACCGACGAAGAGTACGGCCTTGCGAGCAAAGACCATTCCTGCGTCACTAGCTGACATGCCGACAGGCCGCCGTGGAACTGGAACTCCAGAGTTCGTTCGTGGCACTCGGCTGAATGAGCAATACGCCGGACGCCGCAGTTCCGACACTGACGAATGGCTCGACGAACGTCTAGCCCATCTGCCACTATCCGTGGTTGCAGGCCCGGCGGAGGTTCAGGGCTTGGTTGGCGGGTCAGAATCTACTAGGAAACTGCCCGAACACCGCCAACAGCATTTCGTCACTGGTTACGAATTGGGGTGCGTCACAGACGGTTACGCCGATAATTAAGATTACGTCAGCTCAAGGCTCTGGCCTTGACTTGAGCATCGGCCGCGCTTGTGGATGGCAACGCGGTCGGGACTTCACAAATCATCACCCCGGTGACTGGTGCGGGTCAGGCTGTCGGCCAGGTGTCACTGATCCAAGTGCCTTGCCTTCCGATGGGCGTCGTAATTAAGAGCTTGAACCTCATCTCGCGCAGTTGATGACCACGGGGTGGTACATCGGAACCTGCCACCCTAGGGATCCGTGCGGAGGCAGGTTCCACTATGGCCGTCACAACAGTCGAGAATTGGGTCAAATCGTCGAAGCTGTCCGATACAAATGTCACTGCGCGACATCAGATATCGGGGACCCGCCGGGCCGGCACTGTCGACTGCTGTCACTAGTCGCAGATCGTCTGTCACCCGACAGCGCTCCACATCGGCGGCGGGGCCGGGTGACAACCTTGTTGAGACCTTGAAACGCTACGCTGGGGAGAAGGTCGAGCGGTGGTGTTGCTCGCGTCAAACCGTAAGAAAGTGACTCTCCCGGTGGGGCTTAGCTTTTGGCGCCAGTCTCCAGTTGTTCCAGCATGGCAAGGGAGAGAAGGTTGAGCGAGCCGTCGTCTTCGAACTTGTCGCTGACGTTTCCTGCGAGGCCACCTTCGAGCGCGAGTTTGCTCATGAGATCCAGCTTCAGTTCGGCCGATCCCTCGGTGAAGTCGAGGTCATCGAGGTTGACCCACACGATGTTGGGTCGAGTGGTTGATTCGAAGACGTACCGCTTGTTCGTCAGGTCTGCAACAATTTGCCAGATGGTCTGGGAAGCGTCGGGCTTTCCCGGGTCGGGGCTGCGGAACGGTTGAGCCGCGTTGCGGATGACGCTGAATACCGCGGCAACTGCTTCGAGTTGGCTCTGTGGTTGCGCGAGTCGACTGAGGTAGAAGGCTGCGCGGGCAAACCTGTCAGATGCCAGGGTTGAACCGGGCAGCGGTTTACTCCCGCCGAAGCCCTCGACCTCTTTGAGGAGTTCGATCTGCTGGTCGTAGGTGGGGGAGTTGGTCATCACTTGGTGCTCGCGACCGTGATAGATCGTGGCGTTGCCCGCTGTGTATTCGATGATCGCAGAGTCGCCTGTGGCGTCGTCGAGTGCGAGATGGATGGCTGGTGTTTCACCGGACGTCGGATCGGTGAGAGGTACTACCTGGGCGCCGGTCTCATCGATCCAGGCGACGGCGTCGGCGACGGAAGCGAAGTTGTCAAGAAAGTATTGGAGCCAGACCGCCATGCTCAATGCCGGGCGGGACTCGTCGCGAGGACCGTAGGTCGACTCGGCAAGCCAGAGGATGTGTCCCGACAACCCGGCTTCGTTCATACCGTCGACAGTCATCATGTCGAATCCGGTGGCCACCACGCTTCCGTATTGCGCGGTCCATTGCAGTTCGCCGCGGACACCGTCGTCGCGGACAATGCCTCGCGGCAACTTCCACAGATTGGTCGCGGTGTCGCGGTGGTAGTCCATGTTGCGGCCGACCAGAACCGATCTGTTGGCATCGGGCCAGATCACTCGTGTGCACATATTTACTCCTTCTCAGGGGTTCTTGATCGTTGCAGTTGTGTCAGGTTGTTCGGACGAGTCGGGCTCGCAGCGCCGTGGGCACGGAATCGTCGACTCCTAGTCCTTGTCTGAAGTAGCCCTCGATGTCGCCGAAGGCTTCTTCCATCTCGCTGAAGGCGGTCTCGAGGTAGCTCCGTTCGACCCCGAGGACTGGCAGGAGGAGGTCGGGGTCACCACCTGCTGCGGCGAATTGGTCGAATATTGGGCGCAGCGCGGGAACCAGTTGATCGTTCGTCAGGAGGTAGTCGTGGTAGATGTCGGAGCGGTCGACGCCGAGAATGCTCAGTAGCGCGGCGGCGGCCCACCCGGTTCGGTCTTTTCCTGTGGTGCAGTGAAACAGGGAGGGGCCCTTGTGGTCTCCGGCTAGTCCCTCGAACAGTGACCGATAGGCTGCCAGTGCGCTCGGCGACGAGACGATCTGACGGTAGGTCTCGGTCATCAGCGCTGACGCGCGACCGCCGCCCAGCGCGGCGGAGACCGCTGGAATCGCAGATGGATCTGCGAGCATCGCGAGGTTCGCCGGAATAGCCGTTGCCGCGTCAGCCAGCACGTCGAGTACGACCTCGGTGATCCCTGTGAGATGTGGGTCGGGGGATGCGGTGCGCTCGGCGAGGGTCCGGAGATCGTAGACGGTTCTGATGCCCAGTCGATCGAACTCCATGTGTGCGTCCGCATCGAGCCTGTGGAGTTCGGTCGATCGGAACACTTTGCCTCGGAGTACCTCTCGGTGATCGGGGACCTGCCAGCCGCCGAGGTCGCGGAGGTTCGGTACGCCGGTCACCGGGTAGGGGGTGCCGGGTTCGTTGTCAGTCACAGGCTTCTTCCACCGATCGATCCCTGAACGGGGACGACATCCGCAGTTCGTTGGGGCTCTTGTTGTAGCGGGCGTGAAATCTGTTGCGCATCGTGGCAACGGAGGGGAATCCCGATGCCATGGCGACACTGACGACCGGCATGTCAGCCCTGGTGAGAAGCAGGGCGTGCGCTGTGCGTAGGCGTGATTCCGCAATCAGGGCTGCCAGTGATTCGCCGGTGCTCTCGAAGTGCCGGTAGAGCTGGCGGCGGCTGATATGAAGTGCGCGGCAGATGGACTCTGGGCTGAACTGGGGGTCGCGATGGTGGCGTTCGATGAGGTCCGCGGCGGCCTGCCTGATGAACAATTCGTTGTTCACCAGGGGGCGATTGTCGTCGTTGAGCTGCCCGAGGGCTGCACGGACCAGTTCGATGGCCGCCAGTTCGGTCTCCTGTTTGGGTTCGCTGGCATGTCCTACGGCCGTGTCCGACGTGAACTGTCTGATGAAAGCGGCAGTGGCACGAGCGAGCGAGGTCAGGCCCGCGACCGGGCGACGGACCCCTTCGCCCGCGCCACTTTCGCCGCCCAGAAGCTTGCGGGGAATGACTAGCCCGGATGGATCGGACACCGAATGTGTCGTCTCTACATACGGTGCCGTATTGCTGACGATGACGAGCTGACCGGGACGGTAGACGTAGTCGCGCGTGCCCTGCTTGACGACAGCGCGGCCCGGAAGTGTGCTGACGGTGACGATCAGATCGTCGGAGGGCTCCTTGGTGATAAGCGGATCGTCGCGTTCCACGCGCAATGGTGTGCGGATCGCACAAAACGTGTCGATCAGCGACAGCTGACGAACGTACACGATCGAATCGAACCCGTCTGGATCGTCCACGCTGACCCTCACATGCTGCCAGTATTGCTGCATTCCGTCAGGGCCACTGAGTCGAACGCGTTCCTGGGCCCTGCTGTTACCGGACTCGACCCCGATGCGGCGTTCCCAGCTCTCGATAACCTGAGGTGCTAGTCCACCTGTCCCGACATGTTCGCTGTCTGTCTGCGCCATAGTCCACTCCTTGAACTGTGAGGGCGTCATTCTTTGGTTGTTAACACTATTAGAGATGGTTAGACGAGGTGGGCGATTTTTCTTCAAGCAGGAGTCTGATTCCGCGAGGGTAAGACGATCAGCGACGCGACGAGGAAACACAACGCACCGATGAAGGTGCCGGTGTTCGCCAGGGTCGCGTCGACACCGACTCCGGCGGTGGTGATGTAGGCGCCGACTGCGGAGACCCCGAAAGCGATGCAACCGATCAGGTTGATCTGCGCCGACCACCAGTCTCGGTCGGTCGGCTTCCAGAACCTGCTGGTGTGTGTGTAGGCGACGATCACAAAGACGCCGCTGATGAGAAAGGCGATGGAACCACCGGCATCGGGGCTCCACACCAGGTGCTTCTCTGCCGGTATCGAATGTGCGTCGAGTGCCGCGGTGGTGCTGACGTTGAACAGTAGGGTGCCGACGAACTGGGTCGCCGCTGCGAGCCATTCGGCCCGCACCATGACGCCGGACCCGTAGTCGACCTTGGTGGTGGCCGCACCGCTGCGCAACAACTGGATGAGCGCCGCGGTGGTGAAGAACCAGGCTCCGACGAAATAGCACACGTTTGACGCGGAAGCGCCTGCCCACGTGCCGAATCCGGGCGCAGAGCCCAGCGCAAAGAGCGCCGAGCCGATCATGAATCCCCAGCACTGCTTGAGCAGCGTCGGGGTCAGTACTGCCTGGCGCCAGTGCGGTGTCGCTGTGGCGGTGGTCATTCCTGCTGTTCCTTTCGCCGGCACTAACAGGGGGTACGGGCTGC
Organism: Williamsia sp. 1138; assembly: GCF_002095435.2. Lineage (GTDB taxonomy): Bacteria > Actinomycetota > Actinomycetes > Mycobacteriales > Mycobacteriaceae > Williamsia. The sequence continues at coordinate 118,079 of NZ_MJEJ02000053.1, forward strand.
GCCCCTCGGACAGCCCGCACCGCCCGGCCGGGGATCAGTGGTGGAAGTGCGACCCTGCTTCTTCACGCGGCATCGGGGCGGAGAGCCGGTCGAGGAACTCCACCTCGCCTTCGAGATCTCGCAGTAGTGCGTTGGCGAGGTCGTGGCTGAGGCCTGCTCGCACGACGATGCGCTGGACAGTCATGTCGGCGAGGTCATCGGCCATGGGATACGCCGGAACAAGCCAGCCCTTCATCCGCAAGCGATCCGATAGGTCGTACAGGTTCCACTTGTCGGTGTGCCCGCTCTTGAGTCGCCAGGCAAAGACCGGGATGGTGTCGCCCTTGCTGACCAGTTCGAAGGGGCCGATCTCGACGATCTTCGACGAGAGGTGCTGTGCCACATCGAGCGATCCCTGCTGAACTTGCTTGAAGCCCTCGAATCCCAAGCGCAAGAACATGTAGTACTGCAGCAGAACCTGGGCGCCCGGGCGGGAGAAGTTCAGGGCCAGGGTCGGCATGTTTCCGCCGAGGTAGCTGCAGTGGAAGATCATGCTCTCCGGCAGTGCTTCGGTGTCGCGCCAAACGATCCAGCCGACGCCCGGGTACACCAATCCGAACTTGTGTCCCGACGTGTTGATCGACACCACTCGCTCAACTCGGAAATCCCAGTCCAGGTCGGGCTGACAGAACGGCGCGATCATCGCTCCCGATGCACCGTCGACGTGGATCTTCACATCGAATCCCGTGGCGGACTGAATGGCGTCGAGCGCTTTGGCGATCTCGGCGACCGGCTCGTACATTCCGGTGTAGGTCTGCCCCATGATGGCGACCACACCGATGGTGTTCTCATCGACGTATTTGTCGAGCTCGTATCCGTCGAGAACGAGGTGATCTTCACTCACAGGTACCCAGCGTGGCTCGACCTCGAAATAGTTGCAGAACTTCTCCCAGCAGACCTGAACGGCAGTGGAGAGGACGATGTTCGGGCTCTCCGTCGACTGTCCCGCCGCCTTGCGGCGTGTCTGCCAGTGCCGCTTCAGTGCGAGGCCACCCAGCATGCACGCTTCGGACGAACCAATGGTCGAGGTCCCGATCGACTGATCGACATCGGGGACATGCCAGAGGTTTCCGAGAATCTTCCAGCACCGCTCCTCGATGGCTGCGGTCTGCGGGTACTCGTCCTTGTCGATCATGTTCTTGTCGACGGTCTCGGCGTAGAGCTGCTTTGCCTCGTCGTCCATCCAGGTGCTGACGAAGGTGGCCAGGTTCAGCCGGGCGTTACCGTCGAGCATGGCCTCGTCGTGGACGATCTGGTAGGCCGTTTCCGGCAGGCTCATGCCTTCAGGGATCTCGAACTTCGGTAGCTCGGTGGCCTCACCCGGACGGGCGAAAATGTTGTTCAGCGAGAGTGATTCACCGATGTTGGTCGTCTGACGGGCATTGGTGTGCTTCTGGGGTGCCATGATTCTCCTCGATTGCTCGCGGCTGGGTGTTCGGATCGGTGTCGCCAGGATGCGTGTGCGCGCCGGTAGGTGGGCCTCCTACACCTCGACAGGTGGGTAGAGGCGGTCCATGGTGTACTGCCGATTTCGCCGTGCCGACCAGGCCGAGAGCAGCAGGCAGACGACCGTGATCGATGCCAGGACAACGATGGCCACCCACAGGCGAGAATCGACACCGCCGACGGTGAGCTGTCTGAGTCCGTTCACCGTGTACGTCATCGGGTCGACGTAGTGGATGTACTGGAAGGGTTTCGCTGTGGTCTGCACGGGATAGATGCCGCCCGCCGAGACGAGCTGGAGCATCAGGAAGGCCAGCGTCACGACGCGGCCGACTGCGGTGCCGAAGACCGCATTGAACATCTGGATGATCGCCAGGAACATCGCCACCACGAGTAACAGGAAGCCGAAGGTTGCCACCGGATATTTGGCGTCGAGGCCGACCCCGAAGGTAACCACCGTGTACAGGATCGCGGCCTGAAGGAACCCGATCGTGAAAGCCGGGGCATAGGAGGCGAATACGACCCGCAAGCTCGACAGTCCCTGGGCTATCGGCCGAGCCTGCAGCGGTGTCAGGAGCATCCAGGTGATGATGCCGCCGACGAACAGCGCCAGGGACATGAAGAACGGTGAGAAGCCGGTACCGAACGTGGGTGCTTCGTTGGTGTAGTCCTCTTTGAGGGTCACCGGTTGGCCCAGCGTCTTTGCCAGCTCTTGCTTCTGCTGGTCGTTCCAGCTTGGTAAGGCTTTGACTCCCTCGGTGAGGCCGGAGGCCAGTTCGTCGGCGCCGGCGGACAACTGGACGGTGCCGGCGGAGAGCTGGTTGGCACCGTCGCTGAGCTGGACGAGGCCGCTGCTCAGTTGGTCGGCGCCGGAACTCAACTCGTTTGCCGCGGCACGTGCGGTGACGATGTCGCTTTGTAGGCCGCCGCTCTCGAACAGCGTCATCGCGCTACGCAGAGGGCTCGCTGGGTTGTTCAGCTCGGCGGACAGTACCTGGGCGTCGGTGCGGACCGCGGTCAGCTGATTGTTCGCATCGGGTCCGAGTCCCTGGGTGGAGAGGTAGGTCTGGGCAGGCGCCAGGGTGGTGGCCAGGGCCTGGATGGCAGGATCTGAGCTGGATCGCATCTGGGCGAGGACCGTGTCGATGGCCTGGCTGGCCTGCGATTGAGTGTTGGCCGCGGAGACGAGGTCGCCCGCGACCACGGTGCTGTTGGTGCCGAGACGGTCGGCGATGGATGTGACCTCGGCCGCGCTGAGTCCGCCGCCGGAGTTGTTCAGGGCGGCGAGTATCGGATCAGTTGCTGTGATGACGGCGGTGTCGAGCTGGTCCAGGCCGCCGGCGAGCTGTGCCGATCCGTCTTTCGCTGTCACCAGATTGGTTGCGAGTTCTTTGGCGCCGGTGTTCGCGGTGACGAGTCCGGCGCTGAGTTGGTCGGCGCCGTCGGAGGCCTGCTGCAGTTGCGCGCCGATTGAGCCCACCCCGTTGAGCACGATGTCGAAGGTTTGTTCGCCGACTTGGGCGCTGACCTGGTTGACGACTTCGAGGGCGGCGTCCTGTCCGATGACCGTGGCCAGGTAGTTGTTGGCGTCGTTGTAGGTGAAGATGAGGTCGGCCGATGTGGGCGTGGCTCCGGTGGGCGATGCGACGGATTCACTGAAGTCCTCGGGCAGTGTGATCGAGAAGTAGTATTTGCCGTCGGCGACTCCATCGGCGGCTTCGGTCTCCGAGACCTCATGCAGGTCAAGCTGTTTGGAATCGATGAGTCCGGTGACGACCTGGTCGCCCGCGTTCAGCGGTTTGCCCTGCACGGTGGCACCCTTGTCTGCGTTCACCAGTGCTACCGGCATTTTGTCTGCGGCGGCGAACGGGTTCCAGAATGCCCAGAGGTACATCGCGCCGTACAGCAGTGGCATGAGAATGATGACGAGCAGCGCCAACCGCGGCACCGTGCCACGGTAGTAGCGTTTGAAGTCGCTTCCTGGCGAGAACGCGGCAAGCATGTCAGGTCCGATCTTCTGGTTCGAGTCCCACGAACTCGTCGTCTGTGAGGTTGTGGACGGCGATCACGTTGCGCACGCCATGCTGTGGGCTGACCTCGTTGATGTCGGCGGTGACGATCGTCTGGGAGGCGCCCAGTGCGACGAGACGCTGTAAAAGGAGGTGTGAGTTGTTGATCCGGGTCAATCGGTCGACTCCGCCGACCACGAGCAGAGGCGGCCGATGGATGTTGGCGACGGCGATCCGGAACAGTGCTGCGGTGAGTTCGGGAAGTTCTTCGACGTAGGCGTCCATCGGTGGTGTCGGGAGGTCGCCGAAGACGGGGCGGCAGATTCGCTCGAGATCTGCCGGTCCGGACTGTCTCACCCACTTGTACCAGGCTGCGGCCCAGCGGATCTGCTCGGTGACCACATCTCGGACTCTGATGGTTTGTTCGATTCCGTCGACCTCGTCGATGAAGGCGATGGCCGCGTTGTCGAACAGGTGCCCGGCGGCGTCGGTGATGCCGAATGCGGTGAGGTGACCTGAGGTGGGCTTCATCCGCCCGGCAAGGGTGAGTAGCAACGCCGTGCGTCCGCGGCCCCCTGGGCCGGCGAGCACGGTGACCCCGCCTTCGAACACCCGGATGTTGACCGGTCCGTAGATGTGGGCTCCGGATGCTTTGACCCCGATGCTCTCGGCATCGAGCAGCACTGGGTCGTCCGAATAGGTGTGTGGCGGATAGTGCCCTGGTTCAACAGTGTTCACTGCGCTTTGTCCTTTGGGTGCAGCTGTGACATCGAGGTGCCTCTTGTCTGGGTGATGCGATGCAGGGGTGTCTACAAGCGGCAGTTCTGTCAGGTCTCCGACCTACACGGTGTTCTTGAACACGTGGCCGTTTTTGATGATGACCTTGAGGTTGTTCTCGGGATCGGCGAGGACGGACAGGTCCTCGAGAGGGTTGCCGTCGACCAGCAAGACGTCCGCCCAAGATCCCTCGGCGATGACGCCGAGTTTGGCGGAGCCGTAGGGATTGCGTTGTCCCGACATCTCGAAGAGCTCCGCGTTGCCTGAGGTCAGCATTTTCAGCGATTCGAGATTGCTGTAGTGGTCGCCGAGTCGCGTCGCCATCACGCTCTGGCGAGGGGCGGATTCTGGTTCGAGGAGTAGATCGGTGCCGAACGCCACCTTGACCCCGTGCTTCTTTGCCCAGGCGTAGACGTCGTCGGTGCCGTGGCAGATCTGGCGATTCTTGTCCGCGCGATCGGGGTCCGGGTAGTGGTGGTCGTCTTCGGCGAACGGCTGCATCGAGAGCCAGAGACCCTTTTCGCCGATGAGTGCCACGGTCTCCTCGTCTGCGAGGTGCCCGTGTTCGATCGATCGCACGCCCGCCTCGATGGCGCGCTGGATCCCGGGGACGGTGTAGACGTGTGTCGCGACGTAGGTTCCGTAGTCCGCGGCCGCCGAGACTGCGGCGCGGATTTCGTCGGGGGTGAACTGCAGTGTGTAGAGCGGGTCATACATTGATGCGGCGCCGCCGCCAATGGTGAGTTTGATCTGCGATGCACCTTTGCGGAGTTGCTCGCGGACCGCGGCGAGAACCCGGTCGACTCCGTCGGCGACCCGGGTGAAACCGATGGAATCCGTGCGACTTTCACTACCTCCGAAGGCCTGCGGGGTTTCGTAGACGAATGCGAAATCGGCGTGTCCGGAGGTCTGCGAGATCATTGCCTGGCTGGGGAAGATGCGGGGGCCGGCAAAGTCGCCGCGATCGATCACGGTTTTGACCGGAGCGGTGTCGCCGCCCATGTCGCGGACGGTGGTGAAACCCCGAAGCAGCATCCGTTTCGATTCGGACAGAGTGTTCGCGAACAGCAGTCCGGTCGGGCCCGAGATGAAGTCCAGGTAGCCGTTGGCATTGCCCATCAGGTGGACGTGGGCGTCACTCATGCCCGGCATCAGAAAGCGGCCCCCGCCATCGATGACCGTGGTCGCGCGAGATGGGTCGTCGCCGATGGGTGAGGTCGAGACCGCGGTGATGTGGGGGCCTTCGATGAGTACATCGGCGCCGGCGATCAATTGCCCGGAGACACCGTCGAAAGCGTTGACATTTCTGATGATTAGCCGAGGTTTCGCCGGCCCTGAACTGGACATGCGGTTAAGTTAACCCACTGCAATCGCCAAGTCCATGAATCTAAAAATTGCACACGTTGTAAAAATGGCACAAAATTGTCGCTTAAAAATCCGCGGATTAGCTACGTGTGCAATACCCTATCGGCGCTGGACTGCGGGGCCACGGGCCGAGTGTGCGCAACCTGCGACATCTGGTCGGCAGCCCCTGATGGATCACCCTCATGGCGGGACCGGAAACGCCCGCTTCGGGCGACCGAGCGAGAAAGAAATGGCATAAATTTGCACCCCCTAAAAGTTTAGGGGTCACTGAGAGCCCGGCTAATTTTTAATTTGACCGACGTCGTCCATACCAAGGAAGAGTCAACCGAGTCGGCGTAAGTGCGATTACTGGACGTTGCTAACGGTTTTCGCCGTCGCAATCCTGTCCGGTCATACTCTGTCGGATCGAAATCGAGCGAGAGCAATATACCGTTTCCTGGCTCATGTTCTACGCGGCGGACCCGCCCTGACGGCGGTCCACGTTGCACATCGAGAAAGCGACCTTAGTGCATTGTGGGATCGGTCCAGGTTATCTGACCGGCAACGGTTTTGAACTCGCTGGGCTACATAGCGGTGTTTGGTTCGAAATGGATTGGAGGACTTGGGAATGGGCGGTTAACGTCAGGGAGCGGCGTGCAAGTACGGAATCTCGTTTACCGCCCGGCCACGATCACTTGGCGAGCAGATTAATCATTCTGCTCGCTGGATTTGGTCGGTTGCGGGTGTGCCTTCGACGTCTGCTTGAGTATGAGATCTGTAACTGACAGGACAACTGCGACAGCTAGCGCTCCCAGGAGTGTGAATCCGGCGCGCTCGGCGTAGCCGTACATCACTGTCTCCGGGGTGAAGGATAGGCACATTAGTGCGGCCGTCAGAAGCGCCGCGAAGGCCCAGTACGGTGCCTTGAGGTAGGCGATGCCGCTGAGGACGGCGATGATCACCCCGATCGCGGTGGTGAGGGTGTTGATGCCAATCAGATTCACGAGTACGGCAGCGACGAGACCTCCACCGACGGTGCCCAGTACTCGATGCAGGGTCCGTGTGGTGCTGCCGGCGATTCCTGGTTGTAGCACTACGAAGATTGTCAGCAGCACCCACCACGCATGGCCACCGGGGAGCACGAGTTTGGCTGCGAGCGTGCCGACGAAAGCCAGTGCGGTGAGCGTCAGCGCGAAACGGTACAGGTCGCGGCGGGTGGGTGTCTCGCGGTCTCTATGGGGGAGATCGTCGAGAAAGAAAGACCCTATGAAGGCGACCCACAGGCCCCCGAGCAGTACGAACGCTGCGACGACCAGGGCCGAGGTCGGCGAGTTAGGTGCGCCGTCGACCAATGTGGTGCCGGGAACGGCGATCGCGGCCAGCGCGGCTTGGCTGGCCACGTATGTCGCCGGTCCCTCCCACCCGCGGGTGTAGGACCATGCCACAGCAAGGCAGAGCGCCGCGATGTAGACGGCGGCGCTCCACGCGGACCCGCCCACCAGCAGTCCGACAAGCACCGACACCGGCGTGAGTATCGCGGTGACAGCCGCAACGCGGACGCCACTCTCGAGGGCGACCACCGCGGGAAGGAGTCCTAGATAGACCAGGGCGGTGTTCGAACTCCACGGGCTCAGGTAAAGGGCGATCATCGGAACGAAACACAGGACCAACCCACACAGCCATCGCATGGTGGGCCGGCGATCTTGGGCCTTCTGTTGGTCCGCAATCATCGTGCGGGCGCGGTTGTGGTGACCGGTGGCGTTGGTATGTCGCTGGTCGTCGAGAGTTCGGGAACCCGCAGACCTTCAGATACCTGCCGATCTTCCGCACCTGATTCTGACGCATCCGGTTGGTCGGATGCTGACGTCGAGTGGTCGACGCTGGTAAGGCTCTGCGAGGGTTCTTGCACTTCGATCTCGGGTGTCGTCGTCGTCAAGGACGAACGAATGTCGGCAACGTCGTTCAGCTTTGCTTCCCGGTCGAGGTTGCTGTAATGCTCCGAGCGATTGCCGTACAGAATGGCCGAGCCGACCAACACGATGATGAGCAGCAACGTGGTGGTGCGGACACGACCGCCGAAAAGCAGTCGGGGTATACGAGACCACGCCCTGAAGAAAAGCCCGTCCGGTCGCGGGGTCCGATCAGTCATCGCCATCCGGTGCAGCACTGTGAGAAGCAACTGCGAGCGAGTCCGGTGCGAGCGATATCCCGGCCTGCGCAAACTCTTCGACTATTCGCGAGCGTAGGTCTCGACTCACCTCGAACTGTTTACCGGGCAGCGTTTGTGCGACCATCCGCACTGTCACAGTGTCGACTTCCAGTTGGGTGACCCCCATGGAGGTCGGCTTGTCGAGTAACAGTTTGCCCAGGTGTGGGTCCTCTGATGCGTGCGTTCCGACTCGGTCGAGAATGTCATTCACCGTCGTCATGTCGGCCCCGATGGGAACGGGTATGTCGACGACTGATCGTGCCCAATCCTTCGACAAGTTGATGGCTTTTATGATCTGTCCATTGGGAATGGTGATCATCTCGCCGTCCGACGACCGTAACTTGGTGACCCGCAAGGTCACATCGTCGACCGTGCCATCAGCCGGCACCGTGGACCCGGTGATGGCCAGGCTGACCACATCTCCATACCCGTACTGCTTTTCGGTGATGATGAAAAATCCCGACAACAGGTCCTGCACTATTCGCTGGGCACCAAAACCCAGCGCGGCCCCCAAGACGGTGGCCGGAGCCACGAAACTGGTCACCGGGAGTCCTACGTTGCGCAGGATGCTGAATGCGGCGACGAGATAGATCACCGCATACGCAGTCCACGCGATGACCTGCGCAACCGAATGTCGATGTTTGACGTTTTCAGACCGGACCAGAGAGTCGGACTCGACGAATTGTTCATCGATGTGGTCGGTGACCCGGGCGACCGCCCATTGAACAAAGCGCGCAGCCAACAGTGCGCCGGTGAGCCACAAGGCAATGCTCAACCCCTGCAGCGAGAGCCAACGAATCAGTCGGTCAGTGCCGGGTGGCCCTTGCGGATCCGCGGCAAGTGCCGCCGCCAGTTGGTCAAAGGTGCTCATCTGTATGGTCCGTACGGAATGCTGTAAAGAGGTGAAGCAGCAGATCCGTCACAACATTGAATGGGGCGGCTCATTGTCGACAATTCTGACTCGGAGCCTCACGCAGCACCGAGAAACGACGCACCGGCACGTATCCCTTTGAGCCCATGGCCATATTCGAACATTAACAGCGCAAAACAATAGCTCGCTCAACTTGCAACCCCAAATATGTGCCACATTCTGCGGGATGGACCATGCCCCAGGGTTCCGTGCGGAACCGTCGCGGTCGCGCCCGCTCACTGGGCCCGTCGGATAACTCTGATTACAGTTCTTCGCTGGTGGCCTGAGTATTGCTGCACAAGTGGAGCTGAAGGCGGGACGCGCGGTGATACGGGACGGAAAAGATGGTCAGAGGTCCGGCCTGCGAGCACCGTTTGATCTGTGGAGGTGACCTCGTTGGCTGCCAGAAGGCGGAGCGGTCTTTTGTGCCCGAAGATGCAGTGAGACCAATACTTTCATCTATTTGCACTCGTCCTACTTTTACGCCGATAATAGATATTACGTCAAGTTACTTCAACCTTTGTGTGTGCGTTGGTATTGCCGGTCTATGATGGCGGAAGGCGTTGTCGCCATTGGGGGCTCATATCGTATGTTCTGCGGACTCGGTGCGAGAAGTGAGTGGCTTGGGCGAAACCCTGCTTCTGAGCGATCGCGGCGATGCTGAGGCTGGGATCGGTCAGTAGTGTCCCGCCTGCTTGCTCGAGTCGTGGGCCTGCCTCAACCCGGTTGTTACAGTTCTAAGACGAGACGGGAAGACCTGGCGCGCGAGATGCAGATCATCATGCTGTTGCCGGCCTGCTGTTCGGTGCCGGTGAGTACCGAGTCGCGGTGGTCGGGTTCGCCGCAAATGATCTTCGTTTCGCAGACGCCGCACGTGCCTTCCTCGCAGGAGTAGACGACGGGGAGTCCTGCTTCTTCTGCCACTTCCAAGATGGTCCGGTCCGCCGGAATGGGGAGAGTGACGCCCGACTGGACGAACTCGACCTCGAACTCGGTGCCTGCGGAAGTGGTAGGGGTGGCTGGGGCAAACCTTTCGGTGTGCAGTGTGCCTGCCGGCCAGGACGCCGTCGCTGCCTCGACGGCGTCGAGCAGTGGGCTAGGTCCGCAGCAGTAGATCGCGGTGTTTGGTGCGGGCGAGGCGAGCAGGCTCTGCAGGTCGAGCAACCCAAACTCATCCTGCGGCCGCACCGATACCCGCGGGCCCCACGCCTGGATGAGCTCGGTGGCGAAGGCCATCGTCTCGCGGGTGCGTCCGCCATAGAGGAGGTTCCAGTCGGAGTCAGCGGCCGCGGCGGCCTCGATCATTGGAATGATCGGGGTGATGCCGATGCCTCCTGCCACGAACACGTATCGCCGGGATGGGACTAGCGCGAAATGGTTGCGTGGCGGGCTGATTGGCACCGTGTCGCCGGGGTGGAGGTGGTCGATGACATAGGTTGATCCGCCTCGGCTCTGGGGTTCGCGCAGGACAGCGACCTGGTAGTGGGTGGGGTCGGCAGGGGAGGAGCACAACGAGTACTGCCGGATCATTGTCGGTTGCTCGCCGAGGTGGAGATCGATGTGCGCACCGGGCTCCCAGCTCGGCAGGTCGCCGTTGTCAGGGCGTGCGAGCGTGAGCTGAACAATGTCGGCGGCAATGGTCTCTCTCTTGACCAGGGTCAAGTCGAATGTTTCAGGGGTTGGCATGTTTCACCTCATCTCGTGGCGCGGCGGGTGTCGCCCACGTGGTGGTAGAAGCCCAATAGTTCGGGCTGGTCGATGGCTCGTACTTGGTCGGCACGGATCAGGCCTCGGAGGATATTCTTGACCGGTACCTCGAGCTTCTTGCCCGTTGGTGTGTGCGGGATCCCGGGCGCCTCGATTACTTCGTCGGGGACGTGACGTGGCGAGACTTTCTCGCGTACAGCGGCTTTGACTGCCTTGGACAACTCCTCGTCGAGGCGTGCACCCTCGGTGAGGGTGATGAACATTGGCATCCAGTAACCGCCGTCGGGTTCCTCGACGCCGACCACCAGTGCTTCGGTCACCTCGGGCAGGTCTTCAACCACTTGGCAGATGTCCGCGCTGCCCATGCGGATGCCGTGCCGGTTCAGCGTTGCGTCCGAGCGACCGTGAACGACTACCGATCCGCGGTTGGTAATAGTGACCCAGTCGCCGTGGCGCCACACGCCGGGGAACTCCTCGAAATATGCGCTGCGGTAGCGGCTGCCATCAGAGTCGTTCCAGAACCCGATCGGCATCGACGGCATGGGTGTGGTCACGACGAGTTCGCCAACTTCGTCGATCAGTGGCTGTCCTTCGGCCGACCATGCGTGCATGTCGACACCCAGCCATCGCGCGTCGATTTCACCGGGGCGGGTTGCAACTGTGGATACTCCACCGGCGAAGCCACTGACGACATCGGTGCCACCGGTAGATGAGCTGACGGACACATGAGGGCCGAGTTCGTCTGCTGCCCATTGGTGGACGACCGCGGTCAGTACGGAGCCGGTGCACCCCAGCATCCGGAGGGTGGTGAGGTCGAAGTCGGCCGCTGGATGCAGTCCGGCGTCACGGGAAGCCGCTAGGTAGCCGGGGCTGACCCCGAGGTGGGTGATCTTCCCTCGTGCAGCGACCTCCCACAGTGCGCGAGCTGTCGGTGCTCCGTCGAAGCAGTGAACCGTGGCGCCGCACAACAATCCGCTCAGGCGCAGGTTCCACATCATCCAGGTGAGCGTGGTGTACCAGAAGAACTGATCGCCCGGCCTCATGTCGAAGAGCAGGCGCAGAGTCTTGAGGTGCTCGGCGACGACGCCGGCGTGACTGTGGATGATTCCTTTGGGGGGGCCGGTCGTCCCGGAGCTGAACAGGACCCACAACGGATGCCCGGACGGCACAGCCGCTGGTGAACGGCGGCCAGTAGGGGTGACGGCGGCCTCCCATGTGAGGGCGTTATCACGTGCCGCGCGGTCCTCACCGACGATCACGGTCACCCGCAAGCTCGACAGCGCCTCGCGGACAGCATCGACGTCGGATGTCCGGTCGATCCAGCGGCCTCGGTGGTGGTAGCCGGACGCCGCGATCAAGCAGGTCGGCTCGAGCTGGGCCATTCGGGCCAGGACTGCGTCGCCGGCCAGGTCAGCGCCGCAGCCGGACCACACCGCTCCCAGGCTCGCCGCGGCGAGAAAGGCGACGATCGCTTCGGGGCGGTCCGGGAGGTAGCCGACCACGCGGTCACCTGTGCGCACGCCGAGGTCGACGAGTGTCGCGGTCAGAGCTGCCACCTGTTCTTCGAGCTCGTCCCAGGACAGCGTCTGGCTTATTCCGTTCTCGTTGTGGCCTACCACGGCCGGGCCGTGTCGTTGTTGCGCGAACACCTGTGACGCGTAATTCATTCGGCCACCGGGAAACCACTGCGTATGGGGCATTGCGACGCCGTCGGTGATCGCGTCGGGTTCGGTCTCCCAGACCAGTGCGCAGTAGTCGTTCACCGCGGTCCAGAAGCCTTCTGTGTCTTTGACAGACCACTGCCACATCTGTTCATAGGAGGCCCCCGCCCCGGGCCCGCCGTAGGAGCTGGTAAGACGAGTGAAGGCTGTGATAGCTGGCTCTGTCGTCATGTGGGCCCTACCGGTTGCCACGTCCGTTGACGACGTTGTTGGCCCACCCGTGCTGGCGGGAGGGGGATGGCGTCGACTCCGGCGACGATCGTGTTGGACATCTTCCCGATGCCTTCGGCGACCAGGGTCACGACGTCGCCCGGCTTGAGTGAAGGTACTTGTTCGGTGTCGAGGTGGGCCCAGTACTCCAACAGGCATCCTCCACCGCAGGTGCCCGAGCCCAGGACGTCTCCTGGTCTGAGTTCGGTTCCGCGAGAGGCGAAGGCGATCATTTCCTCGAACGACCACGCCATGTTGACGGAGTTGTCGCCGCCTGCTGGCAGCGGGATACCGTTGAGCTCTGCATGCAGTTCCAGAGCTAGCCTGCCGTCGCGCCGGTAGGGCTCCAGTTCGTCGGCGGTGACGATCCATGGCCCAAAGGAGTTGGCGAAGTCCTTACCTTTCATGGGTCCCATACCGAACGGGATTACCGGCGCCATCAAGTCCCGCGCGGACCAGTCGTTGAAGAGGGTATATCCGGCGATGTGCTCGCTCGCCTGCTCAGGGGTCAGGTCTTTGCCGGCCTTGCCGATGATCACCGCCAGCTCAAGTTCGAAGTCCAACAGCTCGCAGCCCGGTGGCACTGCCACCGGCTCGCCATGACCAACTGCGGCATTGCTGTTGTAGAAGAGAAAGACTGGCATTTGGTACCACACGGGATGCGGTTCTGTGGCGTCAAGAATCTTGAGGCTGCCCTCGAGATGCTCCTCGAAGGTCAGAAAGTCGCGGAGAGTGGTGGGTTCGATCGACGCCCGCAGTCGCACATCAGACAGTGCGAGTGCGGATCCCTCTTTGTTGCTGTCGACGATCGTACGGCGCTCAGACGCAGTGGACGACAGCAGATCCGGCAGTCCGACGTTCTTGGTGAGCGGCTGAACCCAGTCATCGTCCACAATGGCCAACCGGGTCATGCCATCGAGGGCTATCCGTGCGATTTTCATCAGTCTTCCTTTCCTGACGCCGCTGCCGCGAGCTCGAAGTCGGCGATGCGACCGAACTGCTGCAGCCTTCCTTCCCGGGGCCGCGACGAATCGAGGTCCTCGTACACGTTCAGGACGTTTGCCGCGATCCGACCTTGTTCGGACATATCGGCGAACCTGCTCATATCGATTGACGCGACGGCCTCCTCGACGGTGAGGCCTTCCTCGAATCGCTTGTTTGCCTCCGCCGCGACGTATTCGAGATAGTCGCGGACACGCACGACACCGGTTTTGTCCGTGAGGGGACCGTGGCCGGGAACGATCGCTTTGAGATCGAGGTCGAGGATTCGGTCGCATGCAGCGATGCAGCGGGCGATGGGTCCGGCCCACACGAGGGGCGCACCACCGATGAACAGGATGTCGCCGGTGTAGATCACTCGCGCATCAGGCACGTGAACGATCACATCGCCCGGGGTGTGGGCCGGCCCGACCTGAATTAGCCGGACTTCGCGGCCTCCCACGTCGAGATTGAGCTCCCCGGTGAAAGTTCGGGTCGGTGGCGTAGCGATGATGCCTGAGAGGTCGAAATGTCCACCCACAGAGCGGATGAATTCTCCGACTCGGTCTTCGCGATCAGACATCGCGGCCATTTCCTGAACAGACGCCTCGGTCATCAACTCGGCCGCTGCCTGGGACGCCACGATCTGCACCTCTGGCCCCGCCACCAGTTGATTGCCGAACCAATGGTCGCCGTCAGAATGAGTGTTGACGAGTGTGCGGATCGGATGATGCTGTGTCAGAGGGGCATACGCCTGCAGCATCTCGGCTGTATGGGTTAGGTCGTAGAGCGTGTCCACCAGCAACGACTCTCCTGAACCCTGTATCAGCCCGGTGTTGCTCTCACCCCACCGCCCCTCAGGCAGAAGCCACGAGTGGCAATGATCACCGAGATCGTAGGGACCCTTGTCGTACGTCATTTCGAGGCGTCCTCCGTCAAAATGGCGCGCACCGGAAGCGTCTCGAACTTGTGCACGGTCTGGCTGGGGCTTCGCAGCGCTTCGCCGGCCCGTTCGAATCGCACCACGCGGCGGGTGAGTTCGGTCAGCAGAGAGATGATTTCCAGCCGAGCTAACGGGGACCCGAGACAGACGTGCAGCCCGTGCCCGAATCCGACATGTGTGCGGGCATTTTCGCGCGTCACATCGAGTCGACCGGGATCCGGATACTGGTGAGGGTCGCGATTGGCGGCTGCCAGCATCACGCTGACTCGGGCGCCCGCAGGAACATCGACGCCGCCAATCTGAGCGTCAGCCCTGGTGCGACGATAGAAGGCCTTGAATGGGGTGCCAAAGCGCAGGAGCTCCTCGGCAGCATTCGGAATGAGGTCGGGCTGATTGCGCAAAAGGTCCCACTGGTCCGGGTGTTCGATGAACGCGTTGATGGCGTTCCCGAGCACGGCGCCGGTCGAGTCGATGCCGGCCAGCCAAATCGACGCCAGGGTCATAACTCTCTGCGAACCGTCCTCGGGAAGGTTGCCGTCTGATCCGCCGGAGTCGACGATCAACCGCCCTAAACAGTGCTCGGGCATGGCGGGCAGTCCGTCGCCGACGAGCCATGTCAAAGCTTCTGTCACGCGGGCGGCGTGCACTTCGGTTCCAGCGGGCTCTTCATTGCGACTTACCGCGTCGCTCCAAACCGCCAAGGTCTCAGCGCTGGGCGGGGTGACGCCCGTCAGCAGGGTCATCGCCTGATCAGGCATCTCCTGGGCCAACACCTGCACCGCATCAAACTGGCCAAGATCGACCGCGCGCTGCGCGATTGTCGTCGCAGCCGCCTCGACACCTGGCCGCAGCGCCTCGATGGCACGCTTGCTGAATGAGGGCTGCACGGACCGTCGAATGCGGTCGTGGACCGGTGGATCATTCTCGATCAGCGGATAACGCTCGGTCCTGGCGGACGGGACATCGAAGGTGACTCCGTCCCCCGACACGAACTCCGCGTGGTTGCGCAGCACCTGGGTTGCCTCGGCGTAGCCGGGAACGAGCCAAACGTCTCGGGTCGGAACGTATGTGACCGGACCGAGGTCGCGCAGTCGGTCGTAGTACGGGAAGGGGTCGCGCTGGGCGTGCGGCGAATACGGGTCAAGGTCGATTGGTTCGGTCGAAGACGCTAAATTTGTCATGTCGTTCCTCCTGTTGCGACGCAATGTGCACTAGAGTGCAGAAGTGTGCTGAATCACAGTGTGCACCCGAGTGCAGTTGTAGTCAAGGGGACCGCGAAAGGAGTCAGCGACATGCCCACCGCGCCGCCACCGCCCTTGTCGAATCCGCGCGCAACGAGGACGAGGAAGGCGTTGTTCGACGCGGCGGCAAAGCTTTTCGTTGCCCAAGGCTACGAGGACACAACCATGTCCGACATCGCTGCGGAAGCCGGCACCTCCCGCAGGACGGCGTTCAACCACTTTCCCAACAAGGGCGACATCCCGATGTTGTGGGTACGACAGATGGCCGACGTAGCCATTGAGAAAGTAACCAGTGCAGCCATCGGCGACGTGTCAGAGCGCATCCGCGCCTACTTTCACCTGATCGGCGAGTCGGTCGAATCGGAACCCGAACTCAGTCGCCAGATGATGCTCGGGTGGACCGCCGCACTAGGCCCGGCCCTCTATGAGTCGCAACTGCTCACCGACGTCACCCCATTCCTGCACGAAGGACAGGAACGCGGGGGGATTGATCCGTCAGTCGACGTCGCCGTCGCAGCTCGTGCGCTCAGTGACGTTTTGCAGGGCGCAGTGTTCAGATGGGTGCGAGAACCCGACACCGTGCTGGACGAAAGTATCGACAGCGTCATCGCACTGGTGCTCCGGGCCGTCACGACGAAGGTTTCCAGTCGGTAAACCGGACTTGTTAAATTAGCCGTTGACAGCGACAAGCAGGGTGGCGGTATGCCGCAAGTTCAAGGCGCCAAACTCGCAACGTCGGTCCGTGCATGCGCCTCGGGGAACGCGGGTTACGTTTCGTCACTGGTGACGAAAGTAATTGTGCTGCAACGCCTTAACGCCGATAAGATACCTTATGTAAGGTAGAAGCCGGAAAGTCCTGTAAGAGTGGCATATTCGCATACCACTATTGATAACATTATGTCCGTGAGTAGATCCCGAGCCGACAAGAACCGCGCCCGCAAAGCACGGCTCGCCGCCGACGAACGTCGACGCGAAGAACACGCACGGCTGGTCCTCGAGCGCCACGGCGATCCGCACTATGTCCAGCGAGACGTCGACCCATCGTCAGGCCATGTCACCCTGGCAATGTCTGCGGAGCATCCCCAGGCCGCGGAGATGGCCGGCGCCCTCGAAGCCCTGCGGCGCGACTTCGTGGACCGCTTCGGCCGCGAACCCGGACCGAGCGATCCGCTCCTGGCCGACCCAGATGCCGCCGTGCCTACCCCGCTATCTGCGGATGCGTTCGACGCGATGCTCGATCGACTTGCCGACGGCGTGGACGACCCGGTCGTCAAGGCCAAAGTCCTCGCCAGCAAAGACGTCGGCTACATCCTGACCGAAGACACCTTGCATCTATTTAGTGCCTACGAGATCGACCTTTGGGAAGCAGCACTCGACCGGCACCTCGATGAGCGGTGACCATCGTGCGCGGCGGGCCATCCTCCAGTGGCCGGGGTGGACTTTTCCGACACGATCTGGCATATTCGAACGTATCGAAAGGTCTTTCGTTCTGTTCGTATAGTGAGGTGGTTCGGCATGGCAACACAAACCCAGGCGCTCACATCTGAGACGTTCCTGCCCGAGCATGCTGACCAGCTGGCGCCGGTGTTGAGTTTCTTGCAAGCCCATGAACGGTCAGCGGGGACTACTGCCCAGCCTGCATACGCCCTGGTCGGGGTCGACGAGCACGATCGAATCGAGCTGCCGGAGAACCTTCATCAGGTCCTCAAGCGGGTAGTTGAGGCAATGTCTCAAGGCCGAGCTGTCACCGTGGCGCCGCAGAGCATGACCCTCACGACGCAGCAGGCCGCCGACCTGCTCGGCGTGAGTCGGCCTACGATCGTCCGGTTGATCAACGACGACCAGATCGCCGCCGAGCGGGTTGGCAATCGGCATCGGCTGCTGCTTGACGACGTGCTTGCCTACCGAGATGCCCGTCGGACACGGCAATACGACGCAATTGCGGTGACGTCGGTGCCTATCGACGTCGAGGATGACCCAGAGGTGATCCGACGGCAGCTGCGCGAGGCCCGTAAAGCAGTCGCAGCACGTCGCAAGACAGCGAAAAAAGCTGGCTGACACAATAACCCATGTTCGTAGCCGTTCTCGACACCTGCGTACTGTGGCCGAGCCTGCAACGAGACGTCCTGCTCTCACTCGCAGCCGAGAACCTATATCGCCCCCTATGGTCGGACGCCATCCTTGAAGAACTCGAGTTCCACGAGGCGCGCAAACTCGTTGACCGAGGCGCCGATCCGGAACGCGCCGCGGCACGAGCAGCGCACCTCGTAGAGCAGATGGCAGCTGCGTTCGACGATGCGTGCGTCGTTGGCTGGGAGGTGCTCGACGGGTCATTTAGCCTCCCGGATCCAGACGATGAGCACCTCGTGGCAGCAGCTGTCATCGGTGGTGCAGAGGCGATCGTTTCCAACAACATCTCAGACCTCCCCCAAGGGAGAGTGCCCGCTCAGATTCAGGTGATCAAACCACCTGTGTTCGTTGCTGACACGGTAGCGGTGTCGCCCGACGCTGCGGTCCGCGCGCTGCGGACGATGATTGGCCGACGCACCAATCCTCCTGAAACACTCGAGCATGTACTCGAAGTACTAGAGCGGCGATACGGCATGGTCGACGCCGTCGAGATGATCCGAGCCGCCGCGAGCTAGATCCAACGAAAGTCGTTTGGCGTGCAACCGATAATCGGTAATTATGTCGCTTCAACGCGTGTGCGGTGCATGGTCTCGCTCAGGATCTGAGGTGGGCGAGCACGGCAAGGACCCGCCGATGACCGGTGTCTGACGTGGCCAGTCCGAGCTTGGCGAAGATGTTGCCGATGTGCTTGCTCACGGCTGTGTCGCTGACCACCAGTTTGCGAGCGATATCGGCGTTGCCGAGTCCTTCGGCCATCAGCCGTAGCACCTCCGATTCGCGAGGAGTCAACGACCGGATGGGATCGTCAGCGCGGCGTCGACTCATCAACTGCGACACCACTTCCGGATCCATCACGGTGCCGCCGGCCACCACTCGTTCGAGGGCATCGACGAACTCTTCGACCTTGCCCACCCTCTCCTTGAGGAGATACCCGACCCCAGCCGCACTGCCCGCCAGGAGTTCTCCGGCGTATCGGTCTTCCACATAGGCCGACAGGACCAGTACCGGGAAGTTCGGGATGCGCCGGCGCGCCTCGATGGCCGCTTTGAGTCCTTCGTTGGTGAAGGTCGGCGGCATGCGCACGTCGAGTACCGCACCGTCGGGCGGGTCGGCATCGAACGACGTCAGGAATTGCTCGGCGTCGGCGACCGCGCCAGTCACCTCGATGCCGACACTGCGCAGCAACAGCGCCAGGCCCTCGCGCAGCAGGGCGTCGTCCTCGGCGATCAGAATCCGCATGGTAGCTCCACTTCGAGTGTCGTCGGTCCGCCACGTGGGCTGTCCAGGGTCATCGTTCCCTCGAATGCTGCCACCCGCCGGCGGATACCCCTCAGGCCGCTGCCCGCCAATTCGTCGGCTCCTCCGCGTCCATCGTCGACGACGTCGATGATCATCGTGCTGCCCGTCTGCCCGCTGCGCGTGCTTATGGTCAGGTGCACGGTGTCTGCACCACTGTGTTTGACCACATTCGTCAACGCCTCGGCCACCACGAAATACGCGGCGGCCTCGACTGCGGCGGGCGCACGATGCAGGTTGCGCACGTCGAGGATGCACGTCACGGTGGAGCGTCCGGCCAGGGCAGCGACCGCGCCTTCGAGACCGAGTTCATCGAGGATCGGCGGGTAGATGTCGTGCACCAGGGTGCGCAGCTCCGACAAGGCATCGGATGCGGCATCCTGGGCCCGAACAAGCTGGGGCAGTGCCTGATCCGGATCCACGCGCAATGATCTCTCAGCCAGTCCCAACATCATCACCACGGCCACCAATCGGTTCTGGGCACCGTCATGCAGGTCCCGCTCGATTCGCCGTAACTCCGCCGAGTGGGCGTCGAGCGCGGCTGCCCGGCTCGCGGTCAGCGCCGAAACCCGCTGTGACAACTCCGTTTCGCGTGTCGGAGCCAACAGTGTGGTCGCCAGGGCCGCGATGGCGCGGGCCATCGCGGGGATCAACCACCACGCGATGCCCGCGTACGCCGCAGCGATCAGCGGCATCGTCGCGGCCAGTGGCCACGACGTGACGAGGTAGATGTTGCCGACCGGCTCGTCCTCCGGCATGGCCCACCAATATGCCGGGATCACCAGCGAATTGACCGCGGCCAGCGGAAGGACCACTGCCACGAATCCCGCAACGAGGGCCGCGAAACCGTGAACAGTTACCCAGGCGAAGTCGCGGCGGACAGACCGAGACGCCAGCAACGTCCGCACGTCGGCGAATCCCGGCTGGTCGGCCATCGGCGGATAGCGGTCAGCGATCACCGCACCCGTATAGGTCCCGGTGCGTCGGCGCGCCTCGCCGGCCCAGAACCGCAGCATGCGCACATAGGGCGGGACCAGCAACCACCCGACTACCAGGATGAGCAGTGCAGCAATGATCAGCCCGGCGAAGACGAAAGCCAACGACACGACGGCGGCTGCACCTTCGACCATCAAGAAACGGCACGCCCGCCACCATGTCGCGACCCGCGCGTTGCGTTTCATGACACCAGGATGCCGCAACGTCGACGCAATGACGGTATAGCTGGCTACACCTTTGGTCCGGTGGTCAGCGGGATGGTCCGCACGTCCGGCACTTCATAGCGTTGCTGTCATGACTTCCTTCGCTCCAGTGCATCCTCCACAAGCCCCGGTGTCGCGACCGGCGCTCCGTCTCGACAACGTCACGAAGTCCTATGGGTCGGGGAGTGCTCGGGTCACCGCGCTCGACGCCGTCAGTCTCGCCCTTCCGGCGCAGGGCTTCACCGCGATCATGGGTCCCTCCGGCTCAGGAAAGAGCACCTTCCTGCACTGTGCTGCCGGGCTCGACCAACCCACGAGCGGTTCGGTGTGGATGGGCGACACGGAGATCAGCGCACTCAAGCCGAAGGCGCGGACGATGTTTCGGCGCGACCACGTGGGGTTCGTCTTCCAGGCCTACAACCTGATGTCGTCACTGACGGTCGAGCAGAACGTGACGCTGCCCCTGCTGCTGGCCGGGCGCACAGCCGATCGCGGTCATGTCGGGCAGATCCTCGAGTCGGTGGGCCTCTCACGCATGAACCGGCGCCGGCCCGCGGAACTCTCTGGCGGACAACAGCAACGCGTTGCCATCGCTCGAGCACTGGTTACCCGACCCGGTGTCATCTTCGCCGACGAACCGACCGGTGCGCTCGACAGCCGGACCGGCCAGCAGATCCTCACTCTCCTGGGCGGCGCCTCGAGGGAGCTCGGACAGACCGTGGTGATGGTGACGCACGATCCGATTGCTGCCGCCCGGGCCGACCGCGTCTTGTTCCTCGCGGGCGGACGTTTTGCCGGTCACCTGGACGCACCCACCGCCGGGGCCATCGAGAAGTCGCTGACCGACCTCGGGCAGTGGTGACCACAATGAAATCTGCACTGGGCGGCATCGCTGTCGCAAACCTCCGCAGCCACCGCAACGGCTTCGCGGCAGTGTTCATCACGGTGTTCTCCGCCGCTCTGCTCGTCTGCGCGCTCGGAGTGCTCTTCGAATCAGGCATCCGCGGCGGTGCCACACCCCATCGCCTCGCCGGCGCCGATGTCGTGGTCGGTGGGCCGCAGTCGCTCGCAGTACCCGAAGATCTGGACCAGCCGTACGGGGAACGAGTGCGTCTGCCCGCGTCCACGGTCGGGGAATTGGCTGCACTCCCGGATGTGGAGTCGGCCGTCGGCGACATCAACGTCCCGCTCAGCAACGACAGCGGACGCGTGTTCGATGCTCACGGCTGGTCGTCGGCCTCACTTGCGCCCTACCGCATCATCGAGGGCAACGCGCCCACACGGGCGGATGAGGTGGTGACGACCGACCCTCGGATGCTCGGTGAGCAGGTGATGCTTCGGCACGGAGGCGTAGGGAGGCCGTACACCGTGGTCGGTCTGGCCTCCACCTCGACGGCAGAGCCCAGCGGGCGTCCGACCACCATCTTCATGACCGACGGACGCGCGCAGGAACTCTGGCCGCATTCGGACACCGTGGCAGCCATCGGCCTCATCGCCCGCGAGGGCGTGGACCCTGCGGCGCTGGCCTCGCAGGTCGGGACTCAGTTGCGCGGCCTCGACGTCGACACCTACACGGGCGCCGCGCGCGCCGACGCCGAGTACGTGGACATCGGGTCGGCACGCGGCGAACTGGCCGCGCTGTCTGCTGCGGTCGCAGGCGTTGCCCTGATGATCGCTGTGTTCGTGGTGTCGAGCACGCTGTCGTCGTCCATCCAGCAGCGACGCCGTGATTTTGCGCTGCTGCGATCCATGGGCGCGACACCGAGGCAGGTGCACCGGCTGATCGGCGCCGAAGTGTGGGTGGTCTCGGGCGTGGCCGCTCTGCTGGGGGTCGCGCCCGGCTATACGCTGGCGGCCGTCCTGCGTCACCAATTCGCCGATGCCGGGATATTGCCCCCGGACTTCTCTCTCGCAATGGGGCCTGTGCCCGCCCTCGTCGCTGTCGTCGCGGCAGTCGTGACGGCCAGGATTGCCGCTGCCATCTCCGCCCGCCGACCGGCGCGCCTCGATCCGGTCGACGCATTGCGTGAAGCCGCAGTCGAGGCGGCGGCACTGGGCCGAACACGCATCGTGGTGGGCGTGCTCACCGGGATCGGTGGGTTGATGGCCTCCCTGCTGCCGGCTTTCGTGCCCGGACCGGCCGCCATCGCAGGGGCCGGCAGTTCGGCCATCCTGTTGATCATCGCGGCAGCGCTGCTCGGACCGATCCTGGTGTCCGGTGCGATGCGCGTGTTCTCCGGGCGCATGGCCAGCAGTGGTTCCGCGAGTGCGGTGCTCGCGGCAGCCAACCTCAGCGCCCACCGGCGCCGCCTCGCGTCGGCGATCATGCCGCTGGCGTTGGCGATCGCCTTCGGGTCGGTGCAGTTGTTCAGTCAGAGCACTCTGCTCGCCGCGGCCGAAGATCAAACGGAGCGCGGAACTCTCGCTGATCTCGTGGTGACCGGTCCTGCCGGTGTCGACCCGCAACTCGCCGCAACCATCGCGGCGATGGATTCGGTGAGCGCAGCGAACCCGATCACCCGCAGCCAGGCCCTGTACACCAAGGACACGGCTGACGCGCCCATCACAGAGGTCTATTCGGTACAGGGCATCGACCCTGGGGCCGCGGGATCCACCCTGGACCTCGATGTGCGCGAGGGCGATCTCGGCAAGCTCGCGGCCGGGTCGGTGGCATTGAGCCGCGACGCTGCGGCAGCGATGAGCGCCGACCTTGGCGACACCATCACTGTGCGGCTGGGCGACGGTGCGGTGGTGACGGCGACCGTGATCGCCACCTACAACCGCGGATTCGGGTTCGGCGACATCACGCTGCCCGGCACCCAGGTACGCGAACACACCACCAGCGGACTCGTGGACCACGTACTGGTGTCGGCGGCACCGGGACGTATGGATGACGTCCGGCGCGCCATCGAAGCGACAGGTGGCGTAACAGCCTTGAGCAGCAACGAGTTTGCCTCTGCCATCGATCAAGAACAGCGAGAGCAGGATTCGGTCACCCCCGTCGTACTGGCGGTGTTGCTCGGGTTCCTCGGTATCGCGGTGGTCAACACCATGGTGCTGATGACCACCGACCGTCGTCGCGAGTTTGCCTTGTTGCAGCTGGTCGGAGCGAGCACCCGCCAGGTGCGCGCGATGATGCGCAGAGAGTCGTTGGCAGCGGTGGCCTTGGCGGCGACGATCGGCACCCTGGTCGCCTATCCGCCCTTGGCCGGAATCGCGATCGCCGTGTCGGGTGAGCCTTTCCCGACCATCTCGGTCTGGACGTACGCCGTGCTCGTCAGCGGCGCGACCCTGCTGGGATTCGTCGCGATCACCGGCACGGCGCGACGGGTTGCGCACCGCGACCGCGAGGCCCTCGGCATCGGTGCTTGACGAACGGTTCAGCCCTCGCGACACAGACGAGGAGACCCCGACCCGGTTGCCCGGATCGGGGTCTCACTGCTTGTGTCTCAACCAACACACTTGACGGTCAGATCCGGCCTTCGGCCTTCTCTTCCCAGTCGGGGTGGCGGGATTCGAACCCACGACCTCTTCGTCCCGAACGAAGCACGCTACCAAGCTGCGCCACACCCCGTGATCTATCAGCCTGGAGAAGCTTACCGCAGTCGGCGAAAGGGATTAAATCGCCTGGTCACAGACCTCAATTGGCCTCGGCATTGACTGGCGGCAGCGAGTCTTCGTGGTCGTACTCGGCGTCGCCGTTCTTCACCGGTGTCAAGGTCAGCAGAGTCGCCTCGGGTCGGCAGCAGAAGCGAGCAGGCGCGTACGGGGAGGTGCCGAGTCCGGCGCTCACGTGAAGTTTCATGGACGCACCCCACGCGGAGGGCCCCTTGACCCGCGAGCGGTCGAGCTGGCAGTTCGTCACCAGGGCCCCGAAGAACGGCAGGCACAGCTGGCCCCCATGGGTATGACCGGCCATCACGAGGTCGTATCCGTCGTCGGCGAACTTGTCGAGAACACGGGGCTCGGGGGAGTGCGTCAGTCCCAGGCGCAGATGCGCGAGCGGATTGGGACGACCCTCGATGGTCTCGTAGCGATCTCTGCCGATGTGCGGATCGTCGACGCCCGCAGCGGCCACCCGGACCCCGGCGACCTCGAGTTCACGCACCGAGTGCGTCGCGTCGAGCCACCCACGTTCGGTGAAGGCAGCCCGCAGATCCTGCCAGGGCAGTGGCTCACCGTGGGTGCGCTGGTGATTCTTCTTGAAGTACTTGAACGGGTTCTTCGGTTTCGGCCCGAAGTAGTCGTTGGAGCCGAACACGAACAGTCCGGGCACTGCCAACAGCCCGCCGAGCGCCTGGACCACCGCGGGTACGGCCTGCGGGTGAGCGAGGTTGTCGCCGGTGTTGATCACCAGGTCGGGTTGCAGGCCGGCAAGCTCCTGCACCCAGGCCTGCTTGAGCCGCTGACCGGGCATCATGTGCAGATCGCTGATGTGCAGGACACGCAGTGGGGTTGCGCCGGGTTCGAGAATCGACAGTGTCTGATGCCGCAACGCAAAGGCATTGCGTTCCACCAACGTTGCGTACGCGATGCCGGCCACACCAGCTGCCGCGACACCGGCGATTGCCTGCGATGGGGTCGGCGCCGCGATCTGCGTCGCGGCCCGAGGAGCGCTTTTCCGTGCCTGAGCCATTGCAACAGAATACGCTCGCGGCAAATAAACCGGTGCGGAGTAGGCGGTGCACCGGCGTAACTTGAGCTACATGCCAACAATCAAGGAGCAGATCCGCGCTGATCTGACGACGTCCATGAAAGCCCGGGACACCGCCGTCACCGGGACCCTGCGGATGATCCTGGCCGCCATCCAGGCCGAAGAGGTCTCCGGCAAAGAAGCGAAGGAGCTGACCGACGACGACGTGCTGAAAGTACTTGCCCGCGAGAGCAAGAAGCGCGCCGAGGCGGCGACGGTCTTCGCCGAGAACGATCGCGAGGAACTGGCGGTCAAAGAGCGCGCCGAAGGCGAGATCATCTCGCGGTATCTGCCCAGCCAGCTGAGCGATGACGAGCTCGTTGCGCTCGTCGACAAGGCCTACAAGGCGGTCGCGGAGCACACCGGTGAGGCGCCGACCATGAAACAGATGGGTCAGATCATGAATCAGGCCACCGCGCTGGCGGCCGGCGGTGCCGACGGCAAGCGACTCTCGTCAGCCGTACGCGCCAAGCTCCAGTCGTAGCCCGGTAGTGGTGGGTTATGGCGAGCCCCACCTGGGGAAATGCTCGCCAGAACCCACCAAGATCGGATATCAGGGGACGGGGATCACGATCGGCCCGACCCCGGGCACGGTGATCGTCGTCGGGGGTGACGGTGCCCTGGTCCGGGTCGGTAGCTGGGTCTGACCGGTGCTGACGTAGATGGTGACCGTGCTGCCGGGGATCGCGGTCTCCTCAGGCGCGGTGAAGACCACCGTGCCCGCGGACTGCCCGCTGTCGGTGTCAAGCCTTGCGACCTTGAATCCTTCGGCTTCGAGCCGCTTCGTCGCCTCGTCGGCGCTCATGCCTGCGACGCTCGGGACGGCCTTGCCGCCGACGCCACTGACGTAGGTCGGATCGTTCGGCGGTAGTGCTGTCGGCCCGAAGTTGTTGGCGATGGGCAGAATCGCGTTGAACCACGTCCGCGCAGGTTCGTTACCGCCGTAGAGGTTTCCGTAGCCGCACTGGGTCAGCGGGCTCGAGCAGAGCTCCGACGGCGTCGGTGAGTCATTGTAGACGTAGGTCGACGCGGCCAGGTTGTTGGTGAACCCCAGGAACGCCGACGAACGGTGCGCCTCGGTGGTGCCCGTCTTGCTGGCGAGGGGCAGGCTCCACCCGGACGAACTCGCGGCGTTGGCTGCGGTGCCCGATCCGCGATCGTCCTGGCTCAGGGCGTTTGCGAGCGTATCGGCGAGCCCTGGCTCCACGGCCTTCTCGCACTTGGGCCGCTCGAAGGCGACCTCCTGTACGGCAGGCTTGCCGTCCGGGGTGAGCACCTGGTTGCCGTAGCTGTCGCGCTTGGGCTGGGTGATCGACGCGATCGGGTTGGGCGGGCACCACACACCGTGGGAGGCGAGCGTGGCCGAGACGTTGGAGAGTTCGAGCGCATTGACCGCGGTGGGTCCGAGTGTGAACGACCCCAGATTGTTCTGCTTGAAGTAGTCCGCCAGGCTCAGATCGCCCTCACCCGAGGTGCCGGGGTTGGTGTACGAGCGCAGTCCGAGCCGGACCGCGATGTCCACGGCAGCCGAGACGCCGACGTCCTGCAGCAACTTCACGAACGCGGTGTTGGGGGACTGCGCCAGTGCCGCGGTGACCGACATCTGCGCCGGGTACTTACCGTCGTTCTTCACGCAGTAGGTGTTGGCGGGACATCCGTTGGCGCCGCCGCTGCTACCCATACCCTGCGCCTGGAAGGTCGCCGGGACCTGCAGCGACGATCCGGCACCCAGGCCTTTCTCCATGGCCGCGGCCACGGTGAAGATCTTGAAGACCGACCCCGCGCCGTCACCGACCATCGAGAACGGCTGCGGCTGAACGGTCTGGTTCGCGTTCTGGTCGAGCCCGTAGATGCGGCTGGACGCCATCGACATGATGTCGTGTGACTCGGTGCCCGGTTTGATGACGCTCATCACCGTCGCGACACCCTCGAGATTGGGATCGGTGATGTCCTGGACGCCGGTGAGCGTCGAGCGCTGCACGGTGGGGTCGAGGGTGGTGCGGATGGTGTACCCGCCGCGGGCGATGGTGTCGCGGCTGAGCCCGTTCTCGGCCAGGAACTGCAGCGCGTAGTCACAGAAGAACCCGGCGTCGTTGGCGGAGATGCAGCCGTTGGACAGCGAACCCGGGGCCGGCAGCACGCCGAGCGGGGTGTCCACCGCGGCCCGATACTCCGCGGCGCGGTTGGGGAAGTTCGCGATCATGGTCTCGAGCACCAGGTTGCGACGCTCGGTCACACCCTCTGGATTGGTGTACGGGTCGAGCGCCGAGCTCGACTGCACCATGCCGGCGAGCATCGCCGATTCCGGGATGGTCAGATCTTTGGCGGACTTGTTGAAGTAGGTCCGCGCCGCCGCCTCGATGCCGTACGCGCCGTTTCCGAACGGCACCACGTTGAGGTAGCGGGTGACGATCTCCTTCTTCGCTTCCTGCTTGGCCTGTTCGTCGGTGAGGTTCTTCTCTCGCTTGGCCTGTTCGGTCAGCGTCTCCTCGAGCGTGAGCGCCATCCGGACTTCTTTGAGCTTTCGCGCGGGAGTGGTCTCGGTGGCCGCGCGACGATCGGCGTCGGTGCGGGCCAGGACGAGCAGCTGGTAATTCTTCACATACTGCTGGTCGATGGTCGAGGCGCCCTGCTGGACTTCACCGGACGACGAGTTCTTCAGGAAGGCACGAATCGTGCCTTTCCAGTCGACGCCGTCGTGGTCGAGGAAACGTTTGTCCTCGATGGAGATGATGGCCCGGATCATCTCGGGAGAGATGTCGTTGTAGCCGACCTGCGTGCGCCTCTGGTCGTAGAGGAACGCGATGGGCTTCCCGTTGACGTCCGTCATGGTCGTCACCTCGGGAACGGTGCCCTCGAGCAGCTCGGAGGAGACGTTCTGCACGGTGTCGGCGGCGCGGTTGGAGACCAGCCCCAACCCGCCGGCGACCGGGAACAGCAATCCTGCGACCAGCACACCGGCGAGAATGCAGCAGCCGGCGAGCATGGACAGCGATTTCGACTTTGGCACGCCCGCAAGGATACGTGCCTGATGCAACTCCGCTGCGTATCGAGTTGCTCGCGTGATCAGTTTGATGTGGGGGTTTGCACGTAAGTGCCACTTTTTTCGTTTCAGGTCTTGACGATGGCTAACCGGGGTCCATAGATTGGGTTCTACTCGAATGTGACTCACGTAACATTCGGCCTCAAATGTGGCGGCAGACGTCAGTATTGTGCTTCAGACAGGGGATCGTAATGGCAAAAGCGGCAGCTGCGACCGTAGAAAACGAAGCAAGACTGGCATGGGTGGCCAGGGCACGATGCCGGGAAGTGGATCCGGACCAGCTGTTCGTGCGGGGGGCAGCGCAGCGCAAGGCGGCGACAATCTGCCGGCATTGCCCCGTTCAGCTCGAATGCGGCGCGGATGCCCTCGACAATCGTGTCG
Source organism: Williamsia sp. 1138 (assembly GCF_002095435.2). Classification (GTDB taxonomy): domain Bacteria; phylum Actinomycetota; class Actinomycetes; order Mycobacteriales; family Mycobacteriaceae; genus Williamsia. The sequence goes on from NZ_MJEJ02000053.1 coordinate 146,352, forward strand.
AGTTCGGAGTCTGGGGAGGGATGACCGAACGTCAGCGTCGGGCGCTGTTGCGTCAGCATCCCGAGGTCACCTCATGGAGTGACTTCTTCGAGACGCAGCGTCGGCGGCAGACCATCAGCGTCGGCTGAGACAGCACACGAAGAACCGCCCCCCGATTTTCTCGGGGGGCGGTTCTTTGCGTTCCGGGGCTGTTCAGCCCTTGCTGGTGATCTGCTCGGCCACGGCGCGCAGAGCTGTCATGTCGGCCACCTCGAACGGCAGGGACGGGACGCCGACGATCGGGACCGTCGGATGCGACGAGGTGAAGCTCTGCAACAGGTGCAGCTCACGCTTTCCGGTGGTTGCGCGCTCGGAATGGATCGTGAGCACGGCCTTCGTCAGCGGATCGTCGACCGCATTGGCGGCCGCTTCGGCAGCGCTTCCACTGATGGACGTCAGATTCGGATGGGTGCGGTTCAAGATCAGACCCGCGAGCGGCATCTTCTCCTCGGAGAGTCGGTCGACGAAGAACGCCGCCTCGCGCAGTGCATCGGGTTCGGCCGCCGAGACGACGGCGAACTGGGTGCCAGGCTGCTTCAGGAGCAAATAGGTCTTGTTCGCTCGTTCGCGGAAGCTGCCGAACATCGAATCCAGCGACTGCACGAAGACGGACACGTCCCGCAGCGTCTCGCCGCCGATGATCGTCGAGATGCCCTTCATCGCCAGCCCGACGACACCCGTGACGACCCGGCCCACGCCGCGGCCGCCGCCGACCAGCATCTTCATGAGCCGGCCCTCGAGGAACGACCCGAGTCGCTGGGGTGCGTCGAGGAAGTCGAGTGCATTGCGCGACGGCGGAGTGTCCACCACCACCAAATCCCAATCGTCCTGTGCGAGCAGCTGGCCCAGCTTCTCCATCGCCATGTACTCCTGCGTCCCGGAGAACGAGCTGGCGACCGTCTGATAGAAGGAGTTGTTCATGATGGCCTCGGCCCGATCGGGCGGCGAGTACTGCGTGACCATCTCGTCGAAGGTGCGTCGCATGTCGAGCATCATGGCGTCGAGGGTGCCGTCGCCGTCGATCTTCACCGGCTGCGGACTGTTCGTCAGTTCGCTCATCCCGAGTGACTGTGCGAGCCGTTTGGCCGGGTCGATGGTCAGCACCACCACCTTGCGGCCCCGCTCCGCGGCATAGACGGCCATCGCGGCAGCCGTGGTGGTCTTGCCGACTCCGCCCGCGCCGCAGCAGATCACGACCTTGGTGCCCTTGTCGGCAAGGATCTTGCCCATTTTCAGATCGATGGGCATCAGGCACCTGCCTTCTGGAGGGTCTCCGAGAGTTCATAGAGGCCGCCGAGGTCCACGCCGTCGTCGAAGTTCGGCAGCACCAGCTTGTCCTTGTGCATCGAGTCCAGATCGGCTCCGGCCTCGACCTGCGCCTGCACCCGGCTCGCATGCTCGATGGTCTCGGTGAGCAGTCCCTCGAAGTCGGCCTCGGTGATCGTGAGCCCCGAGGTGTCCAGGTGGCGTCGGAGCTCTGCGGCGTCGATGACCCCGTCGGCGATGTCGGCGATCGAATCGGCAGGCAGGTGCTGCGGCGAGACGCGGTTGATGATGAGCGAGCCGATGGTGAGGTCTTTGCTCTCCAGCTCGGTCACCGCCTCGATGGTCTCCTGGATCGGCATCGCCTCGAGCAGGGTCACCAGATGGACGACGGTGTCGGGCGAGTGCAGCAGTTTGACGACGCCATCACTCTGATTGCGCAGCGGACCGGTCTTCGTCAGATCCGCCATCGCCTTGGTGACATCGAGGAAGTTGCCGATCCTCCCGGTCGGCGGTGCGTCGACGACGACCGCGTCGTAGACACGCTTGCCCTTCTTGTCGACTCGGACCACGGTCTCCTTGATCTTTCCCGTCACCAGAACATCGCGAAGCCCCGGCGCGACGGTCGTGACGAAGTCGATCGCGCCGATACGGCGCATGGCGCGACCGGCGAACCCGAGGTTGTAGAACATGTCGAGGTACTCCAGCAGGGCATGCTCGATGTCGATCGCGAGCGCCGACACCTGCCCGCCACCCTCGGCCGTGGCCACCTTGGTCTCTGTCGGGGCCAGCGGGGGGACGTCGAAGATCTGCGCGATGCCCTGGCGACCCTCGCACTCGATGAGGAGGACCTTTTTTCCGTCGGCGGCGAGCGCGAGCGCCAGCGCGGCAGCGACCGTGGTTTTCCCGGTGCCGCCCTTGCCGGAAACGAAATGCAAACGTGCTTTTTTGGCTGCGTCGGGCCAGGTATAGCCCGGAGGCTCGTCGTGGGTCACACCGCTCACCATATCCACCGGATTCGACCTGTAGACCTCAGACGGCATTGTTGCTTCGGTCACCTCTGGCGTGCGGATACGTAGCGGTTAGGCTACTGACATGAGTGAGACAACCGCTTGGGAGTACGTCACCGTTCCGCTGCTTACGCACGCCACCAAACAGATCCTCGATCAGTGGGGTGCCGACGGCTGGGAGCTGGTGAGCGTACTGCCGGGCCCCACCGGCGAACAGCACGTCGCCTACCTCAAACGCGCAAAGGGCTGATCGAACCATGACGTGGTCGGAGCGACTGACCGAACTGAACATCGTGCTCCCCAAGGTGGTGGCACCGCTGGCGTCGTATGTGCCTGCCGTGCAGACCGGCAATCTGGTCTACACCTCGGGACAGCTGCCGATCCTCGGCGGCGAGCTGACGGTGCACGGCAAGGTGTCGGAGGGCGCCGAAGGTGTGGTGCGTCCTGACGAGGCCACCGAGGCTGCCCGGATCGCTGCGCTCAACGCGTTGGCCGCGATCGACGGTCTGGTCGGGATCGACTCGGTCAAGCGCATCGTCAAGGTCGTCGGCTACGTGGCGTCGGCTCCGGGTTTCACCGGTCAGCCGCAGGTCATCAATGGCGCGTCGAACCTGCTGGGTGAGATCTTCGGCGAAGCGGGCAACCACGCCCGTGCCGCCGTCGGCGTCGCCGAATTGCCGTTGGGTGCGCCGGTCGAGGTCGAACTGATCGTCGAGGTCTGATCCGACGCCCCTTCCTCCACCCGTTTTCGGGCCCTCCATCGGAACTTATCGGTGGAGGACGCAAAAACGGGTGGGGGGTCAGCGGCTGAGAAGCCCGCTGAGCCATCGGTACCACTGGTCGAGTCCCTCGCCGGTCTTGGCGCTGACCGGGATCACCCGCGCCGCCGGGTTGGTCTGCGCAATGTTGTCGAGAAAAACCTGCATCTCGACGTCGAGGTGGGGGAGCAGATCGATCTTGTTGAGCAGCACCACATGTACCCGGCCGAACATCAGCGGGTACTTCAGCGGTTTGTCCTCGCCCTCGGTCACCGAGTAGACCATCACCCGGGCGTGCTCTCCCACATCGAACTCCGCGGGACACACCAGGTTCCCGACGTTCTCGATGATCACCAGGTCCAGCTCGGGCAGGTCGAGATCCTGCAGGGCCCGATTCACCATCGGCGCATCGAGATGGCACTCGCCACCGAAACCCTGATCGGTGTTGATCAGCGAGACCTGAGCGCCCTTGTCCGCCAACCGGACTGCGTCCAGATCGGTGGCGATGTCGCCTTCGATGACTCCGACGCGCACCGACTCCCGTAAGGCATCGAGAGTCTTCGAGAGAACTGCCGTCTTGCCTGACCCGGGCGAACTCATCAGATTCACCGCCTGCACCCCCGCATCGGCGAATGCGGTGCGGTTGAGGTTGGCGCGGACATCGTTCTCGGTGAAGATGGCTTCGAGCACATCGACCCGCTCGGCGCCGGTCTCGTAACCGCTGTGGTCGCCGTGATCATGGGAATGAGCGTGCGTCGTCCCGTCGGCGTGGGTGTGCGGTTCGTCGTGACGGTGAAATCGGCCCATACCTGATGGTAAGCACTGGTTGCATAGGGTGGACCGGGATGAACATTCGAGGAGGAGCCGTGAGCCCATCGGCCCTGCGGGCTGCGCGATGACCGCGCCGACGCGGCGATGGGCTGAGAGCGGATTGGCCCACCTGACGGGGGAACCTGACGGCCCGCCCGACTTCTCGCGTTCGCGGATCCTGGAGCGTGCCGACCAGGCCGCTGCGCCGTTCGGGGTCGACGCGGCATTGCTCCTCGCAGGTCGGGCGGGATTGACCGGCACCTCGCGCGCGGGCCGGACATCGGTCGGCGGCAGCACCCGGCTGATGCGCTGCCGCGACACCTGGTGCGTGTTCACGCTCGCGCGGCCGAGCGATCTCGCCGTCATCGGCGCGTTGCTGGAGACCGGAGAAGCGATCGACGACCCGTGGCAACTGCTCGCCGACGCGGCCGCGGACCGCGAAGCAGCCGAACTCGTCGAGCGTGGACGCCTGCTGGGGATGCCGTGCGCGGTCCTGAACTCACACGGCGGAGAACCTGTTGTCTCGCAGCAGCTGTGGTCCGCCCGTGCCCCACGTCCGGTTGATCCCGGGCTCCTGGTGGTCGACCTGTCCGCGATGTGGGCGGGGCCTCTGTGTGGGCATTTGCTGCGCGCGCTCGGCGCCACCGTCATCAAGGTGGAGAGCCCCGATCGCGCTGATGGCGCCCGGTTCGGCAACGCAGACTTCTTCGAATGGATGAACGGCGGCAAGCTGCAGTTCTCGGCGCCGGTGTCGCGCGAGTCCCCGGTGCTCGCGGCGTTGCTCGATGCTGCGGACGTGGTGATCGAGGCATCGCGACCCCGCGCGCTCGAGCAGGCGGGGCTGGCCGCTGCCACCCGGGCGCCGCGGCCCGGCCGGGTCTGGGTGCGGATCACGGGTTATGGCGCCGGGCAGGACGAGCGCGACCGCGTCGCTTTCGGTGACGACGCCGCGGCGGCAGGCGGTCTGGTCGGGACCGGCACGCAGGGCCCGATCTTCTGCGGCGATGCCATCGCCGATCCGTTGACCGGACTCGAGGCCGCTCACGCCGTCCTCGAGTCGCTGGGTCGGGGCGGCGGTGAGGTGCTCGACGTCGCGATGGCAGGCGTGGCCGCGCGCTATGCAGCGATCCCACTCGCGCCGGTGGGATCGGACGCCGCGGTCAGTGCGCCGCCCGTTCCGTCGATTGTTCGGCATCCGGTGAAAACTGTTGATGCGCACTGGGTTCGGAAACTGGTCGATGAACGGTCCGGCTTGTGCTGATCATCGGGGCGAAGGCGATCACCGGCGAGACCGTATCTGTTCGTACCGAGCGCGATGCCATCCGGGACGTCGGCGCCTATCTGGAAGCCCGCAGCGGCGAAGACGTCGTCGACCTTGCGGGCGGCACCGTGATCCCCGGATTACATGATCATCATGTGCATCTGAGAGCGGCCGCCGCCGCGGCCGCGTCGGTGTCGGTCGGGCCGCCCGCAGTCGCCGACGCCGACGCGTTGCGACGCGTGCTGCGTGCCGCCGAGCCCCGGCCGGACGGCTGGATCAGGGCAGTCGGCTACCACGACAGTGTTGCGGGTGACCTCGACAGGCAGTACCTCGACGACGTGATCTCGACTGTGCCACTACGTGTTCAGCACCGTAGCGGGGCGATGTGGATAGTGAACTCGGCCGGATTGGTCGCGCTCGGCCGACCGGACCATCCGACGGGGCGCCTCTATCGGGAAGATGCGGAGATTGCTGCGTCGACGGTATCCGAACCGATCGATTTCGCGTCCGTCAGTGCCCGGCTGACGGCGTACGGGGTGGCCGGGGTGACCGAGGCAACGCCTGATCTCACAGCAACCGAGCTCGATTCGTTCGACGTAGCTGTGCGCAGCGGCCGGTTGCGACAGCGGGTGCTCGTGCTGTCGCAGGACGCGGGTCACGGGTCGTTGGATTTCGGCCCCATCAAACGCATTCTGGACGACGACACCCTCGACCTCGATGCCCTCACCGCGTGGATCGCACACTGCCACGGTGATGGCGTCGCGGTGGCGATGCACTGCGTGACGGTGGTCCAACTGGTCGTCGCGGTGGCAGCACTGCGCACGGCGGGATCCGTCGTCGGCGACCGGGTCGAGCACGCGGCAATGGTTCCCGAGGAGATGATCGACGATCTGGTGGACCTCGGGGTCACGGTGGTGACCCAACCCAACTTCGTCGCCGAACGCGGTGAGCAATACCTGCAGGACATTCCGGCCACCGACCTTCCACAACTGTGGCGGCTGGCGAGTCTTCAGCGTGCCGGGGTCGCGGTGGCCGGAGGTACCGACGCCCCCTTCGGTGGCCTCGATCCCTGGGCCTGCATGCGGGCGGCCCGCGACCGTCTCTGCGCCTCCGGGGCCGAACTGTCTTCGTCGGAACGTGTTTCGGCGCAGGCGGCGCTCGGTCTGTTCCTCGGTGAGCCCCTCGCGCCCGCCCGACCTCGGGTGCTCGCGCCGGGTGCGCGCGCGGACCTCACCCTGCTGTCCGAGCCGCCTGCCGTCGTTCTCGGCGAACTGACCGCAGAAGCGGTCGCCGGCACCGTGATCGGTGGCGTGCTGTACCCGAACGACTGACCACCGCTCAGTCCTCGATCGAATCGATCAGACCCCACTCGAGCGCGGTGCCGGTGTCGACCCGCCGCCCGCTCAGCACCAGGAAAGCGGTGCGCCAGCGCCCGATTCGGCGAGGGATGCTGACGGTGCCGCCCGCACCGGGGAGCAAACCCAACCGGAGTTCGGGTAGTCCGAACACGGTGTCGGGGTGCGCACTCACGCGGGGGCAGAAGGACGCCATCTCCAGCCCACTCCCGAGCACTGCGCCGTGCACTCGGGCCTGGAAGTTCGGTCCGAGCCGCGCTGCCACGGCGTCGAGGAGTAAGCCCGGGCTGTGACGAGTCCGGGCGAGATGAGAGTTCGCGGGATCGGTGAACGTGCCGAATTCCGTGAGATCCCCGCCGCTGCAGAACGATTTACCCTCTCCGCTGAGCGTCACCGTGTCGAGAGTGGGGTCGGCGAGTGCCACGGTCAGCGCGTCGATCAACCCTGCTCGCAACGCGTTGCTGAACGCATTGTGCCTGGCAGGCCGGTTGAAGCTGATCGCGAGCGACGAGCCGTCTCGATCGAGCAGCACCGGATCATCTTGGATGTGCATCTCACGGGGGCCCTGGCCCGCGAGCCATTCGGTGAACTCCGGTCCGGCCTGCAACGTCGAGTACGCCAGCGATTCGGTGATCAGCCCGCTCAGGGTCCCGGCGCGGGCGGAGTCGGCACGTAAGACGTCGTCGCAGACCGCCGCTGCGACCGGACGGATGCGGACGTTCTCGGTGATGGCGGCGACGGCCGAATCGATCGAATCGACCTGGACCACCCGCCGGTCCGCGGTGGGCTCTTCGCTCAGCGTGAAGGTCGCATGGTCGAGCCACGCCGCCGCCGATTCCGGTGGTGCGCCGGGGCAGAGAGCGACGACCACCCCGGGGAGCAGATCCTGAGGAATCGCTTCGAGCGCGGGGTCCGTGAGATCGACGAACATCGGTGTCGCCGGGGAGCCTGACATGCTGCTCACGCTAGCCTGAGGGGCATGAGTGCACCGCAGCATCCTGCCTATGGCGTGGTTCGACCTGTCACCGATTTTGCATCTGTGTTGCTCTGTCACAACCCGGGGATGATGACGCTCGACGGCACCAACACCTGGATTCTGCGGGCTCCGGGACAGGACGATTGCGTGGTCGTCGACCCCGGTCCCAAGGGCAAGAAAAAGCACGTCAAAGCAACTGCAGCGCAAGGAAACGTGGTCTTGGGGCTCATCACCCATCGCCACTACGACCACACGGGCGCGATCAAGTACTTCCGAGAGCAGACCGGAGCCCCGATCCGGGCGCGGGCCGAGAAGTACACCAAGGGTGCGGCGACGCTGAAGGACCGCGAGGTCATCGAAGCCGCCGGACTGCGGATCACCGTGCTGCACACGCCTGGCCATACGGGCGATTCGGTGAGCTTTCTCGTCGAACACGAGGGGCGGAAGGTGATGCTGACCGGAGATACGATCCTCGGCGGCGGGACCACCGTGCTCGATCCACAGGACGGCACACTCCGTGACTACATGAACTCGCTCAACCGGCTCATCGTGGAAGGCGACGGTGCGGCGTTGCTGCCGGGCCATGGTCCCGATCACCCGGATCTGATCCCGGTGGCCAGGTTCTACAAGAAGCACCGAGAAGATCGCATCGACCAGGTGCGCGCGGCACTCGAGGAACTCGGGGAGTCACCGGAGACGGTCAAACCGCGAAAAGTGGTCAAGAAGGTCTACGCAGATGTCGACAAGAAGCTGTGGCCCGCGGCCAAGATGTCGGTGAAGACGCAGCTGGCGTACCTGTCGGGCGAATAGCTCTCCACACAAAACCACCCGTTCTGGTCATAACCACGGGGCGCGAACCCCTGGGTTTGACCGAAACGGGTGGTTGTGTGAAAAACCTAGCGAGCTCGGCGAGCCAGACGCTCGGAGTCCGCGATCAGCACGCTCTTGCCTTCGAGCCGCAACCAGCCACGCTGGGCGAAATCGGCCAGGGCTTTGTTGACGGTTTCACGTGAAGCACCGACGAGCTGGGCGATTTCTTCCTGCGTGAGGTCGTGCGTCACGCGGAGCGCACCGGCCTCCTGCGTTCCGAACCGCTGCGCCAGCTGCAGGAGCTGCTTGGCCACACGTCCGGGAACATCGGTGAAGATCAGGTCGGCGAGGTTGTTGTTGGTGCGGCGCAGGCGACGGGCCAGCACGCGCAGCAGCTGCTCGGCGATCTCGGGGCGGTCGGCAATCCAGGACCGGAGAGCTTCACGGTCCATCGACACCGCGCGAACTTCGGTGACCGTTGTCGCCGACGAGGTGCGGGGACCGGGATCGAAGATGGACAGCTCACCGAACATGTCGGACGGACCCATGATGGTCAGCAGGTTCTCACGACCGTCAACTGACTTGCGGCCGACTTTCACCTTGCCCGACAGGATGATGTAGAGCCGATCTCCGGGCTCGCCCTCGTTGAAGATGACGTGTCCGCGTGGAAAATCAACCGGCTGAAGCTGATTGGTCAGTGCCGCGACGGCGGTGGGCTCAACTCCCTGAAATATGCCCGCCCGCGCCAGTACTTCTTCCACTTACGCCCCTTTCTAAGGGTCCAGCCAGACCGCGTTCACTCGCGGGTGTACGAACGATCAAAGTGTTGTGTTTGTCACCCGCGGCCAAGTCTACGGGTATTCATTCCGAAAGATTGTGTTTACCCCCATCGGCGCGGGAGCGGAGTTCGACAGGGGGCGGGCCTAGCTCGCGCGGATGGATTCGCCGGGTTCGATGTTCGTCGGCATCCGGCGGTCGCGGAACTCGTCGAGCGCGGCGGGGAAGCCCTGCCTGGCCAGGGTGTCCATCTGCTCCGGCTCGGCGGACTCGAGGAACTCTTCGACGTGGTCGACCCGCACGTTGAGACGTTCGAGCTGGTTCTCCACACGCTCCATCGCCAGAGCGAAGAGCATGAGAACCGCGGGGAACAGAAGTACGGCGAGTCCGTGCATGGGGAGTAGTAAACACAACCCAGGTCTCAGAAGAGACACGATCGCCTGGCCGACTGCGTCACGCCGTGCCGCGATCGAAGGCGGCTGCCTGCCGACAGTCCTGTGGATGACAGCCGATACGGCTTCCGGGTGCGGCTCGCCGTACTCTGAATTGGTGAGTTCGAAGGCAGGTGCCAGGCGCGCCAGGACTGCGGCGCAGCGCGGTGTCGAGACCCGCACCGGCCTTGTCCGTCGGGCGCGGCGGATGGACCGCACGTTGCAGACCGCATTTCCGCATGTCTACTGCGAACTCGACTTCACCAATCCGCTGGAGTTGTCGGTGGCCACGATCCTGTCGGCCCAGTGCACGGACGTGCGGGTGAACCTGACGACCCCAGCCCTGTTCCGTCGCTATCGCACCGCCGAGGACTACGCGGGCGCCGATCGCACGGAACTGGAGGAGATGATCCGGTCGACCGGCTTCTACCGGAACAAGGCCAACTCGATCATGGGTCTGGGGCAGGCGTTGGTCGAACGATTCGACGGCGAGGTCCCGAACAACCTGCGCGACCTCGTCTCGTTACCGGGCTTCGGCCGCAAGACCGCCAACGTCGTACTCGGTAACGCCTTCGGTGTGCCCGGAATCACTGTCGACACCCATTTCGGTCGGCTGGTGCAGCGATGGAAGTGGACGGACGAAACCGACCCGGTGAAGATCGAGCACGCCGTCGGCGAGCTGATCGAACGCAAGAACTGGACCGACCTCTCGCACCGGGTGATCTTCCACGGACGCCGGGTGTGTCATTCGCGAAAGCCCGCCTGCGGCGTCTGCGTGCTGGCCGCCGACTGCCCGTCGTACGGGTTGGGTCCGGTGGAGAAGTCGGAGGCGGCGAAGCTGGTGAAGGGCCCCGAGACCGACCATCTGCTGGCATTGGCGGGTTTGTAGGCCGTGCCTGATCTGGAAGAGATGAACAGACCCCGGGCGGACCCACCCGGACGCTCACGGTTTCACCTGTCGGTGTCGGCGCGGTGGACCATCGCCGTGCTCGTCGTCGTGATCGCCCTGATCGTCGCCATCTGGCCGCGGCAGGCGGACACCCCCGCACCGGCGCCGAACGGCATCTCGCAGAGCGGCAGTACTGCTGTGCCGGGCCTGCAGGCGAACGTCTCGGACGAGGACATGGCCAATGCCCGACTGCGGGCAGCCCTGGAGCCGTGTCCGGTGCCGGTCGGGCCTGCGCCGGAAGGATCGAAGCTGGCCGGGGTCACGGTGCCGTGTCTGGCCGATGGCTCGCCCGTGGATCTCGGTGCGGCGACCGCGGGGACGCCGATGCTGGTGAACATCTGGGCGCACTGGTGTGGGCCATGCCGTGCAGAACTGCCGGTGATCGATGAGTACGCCGAGCAGGTCGGCGATCGGGTGCGGGTGCTGACGGTTCAGGGCAAGGAGGGGTCGGAGAATCCGTTCCTGTCGCTGAACCTGCTCTCCGAGATCGGCGTCCGTTTGCCCACCGTCGTCGACACCGACTCGAAGATCGCGGCAGCGCTCGGGGTGCCGCGCGTCTACCCGGCGACGGTGCTCGTCCGCGCCGACGGCACGGTCGCAGCTGTATTGCCCACCGTGTTCGACTCCACCGACGAGGTGGCCGAGGTCGTCGACAAGTACCTGGGCGTCGCCGCATGACCCAGGTCCTGGTGCCGGCCACGTCGGTGCCGCCGTGGATGCGCGGGCTGATCGCCAATCTCGACGGGGTGACCCGTTCGGTCGAGGACCGCGGAGGCGTGACCGAGCGACTGATGCGGGCGATGATGCGCACTCCCCGGCCTGCCGCGGTGCTCGTGCTGTTCAGCGGCGACTGGAACGGGGACGCCACCCACCACGGCGGGCTCCCGGCAGACGCCGAGGTGTTGCTGACCCAGCGTGCCGCGACCCTGCGCAATCACAGCGGACAGGTCGCGTTCCCCGGAGGTGCCAGGGACCCGGAAGACGACTTTCCGGTGGGCACCGCGCTACGGGAGGCGGTCGAGGAGACCGGACTAGATCCGGCAGGCGTCAGCGAACTGGCCGTTCTCGACATGTTCCCCGTCCCGCCGTCGGGCTTCGAGGTGTCACCTGTGCTCGCGTACTGGCCGCAGCCGTCGGAGGTCGGCGTCGTCGATGTCGGGGAGACCGCGCGGGTGACGCGCGTGTCGGTGCGGGATCTGGTCAACCCTCACAACAGGTTCCAGGTCCAACGCACCATCGGTGGCGGCCGGGTCTATCAGGGGCCCGCGTTCGCGGTGGACAACATGCTGGTCTGGGGTTTCACGGGCGGAATGCTCGCGGCGATCATCGAAGCCGCCGGCTGGGAGATCCCCTGGGACAAATCCGACAGCCGCGACCTCGCCGGTGAACTCGAGAAGGTGGGCCAGGAGTGAGCGGCGCCGCCTGGGTCGACATCCTGGTGATCGGTATCGCGCTGCTCGCGGCCGCATCCGGATACCGGCAGGGCGCGGTGTCGTCCGCGATGGCCTTCATCGGTGTCCTGCTCGGCGCCGCTGCCGGGGTGTTGCTGGCACCGCACCTGATCCGCAACATCGAGGACCAGCGCTGGCGGCTGGTCGCCGGAGTGCTGCTGCTGGTCGCACTGGTGATCGTCGGAGAGATCTCCGGCATGGTCCTCGGCCGGGCAGCTCGCAGCGGAATCCGGACCCTGTCGGTGCGCCGCGTCGACTCCGTGGTCGGTTCGCTGCTGCAGGCCGTGGCGGTGTTGCTGGCGGCGTGGGTACTCGCCACCCCGATCAGTACGTCGGCACAGCCCGAGATCGCCAGCGCAGTCCGGGAGTCGCGGGTCATCGAGGAGATCAACTCGATAGCCCCGCAATGGATGCAGCGGCTTCCGCGCGAGTTCTGGGACATGTTCGACTCCTCCGGGCTCAAAGAGGCCATCGGACCGTTCGGGCGAACACCGATCACCAGCGTCGAGCCTCCGAACCAGGACCTGCTCGATCAGCCGATCGTCGATCAGGTGCGTCCCAGCGTCGTCAAGATCGAGGGCATCGCACCCAGTTGCAATCAGGCTCTCGAAGGCAGCGGTTTCGTCGTCTCCCCCGAACGGGTCATGACCAACGCCCACGTGGTGGCCGGGACGACCACCCTGCACGTGGTCGCCTCCGACGACCAACTCGACGCCACCGTGGTCTATTTCGACCCGGCGACCGACATCGCCGTGCTCGACGTCCCCGGGTTGCAGGCACCCGCGATGCGATTCGCCGACAAGTTGGCCAAGACCGGCGAGGACGCGGTCGCTCTCGGCTATCCCGAGGCGGGACCGTTCAACGCCAGCGCCGAGCGGATTCGTGAGGTGATCCAGCTCAGGGGGCCGGGCATCTATCCGAACACGTCCGTCACCCGCGAGGTCTACACCGTGCGCGGATCGATCCGGCAGGGCAACTCGGGCGGACCACTGATCAATTCCCGCGGCGAAGTGCTCGGTGTCGTGTTCGGTGCCGCCGAGGACCCGGCCAGCGAGACCGGATTCGTGCTCACTGCAGATCAGGTCAAGCCTGGGTTGGCCGAGTCCGAACGGCTCAGCACCGCCGTCGACACGCAGTCCTGCGTCCACTCCTGAACCGAACTTGGTGGGTTCTGGCAAGTGTTTGCCCAGGTCGGCCTCACCAAAAGGCGCCAAGATCGGGGTTGGTCAGCGGCCTGCGAACTCGATCAACTGGCGGTTGACCTCTTCGGGCGCCTCTTGGTGGGCGTAGTGGCCACTCCCGGCGATCTCCGTGAGGTCGAGGTGGGCGGCCCATTTGGCGCTCGCCGCGAGGGTCGGGCGCCGGATGTAGGTGTCGAGTTCGCCCTGGATCGCCAGCACCGGGATCTGCAGGCGTTTGTCCATCAGTTCCAGGAAGCGGCTGCCGTCCGGGCGGAACTGCGATCGGAACGCCCAGCGCCGATATTCGAGGCTGCTGTGCGCGACGCCGGCGATCTGGATCGCCGACCGGTTACGACGTGCCGTGTCGGCGAAGTCGTCGGTCATCGGCCAGCGCAGTCCGGAATTGCTGCGCATCATCTCTTCGATCATGGCGCCGTCGTCGCGGATCAGGTCGCGTTCGGCCGTCCGCGGGATCTGGGCCCGTAGAAACCCGGCCAGAAACGCCTTGCGCTGACCGGGGTCGCGCAGGCTGGCGTCCTTGAGTGCCTGGGGATGGGGCGAGGCGACGACGACCATGGACCGCACCGAACGCGGGTGCAGGGTTGCAGTCGCCCAGCAGACGAGCCCGCCGTCGGCGTGACCGACGATCATGGCGTCGGAGTGGCCCAGCGCGCGGATCAGTCCGTCGGTGTCGCCGGCGAGCGTCCAGCCGTCGTAACCGCGCGGCGGTTTGTCGCTGTCTCCGTAGCCCCGCAGGTCTACTGCGACCGCCCGGTACCCGGCGGCGGTCAGCGCCGGGAGCTGATGACGCCAACTCCACCAGAACTCACCGAAACCGTGCATGAACAGGACCAGGGGACGATCGGTACGAGGCTGATCGGCACATTCGACCGCGTGCAGTCGAACCCCGTTCGCTCGCACGTCATGATGCCGCCACGGCCCCGCGAAGCGAACGGTCGACGGGTCCGGGGATACCAATCCCTCAGCCCTTGAACGCCTTGGCGGCGCTCGACTTGCTCAGGTCGGCCGCAGGACGAACCGAATCGTCATGCCCGGACGGCAGTACCTCGGAGAGGTGTTGCACGGAGGCGATGGTCTTCTTCGGTCCGGTCATCTTCTTGAAGACTATGTACCCGACAAGGCCGGTGATGATGGCCGCGACGAGAAGGATCAGGAAGACGATGCCGAAGGCCGCCCAGCGAGGCAACCACTCGGACAGCAACTCGCCCAGGAACCAGAAGAAGAACAGGCTGGCGTAGAGCGCGACCGTGAGCGCGACGATGATCAGCCCGGAGCCGATCGCAGCCTTCTTCGCCTCGCCTGTCAGCTCCGCCTTGGCAAGCGCCAATTCGGCGCGGAACAGGGTCGACAGATGGGTGGTTGCTTCTTTGACCAGGGCCCCGACACTCGGATCGCCGCCGGGGCGCACGTTCGGGTCGGACAACGGGATCGACGAGACGTTCGGCGGAACATCTCCCGATGGGCGGTCGTCCAGCGTCACTACTACTCCTCCATCCTCGGACACGACATCCGAGACCACCCGGACGTTCGTCTTTCGCAGCGCCGGGGTTTGTAGGCCTTATGTTGCCATGCCAGGATTGATTGCAGGCTCATCGGACCTTTTACGCGGGTAGGCGGACTGAAAAGCAGGTGGTCGCCGGCGTGAGAGCACATGTCACACGAAAGGCGACAATGCCCACGTACGCGCTCGAATCCTTCGATCTGGACTTTTTCGACACGGCACCCGTCACGCACAAGTTCTCGGTGAACCTCCCGGTGTCACCGGAACGCGCATGGGCGGAACTGACCAGGCAGAACACCCTGGATTGGTGCCGCCTGATCAAGGCGATCAACTTCACCTCACCGGCACCCTACGGTGTCGGGACCACCCGTTCGGCGCAGCTCGCGCCCGGTTATGCGCGGCTGTCGGAACGATTCTTCTGCTGGGACGAGGATCCCCAGGCCCAGCGGTACCGCAATGCCTTCTACGTCGAGCAGGCCAACGTTCCCGGTCTGCGCAGGTTCGGCGAGCTGAGCGAGATCGAACCCGCAGAACGCGGTTGCAGGTTCACCTGGTCTTTTGCCATCGAGCTCGGTGGGCCGTTGGCTCGGACGTCGAAGTTTGCGCTGCCCGTCTCGGCCAAGGCGTTCGGGACGCTCGAGACGGACACCGTGAAGTACTTCGCGAACCTTCGCTGAAACTGCAGTAGTCCGGCGGTATTTTGCCCTGGGATCGTCCACCTGAGCGGTGTCCGAGGGAATAGTTCCCTCGGGGACCACTCAGATGGACGATCCCAGGGGCGTTCCGCAGCCGTTCAGCGCGTTCGGGGGCTGACCACGCCGTGGTCGAAGGCGTAGACAACCGCAGCGGCACGGTCGCGAACACCGAGTTTGTGGAAGATGTTCCCGATGTGGCTCTTGACCGTCACCACCGAGATCACCAGTTCCACCGCGATCTCGTCGTTGGACAGACCTCGACCGACCAGCCCGAGCACCACCCGCTCGCGCGAGGTCAGTCGATCGAGTGAGGTGCCGTCTTTCGTCGGCCCCGGAGCCGTTCGATAGGTGTCCAGCACGCGCGCAGTGATCGCCGGGTCGAGTACCGCCTCACCCGCGGCGACGATGCGGACCGCGCGAATCAGTTCTTCGGCGGGCGAATCTTTCAGGACGAATCCGGCGGCCCCGGCGCGTAGCGCCTCAGACAGCAGTTGCTCGTCCCGAAATGTGGTCAGCACCAGTACTGGCGGGGGATCGTCGGTCGCCGCGAGATGTCGGGTGGCGACCATGCCGCTGACCCGTTTCATACGGAGGTCCATGACCACCACGTCAGGCCTGGCCTCAGCCACGGCTCCGACGACCTCGTCGCCGTCGGAACACTCGGCGACGACTTCGAAACCGTCTTTGCGCCGCAGGATCCGGCGCAATCCTGAGCGGACCAGCTCTTGGTAATCGACCAGCAGCACGCGGATCTTCGGGTCGTCATCCGACATCGGGTACCACCGTTGCCGTCAACTCCGCGGGCAATTGGTTCTCGCTGGAGGCGGGCAAGACCGCAGTGACCTCCCACGCGTCAGCTACCGGCTCGGACCGGAAACTGCCGCCGAGTACTGCTGCCCGAGAACGCATTCCGTCGATACCGGATCCACCAGGCCTGAGTTGGGCCTCAGGGTCGATCTCATTGCGAACGTGTATGTGCAGCGTCCCGTCAGCATCGGCCCGGACGGTCAGGTCGACCGGCGCGCCCGGTGCATGTTTGGAGGCGTTGGTCAGCGACTCCTGCACGATGCGGAACGCCGCGAGATCGGTTGCGCTCGTTCGAGGCACGCCGGCTGTGGAGTTGCGGTGGTGGATGGTCTGTCCGGCCCGCCGAAACGACGACACCAGCTCGTCGAGATCGTCCAGACCCGGCGGTGGCCCGGTCGGTTCGGCGTCGGTGCGTAGTAGTTCGATGGTCTGCCGGATGTCCGCCATGGCCGCACGGCCCTGCGTCTCCGCGTCGCGGAGGGCCTCGACGGCGTCGTCGATGTCGCCGTCCTCTTCGAGCGCCCGGCGCGCTCCGGTGACGTTGAGCAGCACGATGCTCAACGAGTGGGCAACCACATCGTGGACTTCACTCGCGATCGCGGCGCGATCCAGACGTAACCGGACGGCGCGCGCCTGCCGCTCCCTGAGCAGCAACGCCAATTGCGCCTGCAGCAAATGTCCCAGTGCCGCACCGAAACACAGCATCGCGGCGATCATCCAGCCCTGCTGGACAACCCCGGTTGCCCCACCGACGAGCAGGGTGCCGTAACTCAGTGTCATGTTGAAAACGGTCTGCTTCCACGTGCTGATCGCGGCACCGGTGGTGACGGCCAGGACTAGTAACAACGTGGCGGAGTCCGTGTCTATGGGTATGAGCCAGAACAACGCCACCGAGATGACCGTCGCCACGACGAGCAGCGGGGTCAGCACGATGCGCTTCTTCAGAAACAGGCACGCCGGATGGGGCGCGATCGCGACGACGACCGCGAGTGTGAGGTACAGCCACTGCACTCCGTGGAGACCGCCGAGGATTCGCTGCGTGGTCGCGACCAGTACGGTGGCGACAATCGCCACGTCGGCGATTGCCATGTAGTACCACGGGTACTGGTACCCCAACAGCGCAAAGGCGCGCGCATAGCGTGCAGTCAACCACCGCATCGGTCGATCGTATCGGCAGGTGGCCGGAAAAACCTCCGCCCTGGGGAGGAACCTCGGCCCGCCTCAGGGCGGGCAACAAAACCGTCCCCGGGGTGGCTGACCAGCGTCTTCCATCGCAATAGCGTTGTTCTCACCCGATCGGCGCCCCAGACGGAGCTGCCGGAGAGCAAGGAGAGCGGCGATGTTCTGGATGCTGATAGGTGTGAGCGCGGTGGCGGCGATGGTGTGGCTTTCGAACAGCGGGAGTGGACTCGACTACCGGGCGCGGGAGATCAGGGCGTCGATGGCGCGGCGGGACGCTCAAGACAATGCCCAGCTGCGCCGAATCCGCTGGGCCCGCAGGCGGCAGAGTTTGCTCCACCTACAGTGATCCGCTCCGCTTCCAGAGTGCTGGAAGCGGAGCGGATTCACGGAACCGGAGCAGATCCGGTGGTGGGTCGATCAGCCCTTGCGCTGCTGGCGGATCGCGTCGAAGACCGAAGGGTCGACCAGGGTCGAGGTGTCACCGAGTTCGCGACCTTCGGCGACGTCCTTGAGCAGTCGACGCATGATCTTGCCGGACCGCGTCTTCGGCAGCTCGGGGACGATGTAGATCTCCCGGGGCTTCGCGATCGGGGAGATGTCCTTCGACACATGATCTTTCAGCTCCTTGATGAGCTGATCGCCGGTGTCCTCGCGACCCTGACGCAGGATCACGAAGGCCACGATGCCCTGGCCCGTGGTGGCGTCGGTGGCACCGATCACCGCCGACTCGGCAACGCTGGGATGCCCCACGAGCGCCGACTCGACCTCCGAGGTGGAGATCCGGTGACCCGAGACGTTCATGACGTCGTCGATGCGACCGAGGACCCACAGCGCGTGGTCGTCGTCGTAGCGGGCGCCGTCACCGGCGAAATACCAGCCCTGTTCGGCGAAGCGCGACCAGTACGTGTCCTTGAACCGCTCCTCGTCGCCCCAGATCCCGCGCAACATCGACGGCCACGGCTTGTCCAGCACGAGGAACCCCTGCTCGCCGGCGCCGACGGACTCGCCCTTCTCGTTGACGATGTTGGCGCTGATGCCCGGCAGGGTCGCCATCGCGGAACCCGGCTTGGTGGCGGTGATGCCGGGCAGCGGCGAGATCATGATCGCGCCGGTCTCGGTCTGCCACCAGGTGTCGACGATCGGGCAGTTCTCGCCGCCGATGACCTCGTGGTACCAGCGCCAGGCCTCCGGGTTGATCGGCTCTCCGACGCTGCCGAGCAGGCGCAGCGAGGTCAGGTCGTGGGCATCGGGGATCTCGCGCCCCCACTTCATGAAGGTCCGGATCAGGGTCGGCGCGATGTAATAGATGCTGACCTTGTACTTCTCGATGACCTCGAAGTGGCGATGTTCGTTGGGGGAGTTGGGTGTTCCCTCGTAGACCACCTCGGTGGCGCCGTTCGACAAGGGTCCGTACACGAGGTAGCTGTGCCCGGTGACCCAGCCGATGTCGGCGCCGCACCAGAAGACGTCCTTGCCCGGCTTGTGGTCGAAGACGTTGTGGAAGGTGTAACTGACCTGGGTCAGGTAGCCGCCGGAGCTGTGGACGATGCCCTTGGGCTTGCCCGTTGTCCCCGAGGTGTAGAGCAGGAACAGCGGGTGCTCGGCGTCGAAGGCCTCCGGCTCGTGCTTGGTGTCGGCCTTGGCGACCGTCTCGTGCCACCAGAGGTCGCGACCCTCGACCCAGTCGATGTCGGAGTCGGTGCGGTTGACGACCAGGACGTGTTCGATCGACTTGGCGGCGTCGTCTCCGGTGCCGAGGGCCTCGTCCACACCGGCCTTGAGTGGTGCGGGCTTGCCGCGCCGGTACTGGCCGTCGGTGGTGACCACGAGTTTCGCTTCGGCGTCGTCGACCCGCGACCGCAGCGCAGCGGCCGAGAAGCCCGCGAACACCACGGAGTGGGTGAGGCCTAGGCGCGCGCAGGCGAGCATCGTGACGATCGCCTCGGGGACCATCGGCATGTAGATGGCGACACGATCACCGGAGACCAGGCCGATCTCGGTGAAGTAGTTCGCCGCCTGTGAGACCTCTGCGAGCAGGTCGCTGTAGGTGACGTCGCGGCTGTCGCCGGGTTCGCCGACCCAGTGGATCGCGACGCGGTCGCCGTTGCCTTCTTCGACGTGGCGGTCGACGCAGTTGTAGGCGACGTTGAGCTTGCCGCCGACGAACCACTTGGCGAACGGGGCGTTCGACCAGTCGAGGACGTCGCCGAAGTCGGTGTCCCAGTGTAGGCGGCGGGCCTGCTCGGCCCAGAACGCCAACCGGTCGGCCTCGGCGGCCTGCTCCAGTTCGGGTCCGGCGTTCGCCTGCTCCACGAATGCGGTCGGCGGGGCGTACGTCACGGGTGCGGTGCCATCACTCATCGGTTCCCTTTCAGCTTCTCGGCCGCCCGGAATCGGTGTCGATCGAGCCGGCCTGTGGCCCATGTCAGGGGTCACTGTGTTGTGCACCACATGATGTCTGCGGCATCATCTACTGCAATAGCCCCGAAAGTGGATAGTGCTGATGAGTGTCGACAACATCGTGCTCCGCCCCAGCGATCGCGAGCTGGTGCGGGCCACGAGTGCGCGCTTGAGACGTGCCACCGGCATACCGGTCGTCTTCGGAGGTCTGCGGGATCAGGGCGCGATCGCGGTGACCGAATCGGTGGGGCACCAGACAGCGGCCCTGCGCACGATCACGGTGACCCCGCAGCGCGGCCTCGGTGGTTTGATCTGGCTGAACAAGCGCACCACGCTCATCCGGGATTACGGTTCGGCCAGCGAGATCACCCACGACTTCGACGACCAGATCCTCGGAGAAGGCATCACAGACCTCGCGGCGGCGCCGATCGTCGTCGATGGCTCGGTGCGCGGACTGATCTACGCGGGCTGGCGCGGAGGCGGGCACCTCGGGGAGGAGGCGGTCGCGGCGCTGTCCGTGGAAGCCGGCCGGGTCGCCACCGAACTGCGGACCCGAGATGAGGTTGACCGGCGCCTCGGAGCCATCGCTGCGGTGCAGCAATCTCAGGTCCAGACCGTCGAGTGGCTGGACGAGATCCGCGACATCGCGGCGGTCTCCGGAGACGACGAGACCCGGCGCCGGCTGCTCGACCTCGTCGATCAGATCGGTGGCGCGCGTTCGTCGGGTGAACCCTCGGTCCCTCTCACGCCCCGCCAACTCGAGGTGTTGTCGCTGGTCGCGATGGGTTTCGGTAACCGGGTGGTGGCGGATCGGCTCGGTTTGACCGTCGACACCGTGAAGACCTACCTCCGTGCCGCAATGGTTCGGCTCGGGGCCCACAACCGGCATGAGGCCGTGGTCAAGGCCCGTGCCGCGGGACACGTTCTCGATCTGCTCTGACTCCGGTGGGTAGGCCTGCGCGAAGTACTGTGACTTCTCATGACTGATCCTTTGGCTCCGCTGATCGAGATGCCCGGCGTGCTCGAGGCGGCAGACCGGGCGCGCGACGCGCTCGCGGCAGCCCACCGGCACCCCGCGAATCTCCGGGGCTGGGACAAGACTGCGACAGAAGCATCCTGGCGAGCGGGTCGGTCGTCGGCCGCCATCGACGGTGGCAGCATCGAGCTGGTTCGCGACGGAGACTTCGACGAGCCCGTGCTGTCCGGGGCGATGCGAGTGGCGCAGGCGCTCGACGGTGACTCGTTACCGCAGATGCTGGCCGTGTGGACCAGGGCGCCCCTGCAGGCGCTGGCCAGGTTGCATGTTCTCGCCGCCAACGAACTGACAGATGATCCAGAGCTGCTGGGACGACCCCGCGCCGATCGTGAGCTGGACCAGCGGCTGGCCTTGCTCGCGCAACTGGTCACCGGCGCCACCAAGGCACCGGCGCCGGTGCTCGCCGCGGTGGTTCATGCGGAACTGCTCGCGCTCGAACCCTTCGTCTACGCGAACGGCGTGGTGGCCCGGGCCGCCTCGCGGCTGGTGTGTGCGAGCACCGGGCTCGATCCGCACAACCTCGGGGTGCCGGAGGTGACCTGGTTCAAACGGGTACAGGAGTACCGCGCGCTGTCGGCGGCTTTCGGAGCCGGCGATCCGGAGGGTATCCGCGGATGGCTGGTGCTGAGTAGTGAGGCTTTGGAGACCGGGGCGGCCGAGGCGAGATCCATCGCCGACGCCGCGCGCGCTCAGTAGCGCTCGGTCGATACTCGTTGGGGGAGAGTGCAATCGGGGGTGGACAACGCACTGCGGGCGGCCTCCGGGTCGCTCATGCGATTCCCGTCGGCCGCCCGCTAGCACGGATCCGAGTTACCAAGCGTGCTGTGGTGGTTGTGTGGGGTGACCTAGGCAGAGTTGTCCGCCGCCGCCTCAGAAGCGTTCCCACCCAAAGGAACTCATCTGAATACGACGCCGAATCTCGCAGGCCCACAACCTGGTGCCTCCCGCGGCGTGCTGCGCGTGGGTGCTCGATATCCGTGCTGGGAGTGCGTGGTCAGGAGTCCGTACCTTCTCTTCCGGTCCGAACTTGGCTTCCCGCGCTTTCCGTAACTACTTTCTACACCGTGACCACGGTCACATCAAGGGGTGAGTCGTCTCAAATTTGCAACACACCTTTTCCGTTGGGCTAAAACGCTTTTCGCGCGTCACGCCCGCGTGGCGAAACCTCGGTGGTCAGCGCCGGCGGCGGTGCAGCGCCGTATAAGTGAGGGCGCCCGCGATCATTGCGCCCAGACCCACAGCGGCAGAGGCGGTCACGGTAACCGGCGTGGCCGCCGGCAGTCGGCTGCGCAGGGATATCGGCTTCGTGAACGAGAGCATCGGCCACCCCTGTGCGGAGGCCTCCTTGCGCAAGGCGCGATCGGGGTTGATGACGGTCGGATGGCCGACTGCGCGCAGCATGGGCAGGTCGGTGATCGAGTCGGAGTAGGCAAAGCACTTCGTGAGGTCGTAACCGATCGATGTCGCGATCTCGTTCATCGCGACGACCTTCTCGTCGCCGTAGCAATAGAACTCCACCTCGCCCGCGTACTTGCCGTCGACAACCTTCATCCGGCTGGCCATCGAGTAGTCGGCGCCGAGCATCTCGCCGATCGGTTCGACGATCTCCGTGCCTGACGCCGAGACGATCACCACGTCGTGCCCGCGTGCCTTGTGACCGGCGATCAGGTCAGCCGCTTCTGCGAAGACCAGGGGATCGACGATGTCGTGGAGGGTCTCGTGGACGATCGACGACACCTGCTCGACGTCCCAGCCCGTGCACATCGCGGTCACGTGCTTGCGCATGCGCTCGACCTGGTCGTGGTCGGCCGCCGACAGCAAGAACATGAACTGCGCGTACGACGATTTGAGTACCGATCGTCGATTGATCAGCCCCTGATCGAAGAACGGGCGGGAGAAGGCGAGGGAGCTCGATTTGGCGATGATCGTCTTGTC
Source organism: Williamsia sp. 1138 (assembly GCF_002095435.2). Taxonomy (GTDB): domain Bacteria; phylum Actinomycetota; class Actinomycetes; order Mycobacteriales; family Mycobacteriaceae; genus Williamsia. Next base: position 169,000 of record NZ_MJEJ02000053.1, read on the forward strand.
GAGGTCGAAGAACGCGGCGATCCGCGTCGTACCGGGGGACCTCGGTCCACCGTCTGCCGGCTTGAAAGCGGTCACCCGTCGAGGGTACGTCGGGCCACCGGATGAGGCACTGCTTCGGACCGGTGCGGACCGGATAACTTCACTTAGGATCACTTCGTTTCGGTGAAGGGAATCAAATGGTTGAAGTTGCAATCAATCCCAGAAACTTGTGTATAGTCATAGTTACCCGGACTTGATCCGGGGCTTTCAGCCCGACCCCCCGGGGCTGAACGCGACGACCCTGGCCTCCTCCCCCCCTGGCCAGGGTCGTCCCCATTTCCAGACCTTTTCGGTCGTCTGATCCATACGGTCACTGCACCCGCCGGTATCCCTCGTCACCTGCGTGTTCTCCGGAACCCAGGCTACGCGCGGACACGCGTTGTGCTGCTTTTCCCGGTAGTAGTCCACAGATCGGCAGAGTCTCCACAGGTTCGCGTCCGACGGGCTGTCAGCCGCTGTCGAGGCCGAGACGACACGCCACGATGGCCTCCATGACCGAATCCTCGACCGTGCTCGTGATGGTCTCCCCGGACCTCGCGGATGACGTCGCGCGTGTCGCCGCCGCCGCCGGATATCAAATCGTTCGTGCGCTTCCCGAACGGTGTCGCAGGGAGTGGGCAGAGTGCACCGCGGTGCTCGTCGATGCCAGCACCGTAGAGGCGACACTGGCTTCCGGACTGCCCCGGCGGGGCGGGCTGCTCGTCGTCGGACTCGCAGGCGACGGACCACAGATGTGGCGCACCGCGCTCACCCTGGGAGCCGGCGACGGCTTTGTGCTCCCGGACGACGAGCACGCGGTGGTACAAGCGCTCTCCCGGATCGCTGAACCGATCGGGCCCTCCGGTGTGGCCATCGCCCTGATTCCGGGCCACGGAGGCGCGGGGGCCTCGACGTTCGCCGCGGCTGTGGGGTTGGTGGCCTGCGAGAGGGGACTGAGCGGACTCGTCATCGATCTCGATGACCTCGGTGGTGGGCAGGATCTCCTCCTCGGGGTCGAGGATCAGCCCGGGCTGCGCTGGCAAGAACTCACGCTGGAGAGCGGCCAGGTCGTGGCCGCCTCCCTGCACAACGCTCTGCCGCATGCCCGGGGAGGGCTGGCGATCCTCACCGGGCGTCGCGGCAGCGGCACCCCCGTCCGGCCAGAGGCCGCGCTCGCCGCGATCGCCGCCGCACGGGGCAGCGGCGACGTCGTGGTGGCCGACTTGCCCAGGTGTGAGGGCGAGCTGCTGGATGCCGTCGTGGAAACCGCGGACCTGGTGGTGCTCGTGACCGCAGCGACGATCCGGGCCTGCGCCGCCGGACGCGAGATGGCTGCGCGCGTGCGGGCTCGCACCGGACGGGTCGAGGTCGTCGTACGCGGCCCGGCTCCGGGTGGGTTGCGGGCGGTCGAGGTGGCCGACGTCATCGGTGTGCCTCTGCTGACCGCGACTCGGCCCGATGTGCGGCTCGCGCACCAACTCGAATCCGGGGGGATTGCTCTCACCCGGCGTTCGCCGCTGCGCAGGGCCGCGACCACGGTGCTCGACCGCGCGGTCTCGGTACGTCGGGTACTGCGGTGAGTGCCGGCGGCGAAGGCGCGCATCCCGGCCGCGCGCAATTGCTGACCCGGGTCCGTGAGAAGCTCGCGGCCACCGCGCAGGATCCCACCCCCGAGGTGATGGCGGCCGTCGTCCGCGCGGAGGCAGGTGGCGTGCTGGGCGACACCGATCTGCTTGACGCCCTTCGCTTTCTGCAGACCGAACTGGTGGGTGCCGGACGGTTGGAGGTCCTGCTGGCCGGCCCGGCGGTCAACGACATCCTGGTGGTGGGACCGAAACAGGTCTGGACCGATCAGGGACGCGGCCTCGAACGGTCGGACGTGGAGTTCGAGGACGACGACGCGGTGCGCCGGTTGGCGATGCGGCTGGCCCTGGCCGCAGGCAAGCGGCTCGACGACGCGCAACCCTGGGTCGATGGCCAGCTGACCGGGCTCGGTCGACGCGGTTACAACGTGCGTCTGCATGCCGTCATCCCGCCGATCGCCGTGGACGGGACGTGCCTGTCATTGCGGGTGTTGCGTCCTGCGACGCAGAACCTCGACGCCCTGGCGCGGTCGGGCGCGATCGACCCGGAGGCCCTCGCGCTACTGGAGGCCGTCGTCGACGCGCGGCTGGCCTTCCTGGTGGTGGGCGGCACCGGGGCCGGCAAGACGACCTTGTTGTCGGCGCTCCTCGGGCGGGTCGATCCGGCGGAGAGAATACTCTGCGTCGAAGATGCCGTGGAGTTGGCGCCGCAGCACCCCCACGTGGTGCGGCTGGTCGCCCGGACGCCGAATGTCGAAGGCGCGGGGGAGGTCCCGGTACGGGCCCTGGTCCGGCAGGCGCTCCGGATGCGACCGGACCGGATCGTCGTCGGGGAGGTCCGAGGCGGCGAGGTCGTCGACCTGCTGACCGCGATGAACACCGGACACGACGGCGGCGCCGGCACCCTGCACGCCAATTCGACGGCGGAGGTGCCTGCGCGCATGGAGGCCCTCGCTGCCCTCGGCGGCATGGACCGGCCTGCGCTGCACAGCCAGCTCGCAGCAGCCATCTCGGTGGTGATCGGGGTGTTTCGGGATTCGTCCGGCAGCAGGGGTGTCTCGGAGATCGGGATGCTCCGCCGCGGCATCGACGGACTGGTGTGCGTAGAAGCTGTCTGGACTCGAGCGGGCGGCTTCACCCCCGCCGCAGCAGCTCTGGCCTCGCTACTGGACGCGAGGCTGGGTCGATGACCGCCGTGCTGGCTGCCGTCGGTCTGTCCGTCCTGTTGTGGGCGCGACCGCTAGCACAGACTCGCGCACATCAGCTGATCCCTGCTGATCCATTGCGACGCAGAATGTTTGCCGACCCGCTCGGGGTGGGACTGATGCTCGGGCCGGTGCTGGCGCTTGTTCTCGTCGGTGTCAGTGCGGCGCTGGCTGCAGCCATGGCCGCAGCAATGGCCCAGGCTCTGCTGGTTTCGCGGCGGCGCGAGCGGGCAGGGGCCGCAGAGATGGCGAGGCTACTCGCGGCGCTGGAGGTCATGGTCTCCGAGTTGAGGGTCGGTGCGCATCCCGCACATGCGTGCCGGCAGGCGGCGCAGGACTGCGTCGGTCCTGCGGATGCGGGGGCGGCGCAGATGCTGCAGATGATGGCGGGTCGTGCCGCGCTCGGTGGTGATGTCGCCGCGGGGATCGAGCAGTCGCAGGGGCGCCACGGCACGTCGTCGGGGTCGAGGGCCATCGGCTTCCACGCGTGGCAGCGGATCGCCGTCGCGTGGCGAACCGCTGAACAGTACGGACTCCCGATGGCCGAACTGTTGACCTCGGTGCGCGGCGATCTGTTGGCGCGCCAGCGTTTCCGCGCGCGGACGGCAGCGGCGCTCGCCGGCGCGAAGGCCACCGCGCTGGTTCTCGCTCTACTGCCGATACTCGGCATCCTGCTGGGACAGGCGATGGGGGCGGCGCCGGTGGCGGTGTTACTCGGTGGTGGGCTCGGCGGAATCCTGCTCGTGGTCGGGGTGGGCCTGGTGTGCGCCGGACTGCTGTGGTCGCGGCGGATCGTCGGCAAGGTGACGGGCCGGTGACCGGGGTCGTGGTCGCCGCTGTGGCCGCGGCTGCTGGTCTGCTGCTGGTCCCGGGCCCGGTGTGGTCGACGTACCGGATCGTCGCTCCGCCGGTGGCACCGGCCCGCAGTCGGGTACCGCGGTGGCTGGGCAAGAAGAAACCGGTCGATGACCCTTTCGCCGCGGCCGCGAGCTACGAACTCTTCGCGGTGTGCCTGCGTTCCGGGCTGCCGGTCGCCGCGTCAGCGAAGGTGGTGTCGCAGTCGGCTCCGCCTGCGCTGGCGCGGATCCTCGCCCAGGCGTCCGATCTGTTGTCTCTGGGCGCAGATCCGTTACAGGCGTGGGCGATACCGGACGAAGCGGATCAGTCTGCCGCGATGCTGGCAGCAGTGACGCGTCGTTCGGCGCGATCGGGGTCCTCGCCGGTGCGTGGGTTGGAGGAGTTGGCCGACAACCAGCGCAGCGAGGCCCAAGACCGGGCGGCAGCCGCTGCCGAACGAGCAGGGGTTGCGATCAGCGGACCACTCGGACTGTGTTTCTTGCCGGCCTTCGTCTGCCTGGGCATCGTGCCCGTGGTGATGGGCCTGGCGGGAAAAGTGTTCGGTGGCGGTCTGCTCTGAGATCTGCCGTGGACTGTCCATGGCGAGAATAGGGGGAATCGATGATAGGCAACATGATTCGGAGTGTGCAGACTCGAGTTGCGGTGCTCATGACGGACGAGGACGGGATGTCGACCGCGGAGTACGCGATCGGCACCATCGCTGCGGCCGCCTTCGGTGCCATTCTCTACACGGTCGTGACCGGTGATTCGATCGTGTCCGCGTTGACGGGGATCATCGACAAGGCGTTGCAGACCACGGTCGGATGATGGTGCGGCGCGTTCGTCGCCGTCTGCCGGCCGATGAACAGGGGATGGTGACGGTGGAGGCGGCGATCGCGCTCGCCTCGATTGTCGTGATGGTGGTGATCGGGGTGGTGGCGGTGGCCGCGGTGGCTGCTCACGTTCGTTGTATCGACGCGGCGCGGGAGGCGGCGAGGATTGCGGCGCAGGGTGATTCGGTTCGTGCCGAGCAGGTGGCGCGAAAGGTCGGTCCTGATGGGGCGTCGGTGAGCATTCGCACGGAGGGAGAGTTGATCGTCGCACGGGTGCGTGTCGATGTGCCGTTGCTGCCTGGGGTGGAGGTGGGTGCGCGGGCGGTGGCGGCGGTCGAACCGGGCGGCGACGAGTGAGGATCGCGGGCGATGAGCGTGGCTCGGCGACGGTGGCCGGGGCGTGCGCGATAGCAGCTCTGGCGGGGTTGGTGGTGCTGGTTCTGTACGTGGGTGCTGCGGTTGCTGCGCGCCATCACGCCCAGTCGGCCGCCGATCTCGCCTCGCTCGCGGCCGCGTCGGCTCTGGTGCTCGGTGAGGCCGATCCGTGCGCGCAGGCAGAGCTGATCGCGGGGCGGATGGAGGTTGTCCTCGCGTCCTGCAGTCCGGATGGCGAGGATGTGGTGGTGTCGGTGAGAATTGCTGTTGACCTCGAATTGTTCGGTCGCCGTGACGCCTTGGCGACGGCGCGGGCCGGGCCGGTGGAGTGAGTCGATCGTCTCCCGCGCTTACGGTCGCACGCCAGCGGATGTCTGATTGTTGTGCGGTGGCCGCGCGATTAGACGATCGATACCAGTACGAACCCCTCTGTGCCGTAATCGTGCGGGCGCCGCAGTGACGTTCAATCCACGGCTGGGGGTTGCCTAACGGAAGGGTGACTAAGTCGTGTGGGACCTCGTGAGAGCGAGGGCAGCGCGTTAAACAGTCACTACTGGCGCTCGCCAACTCTTGCTGGAATCGCGAGTGAAAGGGCATTCTTACTAGGGCTCGTGCAACTCTTAAGAATAAAGTTGAATTGGAGTGTCTATCGGCGAGTTTAGCGAGGGATTACTGCCTCTTTTTCTTAGTGCAACTAAGGAGTGAGGTTTTCTAGATTCAGTCGCGCGGTCCTGTCTCTCGTGTAGCGTCACCTCATCACATCGGGCTGGGAAGCTACGAAGGGCCAATATGTCAAGCGACGAAAGCAATCGGCTCAACCCGCTAGCGACCCTGGCTAAACAGTCCCAAGACACTGCCAAGGGGTATCAAGATACCGCGGACAAGCTCCGTGCGAGAGCTGGTGCGTGGGGTGGTGCGATCCAGGCACTCGGTCTCGCAGCGGTCGCGTGGATTGGTTTTGACGAACTGGTGAATGTCTTTCCAACTCATGATCTAGGTTGGTTACTGGCAGGGTTAATTCTTTTATGCATTATTTTGATGGCGATAAGCGCGATCTACGTTGGTTGGAATCTTTCGGTCCAGAACAGGCCATTGGCTATGTCGTCGAACATACAAGACATGGTCGATAATCAAGAGATATCTGATACTGAGGCCGACCGAGTTCGGGGTGTATATCACCAATTCGCCAAGCTAAACGGGCTTAACGTTCACGATCAGCCTGAACCTCAGCCGGGGCCTAGCGAGACTAAAGGTCAGCTTGCCGAGAGGCGTAAAGCTGCAAATGCAATAGTTTCCAACGCAATGCAGGCTTATTTCGCGCCCGCAACTCTGTACGAAGCAAATGTAGAGAGGGCCTACAGATACGACCGGCTGACTAACACTGTCTCAGCGCCGACTGACGACGAGGAACTAACGAAGCTCAACTTCGGCCTCACGCGCGCGGCGCAGATTCGTGCGGACCTACTCCTTACCCGGGCGAGAGCGGCAGTCGTCGTAATACGAGATCGCGTGCGGAGGGCGACGATAGCAAAGAAGCCACTAATCGCCATCGGTGTGTTCGGCGCGTCTCTGATCGCCGTGTGGTTTTTTTCGGACGCTATGAGGGCGTACAACACATCTGATTCAGATAAGATCGCTGCCGCGAAGGCGTGCGGTGACGCGCGGAAGGCGCTCAATGATGGTGGAGCAACTTTTACGCTGCCTGATGACTGCAATGCGGCGAATTCCTCCGGAGAAGGCGAGGCCCAGACGCCAAGTGGTATGGCGGTCGCAAATCTGGTCGCTTTATCCGCCGATCTATCGAACTGCGAAGCGGCGGCGGTCGTCGAGGGCAATTTACCCAAAACTCTAGAGAATCGGAAGGTTTGCGCGTCAATTCGGACAAACATCGACGTCCAGTTAGCATTAATCGCCAACTATGAGTAATCAGCTTAGGTCGGGATCGAATCGCGCCTGTTTAGTTGGATGAACTCCTTCACGCCAAGCTGGTCTAGACGCCTGGCACCAGACGCGCTCCGGAGGTCTTACTTACGCCGTCACTACAACTGGTGGGGCAGGCGAGGGCATAGACGTTCGGTGTCCCCACGGGGCACTCGCCCAAATGAAGTGAAGTGGCGGGGTCATGGGTTGGCCGAGACATACAGCAGTTCCTCATTGCCCACGGGATAAGATTAGTTATGCTCCGCTAGCGCTCCGGGGTAGAGCGAACAGGCAGCGACCTATGCGGCGCCAAGTCAACGCTCTACTCGTGACCTATGACCCACCGGGCGCAGGTGGAGGGCGTAGATACGGCAGCGAAGCGGTTCCTCGCGAAAGCGAGCACGGTTGCGGTCACGTGGGTAGCTCCGACCAAGAGTTTCACCGTTGGGAAAGTGGTGCAGCGGCTCTCGGGGTCATATGCCAGTGCATCTTAGCTGTTCAGAGGGTATTAAGCGTGCATAGTTACAGCAAGGCGACGAAGATCTGGACGATTGCGAAAAGCGTGATCATTACCGTTAGCCCAGCAAGAAGGTTCGGACCGTACTCCTCACTCCTTGCGGTGCAGCGTCAAGGGTTGACGCGCAGAGCGTAAGGATGGACCGAACTGGACCGCGAGAGCCTACGATACGAATAGGGCCTCGGCTGTCGCCAGGATCAGCCAGGCGGCCCCCGGCAACTCCTCCGTTGATACCGTGAAAATGGCGACTGCGGGGATCGTGAGGATTGACTGCCCTACATGTTTTAAGCGTAGTGGCTCAGCGACTTCAAGTCTGATGTGCCTTCGGCTAGGCAGCGACCCATTGTTGAGTTAGCTCTGCCAACCGGTCGCTGGCAGTCGATCCGATTGCCCCGATCTTGTTAGGAAAAATCCCGATGTCGAGATCCAGTGTCGAGTCCTCGGTGAATTGAAGCGGGAGGTTACGCGGGTGATGTTTGTCGCGGCAGCTACGGTGCCAACTCTGCAGTGCCTCGAAGGGTTGCATCGCGTCCGTCGCTCCACCGAACGTGTATGCAGACCCTCGCCGCGTCCCTCGCGGCGAGGGTGAAGCGGCCACGAACTCCTTCGTCGTCAGTTGGCCCTGAGGAAGCGTGGCCGTGCTGGGTTGTTCGCTCCTGCGCACCGGGTGCGGTCCTGTCGGTCGTGGCGAAGTGGATGTAGGACCGTATCAGCGTGCTCTGGGGTGCGGTTCTGCGAAGGGTTGAGGCCACTTCGGAGGTGGCGCGACGTGCGCTGCCCGGCCGCGCAGGAGGTTGCCGTGGCGGTTGAAGGCGCTCTTCGGGGCCTTCGGGAAGTACTTTTTCCTGTTCAATGTCAGAAGCTCGTGATTGAGTGCGTAACATCGTGCGAGTGGATGGGAAGGAACGTTTCGTGCCAAGCATCGAGACAATACGATTCGAGTTGGAAGGTCGGCTTCGTGATGTCGAAGAGTCGATTGGTAAGACTCATCTGAGCATCCGCTGGGAGCCGATGTCGAAGGTTGCTCGGGTCGGGGCTTGTATCACCAACTACACGTGGGAACCTCGTATGCAGGTTCTGGAGCGGCTGGTTCAGTTCCAGCAGGCGCATGCGGATGATTTTGCACTCGACTTCGACATCGTTCCGTTGAACGCTGTCCAGGACGAGGAGTTCGCTGAAGCCTGATGGGCGTTCGGAAGTGGCACCTTGCGCGTGCCAAACATCACAAAGACGTGTCTGACTATTTGCTACCGGTTCACGAGGACTGGGCGATGGTCGCGTTGTTCTATTCAGCCATGCACTTGGTGCATTCGTCGCTGGCTGACGAAATGACCCTGAACAAGGATGAACGGCATCCCCGTAAGCACTCAAGCATAGAGCCTGGCGCGCGGGGGACTAATCAGATGGTCCATTCTCTCTATTCCCCCATCGCCGTCTCGTATATGAGTTTGATGGAGCTGTCTCACCGCACCCGGTACGACATCGCGCAACTTGGCCCGATGACTGTTCCCGGTGCCACGCAGCAGTGGCAGTCGATTCAGCGGTTCTGTACGAATCTGAACGATGGTCGGCCGTGGATACCAAGCCAAGCGCAATAGATTTCGATTATCCCTCAACAACGACCGAAGGTCACGTGGGGAGTACCACTTTATTCACTTCGGTTGTTGGACAAGACTGGCTAAGCTGCAGCAATGTCGAACCAGGAGTCGATCAACTACGAGACTCGCGTCAGAGCAGCCGTGAGGCCGTTGCTGGCGTTCAATGCACAGTTGCTTGAAGAACTGGACGACGAGGATGGCGCGTTCGGCTTTTGGCGCGGTGGGTGCGACTGGAAGACGTATGCGCTGCTCGCCGATTACTTGATCCAATCTGTCCTTGGAACTACGACTGCCCTCGAGGCTGCGGGGTTAACTGCGATCGAGCACCGGCAGGTCACCTACTCGGCAAACGCCAAAGCGAGGGTGGCGTACAAAGACTTGCATGCAGGGAGTCTGACTCCGACTCAGTACTTGAATGCTGTTATCGGGTCGAGTGATGCGCGGAAGCGAAGCCTACGAGCGGAGTCGGCCGCCGAGCACACTTTTTTCCATATGGGCCAGGCGCTCGACAGGTTCTCTGCAGCGCTGGTGATCGTTGGTGGGTTCGGGGTCAAAGATGTAGTCACCTCCGATTGGAAGACGGTCCAGGATCTATGGGCAGCACTTGATGAGGATCGTGAGAAGGGCACCGTCGCGCCGCGTGGAACCGCAGGCCGGGACATTCAGCGGCGACTGCTCGCGCCCGCTGGACTGCTGCAAAACTACGGCTCTGAGATCTTGGCTGGCTTGGCTTCGGGACACCCGAAACGCGTTGACCCACAGGTCGCCGGCAAAGCGCATGAGTCTCCTACAGAAGGATGGCAGCATCATCCAGCCGTTCTACCTCCAGCCGAAGTGGAGCGAGCTGCAAACGATGGTCTACGGGCCGATGCAAGAGGTACGTGCGAGGGGCGGGCCTAGTAGAGATGGTTGGAGGGCTTCGTTTCTCATCAATCGTACTGAAGACGTGCTCGATGGCCTCCTCAACTCGTTGTGCGAGTTCATTGCTGCGCTTACAGAGACGATGGCAGCCTGTTGGTCCGAGCGAAAGGCGTCACCGGCCGTGATTATCCAGACGGGTAGACAGTGGCGGACAGTCGAACCGAACTCTCCTGATGGACGATTTGACGGCTACGGTAGCGCCCCGGCGATGATGCCTAGCGCCGACGGTATTGCAATGCATCCGAACGATGCGAAACGGCTGCGGGCCGGGCGTGTCACGGACGATCGCGTGCAGGACTGGAGGGACTAAGGACACTCGGCGATGCCCCACAAGGCGTCCGCGTCCCAGGTGGCCGTCGCTGCTCACTTCCGCCGTTTCGACGCGGCGTTTGAAAGAGTTGATCGTCGTGCTGGCCCGGGTCGATGTGCCGTTGCTGCCCAGGGTGGACCTCGCGGGTTCTTCAGCCCTGGTGCTCGGTGAGGCCGATCCGTGCGCGCAGGCAGGGCTGATCGCGGGGCGGATGGAGGTCGTCCTCGCGTCCTGCAATCCGGATGGCGAGGACGTGGTGGTGTCGGTGAGAATTGCTGTTGACCTCGGATTATTCGGTCGCCGTGACGCCTTGGCGACGGCGCGGGCCGGGCCGGTGGAGTGACGGGCAGGAGTTGTCCGAGTAGGCAGACGGGGGTCTGTGAGGTAGACAGGACAGGGCCGGTGTATTGGGCGGACGTGTCGACGTTCACACTGGTGCGCGATCATGTGACTGCGCGACGCGAAGATATGCTTCGCGGAACAGAATTTACCGAAGTGAATGGTGGGGGATTTCTTGAAGAAGCGTTTGTTGGCGGTCGTGTCCGGACTCATCGCAGTGATCTGCATGTCAGGACTGGCGGCCGGCTCAGCCAACGCTGCTCCTCGCATTGCACTCGGTGGCGGCGCGGGCATCATCATCAACAACAGTTCGGTGTGCACGCTGACAGCGATCGGCCACGACTCCGCAGGTCGCCTGGTCGGGCTGACCGCAGCCCACTGCGCCGAGACCGGCGACGCCATCCGAGCCGAGAAGGCTGCCGGGGCCGGCGTCATCGGCCAGGTCACGTCGTCCAACAAGTACTGGGACTACGCGGTGATCCGCTTCGACGCTGCCAGGGTCGAACCGCAGCGAAACTACCGCGGGTTGACCCTTGGCGGATTCGGTCCGCAACCGGCCTTCGGCCAGAACGCCTGCAAGGCAGGCCGCACCACCGGCACCAATTGCGGCGTCGTCTGGGGCACTGACCCCGAGAGCCCGACCTTCACCCTCAACCAGAGTTGCTCCAACCACGGTGACTCCGGCGCGCCTGTCGTCGTCGACAACAAGCTCGTCGGCCTGCTCAACGGTGGCCGCATCTTCAAGAACATCGGCGGCACCGGCCTGAACTTCGACATCGAATGCAACGACCCGGGCAACCCGGTCCACGTGCCGACGCTCAGCACCGGGATCGGCTACATCATGAAAGACCTGAACGGGCAGAACATCGTCGGCAGTGGCTTCCGCCTGATCTGATCGTTTCGGCAGTGCCGGGCCGGGCAAGTTCTACTTGCGCTTGACGATCCCGGCTATTCCGGCGATCACCAGCCCGATCCCGCCGACGAGGGTCAGCCACAGCCCGACGCCGACGTTGATGGTGATATCGAAGACCTCGGCGGTCTCCTTGGCGTCCAAGATGTCGGTGATGTCGACGATCGCGATGAGTGCCACCAGGATTCCCGTCACCACCGCGACGATGCCGGCCGTCAGATGCAGGCCGGACCGTTTGGCGATCAGAACGCTGATCACACCGAAGATTCCGGCGACGACGGCAAGGACCAAGGTCAGGACGCCATCATTGGCGTCGGTATCGGAATCACCGCCGCCGAGCCCGCTCTCGCTGAACGTTCCCGAGACCCACGGCAGGAATGCCGAGATCGCGATGACCACCGCGATGACCGCAATGACGAGCCCGATGATCTTGACGGCCTGCGACACCGGCTCGGCAGTCGGCGGTGAGCCGTACGCGCTGCCGTATTGCGGTTGACCCTGGTTGGGTTGCGGCGCACCGTAAGGATTCTGACCGGCTTGATAAGGCTGCTGCTGTCCACCCTGCCCATAGGGTGCCTGCTGACCGTAGTGCGGTTGGCCCTGCGGCGCACCGTATTGCGGCTGACTCTGAGGGGCGCCGTACTGCGGCTGCGAGGGTGATCCGTAGTGCTGCGGCGGCTGCTGACCGCCGTACTGATTTGGCTGTCCTGCACCTTGCTGACCCTGCCCGTACTGACCCTGGCCGTACTGATCCTGCCCGTACTGACCTTGCCCGTACTGGCCCGGCTCGTACTGTCCCGGTGGTGGGCCGCCGTGCTCCGGTGGACGCGGCGGCTCTGCGCCTGCGGTCGAATGATCGGTTCCGGCGGGCTTCGAGACGTCCGGCCGCGGACCGCCCGGCTGGGGATTCACCGGTGGTGGATTGGTGGACGTGATGCGGGTCTGGTCATACGGGTCGGATTGCCCGGGTGTCTGCGTCATGGTTCTTGCCTCTTCGCTGATCGGATTTCTCACGGTAAACCCGATGCGCCCTCAGAAATCCATTTCCGCGCACGGCAGAGCGAAACTGAGCTCGGATTTCATGCACGTGATCGACAGTGCTAATTGTTCGCTCCGTCGTGGGCCTCAGTGAGCGGTGTTTGATTGTTCGCTACAGGCCGGGCCCTATTGCGCACTCTTCCCTCGTCTCTCAGTCGCTGCGCTCCCTCGTTCCTCACTGCATCCTGCGCGGCCCGTCCCTGCGCTCACGACTGCATCACGCGCGGCCCACCCCTGCGCTCACGGGCAGCTCGTGCAGGATCAGGTTCAGCACCCGAATGGCCCCGTCTTTGTCTAGCGGTTCGTTGCCGTTGCCACATTTCGGGGACTGCACGCACGACGGGCACCCGGTCTCACACCCGCACCCCGACACCGCATCTCGGGTGGCGCGGATCCAGATCTCGAAGGCCTCGTGTCCACGGTCGGCGAAGCCGGCTCCGCCGGGATAACCGTCGTAGACAAATACTGTGGGCAGGTCGGTGTCGGGATGCAGATTGGTCGACAGTCCACCGATGTCCCAGCGATCGCAGGTCGCCACCAGCGGCAACAAACCGATCGCGGCATGTTCGGCGGCATGCAGCGCTCCGGGAAAGCGCACCGGGTCCACCCCCACGGACTCCAGGGCCTCAGGCGTGATCGTGTACATGACGGCCCGCGTCGAGAGCGTTTGCGGCGGCATGTCGAGCTCCACCGAATCCAGGACCTCGCCGGAGATCAATTTGCGCAGGTATCCAACCACCTGATGCGTGACGTCCACCCGCACCAACGCCACGGTGAGCGGCCCATGGGTTGCCGTCTCGATCACGTCGGTGATGTCGACGATGGTGGTCTCGCGGGCGCTGGTGGTCCAGTCCGGTTCCTCGGGATGCACCAGTGCCAGACCGTCGTCGAGGTCGAGTTCGTCCACTACATAACTCTCGCCGCGGTGGATGTGGACGGCGCCCTTGTGGACAGTCGACATCGCCCGGCCGGTGTCGACGGTGCCGAGCAGCTGCGCGGTGGTCTCGTCGACGATCATCACCTGCCCGCCGATGCCGCCGCGAATGTCCACTGCGCCGTGCGGGTCCACCCCGGCCGCGACGTACCAACCCGCCTTGCGGTGTCGGATGAGTCCCTGACGGGCGAGATCTTCCAGCAGTTCCCGCGCCCCGAAGGCGTCGACCTCGGCGTCTTTGAGCGGCAGTTCCGCAGCCGCGCAGAGTAATTGCGGACCGAGCACATACGGATTGGTGGGGTCGATGACGGTGGCCTCGACCGGTTTGTTCAGCAATGCCTCTGGATGGTTCACCAGATAGGTGTCGAGGGGGTCATCGCGGGCGATCAGCACGACCAGTGACCCTTCGCCGCGTCGGCCTGCTCGCCCGGCCTGTTGCCAGAACGACGCGACAGTCCCCGGAAACCCGGCCACCACAATGGCATCGAGTCCGCTGATGTCGACGCCGAGTTCCAGTGCATTGGTGGTGGCGACCCCCAGCAGCTTCCCGTCGGCGATGTCGCGTTCGAGGGTGCGGCGGTCGTCTGCGAGATAGCCCGCTCGGTAGGCGGCCACCCGGGGCGCCAACGCCGGGTCGACCTCCTCGAGTATCCGTTTGGCCGACAGCGCCGTCAGTTCGACACCGCGACGACTACGGACGAAGCACAGGGTCCGGGCGCCTTCGAGCACGAGATCGGCAAGGATGCGCGCGGCCTCGGCCCCGGCCTGCCTGCGCACGGGAGCGCCGTGCTCGCCGGTGATCTCGGGGACGAAACCCGGCTCCCACAGTGCAACCGTGCGTGCGCCGTGTGGTGACCCGTCTTCGGTGATCTCCACGCAGTCGGCGCCGATCATCCGGCTCATGGCCGCGCCGGGGCTTCCGGCGGTGGCGCTGGCGCCGATCACGACCGGATTCGCGCCCGCCGCCCGCGCGATGCGGAGTAGACGGCGCAGGACCAGCGCGGTGTGCGAGCCGAATACGCCTCGGTAGTGGTGGCATTCGTCCAGGACGATGAATTGCAGTCCGCGCATGAACTGCCGCCAACGGCCATGGGACCCGAGAATGCCTATGTGCAACATGTCCGGGTTGGTGAAGATCCACCGGGAGTGTTCGCGAGCCCATTGACGCACGGCGGGTTCGGTGTCGCCGTCGTATGCGCAGGGTTGGAGATGCATGAACTCTTTGCGCCCGGCCAGCAGTGAGGACACGGACCGCAATTGATCGGAGCCGAGCGCCTTCGTGGGTGCGAGATACAACGCGGTTGCCCTCGGATCCTCGAGAAGCCTGGACAGGATTGGCACCTGGTAGCCAAGCGATTTTCCGGAGGCCGTTCCCGTCGAGAGCACCACATGTTCTCCGGCCCAGGCGTGTTCGGCTGCAGTGACCTGGTGGGTCCACGGTGCCTGTACGCCGGATTCCACCAGGGCCTCGCGAACCGGACCGGCGACCCAATTTGGCCAACTGGCGAAAGCGGCTGTCCTGGAGGGAATTACTGACTTGTGTGTCAGGGGCGAGTCATCAGGATCGATCCCCGCAAGCGTCCGGGCGAGCAGTTCGGTGCCGAAGTCTGCGTTACTCATCGTTCCAGTTCATCACCTCGTAATACTAGGCCCGCCGAATGCAGCAAAGCGAAGTTCGCCCGGCATTCACGACCCACAATGCGCTGCCGGCGACGTTTGAAATCAAGTTGAACTCTCCACTGTTGTGCACGCCGAGAACATGATTGACTCATTGTGGTCGCAGCTCTCGGGGGGCGGGTTCAAGCATTTGGCCTTCTCACTCGCAGATCGTGTTGCGGGCGTGGTACTGAAGGTCAGTGTGCGGGCGTGCTCGCAAGCGGCGCCAGTAGGTATGGCGGTCGGAACCGGCCCGGCGCGGGTAACTCTCCGCCGCTACCGGTGATAGAAAAGGAATACGGCATGGCTCAGGGGACTGTGAAGTGGTTCAACGCGGAAAAGGGGTTCGGTTTCATCGCGCCCGATGATGGCCCGGACGACGTGTTTGTCCACTACTCCGAGATTCAGGGAAACGGTTTCCGGACCCTCGAGGAGAACCAGCGGGTTGAGTTCGAGGTCGGTCAGGGCACGAAAGGCCCGCAGGCCACCGGCGTTCGCGGTCTGTAGGACTCGTCCTCGCACCACGCGAAAATCGCAGGTTCACCCCCGACGCCGAAACCACGGCGCCGGGGGGTGAGTCTTTTTCGGCCCCGCATACCGTACGGTTTCATCGTGGGTCAGCTGTCCATGTTCTCCGCGGAGACCGACGAGCCGTCCTTGGACGATCTCGCCGGGATTTTGGCGTCTGCCGGGCAGGTGGCCATCGGACCGCGGGGTGCGCGGCTGTCGGTCGTGGTGGCAGACGACTGGCGTGCCCGGGCTCTTGCCGACGAGATCGAGCGCTGCGGAGTGGCCGCGGAGATATCGCTGTCGTCGGAAGGCTCGCCTCTCGTCGGCACCACGGCGACGCCGGTACTCGAAGGCCTGTACCGCCAGTGGACCAAAGGTGCGGTGAAGACGATGCCCGCCACCTGGGTCCCCACTCCGAGGGCACTGCGGCTGTGGGTCATGGCGGCCGGCCAGCGCGACGCCGACCGCTATCTTCTGGGTCTCGACGCCCACGCCCCGGACTCGCACGGTTCGCTCGCGACCGCGGTCATGCGGGCGGGCATCGCGCCCACCCTGGTGGGCACACGGAGCTCTAGCCCGGCCCTGCGCATCGCGGGCAAGCGGCGCCTGACCCGACTGATCGAATCGGTCGGAGAGGCCCCGGACATACCCGGGGCGGCCCTGCAGTGGCCATTTATTTGACAGCGTGATCGATAACGTGTCTGAACTGCACTGACAACCTGTCCAAACGACCGGTTCCCGCCCCGCTTCGACGGTGTTCACGGGTGGCAGATCAGGTGCGGGGATGTCACTAGCGCTATACATAAGGTACAAACGGGCCAGAAGAACCATGGAAAGGTGCAGGCAAAGACGGTGGCGGATTCAGGTACTACAGCCGGCAAGACAGGTGGTGTCGTGCGCCGGCTCGTGATCGTGGAGTCCCCGACCAAGGCCCGCAAGATCTCGACATATCTCGGTCCCAACTACATCGTGGAGTCATCGCGCGGTCACATCCGTGACCTGCCGCGCGGCGCCGCCGATGTGCCTGCCAAGTACAAGGGGCAGGCGTGGGCGAGGCTCGGCGTCAACGTCGACGAGAACTTCGAACCGCTCTACGTGGTGTCGCCGGACAAGAAGTCCACGGTGACCGAGCTCAAGGCGCTGCTCAAGGACGTCGACGAGCTCTATCTAGCGACAGACGGTGACCGCGAGGGTGAAGCCATCGCGTGGCACCTGCTCGACACCCTCAAACCCAAGATCCCGGTCAAGCGGATGGTGTTCCACGAGATCACCGAATCGGCCATCCGGGCGGCCGCCGAAGATCCCCGCGACCTCGACGAAGACCTCGTCGACGCCCAGGAGACGCGCCGCATCCTTGACCGTCTCTACGGCTACGAGGTGTCGCCGGTCCTGTGGAAGAAGGTCATGCCGAAGTTGTCGGCGGGCCGTGTGCAGTCGGTGGCCACCCGCATCATCGTCGAGCGCGAACGCGAGCGGATGGCGTTCCGCTCGGCCAGTTACTGGGACATCGCCGCGACGCTCGACGCCGGCGCAGAGGCGACGCCACGCAGTTTCGGTGCCCGCCTGGTCAGCGTCGACGGCGATCGTGTCGCCAGTGGACGCGACTTCGACTCGGTCGGAGGCCTGAAGAAGGCCGACGGCGTCGTCATCCTCGACGAGAACCGCGCGGTCGCACTCGCCGGAGGGCTGCAGGGCGCCTCCATGTCGGTGTCCTCGGTCGAGGAGAAGCCGTACACCCGCAAGCCGTATGCCCCGTTCATGACGTCGACGCTGCAGCAGGAGGCGGGCCGCAAGCTGCGGTTCACCTCTGACCGCACGATGCGGGTCGCGCAGCGGCTGTACGAAAACGGCTACATCACCTATATGCGTACCGACTCGACCACGCTGTCCGAGTCGGCGATCACGGCGGCCCGTAATCAGGCCCGTGACCTCTATGGGGCGAACTTCGTCCATCCGACGCCGCGGCAGTACACCCGCAAGGTGAAAAACGCGCAGGAGGCCCACGAGGCCATCCGGCCGGCCGGTGAGTCCTTCCGGACCCCCGGTGAGGTCGCCTCTGCATTGCAGACCGACGAGTTCCGGCTCTATGAGCTGATCTGGCAGCGGACCGTCGCCTCCCAGATGGCCGACGCCCGCGGCACCACGATGAGTCTGCGGATCACCGGAGACGCGCGGACGGGGGAGACCTGCACCTTCGCCGCCTCCGGTCGCACCATCACGTTCCCCGGATTCTTGTCTGCCTACGTCGAGACCGTCGACGAGCAGGCCGGTGGCACCGCCGACGACGCCGAGAGCCGTCTCCCGAACCTCGTTCAGGGTCAGGCGCTGACCGCCACCGAACTGCGGCCGGACGGGCACACCACCAACCCGCCTGCGCGCTACACCGAGGCGTCGCTGGTGAAGACGTTGGAGGAGTTGGGGATCGGCCGCCCGTCGACGTACGCGTCGATCATCGGCACCATCCAGGACCGCGGATACGTCCACAAGAAGGGCTCGGCGCTCGTGCCGTCCTGGATCGCGTTCGCCGTCGTCGGGCTGCTCGAGGCCTACTTCAAACGGCTTGTGGACTACGACTTCACCGCCTCGCTCGAAGACGATCTCGACCAGATCGCCAGCGGCGCGGAGAACCGCACCAACTGGCTGACGCAGTTCTACTTCGGGCAAGAAGGCGCCGAAGGTCAGGCTGCGACCGGTCTGAAGAAGCTGGTCGGCATCAATCTCGAAGAGATCGATGCACGGACCGTGAACTCGATCCGCCTGTTCGACGACGATCAGGGCAGGCCCGTGTACGTCCGCGTCGGCCGGTTCGGTCCGTACCTCGAGCGCACCGTCACGCCTGACGGCGGCGGCGAGCCGGAGTCGCAACGAGCCAACCTGCCCGACGACATCACCCCGGACGAGCTGACGCTCGAACTCGCCGAGAAGCTCTTCAGCACCCCGCAGGAGGGCCGTACCCTCGGTGTCGACCCGCTCTCGGGCAACGAGATCGTGGCGAAGGAAGGCCGTTTCGGTCCGTATGTGACCGAGATCCTGCCTGATCCCGAAGACGATGGAGACGACGACGCGTCGTCGCCCGCACTCGCCCCACCGCCGGCGCCCACCCCGCTCGACGACGGCGCGACCCCGTTGGACGCTCCCTCTGGTGGCGGCGGCACCGCGACCGCGACCAAGAAGGCAACGGCCAAGAAGACCGCAAAGAAGGCTGCCAAGAAGGCCGGGCCGAAGCCGCGCACGGGGTCGTTGTTCAAGTCGATGGAGATCGGTTCGGTCACCCTCGAGGATGCGCTGAAGCTGCTGTCGCTGCCCCGGATCGTCGGCCAGGATGCCGAAGGTCAGGAGATCACCGCCCAGAACGGCCGGTATGGTCCGTACCTCAAGCGCGGCACCGACTCCCGGTCGCTGACGAGCGAGGATCAGATCTTCGACATCACCCTCGAAGAGGCGCTGAAGATCTACTCCGAGCCCAAGCGTCGCGGTCGTGCGGCCGCCGCGCCGCCGCTGCGGGAACTGGGTAAGGACCCGGTGTCGGAGGCCCCGATGGTGATCAAGGACGGCCGATTCGGTCCGTACGTCACCGACGGTGAAACCAACGCCAGCCTGCGCAAGGACGACGACGTGGCGTCGATCACCGACGAGCGGGCCTCTGAACTGCTGGCGGACCGGCGCGCTCGTGGGCCCGCCAAGAAGTCGGCGAGGAAGGCAGCCAAGAAGGCGCCGGCGAAGAAGGCCGCTGCCAAGAAGACCGCCGCCAAGAAGGCTCCGGCGAAGAAGGCCGCTGCCAAGAAGACGACCGCCAAGAAGACCGCAGCCAAGAAGACCCCGCCGAAGAAGTCGACGGACTAGGTTCTCAGACGTCGACCTCGTATTTGGGCCTGGCCAAGCGGGTTTCGATGCCGCGTCCGCGTAGCTCGATGCCCTCGCCGATATCCCAGTGGGACGCTTCCTCGGACGAGGCCAGGTACACGGCGCGGGCCGAACCGAGGACTCGGCTCGGCTCGAACTTGGCCAGATCGGTCAGCCGGGCGGCCTCGTTGACCGGGTCGCCGATGACGGTGTACTCGAGGCGCTGTTGCGAACCGATGTGCCCGGCGATGGCTTTGCCCGCCGACACCCCGATGCCGACGTCGGTGTCGCCGAGCGCGGCGTCGAGTTCCTGACGCAGCGTCCGCGCCGCGGCGAGCGCCTGGCCTGCGAAGTCTTCCTGGTCGAGCGGGGCTCCAAAGATGGCGAGCGCCGCGTCACCCTGGAACTTGTTGACGAATCCGCCGTGCCTGCCGACCACGTCGACGATCACTCGGAAGAACTCGTTGAGCAGGTTGACGACGTCGCGCGGTGGTCGGTTGACGGCGAGGCGGGTCGAGCCGACGATGTCGACGAACAGCACCCCGACGTAGCGTTCCTCGCCGCCGAGCTCGGTGCCGATCTCGATGGCGCGGCGGGCCACGTCCTCACCCACGTAGCGGCCGAACAGGTTGCGGAGCTGCTGACGCTCCCGCACGTCGGCGACCATCTCGTTGAAGCCGGCCTGCAGCAGACCCAGGTCGCTGCCGTCGTAGATGCGGACCGAGGTGTCGAGGTTGCCCTCGCGCACCTCGTGCTGCGCCAGCCGCAGTTGCTTGATGGGGTCGGCGATGGCCGAGACCAGACGCACCAGCCCGATCGATCCGAACGCCAGAGCCGCACCCGCCATCCACAGGATGGGGCGCTGCAGCCCGGCGGCGTCGGTGTCGATGACGCCGATCTGCTGCCCGACGACGAGGGCGATGATCACGGCCAGCGGCGCGGCCACGCTGATCACCCAGAAGAGGATGATGCGCTGGGTGACGCTGGGTGCGGTGGCGTCTTCGGGATTGTTGGCCATGGCCGCCACGGTGATCGGGCGGAGCACCTTCTCGGACTGCATGTACCCCAGGACGCACGTGACGAGCGCGCCGACGAACGACCCGAGCGCCACGACCAGCGCGGTGCGACCGGACTGGGAAAGGCTCAGCAAGGAGAAGACCGCGCCGCCGACCAGCCAGAGGGCGCCGTGGACGATCATCAGGAGCAACGGCAGGCGCAGGGCCCGGCGGCGCGCACTCTCGTTGTCCAGGCGCGATCGGCGCCGGTGCCAGACCAACACCGGCAACGAGAGCCGGATCGTGGCGTAGCCGCTGACGATGCCCGCGATGACCAGGTAGAGAACGAAGATGGTTTGTCCGACGCCGCTGATCTCCGACAGGCTCACGGAGGTCTGGGCCGGCAGGCCGAAACGGAGGAAAGCGAAGGTGAACAGGGCGCCGGCAACGTTCGCGCGGAGCATGTCGAGAGCCAGCACAGGCCACGGAGTGCGCACCAACCAGCGCAACAAGTGCCAGGTGCGCTGTAGCTGCGACTGTCTCTCGACCACGTGAACACGGTAGCTGCCTGCTTGCAAGAGTTAAACACGGCTGTCGGAGGGTGCAGATAGGCTTGACCTGTGACAACAGTGTTCGATCGACTGGTCGGCCAGCCGGATGTGGTGGGAGAACTCACAGTCGCGTCTGTCGCCGCAGCTCATTTGGCCGCTTCCCGTGATCTGGAAGCTCACGGTGGGACGCCGGACGACGGCCCGAGACATGGCTCCTCGGCGATGACGCACGCGTGGCTCTTCACCGGTCCGCCGGGTTCAGGACGCTCGGTGGCGGCTCAGTGCTTCGCTGCGGCCCTGCAGTGTGAGGTGGCCGATGCGCCCGGATGCGGCCGCTGCCACGCCTGCACGACCGTGATGGCGGGAACCCACGCGGATGTTCGTCGGATCGTGCCCCAGGGTCTGTCCATCTCCGTCAAGGAGATGCGCGCGGTGGTGCAGACGGCTGCGCGCCGTCCCAGCGTGGGCCGCTGGCAGGTCGTGGTCATCGAAGATGCCGACCGGCTCACCGAAGGCGCGGCCAATGCTCTGCTGAAAGCGGTCGAGGAGCCGCCCCCTCGCACCGTGTTTCTCTTGTGTGCGCCGAGCGTCGACCCCGAGGACATCGCGGTGACCCTGCGGTCTCGGTGCCGGCATGTGGCGTTGACGATGCCCTCGGTCTCGGCGATCGCCGAGGTTCTCATCGGCAACGACGGCATCGACCCCGAGATGGCCCGTTGGGCGGCGTCGATCTGCGGCGGCCACGTAGGACGGGCCCGGCGGCTGGCGACAGACGAGGAGTCGCGGGAGCAACGCAAACAGGCCCTGGGGGTCGCGAGGGCCGCCACCAGGGATGCCACCGCGTATGCGGCCGCCGAGGCGCTGGTGAAGACCGCGACCGACGCGGCGAAAGCGATCAGTGCGCGACTCGACGAGGCAGAGACCGAGGAGATGCGGACATCCCTGGGCGCCGGAGGTACCGGCAAGGGCGCGGGCGGGGCGCTTCGGGGATCGGCCGGCATCCTCAAAGAACTCGAGCGCCGGCAGAAGTCGAGAGAGACGCGCACCGGTCGAGATCTGCTCGATCGAGCCCTGGTCGACCTCGCGGCGCTGTTCCGCGACGCGCTGGCCGCGTCCTTCGGGTCGCCGGTGGCCGCGATGCACCCGGACATGTCCGAGCAGACCGTCGCCATGGCCGGCTACGCACGTCCTGAGGAACTGCTGGCGTGCGTGGAGGCGGTACTGCAGTGCCGAGAAGCGCTGGGCTTCAACGTCAAGCCGAAGTTCGCCGTCGACGCGATGGTGGCGGAGATCGGTCTGGCGCTGCGCCACTGACGTGCGTGGGTTGGGAAGTCGGACCGGGTCAGCTGAACAGGGCGAGGGCGTCGCCGAACATTCCCTGGCTTTCGATGACCATGGAGTTCTCATCGGGGTCGATGCGGGTGATCTGCTGTACCTGATCGCCGTACCAGAAGTAGGTGTGCGGGCTGATGTTGCCGCCCGGGGCCTCGGCGACCTGTCCGAGGGTGTAGCCCACCATCTCCTTCACCGCGAGGGTGGACTTGAGGTTGGTGACGGGGTGCACCATGAGCAGGTGGCGGTGCGGGACGCTGAACACCACGCCGTGCTCGGCCTCCCCGAGTTCGGTAGCGATGATCCGCCGCATGTTCAGCGCTTTGGTGGCTATGAAGAACGAGTCGCCGACCAGTGCTGTGATCCCCGGCGTGCCGTCGATCGGGATCTGTTGGGTGGCATAGGGTTCGGCGTCGGTATTGCGCTGGCCGGCCTGGTAGAGCAGGTCGAGGTCGCGGCCCTGCAGGCTGCTGTCGGTGAGGGTCTCGACGGTGGTCGGCAGGTCGCGGCACAGGTGGGTGACCAGGTCGTCGCTGAACCGGCGGGCGTACGTCATCGACAGCTGTGGGTCGGCGCCCACCTCGACGGGCTGAAGCCGGGTACGGACTTCGGTCAGCAGGTCGGGCTCGGACAATTCCTCGGCGTCGGGGGCCGAGCGCCCTTCCAGATGCCTGGCGAAATGTGTCCCGATGTGCGCGGACCATCCGCTCTCGGGGAGGGTCCGGCAGGCGGCGACGAGGTTCTGCAAGAAGTAGCGCTCGCCGTCGGGGCCCAGCAAGAACACGTCCCCGTACTCGGGGTCGTCGACGGCCTCGACCTCGATACCGAGATCCCGGAGCGCCCTCGTCGCCAGTGCGATGACCGCGCGTTCGGTGTCCTCGGGTGCCGTGCGTTTCGTCATCGAACCTCCATGTGGCAACCCTACTGATCGGCAGCCGCCACCTCCTTCAGGCAGTTCGTGAACTCGAGGTAGCGGTTGCGGCCGAGCCGCTGCTGCCACTGCGCCTCGACCGCGGCCATCGCGGTAGCCGTCCGGGACTTCATCGCGGCACCTGCTGCGGTGGGGGTGACCAGTGTGGCGCGACGGTCCGCAGGATCTCGAATTGAGCTGACGAAACCGTGCGTCTCGAGGTGTGCAAGTAGCTGGGAAACGCCCTGCCGGGTGATCCGGCTCCGATCGGCGAGCGCGCTGGGCCGGGTTCCGTGGTCGTCGACCGAGTCGAGTAAGCGCAGATGGGACACCCGCAGAGGGGCAATGGATCCCATCTGCCCCTGGAGGTCGATCCGAAATCGCTCGAAGGCGCCACTCATCAACTCGGCGAGGTGAGGTGGCCCGTGCTCTTGTGCCATGTAGTCAACATACTTTATTATCAACTTAGTTTACCAATTTCGTACTGGGGGCCCGCGATGATCGAGATGCCGACGCCGACCGATCACACGCTGCAGACTGTGGCTGCCCAACTCGGGATCGGTGACTGTTCGACCTATGAATGTCGGCCGCTCGATGTCGACGTGGAAGCGCCCGGGACCGCAGGATTGTGGCGGGCTCGCCTGAACGGTGACCGCGGAGAGGGAACCGCCGTCGTCAAGTTGCTCCGACACCCCCGGGACTGGCCGATCCTGGCCCAACTCCCGCCGGACGCCCAGGCCATGTTCATCCACCAATTCCCGTGGTCGGACGACCCTGAGGTTGTGTGCGAGGTCGCCGACCTCTGCCCCGCGGGTCTGAGGACGGTGGGCCTGCTCGCCACGCAGTGGCACGGTGAGAGCCTGCGATCGATGTGGCTGGAAGATCTCGGCGAGGTCCGGACTTTCACCGCTGCAACCGAATTCGTCACCGCAGCTCGGTTGCTGGGCGCGTTGGCGGCCCGCAGGGACAGCGCGGGCTCGCCGTTGTCGGAGCGGTTCGACGACTCCTTCGCGCTGACGATGATCGCCCGCAACCGGGTTCAGGGTGGTGACCTGCCGCTTCTTGGGGGGCCACTGCGCGATGTGTCAGAGGATGTGATGCCGACTGACCTGGGCGATGACCTGCGCTGGGTCGGAGAGCACTTGGACGAGGTGCTCGATCGCGTTCTCCAGGTGCGTCACACCCCGGTGCACGGGGACGCCGCTCCGGACAACGTCGTCGTCGACCCCGTCGACTGGGAAGCGGTGGTGCTCATCGATCTCGCGCTGACCCCACGACATGCGCTTGGTTATGACCTGGGCCAGTTGATCTTCGGGCGCCACAGCCCCGTTGTCGGGATGGGCGCCGGCGTCATCGACTCGATCGTGGCGGCGTACCTCCTGGGCCTTCATGACGAAGGGATGGCAGTCGACCTCGAGGAGGTCTGGTTGGGCTTCGTCGGTTCGGCCCTCATTCGCAACGCGTTCGAGGTCACCACCGCGACGACGGATCGACCCACCAAGATCGCCGCCGCGCGGTACCTCGTTCGCAGGGCCATTGACCTGGGCTTGATACCGGTGCGGACCCCAGTCGGTTGAGCCGGTTTGGTGCTCGCCGATCGTGCTCGATAGACTGGCTCTCGCTGCCTCGCGCAGCACGCCGCCTTAGCTCAGTCGGTAGAGCGCTTCACTCGTAATGAAAAGGTCGCGAGTTCGATTCTCGCAGGCGGCTCCACGAAAAGGCCCCCCACTGTGGGGGCCTTTTGGCACTCACACAAAAGCACACCGTTCGGTCATATGCACACGTCGCAACGTGTGCATATGACCGAAACGTGTGCATCTGTGTCAGAACGGGGTGAGCAGCGGGCGCTCGGATCGGAGGGCCATGGAGATGGGGTCTGTTCGGGTCGCCGCGCCGAGCCCTGGTCCGGGACGTACGAGCAATTCGGGCGCACCGGGCACCCCCGCGCACTGCGGACAGCGGCCGAACTCGTCGATGTCGGTGCCGCAGGCACTATGAGAGAAAATTCGGCGGCGCCGCGTCGGATCGGATCGACCATCACCCCAGCGGATCAGTGCGTGCAGTGCCGGCCACAGGTCCAGGCCGGCGGCGGTGAGCACGTAGTCGGTGCGGCCTCCACGGGGCGCCCGTTCGAGCACTCCCGCGTCGATCAGGGCCGAAAGGCGCTGGGTCAGTACCGCTTTGGAGATGTCGAGGCGCTGCTGGAAGTCGGTGAAACGGCGGACCCCGAAGAAGCACTCGCGCAGGATGAGCATCGTCCAGCGTTCGCCGACGATTTCCAGGGCACGCGCCAGCGAGCAGTCCTGCGTGTCGTAATCGGTGCCGAGTGCCATGGCCCGCAACTCTACACCGATGGTCTGTTCACCAGACCTTGTGATAACTTTTCGTGATAGTTCGGTGATCAGACCAAAGGGCGGCCATGACCAGTTCGGATGTTCAGGACACCGCAGTGCAGGCACGGCGCTCGCTCGTCGTCTCGGCCCTGGGCACCTTGCTGGTCCTGGTCGCGTTCACCGCGCCGCTGTCGACGATCAACGCCACCGCGGCCTCCCTCGACGCCGGGGTGTCGGGAACCACCTGGATCCTGAGCTCGATGAGCATCGGCCTTGCTGCGGCTCTGCTGTCCACCGGGACGATCGCGGACGACTTCGGTCGCCGCCGCACGTTGGTGATCGGCTTGCTCGTGGTCGCGGCCGGGTCGGTCGTGGGTGTTCTCGTCCCGGACGTCGTCGCCTTCGTGTTGACGCGGGTCGTGGTCGGGGTCGGGGGCGCGGCGGTGATCGCATCCAGCCTCGGCATCATCGCGCACACCTTCGCACCCGGGCCCGCACGTGCGGCCGCCAGCGGCATCTGGGGAGCCAGTGTCGGCGCGGGTATCGCGATCGGACCGCTACTGTCTGCGCTGCTGGAACGGGTGCACAGCTGGCACGACGCCTATTGGGTCCTTGTCGCCGCTGCCGTGATCCTCGCGGTCGCGGCGGAAAAGCTGGTACGGGAGTCGCGGTCGGAGCACCGCCGGGGTCTGGATCTGCCCGGGGCCGTGCTGTTCGCGGGAGGGATCAGTGCCTTGCTGGCCGCGCTGGTCGAGGGCAGGCAGGGCTGGTCTGAACCGACGGTCATCGTCCTGTTCGTGGCTGCCGGTGTTGTCCTGGCAGCGTTCTGGTTCGTCGAATACCGCAGCACGACATCGATGGTGGACCTCGCGCTGCTCCGATCACCCGCGTTTGTGGCGGCGACAACGGCAGCGTTCGTCACCGGCGCGGGTGTCATCGCGGTGATGTCGTTCATGTCGGGCTTTCTGGGCGCGGCGCTGGGGATCTCGGCGGTCGGCGCCGCGTGGTTGTTGTTCTCGTGGTCGGCAACGAGCGTGGTGACCGCTCTGTTGGCGCGACGCATCTCGCCGCGGGTGCCCGGCCGGGTGCAATTGGCACTCGGCCTGGTCGGGATCGCGGCGGGACTGCTGGGACTGGCCGGAATCGACGAGAGCTCGGGCTGGGCCCGGTTCTTACCGGGCCTGATCGTCGCCGGCGTCGCCTCCGGTGTGGTCAACGCCGCACTCGGACGAGAGGCGGTGGCGAGCGTTCCGCCGGGTCGCGGCGGAATGGGTAGTGGCGCCAACAACACCGCGCGATATGTCGGGTCGGCCATCGGGGTCACCGTCGTCGCAGTGATCGCGACTCATCCCCGGGCCGGCTCGTCGGCAGAAGGCCTGATCGCCGGGTGGAATGTGGCAGCGGTGGTGGCAGCGGCTGTTTCCCTGCTCGGTGGCCTGGCCGTCCTGGGCTTTCATGCCCGAGTCGCACCGGCAACGCGGGCCGCGGCGGCAGCGAAGAAATCGACGACCGCTGGGTAGACTGGCGTCTTCGTCCGTGGTCGCGTGCGCAACAATCGGTGGGAGTTCGGTCATGAGCGTTTTGGTGAGTTTTCATGCGCATCCGGACGATGAGGTGTTCAGCACCGGTGGCGTGATGCGCGCGGCCGCCGATGCCGGCCATCGAGTGGTGCTGGTGACGGCGACCGATGGCGCGGTGGGGGAGTTCCCCGAAGGGATACTCGACGAGGGCGAGGCGTTGGCGGATCGCCGTCGAAACGAACTCGAGGAGTCGGCGAAGATCCTTGGGGTACATCGCCTGGTGATGTTCGGATATGCAGATTCGGGGATGGCCGGCACCGCGGAGAACGCGAATCCGCTGGCGTTCATGAACATCGGGGTCGACGAGGCCGCGCAGCAATTGGCAGACGTGCTCCTCGAGGAACAGGCCGATGTCGTGACCATCTACGACAGCAACGGCGGCTACGGACATCCCGACCACATCCAAGTCCATCACGTGGGTCGTCGCGCTGCCGAGATCGCCGGTACTGCATACGTGTACGAGAGCGTGGTCAACCGTGACCACATGCAGAAACTGATCCGGTCGAACCCGAAGTGGACGGAGGAGGACGCGTCGATCGATCTGTCGACCATCGGGTTGCCGGACGCCGACATCACCACCGAGGTCGACGTCAGCGAGTACATGACCGCCAAGCGCGCGGCCATGGTGGCTCACGCGACCCAGATCGGTGACTTCGGGCCTTTTCTGGGCATGACCGAGGACGAACTGCGTGCAGCCTTCGGACTCGAATGGTTCCGTCGCGTGCGCGGTGTCGACGGACCGCGAGAACGCTCGCTGCCCCTCTGATCAGCGATTATGATTCAAGCATTTGCTTGATCCTCCCCGCAAAGGTGATCGCCCATGACCGCTCCGCAGGCCCCGGCCGTCCCGACCCGTAACAGCTGGCTGACGCTGGTAGCGATGACCGGCAGCCTGTCGATGATCATGCTCGATCAGACCGTCGTCACTGTCGCATTGCCGACGATGACCCGGGAACTGCCACTGTCGCCGACCGGTCAGCAGTGGGTGGTCAACGCCTACGTACTCGCGATGGCCGCGACCGTGGCGCTCGGCGGCAAGCTGGGAGCCAAATACGGTCCCGTCACCACCTTCCGCGCAGGCGTGGTCATTTTCTTCCTTGCTTCGGCGATGTGCGGGCTCGCCCCGTCCGGCTCGTTCGGCGAGGAATGGATCATCATCGCCCGCTCGACCCAGGGGCTGGGAGCGGCGCTGATGATGCCGGTGAGCGCGACCATCGTGATGGGCGCATTCCCGCTGTCCATGCGCGGGAAGGCAATGGCCGTCTACGTGGGCATCAGCCAGATCTTTCTGGCTGTCGGCCCGCTGCTCGGCGGCGCACTCACCGAATGGGTCAGCTGGCGTGCGGTGTTCTGGCTCAACGTGCCGGTCGGGATCATCGCGTTGCTGCTGGTGGCCAGGGCCCGTCCCGACAATGCGAAGCAGCCGTCGTCGGTGATCAAGCCGATCCCGGTGGCGCTGATGATCATCGGTCTCGGCGTGAGTGTGTATGCCATCCAGCAGGCGGGCACGTGGGGATGGGGGTCGACGAAGACGCTGGGACTCCTGGCGGCCGGGATCTTGGTGACGGCGATCTTCGTCTGGTCGCAGCTCAAGACGCCCGACCCGCTCGTGCAGGTCCAGATGCTTGCGCGCCGGGCATTCCTCGGCAACGTGACGGTGCTGTTCGCAACCCAGTTCAGTCTGCTCGCGATCGTTCTCTACTCGACTCTCTACGTGCAGGATCTGCTGGGCTACAGCCCGATGATGGCAGGCGTCGCTGCATTGCCACTGATCTTTCCCCTGGCGGTGGGCGCTCAGCTGGCCGGTCGCTGGTACGACAAGCAGGGGGTTCGGCCACCGGTGATCGCCGGCATGGCGGTGGCCACGGTGGGTGTGGTCGTCTGGGCGGCCACCTTCTCGCAACTCGAGTACGTGGTGCAGATACCGGGCATGGTGATCACCGGGTTCGGCCTGGGGCTGGTGTTCTCGCCGGTCAACACCGACGCCCTCGGTCGGGTCGGGGCCGCCGAACGCGCGCAGGCCTCGGGCATCGTGCAGACCGTTCGTCAACTCGGCGGCACGCTCGGTGTCGCGGTGATCGGCGCGATCGTGCTGGCCCAGCAACGCGAGGGCACCCAGGCGGCCCACGCGAGCCGAAATCCGAAGCAGGAGATCATCGACAACTCGGCGGACGCCATCGCGATCGGATTCTATGCCGCAGCAGCGGTATTCGCGGTGGGCCTCGTCGCGTCGTACTTCCTGCTCTCGAAGGAGCGGGTGGTCGAAGACCCCGACACCGTTCCGGCCGAAAGCTTCTGACAAGACCGACAGAGGTCAGATCGCGCCCGGGTCGGTCCGCAGGAGTCCGTGCACCACCAGATCGTGGCGCGTGCCGTTCCGGCCGAGGACAGCCGAACGCAGCACCCCCTCTTCGACGAAGCCGCATCTGTGGGCAACGGTGCGCGAGGCCGTATTCGAGGCATACGCGTCGAGACCGACACGGACGGCCCCGATCTGCCACGAATACCCGATGAGCAGCCGCGTCGCGCGGGTGGCCACGCCCCGGCCCCGGGCGTGCGGCGCCACCGAATACCCGATCTTGGTGACATCGTCTTCGTCCTCGGCACGCAGCCCGCACAGACCGAGGAAGTGATTACCGGAATCGACGATGGCGAGGTCGAAACCCGGCCACACCCGGGTCGATCTGCTCTCGACGAAATCGCGGGCGTCCGCCTCGGTGTAGGGCTGCGGTACGACGGTGAATTCCGCGGTGACCGGATCCTGGCTGGCTGCGAGCACCGACGGGATGTCACCCGCCTCGAGCGGGCGCAGCGTGATCACGTCATCGGCGATCGTCGGGATACGGCGCGGCCAGTCCATGAGCCCACGGTAGTGCCGAGGCGGCCTCGTTTAAGGTTCAACGTGAACCTGTAGACGACGAATGGGAATTGCATGCTGTTGGCCGCTTGGGTCACGGCGGTCACCGCTGTGATCTTGATCGTGCCCGGTGCGCTCGTCGGTCGGCGGATGGCGTTACCCTGGCCGATCGCGGTGGCGGTGTCCGCGCCACTGACCTTGGGCATGGTCGGCGTGTTCACGGTGCTGTACGGAGCCATCGGCATCCCCTGGAATCTGCTCACAGCGCTGCTCATGGTCCTGGTGTGCTGGCTCATCGCCTGGGGCTGGGACCTCGTCGGCCGCAGGATCGGATTGCCGGCGCCCTCGCCTGTCGACGCCGACGCTCCGCGACTCGGCAGGCCGGCGCTCCTCGGGATGATCGCCGGTGTCCTGCTCGGTGCGGCCATCATCGTGCTCACCTCGATCCGCAGGCTGATGGGCACCACGTTCCTCGGGCTGAACAACATCTCGCAGGTGTGGGACGCGCTCTGGCACGCGGACGCGCTGCAGTGGATCCATCAGACGGGCGATGCATCGGCACTGCACATGGGTGACCTGATGAACTACGACACCCACGGCTTCAACTACTACCCCAACACCTGGCATGCGCTCGGGTCGCTGCTGTACCCGCTGACCGGTGCGGACACGGTCGAGCTCTACAACGTGTACTCGCCTGCGGTTCTGGCGTTCACCTTGCCGATCAGCGTCGGCGCCACGGCGTACTGGCTCGGCCGCGCCAGGCTGGCCCCCGATCAGGCAGCCGTCTTCGCCGCCGTCTGCGCCGCGATCACCGCGGCGTTCCCGTCGTTGCCGTACGTCGAACTCGCCTTCACCTCGGTGCCGAATGCCGTCGGCGTCTCGCTCGCGCCGGTGACGGCTGTGCTGGTGACCACGGCGATCAGTGATCGCAGGCGAATCCTGCCCGCGGCATTGGCCATCGCGGGCACTGCGGCCACCCACCCGTCCGGTCTGGTGGTCGTAGCAGTCATCGTCGGGCTGTGGTGGCTGCTGCAGCTGCTCCCGAACCCGGTCCGTGGCCGCCTGGCCGACATCGCGACGTTGGCTGTCACCGGGGTAATCGCCCTGGTCCTGATCAGTCCGGTCATCATCGGGACGTTGAAGATCTCCGAGAACAACGAACTGGCAGGATTCGAGTTCCGCGACGATCAGGCGAATCTGGCGACCGCGCTGACCCGGGCGACGTTCCAGGGCACGGAACTGCTCGGGCACCAGTACCCGTTGCTCTATCTGCTGATCCCGGCCGCCATCGGGTTCGGCTGGCTGATCTGGTCGCGGAACTGGGCCGTCGCCGCAGCGTGGCTGCTGTTCATCGCCGCGACCACCAACGCCATCTACGAGATCGGCGGTCCGGTCTCCCGAGTTCTCGGCACCCTCGGCGGGTACTTCTACAACTCCCCGCACCGCCTGACCTTCGTGGTGTCGATCTTCACCGCGATCGCTGCAGGTATCGGGGTCGGGGTGCTGGTGCTGGGGGCGGTCCGGCTACTCGACCGCACCGACCGACTGCGTAGTCCGCTCCTGCTCCCGGCCGCGACGCTGGTGGCGTTGCTGTTGGTCATGGGTGCAGGTGCCGTCCGGTACGCAGACAACGGCGCAATCGCGACGCAGTACCGGAGTGAGGCCCGGATCGGGCTCGAGGACGTGGCCGCCTACAAGTGGCTGGCACAGCAGCCGGGGGCACAGGACACGGTGATCTTGAACAACCTCGATCAGGGCAGCGGTTGGATGTATCCGGTCGCCGATCTGACGCCGCTCTTTCCGTTCTACCGGGCCAACGATTTCAGCCAACGCCAGGCCGACCTCTACTGGAATGTGGGAAAGATCGGAAGCGACCCGGCCATCGACCAAACCGTGCGCGACCTGAACATCCGCTACGTCTTCGACAGCCCGCCGAGCTACTGGTGGTTCCAGAACGGTCCGCAGAATCTGGCCGAGGGCATCTTCGGCGACCCATTCCTGACGCTGCGCGACGCGGGCGCCCCTGGCTTGCGGGAGATCTATCGGCAGGGAGATGTGACCATCTTCGAGGTCACCGAGGACGTACGGAACGGAGGCCACTGATGCGCACCATGGTCACCGGCGGTGCCGGATTCATCGGATCGACCTTGACCGACCGCCTGTTGGCCGACGGCAACGACGTCGTTGTGCTCGATGATTTTTCGCGGGGAAGCAGGCAGAACCTCGCTGCTGCCATCGCCGCGGGTGCCGAGGTGATCGAGGGCGACCTCACCGCCCTCGATCTCGATGCTGTCGTGGCGCACGCGAAACCCGAGGTCATCTTCCACCTGGCCGCCCAGATCGACGTCCGGGCGTCGGTGGCCGATCCGGTGTTCGATGCACAGGTCAACGTCCTCGGTACGGTACGTCTGGCCGAGGCGGCGCGACTGGCCGGAGTCCGAAAGGTCGTCTTCACCTCGTCCGGTGGCTCGATATACGGTTCGCCGGAACACCTTCCGGTCACCGAGTCCGCTCCTGTCGCGCCGATGAGTCCCTACGCCGCGGCGAAGGTGAGCGGCGAGGTCTACCTGAACATGTACCGATCGCTCTACGGACTCGACTGCTCCCACATCGCTCCGGCGAATGTCTATGGGCCGCGCCAGGATCCGCACGGAGAGGCAGGCGTGGTCGCGATCTTCGCCCGCAACCTGCTGGCCGGTACCCCGACCAAGTTGTTCGGGGACGGCGGCAACACCCGTGACTACGTCTTCGTCGACGACGTCGTCGCTGCATTCGTACTGGCCTCGGGTGCTGCCGGTGGGGGTACGCGGTTCAACGTCGGAACCGGGGTCCAGACCTCCGACCGTGAGCTGCACACTCTGGTCGCCGAATCTGCGGGCGCTGCAGACGATCCCACGTTCGAACCGGCACGCCTCGGCGACGTCCGGGAATCGGCGATCGACGGATCGCTGGCAGGTGACGTCCTCGGCTGGCGGCCTGAAGTCGCCCTCGCAGAGGGTGTTCGACGAACCGTGGATTACTTCCGCACCACCTGACTTCCGCACCACCTGACTTCCGCCGAACGGGGCGGTGGTTTCGGCACGGTCGGCGGCTAGGTGATCGCCTTCTCGGTGGCGGCGTATTTGTTTTCGACCTGGGTTTTGAGTGGTTGCCACCAGTCGGGGTTGTTGCGGTACCAGGCGATGGTGTCGGTGAGGCCGCTGCGGAAGTCGGTGTAGTGGGGTTGCCAGCCGAGTTCGGTGCGTAGGCGGTGTGAGTCGATGGCGTAGCGCAGGTCGTGGCCGGGGCGGTCGGTGACGAAGTCGAAGGCGTCTGTGGGTTGGCCGGTGAGTTCGAGGATGGTTTCGATGACGGTGCGGTTGTCGACTTCGCCGTCGGCGCCGATGAGGTAGGTCTCGCCGATGGTGCCTTTGTCGATGATGGTCCAGACGGCGTCGTTGTGGTCGTGGACGTGGATCCAGTCGCGGACGTTGGTGCCGTGGCCGTAGAGCTTGGGGCGGATACCGGCCAGGACGTTGGTGATCTGGCGGGGGATGAATTTTTCGATGTGTTGGTAGGGGCCGTAGTTGTTGGAGCAGTTGGAGATGGTGGCCCCGATGCCGAAGGAGCGGACCCAGGCGCGGACGAGGAGGTCGCTGCCGGCTTTGGTGGCCGAGTAGGGGCTCGAGGGGTTGTAGGCGGTGGCTTCGGTGAAGCGGGCGGGGTCGTCGAGGGCGAGGTCGCCGTAGACCTCGTCGGTGCTGATGTGGTGGTAGCGGACGCCGTGGGTGCGGACGGCTTCGAGGAGGGAGAAGGTGCCGACGAGGTTGGTGTGGACGAAGGCCGAGGGGTCGGCGAGGGAGTTGTCGTTGTGGGATTCGGCGGCGAAGTGGACGACGAGGTCGGTGTCGGCGACGAGTCGGTCGACGAGGGTGGTGTCGGCTATGTCACCTTCGATGAGTTCGATCTGGTCGGCGACCGGGGCCAGGGATGCGGCGTTGGCGGCGTAGGTCATCGCGTCCAGGACGCGGACCTGCACGTCCGGCCGGGTGGCGAGCGTTCGGTGCACAAAGTTCGCGCCGATGAAGCCCGCTCCACCGGTGATCAATACCCGCATGACAATCCTCCGTTCGATTGCCGCAACCTTACCCAGCAAGATCGTCACCGGTCATGTGGCGGGCTCCGGCCTTAAGGTGTCACGTATGCGTGGAATCATCCTGGCCGGGGGAACCGGAACTCGGCTGCATCCCATAACTCAGGGTGTCAGCAAACAATTGGTCCCGGTCTATGACAAACCGATGATCTACTATCCGCTGACGACGCTGATGCTCGCGGGTATTCGGGAAATCTTGATAATCACCACTCCGCATGATGAACAGGCATTTCGATCACTGCTCGGCGACGGCAGCCAATTCGGGCTGACTCTGACCTACCGGGTTCAGGAAAGCCCTGACGGCCTGGCGCAGGCCTTTGTCCTGGGCGCCGACCACATCGGCTCCGACTCGGTCGCGTTGGTCCTCGGCGACAATATTTTTTACGGCCCCGGTTTGGGTTCGCAACTGGGCCGGTTCCATGACATCGAGGGCGGCGCGGTCTTCGCTTATTGGGTGCGCAATCCCGAGGCTTATGGCGTGGTCGATTTCAACAGCGACGGCACGGCGATCGATCTGCAAGAAAAGCCGGAGAAACCCAAGTCCAATTTCGCGGTTCCCGGTTTGTATTTCTATGACAACAACGTCGTCGAGATCGCGGCGAACCTCGAGCCCAGTGCGCGCGGCGAGTACGAGATCACCGACGTCAACCGCGCCTACCTCGACAAAGGCCTGCTCCAGGTCGAAGTGCTGCCACGAGGCACAGCCTGGCTCGACACCGGCACCTTCGACTCGCTGCTCGACGCAGGCAACTTCGTCCGCACCGTCGAAGAACGCCAAGGACTCAAGATCGCCGTCCCCGAAGAAGTCGCATGGCGCCGTGGATTCATCGACGACGACCAGCTCCGCGCGCGGGCGCAGGGCCTGACCAAGTCGGGATACGGCACCTACCTTCTCGACCTCCTCGAACGCGGTAAGGAACACTGACATTCATGCTGATCGAACCACTGGCCATCGACGGCGCCTGGAAGATCACCCCGAAGAAGTTCGGTGATCCGCGCGGCCTGTTCATGGAAGCCTTTCGCGCTGACGTGCTCTCCGAGGTCATCGGACACCCGTTCGACCTGCAGCAGCAAAACCTGTCGGTGTCGGCCGCGGGTGTGTTGCGCGGTGTCCACTTCGCTGATGTCCCACCGGGACAAGCGAAGTACGTGAGCTGTCCGCGCGGGGCCATCTTCGACGTCGTCGTCGACATCCGGGTCGGGTCGCCGACCTTCGGTGCCTGGGACGGGGTGCTCCTCGATGACGTCGACCGCTGTGCGGTGTATGTGGGTGAGGGACTCGGCCACGCCTTCGTCTCGCTCGAAGACGATTCTGTGGTCACTTATCTGTGCTCGACCGGTTACAACCCGACCGGGGAACACGGTATCCACCCCCTCGATCCGGAGATCGGCATCGAGTTCCCGACCACCGCCCGCGACGGCTCACCGCTGCAGTTCACGTTGTCGGACAAAGACACCGACGCCCCGAGTCTGTCCGAGGCCCGCTCGATGGGATTGCTGCCCGGCCACGATGACGTCGCTGCCTTCCTCCGCGGACTCGCGGAAAGCTGATCCCCGCACCCCTCAGCGCAGTTCGGTTGTGGTCGAACACAACTCGTCGATGATGTCAGGATCGTGGCTCACCAGCACGATGCCGGTGCCCGCGGCGGCGACCGACCGCAGCATCGCCACCACGTCGGCGGATGCGATGGGGTCGAGCATCGCGGTGGGCTCGTCGCACATCAGATAACGCGGGTGCTGTACCAGCGCCCGGGCCAGGCATGCGCGTTGCAATTGCCCGTCGCTGACCTGGGAGGGATACCGGGACAGCAGATCCCGGCCCAACCCGGTCCGTTCGGCAAACGACACCGGATCGACGGGGCGGTCGGCGATGTCGCCCGGCTCGGTGATGATGCGCGTCAGCGTCCACCTCGGGTTGCAGACGAGCCGCGGGTGCTGGTCGAGCATCGCGATGGACCCCGCAGGCGCTGCTGCGCCGCCATCGAAGCGCACCGTACCCGCGTCGGGGCGGCGGAGGCCGGCAAGCACTCTCAGCAGAGTGGTCTTCCCCGTTCCGGAGCGCCCATAGATGCCGCTGATCGCGCCGGCCGGGGCCGCGAAGTCCTTGCCGTCCAACACGATGTGATCGCCGAAGCGGACGGTCACGTTCTCGGCGGAGATCATGCCTGCGCTCCTGCGAACAACCGGCCGATGTAGCGGTCGGCACTGGACAGCACCCGCGCCGGGGCGTCCTGCAGGACGACCTCGCCGGCGCGCATGACAGCGACGGAATCGCAGATCTGCGCGCGAAGCAAGGACTTCAGTTCGTGCGTGACCACCAGCACCGCGCAGCCGTCGTCGGCGATCGCGCGCAGCAACTTCCACACCAGGTCTGCGAGCTCTGGGTCTAGTGCCGAGGTGGGTTCGTCGGCTATGACGAGCGCGGGCCTGCCGGCGATGGCCGCGGCGATGGCGGCGCGCTGGGCCATCCCCCCGGACAGTTCGTGCGGGTACAACCTCAACGCGTCCTTCGGAAGCCCGACCAGGGCGGCCAATTCTGCGGCGTCGCGGTCACTGTCGAGGATCCGGACGACCTCGGTGAGTTGTGATCCCAGTGTCCGGACGGGCGTGAACGACGTCGCAGGCGACTGTGGGACCAGGCCGACCGTCCGTCCGCGCAGGGCACGCCACCGCCGTTCGTCGTCGAAGGCGATGGTATCGTCGCCGATCACCAGTTCGCCGGTTGCCGACGATCCCGGCGGGAGCAAGCCGCACAACGCCAGTGCCACCAGAGATTTGCCGCAGCCCGATTCACCGACGAGCGCGGTGACCTGACCACCCTCCACATCGAGGTCGACGCCCTGCAGACCCACCACACGATCGCGGTGTCTGCCGCGGGTTGCGATCGTCACACCGAAGCGGCGCAGGTGTGCGGCGCTCACCAGACCTGCCCTCCCGGGGGTTGCATCTGCCTCCGCAGAATCGAGCCACCGGCGGCGAAGGCGAGTGCGGTGACGATCAGCGCCGTGGCCGGGACGACGAGGGTCCACCATGCTCCGAGCATCACATCGCCTCGCGCCTGTCCGAGTAGGGTGCCGAGACTCGCGCGGTCGGGGGACAGTCCGACTCCGAGGAACGACAACGTCGACTCGTGCCAGACGGCGTGGGGGAGCAGCATCATCATCGCGACCAGGGCCTGTCCGCCCACCACCGGAAGGAGGTGGTTGCGCGCGACGAACCAGCGACTCGCGCCGGCGAGCCGTGCCGATCTGACCCATCCCGCTTCAGCGTTCGACAGCAGTTCGGCCCGCACGACCCGCGCGACCGACGGCCAGTGGGTCAGAGAGATCGACAGGATGATCGCCAGCGGATCACCGCGCCAGAGTGCGGCGATGACGATCCCGACGACGAGGTGGGGAAGTGCGTTGACCCCGTCGACGATGCGCATCACCACGGCGTCGACCCAGCCGCCGGCCGCGATCGATCCGACCCCGACGAGCACTCCGAGCAGCGTCGCCGCCACCGCGCAGATAGCGGCGATCACCAGGGAGATCCGCAATCCCTGGGCGGTTCTCACCAGCAGGTCATAGCCGGAATGGTCGGTGCCGAACAGGTGCCCCGAACCCGGGGCCTGCAGGGCCGCAGCGAAATCGGCGACCTGATCACCCGCTGCCATCGGTATGACGATGGCGAGCAGCGCGATCGCTACGACCAGCACCCAGGGCCAGCCGAGCCGCAGTCGTGTGGTGATCATGGTGGTCACGCGCGCATCCCGATCCTGGGGTCCAGCGCGGTGGCCGCGGCGTCGGACAGGGCAGAGCCGAGCAGTACGGCCAGGGCTGCGCCGACGGTCAGGGTGGCCAACAGCGAGAAGTCCAGAGCCGACGCCGATTCGACGAGCACCGCCGCGACGCCGGGCCAGCCGAACACCGTCTCCACGATGGCGGCGCCGGCGATCACCTCGGGCAGTCGGGTGCCGAGCAGGGCCAGGGTCGGCGCGATCGAGGATGGCACGATGTGACCCTTGAGCAAGGCCCAGCCGTGGATACCGCGGGCACGCGCGGCGCGGATGGCATCGGTGCCCGCGGTGTCGACGACGGCAGCCCTCGTGGTCAGCAACAGCCACGGCACCTGCGAGATGGTCAGTGCGACAAAGGGAAGTACCGCGTGGGCGACGAGACCGCCGACCGTGTACGGATCGCCTGGTGAGCGGGCCCCCGACGTCGGGAACAGGCCGAGGCCAACGGCGAGCACCGCCACCAGCACCAGCGACACCACGAATGGCGGAACTGCAGCGAAGGTTGCCGACAGCGCCGAGCAGAGCTTGTCGAGTACTCCGCCGCGGCGCATCCCGGCCAACGCGCCCAGGGTGACCGCGATGAGGGTCGCGGCGATCAGGGCTGCGGCCGACAGGCCCAGGGTGAAGGGCATCCGCTGGGTGAGAACCGCCTCGACGGATTGCGACTGCGTCGACGACCAGCCGAGGTCGCCGGTGAACAGGTCACCGAGCCAGCGCCACCAGGCCGTGTACCAGGAGACATCGGTGTCGTAGGCGGCCCGCACCGCCTGCCGCTGAGACAGGGTCGCCGTCTGGTAGTTGTCCCCGAGATAGACCGCCAGCGGATCGAAAGGCGACAGTGAGGCGATCGCGAACATCGCCGCCGACACCGCCAGCGTCACCGGAACAGCGATCAGCGTGCGGATGCCCAGCAGGCGCGCAGCAGGCGCGAGGCGGCTCACCGCGTCCATGCGGCGGTATGCCACCACGGGCCCCAGGCGATCCCGTGGGAGTGCGGTTCGAGGATCGGGGGGCTCTGTTGCCAGCCCAGATCCCGATAGGCGTACGTGTGATCGAGGAACACGAGGAACACGTACGACGGCGCGGTCTTGTACAGCGACTGGATGTCCCGATACCGCGCATCGTTCTCCGGCGACGGCGCCGACTCGCGGGCCTGCTGTAGCAAGGCATCCATTCCAGGTGGGGCGAAGTCGCCCGGATTCGAATACGGCGAGGAATTCGGCACGCGGGTATGCAGCGTGTCGTACACCTGGGAGTCGATGCTGTACGGCGTGGCTCCGCCGCCGAGCACGACCGCTGAGGTACCCAGCAACGTCTCGATCTCGTCCCAACTGCTGCCCCGGGGGGTGACCTCGATTCCGAGCGGCTTCATGGCAGCTGCGAAGGCGACTGCCAGGTCACGACGCAGGGTGTCCTGAGCGTTGTAGAGCAGTTCGAAAGAGGCTTCTCGACCGTCCTTTTCACGTATGCCGGCCGGCCCTGTGACCCATCCTGCGGCATCGAGTACGGATTCGGCGCCGGTGGCGTCGAACGCGAACTCGGCGTCGGGATCGTAGGCGTCGCCGTAGACCGCCGCGACCGGTGTGCCGGCGGCGCGGCCGTGGCCATCGAGGACATCGGTGATCACGGCCTCGCGGTCGATGCCGAGGTTCATCGCCAGCCGGGCTCGCGGATCGGCAGTGAACGGGTTCTGCGCGGGAAACGACACCCCACGCCAATCGGCGGATTGGACGCCCACCGTCTCGACACCATCGCGACCGGCCACCGCCGCAAGCATTTTCGGAGGCAGACTCGCGCCGTCGACCTCACCGGCCGCGATTCGCTGAGCTCTGGTGTTGTCCTCGGGTGTGTAGGTGAACACCAGCGACGTCACCTCGGGGGTCTCACCCCAGTAGTCCTCGCGTGCGGTCATCACCGCCTGATCGGGCCGCAGACTTTCCAGTTCGTACGGACCGGTGCCCACCGGCGCGGTGTTCAGGGCCCAATCGGCGACCGGGGCGTCTTCGATCTTCTCCGACGGGGCGATACCGAGCAAGAGGTAGGGGGAGGGGTCTGCATCGGTGTTCATGGTGACCACGACAGCGCCCGGTCCATCGGCCCTGATGTCGACGATGGGGGTGAAGTTGGTGGAGATCTCCGACGCCACAACAGGATTGCGCACCGCGGCGTACGTCGTGACCACATCCGACGAGTCGAGGGTTGACCCGTCCGAAAACCTCACCCCGGCCCGCAGCGGTAGTCGCCATTGTCGCGGGCCCATCTGCGCGGGCCCGGAGGTTGCCAGCGACGGAACGAGATCCGGCAAGCGGTCGTCGGTGTCGGCCTGCGGCCGGAGCAGGCCTTCATAGATCGGCGAGACCCCGAGTTCGCCGTAACCGGCGACCGGGTTGTAACCGCCGAGCTCCTGGCCGTCGGCGAGAACGATGCGATCGGGTCGTTCGACAGGCGACCCTGCGCAGGCACTGATGGCAAGTGCGGCAGCGCTCAACGCGACCACTGCCCGCAGGCCACTTCGACGCACCGGCTGATCCCTTCGACTCCAATATGTGTCTGCGCAGACACATTAATGTGTCGTACCCTAACACCGGACGCAGCGGGTGGCAGTACGAGCGGCGAAGGGACTGGCGATGGCCGGGCACCAGCACACCGAGATCGATGGGTGGGCCAATCGCTTTGCGCTGCTGTCGGATTCCACCCGGCTGAGCTTGCTGACCCACATGCACGAGCACCCGGGGGCCACCGTCAGCGAGCTGGCCGACGCCGCGTCGATCACGGAGAACGCGGCGTCACAATCGTTGCGCGCCCTGCGCGCCCAGGGCTGGGTCACCACCACCAAATCCGGGCGGACCGTTCATTACCGGATCGTTCCAGACGCCATCGTCCACCGGATCCTGCACGACATCATGGGCGCCGAACACGCGGAGCATTCAGCGCACGAGCACTGAACGGACTGGGGTTTCTCGGCCCCGTCAGGGGTGTCGGAGGGGAATGTGCCCTCGATGGCTGCTCAGGGGGACGAATTTGGTGGCCGACCTCAGTCCTCGTCTGGCCGGTTCTCCAGTTTCGCGTTCTGCAGCGCGATCGCGCGAGCCAGGCGGGCGTACTTGATCTCCAAGTCGCGGAACCGCAGGTAGGTGCTGATCGTGGTGAACGCGAAGGCGACGACGAGGCAATACAGCACCAGGTCGGTGCCACGTCCGACCCCGACCCAGCCGGCGAGAGTGGTCAGGTCGTCGGGCCGCAGCAAGGCGTAGACACCGAACGCCAGGAAGCCGAGGAACGCGAGCTTCACCCAGGCCGATGCCCGGGCGTTGCCGCGCTGGGTGATGAAGTAACCGACCAGTGCGATGACGAACAGGATGAGGATGATCTGGATTGCCAGCATGGTGTTATCGCCTCATCCGGCCGTGGAGCAGGCCGTCGGCCAAGATGTTGACCCCGTTGAGCAACGACTGTCCCTTGGCCATCGAGTATTCGGTGTAGAGGATCGTCACGGGTTGCTCGGCGACCCGCCACTTGCGGGCGTCGATCAGCGCGACGAACTCCGAGGCGTGGCTCATCCCGTTCATGATGAGATCCAGCTCGGCGGCCACCTTTTTGTTGAACACGCGCAGGCCGTTGTGGGCGTCGGTCAATCCGAGTCGCCGGGTGCGCGGGCTCAGGAAAACGATGGTGCGCAGCGCCATTCGCTTGATGATCGGAACGCTCTTGCTGCGATCGTCCGCGAAACGGGTGCCGATGACCATGTCCAGTGGCTCGGTGCGCAGACGCTCCAACATGGCGACCACGTCGTCGACCTGGTGCTGGCCGTCGGCGTCGAAGGTGACGAAGTACGCTGCGCCTGGTTGGGATCGGGCGTACTCGACCCCGGTCTGGATGGCGGCCCCCTGCCCGAGGTTCACCGGATGGCGTACCAATCGCACTCCGGCGGCCAGGATCTCGTCCGCGGAACCGTCTTTGCTGCCGTCGTCGACGCAGACGATGTTGGGGAAGGTGAGTTTTGCGGCGGAGACGACCGAGCGGATCACCGGAGCTTCGTTGTACACCGGGACGATCAGCCACACATCGCCGTTGCCGTTGCTGTCGACGGCAGGTGAGTCAGCGATCTCACACACCTCCGCGCGCTCGTCGAGAAGAAACAGGCCGATAGGGAGTCTAACGGCACCGGCGGCGTATTCTTCCACCGTGCTGGTCGACGTCATGCTGCCGTTCTACGGCGACATGTCCCTCTTCCAGGCCGCAGTCCGCAGCGTTCTCGCGCAGACCCATACCCGGTTCCGCCTGGTCATGGTGGACGACCAATATCCCGACCCCGAGCCTGCGCGCTGGTTCCAGGCCGTCGACGACCCCCGGCTGCACTACCTGCGCAACACCGAGAACCTCGGGGTCAACGGCAACTTCCGGCGCTGCGTCGACCTCGTGGAGGCACCTGCGTTCACGATCATGGGGTGCGACGACCTGATGGGTCCGGACCATC
Organism: Williamsia sp. 1138; assembly: GCF_002095435.2. Lineage (GTDB taxonomy): Bacteria > Actinomycetota > Actinomycetes > Mycobacteriales > Mycobacteriaceae > Williamsia. Next base: position 211,292 of record NZ_MJEJ02000053.1, read on the forward strand.
TGGCCCGCGCTGTCGCCGCGCTGGCAGGCAATCCCGACGCCGCGATCGTGGCGGGTGGGGTCGAGGTCATCGACGCCTCCGGGACCGTCGTACGGCCCCTGGGGGACCGGGTGAAGTCGATGCTGGCGCCGAGCGCGGCGACCACCCTGCGCGGCGAAGAACTGGCCGCCGGTCTGTATCGCGGCAACTGGACCTATTTCCCGTCGCTGCTCTGGCGCCGCGACATCGCCCGGCCGATCGGTTTCCGGGAGGGTCTGGAGGTGGTCTTGGACCTGGCGCTTCTGGTGGACATCGCCCGATCGGGCGGATCACTGGTCTTCGATCCGGAGGTGACGTTCTCCTACCGGCGACACGTGGCGTCGGTCAGTTCGGTCCGTGCGGTCGACGGCAGGCGCTTCGCCGAGGAGCGGGAGTTCTTCGCCGCAGAGGCCAGGACGTGCGAGTCGCTGGGCTGGACCACCGCCGCGAAGGCCGCCCGTCGTCATCCCACCTCCCGGCTGAATGCCGCGACACTGCTGCCCGGCGCGCTACTCGGCAGGCAGTGGCCGGTCGCCGGGGAGTTGGCTCGGCACCTCGTGCGCTGAGCCCGGACGCGCCGCCGCGACAAGGTGCACGGACATGCCGACCAGCGGGCCGACGATCAATGCGAGCGGCACCCGCACCTCGAGGTCGGCCGGGATGAACAGCAGTCCGATGCTGACCGCGGTGCCCACCCACCACCCCGTCGCGTAGAGACGGTGCCGACCGGCTGCCAGTGCCATCGCACCGGTCAGCGTGAGCGCTGCCATCGCGACGGCCCCTGCCGTCAGGGCGGCCACGGTGGTTCCCGACAGCCGGTAGTCGCCACCGAAGATGTTCTCCAGCAGCCACGGGCCGAGCAACCACGCAGCGACCGAGCCCACTGCGCCGACCCCGATCACGATGCCCAGCGGCACCGTGAGGGCGTTGAGCAGCCGTTCCCGATTCTCGACGAAGCGGCTGATGAGAGCCCCTTGGAAGCTGTTCAACGGCACCAGCAGTGGAGCCCTGGTCAGGGTCACCGCCAGGATCACCGCCCCGGCTGCGGAGTCGAGGGCGCCGCTGGTGGAGAGCTTGATCAACACCGGGAAGCCCATGACCAGGATCGCACTTGCCAGGGCCGCGGACATCGCGGTGAACGTGTTGCGGGCGAGTTCGCGGGTCGCGACATCACCCCGGACGCCGAGGGCCGCGCGCGCGGGACGCAGGAACAGCAGCACGACCGCCGAGGACACCGTGCCCGCCACCGTGATGATCAGGAATGCACCCAGACCCCACCCCTCGGCGACGGCGATGACGGTCAAGGTGAGGCGGATGAGGGCGTCGACGACGAGCAACGTCCCGAACGGGCCCCAGCGGCCGAGTCCCGAGAGCGCGCCGCCGAGGCCCGCGTAGATCCCGAACGCAGCGACCCCGGCCGAGAGCAGCGCCACCGATTCCAGGCGATGCGATTCGAACACAGTTGTCGCCCAGCCGATTGCGGTGACGGCGACGACGGCGCCGAGGCCGAGACCGACCATTGCGTTGAGCGGCATCGGACGCGCGCCGGGCGCAGGCCCGTCTTTCATCCGCGCTCCCCGGACCGCCCGGGTCGTCTCTTGGAGTTGACCGTTCTGGGTGCCCGTGACCAGGCCGTACGCCGCCCAGAACACGGCGAACGCGGCATATCCGTCGGCCCCGAGACCGCGGGCGGCGAGCAGCAGCACCAGATACCCCGAGATCGCGGCGACCACCGTCGCCAGTGCCACCCGGCTCATGGGCACACCTGGCTCATCGGGCCACCCCGTCCCACTAGAGCCCTGGGTACATCGGCAGCGACCGCTGCCCCAACCACTTGTCCCAGAGATCGTTCAGTGGCCGCGGACTGAACCGCGCGGCGAGTCCGGTGAAATCCTCGGTGGTGACCGAGCTGTACCGGTACTGACGTGTCCACTCCCGCAGCAGATCGAAGAACTTGTCGTCGCCCACCTGTTTGCGCAGGGCGTGCAGGGTCAGCGCGCCGCGCTTGTACACCCGGTCGTCGAACATCTTCTCCGGCCCCGGGTCGCCGATGATCAGATCGACCGGCGACGCGGCGAGGCGATCGTAGTACTTGCGTGCGTGTGCCTCGGCGGTCATGCCACCCGACCGTTCCGACCACAGCCACTCGCTGTAGCAGGCGAAACCCTCGTGGAGCCAGATGTGTCTCCACCGGTTCAGCGTCAGGGAATTACCGAACCACTGGTGCGCCAACTCGTGCGCGACCAGGCGTTCATACGATCCGGAGCCGTCGCAGTGGTTCGCGCCGAAGATCGACATGCCCTGGGCCTCGATGGGGATCTCCAGCTCGTCGTCGGTGATCACCACGGAATACTCCGGGAACGGGTAGGGGCCGAACATGTCCACGAACGCATCCATCATCTGCCGCTGCTTGGCGAAGTCGTGCTCGACGTTGCGTCGCAGGGCCGGCGGGAAGACCGCGTGGATGGGAACGGGCTTGGTGGTCAGTGTCTTTCGGGTGTACTGGCCGATCTGGATGGTGGCCAGGTACGACGCCATCGGCTCGACCTGCTCGTACACCCACGTCGTCTGCGCGGCCCTGATCCGCTTACGGATCAGCACCCCGTTGGCGACGGCCATGAACGGGGTGTCGGTGGTGATCGAGATGCCGTAGGCGGCCTTGGACGTCGGGTGGTCGTCGCAGGGATACCAGGACGCGGCCCCGTTGGGCTGGCTCGCGACCAGCGAACCCTCCGTGAGTTCCTCCCAGCCGACCTCGCCCCACCGGCCGCGGATCGGCCGCGGGTTGCCGGCGTACTTCACCAGGATCGTCATGACACCGCCCGCAGGCAGGTCCGTGGCCATCGTGATGGTCAGCTTGCGGCTGCGATGAGAGAACCGGCGCACCTTCTCGCCGTTGACGGTGACACGATCGACCTTCAGCGAGTTCGACAGGTCGAGGGAGAACCGACCGAGAGTGCTGACCGTGGTCGCGGTGATCACCGCGGTACCCGCAAGACGGTTCGTGGCCACCTTGTATTCGAGGTCGAGGTCGTAACGGGACACGTGATACCCGAGATTGCCGTTTCCGGGCAGATAGGGATCGATACCGTCGGAGGGGTCGCCGAGGAGCGGCTGTCCGGTCCCACCTGACCGCCTGCCTGGTTTACCCGGCACAAATCCTCCAGTTCCAGCTGATTTTTGGTTCTTCATGACGTTACATGGAGTGTGCGGCGACGGCGCTCGAAGACCCGTGGTGCCGGCGGCCGGGATTCCTCCACGCGTGTACATCGAGGACAAGGACGACAGTCATGGGTACATCTCGAAATTTCGCTTCTCTGGTGGCCAGGGTCATCCTCGGCGTCATCTTCATCTTCCACGGCTGGCAGAAGTTGCACACCAACGGAATCGACGCCACCGAGGCCTACTTCAAGATGCTCGACATCCCGCTCCCGAAGGCCGCGGCCTGGTACTCGGCGTTGGTGGAGTTCGGCGGCGGGATCCTGCTGATCCTCGGGGTGCTGATGCCCCTGGTGTCGCTGCTGCTGATCGCCGACATGATCGGTGCCATCTTCTACGCCCACATCGACAACGGGTTCTGGAATGCAGACGGTGGCTACGAGTTGCCGCTCGCGCTCATCGCCGGTCTCGTGGCCGTCGGACTCGCCGAGACCGGTCGAACCGGTGCCGACGGATATCTCACGAGCCGACGGCGAAACCGGGTCTAGCGCCACCACGTCAGTTCCACGGTGCGATCGGATTACCTTGCCAACGGGTCGAATCCGGCACCACGTCACCGCGCATGACCAGCGACGCCGGGCCGACGGTCGCGCCGGCACCGAGTCCGGCGGCGGGCAGCGCCACACAGTGCGGCCCGAGGGTGGCGCCAGGTCCCAGGACCACCTCGTCGATCGCCATCACGCGGTCGTGGAACAGGTGGGTCTGGACCACGCAGCCGCGTTGTACGGTCGCGCCGTCGCCGAGGGTGACGAGGTCGGCCTCAGGGAGCCAATAGGTTTCGCACCAGACGCCCTTGCCGATGTGGGCGCCGAGCATCCGCAGCCACAGGTTCAGGATGGGGGTGCCGGTCGCCGCGTTGGCGAACCACGGTGCCGCGACCGTCTCCACGAACGCGTCCGAGAGCTCGTTGCGCCACACGAAGGAACTCCACAGCGGATGCTCGGTGGCTTCGATCTTCCCGACCACGGCCCACTTGGCCGCGGCGGCGATACAGCAGGCGGCGGCCCCGGCAACCAGCAGGACCAGTCCGCTGACCGCAGCAGCGATGAAGTAATTCGAGGACTGGGCGATGTACTGCAGTCCGATCAGCACGAACAGTCCCAGCCCGAAGGTGATCATCACGGGGATCAGTCGCAATGTCTCCACGAACGCGCGGGCCGCCTTCAGCTTCAGCGGCGGATCGAAGGTCCGCGACGTATCTGACTGGGCGGCGGCGCGGCGCAGACGTACCGGCGGGCTACCCAGCCAACTCGACCCCGACTTCGCCTTGCTGGGGGTCGCCGACAGCACAGCCACCAGAGAGTTCTTCGGGACCTTGCGGCCCGGGCCGGTCATCCCCGAGTTGCCGAGGAAGGCGCGCTTGCCGACCTTGGCCTCATCGATGTGCATCCAGCCACCGCCGAGTTCGTACGACGCGACCATGGTGTCGTCGGCCAGGAACGCGCCGTCGCCGACGGTGGTGAACTTCGGGATCACCAGGGCGGTGGAGATCTCGGTGCCCTTGCCGATGTCGGCGCCGAGCAGCCGGAACCACCAGGGCGTCAGCAGCGAGGCGTAGAGCGGGAAGAGGAAGGTTCGCGCCGCGTCCATCAGCCGTTCGGTGACCCATACCTGCCAGCCGACGCGCGAGCGCACCGGGTGATAGCCCTTCTGCATCCCGATGGACAACAGCCGCACCAGCACCGCGGTGATGACCGCGAAGACGAGCAGGCTCACCAGGGTTGCGACGGGGAGCAGTGCGACGGATCGCAGTGCGACGGACCGCAATCGGTCGGCATCGGCGGCCCAGCTGCCGATCACCGCGAGCCCGGCACCGAGGGACAGCAACGGCACCCCGGCGAGCAGGACGGACGAGATCCCGAAGATCGGCACCCAGTAGCTGCGTTTCTCCGGCCGGTGATCGGGCCAGGGACGCTGGGCCTTGCCGGTCTTGACGGCGGGTGACCCGGCCCAGAGTTGGCCGCCCTTGATCTTGCCCATCACGGCGCTGCCCGGCGCGATCTCGGCGTTCGGGCCGATCCGGGTGCCGGGCATGAGAGTGGAGCGGGAGCCGACGCTGGCTCCGGAACCGATCTCGATGTCGCCGATGTGGACCACGTCGCCGTCGATCCACCAGCCGGCCAGATCCACCTCGGGTTCCACCGAACAGCCGTCGCCAAGGGTGATCATGCCGGTGACCGGGGGCAGGGTGTGCATGTCGACGCCGCGGCCGATCTGCGCGCCCAGCGAGCGGGCGAAGTAGATCATCCACGGGGCTCCGGACAGATTCGCGGCGCCGCTCGCCTCGGTCAGCCGTTCGGCGATCCACAGCCGTAGATGCACCGACCCGCCGCGGGGGTAGTCGCCGGGCTCGACCCCGGCGAGCAACATCCGGATCCCGGCCGCGGCGGTGACCATCCGGCCGAGCGGAGTGATGAAGACGATGAACGCGGCGACGACGATCCACCAGTTGATCGGCGTGATCCAGGCGGCGTCGTAGAAGCGCGACAGCACGTTGTTGGCGATCGCCAGCCAGGTGACCCACTGCAGGCCGGTGAGCGTGGTGAGCGGCACCGACAACGCGACCTGCGCGAGACCGGCCCTGCGTGGGGTCGGTGCGACGATGCGGGGTTCGGTGACTGCACCGGGATTGATGTCGTCGAGCATCTGCGCCAGTGAGCCCAGCCGCGGATGGTCATAGAGATCGGCGACGGTCACGGTCGGGAAGCGCTGGCGCAGGATCGTCACCAATTGGGCTGCGGCCAATGAGCCACCGCCCTCGGAGAAGAAGTCGGCCTTGGTGTCGGTGATCGTGACCCCGAGTACCGAGGTCCAGTGCTGTGCGACCCAGGCCTCGGTGGCTCCGAGATGACTCGTGTCGTCATCTCCTCCGGAGGACGGCAGCGGCCAGGGCAAGGCGTTGCGGTCGACCTTCCCGGAGGTGCGTGTCGGCAGCTCGTCGACCAATACGAGCCGGGGGATCAGGGCTGCGGGTAGCTGGTCGGACAGGTGGTCACGAGCCGCGGCGAGGTCGAAGCCGGGATCGGTGGAGACGAGGTAGCCCACCAGTACGGAGTTGCCGGCGGCCGATTTTCGGACCGCGGCGGCCGCGCCGCCCACTCCGGGCAGGTGCTGCAGGGCGTTGTCGACCTCGCCGAGTTCGATGCGGCGTCCACCGACCTTCACCTGGTCGTCGGCGCGGCCCATGAACACCAGGCCTTCGACCTCGAACCGCACGAGGTCGCCGCTGCGATAGGCGCGATCCCAGCCCAGGGTGGCCATGGGCGAGTACTTCTCGGCGTCTTTGGCCGGGTCGAGGTAGCGGGCCAGTCCGACGCCGCCGATGACCAGTTCGCCGACCTCCCCGGGCGCCACCTGTACGCCTTCGGCGTCGACGACGGCCAGATCCCAGCCGGCGAGCGGCAGCCCGATACGCACGGGCTTGCTGCCGTCGAGAAGCGCGGCGCAGGCGACGACGGTTGCCTCGGTCGGACCGTAGGTGTTCCACACCTCGCGGCCGTCCACCGCGAGCCGTTCGCCGAGCTCGGGCGGGCAGGCTTCGCCGCCGAAGATCAGCAGCCGGACGGCCTCGAGGGCCTCGGGCGGCCAGAGGGAGGCGAGGGTCGGGACCGTCGAGACCACGGTGATGTCGCGTTGCACCAGCCACGGGCCGAGGTCCATCCCGGACCGCACCAGCGACCGCGGGGCGGGGACGAGGCAGGCGCCGTGACGCCAGGCCAGCCACATCTCTTCGCAGGAGGCGTCGAAGGCGACGGACAGCCCGGCCAGCACCCGGTCACCCGGGCCCAGTGGCTCGTCCTGCAAGAACATCTGCGCTTCGGCGTCGACGAACGCGGCGGCGTTGCGATGGGTGACGGCCACGCCTTTCGGTGTCCCGGTGGAACCCGAGGTGAAGATGATCCAGGCGTCGTTGTCGATGTCGGGGCGGACGGCATCGCCATCGGTGTCGCTGCGGGTGAGCCCCAGGTCCGACGGCCAGGTGAGTCCTTCGGCGCCGAGGATCGCTGCCACCTTCGCCTCCCCGAACACGAGGGTGGCGCGCTCGGGCGGATCGTCGGCGTCGACGGGGACGTAGGCGGCTCCGGCGGCGAGGGTCGACAGAATGGCCAGGTAGAGCTCGCGGGAGCCCGACGGCATCCGGATCCCGACTCGATCACCGAGGCCGATCCCTCGACTCCCCAGCCAGACCGCACCCTCATCGACGAGTTCCATCACCTCGGAATAGGTGAGGACGACGTCGCCGTCGTCGATGGCGGGCGCATCGGGATGGGCTGACGAGGTCTCCGTCAAGATGTCCATCAGGGTCCGTGCGGTCGGCGCCTGCGCAGATCTGTTGAACTGCGCGAGGGTCGGAGCGGTCACCGAGGTCCTTCCTTCGTCGTACTTGGTCCGGTCATTGTCTCAGCTGGGCGCGTACCGCGATGCCCACGAGAGGACGCGTCGGGCATTTTCCAGCCATTGCGCTGGCTCAACAGCGCAGGTGAGAGCCGTAACTTCACCAACGGTTGGCCTCCCGTTCACGAACACGGAACCGGCGGGCCTTGTCGTTGCAGGCGGCGCGCAGCAGGATGGAAGTAACCGTGGAAGGGAGTAACAGATGGTTGTGACCAGGCACCGCCACCCGAGCCTTCGCTCGTACCCGGTCTGGCTGGCGTCGCGACTGCTGATCAAACCGGCCCTGACGCTGTGGCCGATCGGGGCGCTGGGGCTGCGGCCGCTGTTCCTGATCGACGAGATCTTCGCCCTGGGTCCCAAGGCCAAGGGGATAGTGCGGGAGCAGATGCAACTGGCTGGGCGGCCGGTGGAACTGTCCTTGCCCGCCGGCCCGAGCAATCGCGATGACGCCACCGCGATCCTGTACCTGCACGGCGGCGCGATGGTCGTGTGCGGTCTCGCCACGCACCGGGCGGTTGCTTCTCGGTTGTGCCGCGACACCGGGTTGCCGGTGTACTCCGTCGCCTACCGGCAACTGCCCGAGGCGGGGGTCGGTACCTCGGCGACGGACGCCTATCAGGCCTACCGGGAGCTCATCACCGAGCGCGGTTTCTCTCACGTGGTGGTGGCCGGGGATTCGGCCGGTGGCTTCCTGTCGGGCAAGGTCATCGAGTTCGCACACCGTGATGGGATGCCAGCTCCCGCGGCATTCATCGGTTACTCGCCGCTGCTCGATCTCGATCTCGCGGCCAACCCGGACCGAACGAGCAGATCCGACGCGTATCTGCCGATCGGCAAACTGGGCAAACTCCGGCCGCGGTTCGATCAGGGCCCGATCGCGCTACGCGGCGCCCGCCGTATCGCCGACGTTCCCTCGGAGGCGTTCCCGCCGACGATCCTCGTCACGGCCGAAGACGAGATGCTCGAACCCGACGCGCTGGAGTTGATCGAGAACCTGGCGGCCGACGGGGTGCAGGCCGAACTGCACAGTTATTCCTGGCAGGTCCACGCGTTCCCGGTGCTCGCGGGCAGGCTGCCCGACGCACTGCGGGCCATTGCGCGTACAGCCGCATTCGCCAAAGAGGCCGCCGCTGCGGCGCGCGTCGGGCGCGAGAACAGTGAACTAGAAGGAGTGGGTTGATACCGATGACCGACAAGCAAACCTTGGCCGAGCTGTTCGCCACCGACCCGCTCATCACCGACGACGAGCGGGAGATCCGGGACACGGTGGCGGCTTTCGGTCGATCGAGACTGCGTCCGCACGTGGCCGAGTGGTTCGAGGATGGTTCGCTTCCGGTCCGGGAACTGGCCGCCGAACTCGGTGAGCTGGGGGTGCTGGGGATGCACCTCGACGGCTACGGCTGCGCCGGGATGTCGGCCACCACCTACGGCCTTGTCTGCACCGAACTCGAGGCCGTCGACAGCGGACTGCGGAGCTTCGTCTCGGTGCAGGGTTCGCTGGCCATGTTCGCGATCCACGAGTTCGGCTCGGAAGAGCAGAAGCAGCAGTGGCTACCGGATATGGCGGCAGGCAAGGCGATCGGGTGCTTCGGGCTGACCGAGCCCGACTTCGGGTCGAACCCGGCGGGCATGCGGACCAACGCGAAGCGCGACGGAGATGACTGGGTGCTCAACGGCACCAAGATGTGGATCACCAACGGCTCGGTCGCAGATGTCGCGGTGGTGTGGGCGCGCACCGATCTGGGGGAGGGCTCGCGGGGTGTGCGCGGTTTCGTGGTGCCCACCGATACCCCCGGGTTCAGTGCGCCGGAGATCAAACACAAACTCTCCCTGCGTGCCTCGGTGACCTCGGAACTCGTCCTCGAGGAGGTTCGGCTACCCGCGTCGGCGATGCTGCCCGGAGTCGAGGGGCTGCGCGGACCGCTGAGTTGTCTGAACGAGGCCCGTTTCGGCATCGTCTTCGGCTCGGTGGGGGCGGCGCGCGATTGCCTGGAGACAGCGATCGACTATGCCGGGGAGCGGGATGTCTTCGACAAACCGCTGTCCGGGTATCAGCTCACCCAGGCGAAGCTCGCGGATATGGCGCTCGAATGGGGCAAGGGGACGTTGCTCGCCCTGCACCTCGGTCGGCTCAAGGATGCGGGTTCGCTGCGGCCGGAGCAGGTCAGCCTCGGCAAACTGAACAACGTCCGCGAGGCGATCAAGATCGCCCGTGAGTGTCGGACGATACTGGGCGCCAACGGCATCACCCTCGAGTACCCCATCATCCGGCATGCCAACAACCTGGAGTCGGTGCTGACGTACGAGGGCACCTCCGAGATGCACCAGCTGATGATCGGCAAGGCGCTGACGGGTCACGACGCCTTCCGCTGATTCCGCAAACCCACTCGTTCCAAAAGACCCAGGTGCTGCAGCACCTGGGTCTTCCTGGAGTAGCTGGGTGTGTTGGTGGGCGCCCTTCGGCTCACGCTGCGTCATAACGTTCTCAAGGAGAGGTGCGGCAACTACGTTCGCGGAGAACATATTCGCAGTCCAGTTCTTCGGGAGGTAGGCCATGTCTGCACAGATCGACGTCGTCAAAATCGGGGGCAATATCGGCGCGCGGGTGGACGGGGTCACGCTCTCGGGCGATCTCGACTCCGCGACGCTGGCAACGATCAACAACGCTCTGCTCGCCCACAAGGTGATCTTCTTCCGCGGGCAGGATCATCTCGACGACGACGGACAGCTCGCGTTCGCGCGGTCACTCGGGATCCCGACGATCGCCCACCCGACGGTCACCTCCCGCGGCGACACCATCTTGCCGATCGACTCCGACTACGGGCGCGCGAACAGCTGGCACACCGATGTCACCTTCGTTGACCGGATTCCCAAGGCGTCGATCCTGCGTGCGGTCACACTGCCGACCTATGGCGGATCCACCACCTGGGCGAACACGGTCGCGGCGTACGAGAATCTGCCGACATCCCTCAAGGCGCTGACCGAGAACTTGTGGGCGGTCCACACGAACGTGACCGACTACGCCGGAACGGCAGCCGAACTCGTCAATGCCAAGAATGGCCCGGGAGACGTAGCGCAGCGGAGCTCGACCAATCTCGCGGACGCCTACCGCGCCGAGTTCCAGTCGTCGTATTACGAGACCGAGCACCCCGTGGTCCGGGTCCATCCGGAGACCGGTGAGCGGGCGTTGCTCCTCGGTAACTTCGTCAAACGCTTCGTCGACCTCGGGAGCGTCGAGTCGGCGGAGCTCTTCAACGTCCTGCAGGCCCGGATCATCAAGCTGGAGAACACGGTCCGATGGAACTGGGAGTCCGGCGACCTGGCGATCTGGGACAACCGCGCCACGCAGCACTACGCGGTCGCCGACTACGACGACCAGTACCGCCGACTCAACCGGATCACCCTGGCCGGTGATGTCCCCGTCGGTGTCGACGGTGCGCAGAGCCGAGTCGTCGCCGGCGACGCCTCACATTTCTCGGACATCGTCGATCCTCGAGCCTCAGATCGCGCCGTCGCGGTCTGAGGGAGCCGCTGCGTCGGACTCAATGGAACACTATGGAGATTGTGTTCCTTTGCTGCTACGGTTTCCCTATGACCGACGCAATAGACACGCCGTCTGCAGAACTGGCGGACGATGCCGACCGTCCCGAGCTCGTCGGAGCTCCACTCGGACCGGGTTCGCTGACCTGGAAGTACTTCGGCGACAGCCGCCTGGGTCTGCTCGGGCCGCGTCCTGCGGTTCTCGAGAACATGCTGCCCGCGCTGGGGCAGGCCGTGATGGAGCACTCGGTGTTCTTCGACGATCCGTTCGCCCGGATCAAGCGGTCTCTGCCGGGGATCTACGGCACCGTCTACTCTTCCGAAGGCGATCCGGTGGGCGCGATGGTTCGTGATTTTCACACGGATATCAAGGGCACGATGCCTGATGGGGAGCGGTATCACGCGTTGAATCCCGAGACGTACTACTGGGCGCACGCCACGTTCGTCGATGCGTTGCTCACCGGTACCGATCGGATGATCAAGAAGCTGACCGACGCGGAGAAAGAGCAGATCTACGCGGAATCGATCACCTGGTATCGCCGCTACGGCGTCAGTGATCGTCCGATGCCGGCTACCTACGCGGACTTCGTCGAGTACTGGGATCGCACCGTCGACGAGGTGCTCATTCCGCACAAGACCGCCCGGTACGGGGTCGGATACGTCACAAAGGGTTATCCGCTGCCGCCTGGCATGCACCCGCTGGTGTGGAAGGTGCTCTCCCGTCTGGTGAATCCGTTCGCGGCCTTCATCACCACCGGCGGGATGCCGGAACGCTCGCGGGAGCAGCTCGACCTGCCGTGGAGTGAGCGCAAAGAGCGCAACTACCGGCGGTTCTGTGCCGGCGTCCGCGCGATCGATCCGCTCTACCGGCGCCTGCCGGCGAAGGTCCGATACAACAAGTACGCACTGAAGGGATTCGCGCAGGCCGGAGTGCGGCCCTGAGGGGTGGCCGTGTTCACTTGAGGCATGCACGTTCTGAAGAGGCTCGGTTCCAGCCTGACCGTGATCGGCTCGCTGGTGCTGATGATTTGTGTCGCATTGTTGTCGGTGAGCTGGGCAAATGACGGTAGGTGGGGCTGGTTCGCGCTCGGGATGGTGATTATCGCCGTCAACATCGCGTTGGTCGCGACCGAACTCCGGCCCAAGCCCAAGCCTCTGCCCTGGACGATGTCTGAGGTCCGAGAGGTCACCGCCGGCATCGACAACGAGGTCAATGCCATCCGCAAGCTACGTCGCGCAGACCGGGGTCTGAGCCTGGAGAAGGCCGCGAAGCTGGTGAGTCAGGCTCGTTCGGAAGGCACCGAAGGACCGGGCGAGTCGTCGGACACCGCCCGCTGATCGGTGTCGTCCGCGAACTGCGTGCGGTACAACTCCGCGTAGCGGCCGCTGCGCGCGAGCAGCTCGAGGTGGGTGCCGCGTTCGACAACCCGTCCGTCTTCCAGGACCAGGATCTCGTCGGCGGCCCGGATGGTCGAGAGCCGGTGCGCGATCACCACGGAGGTCCGTCCTTCCAGCGCCTCGGCCAGAGCTTCCTGCACCGCCGCCTCCGACGTCGAATCCAGATGCGCTGTGGCCTCGTCGAGGATGACGACGGCCGGGTGGGCCAAGAGCAGCCGGGCGATCGTCAGTCGTTGGCGCTCTCCACCGGAGAGGCGGTATCCGCGCTCGCCGACCACGGTGTCGAGACCGTCGGCCAGGCTCGCCACCAGTCCGTCGAGGCGTGAGCGCCGCAGCGCATCCCAGATGTCCTGTTCGGTCGCTGCCGGGTTGGCCAGCAACAGATTTGCGCGGACGGTGTCGTGGAACAGGTGACCGTCCTGCGTCACCAGCCCGATGGCCCGGTGCATCGACCCGCTTTCCAGGTCGCGGATATCGTTGTCGCCCAGTTTGATCGCTCCGGAATCGACGTCGTACAGGCGCGTCGCCAACTGTGCGATCGTCGATTTGCCCGCACCCGAGCTGCCGACGAGCGCGACCATCTTGCCCGGCGGGACGGTGAACGACACGTCATGGATCACCTCGTCGCCGCCCCGCTTGTCCAGCACTGCAACCTCTTCGAGCGATGCGAGCGACACCTTCTCCGCCGAGGGATAGCTGAAGCTCACGTTCTGGAAGCTCAGGGACTGCTGGCCGGTCGGCGCGGTGATGGCGTCGGGCTTGTCGGCGATCAGGGGCGCCAGGTCGAGGACCTCGAAGACGCGCTCGAAACTGACGAGTGCACTCATGATCTCGACGCGCGCGTTGGCCAGAGCCGTCATCGGCGCATACATGCGGGTCAGCAACAGGGCGAGCGAGACCACGGCGCCGGCGTTGAGATGTCCCTGTAGGGCCAAGTATCCGCCCAGTCCGTAGATGAGCGCGAGAGCCAGCGCGGACACCAGGGTCAGCGAGGTGACGAAGATGCTCTGCGCCAGAGACCTCCGGACGCCGATGTCGCGGACCTTGTCGGCGCGCCACGAGAACTCTTCGGATTCCTGGCTGGGGCGTCCGAACAGTTTCACCAGCGTCGCTCCGGGCGCGGAGAAGCGTTCGGTCATCTGTGTCGACATCAGCGAGTTGTATTCGGCGGCCTCCCGGGACAGGGCCGCCATCCGCTTGCCCATCCGGCGGGCCGGAAGCACGAAGAGCGGCAAGAGGACCAGTGCCAGCAACGTGATCTGCCAGCTGATCGAGATCATCACCGCCAAGGTCAGGGTGAGGGTGACGATGTTCGACACGACGCCCGACAGGGTGTCGGAGAACGCACGCTGGGCGCCGATCACGTCGTTGTTCAGTCGGCTGACCAGTGCGCCCGTGCGGGTGCGGGTGAAGAAGGCGATCGGCATCTTCTGGACGTGGTCGAAGACCGCGCGGCGCAGGTCGTAGATCAAGCCCTCGCCGATGTTCGACGACAGCCAGCTCACCACCAGGCCGGTCGCTGCCTCGGCCACCGCGATGATCGCGATCAGGACGGCGAGCCACACCACCGTCGAGGTCGCTCCGTCGCCGACGATGTTGTTGACCACCCGGCCGGCCAGGATCGGGGTGACGACGGTCAGGATGGCGACGACGATGCTCAGGACCATGAACACCGTGAGCTTGCCGCGGTGCGGCTTGGCGAACGCGGCAATCCGTCGCACCGTGATGCCGCGGTTCTCGCGACGGCGTTCCTTGCTCAGGTCGGGCCCGTTCATCGACCGATACATCGTGTTCCAGGCAACTGACTCCATACTCATGATCCCTACAGTAGAAGTTCAAGTTCACTTGAAGTCAATGGAGTTTGCCCACAGCTGAATTCGACCGCTCGAAAAGGCCCCGTCTGCGGCCTGTGATGAACTGGAATGACAACACGGCGGATGAGGGAGATGGTCTGGTGGCATTGCGGCTCGGATACAAGGCTTCGGCAGAGCAGTTCAACCCGCGTGAGCTGGTCGAGATCGCGGTGGCGGCCGAGGAACACGGCATGGATTCGGTGGCGGTGTCCGATCACTTCCAGCCGTGGCGGCATGAGGGTGGGCATGCCCCGTTCTCGTTGGCGTGGATGGCCGCGGTGGGTGAGCGGACCAACCGGGTGCAGATCGGTACCTCGGTGATGACGCCGACGTTCCGGTACAACCCGGCGGTGATCGCGCAGGCGTTCGCGTCGATGGCCTGCATGTACCCGGGCCGGATCATGCTCGGGGTCGGCACCGGCGAAGCGCTCAACGAGTACGCGACCGGTTTCCAGGGTGAGTGGCCCGAGTTCAAGGAACGGTTCGCGCGGCTGCGTGAGGCGGTCCGGTTGATGCGTGAGCTGTGGACCGGCGACGAGGTGAACTTCGACGGCGAGTACTACAAGACCCAGGGCGCCTACATGTACGACCTCCCTGAGCAGCCGGTGCCGGTGTACATCGCGGCCGGTGGCCCAGTCGTCGCTCGCTACGCGGGCCGGTCGGGTGACGGTTTCATCTGTACCTCGGGCAAGGGCATGGAGCTCTACACCGAGAAGCTGATCCCGTCGGTCAAGGAAGGCGCGGACAAGGCCGAGCGGAACTTCGACGACATCGACCGGATGATCGAGATCAAGATCTCCTACGATCCCGACCCCGAGTTGGCGTTGGAGAACTGCCGGTTCTGGGCGCCGCTGTCGCTGACCCCGGAGCAGAAGCACAGTGTGAACTCCTCGACTGAGATGGAACGCCTCGCCGACGAGCTGCCGATCGAGCAGGTTGCCAAGCGCTGGATCGTCGCCTCTGATCCCGATGAGGCGGTCGAGAAGGTCAAGGCGTACACCGACGCCGGCCTCAACCACCTGGTCTTCCACGCACCGGGCCACGATCAGCAGCGGTTCCTGACCAACTTCCAGAAGGATCTCGAGCCCCGCCTGCGCAAGCTCGGCTGACCGGTTTTGGTGGGTTCTGGCGAGCATTTCCCCAGGTGGGGGACGCCAGAACCCACCACTTCCGGGGGCTACATGCGCGAGTAGCGGGCCATCGCGAAGCTGTAGAGGCCGTAGGCGGCGATCCCGATCCCGGCGAGGATCAACAGGAACTTGCCGAACGGCGCTTCCCCCAGGGTCTTGACGGCCCCGTCGATACCGGTGGCCTTGGACGGGTCCGAGTTGATGGACGCGACGATCACCAGGATTCCTGCGCCGACCAGGACCAGACCCTTCGCCGTGTATCCGGCGATGCCGAGCGGCGTGATGATCGTGCTGCCGGAGATCTTGAGGTCGTCGAGGAAGTTCTTGGTCACGCCCTTGTACACGTGGTACCCGCCGATGGCGATGACGACCAAGCCGGCGATGACGAGAACGGTCTTGCCTGCCGTGTTCTCCATCAGACGTGCCGACAGACCGGCGCTCTGCTGACCGCTCGACTGGCCGGTGCCGCGGGCGAACTGGAACGCCGAGAAAGCGAACCCGAAATAGACCACCGCCACGCCGGCGGCCTTTGCGCGATCGAAGAGTCCGGACGCACCTGAGTCGCCGTCACCCGGTTCGGTGGCGTGCGGACCGATGATGGCCTCGGCGACCCGCCACAGCGCCATCGCCAGGAAGGCGACGGCCGCGATCCACAGCATTGTCTTGCCGCCGGGGCTGCTGCCGAGCGTCCCCAATGCCCCGGACTGGTCGGCGTTGCCGCCGGAGCCGAAGGCGATGCGGGTGATGATGAACGCGATCAGCAGGTGGACCAGCCCGCTCACGATGTGGCCGGCGCGAGCCGCCCGTTCGAACGCCGTGCTGTCGGTGGCCCTGTCCACCGCGCCACTCACTCGATTTTCAGCCATGGGCACCTCTGACGTGTAGTGATGAGACGGGGCGCGGTCTGGACCTCGTGGACCCTTCAACATTAGTGGGCCTATGGTCGGCTTCGTCACAGGAGGTTGCTCCTGGCTCGACTCCGCCGCACTGCGCGCCTATGTTGGGGACCTTGATCGACCCGGCCACATCGGACGGTTGATCACCGAGTACGTCAGTCGAGAAGTGAGTCAGTGCCGACTCCAGCGGCATCGTAAACCCCTCACTCCAGGAGTCCCCAGTGCAGTTCTTTCCTATTCTCGTCGTCCTTCAGGGCATCCTCTTGTCGACCTGGATGATCTACGGCATGGCCGCGATCATCGTCCGCCGCGTCGACGACATTCCTCCTCAGGCGGCCTGACGCACGTCGACCCGCTCCCGGAGCAGGTCGATGATCCGCCGCACCGCAGGGTTGTCTCGTACCGCCTCCCGGGTCCGGACGGCGATCGTCCGCATCGGGGTCGGATTGATCAGCGGCCTCGACACCAATCCCGGTGGCAGGATCCCGACGCCGAGTCGGGGCAGGACGGTGATGCCGACGCCTGCGGCGACGAAGCTGATGGCCGTCGGATAGTCGTGTGTCTCGATGTGGAATCCGGGACTGAAACCCACCACCGAACAGGCATCGAGAATCGATTGCCGGCAGGGTCCGCGCGATACATCGTTGTCGACCCACCGCTCGTCGCGCAGCGCGGCGAGTTCCACGTGGTCGCGGCCGGCGAGCAGATGGTGTTCGGGCAAGACCACCACGTAGGGCTCACTCAGCAGCTCCTCGACCTCGTAACCGCGCAGCGAGGTCGACGCGGCACCTTCGACATAGATCTCCACATCGGGGTCACCCGAAGAATCGTGGGCCAGCTCGACGAGCCGCAAATCGACTCGGAGCCTGGGGAACTCGTGGGTGATCGCGGCGATCACGGGAGGTATCCAGGCTGCGCCCGCCGACGCGAAGTAACTCACGGACAAACTGCCGACTCGACCCGATCGCAGATCGGCGACGAGTGATTCGAGTTCCGCCAGCCGCTCGAGGACGTGAGCGGCTTCCTCGGCGAGGGTTCGACCCGCCGCGGTCGTCTCTATGCCGCGTCCGTGTTTCTCGACGAGGGTGAGACCGGTTTCCCGTTGCAGAGCGGTGAGGTGCTGACTGATCGCCGACGGCGTGTATCCGAGCGCGGCCGCGGCGCCGTTGATCGAGCCGGCCGCGACGACGGCCCGGAAAATACGTAAGCGGTGCACATCCAGCATCTGCTAACCGTACAGTCGGACTGAATTGTCAACAAGAAGTAATCGCTTGTGCTTACGTATGCGGGTCGACGACAGTAGGAGTATGAAAGCCAAGCTCTCGAGCAACCTCGCCGTTGTTGCCGCAGTGATCACCGTGCTGCTCTGGGCGTCCTCTTTTGTCGTCATCCGTTTCGTCGGGGAATCGTTGTCGCCCGGGGCGATGGCTTTCTCCCGGCTTCTGGTCGGTGCGGCGGTGCTGGTGGTGATCGCGATGCGGTACCGCAGGCCCATCCCGCGGGGGCGCGCACTGGCGCTGGTCATCGGCTACGGATTGCTCTGGTTTGCGGCGTACACGGTATTGCTGAACTGGGCCGAACAGCACCTGGACGCCGGCACCGCCGCCCTGCTCGTCAACTTCGCGCCGATACTCGTGGCGATCTTTGCCGGTCTGTTCATGGGCGAAGGGTTTGCGCGACCGCTGGTCATCGGGATCGTCATCGCGTTTGCCGGGGTGCTGCTGATCGCCCTCGGAGGCTCCGGCGGCAGCCACAACGATCGACTCGGCATCATGCTCGGACTGGTCACCGCCGTTCTCTATGCGGCGGGAGTACTCATGCAGAAGGTCGCCCTTCGCACCGTGGATGCGGTGACCGCTACGTGGGTGGGTTGTGTCGCGGGCTTGCTCGCCACCACTCCGTTCGCGCCGCAGGCGGTGGGTGAACTGGCCGACGCCTCCGCGGGGGCGATCGCGGGCGTGGTGTTCCTGGGTGTGGGGCCGACTGCCATCGCTTTCCTGACCTGGGCGTACGCATTGTCGCGGACGGACGCGGGGAAGATGGCCGCGACCACACTTGCGGTACCGGCCATCGCCATCGGGCTGTCGTGGGTCTTTCTCGGCGAGGTCCCGACCGTACTCGGACTCGTGGGTGGCGCCATGGCGCTGACCGGTGTCGCGATCAGCAGGCGCAGACCGCGGCAACAATCGGCTGCTGTCGATGCCCAGGTACCCGAAGCGAGCCCGACCTCCTAATCTTCTTGTATGGATCGAGAGCGGATGGTCGACGTCGCCATCGCAGTGGTGGAGAGATTCGGCGCGCGGGCGCTGAGTCTGACGTCGGTCGCCCGTCACGCGGGCGTCGGGCGGGCGACCGCGTACCGGATGTTCGGAGGTCGGGACGAACTGGTCCAGGCGATCGTCGAGCGGGAGGTCAAGACCCTCGGTGATCTGATCAAGGAATGGACGGCGTCCGAGTCCGAACCGGCCGACAAGGTGCGAATCCTTGTGATCAACGTGATGGCCTACATCCGCAAACACGAAGCGCTGCAGTACATCCTGCAGAACGAGCCGGAAGAGATCATCACCACCCTGGTGGCCCGTGGCCCCGACAGGGGGACCGACGTCACCATTGTCGACCTGATCGTGGCCAACAGCGTCGGCAACTTCGAGGGAGAGCCCGAACTCGAGGCCGCGTTGGTGCCCGATTCACGTCGGGCGACCGAGCTGATGGTCCGGGTTGTGTACTCGTACATGCTGATTCCGCGTAGTGCGATGTCCGATGAGGACATCGCCGACATGGTGGTACGCGCAGTCATCCGTTAGTCCGATCTTGGTGGGTTCGGGCGAGCATCTGCCCAGTTCGGCCCCACCAGAAGCCACCAAGATCGGGTACTACATCTATGGTGGGCGGCATGGGCTCTTCATCGTCGAGCAGCATCTATCTGGCATCACCCGAGGGCGACACCGGGAAGTCGACGGTGGCGTTGGGGGTGTTGCACCTGTTGGCGGCCTCCGGAGGACGGGTGGGGGTGTTCCGGCCGATCTCGCGTACCAACTCCGGCCAGCGTGACTACATCCTGGAACTCCTGATCGAGCACGACTCCACCGATCTGAGTTACGAGGATTGCATCGGTGTCACCTACGAACAGGTGCATGCTGATCCAGATGCGGCGTTGAGCGAGATCGTCACCCGCTTCCACGCGGTCGAGCAGCGATGCGACGCCGTCCTCGTGATCGGGTCCGATTACACCGATATCGCCAGCCCGTCCGAGCTCAGCTTCAACGCCAGGATCGCGGCCAACCTGCAGACGCCGATGCTGTTGGCCCTCAAGGCGGCGGAACGCAGCGAGGCCGAGGTAGTGGGGCTGGCGGAACTCTGCCTGGCCGAGTTGGCCACCAACCACGCCCAGGCGGTTGCGTTGATCGCGAACCGCTGCGATCCCGATCGGTTGGCCCAGGTGAAAGAGGCCCTGGAGTCGGCGACCGGGCTGCCCGCCTGGGCGCTACCCGAAGATCCGGTGCTCATCGCCCCCACGGTCGGCGAACTGATGGCGGAGCTGGGCGGCGAGATCTACAGCGGCGACCCCGAACTGCTGAGCAGGGAAGCCATGCACGTGATGGTCGGCGGGATGACCGTCGAGCACATCTTGGAGCGGCTCACCGAAGGTCTGGCGGTGATCACCCCGGCCGATCGGTCCGACGTGCTGGTCTCGCTGGTCGCGGCAAATGCGGCGGAGGGGTTCCCCAAGCTCTCCGGGATCATCCTCAACGGTGGGCTCAAGCCGCACCCCAAGATCGCCGCGTTGATGGAGGGATTGCAGTCCTCGCTCCCGATCATCACCTGCGAACAGGGGACGTACGAGACAGCACGGGCGGCAGCACATGCCCGGGCCCGGATGAACATCGACTCTGTCCGCAAGATCGATGTCGCTCTCAACCTCATGGAGGAGCACGTCGATTCGGTGGGGCTGCTCGAGAAGCTGCAGTTGCCCATTCCCGAAGTCGTCACGCCGCAGATGTTCGAGTACCAGCTGATCGAGCAGGCCCGCAAGAACAAGAAGCGAATTGTGTTGCCGGAGGGCGGAGATGACCGCATCCTGCGCGCAGCGGGACGGTTGCTGCGGCGCCAGGTCGCCGACCTCACCATCCTCGGCGACGAGCGCTCCGTCCGGGACCGGGCTGCCGAACTGGGTATCGACCTGTCCGATGCCACCGTCATCGACCCGGCGACCTCGGAGCTTCTGGACGAGTTCATCGACACCTATACCGAGTTGCGCAAGCACAAGGGCATGGACAAACAGCGTGCCCGAACGATCGTGCAGGATGTCTCCTACTTCGGCACCCTGATGGTGCAGTTGGGTTACGCCGACGGCATGGTGTCGGGAGCGGTGCACACCACCGCACACACCATCCGCCCGGCGTTCGAGATCATCAAGACCGTGCCAGGGGTATCGACGGTTTCGAGTGTCTTCTTCATGTGTCTCGCCGATCATGTTCTGGCGTACGGGGATTGCGCTGTGGTCCCCGATCCGACGGCTGAGCAACTCGCCGACATCGCGATCTCGTCAGCTGCCACCTCGGCCCGCTTCGGTATCGAGCCACGGGTCGCGTTGCTCTCGTACTCGACCGGAGAATCCGGCAGCGGCGCCGACGTCGAGAAGGTGCGTGAGGCGGCCAAACTCGTGCGCCAGCGGGCCCCGGAATTGTTGATGGAAGGGCCCATCCAGTACGACGCGGCGGTCGACCCGTCGGTGGCGAGCACGAAGATGCCCAACTCACCCGTGGCCGGTCAGGCCACCGTACTGATCTTCCCGGACCTCAACACCGGCAACAACACCTACAAAGCGGTGCAGCGCAGCGCAGATGCCGTGGCCGTCGGACCTGTGTTGCAGGGTCTGCGTAAACCGATCAACGACCTGTCTCGCGGCGCGCTCGTGTCCGACATCGTCAACACCGTCGCGATCACCGCGATCCAAGCCCAGGGGCAGCCAGATGAGTGACACCGACTCGACCGACACCGTGTTCGTCCTGAACGCCGGCTCGTCGTCGCTGAAATACCAGTTGGTGCGACCGGCGTCGGGTGAGGTTGTCGCGCATGGGCTCGTCGAGCGAATCGGGGAAAGCAGTGCCAAAGTCGTACTCATCCGCGGCGACGACACCAAAGAGTTCGTCGGGGAGATCGCCGATCACCGGGCGGGGCTGGCGAAGGCCCTGGAGCTGTCGCGGGTGCAAGATCGGGATCTGACGTCCGAAGGTATCACCGCCGTCGGCCACCGGGTTGTCCATGGCGGGCCGAAGTTCTACAAACCGACTGTCATCGACGACGACGTGATCGAGGCCATCAACGAACTCGAAGACCTGGCGCCGCTGCACAATCCGGTCAACGTCCTCGGCATCGAGGCGATCCGGGAACTGCTGCCGGACGTGCCGTCCGTGGCGGTCTTCGACACGGCGTTCTTTCACGATCTGCCGGAGCACGCGGCGGCCTATGCGATCGACAAGGAGCTCGCCGAGGCGCACCACATCCGGCGCTACGGCTTTCACGGGACGTCGCATGAGTACGTGTCGCAGCAGACGGCCGAGTTCCTCGGCGCCGATCCGGAGAGTTTGAATCAGATTGTCCTGCATCTCGGTAACGGCGCGTCGGCCTCGGCCATCGAAGGCGGCCGGCCGGTGGAGACCTCGATGGGTCTGACCCCGCTCGAGGGTCTGGTCATGGGAACCCGCAGCGGCGACATCGATCCTGGCGTCGTGATGTACCTCCGCCGTGCGGCCGGCATGGACGTCGACCAGATCGACGCAGTTCTGAACCGGCAGTCCGGGTTGAAGGGGTTGTGCGGCGAGAACGACTTCCGCGCGTTGACCGAACGAGTCGAAGCCGGTGACGCCGACGCGACGTTGGCGTACAACGTGTACATCCATCGCCTGCGCAAGTACGTCGGTGCCTACATGGTGACCCTGGGTCGGACCGATGCGATCGTGTTCACCGCCGGGGTCGGCGAGAACGCCGCCAAGGTACGCGCCGACGCGATGGCAGGTCTCGAGAACTTCGGGGTCCAGCTCGACGCCGAGCGCAACTCCGCCAGAAGCCGTGAGGCCAGGATCATCTCGACGGACGATTCTGCCGTGACCGTGTTGGTCGTCCCGACCAACGAAGAACTGGCCATCGCTCGGCAGTCGGTGCAGGCGCTGAACGACCGCCCCTGACCCCGATGATGTGTCCTTTTGGCGGTGCCCACCTGGGCTTTTGATCGCCAAAAGGGCACATCACCGGGCTAGAACAACGTATGCGGCCGGACGAAATTGGCCAGGTCGACGAGCAGGAATCGCTGGGTGCGGTTCATGGTGCCGCGCGCCAACTGCCGCAGGGACCGCTCGCACCCGACGCGCAGTCCGTGGTCGTTGAACTTGTAGCCGAGGATGTCGCCGCGCGCGGAGGCGTCGGTGGGGGATTGGTCAGGGCGGCGGTGGATCCAGCCGAGCGCGATGCCGAGTACCAGGATCACGAGTCGCTGCTTGCGGGGTTCGCTGTCGGGCATCGACTCGAGACGGTGTGCGGCTTCGCGGAGCTGGTCTTCGTGGACCTCACCGGGGTCGCGGCCGTGGACCAGCGTGAGGATCGACGTGCAACTCGCGGCGTTGAAGTGGCGGCTCGTCGGCGGCACATCGTCGAGCGCTTTCACTGCACCCTCGACGTCACCGCCGGCGTACCGCATGCGAGCGAGCCCGAAAGCGGCCGTGACGATTGCCCGGTCGGTCTGCCACAGCGACCGATAGTGCTGCAGGGCTACATCGTGATTTCCCATCAACTCGGCGGTGGCTGCGACCGCGAGCTTGGGTGCCACCTCACCGGGCATGGCGGCGAGCACATCATTGAAGCGTGCATGTGCCCCGGCGACGTCGTCCACCAGTAGCGCGCCGAGGCCGAGGAACCACTCGGTGCGCCACGACTTCCCGTGGTGCTCGGTGGCCTCGTTCAGCAGGTTGAGCGCGGTCTGTGCTTCCCCGAGCTCGAGGTAGGCGCGAGCTTCGATCAGGTCGATCTCGCGGGACGGGTGATCGTCGGATGGGTCCGTGCCGATCACCGATGACAGTCCGCCTTCGCGTGCGCTACGGATCGAATCGAGGGTCTGGGTCGGCTCGGACAGGGCTGTCGAGTTCAGCAGTCCGGCGGCGGGGTCGGACTGGTCGACCAGTGGAACCGGCAGTGCAGCAACGACATCGGTGGTGTCGAGGGTGATCCGGGCGCGGATGGGTTCGAGGATTCCGTCCACCGGTGCGAGCATCATCTCGGTGCCGAACGTCGTACGCTGCGGACTGAACACGGTCGACAGTCCCGGACGCGGGATCCCGGACTTGGCCGCGACTGTTTCGCGCAGCACGTTGAGTAGTTGGCCGGCCATCTCGTCTGCCGACGTGAAACGTTTGGCGGGATCGGGATGTGTGGCCCGCTGTAGCAGGCGGTAGAAGGACGGATTGTCTGCGAACAGTTTCACGTCGGCGGGATCAGGCAGGCCGTCGAGGTAACGTCCCTTCTCCATGGGCATGTCGACGGTGAGGACGGCGAGAGTTCTTCCGAGACTGTAGATGTCCGTCGCGATCTGCGGGCCCGTCTGTACGATCTCCGGGGCCTGGAAGCCAGGGGTCCCGTAGAGGTGCCCGTAACCGTTGATGGGAGAGACGGCGCCGAGATCGATCAGCTTGACGTCTTCGCTGCCGATCATGATGTTCTCGGGTTTGATGTCGTTGTAGACCAGGCCGACCGAATGCAGATAGGAGACCGCGGGCAAGACCTCGAGCAGATACGCGATCGCTTGCTCAGGCGGTAATTGCGTACGTCGGACGCCTGATTCGTCGTCTTGTGCGGAGACGATGTCCTTGAGGGTGCTACCGCCGACGTACTCCATCACGATGTAGCCGAAGGTGTTGCCCTTCTGGTCGTGGTGCTCGACGAAGTTGTAGATCTTGACGATGCCAGGATGGGACACCGACGCGAGGAACTGGCGTTCGGCCAGCGCAACGGCCTGCGCCTGAGCATCTTTCGAGTTCAACAGGCCCTTGAGGACGACGGGCCGGTCGGAGACGTTTCGGTCGATGGCGAGGTAGATCCAGCCCAGGCCGCCGTAGGCGATGGCTCCGGAGATCTCGTACTGGTCCGCGACCATCGTCCCTTTGTCCAACCCTGGGACGAAGGAGTAACGAGCGCCGCAATTCTCGCAGTTGCCGGTGAGGGGCCCGCGCCCTTCTCCGGACCGGCGAGCAACGGGTTTGCCGCATTTCCAGCACAGCCGTTTGCCCTCGGAGATGACGGGGTCGGCCATGACTGCATCGGCGGGTTCGATGTCGCGGACCCGCGGTACGTCGACCAGGCCTCCACCCATGCGCCGCCGGCTGCGAGAGCTGCGACTGGTGGGGACCATGATCGCCGGCTGACTGTTCTGGGTGGTGACGGCAGTCGGTTCCGTGAAGGCCATGTCCCAGCGCACGGCCTGGGTCCCCACGTCGAGGTCGGAGAGGGACGCGGCCTGCGTACCGACCTCGGGGTCGTTGTCGGGTGTCTTGTCAGTGGTCACGGTGCCCGCCTCACTCCCGGTATTCCGGCTGCGGCGGATAGTATTTCGGTCCGAGGATGGACAGCCAGCGGTCGTAGATGTCGAACCAGGTGCCGTCTTCCCGCATCTTCTGCAGCACGCCGTTCGTGAAACGCACCAGGTCCTCGTTGTCCTTGTTGATCCCGATCCCGTACGGTTCCTCGCCGAGGCTCTGCCCCAGCACGTGGACGTAGGGATCCTGGGCGGCCATCCCGGCGAGGATGGCGTCGTCGGTGGACACCGCGTCGACCTGTCCCTGCTGCAGCATGACCAGGCAATCGGCCCACGACGAGACCGTGTCGACGATCGCATCGGGCACCCGCTGCTGGATGCGGGAGATGGACGTGGTGCCGCGTGCGGCGCAGACCCGCTTGCCGGCCAGGTCCGCGACCCCGTTGATGTTGGAGCTGCGCATCGTCAGGATTCGTTGCGAGGCTTCGTAGTAGACCGTCGAGAAGGCGATCTCCTTGAGGCGCTCGCAGGTGATGCTCATGGTCTTGACCACCACGTCCACGGACTCGTCCTTGAGTGCCTCGATCCGGTCACCCGAATTGAGGATCTTGAACTCGACACGCTCGGGGTCGCCGAAGATGGCCCTGGCCAACTCCTTCGCGATGTCGACGTCGAAACCCTCGATGCTGCCACTGATGGGGTCCCGGAAGGAGAGCAGATTCGAACCGATGTCGAGGCCGACCTTGAGCCAGCCCCGCTGCGCGATGGTCTCCATCGTGCTGCCCGGGGGCATCTGCCCGACCGGCGGCAGGGGGCCGGGAGTCAGGGACGCGGTCGCATCGCATTCGTCGGTGGCCGGGGTCGGCTCGACCGGGACGTCGCTGTTGACGCCGGCAGGCGCAGGCCAGTTCGCGGTGGCCGAGGGCGGGAGGCTGTCCGGTGCGGCGGCGTGGACGCAACCGGCAAGGGAGGTGGCGGTCAGCGCGACTGCGCCGGCCAGAGCGACGGCGCGGGCGCGCATCCGAATACTCATCGGTACTCCCTGATTCGCGGGAACAGCCCGGCCAGTGCCGCGACAGCCGCCGCGATGCCGAGCAGCATGATGCCCAGCCCGGCGTAGCCGATCACGACGCGGGCGGTGTTGATGTCGTCCCGGAATGTCTCCCGCGTGTTGGTGATGCCCTCGACCAAGGCGGTGTCCAGGCGGGTGTAGGCCGCGGCCGCACCATCCGGATTGTCGCCGACGGCGATGGCGGTCGCCCCGTTGAAATCACCGGCGTTGGTGCGCTCGAGCATCGCTGCGTGAGCTTCGCGCCACATGGCGAGTGCCGCGGTGGCCTCGTCCACCGAATCCTCGGCGACATCTCGGCGTTCGTCGTCGCGGTAATCGTCGAGCAATTCGCCGATCTGGGCGGTCGCGTCGGCGTAACCCGCCTCCAGGGATTCCTGATCGCCGCGACGGACCAGCGACAGCGTCTCGTCGGATCGGGCCTGCTGGATCAGGATGCGTGCCGAGGTCAGCTCGCGCAGGGGTGCGGCTCCTCGATTCTCGGCATTGCTGGTGGCGTTCACCGAGAGCAGTCCGCCGACCAGTAGCCACAGCAATCCGATGACCAAGAATCCGACCCCGCTGAGCAGTCCGACGTTGAACCGGCGTCGACTGCGGCGGGCGACGTAGATGTGTGTGCCGATCATGACGGCGAGCACCAGCACGAGGGCGATGTAGACACCCCAGGGTGGGCTCGTGAAGTTGGTTCGCGCGTCACCGATGGCGTCGGCCCGCTCGGTGTACAGACGTTCGGCTGCGGGCAGGATCGTCGACTGCATCATGTTCGACGCCTCCCCGAGATATGCGGAGCCGACCGGGTTGCCGAGGCGGTTGTTGATGCGCGCCGATTCGATGAGTCCGGTGTAGACCGGGATCTGCGACGAGAGGATGGTGAGGTCCTCGCGGATCATGGCGTTGTCGATGGACGCGCCGCTGACCGATTGGACGAGTGCCTGCCCGGACGTTGCGATCGCGTCGTTATAGCGTTCCCGCAGCTCAGGCGGTTCGAGCCCGCCGGATATGAACGCGGTGTTGGCCGCGGCGTCGGCGATGGACAGCGAGCTGTAGAGAACCTGCGAGGCCTCCGCGAGGGGTTCGGTCTCGACGATCATCCCCTCGAGGGTGCTGGTCCGATCGTCGAGTGTGTCCGAGGCGTACCAGCCGACGGTGACGCAGGAGATGACCAGCACGATGGCGAGCAAGAACAACTTGCCCGGGCTGGTCCACGCCAGTTGCCGGATGTTGGTGAAGGGATTCTGGGCGCGTTCGCGGGTCAGCACCATCAATTCGCGCCGCGTCAGCGGGGCCGGGCGGTCGGCGGCCCGCCGAAAGCGGTACCCCTGCGTCCTGTCCGCACGCATGAGCCGGGTACGCAAAGAGGTTGCGTTGCCGCCGGTCACACGATCCCTTCTTCCCGGAGTTCGCCGGTTGCTCAGGGTTTCTGCCTGAGAGGATTTTTTGTAGCTGTAACCGACATTACTGCGGATACGGGTGGGTCAGTGACAGTGCGGCACCGTGTCACCACGTCGGCCCAAGTAGCGTGAGGATCGAGAATGATCGGCCTGGCGAGGAGGTGCCGCGTGCGTGGCGACGGCGACGGATGGGTTTTCGACGCGGATGGATCGCGGTATTGGGGTCGGCACGGCGCTGCCGGCTTGCTCCTCTTCACATCTAGTGAAACGAGCGCGGCGCTCATTCTGTTACAGCACCGCGCGGTCTGGAGTCATCAGGGCGGCACGTGGGCGCTACCCGGCGGGGCCCGCGACTCCCACGAGAGTGCCGTCGACACCGCCACGCGGGAAGCCGACGAGGAGGCCGGCATCGCGGACGCCGAACTCACCGTCCACGCAGAGCTGGTGACCCACCGCGCGCCCAGCGGTTGGACCTACACGACGGTGATCGCCGAGGTGGCGGCACCGCTGGCGACGACGGCCAACATGGAGTCGGTCGAGTTGCGCTGGGTGACCCCGGAGGAAGTGGACGGGCTCTCGCTGCACCCGGCGTTCGCGGCGAGCTGGCCCGAGCTGCGGACGCAACTCCTGGCGCTGGCGGGCACCTGAGTTTATCGGCGGGACAGCCCTTCAGCTGAGCCGGTTCGCGGCCGCGATCAGAGCGCTCAGTGCCGATTCCTCACCACCGGCACCACTTCCCATCGACCAGCTGCGACGGCCATCTCGCTCGCAGAGCAGGAACGTGGTGCTCCCGCCCGCATGCGAGTACTGGTGTAGTCCGATGATCTCGACGCCCAGATGAAGCTGGTACAGCATGTCGGACAACCCGGCGATCGCGCCGGTGGCGGTCGCGCTGATCGGTGCGACCGTAGCGCCGGTGTCGATGGTGGCCTGGCAGTGGACCAGGTCGTGCGGAGCTCGCGAGGTGTTCCAGGTGCCGAGGCGAATCGGACCTGACGTGGGGGCATAGGTGTCGGTGAAGGTGGACCAGTCCATGTCGGCCGCTTCGGCGCGCAAGGCCGGAGGCAGCGGTGTGGCGAAACGAGCGGCCAGATCGGTCGGGCCTGAAGAGGTGAGAGTTTTCATGAGAGCGGTCTTCCGGTGAGAAAAGGATGACCAGCAGATAGCACGACGGCCCGCAGCGGGGGGCCGGTCGGATCAGACCCCGCTACGGGTACGTACTACGAGAATTCGCTTCATGATCGCTCCACCATAGACCTCAGCTTTTCGGTGACGCAAGCAGTTTCTGCCGCAACCTCTGCGCTGCCGAGCGTGGATCCGCGGCGGCGGTTATGGCCCTGACCACCACGATCCTGCTCGCGCCTGCTGCCAGGACATCGGGGAGCCGGGCCTCGTCGATGCCACCGATCGCGAACCACGGCCGCTCGGTGACAAGAGCCGCGGTGTCGCGGACGAGTGCGAGTCCCGGCGCCGGCCGGCCGGGTTTGGTCGGTGTCGGCCAGCACGGTCCGGTGCAGAAGTAGTCGACCCCGGTCGCCGTCGCGGCGGCGGTGGCCTCGGAGAGCGCGTGGGTCGACCGTCCGATGATGATGTCGTCGCCGACGATCCGACGGGCGAGGGCGACAGGCAGATCGTCTTGCCCGAGGTGCAGCACGTCGGCGCCGGTGAGCGCGGCGATGTCGGCGCGGTCGTTGACCGACAGCAGTGCACCGTGCCGCGCAGCGACCTCCGCCAGCGCCCCGAGCAGGTCGATCTCCTGGGCGGCCTCGAGCGGCCCGAACTCGCGTTCGCCCGCCGAGCCCTTGTCCCGGAGCTGGATGATGTCGACGCCACCGGCGAGTGCTTGCTCGGCGAACGCGATCAGATCTCCACGTTCGCGGCGAGCGTCGGTGCAGAGGTAGAGCCGTGCGTCGGCCAGACGGGCGCTGCGGGTGGAACGGTCGGTGGGAGTCACGAGGTCAAAATGTACCGGCGTACCCTTGATGGCAATACACACACGGGTGCTCGAGGGAGACGTCGGGCTGAGATCGGGACGCGAACCGTCCACGAGACCGTTACACCTGATCCGGGTAATGCCGGCGAAGGAAGGAGGTGCCGATGAAGACCCTCACGATTGTCGGCGGAGCTGTCATCGGCTTGTCCTGTGCGCTCTATGCTGCCGAGAACGGCTGGGAAGTAACGGTTTACGAAGCCGACGAAACCTCCGCGGCGTCGCGCGTCGCGGCGGGCATGCTAGGTATCGCAGGGGAGAGCCGCACCGGAGAAGACACGTATCTCGCGTTCGCCGAGCAGGCGATGTCCCGGTGGCCCGCATTCCTCGAGCGTCTCGGTGACGACCGCATCGTGGCCGCATCGTCGAGTCTGATGGTCGGGGTGGACAGTGCGGATGTGGGCGAGCTGGCGATGGTCGCGGACTGGCTACGCGACCGCGGTCATCCGGTGGAGCCGTTGACCGGCAAAGACATTCGTGCATTGGAGCCGGCAGTGTCGGCCAGGATCCGTAGCGGCTTCTGCGCCTCCGGTGAACTCGCGGTGGACAATCGGCGACTTCTGCAGGTGCTCTCGGATCGGGCTACGGAAGCAGGTGTGCAGATCGTCCGGAAGCAGGTTGCCGACCTTGCCGACGTTCCGGGAGACCAGGTCTTGCTGGCCGCGGGCGTGGGCTCTGCGATGTTGTGGCCGGACCTCGGCGTGTATCCGTCGAAGGGCGAGATCCTGCGGTTGGGCTGGGCAGCGGGAGCGTTGCCGCCACCCGGACATGTTGTCCGGGGCCGTATCAACGGACGGGCCGTCTACGTCGTGCCCCGCCCTGACGGGGTCGTGGTGGGGGCCACGCAGTACGACGGCGGCGACGATCGGTTGCCCGGCGCGGGCGGGGTCGCTGATCTGCTCAACGACGCCATCGAACTCATGCCGCCTCTGCGGGAGTACCGATTGTTGTCGGCGGAAGCGGGCCTGCGCCCGGCGACCGCGGACGGCATGCCCCTCATCGGCCGGCTCGACGACCGCACGGTGGTGGCCACCGGTCACGGCCGCAACGGCATCCTCATGAGCGCCATCACCGCGGAACTGATCACAGAGGTGCTGGCGGGCAAGACCATTGACAATCCGTCGATCGATGCAGGGAGAAGGCGGTCATGAACGTGATGGTGAACGGAGAGCTCACCGTGATTCCGGAGGATGTGACGGTGCGGTCGCTGCTCGAGCAGCTCGATCTCCCCGCCACCGGCATCGCCATCGCCGTCGATGAGATGGTGCGCCCGCAGTCGACCTGGGATTGCGAGCTCGGCCCGTGTGAACGCATCGAGATCCTCACGGCGGTACAGGGTGGTTGACGCAGCGGAGCGGAGCTCGACTGGATCGGTGGTTGACGCAGCGGAGCGGAGCTCGACTGGATCGGTGGTTGAGGCAGCGGAGCGGAGCCCGATCGGTGTGGCGGACGAGCTTGTCATCGGTGACCGGACGATGTCGTCGCGGCTGATCACCGGCACCGGGGGAGCGGCGAATCTGGCTGTTCTGGAGGAGGCCTTGGTGGCCTCGGGTACAGAACTGACGACGGTGGCGATGCGCCGCGTCGACTCGGCCGGCCGCACCGGTGTCCTCGACCTGTTGCGGCGCTTGAACATCGATGTCCTGCCCAACACGGCCGGGTGCCGATCGGCCGCTGAAGCGGTCCTCACGGCGCAACTGGCCCGTGAGGCGCTCGGGACGAACTGGGTCAAGGTCGAGGTCATCGGTGACGAGCGGACGCTGTTGCCCGATGGGGTGGAATTGGTGGAGGCCACCACCAGACTGGTGGACGACGGCTTCGTGGTGCTGCCCTACTCGAACGATGACCCGATCCTGGCGCGCCGGCTCGAGGATGCGGGCGCCGCGGCCGTGATGCCGCTGGGGTCGCCGATCGGCACGGGTCTGGGCATCATCAACACCCACAACATCGAAATGATCGTCGCGGGTGCCGGCGTGCCGATCATTCTCGACGCCGGTATCGGCACCGCCAGCGACGCCGCGCTCGCGATGGAACTCGGCTGCTCGGCGGTCCTGTTGGCCTCGGCGGTGACCAGGGCTGCGAATCCGCCCCAGATGGCTGCGGCGATGAGGTCTGCGGTGATCGCAGGCCGCCTCGCATACGGGGCGGGGCGGATACCCAAACGGTTCTGGGCGCAGGCGTCCTCTCCGGCGATCGACACCTGAGCGACCCCGCTGAAGATCAACCGCAAGGATGAGGCGAGGGTGCGCTGTGCTCTGGCACACTGACCTTCATGATCAGTGTTCAGGGATTGACAAAGGTCTACGGAAAGAATCAGGTGGTCAGCAATCTGACCTTCGACGTGAAACCCGGTGTCGTCACCGGTTTCCTCGGACCCAATGGCGCCGGGAAATCGACGACGATGCGCATGATTCTCGGACTGGACCGGCCCACCTCGGGTGTGGCGACCATCAACGGCGTCACGTATCAGAAGTTGAAGAACCCGTTGACGCAGGTCGGTGCGTTGCTCGACGCCAAATGGGTGCACCCGAACCGCAGCGCCCGAAGCCATTTGCGCTGGATGGCCGCGGCGAACGGCATCCCGGCGCATCGCGTCGACCAGGTGCTGAGCGATGTGGGCCTCACCGAGGTGGCGGGCAAGAAAGCAGGCGGATTCTCACTCGGTATGTCGCAGCGGCTCGGGATCGCCGGTGCCCTGCTGGGTGATCCCGGTGTCCTGCTGTTCGACGAGCCGGTCAACGGTCTCGATCCGGAAGGCATCGTCTGGATCCGAAAGTTCATGCGTGCCTTGGCCGATCAGGGCCGGACGGTCTTGGTCTCGAGTCACCTGCTCACCGAGATGTCGCTCACCGCAGAGCATCTGATCGTCATCGGACGTGGCCAGCTCATCGCGAACTCGTCTGTCAAGGACTTCACCAGCAATGCACAGGTCACGGTGCGGGTGCGGAGCCCGCGGCTCGGAGAGCTGCAGTCCGCTTTGGCGTCGGCGGGTCTGCGATCGGTGCCGCTGCCGGACGACGGCACCGGACCGGCGTTGAGCCTGGAGAACGTGACCACCGATCAGGTCGGTGACATCGCGGCCGCCAACGGTATCGGTCTGCACGAACTCTCGGGTAAGACAGCCTCCCTCGAAGAGGTGTTCATGTCGATGACCGCGGGTGCGGTCGAGTACCACGGCGACTCGTCGATGGCGTACAGCGCGCAGCAGCAGGCCTCCTACGGTGGCCCACCCCCGCAGGGTCAATACGGTGGTCCGCCGCCCGATCAGTCGCCGCAACAGCCGAAACAGTTCGGGGGAGGACAAGCCTGATGTTGACCAATACCATTGCAGCCGAACGAATCAAGCTGATCACCACCAGGTCGCCCTACTGGTGTGTCGGCATCGTCATCGTCTTGGGGATCGGGCTCGCCCTCATCTTCGGATTGGTGACGAACGGTGAGAGTACGAGCACCGACACCAACGTCTCCGACTACGTGATCGGTGTCACCGGATTCGGCATCACGGTCTTGATGATCATGGCCGTGCTCGCGGTGACGAGC
The DNA here is from genome assembly GCF_002095435.2 of Williamsia sp. 1138. Taxonomy (GTDB): domain Bacteria; phylum Actinomycetota; class Actinomycetes; order Mycobacteriales; family Mycobacteriaceae; genus Williamsia. The sequence goes on from NZ_MJEJ02000053.1 coordinate 244,255, forward strand.
GAGTTCAGGTTCGGCACCATCAGGACCACTTTTCAAGCCGTGCCACAGCGTTACAACGTCCTCATCGCCAAAGCCGTGGTCTACGGAGGCCTCTCGGCGGCGATCACGTTCGTGCTGACGTTGATCTCGCTACCGATGGGCAAGGCGCTCTCGGGTAGCGACGTCGACCTGCTCGGCTCACACGCCGTGCGGCTCTACTGGGGTGTCCCGGTCTACGCGTTCTTCGCGGTGCTGATCGGGCTCGGACTCGGTGCACTGATCAGGCAGACGGCAGGTGCGATCGTGATCCTGCTGGTGTGGAGCCTGGTGCTGGAGAACGTCCTGTCGGCCATCCCGAAGGTCAGCGATGTCGCCGGCCCACTGATGCCCTTCCTCAATGCCAATCACTTCATCGATGGCCGCGAGTACGGCTTCGACTGGTGGTGGAACGAATACGGCTCGCTGCTCTACTTCGTGGTGATCTCGGCGCTCATCTTCGGTGCCGCCATCTTCGTCACCGATCGGCGCGACGCCTGATCCGACCTACTCATACCCACCCGTTCCGGGCACTCCCAGCAGCTGCAACACCTGGGTGTTCTCGGAGCGGGTGGTTGTGTGTTCAGACCTCGAGCCGCCACAACGGATTGACCGGGCCGTGCCCCGCCCCGAGTGGGTAGGCCACCGACAGGGATCTGGTGACCCAGGCTTTCGCGAACCGGACTGCATCGGGTACCGAGTAGTCGTGCGCCAACGCGCATGTGATGGCCGCGGCCAAGGTGTCGCCCGCGCCGTGGTCGTGACCGGTATCGATGCGGGGAGCACTCAATTCGGTGAAATCGGTTCCGTCGAACAACAGATCGGGGCTACTGGTGCTCCCTCGCAGATGCCCGCCCTTGACCAGGGCCCACTGTGTCCCGAGCGCGTGTAGTTCGTGGGCGGCAGCCTCCTGGCTCGCCCGATCGATCACCTCGATCCCGGTGATCAGCCGGACCTCGTCGAGATTCGGGGTGACGATGGTGGAGATGGGGATCAGGCGCGTCTTGAGGGAATCCATGGCCTCGTCGGCCAGCAACTGATCGCCGTGCATCGAGGCGCAGACCGGGTCGACGACCAGCGGGATCGTACGTTTACGCCCGAGGCCGACCTCCGCCGCGGCGTCCACCACAGCATCGATGATCGCCCCGGACGCAAGCATCCCGGTCTTCGCCGCACCGATCCCGATGTCGGAGATGACGCTGCGCATCTGCGCAGCCACCACATCGGGCGGGATCGGATGGAAGCCGCTGACGCCCAGAGTGTTCTGCACGGTCACCGCTGCGACGGCGACGGTGGCGTGGACGCCGCACAGTGCCATGGTGCGTAAGTCGGCGTTGATCCCGGCGCCGCCCCCGGAATCGGTCCCCGCGATGGTCATCACCCGCACCGGGGTCTGGCCGAGGGGGACGCGTGGCAGGAGCGGCACAGGCGTGTCTGTGCTTCGGCTTCCGGCTTCGTCACTCATGTCGCGGCGGCTGTGTCGATCTCGGCAAGTGGCAGATACACCGTTGCTCCCTTGTCCTTGAACTCCTCAGACTTGGCTGCCATGTCAGCGGCCAGCTTTCGGTCGATGTCGTCCTGGGTGACGAGGTTGTGCTCGCGTGCGTACTCACGGACATCGGCCGAGATCCGCATCGAACAGAACTTGGGCCCGCACATCGAGCAGAAGTGCGCCGTCTTCGCAGGCTCGGCGGGCATGGTCTCGTCGTGGTATTCCACTGCGGTGTCCGGATCGAGCGCCAGGTTGAACTGGTCGTTCCACCGAAACTCGAAGCGTGCCCTCGAGAGAGCATCGTCGCGTTCCTGTGCCCTGGGATGCGCTTTGGCGAGATCGGCGGCGTGTGCTGCGATCTTGTAGGTGATCACGCCGACCTTGACATCGTCGCGATCGGGCAGACCCAGATGCTCCTTCGGCGTCACGTAACACAGCATCGCGGTCCCGGCCTGGGCGATCATCGCAGCCCCGATCGCGGAGGTGATGTGGTCGTAGGCCGGCGCGATGTCGGTGGCCAGCGGCCCGAGCGTGTAGAAGGGCGCCTCTTCGCACAGCTCCTCTTCGAGCCGTACGTTCTCGACGATCTTGTGCATCGGGACATGCCCGGGGCCTTCGATCATCACCTGTACACCAAAGGCTTTGGCTCGTTTCGTCAGCTCGCCGAGCGTGCGAAGCTCGGCGAATTGCGCTGCGTCGTTCGCGTCGGCGATGGAGCCCGGGCGGAGGCCATCGCCGAGCGAGAAGGTGATGTCGTAGCGGGCGAAGATCTCGCACAGCTCGTCGAAATGCGTGTAGAGAAACGACTCCTCGTGGTGCGCCAGACACCACGCTGCCATGATCGAACCCCCGCGGGAGACGATGCCGGTGACGCGGTTTGCGGCGAGCGGTACGTATCGCAGCAGCACCCCGGCATGCACGGTCATGTAGTCGACGCCCTGCTCGCCCTGCTCGATCACTGTGTCGCGGTACATCTCCCAGGTGAGCTTCACCGGGTCGCCATTGACCTTTTCGAGTGCCTGGTAGATCGGGACCGTGCCCACCGGCACCGGCGAGTTACGCATGATCCATTCCCGGGTCACGTGGATGTCCTTGCCGGTCGACAGATCCATGATGGTGTCGGCGCCCCATCGCGTGGCCCAGACCATCTTCTCGACCTCTTCGGCGATCGACGACGAGACCGCCGAGTTGCCGATGTTGGCGTTGACCTTCACCGTGAACGCCTTGCCGATGATCATCGGCTCCGACTCCGGGTGGTGGTGGTTGACGGGGATGACCGCGCGGCCCGCCGCCACCTCTGACCGTACGAATTCGGGGGACATCTGTTCGCGGGCGGCGATGTAACGCATCTCGTCCGTGATCAAACCAGCTCTGGCCCAAGCGAGTTGAGTGCTGGCGCCGTCGATCGGGGCGAGACGGTTCCAGTTGTCGCGGGTACGCGGCAGACCTGCCTCGAGGTCGAGATGGGGGTCGGCGTCGGTGTACGGCCCGGATGTGTCGTAGAGGTCGAGGTGCTCACCGTTCGACAGGTGGACCCGGCGTCCCGGCACCCGCAGGTGGTCGATCTGCTGGTAGGTCTTCGAACTGCCCCGGATCGGTCCCGTGGTGATCGGGGTCGTCTCGGGTGTCGAAACGGGTCGAGCTCCGCTCCGCTTCGTCTCCGGGCTGGTGGTGGGGACAGAATTCGATGCGTCGGCCATTGCTTCTCCCTACGCCGGCATTACCCGGTCAGGTTCATCCGGTCGACGGCCGCCTGCCGTCATCTCAGCCCTCGGTTCGCGAGAGCCCCCGTGTGTGTGTGGTTACCGAACGCAGCCTACGCCAGCGTCAGGTGAGTTGTGCCACGAGTGTGCGTTTGTCGATTTTGCCGACCGCGGTGACGGGTAGTGAACGCACCACCCGCAGCAGGTCGGGTTGCTTGAATGTCGCGAGCCCACGGTCGGCCAGAAAGGCCCTGACCGTGGGTAGATCGGGTGCCGGGCCGTCGGTGACGATGGCCGCGCAGATCTTCTCACCGAGGCCGGGATCGGGCAGCCCGACGACTGCGGCTTGCCGAATGTCCGGGTGAGCCAGCAGGTTCTCTTCGACATCGTCAGCGGCGACGTTCTCACCGCCGCGGACGATCGTGTCCTTGATGCGGCCGGTGACCATCAGATGCCCAGAAGGCAACCGCCGCACCCTGTCCCCGCTGCGGTAGTAACCATCACCGGTGAACGAGCGCGCGTTGTGCTCGTCGGCGCGGTAGTAGCCGCGAATCGTGTACGGGCCGCGGACCAGTAGCTCGCCGTCGGATCCGTCGGGTACGTCGGCGCCGTTGTCGTCGACGATCCGGAGCTCGTCGAGGTCGCTCATCGGTGTCCCCTGGGTGCGGGTGACCACAGCCTCGTCATCGTCGGCCCGGGTGTAGCAGATGAGCCCTTCGGCCATGCCGAACACCTGCTGTACCGCACCGTCGAACACGGCGTTCGCGGCGATCGCGTCCGGTCCGGCGAGTTTGGCCCCGCCCACCTGCATCAAGCGCAGGGACGAGATGTCCGCGGGCTCCCACTCGGTGGCAGCGGTCCAGACCTGGGCCAGCGCCGGCACGAGTGCGACGACGGTGACGCGATGCTTCTCGATCAGGTCGAATGTGTTGTCAGGAGACGGGTTGTCGGTGAAGACGGTGTGCCCGCCCACCGACAGGACGCCCAGCAGACCTGGGCAGGCGAGTGGGAAGTTGTGGGCGGCGGGGAGGGCGACGAGGTAGGTGTCGCCCGAGGTCAACGCGGCGATCTCGGCGCTGCGCTGTGCATTGAACCGGTAGTCGTTGTGGGTGCGCGCGATCAGTTTGGGTAGACCGGTGGTGCCGCCCGAGACGAGGAACAGAGCAGGCGCGTCGGGGTCGGGTGCGGGTACCTCCTGCAGTGATTCGGTGTCACCATCGGGCAGCGGGGAGAACTCGCCGGGGTCGCCCGTCACGAAGATGCTCCGCACCGCGGGCCGGCGGGCGACCAACTCCCGCGCGAGGCCGCGGTAGTCGAAGTCCTTGCTCTCGTCGTGGCAGATGTATCCGACCGCCCCGGCTGTCTGCGCGAGGTGGGCGATCTCGTTGATCCGGTGTGCGGGCAGCGCCATCACGGGGGCGATGCCGGCACGCAGCAATCCGAACAGGTTGATCGCGAACTCCACCGAGTTCTGGTTCTGCAGGATCACGCGGTCGCCCGGGCGGAGTCCGGTGTCGAGGAAACCCGCGGCGCGGGACCGGGCCGCTGCGACGAACTCCTCGTAGGTGAGGGCCCGGTCGGTATCGGAGATTGCAGCCGCCTGTGGACGAACATCGGCCTGGTCCCACAACACCCGCCACAGCGGCAGGTCCGACCACAGACCGAGGTCGCGGTAGCGGGCGGCGGTGGGACCGGGGTGATCGGCGAAACCGCTGGTGAGATCGCCGAAAGTGGTGGAATCAGGCATGCGTTGAGTCCTCGTTGGGTGGCCTACGGGGGTGCCGGGGACCGAGTTCTATACCGGACCGGCGTCACCTCGTCACAAGAGACTTGGCGCCCCGCTTTGCTTAGGCTAACCTTCAAGCGGAACTTAGCCAAGCCTAAGTGGAGCACGGTCGCGTGATGCGGTGAGCAGAGGATGTCATGAGCAAAGCATGTGCCGCAGGAGTGTCGCGATGACAGCGACCATCGACACGGCGAGCGACGACCACGCCCATTCCGGCGGCATCGGCACCGTGGATGCCGCGGAGATCTGTGCTGCGTGGGCCGCAGCGGGCATCACGTCCGATTACGTGGTCTACGAGCGCGAGAACCGATGGGTCTTCGCCGGAGGCCACCGCGCCGAGCTGCGACTCACCACCGAGACGATCACCACCGTCGCAGGCGATCTGGAGACTGTCGGCGAATGGACCGGATCGCCGGCGGCCGCGATCTCGAAGACGTTGTCGGAGTTGCCGTTCCCGCATTGGCGCGTCTACGGCTGGGTGGGATTCGACTTCTGTGCCCCGGGGCTCGGCGCCGCCCATCATCTCGCTCCGGGCAGTGTCCTCGCGCACCTCATCGTGCCGGAGTTCGAGGCCTGGATCGACAACGACGGGATTCGCATCGAGGGCGCCGACGCGGCCACCGACGCGCGGCTGCGCGAGATCGCAGCGGACACCGACCGCAGCGATCCGGTTGTGCCGCGGCCTCTCCCGGTCCACGACGACACCTCCGACTACCGCGCGCGGGTGGCGACCGCCGTCGCCGAGATCCACCGCGGCGACTACGAGAAGGTGATCATCTCGCGGGCGGTAGAGGTCCCGTTCGACGTCGACGTCGCGGCCACCTACGCCGAAGGTCGCCGGAACAACAACCCGGCGAGGTCGTTCCTGTTGAGACTCGGTGGTCTCGAGGCCGCCGGGTTCAGTCCCGAGCTCGTCGGCGCCGTCGATGCTGCGGGGACACTGGTCACCGAACCGCTTGCGGGTACCCGTGCGTTCGGCCGGTCGGAGGAGATGGACCGCTCGGCTCGTGCCGAGCTGATCTCCGATGCCAAAGAGATCGTCGAACACGCGGTGTCGGTGCGTACCTCCTTCGCTGAGGTCCAGTCCGTGGCCGTCCCCGGCACCACCGCGGTCACTGAGTTCATGGTCGTGCGCGAACGCGGAAGCGTTCAGCACCTGGCGTCGACCGTCGAAGGCACCCTGGCCCCGCAGTTCGGACCCTGGGACGGACTCGAGGTGCTGTTCCCGGCGGTCACGGCGTCCGGTATCCCGAAAGCCGCGGCGGTCGACGCGATCTACCGCCTCGAGGCCAGCCGCCGTGGCCTCTATTCGGGGGCGGTGCTGACCGCATCGTCGGAAGGCGAACTCGAGGCCACCCTGGCGCTGCGCACCGTGTTCCGCGAGGACGGGCGTTCGTGGATTCGGGCAGGCGCGGGGATCGTGGGGCAGTCGTCGCCGGACCGCGAGTTCGAGGAGACCTGCGAGAAACTCGGCAGTGTCGCGCCGTATCTGGTCGAGCGCGAGAGCGTCCCGGGAATTCCTAGGTGAGGTGAACCATGTCGGCAATCGTCATCGACGAACTGGTCAAGGACTACGGGCAGATCCGTGCGCTCGACCAGGTGAGTTTTGCGGTTCCGGAAGGCGCCGTGCTCGGATTGCTGGGTCCGAACGGCAGTGGCAAGACCACCGCGCTGTCGATCCTGGCGACGCTTGCGCGACCGACGGGTGGTCGCGCGACGGTCGGTGGATTCGACGTTGTCGGCGATCCCGCCCGGGTGCGGGAACTGATCTCGCTGACCGGCCAATACGCGTCATTGGACGAATCGCTCACGGCCAGGGAGAACCTCACGATGTTCGGCCGGCTGACGGGGTTGAGCAGGCGTGGGGCGCGCGAACGGATCGGCGAGGTGGCCCGCGACTTCGGTCTCGAGGAGTTCATCGACCGACGGATCGGCACCCTCTCCGGAGGCATGCGTCGCCGGGTCGACATCGCTTGTGCGCTGGTGACCAGGCCGCAGGTGCTGTTCTTGGACGAACCGACCACCGGACTCGATCCCCGCAGCAGGCAGTCGGTGTGGGAGACGGTCTCCACCTTGCGTGCCCAGGGCATCACGGTGCTGCTCACCACCCAGTATCTCGAAGAGGCCGACCGCCTCGCCGATCAGATCGTCATGCTCGATCACGGGCGCGTGGTGGCCGAGGGCACCTCCGAAACGTTGAAGGCCCGAGCGGGCGGCGCCATCTGTGAGATCAACCTGCAGGAATCGGTCGACCTGGATGGCGCGCGAACGGCCCTCGCGGGGTTCGCGCTGATCGAGAACGGCGACAGTACCGCCGCCACGCCGCACCCACGGCTGGGGGTGGCGGCACCGGATGGGATGGCCACCGTCGCCCACGTCATAGCCCGCCTCCAGGACCACTCGATCGAGGTGTTCGACATCGGCCTGCGCCGGCCCTCGCTCGACGAGGTGTTCTTCCGGCTGACCGGGATCGGCACCGGGCCCGTCGACAGCGCCACCGACGACATCGGGTCGGCGGTGCCGTGAGCCTCGCCGCCCAGATCGATCGCGCGCAAACGAGCAACCCGGCGGTTCGGACCAGCGTTCGCTTCGGGCCTGCACTGCAGGTTCTTTCGGTTCGTTCGATCAATTCGGCCTGGCGCGACGGCGACCTGATCTCCGGGGCACTCACCCCGGTCATCTTCTTCGTGTGCTTCTACGTTCCGCTGCACGGACAGTTCGATCGGTCCGGCATCGACTACGCGCAATACCTGGCGCCCGTGATCCTGCTGCAGACAGGGCTGTTCACCGCGATCATGGCCGCGCAGAACGCCGGCATCGACGCCGCAGCGGGGGTGCGCGACCGGCTCACGTCGTTGCCCATCTCTCGATCGGTACCCACCTTCGCCCGGATGTCGGTGGTGATCGTCATGTCGCTGATCTCGACATCCGGCGGGCTCGTCATCGGTTCTGTCTTCGGCTTCCGTTTCGATACGACGCCCGTCGAGATCGCAGCGTTCGTACTCCTGGTCGTCGTCTTCGCCCTGGCGCTGAGCCTGCTCACCGACGCGCTCGGATCCGTGATCACCAACGCCGAGAGCGTCGGACAGGCCCTGATGATCCCGCAGCTGATCCTGGTGATGCTCTCCACCGGCATCGTTCCGGCAGGGGCGTTCCCGGAGTGGGTGCAACCGGTGGTCCGCAACTCGCCGGTCTCGCAGTTCGCCGACGCGCTGCGGGCACTGTCGACCGGGTCGGACTTCGACGCCACCGCTCCGATCCTCTGGGCGATCGGCCTGCTGGTCGCCGGAGGCGCGGCCGCGGGCGTGGTCGGTCGCCGGACGGCGAGTCGATGAGCCAGACGCAGGCGGAACCAGACACCGCCACCACGAGTTCGGTGAGCCGGCGCCGTGTCGGTCTCGGCACCCAGACCACGGTGCACGCCGCCGCGTTACTGCGAGCCTGGTCTCGTGATCCTGCGGTCGTGGTGCAGGCCATCGTCTTCCCCGCGTTCCTGCTGGTCATGTTCCAGCTCGTCCTCGGTGAGACCGTCACGGCGATGGGCGGGGGCGACAGCGTGTACGGCAACGTCGGACTCGTCGCCCTGGTCGGGACGATGTTCGGCACCATCTCGACCGGTCTGAGTCTGACCGCCGAGCGCGAGAGCGGTTTGCTCGGACGGCTGTGGACGCTGCCGGTGCCGCGGATCGGTTTCATCACCGGAGCTGGTGGCGGAGATCGTTCGTACCGGGGTCGGCACCATCGTGCTGTTCGTGGTGGCCATCCCCATGGGATTCCGGTTCGAGCAGGGAATCGCCTTCGGGGCAGGGGCCATCGGCGTTGCGATGCTGTGTTCGCTCGGCTGGGCGGTGCTGGTGATCGCACTGGCCACGGTCTCCTCGGGCAAACAGATCGTCACCCACCTCGGCGCGCTGTTCCTGTTGATGCTGTTCTTCAACAGCGGATTCGTTCCGGTCACCGAATATCCGGGCTGGCTGCAACCGATCGTCCGATACCAGCCGACGAGTCCGGCCATCGACACCATGTCCGGCCTCACCGAGGGTGGCGCCGTCGCTGCGCCCCTGACCTTGACGCTGTTGTGGGTCGCCGGTATGACCGCCGTGCTCGGGGGACTGGCAGTCAAGGGCTATCGCAATGCAGCGGAGAACAGCTGAGATGAGGGATACCGTCGTGAGTGGACACCAGGCATCGGATGCATTGGGAATGAATCAGATTCGCGAGCAGGTCGCCGCACAGCTCGGCGTCGCGGTCGATGACGTCGAGGTGAACGCCGACCTGATCGGGCTGGGCCTGGACTCGATCCGGATGATGAAGATCGCCGGCTCGTGGCGCAAACGCGGCCACGACGTGAACTTCGCCCAGTTGGCCGCGGCTCCCACTGTCTCTGCCTGGGCCGAACTGATCGGGGTGACAACAGAACCCACCGTCGCGGACACCCTTGCGCCCGTGATCGATTCGGCACCGACCGAGGCATTCGGGTTGGCGCCGATGCAGCACGCCTACTGGATCGGGCGGTCGGAGGGACAAGACCTGGGCGGGGTCGCGGCCCATCTCTATGTGGAATTCGACGGCGCGGGCGTCGATCCCGGGGTGCTGCGCGCAGCCGTCGGTGGTTTGGCGGCGGCGCACCCGATGCTGCGTGCGCAGATCTTGCCCGACGGCACCCAGCGGATCCTTCCCGCCCCTGGGCGGGAGGTGTTCTCCGTCGTCGACCTGCGCGATCTCGCCGACGATGAGCTCGACCAGCAGCTGCGTTCGATCCGGGACACGAAATCTAGTCAAGTGCTGCCCATCTCGGACGGCCAGGTCTTCGACATCACCTTGTCGCTGCTGCCGCAGGACCGGACCCGGCTGCACGTGGACGTCGACATGATCGCAGGCGATGCGATGAGCTATCGCACGATGCTCGCCGACCTCGCCTCGCTGTATCACGGCGCCCGGCTCTCGGCGGTCGACTTCACCTACCGCGACTATCTGGCGTGGCGGAGCGCCAACCCCGACCCAGCCCGTGATCGCGACCGGGACTGGTGGACCGAGCGTCTACCGGAACTACCGGCCGCACCGGCACTTCCCCTGGTGCCCCAGTCGCAGCGATCGGACTCCGGCCACGTCGTCCGCCATCACCACTGGATCGACGCGGAGGCCAAGGCCGCGCTCGCAGCCGCCGCCCGAGAACGCGGTGTGACGATGGCGATGGCGCTTGCCTCGGTGTTCGCGGAGTCGATCGCCCGCTGGTCCAGCGCCCCGCGGTTCCTGTTGAACCTGCCACTGTTCCATCGCGAGCCGGCGCACCCCGATGTCGACCGCCTCGTCGGCGACTTCACCACGTCGGTCCTGCTCGACGTCGACGCCTCCGTCCCGACCACCATCGTCGATCGCGCGCGACAGATCCAGAAGACCATGCACGCCAATGGCTCCCATGCGTCGTACAGCGGACTGGAGGTGCTCCGGGACCTCGGTAGGCTGCGCGGAGAACAGGTCCTTGCACCGGTCGTGTACACCAGTGCCATCAACCTCGGAGAGCTCTTCTCCGGCGAGGTCATCTCCACCTTCGGCGAACCCGAATGGATCGTGTCCCAGGGCCCCCAAGTATTGCTCGACGCGCAGGTCACCGAATTGCGTGGCGGCTTGCTGCTGAACTGGGATGTCCGGGAGTCAGCCTTCTACCCCGGTGTTGTCGACGCGATGTTCGCGCAATACCGAGGCGCGGTCGACCGGTTGACCATGTCGGATGCCGCGTGGGAGGCCGACACCACCGGACACCTACCGCTCGACCAGCGGGCGGTACGGGACAGCGTCAACGCCACCGACTTCCCGACCAGCAATGATGTTCTGCACGAAGGCTTCTTCCGGTGGGCACAGACAACCCCGGATGCGCCCGCAATCCGTTCCGGTGCCGACGGACTGTTGACCTATCGCGAGGTGTGCGCGCGAGCCCTGGCGGTGGCGGGGGCGTTGCGCGACGCAGGGGTACGGCAGGGACAGGCCGTCGCCGTCCAGCTACCCAAGGGGCCCGACCAGATCATCGCGACCCTCGGGATCCTGGCCGCCGGCGCCACGTACGTCCCGGTCGGACACGACCAGCCTGCGGCCCGGCGTGCGCACATCCTCACCGCCGGTGACGTCGTGGCCTGGCTCGGTGTGGACGCGACGTCGGGGCAGCAACCGGAGGCGATGGTGTCGCTGACGTATGCGGATGCCGCCGGCCATCGGAATCCGCTCGCGCAAGCGGTGATCCCGGACCCGGAGACGCCGGCCTACGTTCTGTTCACCTCCGGTTCCACCGGGGTCCCGAAAGGCGTGGAGGTACCGCATCGCGCGGTGATGAACACCATCGAGGACCTCCATCATCGTTTCGGGGTCACGGCCGCCGACAGCGCGCTGCTCGTATCGAATCTCGAGTTCGACCTGTCGATCTACGACATCTTCGGACTGTGGGGTGTCGGAGGCGCCGTCGTCACCCTCACCGATGCCGAACGTGCCGATCCCGACACCTGGGTCGACCTGATCGATCGGCACGCGATCACCCTGCTCGCCTGCGTCCCGAGCCTGCTCGACATGTTGCTCAACGCGACGCCGACAGGCAGTACCGCCCTGACGTCGGTGCGGGCGGTGTTCCTCGGTGGGGACTGGGTGGGCGTGGACCTGCCCAGGCGGATGGCAGCGCACTCCCCGGCTGTCCGGGTCGCCGGACTGGGCGGCACGACGGAAACCGCCATCCACGCCACGATCTGTGAAACCGTCGATCCCCCTGCCCAGTGGGCGGCCGTCCCCTACGGAGTGCCGCTGCACAACGTCCAGTGCCGGGTCGTCGACGCGGCGGGCAACGACTGTCCGGACTGGGTTGCCGGGGAACTGTGGATCGGTGGCGCCGGTGTCGCTCTCGGCTACCGAAATGATCTCGAACGCACGGCCGACCGGTTCGTCCGCAGATCCGGGCAGAACTGGTACCGCACGGGTGATCTGGCCAGGTACTGGCCCGACGGTTGCCTCGAATTCCTCGGCCGCGCAGACCATCAGGTCAAGATCCGCGGCTATCGCGTCGAACTCGGCGAGGTCGAGGGTGCCCTGCGGCTGTTGCCGGGGGTGCACCGCGCTGTCGCGTCGGTGATCACGTCGGCCGCACCGAAACTGGTCGCCGCGGTCTCGCCCGAGGCGGGTGTCGAACTAGATCACGACGAGGTCCTCGAAGGCCTGCGGGAGTTGCTGCCCGGCTACATGATCCCCGGGCACCTGTTGATCATCGAGGCCTTCCCGATCACGAGCAACGGCAAACTCGACCGGCGGGCAGTGCAGACACTGCTCGAGACCGGCGAGGACGAGCTCACGTTCGAAGCGCCCCGGACGGCGCTCGAGCGGGCGCTCGCCCAGATCGTCGGGGAGTTGCTGGACCTCGACGAGGTGGGACGAGGCGACGACTTCTTCTCTCTCGGCGGAGATTCGGTACTGGCAACCACCTTGATCGCCCGCATCCGAGAGTGGCTGGACGCGCCCAGGGCCGGAGTCGCCGACGTGTTCTCCGGACGGACCATCGCGGCAATCGCCGATCGCCTGATGCTGTCGGACAACTCGCACGATCGGCTCGAACAGGTCGCGGAAATGTACCTCGATGTCCTCGCGCTCGACGATGACGACCTCTCGCACTTGGTTCCGGAGTAGATGATGACCGAAGACTCGACGACCCCGAACACGGTGGAAACGCTTCTTGTTGTCGGCGCCGGCCCCAAGGCGCTGGCGGTCGCGGCGAAGGCCGCGGTGATGCGCGACCTGGGCCTGCCCGCACCACGTGTCATCGCCGTCGATTCGCATGCGGTCGGTGGTAATTGGGAGGCGGGTGGCGGTTGGACGGATGGACGGCACCGCCTCGGGACCAGTCCGGAGAAAGACATCGGGTTCCCCTACCGCTCCAACATCGCGCCTGGCCACAATCACGAGATCAACGCCGCGATGATGGCGTACAGCTGGTCGTCTTTCCTGGTGGACCGCGGCACCTATGCGGAGTGGATCGACCGCGGCAGGCCCAACCCCCCACACCACAACTGGGCGAAGTATCTCCAGTGGGTTGCTCAGAAGATCAACCTCGAATTGGTGGTGGGCACGGTCACGACCGTGTCGTCGGACGGTGCCGGGTGGACAGTGCAGGTGTCATCGACAGACGGCACGTCGCGCACCCTGCAGGCCGACGGGCTGATGATGTCGGGTCCCGGCCGCAGCGACCGGGCACTGGCCTCTCACCCGAAGGTCCTGAGCATTGCCGAGTTCTGGAACCTGGCCGGACGCAGAGAGATCCCGCCCTCCTCGCGGGCCGCGGTGATCGGCGGCGGCGAGACGGCAGGGTCCGCCCTCGACGAGCTGATCCGTCATGATGCGATGACGATCTCGGTGATCTCGCCGACGGCGACGATCTACACCCGGGGTGAGAGTTTCTTCGAGAACGCACTGTTCAGCGACCCGTCGAAATGGGCCGCGCTCAGCACTGTCGAACGGCGCGACGTCATCCGCCGAACGGACCGTGGGGTGTTCTCGGTCCGGGTGCAGGAGACCCTGATCGGCGACGCCCGGGTGCACCATCTGCAGGGCCGGGTTGTTCGGGTGGCCGACCAGAACGGATCGGTCGCTCTGACCCTGCACAACGAGCTGCGAACGGCACAGGCACACAGCTTCGACCTGGTGGTCGATGCAACCGGTGGCCAGCCCCTGTGGTTCATGGACCTGTTCGATTCGGCCACAACCGATCTGCTGGAACTGGCGATCGGCTGGCCACTGGACTCCGAACGTCTCGAGCTGTCCATCGGATACGACCTGGCGGTGACGGGTCTCGAGCCCAAGTTGTATCTGCCGAACCTTGCCGGGTTCGCCCAAGGGCCCGGTTTCCCGAACCTGAGCTGCCTCGGTGAGCTCTCCAACCGTGTGCTGCGGTCAGAGGACGCAAAAGCCAAGGACACCAGGCGTTCACAGGCCCGATCGGGGCGGCGATGAACGGCCGGGGCCTCGGGTCAGGAACGCCTCATGGTGTGCAGCGCGATACGACGGCCCGGCCGTACATCGAACTCGCCGAGTTCGGTGAAACCCCGCTTCTGCAGCGCCCGCCGCATCCTGGTGTTGCGGTGGTCGGGGTCGACGATGATGGTGTCGCACCGCATCTCTGCCGCGAAAATGGCGTCGGCGAGCTGCGCCATCGCGGCCGAGATGACTCCACGATCGAGGAATTCTGTTGGCCCGGTCGCGATGTGGAATCCCATGTCGCACGGAGCGGCGTCGTACACGCGGGCGTTCTCGTCTCGGGCGGCACGGTACAGCTCCACGTAGGCGACCTCGATGATCGCGGTGGAACCCGCGGCCGTGAGGTCTCCGCCGGCCGGCGTCGCGTCGAATCCGTCGAGCTCGGAGACGTCGACACCGAGGATGCACGGTCGCGAGTAGTCCCCGGCCAACCTGGCCGCGGAATCGGCACGCCACTCCTCACGCGTCCACGGTTGCTCCCACGATTCGACCAGATGCGGCAACGACATCCACGTCGCGATGATGTCGGGATCCGCGCTGTCCGGGTCGACCAGCCGCAGAGAATACGGAGTGGTGAGCGTCGGGACCACGGGCGGGCCGGCGGCCAGGATGTCGTCGCCGACATCGACGATTTCACGTTTGAGGACGTGCGATGTCATGGCGGTGGTGCTCCGTTCACGTGCCTGCGGTCAATGAAGCAAAGCCTACGTCAAGGCCTCGCGGCCTCCGCACAACCGCCGAAGATGAGGAGTACCACCCAATGTCACGTGATCTCGGATGGATCAGGCAATTCCACAAACCCGTCTCGGCTGACAACCCACCGCTGCTGATCTTCCCGCACGCGGGAAGCGGCGCATCGACCTACCGGACGTTCTCCAAGCAGCTCGGCGCGATCTTCGACGTCGCGGTGCTCCAGTATCCCGGTCGCCAGGACCGCGTCCGCGAGGAACCGGCGCAGACCCTGCCAGAACTCGCCCGTGGGGCGTTCGACGAGTTCGTGTCGTCCCGCTGGAACCGGCAGGTCCCTGTTACCGTCTTCGGCCACAGCATGGGTGCGATTGTCGCGTTCGAGTTCGTCCGGCTTGCCGAGGCCGCCGGTATCGACGTTCGGCTGCTCGGGGTGTCGGCTGCGGTGGCGCCGTCGCAGGTCGAGAATCTGCCTCCGCACCCCAAGGAAGACCAGGAGTTGCTCGCCCATCTCTCGGCGCTGAACGGTACCGGTGGTGACGTGCTGGCCAGTGCCGATCTGATGAGGATGGCGCTGCCGGTGATGAAGATGGACTACCGCGCATTCGACGCGTACTCCTGCCCGGCCGACGTCACCGTCGCCGCCGAGATCCAGGCGATGGGCGGGGCCGAGGATCCGTTCATCAAACCTCGTGAACTGTACGGCTGGTCCGCGCACACCACGGGGGAGAGCGGGGTGAGCGTTTTCGATGGCGGCCACTTCTACCTGGACGGCAACCGTGATCCGATCGCTGAACTCCTGGCGCCCCAGCCGCCGATGACACCCACCTCGGTGACGCAGACCTCGATGTACCGATAGGACCCGTGACATGACCGATGACACAACCGATCCCATCGTCATCTCCGGGATGGCCGTGGAGGCGCCCGGTGGTATCGACGACCTCGGGTCGTTCTGGGATGCGTTGAGCGGTGGACACGAGCTGATCGGTGCCTTCCCCCGCAACCGGGACTGGGACATCGAGGAGGTGCTGGCCCTCGATCGGATCGACGGCTGGGCGCCTGTCGCCGATGCCGGGGGATTCCTGGACGCTGCAACCGAATTCGATCCGCTGTTCTTCGGCATCAGCCCGCGTGAGGCGGCCGCGATGGATCCGCAACAACGCGTCGCATTGCGGGTCGCGTGGCGGGCGCTCGAACACGCGGGCATCAATCCCGGAGCACTCGACGGCGAGGAGGTCGGCTGCTACATGGGGGTCTCGATCAGCGAGTACGGTCCTCGCGCCGCAGCGGTCAACGAGTTCAGCGGACACCGTATCGCCGGTACCGCCCTCGGCGCAGCGAGCGGCCGGATCTCACACAGCCTCGGGCTCATCGGCCCGTCCGTCAGCGTGGACACCGCGTGTGCATCGTCGCTGACGGCCCTGCACCTGGCCGCGGGCGCGGTCCGCGGTGACGAATGCGACTGGGCGATCGCCGGCGGTGTCTGCGTGATGGGTTCCCCGGCAGCCTTTTACGAGTTCTCAAAGAACAACGGTCTCGCCGCCGACGGGCACTGCCGTTCCTACGCCGCGAACGCCACCGGCACGCTGTGGGGCGAAGGCGCCGGTGTTGTCATCGTCGAGCGAGAATCCCGGGCCCGGGCCATGGGGCACCGGGTGTACGGCAGGGTCGAGGCGACCCGCATCAACCACAACGGCAAAGGCATGCCCATCGTGGTGCCCAGTGCCTCCGCGCAGGAGAAACTCATCCGAAAGACGTTGCTGGCAGCCCAGATCGATCCCTCCGATGTCGGTCTGATCGAAGGGCACGGGACTGGTACCCCACTCGGTGATCCGATGGAACTGACCGCCCTGCAGAACACCTACGGCAAGTCCGGCACGTCCGAGGTGAAGCTCGGATCGGTGAAGTCGAACGCCGGGCACGCCCAGGCGGCATCCGGCATGTTGGGCCTGATCAAGGTGCTGCTGTGCGGCGAGCACGGTCAGACGGCGCCGAGTCTTTTCGCGGACGACCCCACCGACAAGATCGACTGGGACGCCTCGGCCTTGCGTCTGGCCGATGATCTCGACCACTGGGAACCCACGAACGGCGTTCGATACGGCGCCATCTCGTCCTTCGGTGTCTCCGGCACCAATGCCCACGCGATCATCGGCATGCCTGAGCCGACCGACGTCGGGCTGCGTAGCCCCACCCGTCCAGCGAACACTGCCGCGGAGGTTTCACATGCCTAGTTACCGATTGCCCGACGGCCGTGTCCCGGTGATCGTGTCTTCCGACTCGGCGGAGCTGTTGCGGACCGAAGCGGCGGCCTTGGCCGACTACCTGCATAGGCACCCGGAGGTGACGATCGGGGACGTCTCCTCGATGCTGATGCGCACCAGGGTTGTCCGGCGTCACCGGGCGATGGTCCTGGCCACCGATTCCGCGCAGCTGACCGAAGCTCTCGAAGCCCTGGCCGAGGGGGTCGACCACGCGGATGTGATCGCCGGGCGCGGCGCAGCTGCCAAGCGCACCACCGGCTTCATCTTCCCGGGCCAGGGCAGCCAGAGGCGGGGGATGGGCAGGCTCTTCTACGACCTCTCACCGGTGTTCCGCGAATCCGTTGAGGGCAGTAACGCACTCTTCCAGGAGCTGTACGACATCTCGCCGCTGGATTACCTGCTCGGGGAAGAATCCGACGAGCGTGAGGACATCCGGATCGTCCAGCCGGCGCTGCTGATGCAGATGGTCGCGCTCGCGCAGATGTGGCGATCGGTGGGGGTCGAACCGGCGACCACGGTCGGCCACAGCCAGGGCGAGATCGCCGCGGCATACATCTCCGGGGCGATGTCGCTGGCCGATGCCATCCACGTCGTGACGAGCCGGGCGAACCTGGTGGTCGAGTTCTCGCCGACCGGCTATTCGATGGCTGTCGTCGCGATCGACCGCGACGAATGCGAGGCGATGCTGGCAGCGAACTCCGGATGGGCCGAGCTCTCCGTCGTGAACTCACCCCACATCCTGTGCATCTCGGGTGACCGCGGCACGGTGATCGAGATGGTCGAAGCCCTGACAGCGGGGGGCAAGTTCGCCAAGGAGATCCGGGTCGACTATCCGGCGCACACGTCTATAGTCGCCCAGTTCCGTACGAAGCTCGGGGAAGCGATCGGCGACAAGCTCGAGAACCAGGCGTTCCTCGAGACGGACATCGGTTGTGTCGGTGGCACGCTCGGCAAGCAGGTCACGACCGACTATCTGCTCTCGGACTACTGGTTCTGGAATCTGCGCAATCCGGTCCGGTTCGACCTCGCGGTCGGGGCCGCCGTCGCCGGTGGCGCCGACACCTTCATCGAGGTCGCCGAACATCCGACCCTGATGCTGGCCATCGGCGAGAACATCAGCGTCACCGCACCCGATGCGACGATCCCGGTGATCGGCACCTCGCGCCGCAGCTCCGTCGATCTCGCAGAGTTCACGAAGAACCTCGCCACGGTCGCGGTCAACGACACCGGATACCGCTGGGAGGCACTCGCGGTCGCCGATGACGGGGCGCCGCCGTTGCCCCTGCGGGATTTTCCGGCAGTGCAGATGAAGGCGACGTCGCTGTGGGCATCTCACCTCGCTCCCGGCGAGAAGCCACGTGGTGCGGCGGTGTCGCCCGAGACTGCGCGGGAGTACCCGCGTCGTGTCGTCGAGACCTGGACGCGACTGCAGCGGCGCAAGCTGGGTCCACCGCGGTCGTTTCTCGTCGTCGAACACGGCGGCGGCAGTGGTGATGTCGCCGCGGGCCTGGTGGCTGCGGCTGCAGACCACGGCGCGAGCGCCACCGTGTACGAATCGGGGGTCACCCAGGGGGCGTTCGATTCGGTGGTCGTCGTGCTACCTGCACTGCCTAGCGTTGATCTACCGACCGCGGTGGCCGAATTGGCGCGGCTCTTCGGAGACCCGCAGTGGCTGCCCGACGTCGCGAGGGGGGCCGCCGAGTGCTGGCTCGTCACGGTGGGCGGCGAGTCCGTCCTGCCCGACGACGAGCTGCCGCAGCTGTTCGGCGCAGGCGCGGCGGCAGGATTTCGCTGTCTTGCTGCGGAATTCCCGACCACGGTGTTCCGGCACCTCGATCTCCCGGCGGATGCGCCCGCGAGCACAGTCGTCGGTGCGCTGCACACGGCAGTGGAATCGGACCTCGCGCTGCGTGGGGGCAAGATCTACGCCAAACGACTGGTCTACGCGGAGCCCGATGCGTCTGCAGCCGACTCACGGCCCGCAACAGAGAATCTGGGTCACGTCGTGATCGTGGGCGGAACCGGCAAACTCGGACTCGAGTTCTGCGAGCACTACGTGCGGGCGGGTGCCGACCGAATCACGCTGTTGAGCCGCACCGGCGCGAGTGCGGCCATCGAACCGCGACTGAGGGCGATCCGGGCGCTCGGAGATACCGACATCGTCGTCGCCTCCTGCGACGTCGGAGAAGAATCGTCCGTTCTCCAGTTCGCTGCGGCACACGAGAACATTCCCGCGGGGGTGCTCGTCCACGCCGCCGTCAACTACGTCGACGCGGGTCTGGACGACATCACGCCGGAGATGGTCACGGAAGCCGCCTCGTCGAAGGTGCTGGGCATCGCCAACGTGCTGCGATCGTTCCCGCTCACTCCCGATTGCCGGGTGCTGCTGTGCTCGTCGATCGCGGCGTCACTGGGCGGTCGCGGTCAGATCCTGTACGCGGTCACCAACCGACTGCTCGACATCCTGGCCCGCACGCTGCGGGTCCAGGGCATCGATGCCCACGCGCTGCAGTGGGGCCTGTGGAGTGTGCAAGGACCGCTCGATCAGGCGGCCGTCGCCCGGGTCGAGGGCGCGGGCGTCGTCCCGATGAGGCCGGCAGATGCGCTCGCGGTCGCCTTCGAGGGGAGGCAGCGTGACTCGATCATCGCTGCGGCGGATTGGGTGCAGTTGCATGCCCTGGTATCGGTGTTCGGGCATGGATCGCTGATCGCGGGGCTGGTCCCGCCATCGCCGGCCCCACAAACCCCTGCTGCCGCGACCCCGGTCGTCCCCACGGGTCCGACGACTCCGGTCATCGCGTCGCGGGAGCTCACGTTCTCGGAACTCGTTGTCGCCGAACTCAATCAAGTGATGGGTATCGAGGGAGGCGACATCGACCGCTCGATGCCGCTGGTGGCGCTCGGACTGGACTCCCTGCAGGCCCTCGACTTCCGGAAGCGGGTGAAAGCAGAGTTGGACCGGGATCTGCCGATCGAAGCGATCCTCGGCGGCGCATCGCTGGACGAGGTCGTGGCCCTGATGGACGAACAGTCCCGGAGCCGGGTGGGCTGACTGGGGACCGGCACAGGTCAGGTCGAGTAAGGACAGGCTTACCATTACGACGACCACCGTGGTTGAATGAGCCGGTCCACAGTTGCGGATCAGATCATTGAGTAGAAGGCAGATGCAGTGACCGGGAAACCAAGTTCAGGTGTCAACGTGCCGACGGTGTTCGTTGCCGCAGGCGTGTCGGCGATCATCTCGGCACTGATCGTCTCGATCGGGGTGGTCGGAGTCCTCTTCGCCGTCGACTCCGACAACTCCGGTGCGACCGCCGCGCAACCGACCGTCGTCAATCTCGGTTCCGCCGCCAACCCCCAGGGGACCGCACCGGTCGCCGGAAACGCGCAGGCCACCTCACCGGCGCCCGCGGCGCCGACAACGACGACACAGGCTCCCGCAGCTGCTCCGGCTCCCGTCGTGGGTGGCGGAACATCGGGAGGCGGCGGCTACGCGGCGCCGCAGTCGCAGGCCCCGGCAGCCACACAGGCCCCGGCGGCGCAGCAGCAAGTCGAAGCCCCTGCCGCGCTGTCGACGGACGAACTGAACAGCAAGCTCAAGACCGTCCTGAACGGGTCCAGTGGTCAGAAGGCGGACGAGCTCGAGGGCGGCGCCAAGGCCGCCACGGTCGGCGAAGGTATCGGCAACACCCTGCGCGCGTTCGAGCCGGTTGGACTCAAGTGGTGGATCGCGGGCCCCGTGAACGTCAGCGGCAACACCATGACCGCCAACCTGGTGCTTCGCTCACCCGGATTCAACGACGCGACCATGGGTCTGACCTGGGTCTGGAAAGACGGCAAGTGGAAGTTGTCGAACACCAGCGCCTGCGAGATCGCGGGCTACGCGCAGGTCCCCTGCTCCCTGTAACACCCGGCAGATCGGTTGATCTTCCGTGGCGGCCCGACCTGCCCACACCAGCTGAAAGACAAGTGAAGGCCGTCAGATGCCAGAAGATGTGATTGCGCGCCGAAAAGAACTGCTACGCAGGCGGTTGCGTGAACGCGGACTGAGCGCGGATGAGTCCGCGCCGGTGCCGGTCCGGGTGCCGGGCGAACGCTCTCCGTTGTCTCCCGGCCAGCAGCGGCTGTGGTTCGTCCAGCACCGCGATCCCGCCGATACCACCCTCAATGTCTGTGTGGCATACCGCCTCACGGGTGCGCTGGACCCGGACAGGCTGCGCGCGGCGGTGAGTGCGGTCGTCGACCGACACGAGATCCTGCGCACCTCCTACGGCGTCGACGACTCGGGAAGCCCCTATCAGGTCGCCGCTGCGCACGTGGACGTGCCGTGGAGCGAACACGATGTGTCCGACCTTCCCGAGCAGGGCAGGGCCCGCCGCCTCGAGGTGCTCGCGCGACGACAGTTCTCCCGCTCATTCGACCTGAGCTCTGACCCGCTCCTCCGGATCAGCCTGGTGCGCACAGATGTCGACGAGTGGGCGCTCATCCTCGTGGTGCATCACATCTGCTGGGACGACGATTCCTGGGAGGTGTTCTTCGGTGAGGTGAATGCCGCCTACAACGCCGGACCGGTGCCGCAGGGCCTGGCTGCCCAGTTCGTGGACGTAGCGGTACTCGGTCCGCGCCAGGGCGGAGTCGAAGACACGCAGGGCATCGACTACTGGCGCTCGAAGTTGCGGCCACCGCCGGAGTGGCTCGAACTCCCGGCCGAGAATCAGGGTCCCGCAGCGAAGACCGCAGGGCACGGAAGGCGCGCCATCCCGTCCGAGGTGATCGACGCCGTCGCCCGTCATGCGAGAGAGCAATCGAGCACGCCGTTCGCGGTGCTGCTGGCGGCGTTCAGCGCCTTGATCAACCGATACACCGGCAGCGACGACTTCCTCGTCGCCGTACCCGTCGTGGATCGCTCGGCGCCTGCGCAGTCGCTGATCGGTTACTTCGGCAACAGCCTGCTGTTGCGGTCGAGTGTGGATCCGGACTCGACCTTCGCCGATCTGGTCGCCGCCACCCGTGACGAGGCACTCGGCGGGTTCGCGCACCAGCACATCGGGGTCGATCGCGTGGTCCGGGAGATCAACCCCGACCGTGTCGGCGGCGGCGACGGCCTCGAACAAATTGTGCGCTTGAGCTTTTCCACCCGCAAGAGTGCGGTCGGTTTCGCGCTCGACAACGTGCGTGCTGAGCAACTGGAGCTGAGCAGTTCGGTGACCCAACTGCCGCTGGGGCTGACAGTGGTGCTGGGCGACGACCACGCGTATGTGGAGGCGGAATATTTCGCCGACGTACTCGACGGACGGATCGTCGACCGGATGCTCGCCGGTTACGTGGACCTGCTCCGCGGCGCCCTGGCCGAGCCGGACCGGCAGCTCGCGCAGCTGGACGTTCTCGGTACCGAACGGGCCGAGGTGATCGAACGATCGCTGGGCGAGCAGGTCCCTGCGGCTGCGACGACGTTGGCCGCGATGTTCGAGGCCAGGGTCGCCGCGCATCCGGACCATCCGGCGCTCACCGACGACCACGTCGTGCTGACCTATCGTGACCTCAACGTTCGCGCGAACCGACTGGCGCACTGGTTGATCGGTGAGCACCGCATCGGTCCCGAAGACATCGTCGCCCTCGAGATCGCGGCCTCGGTGGAGTTCGTCGTCGCCGCAACGGCGGTCCTCAAGGCAGGTGCGGCCTACCTGCCGATCGATCCGTCCTACCCGGGTGACCGCATCGACTTCATGATCGAGGATGCGGAGCCCAAACTCATACTGGGCGCGGCAGAACT
Organism: Williamsia sp. 1138; assembly: GCF_002095435.2. GTDB lineage: Bacteria > Actinomycetota > Actinomycetes > Mycobacteriales > Mycobacteriaceae > Williamsia. The sequence goes on from NZ_MJEJ02000053.1 coordinate 266,975, forward strand.
CGCAGCAGCAGAGCGCGCCGCGAGCGTCCTCTCGATCACCGATCCGGTGGACGCGGACAGGGTGACGCCCCTGCTGCCGCAGTCGCTCGCGTACGTCATCTACACGTCGGGGTCGACCGGTAGGCCGAAGGGCGTCTCCGTGCCGCACCTGGCCATCGCAGACCACCTGGCAGGCTTTCATGCTCAGTTCGGGATGACCGCGGACGACCGGCTCGTGCAGACGTCGTCGGTGAGTTTCGATGCGTCGTTGTTCGAGGTCTTCTGCACCCTGACCCTCGGCGCCACCCTGGTTGTTCCGAAACCGGATGCTCTGCAGGACATTCCGTACATGGCTGATCTGCTGGTGCGCCAGCGGGTGACGGTCATGCACATGGTCCCGTCGATGCTGAGCATGTTCCTGCTGCTGCCGGGTGTCAACGAGTGGACCACATTGCGGCAGATCCCGGTCGGCGGAGAGGCATTGCCCGGAGAGGTCGCGGACAAGTTCGGGACGGTGTTCGACGCGCAACTGCGCAACAACTACGGTCCCACCGAAGCCGTGGTGGCCGCGACGCATTACCCGGTCGACGGACCGCAGGGTGTGCGGGTGGTCCCCATCGGGGTGCCCAACCGCAACGTGGCGGTCTACCTGCTCGATCGGACCCTGCAACTCGTCCCGGCCGGCGTCGTCGGTGAGATCTATATCGGCGGTGACCAACTCGCGCGCAGCTACCACGGCCGTCCGGCGCTGACCGCGGAACGGTTCGTCGCCGATCCGTTTCGACCCGGTGGCAGGCTGTACCGCACAGGAGATCTCGCCCGGCACAACGTCGACGGCGACATCGAGTTCGTCGGCCGAGCGGACGAGCAGGTCAAGATTCGCGGATTCCGGATCGAACTCGGTGAGGTCGAGGCCGCGTTGTCGACCCACCCGGCGGTCGCCCGCGCACTCGTGATCGTCACCGGGGATCCCAACGTGGGACCCGCGCTGGCCGGCTACCTCGTGGGGGAGCGGGGCGCGGAAGTGGACATCGACTCGGTGCGAGAACACGCAACCGCGGTCCTGCCGGACTACATGGTGCCCAGCGCATTCGCCGTGATCGATGAGGTGCCGCTGACCGCGCACGGCAAACTCGACAGGGACGCGCTCCCGGACCCGGCCGGCGCGGCCCCGCGAGTCTTCCGGGCGCCGGCAACGGCCACCGAGATCCGGGTTGCGGCGCTGTTCACGCAGCTGTTCGGCCGCGACAGCATCGGTGCCGACGATTCGTTCTTCGAACTCGGTGGGCACTCGCTGCTCGCCGCCCGCCTGGTGACGCAGATCCGTACCGAGTTCGGGGTGGACATCGACGTACGCGCGCCCTTCGACACCCCCACGGTCGCCGGTCTGGCCTCCTGGCTCGTCGCACAGGTACAGGAGGAGTTCGGTATCGACCTCGATGCCGACGACGACTACGACGACTACGAATCAACGGGCGGCGCAACGACACCGCAACGACCACCATTGGTGAAGCGAGAACGCCCCGAACGTGTTCCCCTGTCCTACTCGCAGCTCGCGATGTGGTTCGCGCGGCGTTTCGAGGGCCCGAGTGCGATGGGGAACATCCCCATGGCCGTGCGGATCGACGGTCCGTTGGACGCCGCTGCGCTCGCTGCCGCCGTGGGCGATGTGGTGGCGCACCACGAGGCCCTGCGCACCACGTTCCCCGAACACCAGGGCATTCCGTATCAACTGATCGGTCCGATCGGCTCCGTGCCGCTACCGATCACGGTGCTCGGCGGTGAGTCGATCGCGGAATCAGAGATGTTGCTGACCGCGCAGCTCGAGGCCATCGCGCACTACAACTTCGCAGTCGAATCCGAACCACTGCTCCGAGCGCACCTCTTCGTGCTCGGTCACGACGTCCACGTGTTGTCGATCCTGGTGCACCACATGGTCATCGATCACTGGTCGTTCGGTGTGCTGCTGGCAGATCTCGGTACCGCCTACCGGCATCGACTCGCGCATGGGGCCGGGCCGGCCTGGCCGCAGCACCCGATCGAGTACGCCGACTACGCATTGTGGCAGCGTGACCTGTTCGATGGAGACGCAGCGCAGCGGAGCTCGACCATTGGCACCGATGGATCGTCGGTCGAGGTGGGTGCAGGGCAGATCGACTACTGGCGAACGACCTTGGCGGGGGCACCCGACGAGATCACCGTGGCAGCAGATCACCCCCGGCCGCCGGTCCTCGGCAAAACGGGTGAAGTGGTGTCGTTCACGGTGCCGGTGGAACTGCGTACCCGCGTACGGGAGATGGCCGACACGATCGGCGTCAGCGAGTTCATGGTGCTGCAGTCGGCGGTCGCCACCTTGCTGCACAAGCTCGGTGGCGGCGACGACATCGCGATCGGTACGCCCATCGCCGGCCGGACCGACGAGGTGACCACGGACCTCGTGGGACTCTTCGCGAACATGGTCGTGTTGCGCAACATCCTCGGTGGTGAGCTCACGCTCCGCGAGGTCCTGCTGCGGGGGCGCGACGTCGCCCTCGGTGCCTACAGCAATCAGGATGTGCCCATCGAGCGCCTGGTCGAAGCGCTCAACCCGCGGCGCTCCCGTTCCCGCAACCCGCTGTTCCAGGTCATGATGCACTTCCGGGATGAGTACAGTGCCCCGGACAGTCAGGCCTTCAACGAATCCGGTGCCACGACGCTCTCGTTGTTGCCGGTCGAGTTCGAGACCTCGTTCCTGGATCTGAACATCATCTTCGCCTCGCGTACCGATGGTGAACTCGCTGCACGGCTGGTCGCCGCCGACGACCTGTACACCCGCGAAGGTGCGGAACTGATCGCCGACCGGTTGGTGCGTGTGCTGGCCGCATTCGCCGACGACGTCGATCAGCCGGTCCGGCGCGTGGATGTACAGTCGCCGGCCGAACGGGAGCGGGTGCTCGGCACCTTCAGTCGCGGCGCAGACGTCGCGGCGGGTGCGCTTGGTGCGCGACTGGGCGCTGCGGGACTGCAGAATCCGGATTCGGTTGCCGTCGTCCGTGGTTCGGACTCCTTGACCTACGGGGAACTGCGATCCGGTGACGCCGCCGGATTCGCTGATGTCCGAGAGGCGTTCATGCGCGCGGCCGGAGGCGGCGGGCGCGACTCCGCCGGCTTGCCGGAGGCAGGCGACGGGTCTGTGGGCGTGCGCCTGATCGCGACGCCGCCGGCGTCGCCTGCGGGCACGTCCGAACTGCTCGCCGGGCTTGCCCGGTCGGCCACAGTGGTTCTGGCAACAGATTCCGAGCGCGATGATCCGGCTGCGCTGGCACGACTCATCGCTCGGCATTCGGTCGAGCGAGTCGTCGCGGAACCGAAGGTGTTGGCACTCCTCGCCCATTCCGGTACCTCCGTGATGCCGTCGGTACGCAGTTGGGTGGCGTCATCACCGGACGGCCCGGCTTCCCTGGCCGAGGTGCTCTCGGCACTGTCAGCGGGATCGACCAGTCATTACTACTATGCGCCTGCAGATTTCGAATCTGTTGCCGTGGTGGGACAGATGGGTGGGAGGCGTTCGGGACGTCCTGCGCCTGGGACGTCGGTGTTGATCCTCGACCAGTCGATGATGCCGGCACCGATCGGTGTCTTCGGCGACGTGTACCTGGCGGGAGCGCAGACAGCAGTCGGCGAGTGGGTGTCGAATCCCTACTCATCCGGTTCCCGGTTGCTGCGTAGCGGTGATCGGGCCAAGTGGGACCACGACGGCGGCCTGATATTCGAGATCACCGCCGCCGACGTGGCGGTCGTCGGTGTCGGAAGCGGCGGAGAAGCTCCCCAGACCGCCACTGAAAAGGCACTTTCCGACCTGTTGGGGGAACTTCTCGAGATCGACGACGTGGGCCGCGACGACAACTTCTTCGCGCTCGGCGGCGACAGCGTGATCTCGATCCAGATGGCCGGGCGTGCGGCGGCCGACGGCCTCCCACTGACCCCGCAGATGATCTTCGATCATCACTCGATCGCCGAACTCGCGGCTGCCGTGGACGATGCGCTCGCCAACCCGCCGGTCGAGGTGGAGACCCCCGCGGAGACGGTGGCCCGCACCCATGCGCCGATGAGCACATCAGGACTCAGCGATGACGCGCTGGCTGCTCTCACGGCCACCTGGAAACCCGGGTCATGACCGGAGGCGTGGTCGATCGGTCGGCGCCGCCTGCCATCGAGGATGTGCTCGCGCTCAGCCCTTTGCAGGAAGGGCTGTTCTCGCTGTCGAAGATCGCAGGCGACGACCTGGACCTGTACTCGATGCAGTTCATCGTCGAGATCAACGGTCCGGTGGATGTGGCGTTGCTACGCCGCAGCGTCGAGGCGATCTTCGAGCGGCATCCGAACCTGCGGGTGTCGTTCTACGACCGCGACATCCCCACCCCCGTGCAGATCGTGCCGAGTTGGGTGGACGTCCCATGGTCTGAGCGAGACGCCGACCCCGCCGAATTCGATGCGATCGCAGAGTCGGAGCGGCGCAGGAATTTCGATCTCTCGTCGGGTCCGGCTCTGCGGGTCGTGCTGGTCAAGTTCACCGGTGGACGCAGGCGGTTGCTGATCACGGCGCATCACATCTTGATGGACGGCTGGGCTGTCGCGATCTTTTTCCAAGAGCTGCTCGCGGTGTACGAGGCCGGCGGCGAATCCACGTCGTTGCCGGCTCCGCGGCCGTACCGGGACTACATCGGCTGGCTCGCTGCGCAGGACTCGGTGGCGGCGACCGAGGCGTGGGCGACGTACCTCCGCCGGTTGAGTGCTCCTCTGATGCTTGCCGAAGGGGCGGTGACACCGGCCGATGCGGTACCGAGACGCACTCGTGTACAACTGGATCCGGACGACACCGCTCGGCTGACCACCTGGGCGCGCACCAACGGGATCACCATCAACACCGCGGTACAGTTTGCCTGGGCAGTGGTGCTGGGCCGTCTCACCGACCGCCGCGATGTGGTCTTCGGGACCACGATCTCGGGTCGCCCGGATTCGTTGCCCGGTGCCGAGACGATGATCGGGTTGTTCATCAACACCGTGCCGTCGGTCGTCGACATCGACCCGGCCGGAACTGTTCTCGGCCTGTGTCGAGGTCTGCAACGCGAGTCGGCGACCATGCGTGAGCTCGGCTTCCTCAGTCTGTCCGCAGTGCAGCGGGCAGGCGGCCGGGGCAGCCTCTTCGACACCCTGTTCGTGTTCGAGAACGCCCCGATCGGGGCGGTGACCGAACCCATCAGCACCGGCGACGGCGCCCGATTCCTGCCGGTGGCCATGGAAAGCCTCGCCCACTACCCGCTCACCATTGCCGCATACCTGCTCGGTGAGCACCTCGTGGTGATGACGGAGGCCATCGACGGCGCGTTGCCCCACCTGCCACCGGACGAGATAGCGGAACGAATCCTACTGGTGCTCCGGCAATTACCGGACGCGGCGAACTCCGGTCCCGATCACCTGGAGGTCCGGCTGGCGGACGAGGTCATCGCCGACGAACCTCCGGCGTCGGCAACGGATGCGGTCCCCAGCGGCACCATCGCGGACATCTTCGCCCGCCAGGTGGCTGCGACACCCGAGGCGCCGGCGTTGACCAGCACGCACCGCGACTACACCTATGCCGAGTTGCACGACGACGTCATGCGGCTGGCCAATGAGATGGCGGACCGCGGTGCCGGCCCGGAGTCGGTGGTGGCGGTGGCCCTCGACAGGTCTGCCGATTCGATCGTGGCGATCTTCGCGGCGCTGTCCGCCGGCGTCGCCTACGTGCCGATCGATGTGTCGCTCCCCGAATCCCGGATCGGTTCGATTCTGCGACAATCGAATCCGAGACTCATCATCAGCTCCGCCGCACACGTCGAGCTGCTCGAGGCGGCCGGTGCGGGCCGCAGTCAGTGCCTGGTCCTGGACGACCCGGCGACGTCTGCGGCTCTCGGTGTGCAGTCGACATCACGTCCGGACCTCGCCGCGACGTCCGACCTTGCCGCATATCTCATCTTCACATCCGGCTCGACGGGTGAGCCGAAGGGTGTCATCGGTACGCATGGCGCCCTCGCAAGCTATTTCGCAGACCACCGCGATCATGTCTACGCACCGGCCACGGCAAGACTCGGCCGCAGACTCCGGATCGCCCATGCCTGGTCTCTGAGTTTCGATGCGTCGTGGCAGCCGATGATCGGATTGCTCGACGGGCACTGCGTGCACCTGTTCGACGGTTCGCAGATGCGTGATGCGCAGCAGCTGGTGTCCGGGCTCATCGACCACCGGATAGACATGATCGACACGTCGCCGTCGATGTTCGGCCAACTCGCTGCCGCAGGCATCGTCGGTGAGCCGCAGGCGGGAACCGAGCGGACGACGGGTTCCGACAGCTCGAGTGGTACGCAGTTGTCGGTGCTCGCGCTCGGTGGAGAAGCCATCAGTCAGGCTCTGTGGCAACAACTGCAGGACGTCGAGGGTGTCGACGTCTACAACTGTTACGGCCCCACAGAGGCGACCGTGGAGGCACTGGTCGCCCCGATCAACAGCTCCGACGTCCCGACGGTCGGTACGCCGGCCGATCGGATGACCGCCCACGTCCTCGACTCCCGGTTGCGTCCGGTGCCGCGGGGTGTCGTCGGCGAGCTGTACCTCGCCGGGGCCCAGGTCACCAGAGGCTATGTGGGACAACCGGGAGTGACCGCGGGCCGCTACGTCGCCGACCCCTATGCGCGCGGCGGCCGCATGTACCGGACCGGGGACCTGGTGCGACGGCTCCCGGACGGAAACCTCACGTTCCTGGGACGTGCCGACAGCCAGGTGAAGATCCGCGGATTCCGGATCGAGATCGGTGAGATCGAGACGGCCATGCGGCAACTGCCCGGAGTCGATACCGCGGCGGTGGTGGTCGTGCGGCGTCCGACGGGTGCGACCCTGGTGGGGTTCGTGGTCGGAGTGGACCTGCCCGCTGCGCAGGTACGCGCGGCACTGGCCGACAAGCTGCCGACCCATATGCTGCCCGCCCGGGTGCTGACCGTGCCTGTGCTACCGATGACGTCCAACGGCAAATTGGACGAGACGGTGCTGATCGAACTGGCGCGGGAGGCTCTGGCCGGCTCGTCGGGACCGCAAGCGCAACCGGCCACGGATACGGAACGTCTGCTGTGCACGGTGTTCGGTGAGCTGGTGGACGGTCCGGCTCCTGGTGTCGACGAAGACTTCTTCGACCTCGGTATGGACAGCATCGTGGCGATGTCGCTGGTCAACTTGTTGCGGCGGAGCGACATTCAGGTGAATCCGCGTCTCGTGCTGGCCAATCCGTCGGTGCGGACGCTGGCTGCCGCGATCGACAGCGGGGAGTCGGTCGGAGCCGACGACGAAGGCGAACAGGGCGGCCCGGGTGAGGTCGTCTCGTTGCCCGTGGTTCGCTGGATGTACGACTTCGGGCGGTTCCGGCGCTTCACGCAGACGACCCTCATCGCCCTGCCGAAGGGGTTGTCCGGCGCCGAGCTCGAAGCGACACTCCAGGCGATCCTGGATTCGCACGCGATGCTGCGATCGCAGTTGCAGGACAACGAGAATGGATATCAGCTGATCACCCGGAGTGTCGGGTCGGTACGTGCGTCCGACGTCCTGGTCACGGTGTCGGTCGGTGATGATCTCGGGGCGGGCGTCCAGCGTGAGGCACCGATTGCCATGGACCGCGTCGATCCGGTGACCGGGAACATGGTCGCCGCTGTGCGGTTGGTGCAAGACTCTCCCGACGAGGGGGATGTGCTCCTTCTCGCGATTCACCACCTCGCCACCGATGCGGTGTCGTGGCATGTGCTGTTCGGAGACCTTGCCGAGTGCGGTCGACAGGTGGCCTCGGGGATCACGCCGACGCTGGGGCCGGAGTACACCTCGTACCGGCGGTTCTCGCACCTGCTGGCTGAGCGAAGTGGCACGGCGGATGTTCTCGGACAACGTTCGTACTGGGCCGCACAGGTGGCCGGGCAGGATCCGACCATCGGTGCGCGACCGGTCGATCCGGACAACGACACCTGGACGTCGTTGCGCACCACGGATGCGCACACCTCCGTGGAGCAGACGGCGTCGGTTCTCGCGAATCTCGGCGGACCGATCGGTATGCGAGAGTTCTTGCTCGCGGCACTCACCCTGACGATCAACACCTGGCGCACCGTCACCGGTCAGGACAAGTCGGCGGGCGCCCTCATCGCCTTGGAAGGTCATGGGCGCGAGGACGAGACCGTCGGTGCGGGTGTCGACACGTCGCAGACAGTGGGTTGGTTCACCAGTGTCTTCCCGGTTCGCCTCGGCGCCGGAGCCGATGCCGTCGATCTCGACGCCGCGGCCGAACGGCCGGATGCGGTGCGCGCTCTTGTCGATTCGGTGGCCGAGCACGTCGGCTCCATCCCCAACCGAGGACTCGACTACGGTCTGTTGCGGCATTTCGAGCGCGTGCCGGAACTGGTGGCGTCGGCCGACCCGCAGGTGGAGTTCAACTATCTCGGCCGGTTCGACCTCAGTGCGGCCGGTGCATCCGACACCCCCGAGCCATGGTCACCGATCACCGATCTCGAACTCAACAGCCGGCTTCCGACCGCGCCGGAGCCCGACCTGCCGCTGCGCTACGCGCTGGACGTGGTGTCGGTCGTACGCGGCACACCCGAAGGGCCGCAACTCGTCACGAGCTGGCGGTGGAGTGAGGCGCTCATGGTCGAGGCGGACGCCGACCGGCTGGCCGAGATCTGGCAGCACGCGGTGTCGGCCGTGGCCGCAGCGCTCTAGCTCTTCGCTGAAATCGGAGGAGCTGGTTCTTCCTCCGGCTTCGGCTACTTCCTCCGTCCGCAACGGGAGGACCTGAGTGGAGTCGGAGGAGATATCACGTCCTCCGACTTCGGGATCGGTCATACTCAACCCATGGTTTACGGCGTTCTGGCAGCACTTTTCGCGTGTATCGCATATGGCACGTCATCGGTGCTGCAGGCCTACGGTGCCCGCAAGTCCAAAGACGACGCCCTCTCGCGCGGGGAGACCGCAGGCCTGGAAACCGCGACGGGTGGGCCGACGATGCGCTCGACGCTGGCTGCGGTCCTCACCACGGCCTTCATCGCCGGAACATGCCTCGACGTCGTCGGATTCGCGGGCAACGCCGTGGGCTCGCGCCTGGCGCCGCTGTTCTTGTCGCAGACCATCGTCAGCGCGTATCTGGTGGTCACGGCGATCCTCGGGATCTTCGTCCTCGGCATCAAGTTGCTGCCACGCGACTGGATCGCCATCGGCGCGGTGGTCGCAGCCCTGTGCGCGATCGGGCTGTCCGCCGATCAGGACGGTCATGGACACGACGGCACCTGGTTCCACTGGGGTGTGCTCATCGCGGCGGTCGTGTTGTTCGCGACCTCGTCGGCACTTGTCCGGTGGCTCGGATCCCGCGTCGCCATCGCCGCCGGACTGTGCGCCGGAGCGATGTTCGGTGTGGTCGCGGTGTCTGTGCGGATCCTGCACGGCATCTCGGACTTCGACCTGGTCGAGATCATCAGCGACCCTGCGGCCTACGCGATCGCGCTTGCCGGAGTCGGTGGCTACTACCTCAACACCGTCGCCCTGCAACTCGGTTCGGTGAACTCGGCGACGGCCGCGGTCGTGGTCGGTGAGACCGTCATCCCGTCGGTCATCGGCATCATCTGGCTCGGCGACGACGCGGTACCCGGCCGAACCTGGCTGGCCGTGCTGGGTTTTGTCGTCGCGGTGGCCGGTGCGATGGTCATCGCCTGGTCGGGGGCCGCGCAGGCGGCCAACGAGGCAGAAGCCGGTGCAGACGCGAAGACCTGATATCGGCTGCGTCCACCCACCCGTTTTCGGGCCGGCCCGTTGGAGTTTCCGGTGGGTGACGCTGAAACGGGTGGGTGAAAGCAGGCGAGCTCAGGGTTTCGGGGTGCCGAGCACGAGGCTGCCCAGTGCGCATTCGGTGAGTTCGTCCACCCCGGCCAGCTCGGCGAAAGCGGCGGTGTCGCAGTAACCCTGGGCGACGGTGCCCAGTCCCATGTCGGTGGCGACCAAGGACATCGTCTGGGTGAGCACTCCCACGTGTTTGAGCATCACCGCGTAGGGGATCTGCTCGTAGGTCCACATCACCCGCCCGACGCGCGCTGCGAAGACGAAGAGGATCTGCGGTAGCTGCCCGCCGGAGAGGGTGAGTGACGACGGCGTCAGCAACCGGGCGATCGCGGGATTCTCGATGTCGGTCACCGGGCGCAGGACGTGGTCGAACGAGTCGTAGTGGTACATGCCCGGAGTCACTCCCTGGCATTCGCGCACAACGGGATACACCTCGAGTTCATACAGTCCACCGCCAGATGGATAGGGCCGGGAACCGAATTCCTCGTCGCCGATCACCCGCAACTTTCGGTTGCGGTGGGTGCGAAAGAGAAACTCGCCGAGCTGCTCGAGGGTCGGAGCCGACGTGGTGTCGAAGTCGCGGCAGGATGCGCGATCCTCGATGGCGCTGGTGAGGGCGTCGCCGGTGACGCGCAGTTCGTCGAGGTCTGCGTCCTTCAGTGCGACGGCCGGCCCCGGATACGCAGGCTTGCGCGCCGGCAGGGGTGGATACGCACCTGCCGCCCATTTTGTCGGGCCGAACCGTCCCCAATCCTTGGCGCGCACACCGAAGGTGCTGTTGCGGTGAAACCACAACTCGTGTGCGCCCCAGCTACGGGTGGCGAACTCGGACTCCTCGACACCGGCCTGCGCGGTGAAACCCGCCCACGTCAGGTCCCGCGCGAGCTCGGCCATGACGTGGGGCGCGGGCGGATCGGCCTCGGGCAGACCGGCCAGTACCGCCAGCACGCCCGCGTCGTGGATCTCGACGTCGCACCATGACAACGGATGCTCGGCCACGCACCGACCATCGACTCGATGGATCACCGCGAACTTCGAGAGCTGCCCCACCACAGTGCTGTCGGGCGACACCGGCGGCCGGGGCGGGGGAGTGTCGAAGGGCCGCAAGGTGTACAGGTCGCGGCCTGCCCAGCGCACCGTGACCGACAGAAGTCCTCGGCCGACCAGGTCGTCCAGTAGCCGCGTCACCGTGGGATCGGCCCCGGCGCCCGGTAGATCGCCCAGGGCCACCCGTCCCCGGCCCAGTACCTTGAGTGTCTGCACCTGCGCCGGCGTGAGGGCGGTGAGTCGTTCCTTCGCTGGTAGCAGCACCGCAACGCCTCCCGGTGCGGTCATCGCGGACGCCCCCGCACGGAAGGCGTATGCCAACTCGCGGCCGGTCGCGGGTGGAGCCGTCACTTCGCGGCGTTCTCGAATGCCGGGGTCATCTTCTCGAGTACGAACGGAAGCGATAGCGGTGATGGCTGGTTGATGGCGCTGACCTCGGCGACACTGAGTTCGGCGACGGCGTTCTTCTTCACAGACGTGAGAGCCGAGTAGCCGGGCAATGTCTTCATTTTTTCGTTCAGCGCCGGTGAGTTGGCAGCCAGGATCATCATGTCCGACTGTAGTTCTGGCACGTTCTCGGTGGAGATCGGGAACCGCGGCTGTCCGTCGCGCTCGAAGATCTTCTGCAGTTCTGGTGCCATGGTCATGCCCATCGAGGTGAACACCTCGGCCGCACCGTCGGCGGGATCACCGAACACCTGGATCTGATCGTTGGTGAGGATCCAGGCAAGCGCGAAGCTCTTGCCGGCCAATCCCGGATTGGCTTGTTTGATCCCGTCGATCTTGCTGTTGACGCCATCGATGATCTGCTGCGCCTTCTCGGGCTCCCGGAGCACGGTGCCCATGAAGACGACCATCTCTTCCCACGGGTCCACCTGCTTGCCGGTGATGGAAGGGATTGTGGGGGCCAGCTTGCTCAGCTTGGCGAATGTCTCTGTCTGGTCGCCGAAATCCGTCGAGACGATGAGGTCGGGATCGACGGCCGCGACCTGGCTGGCGACGTCGCGGGAGGGGTCGATGGCCTCCGAGGATTCGAGCCGGTCACCGACCCAGGGCGTCGGGGCCTTGGTCAGCAGTTCGACGTTGTCGAGGTACGCGACAGGGGTGACGCCGAAAGCCAGTGCCACGTCGGTCCATTGGGTGCCGATGGTGACGATGTTCTTGGGGACGCCGTTGATCGTGACCGGGCCCATCGGAGTGTTCACCTGGATGGGTGCCCCGTTGCCGGAGTCCTCCTCCGGTGAACTGCAGGCGGTGACGGTGAGAGTCAGTGCCGCAAAGAGTGCGAGCAGGGCGGTCAGGCGGTTCGAGCGGGCTCGCATGGATTCATCTCTCTTGATCATTTCCAGTAGGCCTGGGACTTGACCGATGTCTTGGGCAATTTGCTCTTGAGCGACTTGGTGATGTCCCTGGTGGTGTAGAACTCGCAGGCCACCCATCCGAACGCGTCGGGGGTGACCGACAGTCGTGCGGCAGTGTCGCGGAGGGCCTGTCCTTTGGTGCCGCGCTCGACCCACTCCACGGTGGTCGCGGACGTCGCTTTCAGAGGCAGGTTCTTGTCCGATTCGTGCTGCCACTCCAGCCACACCCGGGCGGGGACGTCGCCGATCGCGTCGAGCAGGGAGTTGATCGCGGGTACGGCGGCAGGATCACCGAAGATCAGATACTCCGACGGCGCTGGGTCGGGGATCGCGAACTTCGAGCCCATGACAGTGGCGCCGATGGTCTCGCCGACCTCTGCGGCCACTGCCCAATTCGCGGCCGGCCCGTCGTGGAGCGCGAACTCGATGTCGAAGGTGTCGGCGGCTTCGTCTGGGTCGACCAGGGTGTATCCGCGCTGCTGTTGCTTGTCGCCGTTCGGTATCCACAACCGGATCCACTGGGTCGGGTGGCGATCGTGGTGACCGAGCAGACCACCGGCCTTGAAGCTGATCCGGACGTAACTGTCCGTGACCTGCTGCTTGCCGGTCACGGTCAGTTCGTAGTCATCAGCGCCGAGTGCCTTGAGTACCAGCCCTTGTAGTCCCCTGCTCATGACGGTGAGCTTAGCCTAAGCTCTACGGCTCGAGAATCATCGGAGAGGCCTGAGTTAGGGTTCACTCACTCCGAGGGACGCGACATGCTCTAATTGCCCGATGCAGCAGTCGGACGAAGACGATGTCACCCAGGAGATCGCTCCCTGGGAATCGGGCGAACCGCAGGACGAGGACGCCGCGTCCGCCGGCATCAACTCTGCAACGGTGCTGGTCGCCGTCGGTGTATCGGCGATCATCGCCGCCTTTGTCGTCACCATCGGGCTCGTCGTGATCCTCTGGTTGCACACCCACTGACCTCCGGACTTTGCCAGGCCCTCCCGTTGCAGCCGGAGGATGTGGCCACAGTCGGAGGATGTGGCAGATCCTCCGGTAGGTTCTCGCCGGCTTGCGTGAGCAGTGCCTGGGCCGTAATTTAGTTGTAGTCGTACAACTAACCACCAGTGCCCGGGGGCGCCTTCATGACGGCAGACATCACCACAGGTCGGATGAGCAGCGAGCACCCCGGCTACAAGTGGGTGGCACTGACCAACACCACGCTCGGGATGTTGCTGGTGACGGTCAACAGTTCGATCGTCATCATCTCTCTGCCTGCCATCTTCCGCGGGATCGGTCTGAACCCCCTCGAACCCGCCAACGTCAGCTATCTGCTCTGGCTGTTGATGGGGTTCCTGCTCGCATCGGCGGTGCTGGTCGTCACCTTCGGCCGCCTCGGCGACATGTACGGCCGCGTCAAGATCTACAACCTCGGGTTCGTCGTCTTCAGTGTCTGTGCGGTGCTGCTGTCCATCGACCCCTTCGTCGGCGACCTCGGAGCCATCTGGCTCATAGCCTTCCGGGTGATCCAGGGTGTGGGCGGTGCGATGCTGATGGCGACCTCGGCAGCCATCGTCACCGATGCATTTCCCTCGCGGCAGCGGGGAATGGCGTTGGGAATCAACATGGTTGCCGCCGTCGCCGGATCGTTCATCGGGCTGATCGTCGGTGGGCTGCTCTCGGAGTGGCACTGGCGCGCGGTCTTCTGGGTGAGCGTTCCGCTGGGTATCGCCGGAACGCTGTGGAGTATCCGGTCGCTGCGTGAGGTGGGAAGCCGCAACGCGGGGAAACTGGACTGGCCGGGCACGATCCTCTTCGGAATCGGACTGACCGTGCTGCTGACCGCCATCACGTACGGCATCCAGCCCTACGGAGAGAAGGCCACCGGATGGACGAGCCCGTGGATACTCGGTGGTGTCGCTGTCGGAGTGCTCCTTCTCGTCGCCTTCTGCGTGGTCGAGACGAGGGTCACCGACCCGATCTTCGACGTCAAGCTGTTCAAGGTCCCGGCCTTCGGCCTGGGCAATCTCGCGGGTTTCATGAACGCGATCGGTCGCGGTGGACTGCAGTTCATGCTGATCATCTGGTTGCAGGGCATCTGGCTCCCGTTGCGCGGCTACGATTTCGAGTCGACACCGTTGTGGTCGGCGATCTACCTGCTGCCCTTGACGGTCGGCTTTCTGGTGAGTGGTCCGGTCGCGGGGTGGTTGTCCGACCGATACGGCGCCCGATGGTTCTCCGCCGGCGGATCGTTGGTCGTGGCGGCGACGTTCATTGCGCTGCTGGAGATCCCGGTCGATTTCGACTACTGGCTGTTCGCCCTGCTCATCTTCCTCAACGGCGTCGGGTCCGGGCTGTTCGCGTCCCCGAACACCGCAGTGATCATGTCGAGTGTCCCGGCCCGGCAGCGCGGGGCCGCATCGGGCGTGCGAGCGACCTTCATGAACTCGGGCAACGCGTTGTCGATCGGTGTCTTCTTCTCTCTGATGGTGGTGGGGCTCGCCCAGCATCTGCCGTCCGCGCTGCGTGACGGGCTGATGACGCACGGCGTCTCGGCCGGGGCCGCCGGCCAGGCCGCGGACCTGCCACCTGTCGGGAGCCTGTTCGCGGCGTTCCTCGGATACAACCCGATCGAAGAACTGCTCGCCGACAGCGGCGAATTGTCCACACCCGCGGTCGACGCCGACACCCTCACCGGCCAGAGCTTCTTCCCGAATCTGATCTCCGAGCCGTTCCACGACGGCCTGGTCGTGGTGTTCGTCGCGGCCGCGGTGATGATGGTGATCGCGGCGGTCGCCTCGGCGGTGGCGCCGGTAACCTATGTGGACGACGACTTGTCGCAGGCGCGGACCGATGAGGACGGCGCCGTCGCGGCTGCGCAACTGACGGGAAAACGGTGATGGATCTGCAGGGTGCTTCGGCCGCTTCGGTGTACCGCGACCTGGCGCGTGTCGTTCGATCGCTGCGGTCGCGGACCGGCCAGAACTCCCAGCCGCTCAGCTCGCTGTCGGCGCTGTGGGTCCTGATCGACGCCGGCCGGCCGATCCGGTTGTCGGAACTCGCCGAACGCGAAAACGTGACAGTGCCGACGATGTCGCGCATCGTGACAGGACTCGAACGGGACGGGCTCATCGCGCGGACCGCGGACCCGGACGACGGCCGGGCCAGTCTCCTGGCGGTGACCGAGGCAGGTGCCGACCTGATCAAGGGCAGCAGGTCCCGCCGGGTGCAAGCACTGGAGACCGCGCTCGAGGGTCTCGACGAGGCCGAACGCGAAGTGCTGGGACGCACCCTGCGCAAAGTGGCCGACGAACTGGCCGAGCGGCCCGAGAACGCCTAGACCCAGCAGCCCAGCTCTACGCCACGTCGATGATGACCGGCGCGTGATCGCTGGCGCCCTTGCCTTTTCGTTCCTGTCGGTCGATCTCGGCGCCGCTGACGCGGGCCGCGAGCGCCGGTGAACACAGGCTGAAGTCGATGCGCATGCCTTCTTTGCGAGGAAAACGCAGCTGCGTGTAGTCCCAGTAGGTGTACACCCCGGGTCCGGGAGTGAAGGGCCGTACGACGTCCGTGAAGCCCACCTCGGTCATCGCGCTGAACGCCGCGCGCTCGGGCTCGGACGTGTGTGTCTTGTCGGCGAACAGGGCCGGATCCCACACGTCGTCGTCGGTGGGAGCGATGTTCCAGTCGCCGCTGAGGACGATCTGCGCGGTGGGGTCGTCGGCGAGCCACTTCGCGGAGGTATCACGCAGTGCAGCAAGCCATTCGAGCTTGTAAGTGTAGTGGGGGTCGGTGAGCGTGCGGCCATTCGGGACATACAGGCTCCAGACCCGCACTCCGCCGCAGGTGGCACCGATCGCGCGGGCCTCGATTGCGGGGTCCGCCTCGGCGTCCTTGCTGAAACCGGGCTGGTTCTCGAAGCTGGACTCGACGTCCTCGAGGCCGACGCGGGATGCGATGGCGACGCCGTTCCATTGGCTGAAACCGACCGTGGCGAGCTCGTAGCCGGCGGCGGCGAACCCCATCTCGGGGAACTGCTCGTTCTTGCACTTGGTTTCCTGCATGGCGAGGACGTCGATGTTTGCCCTCTCGAGCCAATCGACGACCCTCTCGCTACGGGCGCGGATGGAGTTGACGTTCCAGGTGGCGATGCGAAGCATGTCCCCGAGTTTTCCACACGGCCCTGCACCGGTGGGCCGCGCCCGGAGGCGGCAGGTGCCAGGGGCGTACCCTGGGGAGATCGGAACCTATCAGGTTCTCAAATAAGGGATCGCCACATGGCCGACAAGTCGCCACGTCAAGGTATGACCAAGAAATCCGGCAAGTCCCTGAAGGAAAAGCGTGCGATCAAGAAGGGGAAGGCAGACGCCGCCCCGGGCGAGACCATCTTCACCGGCAACAAAAAGCGCTGAATTGCCGAAAGTTGCTGAAATCCCCACCCTTTCGATCGGAATACTGGCTCACTCCGCGAAGGAGAACGAACGGCGCCTGCCCATCCATCCGCGGCACTTCGAGAAGATCAAGCCCGCACTGCGCTCTTTGATCCGCCTCGAGCACGGCTACGGCGAGCATTTCGGCGTCACCGACGACGATCTGCGGCCACTCGTGGCCGGTATCGGCACGCGCGAGGAGCTCATCGCCGAGTGCGACGTGATCCTGCTGCCGAAGGTGCAGGCCGAAGACCTCCTCGAAATGCGCGTGGGCCAGACCATTTGGGGCTGGCCGCACTGCGTTCAGGACACAGAGCTGACCCAGATCGCCATCGACCGGCGCCAGACTCTCATCGCCTTCGAGGCCATGAACCACTGGACCGACGAGGGCGGATTCGCGCTCCACGTGTTCCACAAGAACAATGAGCTCGCCGGATACTGTTCGGTGCTGCACGCCCTCGAGTTGGCAGGCAAGACCGGAGATTACGGCCGCCGGTTGCGGGCCACCGTCATCGGATTCGGTGCCACCGCGCGCGGCGCGGTGACCGCGCTCAACGCACACGGGGTAGACGATGTGCACGTGCTGACGAACCGCGACGTGGCAGCGGTCGGTTCACCCATCCACTCGACGCAGATCGTGCAACTCGAGTACGGCGATCCGCGTGACCCGCACAGCATGTGGGCCGAGACACCGTCGGGGCGACTCCCGGTCGCCGAGTTCCTGGCGGGTAACGACATCATCGTGAACTGCGTTCTGCAGAACACCGATACGCCCCTGACATTCCTCGACGAGACGGACCTGCCGGCGTTCCCAGCGGGAACCCTGATCATCGATGTCTCGTGCGACGAAGGCATGGGCTTCAGCTGGGCCCTGCCGACGACGTTCGAAGAGCCGGCGTTCACCGTGGGCAAGGGTGTGCTCTACTACGCGGTCGATCACAGTCCCTCGTACCTGTGGGACTCGGCGACGTGGGAGATCAGCGAGGCCCTGCTGCCGCATCTGCCGTCGGTTCTGGGCGGTCCGGACCAGTGGGATCAGACGCCGACGATCTTGCGAGCGATCGAGATCCGGGAGGGTGTGGTCCAGAACCCGAGCATCCTGTCGTTCCAGGACCGATCCGTGGAGTTCCCTCACTCGATGGCGGTACCGGCCCCGACCTGACCCACCAACGTTTGCGCCATCCGTCGAGAATTCGGGTGTTTGGCGCGAATACGGGTGGATTGTCGAACAAAAAGTACGAAACACGTAGGAAAAGTCGATATAACACGACGGTTTCAGTTGCTGGCTATCGTTGCGTATGACTGAAACCGCTGCCTCCAGCGAGTACTTGGAGAAACGACAACTCCGCAAAGGCACCGCCGGCTGGGTGTTGCTCGCCGGACTCGGTGTGAGTTATGTGATCTCGGGCGATTACGCAGGCTGGAACGCGGGACTGCTCGAAGGTGGCTTCGGTGGTCTGCTCATCGCCGCGATCATCATCGCGGCGATGTATCTGGCGATGGTCCTGGGTATGGCGGAGATGTCGTCGGCCCTGCCGGCCGCGGGCGGCGGTTACACGTTCGCCCGACGAGCACTCGGTCCGTGGGGTGGTTTTGCCACCGGAACGGCCATTCTCATCGAGTACGCGATCGCCCCGGCCGCCATCGCGACCTTCATCGGCGGCTATGTCGAATCGCTCGATCTGTTCGGGATATCCGATGGCTGGTGGGTGTACCTCGCCGTCTACATCATCTTCATCGGCATCCACCTCGTCGGCGCCGGCGAAGCGCTGAAGGCCATGTTCGTCATCACCGCCATCGCCCTCGTCGGTCTGGTGATCTTCGGCATCGCGGCGATCAGCCATTTCGACGCCTCGTTGCTCACCGATATCGCACCCGATCCTGATGCTGCGGGTTCGTCGGACTTCCTGCCGTTCGGCTACCTCGGCGTCTGGTCGGCCATCCCGTTCGCCATCTGGTTCTTCCTCGCCATCGAGGGTGTACCGCTGGCGGCCGAGGAAGCAGAAAATCCAGAGAAGAACGTGCCGCGCGGCATCATCGCGGCCATGGGCGTCCTGTTGCTCACCGGTGCGCTGGTGCTGTTCATGGCGACCGGCGCACTCGGTGCGCAGGGCGTCGGCGAATCGGTGAACCCGCTGGTAGACGCCATCGACGGCACGGCAGCCACCGTCGTCAACTACGTCGGCCTGGCCGGATTGATCGCGAGCTTCTTCTCCATCATGTACGCGTACTCGCGCCAACTGTTCGCGCTGTCGCGGGCCGGGTACCTGCCGCGTGCGCTGTCGGTGACCAACAGCCGCAAGGCGCCGACCTGGGCCTTGATCATCCCGGGCATCATCGGGTTCGCGCTGACGTTCACCGGCGAAGGCGCAATCCTGCTGAACATGGCGGTCTTCGGCGCGGCATTGAGCTATGTGCTCATGATGGTCAGCCACATCGTGCTGCGGGTTCGCGAACCCGACATGCATCGCCCGTACCGGACGCCGGGCGGCATCGCGACCACCGGTTTCGCCCTGGTCATCGCGATCATCTCGGTCATCGCCACCTTCCTCGTCGACACCACTGCAGCTCTCTGGTGTCTGGTCGCGTTTGTGGCCTTCATGGCGTACTTCGGCCTCTACAGTCGTAAGCACCTGGTCGCGAACTCGCCGGACGAAGAGTTCGCGATGCTCGCCGCAGCCGAAAGCGATGTGGGATGAACCGACCATGAGTCGTTACCAGCACACCCTGGCCGGAACCACCTACGTCTTCGACGGGCTCGTCGAGCTGATGGCGAAAGCGACACCCGCCCGCAGTGGAGATGAGTTGGCAGGCTGCGCGGCCGAGTCCGACACCGAGCGAGCCGCGGCGCAGTGGGCGCTGGCGGATGTGCCGCTGACGGTGTTCTTGAATGAAGCAGTGGTTCCGTACGAGACCGACGAGATCACCCGGCTGATCATGGACACCCATGACACGCACGCCTTTTCGCCGGTCAAGTCGATGACGGTCGGTGGTTTGCGGGACTGGCTTCTCGAGGTGGCGTCAGGCCCGGCGGACGTCGCTGCGGCGACATTCGCGGCGGTCTCGCGTGGCTTGACGCCCGAGATGGTGGCCGCGGTCTGCAAGCTGATGCGTAATCAGGATCTGATCGCGGTGTCGCGGGCGGTGAGCGTGGTGTCGGCGTTTCGGACGACGATCGGGCTACCGGGGACACTCACCACCCGGCTGCAACCGAACCATCCGACCGATGACCCGACCGGGATCGCTGCCGCGACACTCGATGGATTGTTGCTCGGTTGCGGTGATGCGGTGATCGGGATCAACCCGGCGACCGACTCGCCACATGCGACCTCGGAACTGCTGCATCTGCTCGACGACATCCGGCAGCGATACGAGATCCCGGTGCAGTCGTGTGTGCTCTCGCATGTGACGACGACGATCGGGTTGATCGAGGCGGGTGCCCCCGTGGATCTGGTGTTCCAGTCGATTGCCGGGACCGAGGGTGCGAACAAGGGCTTCGGGGTCGACATGGCTGTCCTCCGGGAGGGCAACGAGGCGGGGAAGTCGCTGCAACGCGGCACGGTCGGCAACAACGTCATGTACCTCGAGACCGGTCAGGGTTCGGCGTTGTCCGCCGGTGCCCACTTCGGCACCGGCGACAAACCGGTGGACCAGCACACCCTCGAGACCCGGGCGTATGCCGTTGCGCGTGAACTGGATCCGTTGCTCATCAACACTGTTGTCGGGTTCATCGGGCCGGAGTACCTGTACGACGGCAAGCAGATTCTGCGTGCCGGGCTCGAAGACCACTTCTGCGGCAAGCTGCTCGGTCTGCCGATGGGCGTCGACGTCTGCTACACCAACCACGCCGAGGCCGACCAGGACGACATGGACAACTTGCTGACCCTGCTCGGCGTCGCCGGGGTGCCGTTCGTGATCACCGTTCCTGGCGCCGACGACGTGATGCTCGGCTATCAGAGCCTGTCCTTTCACGACGCGCTGTATGCCCGTCGCACACTGGGTTTGAAGCCGGCGCCGGAGTTCGAGGCGTGGCTCGACCGGGTGGGGATGCTCGGTGCCGACGGCCGGGTCCTGGATCTGCAACCTGAAGCGTCTCCGCTTCGGGCCCTCACCGGGCCGGTGGCCTGATGAGTGAATTGTGGGATGCCCTGCGGCTGCGAACCGCAGCACGAATCGGCTTGGGACGCACCGGGGATTCGTTACCGACCACCCGGGTTCTGGAGTTCGCCGCTGCCCATGCTGCGGCGCGCGATGCGGTGCATCAGCCTCTTGACGCCGAAGCGCTCGCCGCAGACGTGGCGAAGTTGGAGCTGGGGTCGCCGATCGTCGTGACGAGCCAAGCCTCCGACCGCAGCGAGTATCTGCGCAGACCCGATCTGGGCCGGACCCCGGCCGATCTGGGTGAGCTCTCCGAGGTCGACGCCGATGTGGGTTTTGTTCTCGCCGACGGGCTCTCGCCCATTGCGTTGGCCGAACATGCGACCGGGTTGCTATCGGCCCTCAAAGACGTGCTGGCGCACAAGTATTCGATCGCACCACCGGTGATAGCCACGCAGGCCCGGGTCGCGCTCGGTGACCACATCGGAGCCGCGCAGAAGGTCGGCACGTTGATCGTGATCATCGGGGAGCGCCCGGGTCTGTCGGTCGCCGACAGCGTGGGTATCTATCTCACACACCTGCCGCGCCCAGGGCGTGCTGATTCGGAACGTAACTGCATCTCCAACATCCATCCACCCGGCGGGCTCGGCTACGCCGACGCCGCCCGGGTGTGCGCTGCCCTCATCGAAGGTGCGCGCCAGTTGGGGCGCAGCGGAGTCGATCTCAAAGACAACAGCCGCGCCATCACCGACCATGCTTGAGAATACGCGCCACGTCCCTGCGTCCGCGCCAGGTGCAACTGACGCGAATGCGCGCAGGTGGCGCGAATTTCGGGTGGACCTAGAGCCCCGGGCCCTCGGCGCGCAAGGTGTCGACGTCGTCCATCGCTGAGCGCAGTTTGCTCAGCCACTCTTCGGTGTGTTCGCCGACGAGCTTGACCGACCAGGCCAGCGCATCGGCGCGTGAGCGGGCGACGCCGGCGTCGACGAGGGTGTCGAGTACCTGGCGTTCGGGCTGCCGTAGCCGGGTCATGACCGGAACGGCGATGTGGGTGAACAAGATTCGCTGACCGCCTACGCGGACGCCCCAGGAGACCTTACGTGCGTACCGAGCCTGCGCTTCGTCGGCGATGGTCATGCGTTCGCTGCGGGTGTCTTCGCGGAAGCGCGACGCGCGACCTTCTGCGGCCGCCGATGCCGTGCTCTCCTCGGACTCCGGCGCAGTCAGGGTGCCGATGACCGTGATCTCGTCGCGGTCGACGGTGACCTCGGCTGTGCCCTCGAACCAGTCGTCGGGCAGGCGTCCGGCGAACCAGCCGGACGCATCGGATGCGTCGGGTAGTTCTGCCTGCTGCCAGCCGCCGCGCCGTCCGCCGCCGGGTCCGCGTGATGTGTTCTTCATGGTGACTCCTTCTCGTAGTGATTACATGATTACACCGTTGCAATGATTCGTCACTAGAGTTCGCTGTGGGCGGAGCCCCGGCCTCGTGGCTCCAGCCGTCACCTAGGGTGAAAAGGTGGCCACTACCTGGGACAACTGCACCGGAGGTCTGCTGCGTCTGCCGTCGGGGCGGACTGTGCGTGGTCGAGGATTACGTGATGGATCGCCGGCTGGACCCACCCCTGATTTCGGGCTGTACCTCCTCGGTAAAGAACCGCCGACTGTGGAATGGGACAGCCGTTGGGTGAGGTGGCGGGATTTCTGGCTGCCGGCCGATCGAGCCGACGCGGCCGACGCCTTTCGGGAGGTGTGGACGCGGGCGCAGACTCAGCGGGTGGAGGTGGCGTGTGGTGGCGGCAAGGGCCGAACCGGAACAGCGCTCGCCTGCCTCGCGGTGATGGATGGGGTGCCTGCGGGTGAGGCTGTGGCCTACGTCCGGGCTCACTATTCGCCGAAGGCCGTCGAGATGCCGTGGCAGCGCCGCTACGTCGAACGGTTCACGTAAAAGCACATCGTTGAGTCATATGCACACGTTGCAACGTGTGCATATGACTCAACCGTGTGCATCTGTGGGTCAGGGGTACTCGACGTACCCGTAGCTGTGATGGAGGCCGAAACCCATGCGTCGGTACCACTCTCGCGCGTGGGTGTTGCCGGTCTCCACCTGTAGATAGGTCTGCGCGGCACCTTGGTCGGCGCCCCAGCGCTCCAGCGCCGACGTGACGGCGCGACCCAGCCCTTCACCGCGGCGATCCGGTGCGGTCCACAACGCTGAAAGACCCAGCCAGACGTCGTTGCCGAGTCCGGTCGTGACGGCGCCACGTCCGATCGCCAGCAGCGAACCATCGATGTCGCGGACGGTCGCGAAACCAAGTCGGCCGTCGTCGACGGCGCAGACAACGGCTCCGGCAACCGAGTGGTCGGCACCTCCGCGCTGACCGACGTACGCGGCGACCCACTCGGCCGACGCCGTCTCGTCGATCGTCACCTCGGCGCCCATGTTCGACGCGGCCGCCCCGACCGGTGCCACGAGGACGTCGACGTCGATCACATAGTCGGCGGGGGAGACGTGCGACCCGGGCAGCAGCCGGGTGACCGCTGCGATTCTCATCGGAAGATCCCGAACCCGGTACCACTCGCGCAGCCGGTCCATGGTCTGCGAATCGAGTCGCGCGCCCATCTCCAACGGCACCGCTGAGTTCGCCCGGCGAGTGAATCCGCCACCCGCGCGAGCCAGCCAGCCGTCGATCATCTCCGATTCGACCCCGGGCCACCCGCGTGCGGCAGCGACCTCGAGTGACCTGATCCCCGAGTTGCGTACCGGTTTGTCGGAGAGCACCTTCACTGCGACGACGAGTTCTGCGGGCACGACGACGCGTTCGTCGCCGCGAAGAATCACCAGGTCAGGAGTGTCGCCGTCGAGCACGCCGGTGACGTCGCTCAGCGTCGCCGAGGGGTCGCCGCGCCAGTCGGCGGGTGCTCCGGGCCCTTTGCGGAACCGGACCACCACCCGATCACCCCGTGACGGAGTCACTTCGAATGTTTCCGCACGGGGTCACTCGTCATCCGTGACGGAGTCACTCTTCATCATCATCGTGACCGAAGGGGTCTTCGTCCTCACCTGGGAGCCACGTCAGGCCGGGCACGCCCCAGCCGTTGCGTTTGATGGCCTTCTTCGCGGCGCGGGCGTTGCGGCCCATGAGTACGTCCACGTACAAGAAACCGTCGAGGTGCCCTGTCTCGTGCTGCAGCATCCGGGCGAAGAAGTCTTTGCCCTCGATCTCGACCTTGTCGCCGTTGCGGTCGACGCCGGTGACCTTCGCCCAGTCGGCGCGGCCGGTCGGGAACTGTTCACCCGGCACCGACAGGCAGCCTTCGTCGTTGTCGTCGGGGTCGGGCATCGTCTCCGGGATCTCGGAGGTCTCCAGCACCGGGTTGATGACCTCGCCGCGACGACGCGCTCCGCCGCGGCCGTTGCCTTCTGGGCAGTCGTAGACGAAGAATCGGCGGCCGACACCGACCTGGTTCGCGGCCAGTCCGACGCCGTTGGCGGCGTCCATGGTTTCGTACATGTCGTCGAGGAGCGCCACCACGTCGGCGGGGGGCTTGCCGGCCTCGTCCAGTGCGACGGATTCAGTGGGATTGTGCAGCACCGGATCACCGACGATGCGGATGGGAAGAATTGCCATGAGGGTCAGATTACTCGGCAAGCCATCGCGCGAATTCCTTTGGCGGCGTGGTTAGATGTACTGCGAACCACACTGTTGTAATTCACGCCGTTGATATCGACAAGCGACGTGTGGCGATGGGGTGGAGTAGGACCGATTCTCAAGGGAGCGAGATGGACGGCGCAACCGCGCGAGACCAGAAGCAATCCGGGCAGGCGGACAACGCGAACCACGACCACGCAGAGCTCGGTCCAGGCGAGGTTGGGGCCGACGGGTTGACCCGGCGTGAGCATGACATCTTGGCCTTCGAGCGGCAATGGTGGAAGTACGCCGGGGCGAAAGAAGAAGCAATCAAGGAACTGTTCGGTCTGTCTGCGACGCGGTACTACCAGGTTCTCAATGCTCTGGTCGATCGTCCCGAATCGCTCGCGGCCGATCCGATGCTCGTGAAGCGCCTCCGTCGTCTGCGGGCCAGCAGGCAGAAGGCCCGGGCTGCCCGGCGTCTCGGATTCGACGTCACCTGACCAGTCCGGGAATTGTCGTGCGGTCGTCATGTTTCGTAAGGTGGGCGCAATGACCAAGTCCGAGCCCCCACACCTGCCGTTTCGCGCCGGCGCCATGTTGCTGCTCGCGATCGCGGTGGTCTTCATCGGGCTGGGCTGGCACTCGGCGGCCACCGGCGATTCAGATCCGGAGGCAGGTCTCGAGGCGGCGCAGAGTCGCCAGGCGACATCCTCATCCTCCGAGGCGCCGACACAATCCAGTACGACAACAAGTGCCTCGACCAGCAGGTCGGTGGATCCGGATCGCCCCCAGGTGTGTGTGTTCAACGCCGGGGCGATCGGCGGCCTCGGCCAAACGTATGCGCGGCAGGTCGAGGACCTGGGCTGGGACACTGCGACCCCGGCCAACCTGCAGTCGGCCAGCATCACCGAGAACACGGTCTTCTACAGCGCCGGCCAACAGGACGCCGCCGAGCAGCTCGCCGAAGACCTCGGCGGGGATGTCTCCGTGGACCCCCGGCCATCCGCCTTCGACCAATGCCCACGGGGACTGCCGCTGATCGTGGTCACCCGGTAGGTGGGCCATGCGGTCGGCCAGGCCCCGAGAACAACCAGTTATGATTTCGCTGACCTACTACCGACGGTAGAACCGGCGACACGCCCGACCACAAGGGAGCCCAACCATGGCGCAGCGCTCGCTCAAGAACTTCACCACCGTGCGGCGGACTGCCGCGTTGTTGACACCGGTCGCGGTGGCCGCGTTCCTGTTGGCAGGCTGCAGTCCTGACGAGAATCCGACCGATGCCAAGGGCACGCAGCCCAGCGTCGTCACCGGCGACCGGGCACCTGTCGACGTCGGCGGCGTCGGACAGCCGAGCGAGGGCGGCGAGGCCACTGCGACGCTGCGGCAGCCGAACGGGCAGCCGGCCGGCGAGGCGAGCTTCGAGAGCAGCGAGGGCTCGGTGATCGTGACCGTGAAGGCCGAGAACCTCGCGCCCGGCTTCCACGCGATGCACCTGCACGCCGTGGGTAAATGTGAGCCCAACTCGACGGCACCCTCGGGCGGTGCTCCGGGTGACTTCCTGTCCGCGGGCAGCCACCTCCAGGTCGACGGCAACACCAGCCACCCCGCCAGCGGTGATCTCGTGTCGATCTACATCAACGAAGAGGGCAAAGGCGAAACCGTCACCGCCACCGATGGTTTCGACATCCAGCAGATCCTCGAGACCGCGATCGTGATCCACGAGAAGCCCGACAACTTCGGTAACATCCCGACCAAGTACGCGCCGGCACCGGACGAAGAGACGCTGATGACCGGCGACGCCGGCAAGCGGATCGCCTGCGGTGTGATCGAAGAGAGCTGAGATAAACCGCGATCGAAGAGAGCTGAAATAAATAACGTCCGGCCGATCGAGTTCAACTCCTCACCGAAGCCGACCATCGGTGTGGAGTGGGAGTTCGCGCTCGTCGACAAGGAGTCGCGCGATCTGTCGAACTCGGCAGCTCGACTCTTCGAGCGGGTCAGTGAACTCGACAACCCCAGTTCTGGTGATCGCATCCACAAGGAGTTGCTCCGGAACACGGTGGAATTGGTCACGGGCATCTGCCGGAACACCGGCGAGGCGATCGCCGACCTGTCCGAGTCGCTCGCGGTGGTTCGTGGGATCGCGGACGACATCGGCGTCGATCTCTTCGGGGCCGGCACTCATCCCTTCGCGCAGTGGTCCACCCAGCAGCTCACGCCCGGGCACCGGTATGCCGAGCTGATCGAGCGGACCCAATGGTGGGGTCGACAGATGCTGATCTGGGGTGTGCACGTCCATGTCGGGATCAACCACCGCGACAAGGTGTTACCGATCGTCTCGTCGCTGCTGAACCAGTACCCGCATCTCCTCGCGCTGTCCGCGTCGTCGCCGATGTGGTCCGGCCAGGACACCGGGTACGCCAGCAATCGCGCGATGATGTTCCAGCAGTTGCCCACGGCCGGGTTGCCGTTCCAGTTCCAGCAGTGGAGTGAGTTCGAGGCGTTCGTCGGCGATCAGATGCACACGGGCATCATCGAGCACCTGAACGAGATCCGCTGGGACATCCGCCCTTCTCCGAATCTCGGCACCGTGGAGATCAGGGTGTGCGACGGGGTGTCCACGATCGCCGAGCTCGCCGGGCTGGTGGGGTTGATCCACTGTCTCGTCGTCGATCTGGACCGGCGCCTGGATGCCGGGGAACAACTGCCGGTGATGGCTCCCTGGCTGGTGCAGGAAAACAAGTGGCGCGCAGCTCGTTACGGACTCGACGCGATCATCATCACCGACAGTGACTGCAACGAGCGTCTGGTCACCGACGATCTGACCGACATGTTGACCCGGCTCGCGCCGATCGCGAAGGACCTCGACTGTGTCGACGAACTGGCGTCCGTGGCGCAGATCCCGGTTCGAGGTGGGTCGTACCAGCGGCAGCGTCAGAAGTTCGCCGAGACGGGTGACATGGTCGCCGTGGTCGATTCGATCGTCACCGAACTCGACCGCTGACCCGATCTTGGTGGGTCCTGGCGACCGCCACCTGGGGAAACGCTCGCCGAAAGGCACCAAAATCGGGGTTTGTCAGTCGCTGAACGTTCGCCTGCGCCACCACTGATCGATCTGTCCCAGTTCGGTCTCCGGCTCGGCGGCGGTCAGCCACTCACCTTCGATGCGATACCAGTTCGCGGTTGCGCCCAGTTGGCCGAGCATCGCGCAGGTGTAGAACTCCACGCGCCGGGCCATCAGGTGTTCCTCCGGGAACCGTTGTTCGCGAGCGTGTCCGCCGTAGTCGGTGGCCGGGTGGACGGCGGCGATCATCGCGGTGTTCGCTATCTGCGGAGTGATGGTCAGTGGCTCGTCGTTCATGTGCCACCAGGTGGAGTCCCGGACGTAATCGAGCACGTCCTCGTCGGTGATCGATTCCTCGTTGACCAGGACACCGCCGCGGCGCAGAACGCTCGCGACCGCGGTCGCATCACCCGCCCTGGCGGCGATCAGCGACTGCTGCTCGAGCTTCAATGAACCCTTCGACATGGTCTTGCTCGAACCGAAGTCGAGGAACGCGACGCGGCCGTCGTCGGCGAGGATGACATTGCCGGGATGGGGGTCGCCGCAGAACGTGGCGTCGGTGTGGATGCTGCCGCAATAGAAGCGGTAGATCACCTCGCCGACCTGGTCCCTCGTCTCGGCATCGAGCCCGGCGACCTCGGAGAGCCCGATGCCGGTGATGAGCTCGGTGGTCAGCACCTTGGTGGTGCAGAGGCCTTCGATCACCTCCGGGATCTGGATGAATGGATGCCCTGCATATCGAATCGACAGCCGGCGTTGATTGTCGGCCTCGGCCTCGTAGTCCAGTTCGGCAAGGATGTTGCCCGTGATCTCCCGGACGAACGACTGCGGGTCGACCGTCGGGAGCAGCTTCTTGTACAGGCGCAGCGCGATCGCCAGATTCTTGAGATCGGCGCGGACCACCCGGTCGATGCCCGGGTATTGCACCTTCACTGCCACCGCGCGGCCATCGGTCAACGTGGCGCGATAGACCTGTCCGATCGAGGCCGCGGCGATGGGCTCGGGATCGATGTCGGTGAACTCGGACATCTTGGGGCCCAGTTCTTCTTCGAGCACCCCGAGCATCGTCTCGTTCGGAACGTGAGGTGCGTTGTCGCGCAGGATGGCCAGCTTCTGGTTGAACGCACCGCGCGCCGACCTCGGCACCATGTCCAGGTCGAGTAGGGACAGGAACTGTCCCACCTTCATCGCCGCGCCCTTCATCGACCCGAGCACGGTGATCAGTTCTTCGGCGGCGGCCAGCGCGTCCTGCTCCGCGCGCAGGCGCCGCTCATCATGGGATCCGCCGAGCGTCGCCGCCCGCGAACGGACTCGCCTCATCGCGGAGTGCGCGGCGACCTTGCCCAGTTCTCCGCCTCGGCGGAGTTGCGAGGCGGGCAACTCGTCGGCACTCACTGCGGGTCGACCTTCATGGGCGGGCAGGTGTCATCAGTCGGTGCGCGGCGATTCGACGTCGTCGGAATCGATGAGGTCGTCGCGGATGCGTTGCTCCTGATACGCCAGCTTGCCGACCCGGTGCGCGATGACCGGTGCGGTGATCAACGCGAAGATGCCCGACAGCACGAGCATCCCGAAATCGATGGTGTCCCACAGGCGTACGCCGGCGCCGAGGAGGACCAGTATCAGCCCGAGGGTCTGCGGTTTGGTGGCGGCGTGCATCCGCGTCATGGTGTCGGGGAACCGCAGGATACCGATCGACGCGGTGAACGCCATGGTGGATCCGGTCAGCATGAGCACCGCGACCACGATGTCAGCGATCATGGTCGGCCACACCTTCGTTGTCCCGGACCCGGAATCGGGCGACCGCCACGGATCCGACAAAACTCAACAGCGCCAGCGCGACGATTCCGGACACCACCGTCGAGTCCTCTGAGTAGGCGGCCCAGACAGCGAGCGAACACATCGCCACGGCCACTGCGGTGTCGAGTGCGACGAGGCGATCCAGGGTGTTGGGCCCGATCAGCATGCGAGCGGTGGTGAGGACCGACGCCGCCAGCAACAGACCCGCCGCGATCATCCATACATAGGTCATCAGATTCCTCCCCGTGGATAGTCGCCGGCGCTGAGGTCGTCGTCGATGCCGTGGTACGGGCTGGCCCGCCACTCATGGTCTCGCTCGAAGCCCCGGATGAACAGCCGCTCGATGGTTTCGATCTGTCTGTAGAAGGCCTTGACCTTCTCCGGCGAACTGGCATCGAACAGGTGCACGTACAGCAGTCGACGGCTGTGATCGATCTCGACGACCATGGTGCCGGGGACGAGGTTGAGGTAGTCGACCGCGAGCGTCAGGACCATGTCCGACTTGATGGCGAGCCGGGCACGCAGCACGGCGCTCAGCGGCGGCTTGGCCGGCCGGATCGCGGCCCAGGCGACCTGTGCACTCGAGATGAAGAACGCCGCGATGAGCCGGCCCACCAGCTCGAGGAGCGTGAGTGGGTGGATGCGGCCTTCGACCGGTACCCGGGGCAGCGGCAAGGCGATCAGGACCAGCAGTGCCACCCCGATCCCGGTGAAGACGTTCGCGAGATCATAGGTCCCCCAGAGCAGTACCCACACGAAAGTCAGCCAGGTCACGTTCCACAGCCGGACGGCGACCTCGCGCCGGTTTCCGCCGAACCACCGCTTGATCTGGATCTTGGCACGGAACCAGAAGATGGTCCGGGCGATGTACCAGGCCAGGAAGATGACCGTGAAGCGCCAGGCGTTGACCAGCGCTGCCCGGATCGGGCCACGCGGTGGGGGAGGCTTCGGCCGCGGGTGGGTCGTGGGCTCGCTGCTCATGTCACCGACCACCTCCCAGCACGGCGTCGAGGTAGATGCTGGAGTCCGTCAGGTCGGCCGCGGCCTGGTCGGTGAACTCGAAGATCGGGCCCGCCCACAGGGTCAGGATGATGCCGGCGCCGACCATCGCGATGGTCGGGATCACCATCCCGATCGGCATCCGGCCGACGTCGGCACGGTCGTCGTACGCCACATCGTCGTCGTCACCCTCGAGGAGTGCGGCCGGCCCGGCGTCGGCGAGATCGCCCTCGGGGGCGTCGGCGCGGGGACGCCAGAACGCCTTGGTCCAGACGCGGGCGACCACGTACAGGGTCAGCAGACTGGTCACGACGGACCCGGCGACGAGGGTCCAGGCCAGCACGCTGCCGTCCTGGACACCGGCCTCGATCAGCGCTACCTTGCCGATGAAACCCGAGAACGGCGGGATGCCACCGAGGTTGAGTGCCGGGATGAGGAACAGCGCGGCGAGCAGCGGACTGGCTGCCAGCCCGCCGAGCCGGCGCAGCGAGGCAGACCCCGCCTGCCGTTCGATCAGACCCACCACCAGGAACAGGGTCGTCTGCACGAGAATGTGGTGGGCCACGTAATAGATGGCGCTCGAGAGCCCGAACTCCGTGGACAGGGCGATCCCGAAGATCATGTAGCCGATATGGCTGACCAGCGTGAACGACAGCAATCGTTTGATGTCGGACTGGGCGATGGCACCGAAGATGCCCACCAGCATGGTCAGCAGTCCGGCAACCAGCAGCACCCGGTCCATCGAGCCACCGGGGAACAGCAGGGTGTGCGCCCGGATGATCGCGTAGACGCCGACCTTGGTCAGCAACC
Organism: Williamsia sp. 1138; assembly: GCF_002095435.2. Classification (GTDB taxonomy): domain Bacteria; phylum Actinomycetota; class Actinomycetes; order Mycobacteriales; family Mycobacteriaceae; genus Williamsia. The sequence goes on from NZ_MJEJ02000053.1 coordinate 298,062, forward strand.
CCGCGAAGACGGCGGTGACCGGCGCCGGTGCGGTCGGATAGGAGTCGGGCAGCCACGTCGACAGGGGGAACACCGCAGCCTTGATGCCGAACGCCACCAGGAGCACGGCGTACAGCGCACCCTTCGTCCCATCAGGTACGTCTTCCAGCCGCACCGCCATCTCGGCGAGGTTCAGGGTCCCGGTTGCCGCGTAGGCGAAGGCGATGCCCGCGAGGAACACCAGCGACGACACCATCGACACCATCACGTAGGAGACACCTGCGCGCACTCGATCGGCGCTGGCACCGAGGGTGAGCAGCACGAAACTCGCGGCGAGCAGCACCTCGAACGAGACGAACAGATTGAACATGTCGCCGGCGAGGAACGCGTTGCAGACGCCGGTGCACAGCAGAAGATAGGTCGGCAGGAAGATCGACACCGGCTGTTCGGTGGTGCCGTCACGGATACCCTGTCCGACCGCGTAGAGCATGACGCAGAGCAGGACAGCTGTCGAGACGACCAGCATCAGGGCCGAGAGCTGGTCGGCCACGAGGGTCACACCGAGCGGACCGAGATCGCCGCCCTTGGAGTCCCAGCCTCCGATGTGCAGGGCGTACGTGCCGTCGCGATTGGTGAGGTACAGCAGTAGGCAGGCCGCGACGAAGGCGACGGTGATGGCACTGATGGTGACCATGCGCTGAAAGCGGGGATAGCGCCCCATGATCAGCGTCAGGACGGTCCCGATCATCGGCACCAGCACCGGGGTGACGATGAGGGTGGGGAACCACGCGTTCGACAAAGTCATCGCGTCGTACCCCCTTCGGTGTCCTCATCGAGCCCAGGTTGCTCGTCGGTGTCGGTTTCGTTGACGTCACCGAGTTCGTGGCGATCCTCGATGTCGTCGGGTTCGTCAGGATCGGGCAGGACGTCGGTTTCGTGGATCTGCGCCCGCCTGGCCCGGATCTCCTCTTGCGTCACGGGGTTTCCGTCGTCATCGAACAGATCGCCGCGGATGGTGTCCGACCCGGTGACCGGATCGTCACTGCGGTCCCGGTCGGGGGCGTCGAAACTGCGTTGCCGCTTGACCTTCAGGTCCTCGGGGTCGTCGTCCACCTCGTCGTCGGTGTTGATCATGAAGCTGCGGTAGGCGAGTGAGAGCACGAAGGCAGCCACACCCATGGTGATGACGATCGCGGTCAGGACCATGCCCTGCGCCAGAGGGTCGGCGTCGGCGCTGCGCTCGTCAGCGGTCCGGCCGATGATCGGCGGGTTCCCCATTGCGCCCGAGACTGTGACGATGAGCAGGTTGATCGCGTTGCCCACCAACAACAATCCGAGCAGCATCCGGATGAGGCTGCGTTCGAGGAGCAGGTAGACGCCGCAGGCGGCCATGAGGCCGACCACGATCAGCAGGCCGAGGTTGATGCTCACGACGCCGCCTCCTGCGGCTCACGGCGACGGCGGGGAGGGTCCTCGTCGAGCCGGGCGCCGAGGCTGCGTAGCACGTCGAGCACGAGGCCGACGACGATCAGGTACACGCCGAGGTCGAAGAAGATGGCGGTGACGAGCTTGACGTCACCGAAGATCGGCAGGGTGAACTCGAAGGTGGCCGACGACAATGCGGGCGCTCCGAGCAGGACGGACGCCACCGCTGTACCCACCGAGAAGCCCAGGCCCACCCCGAGAATGCGTCCTGCGTCGATCGGCAGCGCCTCGCCGAGCTCGTATCGTCCGCCGGCAAGGTAACGCAGGACCAGCGCCAGGCCCATCGTCAACCCGCCCGCGAAGCCGCCGCCGGGTGCGTTGTGGCCTGCATAGAAGAAATACAGCGACAGCACGATCATGGTCGGGAAGATGATCCGGGTGGTTGCCTCGAGCACCATCGAGCGATGTCGGGGGTCGCGGAAGTTGCTGCCGCGCAACCAGGTCGTCCGTTCGCCGAACTGTTCTTTGCCGTCGGATTCGGGCCGGGGGGTGCGGGCGCGGGTGGCGTCGGCGACTCGCGGCGCCGCACCGAAACGGCGGTGCCGGAAGACCATCGACGCCACGCCGGTTGCCGCGACCAGCAGGACCGACACCTCGCCGAGGGTGTCCCAGGCGCGGATGTCGACGAGCAGGACGTTGACCGCGTTGGAGCCGTCACCGTACTTGTATGCCGCGTTGGGCAGTTCGGATGCCATCGGCACAGTGGTGCGAGCCGCGGCGGCGAACAGGCCGACCAGCACGAGCAACGCGCCGAACGCGAGACCGAGCAGGGCGCGCAGCGGCTTGAACCCGGTCGCATGCCGCGACTCGGCCTCTGCCGGCAACTTGCGCAGGACGAGCACGAAGATGACGAGGGTCAGTGTCTCGACGAGGAACTGGGTCAGGGCCAGGTCGGGCGCACCGTGCAGGGCGAACAAGACGCCACAGCTGTAGCCCGTGACACCGACCACCAGGACGGCCGCGAGGCGATTGCGGAGCACCGCGGCCGCTATCGCGGACGCGATCATGATGCCGCCGATGACTAGCTGCACCGGCGACTCGAACCCATTGAGCTCCAGGCGATTGCGCGCGCCGGTGAACAGCACGATCGTCGGCAGCAGCACCAGGGTCACGATGATGATGCCCTGGGTCAGCGGCAGCGAACCGCGCTGGGTGTTGCGGGTCAGGTTGATCGAGATGGTGTCGGCGCCGCGCAGGACGGCGTCGTAGATCCGGTCGGCGTTACCGAGTGCCGGCTTGACGAATCCGAGGCGACCCAGTTCGCGGACCAGTGCGAACAACGCGGTGCCGAACACGATCGCGATGGCGCTGAGCAGTAGTGGCAGGTTGAAGCCGTGCCACAGCGCGAGGTGGACGAGTTCGTCGGAGCCGTAGCTGGTGACGGTGTCGGCGTAGGGCTCGAACCGTGCACCGAGCAGACCCGACAACGGTCCGAAGGCGACGCCCGCCACGGCGAGGAAGAGGGCGGGCAGCTGGAACGCGAGGTTCGGCTTGTGCATCTTGGCGACGGCGGGGCTGGGCTCTGCCTTGCGCTTGCGGCCGAACGCACCCCAGATGAATCGGAGCGAGTAGGCGACGGTGAGGATCGACCCGAGCACCAGGACGATCACCACGACTGGTCCCTGCCAGGCACTGAGCGCACCGGTGTCCCAGATCTCGGCGAAGGCGGTCTCTTTGCCGACGAATCCGAGGGTGAGCGGTATCCCTGCCATGCTGGCTGCGGCCAGGGCGGCGATGACCGCGAGCAGCGGGGTCTCTTTGCCGAGGCGGGCGAGCTTGCGCAGGTCCCGCGTACCGGTCGAGTGGTCGATGATGCCGACCACCATGAACAGCGCTGCCTTGAAGAATGCGTGGGCCACGAGCATCGCGAGTGCGGCCATCGCCACATCGGCGTCACCGATGCCCACCAGCACCATCAGGAACCCGAGCTGCGAGACGGTGCCGAAGGCCAGGACCAGCTTGAGGTCGTACTCGCGCAGCGAACGGAATCCGCCGAGCAACATCGTCACCATTCCCAGCCCGACGACCAGGACGTGCCACGACACCAGGTCCGAGAACGCAGGTGCGAGCCGCGCGACCAGGAAGATGCCGGCCTTCACCATCGCGGCGGCGTGCAGGTATGCGCTGACCGGGGTCGGTGCTGCCATGGCGCCGGGCAACCAGAAGTGGAACGGGAAGATCGCGGACTTGCTCAGTGCGCCGACGAGGATCAGCACGATCGCAACCGTCACCGACCATCCGACGGGTGGGTTCGCGACGATCTCCGACAATGAGTACGCCCCGGCGGTCTCGCCGAGCATGATGATGCCGACCAGCATCGCCAGGCCACCGGCGGTGGTGACGAGCAGGGCCTGGGTTGCGGCGCGGCGACTGGTCGCACGGACCGCGTAGAAGCCGACGAGCAGGAATGACAGGACGGTCGTCAATTCCCAGAAGATGTAGAGCACGAGCATGTTGTCGCTGCAGACGAGTCCGAACATGGCGCCCGCGAAGGCGACCATCTCCCCGCCGAAACCGGCCACCCGGCGTCGCGTCTCGCTGAAGTACTCGGCGCAGTAACAGAGAACCAGCGCACCCACACCGAGGACGAGGACGGACATGATCGCAGCCAGGGTGTCGAACCGCAGGTCGATGTTCATCTGGAGTTCGGGGACCCAGGTGATGGACTCGGTCCGGATGCCGTCGGCCTCGTCGGGCCAGTTGGCAAACACCCAGACGAGTCCGCCGAACGGCGCGAGGGCGAGCACGTAGAAACCGCGTCGGCCGAGCCACGTGATGATCCCAGGCGCCAGCGCAGCCGTGATGGCCAAGGCGGCCAGTACTGCGATCAAGGGGCACTCCGTCGATCAGGTGGGCGGGGTGTCGGGCGCGGAGAGAGGTGGCGGCGAACTACCCATCGACCGTTGGCCGCGAGAAGTCGCACTGAGTGGTTTCGCCTCACTCTCCAGGTCTTCAGTCTACCGTTAGCGCTGCTAGGTGCCGTATTCGGGTGAGGACGGCCTCGCGAGCGCAACGGGCCGACGCCCGTCCGATGCCCGCGAGTCGAGCCCCTTGCACCAGGTCACATGAAGAACCGGCAGGTGTTCCACGCGAGCTGCGAGGGCACCACTTAGGCTGTGCTCATGAATCGGGTGCGGGTCTTGGTGATCCTCTTCTTCGCGGGTGCGATGTTGTTGACGGGTGCGTGTGGTGGCGACGACGCGAAGTCACCCACCGAGAGTCCCGGATCGGTGGCGCTGCCCGACGATTTTCCCGAGCAGGTGCCGCTGATCGAGGGCTCGGTACTCGCTGCCGGGGGAACCGCGCAAGAAGGTTGGAACCTCACGGTGGCCGGTGCCGTCGATGCCGGCAACCCGTTCGACAACGCATCCACCCGACTCACCGACGGAGGCTTCACCGAAGAGTTCGCGCGGGAGGAGGGGGGCCAGACGGTGAAGGGCTACTCCGCCGACAAGGACGGGAAGACCTACACCGTGGTGATCGGCACCACCGCCGGGTCGGCGGTCGGACCGAACTCCATCACGTACCTGGTCTCGGTGCGCTGACCTCTCAATCCTGGGTCTGTGTCGCGACTCAGCCGCCGCGCTTGTCCGCGTACTGACGCAGGTTCTCCACCTGCGCCGGATCCAGGGACGGGCGGACCTTGTCCCGGGCGACGGCCACGTCGTCGGCCGTGACGGTGGCGGCATCGATGTTGCGACGCATGGCCGCGAGCGCGGCTTCACGCAACAGCGCCGCGCAGTCAGCGGCGGAGTAGCCGTCGAGGGTCTGTGCGAGCTCGTCGAGACTGATCCCTTCGGCCAGCGGCACCGACTTGCTCGAGGTCCGCAGGATGTCACCTCTGGCCGCGGCGTCGGGCGGCGGGACGAATACGAGACGTTCGAGCCTGCCCGGGCGCAGCAGCGCGGGGTCGATGAGATCGGGCCGGTTGGTCGCCCCGAGCACCACCACATCGCGCAGCGGCTCGACGCCGTCGAGTTCGGTGAGCAGGGCGGCGACCACGCGGTCGCCGACGCCGGAGTCCGACGACTGGCCGCGACGCGGTGCCAGCGCGTCGATCTCGTCGAGGAAGATCAGGGACGGCGCGGACTCGCGGGCGCGGTCGAACAGATCGCGCACCGCCTTCTCCGACGACCCGACCCATTTGTCCATCAGCTCTGCGCCCTTCACGCTGTGCACGCTGAGCTGTCCGGACGCGGCCAGGGCGCGGACCACGAACGTCTTGCCGCAGCCCGGGGGGCCGTACAGCAACACCCCACGCGGCGGGTCGACGCCGAGGCGGGTGAACGTGTCGGGATGGCGCAGTGGCCACAGGACGGCCTCGGTGAGTGCCTGTTTGGTCTCCACCATGTCGCCGACGTCCTCGAGGGTGAGGCTGCCCACCGCCACTTCTGGTGAGGCCGAACGGGAGACCGGCCGGATCACTTCGAGTGCGCCCATCAGGTCGGACGCGATGAGTTTGGGCGGTTCGCCGTCCCTGGCGCTGCGGGCTGCCGCTCTCAATGCCGCCTCGCGGGTCAGGGCCGCGAGGTCGGCGGCCACGAAACCCGGTGTCCGCGAGGCGATCTCGCCGAGGTCGATCGTGTCGGTCGGGACCTTGTCGAGCAACGCTGCCAGCAGGCCTCGGCGTATCTTGTTGTCGGGCAGCCCGATCGAGAGTTCGCGATCGCAGAGGTCTGGATCGCGAAGGCGCCGATCGAGGTTCTCCGGGGCGGAGCTGGTGCAGATCAGTGCCACCCGGGGTGCGGTGATCGCCACCCGCAGGGCGTCGAGGATCAGCGCCGAGACGGGATCGGCCTCCGCCGGCAGGAGTGCTTCGACGTCGCTGATCAGCAATACGGCGCCGTTCTCGGTCGGACGCGAGACCAACTGCGCTGCCGCGGCTTTGACGGCACCGAGGCGACCCGATGCCTCGACCGCACCGACGACCGGACCGTCGAGGTAGATGAGCTCACGACCTGCGCAGACCGCCCTGGCGACGGTGGCCTTGCCGACGCCGGGCGGGCCGGTGAGGACGACACCCAGGCGGGCCTGGGCGCCGAGGGTGGTGAGCAGCTCCGGATTGTCCAGGGCGAGCCCGAGCCATTCGGTGAGTTTGCCGACCTGCACATCGACGCCGACGAGTTCGTCGACCGTCCGGGGTGGCGGAGGGGGTGCTGTCGCAACCGGGGCGGCCGGGGAGGCAGGGGCCGAGGCGGACGGGCTCGCCGCCGACGGCACCGGCAGCGTGCCGTTCTTGTCGGCCCAGAGCACCGCGGTGTTGGGTTGCACACTCACCGGACCTGCAGGTTCGCTGCTGACCACCGTCAGCAGTTCGTTTGTCCAAGTGATGCCGACAGAGCGGGCCAGGGTGCGCGTCGCGTCCGACGTGGCGAAGTCGGGGCCGAGGTCTCGGGGTAACAGTGAGACCACGTCCGCGGCGGAGACCACCTTGCCGAGCAGCGCGCGGCGCAGGGTCGGCTCGTCGACGGATTCGGAGGTCAGCGACGACCCGCGGACGACCACACGGCTGGCGCCGTGCACGACCGTGGGCGAAAGGACCACGGGAGCATCGGCTTTGAGCCCGGCGTTCGACAGCGTCAGCTCGTCGAGCAGGGCGATGCCTGTCGGAGCCGAGTCGCTGGTGGCGGCGATGACTGCGGCCGTGGTGCGAGATCCTATGACGGCGACGCCGTCCCACTCGCGCAACGCCAGCGCCGCCAGGACCTCCGGATGCACCCGGACGATCCCGCGGCGGGCCTCGGCTGCGGCGAGGTTGAGACGGGCGGTCAGCGTCAGTTGCGGCGATGCGGCGGTCACCACAGCAAAACTACCGGTACACCCGGGACTGGCGGTGCAACGTCAGAACTACCCACCCGGTCGGCGCAACCCGAGACGTGCCGCCGACTTGGTCGGCCGCCCGCGACGGACCTGGCGGATCGCCCGGCGCTCCGCGCGCCGCTCCCTCGGATGGAAGTCCCAGGTTTCGGGCCGGCTCGCCACCCAGCGCTTGGTGCGCCAGGCGAACGGGATGTGGGCGAGATAGATCCCGATGGCCACGACCATCAGCAGGTACGGATAGGTGAGCAGCGCGGCGGCGAACAGCGCGACCCCGATCAGTACGAGTACGAGCGCGTTCGGCGGTACCGCGTAGGACTTCAACGATGCGGTCGGCAGACGGCTCACGGCGAGCAGCGCCACGAACGTCATCCACCCACCGACGAAGGCGTCGGACGTCCACCAGCCGGTTCCGAACTGCTGGTCGAGGGCGATCGGCAGGATCGCGATGAGGGCGGCCGCTGGTGCGGGCACCCCGACGAAGAAGTCCTTGGTGTACTGGGGCGAATCGTCGTCGTCGATCAGGGTGTTGAACCGTGCCAGTCGCAAAACGATTGCACAGCAATAGATCAGCGACAGCAACCAGCCGACGTCGTTGCCCTGCAGCATCAGCACATACAGCGTCAGCGCAGGCGCGACGCCAAAGTTGATCGCATCGGCGAGTGAGTCGAGTTCGGCACCGATCTTGGTGGTGGCACCGAGAAGCCGGGCCACACGGCCGTCGATGCCGTCGAGCAGGGCTGCGGCCGCGATCATCGCAACGCACAGATGGATCCGGCCGTCGAGGGCGAACTTGGCTGCCGACAGGCCGGCGCAGATGGCGAGCACGGTCAGCGCCGAGGGCACGAGTAGCTTGCCGGTGTTCAGGGTGCCGGCACGACTGGGTCTCGACCGGCGCGGTAGCGCCTGCGGTACCCGATGTGCGGTGCGGCGAGCAGGTTCTCTTCGGACGGACTCTTTCATGTCAGATGGGCCAACACTGTTTCCGCCCCGACGGCCCGCTGACCGACGGCGACAAGGGGGGTGGTGCCCTCGGGAAAGTAGACGTCGACGCGGGAGCCGAACCGGATCAGGCCGTACGTGTCGCCGAGGGTGACGGCGTCACCGGTCCGGGCGTCGCAGACGATCCGGCGCGCGATCAGGCCCGCTATTTGGACGACCGCGATCTCGGCGCCGTCCTCGGCCCGGATCAGCATCGAGTTGCGCTCATTGGCCTCGCTCGCCTCGGGCAGGTCGGCGCTGACGAAGGTGCCGGGCCGGTACTCGACGGCCTCGATCGTTCCTGCGGCGGGAATGCGCTGGACGTGGACGTCGAAGATCGACAGGAAGATCGACACGCGTGGGCGGGGGGTGGCGGGCAAACCCAGTTCGGCGGGTGGCGCGGCGTGATCGACCAAGGCGACCTGGCCGTCGGCCGGGGCCACCACCACACCCTGGGCATTGGGTGGCACCCGATGGGGGTGCCGGAAGAATGCTGCGGTCGCCAGTGCCGCAACGGTCGCCGGGGTGCGGATCCACCCGTGTTTGCGGCCCAGGACCGCCACGGCCGCCGGTGCGGCGACGAAGGGGATTCCGCCTCGGTGTAGGGGCGGCACGGTTTCGCGGACCAGGTCGGCAAAGTGTGCCAGGCGGGTCGTCGGCTCGGATTCGGTCGGCTTGGGGCGTCTGGCCATGGGTCCCATTGTCGCAGGCGGTGTGCTCGCGTCGACCGTTGCGATCATGTCTTGTCCGAATTCGGCCCCGTGAGCTGCCACGAAGGTCAGATTTCCCTCGGCCGATGCTCTCGGGGACGAACGCGGCGGGTGTCCGCCCGACCCTCGAGCGGGCTCAGTCCTCGAGCAGGAGGACTTCGATGGTGCTCCCGGCCTCGACGTGCTCGACGTCGGCCGCGATGTCGAGCAGCGCATTGGCCGACGCCATGAAAGCCAGGTGATGCGAGCCCGGCGGGCCGATGGGTCTGACGATCGCGCCGGTGCCGGCCATCTCGAGTTCCCCACGCCGGAACTGCCGTTTGCCCCGAGGGGACGTGAAGGATTCGGTGACCTGGGCGTGCGCCGTCCGGCGACCCCGAGGCAGACCCATCGCGGCGCGCAACGGGGGCCGCACGAAGACCTCGAACGACACCTGGGCGCTCACCGGGTTACCGGGCAAGGTGACGATGGGGACCGCGGTACCTGCCGCGCTGGTGTAGTGCCCGCAACCCTGCGGCATACCGGGTTGCATCGCGACTTTCGTGAACTCGACACCGTGGCCGGTGAGTGCGTCCTTGACCACCTCGTAGGCGCCGGCGCTGACGCCGCCGGAGGTGATGATCAGGTCGGCGCCCTGCTCGCGGTCGACGTACTCGTCGAGTCTGGCGCGGAACTCGTCGACGCTGTCGGGGACGAAGTGCACCTGCTCGGCGAACGCTCCCGCCTCGGTGGCGGCAGCGGTCAGCATCGCCCCGTTGGATTCGTAGATCTGCCCGTAGTCGAGCGGGGTGCCGGCCGGGACGAGCTCGCTGCCGGTGGAGAGGACCAGGACCCGCAGCGGTGCGTAGACCCGGATATGCGAGAGTCCCAGCGCTGCCAGCAGGCCCAGTTGAGGTGCGTGCAGCACCCGGCCGGCGGTCAGTGCGAGGTGGCCGGGGGAGATGTCGGAGCCTGCGGACCGGATCGCAGCCCCGGTGTCGACTGCGGCGTAGATCCGGACCTCGTCGACTCCACCGTCGGTCTTCTCGACCTGGACCACCGCGTCGGCGCCGCCAGGCAGGGGCGCCCCGGTCATGATGCGGTGCGCCGTACCGGCGGACAGGGTCAGGTGATCGGTGCGACCGGCGGGGATGTCCTGAGCCACCGCCAGGGTCACCGGGTCACCGTCCGTCGCCCCGGCGATGTCCTCGGCCCGCACGGCGTAGCCGTCCATCGCGGAATTGTCGAAACCCGGCAGGGACAGCGTCGCGGTGACGTCCTCGGCGAGCACCCGCCCCAGGGCCTCGCTCGCGGGCAGGGTCACGGTTCGGGGCGCTGCGAACAGTGCGTTCACATGTTGCTGGTGTTCGGGAACGCTTCGCATCAGGCCTTCAATGAGTAGGTCGAGAGGAACAACGCCAGGGACAGCGCGGTCTTGGAGATCTCGTCGGGGTCCACACTCTCGTTCGGTGCGTGGATCCGGCAATTCGGCTCTTCGACCCCGAGCAGTGCGATCTCGGCACGGGGGCTGATCTCGGACAGGACGGTGCACAGCGGAATCGAGCCACCCTGTCCCGAGAACACCACCTGCGAACCGTAGGCCTTGCCCATCGCAGCAGTCAGGGCGGTGTAACCCGGACCGTCGGTGGTTGCCGAGAACGGCGCGCCCGTTGCCAGCACCTCGACCTCGACCCGGGCGTGCCACGGGATGTGCCGGTGCAGGTGGGCTTCGAGGGCTGCGGCACCGGCTTTCGGATCTGTTCCCGGTGGCACCCGCAGGTTCAGCAGAGCCGCTGCGCGCGGATTGATGGCGGCAGGGGCGTCGGAGGTCGGGGGCGCGTCGAGACCGATCACCGTCACCGCAGGCCGGGCCCACACCATCTCTGCGGGGGTACCCGAGCCGAGCAGGTCCACACCGTCGAGTGTCGTCGAGTCCGAGCGGAACTCGCCTGGTTCGTAGGACGCTCCGGGCCAGGCCTGGTCGCTGCGCAGACCGTCGATGGTGGTGTTGCCGTCGGCGTCGCGCAGGGTGGCCAGACCTGCGATGAGCGCTGCGAGTGCGTCTGGCGCGGCTCCGCCGAACTGGCCCGAATGTACTTCGGAGCCAAGGGTTTGCACAGATACCCGCACTGCAGCCATCCCACGCAGACTGGTGGTGAGGGTGGGGACGCCCGGGGCGACGTTGCCGGTGTCGCAGATGAGGATCATGTCCGCGTCGAACAGTTCGGGACGCGAGCGGGCCAGCCGGTCGAGGCCTTCTCCGCCGGCCTCTTCAGAGCCCTCGATCACCACCCTGATGCCGACGGGTGGCAGCGGGGACAGCGAACGCAGAGCGGTCAGCAGCGCCACCACGTTGCCCTTGCAGTCTGCGGCGCCGCGGCCGTACCACCGCCCGTCTCGTTCGGTGAGGGCGAACGGGGAGGTCTCCCAGAGCTCGTCCGGACCGGCCGGCTGCACGTCGTGGTGCGAGTACAACAGCACGGTGGGCGAGCCGGGTGGACCAGGCTGGTAGCCGAGGATGGTCTGGCTGCCGTCGGAGGTGTCCATCACCAGCGAATCGATCCCGGCATCGGAGAAGGCGCCGCGAACCCAGGCGGCGCTGGCCCGGCAATCGTCCCGTTTGCCGGGATCGTCATGCACCGAGGACAGGGCCACGAGATCCGCGAGATCTGAATGCGCGCGGGACATCAAACCGTTCACGCGTTTGGACAGGGTCGAGAGCTGGTCTGCCATGGCCCCAAGCATGCCGCAGCGACTCGGAGACGACCAGCCTTCGGCGCGGTGTTTCGGGCCCTGCGCCGGTGTTCGGGCCTGTGAGACCGGCAGCCCGTCGTGCGATGGTCCCGCGGCAGGACTAGGTTTCTGAGGTATGGCTGAAGGGTTGCTACTCGACATCGACGGGGTGATCGTCACCTCGTGGAAGCCGCTGCCCGGTGCGGTCGAGGCCCTCGAGGCCATCTCCGATTCCGGCATCCCGCGGATGTTCCTCACGAACACGTCGTCGCGGTCGCGCGGCCAGATCGCCGACACCCTCAACGATGTGGGATTCACGGTGCGCGCGGACGAGATCCTCACCGCGGCCGTACTGACCGCCGAGTACCTGCGGTCGCGTCATGCGGGCAAACGGGTCGTCGTCCTGAACGAAGGCCCGGTGACCGAGGACATGGACGGCGTGGATCTGGTCGACGACGATCCGCAGGTGCTCGTCTTCGGAGGTGCAGGGCCCTCGTTCACCCACGAGGTGCTCTCACGCGCTCTCGCCTGGATGCTCGACGGCGTCCCGGCCATCTCGATGCATCGCTCGTTGACCTGGGCGACCGCAGGCGGGCCCAAGATCGATACCGGGGTCTACTTGGAGGGACTGCAGAAGGCGACGGGCAAGAAGATCCCGGCGATCGGGAAACCGTCGCCGCTGGGCTTCCGGTCGGCGGTCGAGATGCTCGGCGTCGGGGATCCGTCCGGGGTGGTCATGGTCGGTGACGACATGTACAGCGATGTGCTGGGCGCCCAGAAGACCGCGATGACGGGCGTGCTGGTGCGTACCGGCAAGTTCGTCCCGGAACAGCTCGAAGCGCTGCACAAAGACGAGTTCGGGCAGGTCCCCGATCACGTCATCGACTCGATCGCTGACCTGCCCGATCTGTTGAAAAAGCTCTGACAGCACAAACCCACCCGAAGTGGTCAAACCCACGTGTCTTCGACTCGTGGGTTTGACCGTAACGGGTGGGTTTGTGCGGGGCGCGGTCTAGTGGACCGCCGCCTTGATCTTGCTCAACGTCTGGTTCATCCCGTCGACGAGTTCGGCGTCGAACGGCTTCTCGCCGCCCATCGCCACGTTGATGAGCACCTGCGACACCTTCTTGGTGTTGTTGGGCGCCTCGCGACGTTCGGTCAGCTTCACACCGGCGTCGGTGGGTGTGATGGTGAAGCTCCAGATGCTGCCGTTCTCGGTGATCCGGTAGGCGATCTCTTTGTTCGGCTCGAACCGCACGACCTTGGCGGTGGTGGGCCAGACGAGCAGGCCGCGCTTGTTCACGTTGACCGTCTTGGTGCCGAGGGTCACCGGACCGCCGCCGCGCACGACCACCTTGCGGCACTGCGGGCTCCATTCACCCATCCGCTTGAGGTCGGAGACCAGCTCCCAAACCTTCTCGGGGGACGCCTTGATCTCGGTGGACGCTTCTAGCAGTGGTGCAGCCATGGGTCTCCTGTCGGGTACTTACTCGTCAACGTACGTTGTCACTATCCGATCAGGATCTTGTCATAGTCGCCCACCTGATCCGCGAGGGTGCGCAGATGTTCGGCTGCGCCGCCGAGCGTGTGCTCGATCGCCAGCAGCCGACTGGCGTAATGCCCGACCGGGTATTCGGCGGTGATACCGATACCGCCGTGCATCTGGATCGCTTCTTGCGCGACCTTGCGGGCCGACCGGCAGATCTGCAGCTTCGCCCGAGAAGCGACGATCGGGTCGACGTCACCTTCGGCGAGGGTGACCGTCGCGTACAGGCTCATGCTGCGGGCCAACTCGACCAGTACGTACATGTCTGCCGCGCGCTGGGTCAGCGTCTGGAACTTGGCCAGAGGTACACCGAATTGCTTGCGCTGCTTGAGGTATTCGGTGGTCAGGCGCAGCGCCTCCTCCATCGCGCCGACGGCTTCGGCGCAGAGGGCGACCTGCGCCACCACCTCGGCCTTGACGATCGCGGCGGCGGCGTCACTCGACTCGAGCAACGTCGCCGGGGCGTCGGTGAGGTCCACCTGAGCCCCACGCCGCGAATCATGTGTTCGGAAATTGGTGCGCTGCACGCCGGCCCCGTCGGTCTCCACCAGGAACAGGCGGATCTCCCCGTCGAGGCGAGCGGTGACGACGAGTACGTCCGCGCAATCACCGTGCAGGACAGGGTTCTTGCGACCGGTCAGGGTGTAACCGTCGCCTGACTTCGCCGCGCTGGTGGCGACGGCGGCGTGCGGCCAACGGTCGCCGGGCTCGTTGTGGGCGTAGGCGGCCAACAACTCACCTGAGGCCAGGGCAGGGAGGTACTTGGCCTTCTGCTCGGCGCTGCCGGTGTCCGCGATGAGACCGCCGGGGATCAACACCGAATCCAGGAGCGGCTCGGGGGCCAGAGCGCGTCCGAACTCGCCAAGCACGGCGGAGATCTCTTCGGGTCCCGCGCCCATTCCACCGTCGTCCTCGCTGAACGAGAGTCCGAGAATCCCGATCTCTCCCAGCGACTTCCACACGTCACGACTCCAGCCCAGATCGGTGTCGGTGACAGCCCGGAGCTTTTCGAGGTCGTACGACTTCGACAGGACATCGCGCGTGGTGTCGCGCAGCATCGTCTGTTCTTCGTTGTATTCGAAATCCATGGTTGGTCCTTTGTGGTGTGCGAGGCGCTTCTACAGCCCGAGGATGGAGGAGGCGATGATGGTGCGCTGGACCTCGGAGGATCCTCCGTAGATGGAGACCTTCCTGAAGTTGAGGTAGGTCGGCACGGTCTCCTGAGCCCATCCCGGGGACGCGATGTCGGCGGCGTCCACCGCAAGCGAGTCGATGCCCGCCAGATCTGCCAGCAGCTCGGTCGCGGCCTGCTGCAGTTCACTGCCGCGCAGCTTGAGGACGGACGAGACGGGGTCCGGCTTGCCGTCGGACGACGACGCGACCACTCGCAGCTGCGTCAATTCCAAGGAGAGGAGTTCATTCTCGATTTCGGCGAGCCGAGCGGAGAACAGGGGATCCTGTAGCAGTGTGCCGTCGCCCACCGGGATCTTGGCGGCGAGTTCCTTGGCGGTGGCGAGGCGGTTCTTGGTGATGCCCGCGCGGGTGACACCTGCTCGCTCATTGCCGAGCAGGAACTTGGCGTAACCCCAGCCCGCATTCTCTTCGCCGACGAGGTTCTCGGCCGGCACGCGAACGTTCTCGAAGAAGACCTCGTTGACCTCGAACCCGCCGTCGATCAACTGGATGGGACGGACGGTGACACCCTCGGACTTCATGTCGATGAGCAGGAAACTGATACCCGCCTGCTTCTTCGGTGCGTCGGGGTTGGTGCGGACGAGGGCAAAGATCCAGTCGGCGTATTGCGCCATCGTGGTCCAGGTCTTCTGGCCGTTGACGACGTAGTGGTCACCGTCGCGCACGGCCTTGGTCTTCAGCGAGGCCAGGTCCGAACCCGCTTCGGGCTCGGAGAAGCCCTGGCACCACCAGATGTCGAGGTTGGCGGTCGCCGGGAGAAAGCGTTCCTTGAGCTCCTGGGAACCGAAGTTGGCGATGACCGGACCGACCATGTCGGCATTGAAGGCCAACGGCTCGAGCACCGAGTTGAGGTTCATCTCGGTCTGCCAGATGTGCTTTTGTACCGGAGTCCAGTCCTTGCCGCCCCATTCGGCGGGCCATTTGGGCACAGCGAGGCCGCGCTCGTTGAGCTTGCGCTGTACGGCGACCATGTCGTCCGGCCAGATCGAGGTGCCGGCGGCGGCGCGCTCACGGATTTCCTTGGGAATTTCTGTGGTGAAGAAGGTGCGCAATTCCTCGCGGAAGGCAACGTCCTCGTCGCTGAGTTTGAGGTGCATGGTTCCTTGATACTCCCGTTCGTGTACCCGCGTATGACACTGATCACATAGAGCGATGTGCTTATCGAAACAAAGTTTTACTCTTCGGTCAAACTTTGGTCTACCCGTGGGGTCGATGTCATAAACTGCGCGGATGGCAGGAGTCCGGCACGCCTCGGTGGGGAAGTCCCCGCGTCGTAGCAACGGCAATCGTCCCAGCGACGATGCGTTGCTCGACGCCGCCCGGGACGTCTTCGACGGGGCCGGCTACCACGCGACGTCCATGGAGGCGATTGCTCAGCAGGCCGACTCGACGAAGCCAACGCTCTATGCGCATTTCGGTAGCAAGGAACAGCTGTATCGCGCAGCCTTGGAGCGAGAGGCCGCGCAACTGCGCGGGTGGCTCTTCGAGGCGTACGAGTCTGTGGCCGGGCTGACGATGGAAGAGCAGGTCAGGGCCGACATGCTGGCGTTCTTCCGCTACGCGACGACCCACCCGACGGGGTTCGGGTTGCTGTTCGGCGACACGGGATCGGGCCCGGCCGCCGAGGTTCGCGACGGACTGGTGCATGCCATCACCGACCAGATCGCCGTCCGGATCAGGGCGTATTACATCCAGCGTTCCCTGCCGCCACCGGCGCAGAGTGCCGAGCTGCTGGCGTCGATGCTGGTCGGCATCGCCATCCACGGCGGTCGGCAGGCGCTGCTGCTCTCGCTGCCGCCTGCGGACGTGGGGGTGTTCGCGACGGCGCTCGCCCATGCAGGACTGCAGCATCTCGCCCCGGCGCACATGGAAGCCATCGACGACCTCGGCTGACGCGGGTCACGCGCCCGATCTGCTCCACTTTCGGGGATCTGCTCCGCTTCCAGTGCGCTGGAAGCGGAGCGCATTCCCACAACCGGAGCAGATGTGGCGGGGCGGGGTGCGTTGACCGGCGATGCCCTCGCGACCACTAGCGTGTTCACCGTGAGTATCGACAATCATCGGCCGCGGTCGGCGTCTCGTCGCGCCGGCGAATCGGGCGATGACGTCGACACTCGCAGCCTGCCGATCTATGAGGCCGGCGCGATCGACGTGCCATTTGTCATCGCGGGGATGTACGAGAACGTCTCGCGCGACACCTTGTGGGAGGAACATTCACACCCCACCCATGAATTGCTGTGGAGTGAGCGCGGCGCGTCGTCGGCGAACATCGGACCGCGAATCTGGACGATCACGCCGGCGATTGCCCTGTGGATACCCGCGGGCGTCCGGCACTCGGGCTGGACGCCGGCCGGAACTCTGCTGCGCGCTGCGCAATTCAGCATCCGCTCGGTGCCATCCATTTCGCCGGGGCCGGTCGCCGTGGAGGCTTCGCCGTTGCTGCGATTGCTGCTCGATCGACTCACGGCCGCCGACATCGACGCCGATTCGCGGGCGATGACCGAGACGATGGTGCTCGACATCCTCGCTCCGGCACCGAACGAACTTCTGCTGCGGGTACCCGAATCGCCGCTGCTGGCTCCCATTGTCGCCGCGGTCGGTGCAGACCCGTCCGACGCGACACAGCTGGCGGAGTGGGCCAAGCGCCTCGGGGTGAGCGCCCGCACGATCACGCGTGCCTTTCTCGCCGAGACCGGCGTCGGATTCGCGCGATGGATTGCCACCGCCCGCGTGCAGCACGCGATCACGCTGCTGGCCCAGGGGGAGGGCATCGACGAGATCGCGTTCACGGTCGGGTTTCGTTCATCCAGCGCGTTCGGGACGGCATTCCGGCGGGTCACCGGAATGAGCCCCGGGCGCTTCAGGGAGCAGTGAACGACGACGCACGGTGCGTCACGATTGTCCGTTTCGCTAAGAACAGTGTCGCAAATGCTCGATTGCAAACTCTTTAAGGAGTGCCTAGCCTTTCGTTAGGTAATCCTTACCGACCTTGCCGCAGGCGCTGGACCCGTTCACCGGCTCCCTGCCCGGCACGTCTACAGCAGAGTTCTTTGATCGAAAGGGAACCATGTCTCGCGCACCGAAGCTGGTGGCACTGGCGGCCGCCGCACTTCTCACCGTCGGAATCTCGGCATGCTCATCGTCGAACGACGACAACGGCGGTGGCGGCGGCTTCGAACCGATCACGATCGAGCACGCGCTCGGGACCACGGTCATCGATTCCAAGCCCGAGCGGATAGCCACCGTGAACTGGGCCAACCAAGAGGTGCCGCTGGCTCTCGGGGTGGTGCCGGTGGGTATGGCCGCCGCGAACTTCGGTGATGACAATGACGACGGCATCCTGCCCTGGGTCGATGAGCGTCTGCAGGAACTCGGCGGAGAGCCGCCCGTGCTGTTCGACGAGACCGATGGTGTGGACTTCGAAGCGGTCGCCAACACAAACCCGGATGTGATCCTGGCGGCGTATTCCGGACTGACGCAAGAGGATTACGACACCCTCAGCGAAATCGCACCCGTTGTGGCCTTCCCCGAAACTGCCTGGGGTACCCCGTGGCGCGAGATGATCCAGCTGAACAGCCAGGCCATGGGTATGGCGACCGAGGGCGACGAGCTGATCGCCTCGCTCGAGACCGAGATCGACGCGGCTGTTGCGAAGTTCCCTCAGCTGCAGGGCAAGTCGGCCATGTTCCTCACCCATGTCGACCCGTCCGACCTGAGTGAGGTCAGCTTCTACACCACGCACGACACGCGCCCGATGTTCTTCGAAGACCTGACCCTGACCACCCCGGCCAGCATCGAAACGGCTTCGGCTGAGACCGACAAGTTCTCGTTGACCCGCAGCGCCGAGCAGGTAGACGGCATCAGCGACGTCGACATCATCGTCACGTACGGCTCCGACGAGATCATCGCCGCGCTCAAGGCAGACCCGCTGCTGGCTCAGGTTCCGGCGGTGGCCAACAACGCGATCGTGAGCCTTCCGAGCACCCCGCTGGGTACCGCCGCGAATCCCACTCCGCTGTCGATCTCGTTCGTGCTCGACGACTACCTGACGATGCTCGCGCAGGCCGCCGACAACGCCCGGTGACGAGCAGTAACCCCGGTTCGATCACCAAGTCCCCGGCCCTCCCGGGTGTCGCCGCCGTGCGACGCCCGCGGAGGGTCCGGGCAGTGGGTCTGCTCGCCGTCACCGCGGGCCTGCTTGTTCTCGGGATCGTCTCGATAAAGATCGGATCCAGGGAAATAGACTGGTCCGACGTGTTCACCGTGCTCGGCGGAGACAGTTCCGGACTCGATCAGGCTGCCGTCGAAAAGCGCATCCCCAGAACGCTTCTGGCGATGCTTGCCGGCGCGGCACTCGGTGTCTCCGGTGCCGTGATGCAGGGGGTGACGAGGAATCCACTGGCGGATCCGGGAATTCTCGGTGTCAACATGGGTGCGGCTCTCGCCGTGGTCATCGGCATCGCCTACTTCGGACTCGACACCCCGTCGGGGTTCATCTGGGTCGCCATCATCGGGGCAGGTATCGCGGCAGTGTTCGTCTACTGCGTCGGGTCCCTCGGCCGCGGTGGGGCCACCCCGCTCAAACTCGCTCTTGCCGGCGCCGCGACCTCCGCGGCCCTGGTGTCGTTCGTCACCGCTGTAGTGCTCGGACGCAACGACATCGCCGACACCGCGCAGTCGTGGCGCATCGGGGGAGTCGGTGGTGCGACCTATCCCAGCATCGAGCAGGTACTGCCCTTTCTGATCGTGGGATTCGCCATCTCGCTGTTGTCCGCACGCGGGCTGAACTCCCTTGCCCTCGGCGACGACCTCGCTGCCGGACTGGGTGAGCGAGTGGCGCTGGTACGTGGGGCATCCGCGTTCGGCGCCGTGATCCTGTGCGGCGCGGCCACCGCGGTATGCGGACCCATCGCATTCGTCGGACTGGTGGTCCCGCACGCATGTCGACTGATCGTCGGCGTGGATCACCGCTGGCTGCTGCCGTTCTCGGCGATCACCGGCGCAGCGTTGCTGACCGCCGCTGATGTCCTCGGCCGCATCATCGCTCGTCCGGCCGAGATAGACGTCGGCATCCTGACCGCGCTGATCGGCGCCCCGTTCTTCATCTACATCGTCCGCCGGCAAAAGGTGAGTGCATTGTGACGGCAGGAACGCTGAAACCGGCGACCGTCCTCACGGCCGACGACATCGCATCGCGGCGCCGCGGTCGCGGAGTCCGGCGAAGCGTGGTCATCGCAGTGCTCGCAGCGCTTGTCGTTGCAGCCTTCGCGATCTCGCTGATGTTCGGTCAGACGTTCTACCCGCCCGGCGATGTGCTGCGGGTGATCTTCGGGGAACAGGTGCAGGGCGCGACCTTCACTGTCGGTCGGCTGCGACTGCCTCGTGCCGTACTGGCCCTTGTCACCGGACTGTGCTTCGGCCTCGCAGGAGTGACCTTCCAGACGATGTTGCGCAATCCGCTGGCCAGCCCCGACATCATCGGGATCAGTGCCGGCGCCAGTGCCGCAGCGACATTTGCGATCGTGACGTTGTCCCTCGGCGCCACGCAGGTCTCTGTCTTCGCGATCGTCTCCGGGCTGGCGATCGCTCTGCTCATCTATGTGCTCTCGTTCAAGAACGGGGTCGGCGGTATCAGGCTGATCCTGATCGGTATTGGAATCGCGGCCATGCTCCACAGTGTCACCGACTATCTCCTGGACCAGGCGTCTGAGTGGGATCAGCAGGCCGCCATGCGCTGGCTGACCGGCAGCCTCAACGGTGCGTCGTGGACACAGGTCATCCCCGTCGTGGTGGCGCTGGCGGTCTTGACGCCCGTATTGCTCGGCCAGACTCGCAATCTGGACATCTCCAGGCTTGGTGATGACACCGCATCGGCACTCGGTGTCCGGGTCAATCGGTTGCGGCTCATCGTCATCGTCGCAGCGGTCGGGGTCTTGGCCTTCGCCACCGCAGCAGCCGGACCGATCGCCTTCGTCGCGTTCCTGTCCGGACCCATCGCTGCTCGCCTCGTCGGACCGAACGGCTCGCTGGTCATCCCATCGGCTCTGGTCGGCGCGTTACTCGTTCTCGTCGCCGACTTCGCCGGGCAGTTCGCCTTCGACACGCGTTTCCCCGTCGGAGTGGTCACCGGTGTCCTCGGTGCCCCGTACCTCATCTATCTGATCGTTCGTACCAACCGTGCCGGAGGCTCGCTGTGACCACCGACCATCAGCTCATCGTCGAGGACCTGAACCTCGGTTACGGCGACCACACCGTCATCGAGAAGCTCGACCTCCTCGTCCCACCCGGCAAGGTCACTGCGATCGTCGGTGCCAACGCCTGCGGCAAATCGACTCTGTTGCGGTCGATGTCGCGGTTGCTGGCGCCGCGCGGCGGCCGGGTCCTGCTCGACGGCAAGGAGGTGCACCGCACCCCCGCCAAACAGCTGGCCCGCACCCTGGGGTTGCTGCCGCAATCACCGATCTCCCCGGAGGGCATCACGGTCGCCGACCTGGTGGGACGCGGCCGCCATCCACACCAGGGGATCTTTGCCCGCTGGAGCCGCGAGGACGACGAGGCCGTCGCCGACGCGCTCACTGTCACCGAGACGGCTGTACTCGCCGATCGACCCGTCGACGAATTGTCTGGCGGACAGCGCCAACGGGTATGGATAGCAATGGCTCTGGCCCAGCAGACTGATCTCCTCCTCTTGGACGAGCCGACCACGTTCCTGGACGTCAGTCATCAGATCGAGGTCCTCGATCTCCTCACCGACCTGAACCGGAATCGCGGAACCACGATCGTGATGGTGCTCCACGACCTCAACATGGCTGCCCGCTACTCGGATCACCTCGTCGCGCTGGCGGATGGAAAGCTGCACGCTGCAGGTGATCCCGCTGATGTGCTCACCGAAGGCAATGTTCGTGCGGTCTTCGGCCTGGACAGCCAGGTGATACCCGACCCGACGTCGGGTAAGCCCCTGATGCTGCCGCTCGGCCGTCATCACGTGCTGTCCGAGCGTTAGCCGACCGCCACAAAAGCACACGCTCGAGTCAGTTGCACACGTTTGACTGCACACGTTTGACGGAAGTTGTCAACCTGTCTGAGACAGGTGTGGGTTCGATTGTTCGGCCTGTTCGGCCG
>NZ_MJEJ02000004.1 GCF_002095435.2 Williamsia sp. 1138
TTGTTGTCCGCGTGTGTTTCTGGGGCTGGGGGGCCTGCATGTCTGATGGTGTTGTCATCGATTCGCCGGTGGTGGGTGTGGTGTCGGAGTTGGATGCTGCGATCGCACGCCTGTCGGAGTTGGATCTGACTGCTCTGTCTGACGTGGATTGTGTGCGGGTGGTGGAACGGTTGGAGGTCGCGTCGCGGCGGTTGTCGGCGGCGGGGTTGCCTGTGTTGCGGGAAGTCGCTGTGCGGCGGGCGTATTCGAAGGTGGGATGTTCCTCTCCCGCGGCGGTGTTGACGTCGGTGGCGCGGTTGCGTCCGGGTGCGGCGAAGGCGCGAGTGCAGGCGATGGATGCTTTGACGCCGTCGGTGACTCCGAGCGGTGAGGTGATCGAGCCTCGGTTCCCGGAGACCGCAGCCCTACTGGCCGAAGGTGTGATCGATCTCGATCACGTCGGTGCGGTGGTGAAGGTGATGGGGAAGATTCCGCACAAGATCGATCCGGAGCAACGGGCGAATACTGAGGTGGCGCTGGCTGATCTGTGCCGCAGATACAATCCTGCTGCGGTCGAGACGATCGGCGAGCGGATCGTGGACTACTTGGATCCCGACGGCAGGCTGGCTGATGATGTTGATCGGGCGAAGAAGCGCGGTGTCAGCGTGGGCGATCAAGCGGTGGACATGATGGCGAAGGTGGCGGGCCATCTGGATCCGTCGACGACGGCGTTGATGAAAGTGATGTTGGGGGTGTGGGCGGCGCCGGGGATGAACAATCCCGACGATGAGCTGTCCCCGTCGGGGGCTGCCGATGATCCAGCGCTTGATCCTGAGGTTCTGCAGGCGGCGGCGGACAACGATCTTCGTACTCAGGCGCAGCGTAATCATGACGCTCTCAAGGCGATGCTGCTGTATCTGCTCGAGTCGGGTCAGTTGGGTAAGACTCATCGTGGGTTGCCGGTGCAGTTGATCATCAACATGACCAAAGACGAACTCGACGAAGCACTTCGGGAGCAAGAAGCTGCTGCTGCTGCTGCTGCCGAGGACGACGTACACGAGCCCGAACCAACGCCAGAGCCAGGGCCAGAACCCGCGCCCGAACCAACACCAGAGCCGGAACCTGAGCCTGAGCCGGAACCCGAACCTGAATCAGAACCTGAATCAGAGGGTTCTGCGCCGGAGCCGGAGTATCCGGATCCGCAGACGCAGTGGGAGGACCCGATGTGGTTGCCCGCGTTGACCGGTGGGCCGATGCGTCCGTACGGGCGGGGTGTTGTCTATACCGCGACCGGCACGGTGTTGCCGATCAGCGATGCGATCAAGTTGCTCGCGCGGAGCGACAAGACGTTGGCGGTGTTCGCCGACCACAGCAACGAAGTGTTGTATCTGGGCCGGGCGAAGCGGTTGGCCAGCGAGGCTCAACGTT
>NZ_MJEJ02000047.1 GCF_002095435.2 Williamsia sp. 1138
TTGTTGTCCGCGTGTGTTTCTGGGGCTGGGGGGCCTGCATGTCTGATGGTGTTGTCATCGATTCGCCGGTGGTGGGTGTGGTGTCGGAGTTGGATGCTGCGATCGCACGCCTGTCGGAGTTGGATCTGACTGCTCTGTCTGACGTGGATTGTGTGCGGGTGGTGGAACGGTTGGAGGTCGCGTCGCGGCGGTTGTCGGCGGCGGGGTTGCCTGTGTTGCGGGAAGTCGCTGTGCGGCGGGCGTATTCGAAGGTGGGATGTTCCTCTCCCGCGGCGGTGTTGACGTCGGTGGCGCGGTTGCGTCCGGGTGCGGCGAAGGCGCGAGTGCAGGCGATGGATGCTTTGACGCCGTCGGTGACTCCGAGCGGTGAGGTGATCGAGCCTCGGTTCCCGGAGACCGCAGCCCTACTGGCCGAAGGTGTGATCGATCTCGATCACGTCGGTGCGGTGGTGAAGGTGATGGGGAAGATTCCGCACAAGATCGATCCGGAGCAACGGGCGAATACTGAGGTGGCGCTGGCTGATCTGTGCCGCAGATACAATCCTGCTGCGGTCGAGACGATCGGCGAGCGGATCGTGGACTACTTGGATCCCGACGGCAGGCTGGCTGATGATGTTGATCGGGCGAAGAAGCGCGGTGTCAGCGTGGGCGATCAAGCGGTGGACATGATGGCGAAGGTGGCGGGCCATCTGGATCCGACGACGACGGCGTTGATGAAAGTGATGTTGGGGGTGTGGGCGGCACCGGGGATGAACAACCCTGACGATGAGCTGTCCCCGTCCGGGGCTGCCGATGACCCTGCGCTGGATCCTGCGGTTCTGCAGGCTGCGGCCGACAACGACAACCGTACTCAGGCGCAGCGCAATCATGACGCCCTCAAAGCAATGCTGCTGTATCTTCTCGAGTCGGGTCAGTTGGGTAAGACTCATCGTGGGTTGCCGGTGCAGCTGATCATCACCATGACCAAAGACCAACTCGACGAAGCACTTCGGGAGCAAGAAGCTGCTGCTGCCGAGGACGACGTACACGAGCCCGAACCAACGCCAGAGCCAACACCAGAGCCCGAACCAACACGAGAGCCGAAACCTGAGCCCGAGCCCGAGCCCGAGCCCGAACCCGAGCCGGAACCCGAACCGGAACCTGAATCAGAGGGTTCTGCGCCGGAGCGTGCGTATCCGCAGACGCACTGGGAGGACCCGAACTGGTTGCCCACGTTGGCTGGTGGCTCCACGCGTCCGTACGGGCAAGATCTGGTCTACACCGCGACCGGCACAGTGTTGCCGATCAGCGATGCCATCAAGCTGCTCGCGCGTAGTGACAAAACGTTGGCGGTGTTCGCCAACCACAGCAACGAAGTGTTGTATCTGGGCCGGGCGAAGCGGTTGGCCAGCGAGGCTCAACGTTTGGCGATGTTCGCTGCGCACCGGGGTTGCTCGTTCGGTGGGTGCTCCAATCCGGCGATGTGGGCTGAAGCCCATCACACCACGGAGTGGATGCTGGGTGGGCTGACCGACATCACGCACCTGGCTCCGGCGTGCCCGCAGCATCACAAGCTGGTGGGGCCGGGTGAGCATCAGTGGCAGACGATCATGATCACCGAAGGCCCCGACGCCGGACGGTGTGCGTGGATACCGCCGGCGTTCTTGGATCCGGAGCGACGACCTCGGGTCAACCGGGCCCACCATCCCGACGAGGCCTTGATCGAGGCCCGCCAAGCCATGCTCGCCCGCCGTAAAGCCCAAGTCGAACAACGCAACCGAGAACTCAGCGCGCCACCGCCCGACACACCGACGACTCACGCTGACGGGGGATGAAACATGTTGACAGCACGTCAATTATGGGGCGAGCAGCACTGCGCGGCAACCCGTGATCTGTCAGACACTCATTGGCCGCTGACGTTCTTTGCCTTGTCGAGGGCGTCGGCAAATGCGTTGATGGTCTTTGTGTATCGCGGGTAACTCTTGTTTGCACCGTAGTCCCACAGGACCAATTGGCCCTCGGAGACGGCCGGACTGCGCTGGAAGATCGGGAAGCGTTCGCCGATATCCGCGAGGTTGACGTTGGCGGCGCCTGATACGTCGTGGTAGACGAAGAGCAGGTCGGCGGCATCGGTGGGGTACGTCTCCCAGGCGTACTTGCGCCAGTATCCGTCATCGGTGGTGTCGGGTTTGTACATGTTCAGGCCCCAGCTGGTGTAGTCGCTGAAGTCCGGGTCCGCGCTCGGTTCGAGAACGTAGGCAACCTCGAGGGGCCATATGCCCATGCCGACCACGTCTCGGTGATCTGTAGCAACCTTCTTGAAATTTTCGACCGCGGCATCGAAATCGGCTTTGATGCGGGTCATCTCGTCATTGTTCTGATTCACGCCCAGAGCCGCGCCGAGAGCCTGGTAGTTCTCGATCGTCTGGGTGGTCGAGGTCGTATCGAGCGTGACGCCGAGGGTAGGCGCGATCTGATCGAGCTGGTCGCCCTTGGCCGAATCCTCGGCGGACGTGAGCTTGCCGAACTGCTCGAAGCGGGGGTTGTACTCGCCCACAAACAGATCTGGCTCCAGCGAAAGGGCCTTCTCCAGATTTACTGTGCCCCATGTCTCGCCCACGGACTCGACGCCCTCCAGGTCGAGGCATTTGAGTATCGGACTCACGCTGAGCGGAGTCGTCGACCAGATTCCTGCGGGCTTGATGCCCATCGAATACAGCGCAGCGGCCGACTCTTCGTCGGCGATGATCCGCGTGGGCTGCTCGTCCAGCGTGATGGTGCGGCCGCGGCCGTCGGTGAACGTGAACGGGCCGGAGGCGCGCTCGGCCGAGGCGACGTTGTCTGCGTCCGTGCAGGCCGCCGGGTCGGCGTTGAGGTCGATCGGTTCCTGTGGGGCCGTCTCGCTCGAACTACATGCAGACGACACCAGGACCGCGGCGCTCACCACGAAGGCCGAGATCACCGACCTGCTGTGGATCGGGAACCGGGACGAGACTGAACGGCGGGACATCGAACTCCTCGAAAGACTTGGGCGGGCGCGCAGATCACCTGTGTGATGCGTGCAGATCGCGGCCGTTCCGGCGGTCGCGACAGAGTGAGGTTAGCCTTACTATGTAAGCCGGTCTATGCAGACAAACAGACTTGAGTAGTGGAGAA
Organism: Williamsia sp. 1138; assembly: GCF_002095435.2. Taxonomy (GTDB): domain Bacteria; phylum Actinomycetota; class Actinomycetes; order Mycobacteriales; family Mycobacteriaceae; genus Williamsia. The sequence continues at coordinate 3,136 of NZ_MJEJ02000047.1, forward strand.
GGGACATAGCGGATGTCCGCGGAGTCATACGTGAGTGATCTCGCTGTGGCATCTCCGGTCGCCGATACGGATGATCGGACATCGACCGCATGCGAAGTTTTTGAGTATCGGACCGACGGAGTGCTCGACTTCGGCGAACATCACCACCGCGAGCATCAATTGGTCTGGATGCGTCGCGGTCGGATGAGAGTCGTGGTCGGGGCCAGCAGCTGGCACGTACATTCCGATCATCTTGTGTGGCTACCCGGTGGCGCGATCCACCACATCACCCTGCTCACGGAGGGCAGCATGATCAGCCTGTACTCGCCGCCGGGGCGGACCCCTGACGGCGATCGGTGGACGCGCCCGCAACCGCTCACCGCCGATCCTCTGGCCGTGCAGCTGCTTACCCATCTGACCGATGCGTCGCTGCCTTTTGCTCGGCGGCGGGCCTGCCAGGAGCTGCTGTATGACGTGATGAACGACAGTACGGAAGGCGCTCCGGACGCCCTGGTGTTGCCGCACGATCATCGAGCACGAACGGTCGCACGTGCGATCATCGCAAACCCCGGCGACCAACGAACCCTGACCGAATGGGCCCGCGAACTCGGTGTCAGTGAAAAGACAATTCTCCGCGGATTCGCCGCTGAGACTGCGATGACGTATGGCCGCTGGCGAACGCGTGCCCGAATGCTCGCTGCTGTCCAACTCCTCGACCGGGCCGAACCCGTCCACGTCACCGCGGCGGCGGTTGGTTACACCACGAGTAGCGGTTTCATCTCTGCTTTCACCAGTGAGTTCGGTGTCACGCCGGCGCGTTACTCGCGTGCCAGTCAGAACTCATCCGCGTAAATCGCTACAACACAGCGGTTCTCACACATCCCAGGTGTGCACCGCGGCGCCGTCGTGCATCCGATCTATGTACTCGCGCAGCATCCCGGCCAGCGCAACCTCGCGGCTGTCGCCTGCTTGCTCTCGGGCCACCAACGACGCTCGCTGCCACACCGAACCTGTCTGGCGCGCGAGGGCTCGGCCCTCGATGACGGAGAGATAGCGACCACGTGCATCCGCGCCGACTCCGAAACTTTGCAGGCCTTCGTCCGCCAGCGGCAGCAACCGGCGCAAGACCAGTTCGTCAGGTTGCACCCAACCCATTGTGGGCCAATACAACTGGCAGTCCATGCCGTCGCGGGCGGCGGCATGGAGATTCTCCGACGCGGCGTTGAACGACATCTGCGACCAGATCGGACGATCCGAATCGACCAGCGCGCGCAGGACGCCGTAGTAGAACGCGGCGTTGGCCATGATGTCGAGCACAGTCGGGCCCGCCGGCAGCACGCGATTCTCCACACGCAGGTGTGCTTGCCCACCGATCACGTCGTAGACGGGCCGATTCCAGCGGTACACGGTGCCGTTGTGCATGCGGAGTTCGGTGAGTTCAGGGGTCTGTCCGGCGTCCAACTGCGCTAGCGGATCGTCGTCGGAGACCACTGGGAGCAGCGAGGGGAAGTATCGGGTGTTCTCTTCGAAGAGGTCGAAGATCGTGGTGATCCACCGTTCTCCGAACCACACTCGGGGACGAACACCCTGATTGATCAGCTCCTGCGGACGCGTATCGGTGGCCTGCTCGAACACCGGGATCCGGCTCTCGTGCCAGAGTGCGGAGCCCGCCAGGAATGGTGAATTGCCGGCGAGTGCGACCTGGATGCCTGAGATCGCCTGCGCGGCATTCCAATGGTCGGCGAAGGTCTCGGGCGCCACTCGCAGGTGAAGCTGCAGCGAGGTGCATGCGGCCTCGGGCAGGATCGAGTCGATCGAAGTCCTGAGTTTCTCCGCTTGGCCTCCCAGTGTGAGTGGCACGCCGGTGATGTCGAGTTCGATGTCTTCCCCGCGGGCCGCGAAGATCTGCTGATTGAGCAGGTCATAACGGGGATTCGCCGAAATCCACTGGTGGGCGAAGTGCTCCTGCCGCAACGTCGGCAGCATGCCGATCATCACCAGGTGGTTGTCGGTTTCGGCGGCCTTGGCTTCGGCTCGATTCAAAGAGTCGCGCAATGCGTCTTCGAGGGAGACCGTGTCACCGCCGGTGAATGGCTGCGGTGCGACGTTGATCTCGATGTTGAACTGCCCGAGCTCGGTTTGGTAGTCGGGATCGGCGATGGCCTCGAGCACGGTCGCATTCGACATCGCCGGGTTCATGGCCCGGTCAACAAGATTGAGTTCGACCTCCATGCCCAGCAGCGGCTCAGGAGGGTTGCCCTGATCGGTGAAGAGACCGTCCGACAACATGCGGGCGACGGCTTCGGTACAGCGCCCCACCTGCTCACGGAACCGGCGTCGGTCCTCTCGGCTGAACTCGCGGGTGCTCACATCCGTGCCCATGGCCCCATCGTGTCACGGACACCAAGAGGTCAGCAGAATTTCGACTCAGACCAGAGCGTCGGTGAGCGTCCCGGCGTCGAGCACCCAGCGGCGGGTGGCGCGAACCGTCGAGAGCATGCGTCGATCATGCGTGACCAGCAGAACGGTGCCGTCGAAGGATTCAACGGCCTGCTCGAGCTGTTCGATGGCGGGCAGGTCGAGGTGGTTCGTCGGTTCGTCGAGTACCAGCAGGTTCACGCCCCTCGCCTGCAGTAATGCCAGCGCTGCCCGGGTTCGTTCACCGGGGGACAGCGAGCTGGCCGACCGCGTCACATGGTGCCCACGCAGGCCGAACTTCGCGAGCAAGGTGCGCACTTCTGCGTCGGTCTGCTCGGGCACGTGTGCGGCGAACGCGTCGACGAGGGGTGCGTCACCGGTGAAGAGGTCGCGCGCCTGATCGACCTCGCCGACGAGGACCCCCGATCCCAGGGACGCAGACCCGGAGTCGGGTACCTGCGTGCCGAGCAACAGGGCCAGCAGTGTCGACTTCCCTGATCCGTTTGCGCCGGTGATGACGATGCGATCTCCGGCGTCGACCTGGGTGCTGATCGGGCCGAGCGTGAAATCGCCGCGGGTGAGTGTGGCGTCGTTGAGGGTGGCAACCACGGTTCCCGACCGCGGGGCGGCGGCGATCTCCATCCGCAGTTCCCACTCCTTGCGTGGCTCGGCGACTTCCTCGAGGCGCTCGATACGGCGCTGGGTCTGCCTCGCCTTCGACGCCTGCTTCTCGGTCGACTCCAGACGAAGTCCTTTGCCTACCTTGTCGTTGTCCTTGGACTTGCGGCGGGCGTTGCGTACCCCGTGCTCCATCCAATTACGTTGCATCTGCGCGCGTTCCGTCAGCGCGTCCTTCGTACCGGCGTACTGCTCGTAGGCTTCGCGGGCATGTCGGCGTGCGACCTCGCGTTCGACCAGAAAAGCTTCGTAGCCGCCCGAGTACACCGACACCTGCTGCTGGGCCAGATCGAGTTCGACGATGCCGGTGACGGTGCGGGCGAGAAATTCACGATCGTGGCTGACCACGACCATGGGTGTGCGGGATCCTGCCACGAACTCTTCGAGTTGCTTGAGGCCGTCGAGATCTAGGTCATTGGTCGGCTCATCCAGCAGCAAGATGTCGTAGCGGGAGAGCAGCAGTGCCGCAAGGCCTGCGCGTGCCACCTGCCCGCCGGACAGCGCCTGCATCGGGAGGTCGAGGTCGACCGTCAGGCCTAGGTTTGCGGCCACCTGGTCGGCTCGTTCGTCGAAGTCTGCGCCACCGAGGTGGAGCCATCGTTCGAGTGCGGGGGAGTAGAGGTCTTCACCACCGTCGCCCAGCGCTTCCGCCGCCGCGTCCATCGCGGACTGGGCCTGCGCGACCCCGGTCCGTCGGGACAGGAATTCTCGCACGGTCTCGCCGGGGGTGGGAGAAGCCTCTTGCGCCAAGTAACCGACCTCGGCGTCCGGCGGGCTCAGGGTGATCGTACCGTCCTGATCAGCAGTTCCGACCCCTGCGAGCAGCGTCAACAGCGTTGATTTGCCCGCGCCATTCGCGCCGACCAGACCGAAGACGTCTCCGTCTGAGACGGTGAGGTCGAGATCGGAGAAGAGTGTGCGTTCGCCGTGCCCGGCGGACAGGCCGGAGGCGTGCAGGGTGGCGCTGATGGCGGTGACGCTCCTTACGAAGTGCAGGTTCTCCGAGAAGCGTAGTCGGGGTCATTCCACTACTCGTTTGCCGATGCCGGTGGTGCGGATGTTCTCGAGGTTGACAGGGTTGTAGTTCCGTGGGTCGAGGTCGACGATGTAGTGGAAGACTTGGATGCCGTTCTTGGTGCTGGCGTTCATGTCGACGATGAGGCCGGTGGGTCCGATTCCCGAACCGAGGCTCCACTTTTCTTTCTCATCGCCGGCGTCCTTGGCGATCCCGGTCCAGGTCTCGACCTTCGAAGGCCTTATTCCCCAGCGTGGGTTTGCTTGTGCAAGTTCCTGTTGTGCGCCTTCGGGGGTGTCGAAGGAGCGCCAGAAAACTATCTCGGTGAAGGTGTCTTCGTAGAGGTGGGTGAACCAGATGGTTTGGGTGCTGATGGTCACTTCGCCGTTGGGTCCGACGAGGGTGAGGTCGATGTCGGGGTCGCCGGGGTTGCCGATGATGACCTCGCCCGTGGACTCGGGTGGCACGCCCGCTTCTTCATTCGTGAGAGTGAGGTCGCGCAGATCGAAGCGTGCGCGCCGACTGTCCTTGATCTGCTGCACACCTTCATTGGTGAGCAACGAGAACTCGGGCTGAGCTCCAGTACGGGACGGTGATGTCACGAGGTTGCTCTCTCTGTTGTTCGCCGGTGTGGCGCAGGCCGCCAGAACGCATGTGGTCATCACCGCAACGGCGATACTCTTGATGTACTTCACCATCGGTATTTCACTTCCCAGTCCTGGATCAACCGGCCGAGAACATTGCCGAACTGATTCGAAAGACGTTGATCGTCGATCCGGGCATCGAAGTCGGAACCTACTATTCGCCGGGCCTTATCGGGGTTGTCGGCAAGCAGCTCTTGGTATGCAGGCAGCGTGTCCTCGGTGATCAACCTCCACCGCTCGTGTTTGTCCGCGATGTTGCCCTCAGGGAATGGAGTCTCGACGATGATCTCACCCGGAATGTACCGCCCGCTGGGGTGTGAGGTCTCCTCCGGATACAGCTCGGGATAGGCGTGTGCGCCCGGAATCGACGGCGTGCCGACAGTCGTCAACATCCATGTCATCGCCTCACCGGTGACTGGCCGATCGCGCATCTCCTCGTAGTCGTCGGCGATGATGTCGAACTGTTCGCGATGGAGTAACTTTGTGTTTCCCGCGGCGATGCGAGCCGGGTCGTCATGCTCAGTACCAAGATCGATTAGGTGCCACGCGTTCTGCGATTTACTGTCGATCAGGCCAGCCCTCTGCATCCGGTCGATCTCCGTGGTCCCGCCGTGCAGGTACGCCTCATGCATCGGCGCTTGGTCTTCGAATATCTCCTTCTGCATGCTCAGAAACTTCTGCTCGTAGTACGCGAGTTCGTCTGCGCTCATGCCCGCGACTGCACGGGTCATCGCTTCGATCTCGTCGGGCAGCATCACGCCGGCAGGCCCCTTGACGGCTTTGGCGATGTCGCGCATCGCTGCTAGATCGTAGAAGCCTCCGGCGAAGGATGGGCCGATCATGTTCGCCATACCGGCCCACTGCATTTCGGGATTATCGAGAAACAGTTGTCCGTAGTACTCGTAGACTTTGGTGATCGTCTCGCTGTTGAACTCCGTGCCCCTCGACGGGTCCCACTTCGATGGATCGATGCCAGCGTCTTCCAACGATTCACGTAGCCAGTAGCCCCTAATGAACTCTCGGTAGCTTCCTTCTGGAAGAAGTCCCGCATCAAACGCTGCATCCAACAACGGCTTTGCCGCGTCGGGATGGTTCTTCACCCACTCTTGGAACCGCGGGTCGTCGATGACGAGTTTGGCTTGCTCAGGCGTCAAGCCGATCAGCGAAGGGGGTGCGTAGTCGCGTCCGGCGGCGACATCGCCCTTGGTGGCGTCCAGTTCGTCGTTCGCGCTGTCGAGCGCGAAGGCGACTGCCTCGTCTTCGTCGGTCAGCTGTTTCACCGCGTCGTCGATGGCTTCTTGGTGAGCCTTGCGCGCTGACTCTTGTGCGGCGACTTCGTCCCTTGTGAAGGGACCGGCCATCGCGTAGTGGCCCACCTTCCAGTCGTCAGCGACCTGGAACTGACTCCAGATCGCGGAGTCGACCTTGGAAATCGCGTTGTCCCGGACCGACTGCAGTGCCGAGCCGCTCCGGAGAGCCTCGATCACCGCATCTGTGGCGTCCGCGACTCGTATTCCTAGGCGATGGTCCTTATCTGCTTTGTCCCAGGCCGCACCGCGGTCGTACCCTGGGAGCCCTCGTGAAGCGATTGCGCCACGGCTCTGGCCGCGTTCAGCGTGGCCTCGAAGTCGCTGTTCGCAGTCGCGAGAGCGGTCGCCGCATCGCCGAGCTCCGACGGTCGCCACCCCCTGACGCCGCCGACTGTGTAGCCCATCTCAAAGCCACAGCCCGGAGAACGCACGCGACGCCAGATCCTCGGCGCCGTCAAAGGCCTCACCGCTACGTGCCGCGACCGCTGCGGTCTTCGACCCTGCCAGTGCGCCTGCGACCCCGTTCGTTGCCGATGAGGCGTCGAGTTCCTCGATCTCCGCCCCAAATGCGCGGTACTTCGCCGCACTCGTTGTCATGTGCGCAGCGTCTGCGCGAAAAATTGACATCGGATGGCCCCCCTCCCAATGACGATGACAATAGCGCTCGAATCCGACAGCGGCACCGAAGCCCGAGCAGGTTGTGGATAACTGACACCATGGGGGTGTGGCCACCTACAAGACAGTCGAGCCGGCCGCGATGCGCGCCGCCGTCGACGCCGTTGCGGAATGGCTGCGCGACCCCGACGCCGCCGAGCCGACGCGCTCGCAACTCGCCGACGCCGTACGCACCACCGCACGCACTCTCGCGCAGCTGGCACCGGGTGGTTCGGTCGAGGTTCGGGTGCCGCCGTTCGTCGCGGTGCAGTGCATCGAAGGACTCCGGCATACCCGGGGAACACCGCCGAACGTCGTCGAGACCGATGCCCGGACCTGGTTGCTGCTGGTGACCGGCCGTCTCGACCTCGCCGGCGCCCTCGACTCCGGAAAAGCTTCGGCGTCCGGGAGTCGCGCGGGTGACATCGTGCACTGGTTGCCGCTGACGAGGGTCTGACCAGGGGGTGGACGCGGGGTGTCACGTAGACACGCCGCGATGATTCGCTTACGTCAGGACCCAGCCCGTAGACTCGGTGCTACGCCCTCCACCAGCCCCAGCCCAACCTCATGGGAGTGCCAGTGACCGAGCTGTCGATCAACAGCAAGAACTTGCTCGATGCCGACGAGCCAGAAAACGAACCCCGCGAAGAATGCGGGGTTTTTGGTGTCTGGGCCCCCGGCGAGGATGTCGCCAAGCTCACGTACTACGGCTTGTATGCGTTGCAGCACAGAGGCCAGGAAGCGGCGGGCATCGCCACCGCCGACGGCTCGCAGGTGTTGGTGTTCAAGGACCTCGGCCTGGTCTCACAGGTGTTCGACGAGCAGACACTAGGCGCCATGCAGGGCCACGTCGCCATCGGACACTGCCGCTACAGCACCACCGGTTCGACCACCTGGGAGAACTCCCAGCCGATCTTCCGCACCACCGCCGCAGGCACCGGCGTCGCGCTGGGCCACAATGGCAACCTCGTCAACACCTCCGACCTCGCGAGCAAGGCTCGCGAACTCGGATTGATGGATTCGCGCCGTGCCGGGGGAGCCACCTCGGACTCCGACGTCGTCGGTGCGCTACTGGCTCACGGAGCTGCCGACTCCACCATCGAGCAAGCCGCGATGGAGCTCCTGCCCACGCTCAAGGGCGCGTTCTGCCTGACGTTCATGGACGAGCACACGCTCTATGCCGCGCGTGACCCGCACGGTGTGCGTCCGCTGTGCCTGGGCCGCCTCGACCGCGGCTGGGTCGTCGCCTCCGAAACCGCCGCTCTCGACATCGTCGGCGCATCGTTCGTCCGCGACATCGAACCCGGCGAACTGCTTGCCATCGACGCCGACGGCGTCCGCAGCTCGCGCTTCGCCAAGCCCACCCCCAAGGGCTGCGTCTTCGAATACGTCTATCTCGCCCGCCCCGACAGCGTCATCAACGGCCGGTCGGTGCACACCACCCGCGTCGAGATCGGCCGCCGCCTGGCTCGTGAGTTCCCGGCCGACGGCGACCTCGTGATCCCGGTGCCTGAATCCGGCACCCCGGCCGCCGTGGGATACGCACAGGAATCGGGTATTCCGTACGGCCAGGGTCTGATGAAGAACGCCTATGTCGGCCGCACCTTCATCCAGCCGTCGCAGACCATTCGTCAGCTCGGCATCCGGCTCAAGCTGAACCCGCTCAAAGAGGTCATTCGTGGCAAACGACTTGTGGTGGTGGACGATTCGATCGTTCGCGGCAACACCCAGCGTGCGCTGATCCGGATGCTCCGCGAGGCAGGCGCGGCCGAGGTGCACGTTCGCATCGCGTCGAGTCCGGTGCGGTGGCCGTGCTTCTACGGTATCGACTTCGCTTCTCCGGCAGAGCTGATCGCCAACGGCATGGACTCCGAAGAGCATCTCGTCGACGGCGTGCGGCACGCCATCGGCGCTGATTCCCTGGGCTACATCAGCACGGACGAGATGATCGCGGCCACCGAGCAACCGGCCGAAAATCTCTGTGCCGCATGTTTCACCGGCGAGTACCCGATTGAACTCCCGAAGGAGACCTCGATGGGCAAGGCGGTGCTGGAGACCATGCTCACCAATGCGGCGACGGGTCAGAACGCCCTGGCCGACAACGACAACGTCAGCGCGGTCCGTCGGCCCTGAGCCGCCGCTCGTGTGGGTGGCGACAACGTCGTCGGATCAGTCGACTGCGTCTTCAGATCTGCACATTCGATCCCATGGAAAAGCCGTGGGGTACGTCTCGGGTAGCGTGAGACCGGATTATTCACCCGGCAGATTCGAACTGCCACCTTCGAGAACGGGAACCTCACGCCGATGACCGACAACGAGCCCAGCGCCTCATATGCTGCGGCGGGAGTGGACATCGATGCCGGCGAACGGGCGGTAGAGCTCTTTGCACCGCATGCCAAGCGCACCCTGCGACCGGAGGTCATGGGTGGACTGGGCGGATTTGCCGGCCTCTTCAAACTCAAGGGCGACTATCGCGAGCCCGTGTTGGCCTCGTCCACCGACGGCGTCGGCACGAAGATCGCCGTCGCGCAGGCGATGGGCAAGCACGACACCCTGGGCCGCGACCTGGTTGCCATGGTCGTCGACGACCTGGTCGTCTGCGGTGCCGAGCCGCTGTTCCTGCAGGACTACATCGCTGTGGGCAAGGTTGTTCCTGAAGTGGTCGCCGAGCTCGTCAAAGGCATCGCCGACGGCTGTGTCGAGGCCGGGTGCACCCTTCTCGGTGGCGAGACCGCCGAACACCCCGGGCTGATGGCCGAAGGTGACTACGACCTGTCCGCCACGGGTGTCGGCATCGTCGAGGCCGATTCGGTGCTCTCCCCGGACCGGGTTCGGCCGGGCGACGTGGTGATCGCGATGGGCAGCTCCGGCCTGCATTCGAACGGCTACTCACTGGCGCGCAAGGTGCTCCTGGAGTGGGGCCACATGGATCTCGGTGGACACGTCGAGGAGTTCGAACGCACGCTTGGTGAGGAGATGCTGGAACCGACGCGCATCTACGCGAAGGACTGCCTCGCACTGGCCGCCGAGACCGATGTGCGGACGTTCTCTCACGTGACCGGTGGCGGACTCGCCGACAATCTGGCGCGGGTGCTCCCCAGCGGCCTGGTGGCCGAACTGGACCGCGGCACCTGGACCCCTGCGCCCATCTTCCAGATGATCGCGCAGCGCGGCCGTGTCGAGCGTGTCGAGATGGAACGCACCTTCAACATGGGGGTCGGGATGGTCGCCGTGGTGGCGCCCGAAGACACCGACCGCGCTCTCGCTGTGCTCACGGCCCGCCATCTGAACTGCTGGGTGCTGGGCTCGATCAAGAAGTCCCATGCGACCAAGACCGGCGAGCACGCGAAGCATGCCAAGACCGGCGTAGCGGAGCTGATGGGCGAGCACCCGAGGTTCTGATCCGCCGCAAGACCTACTGATTGCACAAGCAAAACCCCGGGATGTTGAAGTCCCGGGGTTTTTGCTTGTGACCATCGGCCGCTGAACGAGTCAGTCGGCGTGGGCATAGAGATATGACCGCCTGAGGCGAGCTGTCAGGGGGTTGGGAAAGATGGGCTGGAAGCCACCGCTAGGGCTGTGCCTCCGAGCGCGTTGTCAGGCGCGCCGCCAGCTCTCTTCGTCGGACCACCGATCGTCCGTGATCTCATCGTTCGGATCTACGGAATCACCGCCTGACAACTCTCGTTGCAGACTGTCGAAGTCGGTATTCGGTGTGCTGTACTTCAGTTCACGAGCAACTTTAGTCTGCTTCGCCTTAGCCCGGCCGCGGCCCATAGGGGACCCCCTCGCGCAATGAAGGGGCGGCCAAACGTGTGGCGGCCCCATTCTGTGTTTACAAATATGGTCGTGAGAGACAGTCTAGCGCGCCCGCAGGCATGATGCGGACCGGCTCGGCTCGGGAGCGGCGAATTTACTTGGACATCTTGCGTTGCCAGCGAGTCGCGTCCCTGACGACCTTTGGTGGGAGGTCCTCGCCGGCGAGGAGCTTCTCCAGCGAAGCGGGATCGGGGCCGGTGATCAGATCCCGGACCAGTACGCCGTGATCGGGGCGGGAGGTCACCCGGACGTCGTCTCCGGCCGCAATCACACCGGCCTCGATGACCCGCAGGTAGCAGCCGACGTCGGCGCGTTCATAGAAGCGTTTGACCCAATGGTCCTCGTCGGACCAATCGGCGAAGGTGCGACACGGGGTGCGTGCGATCGTGACCTCGAGCAGGGTCTCGCCGATCTGCCAGCGTTCACCGATCATGGCGTCGGTGGTCGGCATGCCTGAGATCCGCAGGTTCTCGCCGAACCAGCCGTAGCCGAGGTCGCGACCGAGTTCGCTCGCCCAGCGTCGGGCCTCGTCTTCGGAGTAGGCGTAAACGGCTTGGTCGATCCCGCCGTGATGTTTGACGTCACAGCTGTGGTCGATTGTCAGACCGAACTCATCTATGGCGACAGGACCTTCGATGGGTCGCTTGTCGATCGCACTGCGGCCGACGGCTCCCGCAAGCGGCAGATCCTCATGCACAGCGCAGACCGCGATGACCTTGCCCTCGGGAAGGGTCATTTCCCGCGCAGTCGCTCGATGGCGGCCCGCCCGGCCTGGACGCGATCGTCCGCGGGGACCGAGGCGGGATCGATGGCGGCGGTCGTGCCACCGGTTTCCAGCGCCGTGTCGGCGGGGACGCCCCGCTTGATCAAGGCCAACGCGATGGGTCCGTACTCGTAGTGGTCGACGACGGTGCCGATGCGCCCCACGGTTCGTCCGCCGGCAGTGACCGGATCGCCCGTGACCGGGCGCGTATCCGCGCTGCCGTCCAGATGTAGAAGCAACATCTGCCGGGGTGGCTTACCGAGGTTGTGCACTCGCGCGACCGTTTCCTGGCCGCGGTAGCAGCCCTTGTTCAGGTGCACCGCACCGAACTCGGACGGTGAGCCGATCCAATTGACCTCGTGCGGAATCGTCCGCTCGTCAGTGTCTGCGCCGAGACGGGGGCGCAGCGCCGAGACCCGCATGGCCTCGTAGGTCCAGGTACCGGAGGGGCGTACGCCCACAGCGGTCAGGCTGGACCACCATGTGGTGAGCTGATCGACCGGCACGATCAGGTCGATCGTCTCGGTGGCCGCATTCTCGCCAACGGCCGGCATGACCCGCCAGAACCCGCCCTCAGCGAGAGGGCCGGCATTGTAAACTGTTGCTGTGCTCGGTATTTGAAGCAATTGAGCGATGGCGCCGGTTCGGGTCTCGGGCCCGATGAGCGTCAGTACCGCCATATCGGGACGCGCTGCGACCTCGACCTGGGCCCAGAACACCATCTTGGTCAGGAAGCCGGCGAGCGCCTCGACGCGAAAGCCCTCGGTGTCGATCCAGGTGGTCCCGTCGAGGTCGGTCAGCAAGAAGTGGTCTTCCACCCGCCCGTTGCCGTCCAGGCTCAGGTTCTCGGCACTCCGCCCTTCGGACAGATCGGTCACCAGTTGGCTCGAGATGGTGTTCAGCCAGCTGAGGCGTTCGGGGCCGGTCAACGTGATGACGCCGCGGTGGGAGCGGTCGATCATCACCGCCGACGTCGCCGCGGCACGTTGCTCGCCGAACGGGTCGCCGAAGTGCCAAGCCACGGCTTCGTCGAGTGATTCTTCCGGGCCGCCGACGGCACCGATGGCGCGCAATGAGTCCAACAATTCAGTCACGTTGTCAATGGTACGAGCGTCCTCGCTACTCTTGCCGCTATGGCTGAATCGATCTTGGTGACCATCGACGGTGCTGTCCTCGATCCAGACGTCCCGATCCTGCACGGGGACGACCTCGCAGCGGTGCGTGGCGACGGTGTATTCGAGACCCTTCTGGTCCGAGACGGTCGGGCGCGGATCGTTGACCTGCATTTACAGCGGCTTGCCCGCAGCGCGAAGGCGCTGGACCTGCCGGCGCCCGATGAGGAGAAGTGGGCTTCGGCGATCGATACCGGCGCCCGGGTGTGGGCCGAAAAGAGCGACAACGCAGAAGGGCTGATGCGCGTGGTCTACTCACGCGGCAGGGAATCTGCGCCCGTCGACGCGGTGGTCAGCAGGGATCGCGACGACACCGGACTCACGCGCGACATCGGCGGGGCAACCGAATACCTGACGGTCGGTCCGGTCCCCTCTCGTGCCGCCGTGGTCCGTGAGAACGGCGTCAAGGTGATCACCGCCTCGCGTGGCTACTCGATCGACCTCGCCGCCTCGGCGCCGTGGCAGCTGCTGGGCGCAAAAACCCTGAGCTACGCCACCAACATGGCTGCGCTTCGCTATGCGCAGGATCAGGGAGCCGACGACGTGATCTACCTCAGTAGCGAGGGGATCGTGCTCGAAAGCCCGCGCTCGACGGTGATCGCGGTCGAGGGAAAGAACCTGATGACTCCGCCGGCCGAGAGTGGAATCCTCGGCGGCACAATGCAACAGGCGATCTTCGCGCAGGCCGAGAAAGAAGGCTGGCAGACCGAGATCGGGACGCTGCGGCCCGCAGATCTGGTGTGTGCCGATGCGGTGTGGCTGGTGTCGAGCATCACTCTTGCCGCTCGGATCACAAAGTTCAACGGCTATCAGATGTCGGCCCCGGAGCATCCCGAGGAGTTCTCGGCACTGGTCGATCGCGCAATCGACTGATCCGTCGGCGCCATCGCCAAGGCGCCTGCGACTACCAACCCGGGGACATGGGTCCTCGTGGTGGTGGGACCGTGTCCCCGAGTAACCCATATGTGGTCAGCGGCACGTCGAAATTGGCCTGATTTGCTTGTTCGGGGCTGCTCGAGCGGCGTAGCCTGCAACTACTACGGTCGGTAGTAGCAGTACGTCGAATGAGGCAAAAATGGATGCACTGGACGTCTCCAGGTGGCAGTTCGGAATCACGACGGTCTATCACTTCATCTTGGTTCCACTGACCATCGGCCTGGCGCCGATGGTCGCGATCATGCAAACAGTGTGGGTAGTGACCGGCAACGAAGCCTGGTTGCGTGCCACCAAGTTCTTCGGCAAGTTGTTCCTCATCAACTTCGCGCTGGGCGTGGCAACCGGCATCGTCCAGGAGTTCCAGTTCGGGATGAACTGGAGTGAATACAGTCGATTCGTCGGTGACGTTTTCGGCGGGCCGTTGGCGCTCGAGGGTCTCGTTGCCTTCTTCCTGGAGTCGACATTCCTGGGTCTGTGGATCTTCGGCTGGGACCGCCTCCCGAAAAAGGTTCACCTGCTGACGATCTGGATGGTGGCCATCGGCGTCAACGCTTCGGCGTGGTTCATCGTCGCCGCGAACTCCTGGATGCAACACCCTGTCGGCGCGCAGTGGAATGAGGAGAAGCAGCGCCCCGAGCTGAAAAGCCTCTGGGATGTCATGACCAACAGCACGACGCTGGCCGCATTCCCTCACACGATCGCCGGCGCATTCTTGACCGCGAGCACCTTCGTCGCGGGCATCGGTTGCTGGTGGATGGTCCGAAACATGCGGCGCGCGACAAAGCTTCGGGACACGGTGCCTGCGGGCGCCGGAGGGGGTTCGGCAACAGCCGTCGCCGACGACCTCGCGCCCTCGATGCACGGCAAATCGGCCGATCAACTCGAGCGCGACGCCCGCACCCTGTACCGTCCGGTCACACGACTGGCGCTGTGGATCATGATCATCAGCGGAATCGCACTGGCCATCAGCGGCGACCAGCAGGCCAAGCTCATGTTCAAACAGCAACCGATGAAGATGGCGTCGGCAGAATCGTTGTGCAGCACGGAAACCGGTGTCGGATTCTCTGTCCTCGCGATCGGAACACAGAACAACTGCGAAGCGGTCACGCACCTCATCGAGATCCCCAACCTGCTGTCGTTCCTGGCCGACAACAACTTCGATTCGACGCTGCAAGGTGTCGAGGAGTTGCAGGCCGAGCACGTTGCGAACTTCGGGCCCGGAAACTACAAGCCCAACTTGTTCGTGACCTACTGGGCGTTCCGCGCGATGATGGGCTGGGCGGTCGGCTCGGGCGCTCTGGCCTTGCTCGCACTTTGGTTGATGCGACGCGGACGAATACCGGACTCGAAGAAGTTCGGCACGTTCGCGATCTGGATGATCCCGACCCCGTTCTTGGCCAACAGTTCTGGCTGGATCTTCACCGAGATGGGCAGACAGCCCTGGATGGTGGCGCCCAATCCGGAGTCGCTCGGGGCCGGCGGCGGCCTGGAGAACATCCACCTGACGGTACAAGAGGGTGTGAGCAGGCATTCGGGCTATCTGGTGCTCACGTCACTGATCATCTTCACGTTGCTCTACGGAGCGCTCGGACTCATCTGGTTCACGCTCATCCGTAAGTACACCCGTGAGGGTCCGGCGGCCCCGATCGCCGGCGCCGCGGCCAGTGGTCCGGATGGGGGCGGCGGGCCGGACGATCCGTCGTCGCCGGAGGGCGGTCCCAAATCCGACGAACCCAAACATCTTTCGTTCGCCTACTGAGATCGGCAGGAGTACTCAATGAGTTTGCCAGAGTTCTGGTTCGCGATCGTCGGCTTCCTGTTCCTCGGATACTTCATTCTCGAGGGATTCGATTTCGGCGTCGGCATGCTGATGCCGTTCCTCGGTCGCGCCAAGCACGGCGTACCCGGTGACACTCGGCGTCGCGCGATGCTCAACACCATCGGCCCCGTCTGGGACGGCAACGAGGTGTGGCTGATCACCGGTGGCGGCGCGCTGTTCGCGGCGTTTCCCGCCTGGTACGCAACCATGTTCAGCACTTTCTACATCCCGCTGTTCCTCATCCTCGTCGGTTTGATCGTGCGGGTGGTGTCCATCGAGTGGCGCGGGAAGATCGACGATCCGCGGTGGCGGTGGTGGGCGGACGTCGGTATCGGCCTGGGATCGTGGTTACCTGCGATCCTGTGGGGTGTTGCGTTCGCGAACCTGGTACGCGGCCTGCCGATCGACGGCGAAGAGCAGTTTACCGGCAACTTCTTCGATCTGCTCTCACCGTATGCACTTCTCGGTGGTGTCGCCACAGCGATGTTGTTCGCAACCCACGGCGCGGTGTTCTTGGCTCTCAAGACCTCGGATGAGCTGCAACAGGATTCGATGAAGGCGGCCTTGTGGATCGCGGTGCCGACGACCGTCGTGGCAGCGGTGTGGGGTCTGTGGACCCAGATCGAATACGGCAAGGACTGGACCTGGATCGCGCTGGGAACCGCGGCAGTGGCGATCATCTCGGCGACAGTCCTGGCGTTCGCCCGCCGAGAGGGATGGGCCTTCGTCGCTACCACCGTCGCCATCACGGGCGTTGTGATCCTCATCCTCGGATCGATGTTCCCGAACGTGATCCCCTCGACCACGGATCCGGCCTTCAACATGACCATCGAGGGCAGTGCCTCCAGCCATTACACCCTGGTCGTGATCACCTGGGCGGCAGCGATCATCACCCCGATCGTCATGTGCTACCAGGCCTGGACGTACTGGGTCTTCCGCCAACGCATCTCGACCAGTCACATCCCGCCGTCGATCGGACTTCCCTTGCGAGAACGCAAGGTGACCGAGAAGTCGACATGACCTCGACCGTCCAGCCCACCAAGGCGGGACGCCGCTCGAGGTCGGGGCCGCCCATCGACCCGCGCTTGTTGAAGTACTCGTCGGCATCTCGGCGGTACGTGGCGCTCACCGTGCTGATGGCGCTCATCCAGGTGATCTCGGTGATAGTGACCGCGACGATGGTCGCCTCGATCCTGTCGGAACTGATCGTGTCGCCGAGTCTGCGGAGTCTGGATGCGCAGGCCTCGCATCTGATCACCCTGGCGGCGGCGATTCTTGTCCGGGTGGGGGCTGTCTACCTCCACGATCGCTACGCCCACCGCGCCAGTACCAGGGTGATCGCGGAATTGCGCGACGCCGCGTTGACGGCGGTGTCAGACCCTGCCCGGACATCGCCGCGGGAGCTGCTGCGGGCACGGGATCGGCTGGCCACCACGCTCACCCGCGGGCTGGAAGCAGTTGGCCCGTACCTGACCGGATACGTTCCGGCGCTGATTCTCTCGGTGGTCGTGATTCCGGTGTTGGTGATCGTGATGGCCTGGGCAGACCTCACGTCCGCCGTCATCGTGGTGATCACGTTACCGCTCATCCCGATCTTCATGATTCTCATCGGACTGATGACGCGCGAGCGCACCGCCGATCGCCTCGACGCGATGAGCCGCCTGTCATCACAGCTCCTCGACCTCATTGCCGGTATCCCGACCCTGCGGGCCCTCGGTCGTGAGCGCGATCCAGCGGCACGGGTGCACGAGCTGGGGCAGGCCCATCGCCGGAGCACGATGCAGGCTCTGCGGGTCGCTTTCCTCTCCGGTGCCATCCTGGAGTTCCTGGCGACGCTCAGTGTGGCCCTGGTGGCGGTGAGCATCGGCCTGCGACTGGTGTTCGGGGAGATGGGTTTGTATGGCGCTGTGCTCGCGCTGATCCTGGCTCCCGAGGTCTACCTGCCATTGCGGACGGCCGGCGCACAGTTCCACAACTCGGAGGCCGGGGTCGCCAGTGCCCGAGAGGTTTTCGCGATCATCGAAGGCGAGAAGGCCGGTATGACGCCCGCCAGCCGTTCGGTGGCGATCGCCGGCGCGGCCATCTCCGTCGTCGGGCTAGGGGTACACGGGCGCGATGGCTGGGCACCGCACGATCTGACCGCCACCATCTCCCCGGGTCGGTTGACGGTGCTGACCGGACCCAACGGCAGTGGCAAGTCGACGTTGCTCGCGGCAATGCTCGGGCTCCAGCTGCCCGACGAAGGATCGGTCCTCATCGGTTCGGTGCCGGTGACCGAACTCGACCGGCAGGCGCTGTGGGAGCAGGTGGCGTGGCTGCCTCAGCATCCTGTCCTGGTGCCGGGTACCGTCGCCGAGAACTTTGAACTGCTCGGGCCGGTCGGCGATCGGGAGCGCGAGACCGCCTGCCAGGTCAGCGGATTCGACGGTGTACTGGAAGAACTCCCGGGTGGCTGGCAGGCCCGGCTCGGCAGCGGGGGCGTGGGTCTGTCAGCAGGGCAGCGGCAACGACTGGCATTGGCGCGGGTCTTGTCGTCGCCGGCCCCACTGCTGCTGCTCGACGAGCCCACCACCCACCTCGACCCCGAATCGGAGGTCGCTGTGGCACGAGCATTGCAGGCCCGCGCGCGGTCGGGAGACACGGTCGTGGTGGTCGCGCACCGCCCGGCGATGATCGCGGCAGGAGACGACATCATCGATATCGCGGGGGTGCGTCATGCGTGAGCGACTGCGCGGCGACCCGCTCTGGTCTGCGTTGGGATTGCTCGGACTGCGTGGAAAGCCGGTCGCCAAGTCACTCGGGCTGGGGGTCCTCGGTGCGGGCAGCGCGTTGGCTCTCGCCGCGCTGTCCGCCTGGCTCATCACCCGGGCGTGGCAGATGCCGCCGGTGCTGTACCTCTCGGTGGCGGTGACAGCGGTACGGGCGCTGGGGATCTCGCGTGGTCTGTTCCGCTATTTCGAGCGACTGGCGACGCATGACCTGGCCCTGGACGCGATGTCGACCGCCCGCCGGCGGCTCTACCTGGCACTGGCCGGAGGACCTGCCGGCTACTCGGTCGGTCTCCGACGGGGCGAACTGCTCGCGCGCACGGGCTCGGACGTCGACGAGATCGGCAACGCGGTGATTCGTGCGCTCATCCCGATAGGGGTGTCGTTTGTGGTCTCAGGCGCTGCCGTCGCGGTCATGGCGATCGTGTCCTGGTGGGCGGCTCTGGCGTTGGCGCTGTGTCTTGCAGTCAGCGCAATGCTCGCGCCGTGGCTGGCCGCGCGTGGTGCGGCGCGGGCCACGCATGAGGGTGCTGTCGCGCAGCAACGTAGCGCGGAGGCCGTGATGACGTTGCTCGACCACGCTCCCGAACTTGCCGTCGCCCGTCGGCAACAGGGTGTCCTCGCCGATGCGCGGTCCGCCGAGCTCGACGCCGAACGGGCCGCTGATCAGGGCGCGGCGCAGGGCGCATGGGGAACGGCCGCGTTGCCACTCGCTGTGGGTATCTCGGTCATCGTTGCCGCGATGGTCGGGATCGGGCTGGCGAACGAGGTCTCACCGATGGCCCTCGGCGTGCTGATCCTGCTGCCGCTGAGTGCGTTCGAGTCGACCGGCGTGATGACCGAGGCCGCGTTGCAGCTGCAGCGCAGTCGTGGGGCCGCCCGCCGCATCATGGCGATGGTCGACAGGTCCGACGACTACCGCGCGGTGCAGCGGCGGGTCTCGGCCGACCTGGGGCCCGGTGAGATGAGGGTCCGCGGACTGCGCTGGGGCTGGCCAGGCGGTGCCGAGTTCGGTGGAGCCGCCGGTCTCGACCTCGACGTCGCCCCGGGCACGCGGATCGCTGTGGTGGGGCCGAGCGGATGCGGCAAGTCGACCCTGTTGCTCACCCTCGCCGGGCTGCTGGAGCCGCTGACGGGCAGTGTCGAACACACCGAGGACGATGAATCGCTGGTGCGATACTTCGCCGAGGACGGGCACATCTTCGTGACCAGCGTTCGCGAGAATCTGCTCGTCTCACGGGGAGACGCCTCCGAGGACGAGTTGACCTCGGCAATCGAACGGGTGGGACTGACGGGTTGGGTCCGCGGCTTGCCCGACGGCCTCGACACCGAACTCACTGCAGGCGCCGACTCGATCAGTGGCGGCCAGCGGCGCCGCCTGCTGTTGGCCCGGGCACTGATCAACGCAGCGCCGATCCTCCTCATCGACGAACCCGCGGAAAACCTCGACCGCGACGATGCGGCAATTCTGCAGGCTCAGCTGCTCGACGTCCACGGCCGCACGCTCGAACGCGAGCGGGCCATGGTGATGGTGACCCACCAATTGCCCCGCGATCATCGGGCTGACCTGGTCGTCGACCTCTCCTCGTTTTCGCCGGCAGAAAAAGCTGTTGCCGAGTCCTGGAACCGGGAGTAGTTTCGTCGGTACACGAGGAAGGAGGTGGTCTGAAATTGATTTCTAGGACACGTGAGGTGACCACCAGCTAACCGGCCGTTCTGTGGAATGTTCTGTGCCTCAGGCGGTATGGAGCTAATCCACGGTGGTCACCGGACCCCGCACCTCGACCTCGTCCAAGGTCGGTCAACCCGCTTCTTGCGGGTGGTGCGGGGTCTGTTCTCGTTGTGAGGTGGATTCCGAATCCGGATGGGTGGGCAGCAATGATTCTGCCGATGGCGGTGGCCACCGGTGTAGCCGACGGGTCTGTATCGCTCGCCTTCCGTCGCTGGGCACAGGCCCGGGTCAGGGTGGACGAGGTCTTCCACACGTATGCGGGTTTGGTGCGGATTACCGCAATCGACGACATCGACCCGGCATCGATCAGCGAGGACGATGCACGCGCCGCGGGCGAGGCATCCGTCGCGAGCATTCGAAGACGATTCCGAGGCAAGGACTCCGATCCCGTTTTCAGGATCGGTCTGGAATGGGCCGGGCCCGATCCGCGTATCGCCCTACGCGGCGCCGATGATCTCAGCCCCGCCGACCTCGCCGACATCACCGCCAGGTTGGCCCGTTTCGATGCGCGTAGCCCGGTCGGACCGTGGACCAGGGCCACACTTGATCTGATCGCGGAGTATCCAGGCCTACGTGCCGTTGAACTCGCGGAAAAGGTTGACCGTGAGAAGGATTCATTCAAACTGGATGTACGGAAGCTGAAGAATCTGGGTCTGACGCACAGTCTCGTTGTCGGATACGAACTGTCCGAGCGTGGTCGCGCCTTCCTCGCAGCCGACGCTGGTCACGTCTGACGGTCGGCGGCCTCTCGCGCGGCGACGATCTGGTTGCTGTTGGCTTCGGACCACACTCTGAGTGCATCGACCGGTCCCATCAGGGACTCTCCGAGTGCGGTCAATTCGTACTCGACTCGCGGTGGTATCTCGGGGTAGATCGTGCGGAGTATCAGGCCGTCGTGCTCGAGTCCACGCAACGTCTGGGTCAGCACCTTGGGCGTCACCACGCCGATCTTCTCGCGCAGCGCGGTGAAGCGGACGGGGCCGGACCGCAGCGCGATGAGCACCAAGAGGGTCCATCTCTCGCCGAGGCGCTCGACGACCATGCGGCTCGGGCAGTTCGGCTTCAACACGTCAGCCTGGATGCTTTCCATGAGGTAAGTATGGCACGTTGAAGTCACCGGTATCCGGCGGATACTGTCCTGATCACGTGCTAGAAAATGCCTGCGGAGAGGTGCTGAAATGACTGTTGTGTTGACCGGTGCGACCGGATACATCGGAGGAGCGGTGCTCGACGAACTCCTCGCCCGGGGCAAGCAGGTGATCGCGTTGGTGCGGTCTGAGCCTGCGGCGACCACCGTTCGGGCAAAGGGTGCGGAGGCGGTGAGCGTCGACCTCGCGGACGTCGCTGCAGTGCGCGTGCTGCTGGCAGGTGCGGACGGCGCCATCCACACGGCGAGCCCGGGCGATGCCACCAGCGAGACCTTCGACGCGGCAGTGATCGACGCGGTGCTCGCGGAGTTCGGCGGGACCGATAAGCACTACGTGCACACCAGTGGGGTGTGGATCTGGGGTTCGCAGTCGCAGATCGTGGAGGATTCGCCTCTCGATCCGCCGGCCATCGTCGCCTGGCGCTTGGAGCAGGAGCAGCGGCTGCTCGAATCCACGGTGGCGGCAACGATCGTGGCTCCCGGCATCGTGTACGGCGAGGGTGGTGGCATCGCGAACATCGTCGTCGATGCCCCCGGTGCGGGAACCGGTGAGGTCGTACTCATCGGCGATGGTTCGCAGCACTGGGGAACGGTCCATGTCCGTGATCTCGCGAAGCTGTATGTGCTTGCTTTAGAAGGCAATCCAGGTGGCCGATTGATCGGGGCGAGCAGTTCGGCGACTGTTGCCGACCTGTACGGCGCTGCACACCCGGGAGCGACCTTGACTGCGGAGCATGTGGATGACACGCGTGCCCGCTTGGGCGCTGCGTTCGCAGACGCTCTTCTGCTCGATCAAGTGGTCAGCGAGAAGGTGCGTTCCCGGGATCTCGGGTGGCAACCGATGCAGACGTCCTTGCAGGACGAGCTCGCGGCGGGCTATCGGAGCGCGGGTCAGCCGGCGTAGCGACTCAGTTTGGCGGAGGCGCGAGGCACCAGGTCACCGTCCGAGTCGACACGTTCTTCGACGTAGGCCAGATCCCCGTCTTCGACCAGACCGTACAAACGCTTGGCTCCACCGGCCTTGACGCCAGACGCCGCCTTGATCACGACATCGGTGGCCAGTTCCCACGACGTCTGGTTCAGCGGGTTGCCGTAGAAGATCTCGACCCAGCCTTCGGCGTGGGTGAGGAGGAGTTCGATGGTGTCGTCGTCGCCGATCCGCCAGAAGCCGGTTTCGCGGGCGTCGGGGCCGACGTAGTTCGCATCGTCGTCGATCGTCCAGCTGCGGGCTTCCCAGTTCAGGTAGTTCTGTCCGTCGTGGCTGACGATGAGCTGCTGTCCGAAGCGGTAGTCGCCGGTCTCGGGGTGGTTACCCTCGCCCTCACCTCGCCAGATACCCACCATCGGGAGTAGTGCGAGCAGGCCCGGATGCAGGTCAGCACCCTGACGGAGGTTGGCGGTGTCGTCGGGTAACGGCAGGTCAGGCAGCGCCGGAACGTTCCGGGCGCCGGTTTCCTGCGCCCGGATCTCAGCCTGGTTGACCGCCTCGTTGCCGGAACGGGTCACGATTCGTCAGTGACCAGCCGGTAAAGGACGTACACGCCGAACCAGGCGATCAAGATACTCGCCAGAACCAAGAGAGCTTCGAAGAAGATGACCACCTAGGCATTCTAACTCGCGCCGCCTGCTCGGTGCGTGTGGGGATTACCTCACTTCAGACGGGCTGATCAGTCACGTCAGGGCGCCTGATCGAGGACGGATTGCGGGAGTCGACAGGGAGTGTCGCCGCTCAGTCCGGTTGCTTTGATGGATCCGAACCGGATGCTGAAGCCACCCGCCGTGATGAGGGTGTCGTGCACTGTCGATTCATCGTGCAGCGCCCCGGTCTTCACCGTTCCGAGCGTCGAGGCGTGATCGACGACGATCTGGAACGCTCGATCCCAATCGTCCGGTGCCACAGGTAGGTCCGCGAGGCGAGTCGCGGACTGCCCTCTGAACGCGTTGTCGGAGTAGCCGGGGCAGGTGGTCGTAGTGAAGTCGCGGTTCCAGCTGAACTGGAGATAGGGGAACGCTTCAGACAGCACGTTGCTGGTCTCGATGAGAAATGTATTGAGCTGTTGAGCGGCTTCTTCGAACGAGGGTTGAGCACGGAGGTGCCGGTCGTTGCGGGCGAGATCTTCAGCTGACAATTGCTCTCCTTCGGAGTCGTTGGAGCTCTCGTACACCTTGCCGAGTGCAAAGAGGCCGATCACAAGAATGGCTGCGATGACTGCGAGTACGGCGCAGATCATCAGTAATGGTCGGAGCCATCGTTTGGGTGTTTTCGATGGCCCGGTCACTTTGGTTCTTCGATCTCGAGGCCTGAGTCGGTGAGCACAGACGCCAAGTTGTAGCCGGCCATCCGGAGCCACTCGTTGTTGTCGGGGCCTTTGACCGATCGTGGATAGTCCGCGTGGCCGCTCCCTCCCTCACGGGCAATGCCGGTGCGGTCGACGCCTTCATCAGCCGACAACTGCATGAGGTCCCCGGTTCGGGTGGGGTCGCCGCCATAGGTTCCAAAGTCTGCAATGTGGTCACCCTCGTTCTCGATCACGAATGCATCCCCCTCGTCCAGACCCAACGTGCGGGCGTTGACAGTGGACACTGTTCCGGCATCACCCAGACCCGGCGAACCGTAGAACACTGCATCGTCCACGCCGGCACCATGCGATTCCTGGAGCGCGTGAGATGTGACAACTGAGCCGTACGAGTGACCCAACGCCGTGATGTGGGGATCAGACGTCTCAGACGCGGCGTCGACCCCCCTGTAGAAGTTCGCAAGATCGGTTGCGGCGTCGTCAGCCTTCGAGTCGGAAGCAACGTCGATTCCACCTCTGGCGGTGTCGAGGTTGCCGGGCCCGGTCGAATTGGGGGTGTCATATCCGATCCAGGCAATTGTGGCCACCGTTTGGTTTTCTTCTCCGACGAAGTCCAGCTGTCGTAGTGCCTCTTTCTGAAGGTTCGATGCCTCGGTGACCATTCCTTCTAAGCTGCCGTTAACATTTGTGCCGAAGCCCGGTGTGGTCACAGAGACATGGTCGGCGGTATCGGGATCGCCGACAGCCACAGCCGCATGGCCGCGCTCGCCGCTGGTCATGTCGAGGAGCATCAATTTCAAATCTCGAGGTCGGTCGGGCGTGCTCTGGTCATCGTCGGGTACGAGTCTCCCAAGCTCTGCCGCAACCGCATCCAGATCCTTCAATTTTTCTTCCACATACCAGAGTGCTGCGTCCTCATTCGTGAACGTGCCGCCGAAGTGATTGTCGTCAATGTTGTCCTGCAAACGTTTACGTTCCGCTTCGAGTCGGGCCCTCTCGACTGGGATCATCGCTCGGTTGGCCTTGTCGCGAACTGCGGCCGGAATGCCGTCGACGTTGCCGACCCATCCAGGATGTTGGGAGAGGACGTAGTTTTGCTGCTCAGGCGACAGCGCATCCCAGTACTCTTTGGCCTCCAGCGGCGTCAGTTGTGGTGCCGGCGGATCTGTTGTGAGACTTCCCTGTTCGCGACCAGTCCTCTTGATTTCTTCGGTGGACGTGGCGTCACCGGCGGTTATCTCGCCCGATGCAGCCTTTCGCAGCACGGCAGTTGCGTCGGAATCGACGTCGGCGGCCTGCGTCATCAAGGCGCGCGCGGCTGTCTCGATCTGCAACTCCGCGCGCTTCAATCTTTCGATCTCGTCGGCTTCTTTACAGTCTGTGCTGTAGGTGACCTGCCCGTCGTCGTGCAGCATCATCTGGTTCGAAGCGGCATCGCTGTCGAGCTTCTTCAACTCGGCCTGCAAATGCTCTACTGCGACTTCTGTCTGTCGCGCGAGTTCCTGCACGGCGCTGACCGTCGCAACTTCGTCGGAAAGGTCACCGGCGGTGATGGTGAACTTTTTGCCTCGCCGCGTGAACCGATTCGCCCTGCCAGCCCGGCAACTGGCCGATTGACTGCAGCTTTGATTTGACGTCCGTGAGCGTGTCCCCTCGACTCGACAGCGTCGTCTGCAACGTGGACAGTCCCGCGACGTCCCACGCACGAATATCCCCCAGGTCCAATTCGCCCCCTCGAACGACCAAGCCACGACACTCGGTGTGGCGGACAATAGCCTAGGGTATTGCTCGGGGAGTCAAGCGAGGGGGAGCTGTGTCAGAAGATCTGCGCGTGTCAATCGAAGATGTCATGACCGCGGCGACGATGACAGTGCAGGCTGGGTTGCTGGCCGACGACGAGCTGTCAGAGGGCGAGACAAGAATCAATACTGGCGGTGCAGACTCGTTCCGTGGGACTGCAAACGGGGCGCTGGGAGAGTTCACCACCTACCTGAGCAAACGGCGACAGTCTTTGGACTTCGCGGTGGATGACATCGTGCAGGGCCTGCGGGGAGCCGCCATCGCTCTTGGCACCGCCGATCAGGATGCGGGGGAACAGCTTCGGGTGGTCGCGAAACATGCGTCCGCACAGAGAAGCTCGGTTCTGGATCTCTAGCCACAGGTATCACCAGATTCGGCCCCTGCGTGGGCGTCGAGGGACATATGCCCTCGAGCGGTCCAGGCGGAGCCGAATGTGGTGGGCATAACGTCTGTCGCACAACAAAACCCGGCCCACCTCGACAGGCGGACCGGGCTTTGGAAGTGGAGCTCTTACTTGCTGACGACCACGTCGTGCTCGTGGACTCCGGCACCGTCTGGATGCACGGTGACGTCGCCGTTGCCGGTCGACGACAGGGCGCGCAGCGTCCAGGTGCCCGGAGCGGCGAAGAAGCGGAAGTCGCCCGTACCGCTGGCGACAACCTCGGCGGTGAACTCGCCGGTCTTGTCGAGCAGCCGCACGAACGCGCCGGCCACCGGGTTGCCGTCGGTGTCGAGCACCTGACCGGTCAACACGGTCTCTTTCTCGGTATCAACACCGGCGGGCAGTTTCTGACCCTGTTTAGGCGCAGCACACATATTATTTACTCTCCCAGTTCGATCGGGGCGCCGACGAGTGAGCCGTATTCGACCCAGCTGCCGTCGTAGTTCTTGACATTGGTCTTACCGAGGATCTGATCGAGGACGAACCAGGTGTGGCTCGAACGCTCGCCGATACGGCAGTATGCGATGGTTTCTTTGCTCTCGTCAAATCCCTTGTCGGCGTAGAGCTTTGTGAGATCTTCGTCCGACTTGAAGGTGCCGTCCTCGTTGGCGGTGGTGCTCCACGGGATGTTGATGGCTCCGGGGATGTGGCCCTTCTGCTGAGCCTGCTCCTGAGGGAGGTGGGCCGGCGCGAGGATCTTGCCCGAGAACTCATCTGGGCTACGCACGTCGACGAGGTTCTTGCTGCCGATGGCGTTGATGACCTCGTCGCGGAAGGCGCGGATGTCGTTGTTGGGTGCCTCTGCCTTGTAGGTGGCGGCGGGCAGGTTGACCTCGTCCTTCGACAGCGGGCGGCCGTCGAGTTCCCACTTCTTGCGGCCGCCGTCGATCAGCTTGACGTCCTTGTGGCCGTACAGCTTGAAGTACCAGTACGCGTATGCAGCGAACCAGTTGTTGTTGCCGCCGTACAGGACAACGGTGTCGTCGTTCGAAACGCCCTTGGCCGAGAGCAGTTCGGAGAACTGTTCCTGGTTCAGGAAGTCGCGACGGACGCCGTCCTGCAGGTCCTTGCGCCAGTCGAGACGGATGGCGCCTTCGATGTGGCCGCCCTCGTACGCCGAGGTGTCTTCGTCGACCTCGATGAAGACGGTCTTGTCTGCTTTCAGGTTCTGCTCAGCCCAGTCGGCGCTGACCAGGACATCGGAGCGAGCCATGGTTTTCCTTTCGTTGGGGGTGCGGCAGTGAGAGACCGCGATGAAGATACAGCTGTGGGTGCTTGCTGGGGCGCACAGTGATCGCCTGGGGCCAGAAGATGCGACCAGGGGTACGCCGGATGCGGCCGCAGACGAACTGCGGAGCCGCCGTTACCGGCTCAGACAGCAACAGTTGGCGATGCGACAGAAGTCGATCGCCCGGCGACGTGTGAGCATCAACTCACGGCCCAGTTGCATGGCAGTCAGCGTACCGCAGCGAAATCGGACCCGATCACGACCCTGGCAGGAAGTCCTGCGCGGTCACCACGAGCGGTTTCGCCTCCCCGTCGACGACCACATCGCTGCCCTGACTGGCCGCGGAGACGGCGCGCAGCGACCAGGGCAACGGCAGCACCGGCAGGGTCTGACTGAACTGCGCAAGCACGAAGGGAACCTCGGCGTCGGTGACGTCGCTCTCCACGTGATCGGCCGACCCCGAATACAGGGAGGTGGCGTCGATCCGTAGGGCGCCGTCACGCACGGACAGATCAGCCGAGACGCTGACCTTTTCTCGCGGCGGTGCAGTGGTGTGACCGGAATTACCCTTATCGGGCAAATTGACCGTGCCGGTCAGAACGATGCCTTTGTCGCTCGTCAGGATCCCGTCGCCCGGACCGCCGCCACCTGCCTTGTCCTCAGGCGCCGGTGTCGTCACCGTGAGGTCCTCGATACCGAGAAATCGGCCCAGATTGACCGAATCGATCTTCAGGGATCCGGTCACCTTGTCGACCCGCAGCTGCGTCGATTCGGTGATCACCCAATCGCCCCCGATGCGGTGCACCCCGGACAGCCTCGAACGGAGGTCGCCGCGACGCCCATTCCCCAGGTCAGTGCCCCTGGCTGTGATACCGATCTGCTCGTAGTCGTCGCCGGTCGCCTGCACGATGAACGGGAATCCGGTGATCGTGACCTCAGGGTCGAAGTCGAGGTCCGACGCCGCCCGAAGTGCCCGGGAATAACGGTATTCTGCGTAGGCCGCGACGGAGAAGTCGGTAACAGTCGCGACGCAGAGGACGATGAGCACCCCGGCGAGCAGTTTGCGCACCAAATCCCCTCTACACACGAATTTTGCTCGCTTCGGCAACGGCGCCGGCGGAACCCTGGCCAGGTCCCCGAGAGGACTTGTTAACGGGTACTGACTGAAATGACGCTATTCTGTCATCTATCTCGCACACGCCCGTAAGGCAGCGTACATATACGAATAATCGAGATCGGAGTGGTTTGTGGATCTCTTGTTGTTGACAGCCGATCCCACCCCTGAAGCCGTACTGCCGTCGTTGTCGCTGCTGGCTCACACCGTCCGTGTTGCACCCACCGAGGTGTCGTCGCTGATGGAGGCCGGAAACGCTGATGTCGCCATCGTTGACGCGCGGTCAGACCTTGCCGCCGCGCGTGGCCTGTGTCGGCTCTTGGGGAGTACGGGTTCGTCCGTGCCTGTCGTTGCGGTGCTCACAGAAGGTGGCCTGGTCGCCGTCAATTCGGAGTGGGGCCTCGATGACTTCCTCCTACCTGCCACGGGCCCGGCCGAACTGGATGCGCGACTGCGCCTCCTTGTCGTCCGCAGCCGTGGCGTCACTGCCGAAGAGGCCAGTGGCAAGGTCACGCTGGGCGATCTGGTCATCGATGAGGGCACGTACACGGCCCGGTTGCGCGGCCGTCCGCTCGACCTGACCTACAAGGAGTTCGAGCTCCTCAAGTACCTCGCCCAGAATGCCGGCCGGGTGTTCACCCGCGCCCAGCTGTTGCAAGAGGTGTGGGGTTACGACTTCTTCGGCGGCACCCGCACCGTGGATGTTCACGTACGACGACTGCGGGCAAAGCTCGGGAGTGAGTACGAATCGCTGATCGGAACGGTCCGGAACGTCGGCTACAAAGCGGTCCGACCGAACCGCGGTGGTCGCGGCGGAAGCTCCGAGCCTCCCGAGGATCCGACCGACGGTCCCGATCTCGACGACGTGACCGGCCCCGACGGCGTCGATTTCCCCGATCAACAGTTCAGTTCCAGCACCAATGGGAGTTGAGTCGACCCAGCGGGTCCGCGACATTGTCGCCGCGGCAACGCTCGCTGACAGGGTGGCACCGCTCGGCGAGCAGGCGGTGGCGGCGATCGGGCGTCCCGGAATCGCGGAGTTCACGGTGTCCAGCGGCGACGACGTGGTCGGATACGCCAACGTGCAACCTTCCCGCGACGGCGAACCGGCGATGATCGAACTCGTCGTCGACCCCGAGCACCGCCAGCAGGGCCACGGAAAACGCTTGCTGACAACGGTTCTCGGCCAGGTGGAGGGCGATCGGCGAGTCTGGGCGCACGGCGATCTGCCCGCGGCGAGCGCGCTGGCAGAGGATATGGGTCTGACCCCGCTTCGTGAGCTGCTCCAACTGCGTCGTCCCCTCACCGATCCGCTGCCCGATCTCCTCGTGCCCGACGATCTCGTCCTGCGCACCTACGCCGGGCCGACCGACGACCCCGAGATCCTGCGGGTGAACAACGCGGCGTTCGCGTGGCACCCCGAGCAGGGTGGCTGGAGTGCCGAGCAGATCGACGAACGGACCGGCTCCGACTGGTTCGATGCCGCGGGGGTGTTCTTGGCCTTCGACGCCGCGGACCCCGATCGACTCCTCGGGTTCCACTGGACCAAGGTGCACCCAGCGGAGGGGGACACAGCGGAATTGGGCGAGGTGTACATCGTCGGGGTGGACCCTGCCGCCCAGGGGCGGGGACTGGGCCGGATCTTGACCCTCGCGGGGCTGCATCACCTCCGTGATCTCGGTCTCGGTGAGGTCGAACTGTATGTCGAAGGCGACAACACGGCCGCGTTGAACACCTACAACAAGCTCGGATTCACTCGCTACGCCATCGATGTGGCGTACGGATAGGCCTGAACACCGCTGCTCACGAGGGTTGTTCGTACTCCTGGTGACCCGAAGGTGAACGACGCGTGTCCAGGCAGATTTTCACCTGCGCCGAACCGATGAATTCCGACACCCTTCAATTCATCTTCGGTTAACCATGTGTAGGTAATCCGTCCATGACCGGGCTCTAGCTTTCATCAGGTAGCGCGTAAGGCGTTCGGAAACTGACGTGGCATCCCGAAATCACGAGGTGTCATGAGCAAAGCCCATGGAGGAATCTTCGGTGAGAATCAAGTCAAGTGGCGCCATCGTGTGTGCGGCCGCAGTAACTGCTCTGGTGATGGCCGGCTGCAGCAGCGAGGACTCGAGCGGTGGGACCATCAGCGGTGAAGGCTCGACCGCGCAGCAGAAGGCGATGGAGCACTTCCAGACGGTGGTCGCCGACAACGGTGGCGTCGTCCTGAACTACACGGGCTCGGGCTCGGGCGACGGTGTCGCCAAGTTCCTCAGCAGCGACGTCGACTTCGCCGGATCGGATTCGGCTCTGAAGGACGACGAGATCACCGAGGCAGCGACCCGCTGCGGCGGCAACGAGGCCTGGAACCTCCCGATGGTCGCGGGCCCGGTTGCGATCGCCTACAACCTGGATGGCGTCGACAACCTCGTGCTCAACCCGACGGTCCTGGCCGGGATCTTCGATTCGAAGATCACCACCTGGAACGCGCCGGAGATCGCCGCCCTGAATCCCGGCGTGACCCTGCCGAGCACCGCGATCGTGCCGGTGCACCGCAGCGACAGCTCCGGTACCACGGACAACTTCCAGCGCTTCCTGCAGAACGCGGCTCCGCAGGCGTGGCCCTACGAACACGACAAGGCGTTCAAGGGCCAGGGCGGCTCGGCTGCGGCCAAGTCGACCGGCGTCGGCGACACCGTGAAGAAGACCCCGGGCTCGGTCACCTACGTCGAGTGGGGCTTCGCCCAGGAGAATCAGCTCGGCGTTGCCAGCCTCGACTTCGGCGCCGGAGCGACGGAACTGACCGCCGACACCTCGGCGAAGGCGCTCGACGCGGTCACGTTCAAAGACCCTAACTCGAACAACCTGGTTGTCGACACCGACGCACTGTTCTCGATCAAGGAAGCAGGTGCGTACCCGCTCCTGCTGACCACGTACGAGATCGTCTGCTCGGCGGGCTATGAAGGCGACATCCAGACGACCATCAAGGACGCCTTCACCACCATCCTCAACGAGGGCCAGGATGGACTGTCCGAGCTGGGCTACACACCGTTGCCGGATGCCTTCAAAGCTAAACTGCAGACGTCCATCGACGCTCTGAAGTGATCTGAGAGCGACGGGACTCCCAAGATGATTCGAAATGACGGTAGTCGAGGATGACTGAGCTCGACGATACGACGAGGGCGAAAGGGCACATGAGCTCCTCGACGACTCAACAAGACACCACCATCGGTGGCGGACCGGCCGGACCAGACGACTCGCTGATCAAGACAGACGGATCCGCGGTTCGCCTGGGTGACCGGATCTTCCGAACACTCTCGGTGGGTTCGGGTGTCTTCATCTCGGCGATCATCGGCTTGATCGCGCTGTTCCTGATCATCCAGGCAGTCCCGTCGCTGCTCGACAACACTGCGAACTTCCTCACCTACACCGGTCCGTGGATCACCGACGGTGACATGAAGTTCGGTATCCCAGGTCTGCTCTACGCAACCCTGCTGGTGTCGTTCATCGCACTGTTGCTCGCGATGCCGGTCGCGCTGGGTATCGCGATCTTCCTCACCGAATACGCGCCCCGGCGGCTGGTCAGCCCGATCTCCTACGTGATCGACCTGCTCGCCGCAGTGCCCTCCATCGTCTACGGCCTCTGGGGCATCCTCGTCCTGGGTCCGGCGCTGGTTCCGCTCAACGAGTGGCTGGTCGGCAACCTGGGCTTCCTCCCGTTCTTCCAGGAGCCCTCGCAGGTGGCGAACATGTCCACCGGTGGCACGATGCTGACGGCCGGGATCGTGCTCGCGGTGATGATCCTGCCGATCATCACCTCGGTCACCCGGGAGGTCTTCGTGCAGACCCCGGTCGGCCACCGCGAGGCCGCACTCGCCCTCGGCGCGACCAAGTTCGAGGTAGTCCGCGTATCGGTGATCCCCTTCGGATTCTCCGGCTACATCAGCGGATCGATGCTCGGCCTCGGTCGTGCACTCGGCGAGACGATGGCCCTGCTGCTCATCATCTCGACCGCAGGACCGATCGACTTCAACCTGATGGAGAGTGGCGAGACCTTCGCCACCAAGATCGCGAACAACGCGGCCGAGTTCGATTCCCCGGCCAAGACCGGCGCCTACATCTCGGCCGGCCTGACCCTGTTCGTCCTGACGTTCATCGTCAACTCCGCGGCCCGCGCAGTCATCACCGGACGGAAGGCCAAGTGACATGACGACACTCGACGCAAGTACCGCCCCGGTCAAGCGCACACCCTCGGGTTTCACCCCGGTCAAGCGCAGCCGCAAGATCGGCGACAAGGGTGCCGCCGTCCTGGTCACGGCAGCCGTTGTCATCGCGATGATCCCGCTGATCTGGCTGCTCTGGACCCTGGTCTCCCGCGGTTTCGAAGCGATCATCGATCCGAGCTGGTGGCAGAAGTCCGAGCTGCGCGGTGGCGCCCTCAACGCGATCATCGGCACGCTGCAGCAGACCGCCATCGCTGCGGTCATCGCCATCCCCATCGGTATCTTCGTGGCCATCTACCTGGTCGAATACGGCAACAACTCGAAACTGCAGAAGATCACGACCTTCATGGTCGACATCCTCTCGGGTGTGCCGTCGATCGTCGCCGCGCTGTTCATCTATGCGGTGTGGCGCACCACCTTTGACCTCCCGCGCTCCGGGTTCGTGGTCTCGCTGGCCCTGGTGCTCCTGATGGCGCCGATCGTGGTCCGGTCCACCGAAGAAATGCTCAAGATCGTCCCGCAGGATCTGCGCGAGGCGTCCTACGCGCTGGGCGTTCCGAAGTGGAAGACGATCGTGAGGATCGTCCTCCCGACGGCGCTCTCGGGCATCATCACCGGCGTGATGCTGGCGATCGCCCGGGTGATGGGTGAATCGGCGCCGGTCCTCATTCTCGTGGGATCGACCAAGGTGCTGAACTCCAACCCCTTCGAAGGCAATCAGCAGTCGCTGCCGCTGATGATGGTGCAGCAGTACAACAACGGTCCCGGTGCCTTCGACACGGTGTGGGGCGCCGCACTGACCCTGGTGATCCTGGTGGCGATTGTCTACTTCGGCGCCAAAGTCGTCTCGAAGGTCTTCTCGCCCAAGAAGTTCTAGCGACCTGACGAGACACAAGCAACTACCGCCGAAGCTAAAGAAAGACTCGAATCATGGCAAAGCGCCTCGACATCAAAGATCTGAACATCTACTACAGTGCCTTCCACGCAGTGAAGGACGTCAGCCTCGAAGTCCCGCCACGCTGCATTACGGCGTTCATCGGCCCGTCCGGTTGCGGCAAATCCACCGTGCTGCGCACCCTGAACCGGATGCATGAGGTCACCCCAGGTGCCCGTGTCGAAGGCAAGGTGCTGCTCGACGGCGAGGACATCTACAACAAGGGAACCGACCCCGTGTCCGTGCGCTCGACCATCGGCATGGTCTTCCAGCGTCCGAACCCGTTCCCGACGATGTCGATCAAGGACAACGTCGTCGCCGGCCTGCGTTTGCAGGGCCTGCGGGACAAGAAGCAGCTCGACGAGACGGCAGAGCGCAGCCTGCGCGGCGCGAACCTCTGGGAAGAGGTCAAGGACCGCCTCGACAAGCCCGGCGGTGGTCTCTCCGGTGGGCAGCAGCAGCGTCTGTGCATCGCCCGCGCCATCGCCGTCTCGCCCGAGGTGCTGTTGATGGACGAGCCCTGCTCGGCTCTCGACCCGATCTCGACGCTGGCCATCGAAGAGCTCATCAACGAGCTCAAGAAGGACTTCACCATCGTCATCGTCACGCACAACATGCAGCAGGCTGCGCGCGTGAGCGACCAGACCGCGTTCTTCAACCTCGCAGGCGTCGGCCAGCCAGGGCAGCTGATCGAGGTCAGCGACACCGAGACCATGTTCTCCAACCCCGCCCAGAAGGCGACGGAAGATTACATCTCCGGCAGATTTGGATAGTTCGCGCGCGGCCCAGCCCTTCGCTCCCGGGGCGCCACTGCAATGATGGATGGGTGACGGCTAAACATCCGGTCAGCGTGCTGCCCGGCCGCGGTGTCGCACTCAGGCGTGGACCATCGCTGCTGTTGGTGGACGCGGATCCGATGCGGACCAGCGCCACGCTGACCGAACTCGCGCAGCTGGCGACGGAGTCGCTCGATGGCGTCGAAGGGTCACGGCTGCGGTCGTTGACGAAATGGCTGCTCGCGAACGAGGACAGCAGTCCCGACTTCGCGGTCATCTCTTCAGACCGGCACGGCGGGCTCGAAGTGTTCGCCTACGGCGCCGCGACGGTCCGGGTGTACGTCACCGAGTTCGCGACCCCCGAGGTGATCCGGGGCGCGGACGCCGGGTTCCTGGTCCAGCGCAGTTACCCGAGCACGATCTTCGCGCTGGCGCTCACGATCGATGCGACCGACCCGCTGGCCGGGGGACCGATCGGGGCAACCGGGATCGCCCCGTCCGAGATCTTCAGTCTCGAGAAGGGGGCTGCGCCGGGCGCCGGAATGATTCTGTGGCCTTCGGCCTCGCCGTCGACGGACAGCGCCGTCTACACGATTCCCGAACCGCCCCCGGTCGCGATACCGGAACCGATCGCCGGCGATGGCGTCGTCGTCGGATCCGCAACCGCCCCGGCAGACGCGACCCCACTGGTGCCACCAACTTTCGCCGTCCGTCTCGACGACGTCCCGCCGCTGCCCAGATCGGCCCGCATCCCGCTGCCCATCGTCGGCGGGCCCCGTGCACCGGCGGCGTTCCGGCAGGGCATCGCCGAACCCACACTGGTGCCTCCGCGCGACGTCGTGGGCCCGGCCGATGCGGCGTTGTCGTCGGCGCCCACCGACGTCGCGAACCGGCCCGTCAGTGCGGTCAACCCCAAGGTCGCGCTGCGTGATCAGCAGCTACAGATCAACGGATTGCTGTGTGCCAACGGCCATATCAACGATCCCCGGCTGCCGGTGTGCACCCGCTGCGGGATCCGGATCGATCGCATGACCGGCGCACTGGTGCAAGGACCCCGCCCGCCACTGGGGCTTTTGGTGATCGACGACGGCACCACGTTCGTGGTGGCAGGTGACCTGCTGATCGGCCGCGACCCGGAGCCCATGGTGGCAAGCCGCGGCGGTATCGCGAGCGTGGGGATCGGCCCGCTCGACCCGATCCGCATCAACGACACCTCCGGCTCGATGTCGCGAGCGCATTGCGAACTGCGCCTTGTCGATTGGGAGGTTCGGGTGGTGGATGCCGGTTCGGTGAACGGAACCTACGTCCGATTGCCCAGGGCGTCGGGATGGATCACCCTGCGTCGCGGGCAGGAAGCGGTGCTGTACCCGGGGTCCCAGCTCCGGGTGGGTAGCCGGTCGCTGCTGTTCGAGGCGCCCCACGGGAGGATCAGCGATGTTCGTTGACGGCACGCCCAGCACTGATTCCCGCCGCGTCCCGCCGGTGATCGCGGACTACCGCATCGTTCGCGGGCTCGGCGCGGGAAGTCACGGTCTCTGCTACCTCGCGATACCGCCCGATCGACTGGGCCTCGAGGTCGAACACGTTGCACTGAAGGTGTTCTCGAATCCTTGTGGTGAGGATGCCTTTCATCGAGGGGCCCGAGAACTGCGGACTTTCGCAGCGGTGGACTCGGGGTACCTCGTGCACTTGTACGAGGCGGCGCTGCACGACCTCTTCATGTATTCGATGGTCTACTTCGCGGGTGGCTCGATGGCGGCCCCCGCGATGCCGCTACAGCGGGATCAGGCGCTCGCGGTGCTGGAGTGTGCGGCGAGGGGAGCGCACGACATGCACGAGGCGGGACTTGTGCACGGCGACATCAAGCCTGCCAACGTCATGATCGCCGGGACGGGTGCCGGTGGGCCGGCGGGAGCCCTCTCCGGGCTCGGATTGGCTCGGGTGATCACCGCTGCCACGGCCGTCAGCGGCATTGGGTCGTCAGCGACTCTGGAGTTCGCAGATCCGGATACCCTGGTCGGTCAGACACCCTCTCGTGCAACGGATTTGTGGGCGCTCGGGGCCACCATCCATCGGGCGTTGACCGGTGAGGGGCTGTACGGCGAATTGCCCGACATGCAGCCACTGGTCGCAATCCGTACCGTACAGTCGACCAAGCCCAGGCTCAGTGAGTCGCTGTCACCCGCCGAGCGTGACCTGATCTCAGAATGCCTTGCACCGCACAGTGATCGTTTCAGGACTGCAGCCGAACTCGCCGAACGGATCGCGGCACTTCGTTCGTCGTCACGCTGAATCATTCTGCAGCACAACGACAAAAGCACACTCTCCAGTCAAAATCACATGTTGCAACGTGTGATTCTGACCGGAGCGTGTGCTTCTGTGGAGAAGAGTCAGACCTCGATGAACTGTTCCGGGGTCTGACCGGTCGCCTGGAAGACGACTCGCCGGCCGATCAGCACGGCGTGGTCGGCGAAGCGCTCGTAGTAGCGACCCAGCAGGGTCACGTCGACGGCCGCCGCGACGCCGTGGCTCCACTCGCGGTCCATCAGCACGGTGAACAGGTGACGGTGCAGGTCGTCCATCGCGTCGTCGTCGTCCTGCAGCTTCAGGGCGTCTTCCGGGTTCTGGGTGGTCAGCACCTCGCGAGCGTTCGACGCCATGGTGATCGCCAGCCGGCCCATCTCGGCAAAGTAGCCGTTGACCTCTTCCGGCAGTGCCTTGGCGGGGTGCCGGCGGCGCGCGACCTTCGCGACGTGGAGGGCCAGCGCACCCATCCGGTCGATGTCCGCGACGATCTGGAAACCGCTGACGATCGAGCGCAGGTCGCCGGCAACCGGTGCCTGCAGCGCGAGGATGGCGAACGCCCGTTCCTCGGCTTGGGTCGACAAGGTCGTCAGGTGTTCATGGCTCCCGATGACCTCCTCGGCGACCGCGAGGTCCGCCTGGAGCAACGCCTGGGTGGATCGTTCCATCGCCACCCCGGCCAGTTCGCACATCTGTCCCAGAACTCCGTTGAGTTCCGCCATCTGCTCAATGTAGGCACTACGCATGTATCAACCGTACTGCCACAATCGGTGTAATTGGTGGTCGGCCGGTGAACTGCGAATGAACGAGTGTCCGACGTCTGGGGATCAGCTGCAGCTGGTGTCGCCGGCGTTGGTCACCGTGAGGTCGTTGGGCAGTTCGCCGCCGTCGGCTTCGCGGGCCAGCTCGTCCGCGCTGATCTGCGCACCCTCATACGGCGCCTCGCCGAGCTCGCCGGTGAACGAACTGCCGACGATCACCTCGATTCCCGCCTCGAGGTTCGGGTCCGACTGGATGGACGCGCCCGGGAACATCTGCGCCACGGTCGCGGCGGCAGCCTGCTGACCTGCGCCGTAGCGGACGACCGTGTCGGTCCGGTTCTCCGAGGCATCCGCGACGCCGTTCACCTGGTATCCCTGCGCCGCCAGGCTCTCGGAGATGCCGCTCGCGACGCCGGTGGTGCCGGTGCCGTTCAGGATGCGCAACGAAACGGCGTACGGCGACACCGCGTTGACGGTGGTCACGGATGGTTTCGGCGCCGCCGAGGTGGTGGGCGTGGTCGTTGTTTTGCTCGAGGTGGTGGATGGTGCTTCCTGCTTCTCGCCGGGCAGCGGCTCATCGTTGATGATGGCATCGAAGATGGCGCGGATGTCGTCGTCACGCGGGATCTCGTTGCCTGAACCGTCTTCGGCGGTTCCTGACGTCGGAGCGGTCAGGAAGGTCACCCGGCCGGCGTCGAGACCCTGCATCGATTGCGCGAGTTGCAGCAGGTCGTCGGTGTTGACCTGGTCGACGAAGCTGTACTTGATGAAGGTGTCGATGATGCCGTTGAGGGTCGCCGGGTTGGCGAGCACCTTGCTGGAGAGAGAGGCACGCAGCAGCGATGACATGAAGAGTTGCTGACGCTTGATCCGACCGTAGTCGCCGGTGCCCTCGGTCTCGATGTTGCGGGCGCGTACGTAATCGAGCGCCTTGCCGCCCCTGAGCGTCTGCTTTCCCGCCTTGGTCAGGATCGGGCCGAGTTCGTAATCATTGAGCGGAACCGTCGAACAGACCTCGACGCCGCCGATCTTGTCGACCACCTTCTCGAAACCGTAGAAATCCATGGCGATGAAGTGGTTGATGTTCAGTCCGCTGATGTCGGTGAGGGTTTCGACCATGCACTTCGGGCCGCCCTCCCCGTACACGCTGTTCAACTTCACGCCGTCGGCCGGTGGCAGCACATCGGTGGTGTACGCGCCGGCGTCGTTGTTCCAGCCGACACACTCGGGGCGGTTCACCTGCAGGTCACGTGGGAAGGACACCGCGACCACGCGACTGCGGTCGGCAGGAATGTTGACCAGCAATACGGTGTCCGAACGCGCAGCGCCCTCGAACAGTTCGGCACCGCCGGCGCCCATCTTGCCGTTCTCCCCGGATCGGGTGTCGGTGCCGACGATGAGGTAGGTCTCGTCACCGGTCTGGAGCTGCTTGTCGCGGATCTTCTCGCTGTCGGAGTTGACCGCGTCGACGGTGTTCCAGTTGCCGTCCTTGACCTTCTGATATCCCCAGACGACACCGGTGCCGAGCAGGGCCATCACGCAGGCGACTGCGATGACGACGCGACCGGTGATGGTGGCGGTGCGGATGAGGTGCAGACGATCGCGTTGGCTCCGGGGGGCGGCATGGCGTCTGCCGCCGCCGGTGGCCACCGGCGCGACCGTGCGGGGGACCCGGGTGGTGGGGTTGTCGTCGTCCGCAGGGGGAGCGGGGGGAACCTGCCCCTGCGATTCGCTCGAAGCGCGGCGGGCGGTGGCGGTGCCCGACAGATCGGGGCTGTTGTCGGTGTCGACCGGAGCGATGTACCGGGTCACCTCGACATCGTCGGCGGCAGCGTCGGGCTGATCCGGGCCACGGGGGGTGGCCGGGATGACCTCGGTGTTGGGTTCGTCGGCCGGCGGGCGGCCGGTGGCGCCGAGAATCGTCTCGGTGGGCGCATCGGCCGGCCGGAAACGTCGCGGCCGGCGGGCAGGCTGGTCGGCGGCTGACTGTGGCCCCGGAGCGCCGGCAGGCGGTGGGGTGTCGGCATCCGGACTGCCGGCGGCGTTCATCCGGTTGAGCAGTTCGCGGACCGTCAGGCGGTTGTCGCCCGAGCGTGGATCGTTGGGGCGAACGGCGGGCTCGCGCAGGACCTCGTCAGACGGTGCACCGAGCCGACGGCGAATCTCGTTGCGGCGTTCTTCGGGCGTGCGCCCCCGCAGTTCGTCGTCGCTCACACATGTTCCTTAGGCCTCATGGGCGCCGGGCTGGATCTCAGGCCCGATGGACTCTGGCCAGCCGGGCACGGCGCGGTGTCGATGATACTGGGCCGACCGCGTGAGGAGGGTGTGGCAAGGGGATACACATCGTTCACGACGCGTTCGCATTCGACAACATGAAACCGGCGTTTCCAGATGCAGGATTCGCGGAGGCGAACTCAGCCGCCGGAATGCATCACCTCGGCGCCGTCCGGAACGGCCTCGTCGTCGGGATCGTCGAGCCAGCCGTCGGGGAGTGCGACCGCGGACGGTGAGCCCTGCCGACCGCGAGGACCGTGACCGTCGGCCGGAAAGGGCACGTCAGCGGGTAGTTGACCGACGAGGTCGGCGAGCTGCTGCACAGTCTCCACCAACGCCATCTCGCGCCGCAGCTCCGAACCGACCGGAAAACCGCGCAGGTACCAGGCGACGTGTTTGCGGATCTCTCGCATGCCCTTGAACTCCCCGTGATGATCGGAGAGGAGTTGTCCGTGCCGAATGATGATCTGCGCCACTTCGCCGAGATTTGGTGCCGCTGGGGCAGGTGTGCCGTTCAACTCGGCGCTCAACTCGGCGAAGAACCATGGCCTACCGAGGCAGCCGCGGCCGATCACCACGCCGTCGCACCCGGTCTGCTGCATCATCCTGGTGGCGTCGCCGGGCTCGAAGATGTCGCCGTTGCCCAACACCGGCACCTCGGTGACGTGTTCCTTGAGGCGGGCGATCTCATCCCACGCCGCGGTGCCCGAGTAGCGCTGCGATGCCGTACGAGCGTGGAGTGCAACGGCTTTGGCGCCCTGCTCAGCGGCGATGCGGCCCGCGTCCAGGTGGGTGTGATGGTCGTCGTCGATGCCGATCCGGAACTTGACGGTCACCGGGATATCGGTGCCCTCGGTCGCCCGGACAGCTGCGGCGACGATGTTGGCGAAGAGGCGGCG
Organism: Williamsia sp. 1138; assembly: GCF_002095435.2. Classification (GTDB taxonomy): domain Bacteria; phylum Actinomycetota; class Actinomycetes; order Mycobacteriales; family Mycobacteriaceae; genus Williamsia. The sequence continues at coordinate 43,039 of NZ_MJEJ02000047.1, forward strand.
CTTGTAGGGGATCGCCGATCCGCCGCCCTTGCGGGTCACCTTCGGGACGGGGCAGCCGAAATTCATGTCGATGTGGTCGGCAAGGTTCTCGTCGACGATCATCTTCGCGGCGGCGTAGGTGTACTCGGGATCAACCGTGTACAGCTGCATCGACCGGGGATTCTCGTCCGGACCGAACGTGGTCATGTGCATGGTGACCGGATGACGCTCGGTCAGAGCACGTGCGGTGACCATCTCGCACACATACAACCCCGCCACCGTGCCGGTGCGGGCCAGCTCGAGCTCGCGGCACAACGTTCTGAACGCAACATTTGTGACCCCGGCCATGGGGGCGAGGACCACCGGGCTCGAGAGCTCGATGGACCCGATGCGCAGAGACGAAGGCGAAGCCGGAGCTCGACCCGTCTGTTCAGCAGCGAGGGCAGTTGTCGTTTGGGCGAGTACGGCGGTCAGAGCAGTGCTTTCTCTAGAGTCAGGACGCGGCGGAGAGCTTCTCGCGCTTGGCGGCCTCGCGGGCCAGCGCGCGATCGCGCATCTCTTCGAACTTGAGGGTGTCGGCGCCGAGCTTCTCGAGGAACGCGGCCAGGTCTTCGCGGATCTTCTCGCCCTCGGCGCTGAAGTCTTCGCGTTCGAAGATCCTCCACTTGCGCAAGACGGGCTCGATGACCTCTTCGAGGTGCTGACGCAGGTCGTAGATGCCGTGCTTGGCCATCAAGACGCCGTTGCGGCGGAAGTTGGGCATGCCCGCGCCCGGCATCTGGAAGTTGGAGACGACCTCGTAGATGGCGCGCAGCGTCTGATCCGGGGCCAGGTCGAGTCCGGCGCCGCAGATGTTGCGGTAGAAGACCATGTGCAGGTTCTCGTCGGCGGCGATGCGCTGGAGCATGCGGTCGGCGACCGGGTCATTGCAGGCCTTGCCGGTGTTCCGATGGGAGACGCGGGTCGCGAGCTCCTGGAAGGTGACGTAGGCGACGGACCGCAGGATTCCGGCCGAACCCTCACCGTTGTCGAACTCGCTTGCGCGGTCGCCGGCGGCGGCGATCGACGAATAGCCGTTGGTCATGTGGATCATGCGGGCCTCTTCGAGGGCCACGGGATCGACGCCGCGGGTCACGACGAGGTAGTCGCGCATGACGATGCCGTGACGGTTCTCTTCGGCGGTCCACCGGCCGACCCAGTGTCCCCACGCGTCGTCCATCGTGAAGTTTTCCGCGATCTCGCGGTGGTAGGAGGGCAGGTTGTCCTCGGTCAGCAGGTTCGTGATCATGGCGGCCTTGGCCACCTCGTCCAGCTGTGACTGCTCGGGATCCCAGTCCTTGCCGCCCAGGGCGGCGAAGTTCTGGCCCTCGTCCCACGGCACGTAATCGTGGGGGTGCCAGTTCCTCGTGGTGCGGAGATGGCGGTTGACGTTTTCCTCGGCCGCCGGTGCAAGTTCCTTCAGAAGCTCAAGTTGGGTCAACTCGCGTGCCATTAGATATTCCTCCAAGAAGGCTAGGCTGTAAGGCTCCAGGATACGGGGTCGCTGCGCCGCCACCCTAGTTGTAAACAACGCGCCGTGTCACTCATCGGCGTCACATCGATCAAGGTTCTGTCTCTGTACGGCTTCGTCATCGGTGGGGCTGGTGTTAGCCGGGCTGGGCACCGTGTGGTGCAGCTAACGCGCAGGTGGTCGAGATTCCGCGCATCCGATCAGAAGTACTTTCCCACCGTTTCGAGCCATTTGGTGGCGTCGTCGGTCAGATTCCCCAGCTCTTGGGCCCTATTGCACCAGGCTTTCGCCGCTTGGGCAAACTCCATCGGGTTGTAGACGTCCTCTTCCTTGGCCCAGAGTCCATCGCCTCCGTAGGTGAGGATGGTGATGTTGGTGGCGGTGAACACCGTGCCGTCGCCCGGGTCACGCATGGGGTTGTCGATCTCACAGATGATGCGGCCGGTCTCCTCGTCGACGACGTGCCACAGCGACAGGTAACCCACCATGTGATTGCCGGGGAACCGTCCCATCGTCTTCTTGACCCAGGTCCGGATCTCTTCGCGACCCTTGAAGGTGCCCAGGGCGTGCTCGACGTAGTCGGCGTCGACGGTGAACTGGTCGGCCCACGGATCCCAGTCCTGGGTGATCGCGACCTTGTCGTTGACGGCCTTGAACTTGGCGAACTCCGCCTCGAGTTCTGCTCTGCTGAACTGCCCCATCAGTTGCCTCCCGTGATCGAGTTTCCCGGCCGGATGGAGAAGGTCGCGTCGATGCGCGCGATGTCGCATGCGTTGTTGAAGGCGAAGGTCTCGTCGATGGTGGAATCGGCAAGGTTGAGATCGCCGACGCCGTACTCGAGGTCGTAGACGACGCGGACGAGATTTCCGGCCGCCGACCAGTGCTGGTTCTTGATTGCGGTGATGCCGGCGTACTGCAGGTGTGCGGCCAGTTCGGCCTGCATCACGTCCCCGGAGAAGCCGGTTTGCACACCGTTCTCGAATCGGACGACGTCGTCGGCGACGGGAACGTCGTAGGCGAACGACGGATCGGCCAATGCCGCGACGTATGTCTCGGCGCCGGCGAGTTGCTGCGCCGGGGTGCAGGTGGCGACCGGAGCTGCCGCAGCCGTCGATGGGATGAGGCACAGCGCGGGGACCACGAACAGCGCGGCCCCGGCCAGCTGAGCGCAGGCGAGGACCCTGGAACCAGGCGATTTCATGAGTTGAGCGTATGTGCTTAACGGAAGGCGCGCGAAGGATTCGCCCCGATCGACGCTAAGGATTCGCCCCGATCGATCAGACGGTGTATTCGGTGGGCGATAGCTGGTGTGGTCGCCGCGGCGCTGGATAGTATCTGCCTAACCTGCCGACAGCAGGTCAGGTGAAAGGCAATGGCGATGGGCGTGGCGATCGGTTCCCATATCGGTGGCTATCAGATCTTGGAGCTGATCGGCCGTGGCGGGATGGGCGAGGTCTACAAGGCCCAGCATCCGCGGCTGCCGCGTGCCGACGCGATCAAATTACTGAACAGCACTTACGGCACCGATCCCGACACCAGGGCGCGTTTCGAGCGGGAGGCGGACCTGGTCGCGCCGCTCAGTCACCCGAATCTGGTCAATGTCCTCGACCGCGGGACGCACGAGGGCCAGCTCTGGATCGCGATGGAGTTCGTTTCGGGTACCGATGCGGCGCAACTGCTCTCGGGAGGTCCGCTGCATCCGCGCCTCGCCGTGCGGATCGTCTCGCAGATCGCCGATGGTCTCGACTATGCCCACCGCAAAGGTCTGCTCCATCGTGACGTCAAACCCGGCAACATCCTGATCACTCCCGGTGCCGACCCGATGAACCCGGATGCGGTGAAGCTGACCGATTTCGGTATCGCCCGGATGGCGCAGGAGACCGACAGCAGCCTCACCTCGGTAGGGATGACAGTCGGCACGCTGCGGTACAGCGCCCCCGAGCAGATCGGCGGCGAGGAGATCGATCATCGCGCCGACGTCTACGCCCTGGGCTGCAGTCTGTACGAATTACTCACCGCCACCGCTCCTTTCGATGCACCCACCAGTCAGGGGCTGATGGCGGCGCACATGTTCAACCCGCCGCCCAATCCTGCCGCCGCCAACCCCGCGGTCCCGGCCGCGATGGCCGCGGTCATCGCCAAGGCGATGGCGAAGAAGCCTGCGGACCGGTTCAATTCGGGCCGTGAACTCGCAGACGCGGCGCAGGAGGCGCTCAAGGGCGGCGGCGCGCCGAACAGTACGCGCGCGCAACAGGCGTTCGTCCGGCCGCCGGTGATCAAGCCCGTCCCGCCGCAACACAGTTCGCCGCGCACGCCGGTCGGCGCCGTGACCTTTCCGCCGAAGGCTGCTCCGCAGCCCGGGCGGGGGCCGTCCACCCCTTACCAGTCCAACCCTTATCAGTCGGGCCCGTATCAGCCCGGCCCGGTCGATCAGGGGTACGGGACGTCGCGGCCTGCGGTTCCGGTCGGCGTCCGGTCGTCGCCGTCGAGTCCGCAGATGCGCAGCGGTCAATATCAGCCCTACGGTGGTGCGGGGACCCCGCCTCCTGCGGGGCCCGGGAGTGCGATGTACGGCGCCGCCGGCGCGGGTGGGTCGGCGCCGCAGGCGCCGTGGTTCAAGCGCGTAGCCGTCATGGCCGGTCCGATCATCGTGCTGGCGCTCGTCGTCGGCGTGGTTGCGGGACTGTTGCTGTCCGGTGGCGCAGGGGGCGCACTCGCGACTCCGGCGCCACCGACCGCCACGGTCGCGGATGCGTCCGTGGACATCACTTGGCCCGAGGTCGACGGTGCCTCGGAATATGTTCTTCGGCAAGGTGAGTCGATCATCTATGTCGGCAGCGAACCGAGGTTTTCCCAACCCATGCCACTGCCCGGCACCTACACCTACTCGGTGTCCGCACGCTCCGGTGACCGGGACGAATCGCCGTACAGCGAGGCCGGTGGTGAGGTCAACGTCGCACAGCGTTGGCACGGTCTGGAACAGATCGCCGCCACCTTCCCCGAGATCGTCGGCCCGAGTCCGTTGTCCAGCGACAACTACGGCCGAGAAGCCTGCTTCGGCGGCACCGGCACGGTGGACGCCGAGATCCCGAAGTCCGGCAGCGTCCTGTGCCGTGACTCCGGCGGCGACTTCACGATTCGGATCAGGCAGTACCCCTCGCGGCAGGTGCGGGACGACTACCTCGCCTCGCTGGGTCTCAAGACGTCGTCGGAGACCACAGACCAGGGCGCGTCGGGTGTTCTCTACCAGTCGCCGAGCCCGACCAGCGACTGGGCGGGGACCGCCATCCTGGCTTTCGACGACAGCGACCGGGAGGTCTACGACGTGTCCGTCGCGATGGAGAACGGCAAGGACGCCGATGCGAAGGCGCAACTGGACAGGTTGCCGTTGTGAAGCGCTGGGCGTGGCCGCTGTTGATCGTCGGTGCGATCGTGGCTCTGGTGGTGTCGCTGGCGGTTACGTACTTCGTGCGTGGTGCGGGTGATTCGGTCGGTGCCCCGACTGGTCTCAGCGTCAGCGAGGACGACGGAGCCGTGAAGGTATCCTGGAAGGCGGATTCGACGGCGTCCGGATACCTCTTGAGTCGAGGCGAGGAAGTCGTGTACTCGGGCCCGGACACCGAGTTCCGCGACATCTCGGCCATCGCGCCTACCGGGAGCAACACCGTCGCGTATTCGGTGCGTGCCGTCGACTCCAAGGGGCGGGTCTCGCCGCCCAGCGGTGCCGAGTCGGTCGAGGTCGGACCCGGATGGGGGTTGTTCGCACAACCGGCTTCCACCCTGCCGGAGTTGCTGCCGGCCTCGCCGTCCGACGAGGGCTGGAACGGGATGCGGTGTGAGACACGCATGGACGCCGTCCCGCCGGAGGAGGCAGCTGACGTGAACGGGTCGGGGGAGCAGTTCTTGAAGGCCGGTTTCCGTTGTGTCGTCGAGGTCGACGGCGATGAATACGATCTGTGGACCGACTTCTACGTCAGTCCGGAGGCGCTGAACAGCCGGATGGACGAGATTCGGACCTGGGACGGCGTGAGTTCGACGACCTGGCAGCACGGTCGTGCGATCAACGGCGGCGGCGGCGAGGACACCCGCTGGATGGGTATGTCGGTCGATTCGATTCCCGACTTGTACATAGAGTTGTCGGCCGTCGACAAGAGCACCACCGTGGAGAAATTGGCCCAGGTCGCCGACAGTCTCCCGGTGAACTGATACGCGGTTCCGCGAAAACCCTCCACCGCGGAGGCGCAGCCGATATCGTCGCCCCGAGGACCGGCAATGAAGCCGTAGGGGGCGTCGCGTGGGTACATGGGTGGGGACTGCACGATCGATGATCAGGGCGGCGGTGACGCTGGCGGTGGTGACTGCCGCAGCGACGGCGTTGACCATGAGTCCGGCGATGGCGACAGCGCCACCGGGGTACAACGATCTGACCGATGTCTGGCCGACCGCCGTCGGCGAGGCAAATTGTCGCGACGGCGACCAGGTCGAGACCGGCATCCAGGGTGAGGTGCCGCTCGGAGACCGCAAGTCGGGCCGCAGCACAAAGGGTTACAACTGCAACATCGATCTCGTCGGCCGGTATCAGGGCGAGGGCGCAGGCATCGTCAGTGCGACCTACAAGAACTGCTCGTACACCGGCTCGACCTTTCCGACGAACTTTCTCGGACCCAACCCGGGTGTGCAGGTGCTCGACGTGTCCGATCCTCGCGCACCCAAACTGTCTGCGGTGCTCACCGAGCCGGCCATGGTCGGCGGTACGTGGGAGTCGTTGAAGGTCAATCAGAAACGCGGATTGCTCGTCGGCACCGGCGTCGGTCTCCTCGAGGGTGCCGGATACATCTCGGTCTACGACATCTCCCAGGATTGTGCACATCCGCGACTGCTGAACCGCGGCGCGGGTTCGCAACTGACGATGCCGATCCCCATCACGACCCACGAGGGCGACTTCTCCCCGGACGGCAATACGTACTGGGTGACCGGGATCGCGCCGGGCTACGTCAGTGCGGTCGACCTCACCGATCCGCGCAACCCGATGATCGTGTGGTCCGGGATCACGGGCATCGAAGCGCACGGGGTGGGCTTCTCGCCCGACGGCAACACGCTGTACCTCTCGAACCTGTTGGGGCTGACGGTCATCGACGTCACCGCGGTCCAGAACCGGAAGCCGCGAACCATTGTGGCTCAGTTGATGCCACACGTCGGTGAGAAGCTGTGGGCCGACGGACAGATCACCCAGCACACCATCTACGCCACGTACGACGGCACACCTCACGTGTTCTCTGTCGATGAGGGCGGCTCGGGTGGGGTGAAATTGTTCGATGCGGTCGATTCGTCGAATCTACGCCAGCGCAACGCCATCAAGCTGGCAATCAATTTGCCCGAGAACGCGAATCGTTGGGCCGGCAGTACCACGGCGAACGGCGTGTTCGGCTACGACGCCCACTACTGCGCGATCGATCGGCAGGACGACCCGACGGCGATGGCGTGCGGGTGGATCCAGTCAGGCATCCGCGTCTTCGACATCCGTGACCCGGATGACTTCAAAGAAATCGCCTACTACAACCCGCCCGCCCAGACGGGAAAGCACCTGCAGCTGACCAATTCGATCCACGCCTTGCTCGGGTCGATTGCCGCACCGCCGATCATCGGGACGCTGGCGGTCGCGAGAGCGGTGCTGCAGGGTGATTCGCCGATCGACGGGATCATCAACGACCAGAGCCGGCTGGTCGGCGGCGATCTGTCCGCGGATTGGTGCTTGTCGCCACCGGAGTTCCATGGCGACCAATTGTGGGTGACGTGTATGGACAACGGGTTCATGACTCTGCAGCTCGACCCGGCGGTCTACCCGCTGACATGAACATCGCGCTCCGTCAATGGCTCTGGCCGGTCGTCGTAGCGATCGTCGCGCTCGTCATCGGTCTGTGCGTCGGCCTTGCCGTCGACAGCGAGGAGAGCGACGCGGTGGCGGCCCCGGTGGCCACGGCGGTCGATATCGGCTTCGCCCAAGACATGTCCGCGCATCATCAGCAGGCGGTGATGATGTGCGATCTGGTGCCGGGCGCTGCCGCACCGGATGTGCGTGGACTGGTCGCGCAGATCCGTAGCGCGCAGTGGCGTGAGATCGGGCAGATGATGGGATGGCTGCAGATGCTCGACGCACCGCTCCAAGGCGCTGAACCGATGAGGTGGATGGGCGAGGCCGGGCACGGCCACGCCGGCGACACCGGGGAGATGCCCGGGATGGCCGACGGCGACGAACTCACGGCACTGCATACCGCGTCGGGCGTACCCGGTGAGATCTTGTTCCTGCAGTTGATGATCCGGCATCATCAGGGCGGGATCGACATGGCAGGACACGCGAGTCGCACGGTGGCCAACCCAGAGATCAGGCGCGCTGCGGTCGCCATGGTGAAGGGCCAGTCCGATGAGATCGCCGTGATGACGGTGATGCTGCATCAGCGCGGTGGCGAGGCCTTGCCCTACCCGGTCTGACGGCCGAGCGTGCCGAAGCTGCCGGCGAGCGTGCTAAAACTGCCGCCGAGCGTGCCGAAGATGGCTCGCTCACCCGGCGAGGTGGCGGTCACTCGGGTTTCGGTGCGCTCTCCGCCTCGTGGGCCTCGACGTCGCCGGCCCGTTTGTCCAGCGGATCGACGCCGTCTACACCTTCGAGCACGGTGAACTCCTGCTCGGCCTTCGCGACGAAGCCCTTGGCTTCTTCCTTGATCTTGTGCACCCAGTCCGACATGTCCCAACACTCCCTGCTGCTTCGCAGGCACCTGTGCGGCACCTTCGGTCAGCTTACTGGTGGGGGTTCGCGCGATCTGGGTCAACGCGGGATGAGGGGCTGTTCCTGATCCCAGACAGCCATGAGTTCGGTGATGATGTCCACCGCCATCCCGAGCCCGCCGAGGTGACTTTCGCCTGCCATGGTGAAGAGCTTGGCGTCGGGGAGCAGGTGCACCATGTGTTCGCCGTGCGTGTGCGGGATGATGTGGTCGCGGTCGCCATGCCACCACCGGACCGGTCCGGTGATGTCGCCGACCGCGAAACCCCAATCCCTGGCGAAGACGACAACATCGGCGAACGGCGCCTCCATCTGTTTGCGACCACCATTGAGCAGGTCGTCGAGGAACATCGCCTTGAACTCGGGCCGTTGCAGCAGTTCTCTGTCCGCCGCGGGGGAGAGGCGGCCGTAGATGGCGATGGCCGGTTCGGCGATCGGCCGTGCGACGCGGACGAACGAACTCAGGACTCGGCCGATCGGTGCCCCGATGACCGGCAACATCGGTGCGAGAAACTTGCCCAGCACCATCGCGCCACCGTCGATCGCATCGGGTCCCATGGTCGGAGCGACCCCACCCAGGATGCCGGTGACCACCACCCGCTCGGGCATCGCACGAGCGACCGCCAGGGCGTACGGACCGCCGCCTGACAGCCCGATCACGGCAAAGCGGTCGATGCCGAGGGTGTCTGCCACGGTCGCGAGGTCGTCGGCGAACGACAACACGTTGGGATAGCTGTACGGCGTGGACGAACCCACCCCCGGACGGTCGAGTCCGATGATCCGGATGTCGTTCCGTTCGGCGTAGGTGCGGGCCTCTAGCGGGATCTGGCGGCGGGCTCCAGGGGTGCCGTGGAGCCAGAAGACGGCGCGTCCGGTCGCGGATCCGAACTCGGCGAACCCGATGCGCCTGCCTTCGCCCACGGCAACACTGCCTTCGAGCTTGGGACGGTCGATGTCGATCACCCACCCAGGATGGCACTCAAAACGACCGCGGTGGTCCGATTCGCGTCTGACCGGGTCATTCGCCGGTTGCGGTCAGGACGAGCTTCCCGTGATCGAGTCCGGGACGTTGGTGCGTCGACCGCAGCAGCACGATCGCGCAGAACGCGGCCGAGAGGGCGCTGACGATCCCACCGATGATCAGCGGGGTCCGCGGATCGGTGATCTCGGCGAGCCACCCGAGTAGGGGACTGCCGATCGGTGTGCCACCCAGGAAACAGAGCATGTAGATACCCATGACCCGGCCGCGCATGTCCGATTCGACCGAGAGCTGCATGATGTTCATCGCTGCTGTGCTGAACATGATGTTGGCGATCCCGACCGGGATCAGCATCACGGCCACCAGCCAGAAGGTCGGCATGAATCCGACGATGACCTCGGCGATCCCGAACGCAAAGGCCCCCACCAGGAATTGACGCACCCGAGCAGGTTTGGTGCGTCGCGCGGCCACCACGGCTCCGCCCAGGGTGCCGATGGCGAGCATCGTCGACAACAGTCCGTAACCGCCGGCCGAACCCTCGAAGGTGTTGGCCGTGAGCAGCGCGAGGGACAGTGGAAAGTTCAGGCCGAACGTGGCGACCATGAACACTGTCGCGAGCACCACCACCAGATGACGATGACGCCGGACGTACCGGATACCGCTGCGGATCGACCGATCACGAATGGATCTGGCGCTGCGCATCAGCTCGCTGCTGCGCATGGCCAGCAGCGCGATGATGACGGCGATCGAACTCCCGGCGTTGATGAGGAAGATGGGCCCTGTGTCGATGAGGGTGATCAACAGTCCGGCCAGCGCCGGTCCGACGATCCGGGCGAGGTTGAAGGTCAGCGAGTTCAACGCCACCGCGTTGGGAAGCTGCTCGACCCCGACCATCTCGATGGTGAACGACTGCCGGACGGGGGCGTCGACCGCCGAGTTGCACCCGAGGGCGAACGAGAGTGCGTAGACCAGCGGCAGATTCGCGGCGCCACTGACGTCGATGACGCCGAGGATCAACGCGCACAGGGCCATCGCGACCTGGGTGCCGATCAGCAGCTTGCGTCTGTCGAATCGGTCGGCGAGGGCGCCTGCGGGAAGCGAGAGGATCGCGGTGGGCCCGAATTGCAGAGCCATCACGATCCCGACCGCCACACCACTGCCGCCGGACAGCTGGAGGACCAGCCAGTCCTGGGCGATGCGCTGCATCCAGGTGCCTGTCAGCGACACCACCTGGCCGCCGGCCCAGAGCCGATAGTTCCTCACCCCGAGGGACGAGAACATCAACGGCAGCTGCATTTGCCCCAGTTTAGTTCACGGTTGTGGTGGGTTCTGGCGGCGGCGACCTGGGGAAACGGTCGCCGGAACCCACCAAGATCGGGTTAACCGATGAGGGTCTCGATCGGCTCTTTCGCGAAGTACAGGACGAACAATCCGGCGACCACCCAGAGCAACGGATGGATTGTCTTGATCCGGCCGCGGGCGGTGGCCAGGACGACCCAGGTGATGAATCCGACGCCGATGCCGTTGGCGATCGAGTAGGTGAACGGCATGACGACGATGGTCAGGAAGCAGGGGAGCGCGTAGTCGAAGCGGGTGAGGTCGATGTCGCGCACCTGCGAGATCATCATCGCGCCGACGACCACCAGGGCAGGCGCGGCCGCTTCGAGGGGAACCACCGAATACAGCGGGGTGAAGAACATCGCGATCAGGAACAGCACGCCGGTGACCACGTTGGCGAGCCCGGTGCGGGCACCCTCTGCGATACCTGATGCGGATTCGACGAACACCGTGTTCGACGACGCCGATCCGACGCCGCCCGCGATGGCGCCGGTGCCCTCGACGACCAGTGCCTTGCCGATGTTCGGCAGGTTGCCGTCCTTGTCGGCCAGTTCGGCCTCTTTGCCGAGGCCGGTCATGGTGCCCATGGCGTCGAAGAAGTTCGACAAGACGAGTGCGAACACGAGAACCGACGCCGACAGGACACCGATCCTGGTGAACGCCCCGAACAAGTCGACGTCGCCGACGAGGCTCAGGTCCGGAAGATCGCCGACCGAGGACGGGACATCCGGGATGTTGAGGCTCCAGCCCTTGCTGTCGTCGACGGAGGGGCCGAGGTCGGCGAAAGCCTGCACGATCATCGCGACGACGGTGGTCACGACGATGCCGATCAGCAGGCCACCGCGCACCTTGCGCACCACGAGGATGCCCATCAGCAGCACCCCGAACACGAAGATCAGGGTCGGCCAGGTCGCGATGGAGTTGTTGATGCCCAGGCTCACCGGGACGTTTGTGCCTGCGACGTCGGGGATCCGTTTGACGAAACCTGCGTCGACGAAGCCGATGAACGCGATGAACGCGCCGATGCCGGCCGCGATGGCCGCCTTGAGTTCACCGGGTATCGCCCGGAACACCGCCGTACGGAAACCGGTGACCGCCAGCAACACGATGATGATGCCGTCGACGACGACCAATCCCATGGCTTCAGGCCACGTGACCTGAGGGGCGATGGACACTGCGAGCAAGCTGTTGATGCCGAGACCTGCAGCGATGGCGAACGGATAGTTGGCGACGAGACCGAAGACGATCGACATGATGCCGGCGACCAGGGCGGTGACCGCGGCGACCTGCGCCAGTGGCAGCACGTTTCCGAGGACGTCGGCGTTCTTGGCGTTACCGGGCACGCCGCCGATGATGATCGGATTGAGGACCACGATGTAGGCCATCGTGAAGAAGGTGACCAGACCGCCGCGCACCTCGCGGGCAAGCGTCGAATTGCGTTGGGTGATCTTGAAATACCGGTCGATCGCGGACTGTGGTCCGGACTGATCGGTGACCTTGTCGCTGCCGGTCGTCATCTGGTGCCGCGCCCCTCCCGACTCGACCGACGATGGCCGAGACCGACTCGTTCGAGATCGTACAAACCCCTACCGGTCGAGCACAATCGCGGACCTGGTGTGTGGGGTCAGTTCTCGGCGTCGCGGCCCTGTCTGCTGCGTCGATAGGCGACTTCTCGGATCGACCAAAGCCAGCCCGGTCCCGGGCGGACACCGCGGGTGGTGTTCGCGGTCGGGTCGAACCCGATGTCCGGATAGTCGGATTCGGGCACGGTGGCCGTGAGTTCCACCCGGGCCAGCGGAAGAAATGGGGTGTGTCCGCGTGTCTGTTCGAGTTCGAACACCAGGCCGCCGTCGTCGATGCCCCTCTTCATCTCGCTCAGCGAAGGGTTGTGACCATCGGGCCGGGTGGCCAGTGTCGCGCGCAGCCACCAACTGACGCCGTCGTGGTCAAGGGGCTGAAGCGTACTGAGTACGGAGGACCCGAGCGAAAGCGCGGGAAAGGGAATCGTCTTACGCCAGCCCGTCCCGCCGAGAGCGCTGGCCAACAGTACGTCCCAGGGGGTGTCGTCGCCGTCGTGGGGCTCCATGCGAATCGCGAGTCCGATGACGTCGGGCAACGCGCCCGGTAGGCCCACACCCTTCGATACCCGGGCGATCACGGCACCGGTCTCCACCGGCAGGCCGACGTTTTCAGATGCGGTCCGCGTCAGGGTTCCGGTGGCCAGGACGCCGTTCGGATGGAAAAGGCGGGCCCCGCGGATGGCGGCCCCGGCTCTGATCGGGAGACCGGCCAGTTCGGCAGCTTTCATGGCTCTCCTCGGCCCGAAGGTGGGCTGGACGAAGGGGATTTCAGTGGCGGATACCCTGACCTGGGCATTGCGAAACCGGAACGTGATCTGATGAGAGTGGTTTACGCCACCTGCTCGGGGGGGCATTAGGAGTTCGGACCCGCCGCAAAGAAGTCGCGTCGGCGTCGCGCAGCAGCTCAATCGCGAGGAGCGAAGAAGATGGTCGCAGCCCAGCCAGTCCCGGCAATTTTCGACACCCAGACGTCCGATCCGGTCGATGAAGCACTCGAGATCTATGAGTCGATTCGCGTGCCCGCCGGAGTTTATGCGCCGCAAGAGGATTCGTTGTTGCTGCTGACTGCGTTGGCCGAGCGTGACCTGGTGGCCGGACGTCGTGTCCTGGATCTGTGTACCGGTAGTGGCGTATTGGCGGTCGGGGCAGCCGTGCTGGGGGCAGCCCGCGTCAGTGCCTACGACATCGCGCCGAGGGCTGTGCTGGCCACTCGCGCAAACGCCGCGGCCGCCGGCGTGGTCGTCGATGCCCACAAAGGCTCGCTCCACGAGGCGCTGGACGCCGGTCCCTACGATGTGGTGGTGTCGAATCCGCCGTACGTACCCGCCGACACCCTGTCGGACGCCGGGGTCGGACTGACCCGGACCTGGCATGGCGGCCGGGACGGTCGCTCGCTGCTCGACCCGCTGTGTGTCTCCGCCCCCGATCTGCTCGCCCCCGGCGGGACGATGCTCCTGGTGCAGTCGGAGTTCTCCGATGTCGACCGTTCCCTGATCGGCCTGCGTGCGGGCGGTCTTCGCGCCGAAGTGGTTGCCCGTCAGAAGATCCCGTTCGGACCTGTGTTGAATGCGAACGCCCGTTGGCTCGAGGTGCTCGGTCGGTTGGAGCCCGGTCGCCGGGAAGAAGAGCTGGTCGTGATCAGGGCCGACAAGGCTCGGGCGGACGAGTCGGGCGGCGTTCGTAGATGACCGCAGCGGACCGTCCGACAGAACGCCGCCCGACCACCCACATCCGTGTGGTGGCGGGCGGTCCGATCATGGTCGACGGTCCGGTGAGTATCGAGATGCCCGATGGCAGCGTCGTGGAGTCGGACCGTTTCACGGTTGCCCTGTGTGCGTGCAAGCGCAGCAAGAACTTTCCGCTCTGCGACACCAGTCACCGTCGCAAGAAGGCTCTCCCGCAACGGGACTGACCATCGCGGGTGGGTTACCGCGGGTCAGGCCGCGTCAGTCGACGGGGATGAGTAGCGAACTACGACCCTCGCGCCACGCCGTCATCAGCAGGTCCGCCAGCTTGTCCTCGAGGTATCCGAATGCTCGGATCCCGAAGACCACATCCGATTCCAGCTCTGGTTCGCGTGCCAGCAGGTCGCCGACGACCTCGTGGCGCATCAGCTGCTCGTGCACGGCGTCGGCTTCGACGTGCTCGCGGTAGAACCGCACGCAGGCCTCCGGCGCGCCCATGCGCTCGAGTGCTTCCATCAGCCGCCGTGACCCGGGCGATGACGTTATCTCGGTGGCCGCGAAGTGCCCGATCGTGGCGCCCCGGAGCGAGCGGTGCAGTCCGATCATCGACATCAGATTGACCAGTGCCAACGACTCGCCGGGAACGTGGTCGATGTAGGCGAGGTAGCCGGCGTCGAGACCGGCGGCGGTGAGGAGGTCGGCGAAGAGTTGCTGGTGCAGGTTCTCGCCTTTTCCGCCCCCGAACTCGTCGAATTCGACCGCCACGAACGAGGCCTTCGCCTGCCCGGTCAGTCGCGGGATCGCGAACGCGTGGGGGTCGGCCTCTTTCAAGTGGTAGATCGAGCGGTGGACGAAGGTCTCCCGCATTTGCTCCCAGGTGCCTTCGTCGCGCAGGTGAAACGACGGTCCGTCGCTTTCACCCGGTTCGATGGACAGTGCTTCGATCTCCGCGGTGGCGTCGTCGCCGGCTTCGACGTCTGCGCGCAGTGCGCCGAGAAAGACCTGCTCGAGTTGCGCGCGGAACCGGAGGATGTCCAGATTCCACTCCCACTCGTCATCGACGTCGGTGAAGCCGCGATAGTGCAGTTCGTAGCAGATGTAGAGCGCGAGCTGCAGGTCCTTGCCATAGGCCTGGGTGTCCCAGGCGCTCTGGCTGACGTTGGGCAGTTCCCATGACGTGGTGGGTGTTCCGGCCAGGGCATCGGTCACCGCCGACGACAGTGGCCCGCAGGGCGCGGGCAGTGTGCGGGTGATCGGGCTCAGAGAGGAGGTCACTGTGCTCAGCTACCCGGTCGGAGGTCGCTGGAAACGTTCAGCGCCATGCGAACACCGGCTGCTCGAAGTCGTTGACGCGGGTGGCTCGGCCTCCGAGGACAACTTCCGCGAACTGGTACATCACCGCGCCCGTCGGGGCGTGGATCAGCGATCCCACCAGTGGCATCTGGATGACCGGGCGATCGGATTCGGGGATGTCGATGAACCGCGGCGTGACCTGCAGGTCGGCCATCGGGATGAAGAAGAGCTGCGCGACCTCGCCCGGACTGGGGGTGGTCTCCCTGTCGGGTCCGGCCCAGCAGACGATCGGGGTGATGACGTACCCGGACCTGGTGACGTAGTCGTCGAGTCGCCCAAGCACGTCGGCCCGGTCCACCTCGACGCCGAGTTCCTCGTGGAGTTCGCGCAGTGCGGCCGTCGCGTAGTCCTCGCCGGGTTCGATGCGACCGCCGGGCAACGCGAACTGTCCGGGGTGCTCGCGCATCTTCGACGGTCGCTTGGTGAGCCAGATGCCGTATTCACCGTTGCGGCTCGTCACGGCGATCACCACCGCGGCTCCGCGGGCCCCGTCGAGTGGTGCCGTGGTGTGGTCGAACTCCTCGAGGCGTCGGACGATCGAGGCGCGTAGCTCCTCGGGGCTGTCCTGGTCTGCGCCGGTCGTGGTGATGCCGCTCATGTACTTCACAATGCCGTACGGTCCGGTCACCTGCTCAGGTGGCGTCGGTGAGAGGTCCTCAGTCGTCCTTGTGACTGACGATGTTGACGACGTTCCCGTCGGGCGCCCGGACCAGGAATCGGCGCACACCCCATTCCTCGGTGGTCAGCGGGTGCACGATCTCCAGCCCGCGGCGAAGCGCGTCTTCGTATGCTGCGTCCACGCCGTCGCCGACGTGCACCGACATCACCGAGTCGGCCGGCGAGGTTGCGTCTCGCGTCACCAATTGGACCGCTGCGCGGCCGTCCGGTGATTGGAAGTGCGCAACCCAGCCGAGGTTGAAGGCCTCGACGCCGAGCCCCAGGAAGTCTGTGTAGAACTCGCGGGCCTCGGGGATGTCGGGGACGGCGATGTTGGCGACGATGCCGGTGGGTTGCATGGCGACTCCTCGAATCGGTTGCGGGACGTTCTCATTCTTGCCCCGGTGACGACGAAAGACAGCGGTCCGG
This sequence comes from Williamsia sp. 1138, assembly GCF_002095435.2. GTDB lineage: Bacteria > Actinomycetota > Actinomycetes > Mycobacteriales > Mycobacteriaceae > Williamsia. Next base: position 59,330 of record NZ_MJEJ02000047.1, read on the forward strand.
CGGATCTTGATTCGCTCGTAGGTATCGGTCGATACCCTCGGTCGCATGGAACCGTCGTCGTGGTCGCCCAGCCGGTTGGGCATCGTTCGGGGCAAGCGGATCGTGGTCACGGGGGCCACGAACGGCATCGGGTTCGCGACGGCCAGAGCATTGGCGGGGGCAGGCGCGGAGGTTGTCCTGGCGGTTCGCAATGCGCAGCTGGGTAACGAGCGAGAGGCCGAGATCGGCGGGACCACCGAGGTGGCCCAGGTGGATCTCGCCGATCTTTCCTCGGTGCGCCGGTTTGTCGACACACTCGACGGCGAGGTGGACATCCTGATCGACAACGCCGGGATGGTCCCGCAACATCGCGCGTCGACGGTCGACGGATTCGAGACCGCGATCGGCACCAACTTCCTCGGTCCGTTCGCGCTGACCAACCTGCTGTTGCCACGGGTGCGCGAGCGGGTGGTCCTGGTGGGTTCGAACGCTCACCGGAACGCGACCATCGACCCCGAGGACCTCCATCTCCGGCAGGTGAAATGGCGTATCTCGCGCTCGTACGCGCAGTCGAAGCTCGCGGTGATGCTGTGGGGTCTCGAACTCGATCGGCGGCTGCGGGAGGGCGGGTCGCCGGTGACTGCGATGCTGTGCGACCCCGGGTGGGCAGCGTCGAACATCTCCAACAAGCCCAAGTTGGGCGTGGTCCACAAAGTGGTGCAGGCGGCGGCCAACACGTTCGCCAACGACATCGATGCCGGTGCCGCGCCCACGCTCTACTGCCTCACCGAACCGATTCCCCCGGGTTCCTATGTCAGCGTCGACGGTCTGCGAGCCCTCAGAGGGGTGCCCGTGCTCTACGGGCGGTCGGCTCTAGCGTGTGACTACGATCTCGCCGGCCGGCTCTGGGCCGCTGCCGAGAAGGAAACGGGCACGTCATACCCGTTGTGAACGAATCCGCGTAGGTTGGCACACATGGCAGATGCAACCGTGGCAACAGTTGATTCCGGACCGAAGAAGGTGTCGCGCAAGGTTGTGGTGAACGCGCCGGCAGCCGAGATCTTTGCGCTGGTGGCAAATCCGCACCGACATCCAGAACTCGACGGGTCGGGCACTGTCCGCGACACCCCCGTCAAGGGACCGGACCGCCTCAGCTCCGGCGCGAAGTTCAGCGTCGGGATGAAGCAGTTCGGCGTTCCTTACAAGATCACCTCGACGGTGACGGCTTTCGAGGACAACAGGGTCGTCGAATGGCAGCACCCGCTCGGGCACAAGTGGCGCTGGGAGCTCCAGGAGACCTCGCCGACCACAACCACGGTGGTCGAGACATTCGATTACTCGACGGCCAAGATTCCGCAGATGATCACCGTGATGGGCTTCGACAAGAAGAACGGTGACGGTATCAGCGGCACGTTGAAGGCGCTGGCTGCTCGCTTCGCCTGACCGAGGCGGAATCGGGGTCAGTTGTCGGGGGTGTCGATCTCTTCGTATCGCTTGCGAAGCCGGTCGCGAATGTCATCTGCCGAGTACGCATTTCGTTGCCGTTGATCGCGAGCGACGAGCACGCCACTCGCTGCGACCCCGACGACCCCGGCCAGTCCGATCCACTTCCACGCGTTGCCCACACCGGTGAGACTATCGCCGATCTGCGGTGCTGCGTAAGTCGTGTCGATCCGTTTAGTCTTTGGGGGTGCATCCCCACAGGCCCCCTCCGATCTCTCTCGACCAGGCGCTGGAACAGGCGAGGACAGGAGACATCTGGCTGTTCCGCGGTCGCTCCGGGCCGGATCGAGCGATTCAGACGCTCACCAACAGCCCGGTCAACCACGTCGCCATGACCGTCGCGATCGACGATCTGCCGCCGCTGATGTGGCATGCCGAACTCGGGAACAAGCTCACCGACATGTGGACCGGCACCAATCACCGCGGAGTGCAGTTGAACGACGCACGGGACGCGGCGCTGCAGTGGATGCAGAAGTACGGGCAGCGTTGCTGGCTGCGTCAGCTCACGCCGTACGCCCAGCGCGAGCAGGAGGATCTGCTGCTGAAAGTCATCGCGAAGATGGACGGCACGGCATTCCCTACCACTGCGCGGTTGGCCGGCCGCTGGTTCCGGGGTCGAGTTCCGACGGTAAATGATGTCACCCGAGGAATCCCCGTCCTCGACAGAAAGGTTCGTAAGACTGTCGAGAAGAGGAATCAGAACAAGCAAAATGCGGGACTGGAAACCGCATATTGTGCCGAAGTGGTAGCGATGACCTATGAGCAGATGGGCTTGCTCGCGACCGAGAAACATGCGAATTGGTTCGACCCGGGAAAGTTCTGGAGCGGCGACACGCTTCCGCTGGCCCCGGGGTATGCACTAGGTACGGAAATCGCCGTCGATCTCCGATAGGTGATCTCTAACCTCCTGCTGGGCAGGAGGTTAGAGATCGGGCATAACTGACTGAGTCTTATCCCACGTCGAAATTGAGCGTGTTGAGCGGCCTGCTAGATCATGACACAGAAGATCAGAAATTGCTCGGTATTCTTTTTTGCCGGCACAGTGCACGCAGGATGCAATTTCTATTGTCGACGACTGTTAGCCCACTCCAGGACCCGCTCGACGGGCCACGTCGTCACGATGCGATCGGCGTCGATGCCGAGGCGGGTGGCACGCTCGCAGCCCAGTTCTTTGAAGTCGAGCTGGCCGGGTGCATGTGCATCGGAGTCGATGGCGAACAGGCAGCCGAGGTCGCGGGCCAGCTCGATGAGTTCATCGGGTGGGTCGACGCGTTCGGGCCGTGAGTTAATCTCGACGGCCGTAACGGATTCGGCGCACGCCTCGAAGACGGCACGAGCGTCGAACTTCGACTGCGCACGCTGGCCGCGGCCGCCGGTGACGAGTCGGCCCGTGCAGTGCCCCAGGACATTCACGCGGGGATCCCGTGCTGCAGCAACCATTCGCCGGGTCATCGGCCCGGCATCCATCTTGAGCTTGGAATGTACTGATGCCGTGACGATCTCGAGCTGACCGAGCATTTCGTCGGTCTGATCCAGCGATCCGTCGTCGAGGATGTCGACCTCGATGCCCCGCAACAATCGGAACTGTTCACCGAGCGCGCGGTTGAGCTTGTCCACAACGCCGAGCTGCTCGGTGAGCCGCTCGGCTGACAGACCGTTGGCGACGGTCAGTCTGGGGGAGTGGTCGGTCAGGGCCATCCAGTCCTGGCCGAGGTCGATGGCAGTGCGGACCATCTCGATGATCGGGGAGCCGCCGTCGCTCCAGTCCGAGTGAGTGTGCAGATCGCCGATGGTGGCGGCGTACAGCTCTTCGCCGCCGTCGGCAAGTGCGCCGATCTCTTTGTCCTGCAGCGACTCCAGGTACTCGGGTAGCTCGCCGTGTACCGCCTGGGTGATGACCGCCGCCGTCGACTTGCCGATGCCGGTCAGCTCGGTGAGCCGGCCGCCGTCGACGCGGGCCGCCAGATCGTCGTCGGAGAGCTTGTCGACCACCTTGAGCGCCTTGCGGAACGCTTCCACCCGGTAGGTGCCTGCGCGAGAGCGTTCGAGCAGCAGTGCGATGCGGCGCAGCGACTCCGCTGCGGTGACGGGCGCGGTCAGTGGCGATACGGACTTCACCTCACCAGCTTGCCACTGTCGGAAGTCTTGCCGGAAGGGGTGGTGTCGACAGGGGTGGGGTCGGCGTCGTCGGAGTCGTTGTGGATTCCGTCCACGCGCGGAATCCATTCGAGCCAGCTCGGGAACCACCAATTTGCCTTGCCGAGGATCTCCATGGTCGCCGGCACCAGTAGCAGACGCACGATGCTGGCGTCGATCAGCACCGCGACCGCAAGCCCGACACCGAGGATCTTCAGGCTGCGGTCGGGCAGGAATGCCAGGGAGAGGAAGACGCAGATCATGATGAGGGCCGCGCAGGTGATGACCCGCGCTGTGCTGGCCAGACCTTCCGCCACCGACGTGGTTGCATCGCCGGTCTTCTCGTATCGCTCTTTGATCCGCGACACCAGGAACACCTCGTAGTCCATCGCCAGACCGATGGCGGTCACGAACAGCATCATCGGTACCCAGCTGTCGATCGGGCCCGCCCGTCCGACACCGAATATCGATGCGCCCCAGCCCCACTGGAAGATCGCCACGATGACGCCGTACGCGGCGCCGAGGGAGAGCACGTTGACGATCACGGCCTTGACCGGCACGACGATCGACCGGAATGCCAGGACCAGGAGCAGGAATGCCGCCGCCAGCACGGCTGCGATCGACCACGGGAGCAGATCCAGGGTGACCTCCGCGTAGTCGATGGAACCGGCGGTGATGCCTGTGATCTGCACCGACACATCCGAGTTCGTGCCCAGCGCCTCGGGGATGACCTCTGAGCGCAGCCGATTGACAAGATCGGTCGTCGCCTCGTCCTGCGGTCCGCTCTTCGGGATCACCGTCATCACCGCGATCTCTGACCCATCGGTGGCGCCGACCGGGACGACCGGGGTGATGCCGCCGTCGATGACGTCGGGATCAGCGGAGATCCGGTCGGTGAGAGTGCTCAGGGCAGCGGCGGGGTCGCTGCCTTCCGGGTACTTCGCCACGACGATCAACGGGCCATTCGCCCCGATCCCAAATCCTTCGGTGACGTAGTCGTAGGCGACTCGTGTGGTCGCTTCTGTCGACCGGTTGCCGGCGTCGGAGAAGCCCAACCGCATCTGGAATGCCGGTATCGAGAGGATCACCAGGACCAGCACTGCGCCGATGACCCCGACCCAGGGCCGCTGCTGGATCTTCTGACTCCACTTCTGCGCCCAGACCCCTTCCAGCGCGCGATCGGGGTCCTTGCCGCGGCGTTTGCGCAGCCAGTGCAGAGACAGTCGGTTCACCCGGGTGCCGATGACCGAGAGCAGGGCCGGGAGCAGCGACATCGAGGCGACCAGCGTGCCGAGAATGCCGATGATCGCGGCAAAGGTGAGCGCGGGACCGAGTTCTCCGCCGGAGATGAGGATGCCGCACATCGCGATGATGACGGTGCATCCGGCGAACAGCACCGAACGGCCGGCACGTTGCATTGCGACCGTCACAGCCCGTTCGGGGTCGAGGCCATCGTGCAGACCTGATCGGAAGCGGGTGACGATCAGCAACGCGTAGTCGATCCCCACGCCGATGCCGAGGATCAACGTCACCGAGATCGCAAAGTTCGGGATGTTCATGAAGTTCTGGACGATGAACAGTATCGACGCCCCGACACCGACTCCGAACAGCGCTGACAGGATCGGGAGACCGGCTGCCACAACCGATCCGAAAGCGACGAGCAGAATGATGAGCGCGAGTAGCACTCCTACGCCCTCGGCAGCCCCGTTCGGCGGTTGTTCGTCGAAGCGGGGATCGCTGAACTCGACTCCGACGCCGGGTATCTCGGTCTTGTCAGCGATCGTCTTGATGCTGTCGACGCGATCTTGCACCTCGGAGTCTGTGCCGGTGCCGAGGTCGAGGGTGGTCACCGAGATCCGGCCGTCCTGCGAGATCTGCGCGCCGGGCGCATAGGGATCGCCGACGGTGACGTCGGGTGAAGAACGCCTGATCTCGTCGACCAGGCTGTTCACAGCCTCGCTGACCTGCGGATTGCGGACACCACCGGGTACCCCCGGGACCGCCGCGATGACGATCTGCCCGGCCGTCGCCTCGTCGCCTTGCCCGGCGTTTTCGAGTAGCTGACCGGCCTTGCCCGACTCTGTCCGGAGGTCGTTGGTGAAGGTTGTCGTGGTGGGGCCCGCCCACATGGTCGCCGCCGCGATCGCCGCGAAGAGAACCACCACCCAGGCCCCGATGACAGACCAGCGCCTGCGAATGATGAATGCGATGTAACGGTCCATGTCGTGCTCCCCGGGCAGTGGTCGAGTGGACGTCTCTCATCATTGCCCTGTTCGGAGGGCAGCGATATCAGGATTGACCCTGATATCTCCCTGAACTCATCGGTGGATCAACGGTAGACCCGCGCAAGGTCAATGTCTGCCCCTTGTCGTGTTCGTGTCCATCTATCGGGGGACAAGGCGTGTCATCCGACAGAACCCCTGATCAGCGGGTACTTGTCCACCAAGTCCGGGCGCACTGTTGTCTCATCGCCGCAACACGAGGTGAACAACCACTCGAGACGAAGGAACGATGATGAACGCCTCACAGCTCACCCTCTCCCAGACTCGCCTTCGCACCCGGGTTGCAGCCGCAGCCATCGGCGTCGCGGGTGCCGGCGGAATCCTGGTTGCCGGTGCCGGTGCGGCTCACGCCGGCACGGTGCCGGTGACCAATCCTTCCGAGCCTTCGGTCGCCATGACGATCACCAACCACACCGACAAGACCGAATACCTCGGAGACTCGGGCCCCAATGGTGGCCAGTGGGTCCAGGCCCCGCAGCGCAAACTCGCACCGGGCGCGTCGGAGACCGTCGTCGCGGTCGCGCCGGGTCAGACCTCACTGACGGTCAACGTGAACTATCACGTCGGGTTGTTCGGGCCGACTGCCGACTACTCGATCGAGAACATGGTAGGCAACACCAACTTGTTCAACACCGGGGTCTACAACAACAACGCCGGGCACTACATGATCGACGCCAACATCGCGTCGTCCTTCCCGAACGCCAACGTCACTTACAACCTGGCCTGACGCACCGAGCAGGGCGACGGCGATGATGCTGCCGCCCAGCCCATCTGGGCGGCAGCACCATGCACTTTTCACACTATGGAGTTGTCAAGGAAACAAGCGCGGTCCCGACGTTGGTCGGGTGCGGCAGGAATTGAAAAAAGACTGTGGGGTCGAGGGGTAGGGGTCAGGCCGCGAGTGACATGGTCCGGCGGTTGTAGGCGGGCAAGGGTCTTCGCAGCGGATCTACATCAGCCGGCGGAATCAACCACGGATGGCCATCGCTACCCATCTCGACCTCCCACTCGGTGTAATGGATTGCGCGATGGCAGGTTCGGCACAACAAGCATCCATTTCCGACCGTGGTGGTACCGCCGTTCGACCAGTAAATGATGTGGTGGCAGTCTGACCAACCGGCGGGTGCCCCGCACTTGATGCAGCACGTGTCGCGAATGATGATGGCTTTACGGACAAGTCCTGTGAACAGGCGTTTCGGCGGGCTCAAGTCGATCGGCACCTCCTGGCCGTCCAGGGTGATCGAGCTGATGGTCGAGTCACACGCCAGCATGGCGGCGGTGGCTTCGGTGATCGGACCCATCCACTCGAGCGACGCCCGGTTCGGATGGTCGGCCGGCACCGATACATTCACCTCGGTCCGCGGCGCCGAAATGAACCCATCCCCGCCGCCGCCACCGCAATCGAGCAGCTGGTGAAACGCGTCCGCCCGGATCTGTGTCTTGCTCCGCGGATCCTTGGAACCATCAGGCTGGGGCCGAGGTTTACTCCAGAAGCTCAGTGCCGAGTGCACCTTCTCGGCGATCTGCGCGTCCACATCGAACCGGCCGACCAGGCGACCTTCATTGACCTCGAAGTCAAAACTGTTGAGCGAAGGATCTTCTGCCGGCGGGGGGCCGCCGGTGTCGTCTGCGATCTGATTGCCCAGTCCGCGAGCGGTCTTCTCGACTTCTGCCGGTGGTGCCCCGGAGATAACGTGCGACAGGAGAGTGCTCTCGTACCCAGATCGTTCCTCCGTCGTTACTCCCACCTCGGAGCGTCCATCGATATGATGAAGTCCCTTGACGATGGCGTCGACGTGCTCGGTCGAGAGGAATCCATCTCGAAAATATCCGGCTGTGCGATCGAGGTTCACCAGGCCGGTGCCCACCCGTACCCAGCGGGCAGCCGCAGACGGCGCAGCACCATTGGCTTGCAACAACTTCGACGTGGTCGAGCCCGCCTCCCGCGCGACACCCAGCCTTTCCATCACCGCGGCGCACACCGACAACTGATGCTCCGTCGCATTACGCAACGTGATCAGATCCTTCACCAGCCGCAGTACACCTGCCGAATCATCAGGCACCTTCAGCTCAATCAGAGCGTCGACTGAATCGAGAACATTCATTGCACAACACCTCCCATGAGAAACCGTCAAGGATCAGTCGGCGGCATCTTCCCGGGAAGGGGCATGTATCCAGATTCGTCATCAGTGGGGCCGACTGAGTCCAATGTAACCCGTCGAACGTATGTGCGCAAGAGGTGTCTTTGATCAATTCGACTGATGTGCAACATTTTTCGTCGCACGAACAACAGGCACGAATTTGCCGATGGCAGCTTACCGAAGGCCTCTGACATCGAGAATTTCAGTCAAGGTCGGGGCAAGACCAACCGCACCGCATGATCGACAACGGCGTCGAGATCGTCTCCTAGGTTGCCGTTCAGCCATTCCTGCGCGAGCTCGGCCATCGCCCCGGTGTACATCGAGGCGCCGACCCGGGCCGCGACCGGATCGGACGCCGGTTTGATGTGTCCGCTCTCGGTCAAGACGACATCGCGCAGCAGGTCCTGGGTGAGCGCACGACGCTCGGCCAGCACGGGGTTGGCGCGGGCATCGGTGAACAGGACGCGTCCTCGTCTGGGGTCGGTGGAGCTGAACCCCAGTACGGCCTTGATGCCGGCGTGGGTGCGCGCGCGAACGGAAGGGCCGGCTGCGGTGATCGCCCGCTCGACGTCGGTTGCGAGGTCGAGGGCAACTCGGTCGTAGACGGCTCCCAGGAGTTCGTCCGTGTCGGTGAAGCTCTCGTAGAAGTAGCGGGTGTTGAGTTCGCACTCGCGGCACACCGACCGGACCGACAACGCTGCCTCGCCGCCGGACCCGAAGAGCCCGAACGCTGCGTCGACGAGCAGTGCGCGTCGTTCTGTGCGGCGGTCGTGCAACGGAACGCCGGCCCATCGGGTGGGGGAGGACATCACCACACAATAGATCGTTCTGCATTTCTTCGGTCAGGCTCTGGTCACAGCCGTCTCCAGAACCTATTCTGGTCACAGACGTAGCCAAACCACCGCGGAGGATTGATCTCATGTTGCCGGTCTTGCCCCACCAACTAGCTGGTCAATGGCTCAATCAACGGTTCGACGACAACATCCGTAAGAACTACTTCCGCGGAATGGACTTCGCAGGGCCCGAGGGCGACCCGGGCTGGTTCGGACCCGGCAGCGCAGTCTGGCATGTGCACTCCCACACGTCGGTGCTCATCTTCGGGCTACAGTGCGCGTCGTACCTCGAGCGTCTCGATCCCAGCATCTTCTGGATGGGGATGCACCACTCGCGGCTCGTGGAGAAAGACGGCGACGGTGAGGCGACCGGTCGGCTTGATCCGGCAGGTATCGCGGTTCGGCTGGGCCATTCGGTGGCGTTCTTCATCGGAACCGCCTACGGATCGACGGAGACCGCGGAGCGACTGGCACGCACCGTGCGGGCGATGCATCACACCATCAAGGGGGTTCGCCCCGATGGGCTCTCCTACGATGCGGACGATCCCGAATGGTTGCGGTGGAACTACGCCACCGTCGTATGGGGCATCGCCACCGCTCATGAGATCTACCATCCGCGTCCGCTGCGGGGCGCCGAACTGGATCAGTACTACGGTGAGTTCGTGCGCGTCGGTCATGCGCTCGGCGGTACCGATCTACCTACCACCAAGGCCGAGACGCTCGACTGCCTCAAGTCGTACCTTCCCAAGCTCGGCCTGACGCACGGAAACGCGGTGGCCACCGGCATCAACGTCACCGATCCGTTCCAGGGTGCGGTCGACTGGGCGGTCCGCGACACCATGCCGGATTGGGCTGCCCAATTGGTGATGTACAAGCCGCCGAACATCGTCGAGCGCACCGCCCGTCGCAGCGCGGTGTGGACCTCACTGAACGCATTGCAGACGGCCATGGGTACTGCGCCGGAGTTCACTGCGGCCAAGGCGCGGGTGGCGGGCGGGACATCTGTGCCGAACACCCTGCCGACCTACGAGCTGGGCACGGATCCTGTGCGCGATCGAGAGACCGTGGAAGCGACCATGGCATAGCCGATTTCATTCGTGGTGCACCGCGCGTCAGTTCCTCGTCAGTCGCACGGGCAATCCATCTGCGGGTGTCGGCCCGGTTCCCCACGTCATCAGTGGGGTGTACGACTGAGGGACAGTCCAGGCGAAGTCGAGGAGCATCCTGTGCAGGATCGCCTTCACCGTGAGTCCGGCGAAGTGCATTCCGATGCACTTGTGCGCACCGGCGCCGAACGGTGACCAGGCGTACCTCTCGAGCTTCTTCAGCGTGGCCGGATCGTCGAATCGGCCGGGGTCGAACACATCCGGTCGGTCCCACCAGGTGTCTATTCGCATGGACGTGTGGACGCTCAGAGCGATCTCGGTGCCGTGCGGGATGAAGTGACCGGCGATACTGGTGTCCGCGGTGGCCTGCCGGAACAACGTACCTGCGGGTGCATACATCCTGAGCGACTCTTTGAACGCGCAGTCGAGAAGATGTGCCGAGTTGAGTTCCTCGATGGTCGGGTCACGCGGCAGTCGGCACGCCTCCTCGCGTAATCGCTGTTGTAGCGCAGGGTCTTTGCCAAGGTGGTACAGCAACATCGACAGGGCGATGGTGCTGGTGTCGTGCGCTGCCATGAGCAGGAAGATCATGTGGTTGATGACGTCGTCGTCGCTGAACGTCTGTCCCTCCTCCGTCTCGGAGTGGCACAGCGCGGTGAAGAGGTCATCGCCGGTTCCTGCGCGCCGGTCGCCGATCGCGCCACGGAAGTAACGTTGTAGTTCCCGACGTCCGCGCAGGCCCCGGGACCAGCGGCCTGTCGGAAAAGGCTGTCGCACAATGGCTTGTGCGCCGCCTACCGCATCATCGAAGGCGCGTGTCAGGAGTCGGGCGGTGTCTCCATCTGCGGGTTCTCCGACAAAAACCTGACTCGCCATTGCCAGCAGTAGGCTCTTGACCTGGTCGTAGATCGGGATTTGATCTCCCGGTGCCCAGGTCGCCAAAGTGTGCGCGACGAGGGGTCGGGTCATGTCGAGATAGCCGGTGAGCCGGGCGCGGGTGAACGCCTGCTGCATGATTCGGCGATGGAGGAGGTGTTCGTCGAAGTCGAGCAGCATGAGTCCGCGATGAAAGAAGGGGCCGATCATAGGCTTCCAGCCGGCTTCGCTGGAGAAGACCTTGCCCCGGTCGAGCCACACTTCGTGCAGCGCATCAGGGCTCACAACCGTGACAACCCGAAACCCCACCGCGCCGGTCCAGAACACCGGCCCGAATCGTCGATACCGATCGCGTCCGAATTCGAGTGGTTCGGCGATGCTCTCGAGTGCGTGTCCGAGACCGGGCATGCCGTAGCTGCCCATCACCGGCTTGAGGCCACTGCCGGCGGGAGGCGTCGCCAGCGGTTGTGCCGTGGCCGGGTACAGCGACGTCACCCGCGCACCGGTGCGCTGCATTGCTTGAGCGAGTGTGGTTTTCGAGAGCAGGCCGGCGGTCTTCACGGTGTGGTCCTGTCGAGGTAGGCCTTGCGTCGACCGGGGTCGAAAGCGCCGGGTTCTCTTCCCCCGACGAGACGTTTGGCGCCCAGGAGAAGGTTCTCCGGCACCCCTTGCTCGACGAGACCCATCGGGGCCAGCCAGCGCGGCACCGTGACTTCTGGACGACCGTGCCGGGTGCTGGCGACGATGGCCCGTGCCACGTCCTCAGGTTCCAGGGTGGGCTGGAGTCTCAACGTGACACCGGACGTCAGGTCGGTGCGGGTGGCGGCAGGCATCACCGTGGTCAGGGTGACCCCGGTCCCGGTCAGCTCGGCGCGAATCGCTCGCGACAACGCAACAACCCCGAACTTGGAGGCGCAGTAGGTGGCCATCCCCGGAGTCGAGACCTTGCCGGCCATGGACGACACGTTGACGATATGCCCCCGACCACGAGCAATCATGCGCGGCAGCACAAGCCGGGTTCCGGTGATCACGGCACCCAGATTGATGGCCAGTTCACGGTGCAGCGCATCGAGGCCGATCTCCGCGAACCGCCCCATGAGCTGGATTCCGGCGTTGTTCACCAAGACGTCGATATCGCCACCGTCGGAGGTGGCCACCAAGAAGTCGCGAAAGCTCGACGGGTCGGTGACATCGAGATGATGCGCGTGCACGCCGATGTCCGAGGCTGTCTCGGTGGCGGCATCGAGGTCGATGTCGCCGATGGTGACGATCGCGCCGCGTGCTGCCATCGCCGCGGCAGTTGCCTTACCGATGCCGCGTGCCCCGCCCGTCACACCCACTCGGGCGCCGTCGAGGTCGATCACAGCGGACTGCCGATGGGCTGCCGCAAGGCGAAGTGCGCGATGAGGCGAACCTCTCCTGACCGCATGGTGAGTAGTGCTCGGCCGAGGTAGACCCCGGGGACGACCTCGACGATCTCGTCGCGGGTGCGCTTGATGGGGAAGGTTCGGACGCTGGGATTCTTGTACTGGGGCACCCCATAATCGAGTGCGCGGACCATCACCCGGGGCTCGATGTGGCCTTCTTCGATCGCATGGTCGAAATCGAAACCCTCCACCTCGCCGTCGCCCCGTCGCAATCCCCGGTAGCCGACAGCGACGATCGGCATCGCCAGGCGAGCGATCGGAGCGAGGCGGTTGAAGCCGGTGCCGGCCTGGAGGTCGAACGTCTTCCCTTCCCAGGTGGGATTGATGCGCATCAAGGGGTTGGCCAGGTGTGCTTCCGGGATCCCGAAGAGCTTTCCGACGATGAGTCCTTCGAGTTTGCCGTCGGGGCCGTCTGGTGCCGTACCTTCGCCGAAGAGGATCGCCAGTGCAGGCAGATCATTTCGATCGCCGAGTTCCTTGATGTATTGCCAGGTCGCGGCCCGGGCGACGGTGGGGCGGGTTCGGGCCAAGCTGCGCAGTTCGACGAGCATCGCTCTGACGGCCGACGCTTCCGGCTCGCCCGTCTGTGCCGGGTCGACCTGGTGAACCGGTGCACTCATCCGGAGCCTCCTATTCTGGTACGAATCAGTGCCAGACTGCACTGTGGGACGAAACGGTACCAGATTGTCTGGGCCCGTCAACAGGTTTATCGATCGGTGAATGCCAAACTTGCGAGCGTGACTGGTGGCGGTGAGCGCAACTATGCGGGCACGAGTGCAGCGGCTCGCGTCGAGAAGAGGCGTGCGAGCTTGCTGGATGCTGCGCTCACCGAGATGGCGCAGAGTCGCTGGCGTTCGGCGACTGTTGCGAGCGTGTGCGCCGAGGCGCGCTTGAACAAGCGCTACTTCTACGAGAGTTTCGACGATCTCGACAAGCTCGCCGACGCGGTCATCGACGCGGTGGCCGGCGAAGTGGTCGTTGCCGCCATCGGTGGCTTCAGCGCGACTGCGGGGTCTCCGCTGGACGAGCAGGCACGCGCTGTGGTCGCGACCGTGGTCGACGTACTCGGTGAGGATCGGCGGAAGGCGTTGGTGTTGCTGGGCGGTGTGTCGACGGCGGCCAGTCAGGACGACAAGCGCAGGGCAGCGATCTCAGGGCTGACGACGGTGTTGGTCGACCATGCCCGGAAGATCCATGACGTTGCGCTCGAGCGTGATTCGCTTGCCGCGACCGGTCCGGCGTTTGTCATCGGCGGAACCGCGCAAACAATCCTGTCCTGGGTGAACGCAGACCTGGCGGTCAGTCGCGAGCAGTTGATCGAGGATATTGCTGCCCTGTGGCTGGCGCTGGGGGAGAGTGCCTCCGGGATCGCACGATCGAGAATCGAGCCGGAAGAATGAGCAGCGCCGCGGCGAGTGACCAGGTGATGAGGGACACGATCAGCATGATCGCGGCGTCGGGCATCCAAAGCCGCATCACCCGAAGGTCGGCGCCAAAGAAGCTCGGCAGCAACCAGAGTCCGCTGATGATCACGATTGCGGCGACGGCTGTCGTCCAGCGCAGTACGCGTCGCGCCGGACGCCACCAGGACGCAAAGGCTATCGCGAGACCGAGTGCCGCGACTGCTGAGACCACCCAGGGAAGCGCCGTCAGCAGCGGGTCGCCGCTTGTCGCCGTCGGCGATTGTCCATCGAGTATCAGCAGCAAGTTTTCGGCGACCGAGGCGAGTGCAGGGGCCTTGGCTTCGCTGTAGGCGTTGGCCAGGACAACCACGGACTGGCCGTCCGGGCCGAGCATCACATGGGCGAAATAGCCTGGTGTGGCTCCGGTGTGGTGCACCAACGGTCCGAGATCCGACGGTGTGATCCGCCAGCCGTAACCGTAGTCGTCGTCACCGGCATCGACTCGCGGAGTGTGCAACTGTCGCAACAATTCTGGGTCGAGAACATCGGGGTCGGCGCCGGCCTGGGCACGTGCGTAGCGGGTGAGGTCGTCGAGAGTGGACGCGACGTAGCCGAAAGGTGTTCCTGATTCGTCGAATCCGGGGGAGTACCTGCGAGGCGATCCCCACCAGTAGCGATGGCCGGGCGGTAGGTCTGATGCGGCGTCGGAGGTGCTCGCGGTGTCGCGCATGTCCAGCGGTTCGAGCAGGTCGGTCCTGAGTACTTCACCGAACGGCTTGCCGTCGAGTTGTTCCACGAGCGCGCCGAGGACCAGGTAGTTGGCGTCGCTGTACTCGTATTGCCCTCGCGTGCCGGAGTACTTCAGGTCTTCTGCAGCACGTCGGACAGCGCCGGGAGCATTGTCGAACCGTTCGGCGACCGCGAGACCATCGGCGCCCGAGAACCCGCTGGTGTGGGTGAGGAGTTCCTCGACCGTGGGGGACGTGGCCACGAGCCAAGGGAGGTGATCCCCGACAGGGTCGGTCAACGCCAGGACGCCCCTGTCGACGTGCTGCATGACCACGGCGGCGGTCATCGATTTCGCCAGTGATCCGATCAAGAATGGGGTGTCCCGGGTGACCGGAGCTCCGTTGCCGTCAGCACCAGACGTCCAGTCGAAATCGGCCACCCCGGGTGACAGCACCGTGGCGGCCAGGCCCGGAATTTGCTGGTCCGCGGCTACTTCGGCCAGGTAGTCCGCGACGGCTGTGTTCCCGGCGGCGATCGCCGCGGTCGGTTCGCTTGTCGCCGGGCCGGCCGCGGTCGAGATCAGTACGGCACCGAATGTCGCGACTGCGAGGATCGTGCGGACGCATCTGAGCATGCTCGCTCATCCTTTCCAATATGTGCATATTGTTTTGAAGGCCAATATAGCCATATTGTTTCCAAGCGCAAGTGGGCTACCATCGGTTGATGGCACGAACGGCGAATCACGACGAACGGCGGGCGCAAATTCTCGGTGGGGTGCGCACCGTCGCAACCAGTTCGGGGATAGGACGGGTGACAGTCGCGCGCGCGGCGGAGGCGGCCGGCGTGTCCGTGGGGTTGGTGCAGCACTACTACTCGTCGAAAGAAGAACTCCTCATCGACACCTTCGCTTCGGTCCGTGCTGACGTGTTCACCAGGATCGACGCCGAGATCGCCCGCGCTGAGAAGCGGGGGTCGCGTATCGAGCAGATGCTGGTCGACAGTGTGGGTCAGCTGTTGCCGATCGGTGCGCGTAAGCGGGACGAGGTGTACGTCGCGCACGCGTTCGCCGGACTGGCTCTTGAAGACCCCACTCTCCGCGGGCATCTGCGAGCAGCGAATGAACAATTGCAGCAACGGGTTGCCACGGGTCTGACCAACGGCAAGGAATGCGGTGAGGTCGATCCGAGTCTCGACGTCGATGAGGCGGCCTACGCGCTGGTGGCGTTGACCGACGGGCTTGCCGCGCGGTTACTGGTCCACGCGGGGGCGGCGCAGAAGAAGTGGGCGCTCGACTCTCTCCGGGCACGCGCCCGCGAGCTGTGTCCGGGGGAGTGCGCACATCGCCGGGTGAACAGCGGTGAGGCCCTGCATCCGAAGATGCAGGGCCTCAACGTTGCCGGGCGGCACTAGCGCACGGTGGCCACCGGTTCGGGATGCAAGACCTCCCTGGAGGCATGGAGGGTGTCGTGAACTGCGCCCTTGTCGTTGTCGCGCCACACCCGTGCCCGAAGTAGATAGATCGTGGCGACCAGAGCAACCGCGCCGAAGGTGGCGAGCCCGCTTTCGCCGGCGACGTACGCCAGGTGGTCCGGGTTGGAGGCGATGACGGCGGTGGCGCCCAGGGTGAAGGCGGTGTTGGCTGCATTGTGCGCCACTGCCACGGTCCACACGGAGTGTGAGCGGTCCCAGAGGTAGGCGTAGAACACTCCGGCGAGGGTGATGGTGGCGACCACGGCCGGGGCAACGATCCAGCGGGCACCGTCGGCGTCGTAGGTGGTGGCGATCAGGATCAGCGGGAGGTGGAACAGCCCGTGGATGAACCCAGTGAGCAGTGCGGCCCGGCGCATTCCGGTGAGCTGTTGCATACGTGGCAACAGGTATCCGCGCCAGCCGATTTCCTCACCGAGGATGAACAGAGTGCCGATGCCGAGTTCGACGATGAGGTCGACGACCCAGCTCGCGGTGCCGAGGGGAGTGGCAGTGATCGAGACGAAGTCGGCGACACCGGTCAGGACCGCGGCGCCGTAGGCGAGCAGTAGCAGGACGACGGGAACCGTCAGAGCCGGCCTGAGCGCGGACCCGCCGGATTTGTTGAGTCCGAAGCTCCGCCACAGTTCTTTGCGGGAGCCCCTGGGAATGACGGTGAACGTCATGATCGCAACTGTGAGCGCAGGTATGAAGACACTGAGCACCATGTTGATCTCGGCGTCGGGCAGAGCGGTGGCCACCGCGATGGCCAGCGAGAACGCCACGGCCACAAAGGCGGTGATCTCACGGATGACTGGGGTGCGAAACATCGGGGGACTCCTGGTGGTGGGATGCGGCCCTGGTGGCCGTGTTCCATCAATCTCCTCCAGGAGGGGTGGGCCCGGCATCTGGCGCCAGGCCCCGGTTTTGTCGGCGCGTCTCTATCTGCAGACAGAGACGCGAGCATCAGGTTCGCGGTACGGCCAGTCCCGATTCGTAGGCGTACATCACCAGTTGCGCGCGATCACGGCTGTCCAGCTTGGTCAGCAGATGACTGACGTGGGTCTTCACGGTCCCGTATCCCATGTGCAGCGCAGCGGCGATCTCGTTGTTCGACAACCCTTGTGCGACGGCGAGCAGCACCTCGCGTTCGCGTTCGGTGAGTCCATTCGCCGCGCTCTCGCGAGGTGTCGTATCCGGCAGTGCGGCGAAACGTTCGATCATACGGCGGGTGACGGTGGGGGACAGTAGCGCTTCTCCGGCGGCGATCACCGTGATGGCGTCGAGCAACAACCCAGGTCTGGTGTCTTTGAGAAGAAACCCGCTCGCACCGGCGCGCAGCGCTGCGACAACGAGCTCGTCCTCATCAAAAGTTGTCAGGATCAGCACCTTGGTGCCCGCGCACAACGGATCGTTGACGATTCGCTGCGTTGCCTCGATGCCGTCCATGATGGGCATTCGGACGTCCATCAACACGACGTCCGGGGTGGTGCGCCGGCACAGGTCCCAGGCTTGTTGGCCGTTGCTCGCTTCGCCGACGATCTCTATGTCCGGTTCGGAATGAAGGAGCACCGCAAACCCGGAACGAACCAGAGCCTGGTCGTCGACAACTGCCACCGTGGTCATCAGGAGCCGTTCTCTGTGAGGGGAAGTGTTGCGTGGGCTCGGAATCCGCCGTCAGGGGTAGGGCCGGAGGTGAACCTTCCGCTGACGAGGTGGGCGCGTTCGCGGAGCCCGCTCAGGCCGTGTCCGCCGCTGTCCTGACTTGGTGCAACCGACCGTCCGCCGGGATCGGTGATCTCGATGTCCAGTTCGTCGGCGCGGTATGTCAGCTGAACATGCGCACGGGGTCCACCGTGTTTGAGCACATTGGTCAGCGACTCCTGCACGATGCGGTATGCCGCCAATTCCACTGCGGGGTCCAGTCGGGTTGGAGCGCCTTCGATCTCGAGATCGATGTCGACTCCGGCTGTTTGCACCACCGTGATTAGTCCCGGAATGTCGTCGATGCCTTGCGGCACCGGTCCGCTGACCGGATCGTCCTCCTGGCGCAGTACCCCGAGCATGGACCGTGTCTGCGCCAGCGCCTCGCGGCTGGTCTCCGCGACGATCTGCAGCGCCCGTTCGGCCGCGTCGACGTCGGTGCGGAT
This sequence comes from Williamsia sp. 1138, assembly GCF_002095435.2. Lineage (GTDB taxonomy): Bacteria > Actinomycetota > Actinomycetes > Mycobacteriales > Mycobacteriaceae > Williamsia. Next base: position 77,362 of record NZ_MJEJ02000047.1, read on the forward strand.
CACATGGGCGCCCACTCCCGCCTGGACGGCGATCAGCGACATGCTGTGGGCCACCACGTCATGCAACTCCCGGGCGATACGTAGACGCTCTTCGGCGACTGCGCGGCCCGTCTGCTCACGTGCCAAGGCGGCATCGTGTTCAGCGGCAAGAAGCTGGTCGCGGTGCTGCCCTCTGCGCGCCCGGATGGCGTCGCCGATCGCCCACGCCGTGATCACCAGGGCCCAGGCCTGCAGGAGATCTGAGGTGCGGAGGTCGGGGATGTTCGCGGCGGCCAGGCAGGCGAATGTCAGGATCGTCGCGACCAGCGCGACCGCGGCATGTCGTCGTCGGCCGTATGCTGCCAGCGAGTACAGCGCGAAGAGCAGGAGTACGGACAGTAGCCCGATGTAGTGACCGGTCAGAGTGACAACCAGGCAGCCGCCCCCGAATGCTGCGTAGGCGATCGCCGGGTATGTTCTGCGCCAGTAGAGGGCACCTGTGGCGATTACAGTGCCGACGATCGCGACAGCGTCAGGACCCTCCAGGCGTGGGTCGATGTTCTCGACGTCCGCGGCGAACAGCGCACCGATCGAGAGCGCGGTGGCTGCGACCGCGATGGCGATGTCGAGGAAGGGTGCGAGTCGTCCCGCGGCCCGGGCCCACATGCCGCCCTCGTGTTGCATCACACCAGCCGATTGCTCATGTCGCGGATGCTACGCCGAGCGCGGGCTGCGCACCGACGCGCACCGAAACGTACGTCGTAGTGTCACTCGGGCAGCTGGCGCACAAATGTGACCTGAGCCACATTGACCCCACCTGCCCCAGTGAGCGGCCGAACGACAGTTCAGAGCGGGTGGAGAGTGAGTGTTACGGCGTTGCCGCGTACGCCGCAGCGAGGTCGATCCGCAACCAGCCGCCGTCGGGGCCGGACTGGTCAAGCGGGTAGCCGGCCGGGATGGCCGTCTGCTCGAGGATTCCCAGGCGCTGCTGATCAGTCAGGTGCGGGAACTTGGTCCGCAGGAGCGCAGCGGCCTCTGCCGGGATTCGGTTCTGCTGCCCGGGGTTCACCTGCGGGAGCCCGTACGTCATCAGTGCCTGGTGCTCCGACACGGCCTGCTCGGTGGTCAGGTACGGGGTATCGGTGGCGATGAACTGGGCCAGCGGCAACCCCGTGGCCTTCTCGAGTTGTTCGCGAAGTTGGGTGCCTGCCTCGTCGATCAGCCGGTCGAAGCCGGGATCGGAGAGGCGGGCCGCGGTGAGGTCCATGGCCATGAGCCTTCCGCCCATCACGTCGAGCGGGTAGTGGACGCCGAGAACGACGCGTCCGAGTCCGATCTCGCCGGCGCGAGCGATGATCTGAGGGCCGAGTTCCGGCAGCCACGACGCCAGCAGCGCCCCCTTCCAGTACCCCATGTTCGCGTGACCCGACGGGTACGAGCCGTTGCCTTCGAGCTCGGAGTAGAGGTGGCCGCCGGGCTCGTCATACCGCTTGATACTGGCCGGTGCCGCGACGAACGGTCGCGGATTGTTGAAGAACTGCTTCTCGGGCAGCGTCGTTCCCGACGGCAGACCGGCGCGAGCCAAGTCACCCTCGGCCAACGCGGCAACCTTCGGAAGCTTGCCGTCGTCCAATAGCTTCAGGAAGACGGGGCCCAGCTTGTCACCGAGCGCTGCGGCGAGCGAGACCAGGCGGTCGTCATAGTTGATCTCGATCGCGTCCTGTTGTGCCTCAGGGGTCGCCTCATTATTGATACGCACGACGGTCTGCAGGTTCTGCGCCATCAGGGCGGGGTTCTTGTCGCGCAATTTGGTGAAGCCATCCAGGACCGGCAGATACGTGCCGCCTGCCGGGAGGTCCGACGGGTACGGACCGATCAGCTGGACAGGGGTGAAGCTCTGAGGAGCAGTGTCCGCGGTGGCAACCCCGCTTACCGGAAAAACGAGGGCGACGGCCGCCAGCATCGTCAAGACGATGGACCGTGAACGCGAAAACGACATGACCAGGATATTTCCCGAAGCCGACCGCGGGCACAAGTTTACGAATCGCTGATCGGGGCGCGTACTGGGCGAACGCCGTACCGGTTACCGCGATGTGGAGCGGTATTCATCCGGTGGCAACCCTGCCGGTGCTGGACGCGGCTGTCGCTGCCCGGGTAGATGGTGGTGCCCCCTCTCGGGCTCGAACCGAGGACCTGCGGATTCAAAGTCCGTAGCAGAGGCGATAGCTCGTAGCTGTGCAACCTGCATCAACGCGCGCCCGAAGCGCCAACTATGCCCGTTGACCAGGCAGTATAGGTCGTTAGCAGTCGCTTCGGGTCGCTTTGCGGTCGGTCCCGGTCGGGCCCGAATCGCCCCCGGTCGCCGGGGTGAGGCCGGGGGAGCCTCGCGGGACCCCGTCCTGGGTTGACCGAGCGACTCTGCAGGCACGCCAAGGTCACCACCACCCTGTCGGTGTACGCGCACCTGTTCGAGGATGACCACACCGACGCCATGGCCGGGCTCGGGGCGATGGGCCAACCGCGAGGCGAGAACGTGGTACGGCTACGACGCTAGTCAAATAGGCCAATCGACTTGCCGTAAATCTCAAGTTTCTTGAGCACATAGTTCGAGATGTCAGCTGATCCCGTCGAGTTCCGCCACATGAATTCAAGGCGAATTGATTCGCCGGTTGGCAATGTGACGATGAGATCGCTGTAGTACTTCCGGTCTTTGCCGAACAGTTTCTCTGGTTCAAAGTCCGTAATTATCCCAGTCTGTTTCAAAGCGGTTGCGATGGCAATGTTTATTAGCGTGTCATTGTCTGACGCTATCGCCGTCAGGTTCGAAAAAGCCGACAAGGTGTTGCCTTTTGCCTTCGCGCCGCGACGCCCTGTGCCGAGCGTAGAGCCCTGGAGAAGTATGCCGAGCGTAGAGTCCCCAATTCGGTCAATCGCCTTGGAATCTTTGCTAGTTGACATACCTTTTTCGGTCATTAGCTGGCGCAGACTGTCGTCCGCAAACGTGCGTGCAACCGCGAGTGCGGAGAAGACGTCTAAGTAGACGACTCGGGCATCCAGAACCGTGCCCAGTATGCCCAACCGGTCTGGGAACTTCTGCAGGTCTGCGACAATATTGGCATTAGTCGACGTCATCATGCGATCGATATCGGCGTAGGCGTCGCGGCCTCGTGTAACCGCGTTGACCGCACTCTCCGCGTTCGAGTCGGAAACTACGATGGTCCAAACTCGCAGCGATTCTTGGGGCATCAACCCTTGGATGCGTTCCACATTTTTCTGAAGTTCAATCCGTACGCGGCCCAAGAATTCGCCAATTGTATCGCTACGGACTGCTAACTCATCGGCTCTCTCGACGCTCAACCCCAGGTTGTAGATAGATGCACCCTGATTGAGTGCGCCGATTGTTTGATCGGCGATCTTGATAAAATCAGACTTAGGTGGCCCGGTAAACAGGTGGAACTCATCCTCGAAACCCAGCAGTGCCTTCGCTCCGATGCTGCGAGCTATGTCGGTGAGCAGTTCCACCATATTGTCGGTGTTGACCGGCCATACCAGGAGGCTTGTGCGCCCGGCTTCGGACCGGACGAAGTTGTTGGCCGCGTGAAGGTAGCTCTCGATGGACTCGCGAGCCACCTCACCCAGAGCTTCGCGACCTTCGACGATCACGAGCCGAGGGTTGTTAGTCGCGGGCAATTCGCGCAGCGCTACCGTCAGTTCTTGCTGGCTGTCGACCGGCACGATGTCAATTTCTCGAAAGAGATTTGCCGTCTTGGCGAAGGTTGACTTCCCGGCACCCGACACGCCTTTCAGGATCATTAACCCCCCGCGCTCTGCAGAGCGTATCTCGAGGAATCGCTCGTCGATGGCGCTGAGGCTCGCTTCGACTGGTGTAACAACGCCGCGGAGGGTTGCGGCGTCTTCAGTGGCGAGCGCCTCAAACCTGTCGGGTACTCGAAGGATCTCACGTTCCGCAGATGTCACCCGAGCATTCTGACACGAGGAACGCGGTGGCTACGGAAGCCCGCCATCAGGTGGAGTGTGTGGGGAGTGTATTAAGTGTCGCGGAGATCAGGCGTTCGACGGCCAAAAAACTTCTTTACCGGCGGCGATGATGGAGCCGATGACGGAAATCGAACCCGCGTATGCAGCTTGGGAAGCTATTTCCGGGTTGAGGCGGCTGTTCGAGTATTCGCAGCTAGACGCCTAGGCTGGTCTCGCGTTTCGCCTGATCAAGGCTACATTTGAGGGCGCTTCGGGTACGTCTTCGGACGGTTCTCGACCGGCTCGGGACGGGAGCAAATCGCTTCAACTGGAGGCCCCTGCGCGGCCCGCAGTGACCCTAAGACTCTAGGGCTGGCAGGTATTCGGGGCAGTAGTACTGAACCGAGAAGTACACCAGGCTCCCGGTGTCAAAATCTGACCAGCCGTTGACCCCGCTGGGGGCTGATGCACGGTGCTCTTTGTTCAGGCCCGACTTGACGTAGAGGGCAACAGACGCGTTGGTCGCGCCGATCTCGAACATTTCGCAGATGGTTCCCGCCCACGTTTCCGGCTGGACCGCGAGTAGCTCGCCGTTGCCGTATCCCGCCACTTCTCGGCGAAAGCCTTCTGGGTCGGCGTCCGTGCCTTGCGTAGCCGAGGCGGTAGCGGGCGTCGCACTTGGTGCGCTGCTTGTGCTCGTCGTGGTGGTCGAGCCGCCTCCGCAAGCGGACATAGCCAGCACGAGAACGCCCATGAGGGCTGAGAGAAGCTTCGGTCGCATCGTGTGAAGTCCTATGGTTTGGGACCCTCTGTCGTGGTCGCGTAGGAAGCATACGACACCAATAGAGCCCTTGAACTGCGGACACGACGATTCCGCTCTGGACCTATGCGCGCTAGACGTATGGGGTTGGTGTGCCATGACTGCCGCCTCGAAGCCACCCCTGAACTCAACGCTGGGTGCGTTTGGTGCGCGCGTTCGGGCGAGGCGGCTCGAGCTTGGTTGGAGCCAAGAGGTAGCCGCACAAGAGATCGGTGTCCACTGGACCCATCTAGGGCAGGTCGAGCGCGGGCAACGAAGCGCGCGGGTGGAGAACATCCTCCGGATCGCTGCTGGCTTGCAAACCACGCCAGGGCAGCTGTTAGACGGGCTACCTAGAACAGAAAACTAGCGTGCGAGGCTGAGGGCGATGCGCGCTGTACTATCGGAAGTGCGTAGTCGCCGGAGGCGGCTCGCGTCGTACGTCGTGTAAATGCAGCGCTGAGCGCGCAACTCCCGAGGCTAGTGGCCCGGAGTGAGCACACCCCCTCATTTCAATGCCCTATGCCAGGAGTATTCATGTCTCACAACGGTTTTGATCCGTTCAACTACAGCCGACCCATCTTCGGTGCCGAGCCTCGCATCAGCCGAGGCATCTCGTCTCAAGGTGACGCGCTCGTCTCAGCCACCGCCGACGGAATCGACCTCAATGTCATCTGGGATGAATGGATCGATGTACTCGCTCTGTGGAATGAAGAGCGGACGTCGATTGCGTCGCTGCTCAGCTACTTCACCACCCTGCGTGGCGAGGCTGTGCCGCAGACGTTGTCGCAGATGAAGTTTGAGGAGGCGTCAGAGTTCGGTGTGCCCGCTTCGGGCCGGGCTACCGCGACGCCACTTGAGCTTGGTTACCCGTTCACCGACTTCGATCTGCGCCTCGCGACATCATGGAAGTTTCTGCGAGATGCCGACTCTCGTCAAATTGCGGCTAACCTCGCGGAGGCGATGGAAGCAGACAACAGGCTCGTAACCGGGTCGGTCCTGCGCCGGTTGTTCGATCCGGAACCTGGCATGAACGACGATGGCCGGAAGGTCTACGGGTTGTATACCGGCACGGACGGCGTGACCCCGCCGCCATACATGGGGGTGGAGTTCGCCGAGTCCACCACGCACTACTTTACGACCGAAACCCCAGTGCTGGATAGTCGCGACATCGAGAGTGCGATCAAGGCGATCACCTCGAAGGGCTACGGCCCGGCGGCAGGTGCGCAGCTGGTCATCCTCTGCAGCGAGTTCGAAGCGGACGTCATCAGCACCTGGCGGCGCGGCGAGCCCTCTCGTGACGCGACGGCTGCTGAGCTGACGACCGACTCTGGGGCGACCGGCCCGATCGCCAAGTTTGATTTTGTTCTGAGTGCCAGCGCCCCGGCGTACCTGACCGAGGAGACAATCGTTGGTCAGCAAGCGCCGGGCACGTTCAATGGCCTGCCGGTTTACGGGAGCTACGGTGAGGCGCTCATCATCAAATCCAACGTCATCCCTCCGGGGTACGTCGCCGTTGTGGCGACGGGTGGGCCGGGAAGCGACCAGAATCCGCTCGCTATCCGCCAGCACCCCAACACCGTCTACCAAGGTCTTCGAATTATCCCCGGTGCCGGGAGCTACCCGCTTCAGAACAGCTACCTCCAGCGATCCTTCGGTGTGGGTACCCGTCGCCGAGGCGCTGCGGCAGCGATCCAGGTCACCAGCGGCTCGACGTACACCGCGCCGACGTTCGCGCTCTAGCCCCAACAGGAACGCTCAAACGGCCACCCGTCATCGTGCACAGGCGCGGTGCGGGTGGCCGTTCCGCACTCCAGAGGAGTTCGCATGAAGAACGATGACCGAGACTCTGAGTTCTCGCTTGTAGATCGCCGACTCCGCCCTGGCCGTGACGCTGCGGTCGCTGCGCCGACGCTTGATGGCGGGCGCTACCGTGGCTTGTCGCCATCAGAGCCGACCGACGACACGGAGCTGCATCAGCCGCTCCGACGGCCGGCCACGGTCCCGCTGCCAAAGAAAATTCGTCGCCCTCAGATGCCCTGAGCGCCGTTTCGAAGAACGGCCCGGTATGGGGGTACCCGAAATTGACCCTCAGAACTCGTAAGGTGTTGGCCTGCTGAGCCTTCGGCGGATCGCCCTCGAGTCGGATGCGCTATAGTAGAAGACGTCTCCGGGGGACTCGGAGACTGCTTCGATAGGTACCTGAAGCAGGCAAATGCCCTCCATTAGCGAACGAACGCGCGTCGCAAGGCGTTGGTGAAGCCGCCCCTCAGGGGTGAGAAGCCAGCGTAGCGAGGATAGGGCGAGCCGGGTAGGCCGCGTCACGCCCAGGGTCAGCTAATCAACCTTGCTGACTGCCGATCTGTGCCCATTCCGGGTCGGCGCCAACCCGAGAGGACGAACGGGCATGTCCGTTACGCCAAGCAACCTGAAAGACGAACCGCACACTGACCGGATGTTGCGGGGTGAGGATGGGGTCGCTGAATACCTGACCGGTATCTGTATACCCACCACGCCGCGCTTCGTTAAGACCATCTTCGAACGCGGAGAACTGCCCTACTACGTGGTCGCGCGCCGACGATTCGCGCGCGTCGGTGACGTCCTGAACTGGCTAGAGTCGACAAAGCGGAACGCCACAAGTGCGGGTGACGGGCGATGAGCAGCCGATTCAATCCTCAACGTCGACAACGGCTCATCGATAAGTTTGGAATAGCTCGCATCCGCGAGCAAGACTGGACCGGCCACCCTGCAATCGACGCCGACGAAGAGAGCGCCCTGCTCACCAGACGCCTATCGCCGGGAGCGTCCGCGGATCCCATCATCAGGCGGTTGTGCCGGGAAGACTACGACAAGCCAGTGACGTTGGCGGATGGCGAGCTGTTGTTCGGGGCAATGGACTACCTGTACTCAGATATGTCCCGACGCCGCGCCGCCCCGTGGTGTGCTGGCGGCTACTCGGATAGCGAGCTGATTGACCGAACCGAATGCCGGTTCTTGGATCCTGAGCGGATCGATCGGTTCGCTGAGTTTCTCGGTTGGTCAGCGCATGGCCGACCCGGACAGGTAGAGGTCGTTCTCCATGACAAGGAGGCGCCAGTGGAGCGCGGCGACCAAGGACAGGAAACGTGCATCGCGTTCCCGGTTCTGCCCAGCACCGAGGTGGACGTACCCGACGACTTTACGATGGACCGGCCTGCGGTTGGCGAAGATACCGAGCCCAACTACGCATGGTCGGTTCAACGGCTGGTGATGCGGTTGATGTCGCTGTTCGCAACTGAATGCCGCTTCTGCACAACAGTATCCCGCCTACCGCGTGAGCGGGGAGCTTACCCCGACGTTGCCCTGGTTGTCGGTCGGGGGCAGCGGGTCCATGTGTTCCCGGCGTGCCAGTCGTGCAAGTTTGAGATCGAGCGCCCGTACTACGAAACCGAGGCCCTGGACCCGCGTGTTCTGACGTTCATGGGCAATGACGGTTTTTTCGAGCAGATCGGCCACCCCGAAGAGAAGTACTACTGACGCCGATACGCCTTGCTGGATGCGGTGGGCCGGGTTTCTCGCAGTCACCACGGTTCAACCTGACCCACCGCCAATCCAGAGGGCGGCGCTCCTCACGAATTCCACTGTGTCGCAGAAAGAATACGCAAATATGAGTATATCGTACGATCCCGATAGGCCGTCGACCGAGAGTGAACCAAGAGTCGAAGTAGATTCCTACGAGTCGCCTACTAGCGACGGTGCGCCCTCGCTCGTTAATCCGCCGAACGGACCCGCCGAGAGTGCCGCAGTCGAGATGAAAGGCCCTTCGGCGGTAGTCGATAGCCCCGGTGCTTCAGATCGAGGAGAGTTCGAGCGGCTTACGCCAGAGGAGTTCTTCAAGCATGGCAAACGTCTACTTGATCTCGGATGGCATCCGATTCCGCTCGGCAACGGTCGTGCCGATGTCAAAGGTAAGACGCCGCTAGTGATCGGGGTAACGGGCCACGAAGGCAAAGACATCGAAACTACCGAGGAACTTCGGAAGTGGGCCGACAGGCTTGCCACACGGGCAGGCGGAATGAACCTTGGCACCCGAATGCCTATGGGCGTCATTGGTATCGACATCGATTGCTATGACGGTAAGCCTGGCGCGGAAACGATCAGACGACACGAGGCGAAATGGGGTTCGCTGCCTGCAACGTGGTCTCTGACCGCGCGGACTGACGGAAGCAGGAAGCTGTTCTTTCGCGTGCCCGTGGGGTGGGCAGGTCCGGGTGTTCTTGCAGAGGGTGGTGTTGAAATTCTCCAGCGTCATCACCGCTACGCGGTTGCCCCTCCGTCCGTGCACCACTCCGGCACGAGGGTCCGCGCGTTCGATCCTGCCGGGGAAGAATGTGTGCAGCTGCCGCGTCCGAGCGAGCTTCCTGAGTTGCCCGTGTCGTGGCTGCAGGGTCTCGATCACCATGTGGAGGCACTCACGAAGGCGACTGTGGCGGAGGGAAGAGAGGTATGGAGCAGCTTCAAGAGCGGACCAATGACGCCCGAAGTAGCAGAGCAGGTCAACGGTGTTTTGGACGCGATCCACAATGGTGCCAGCAGATTCGATGCCTGTAGGAACGCGATCTTCGCATTGGTGGGTTTCGGTCTCGAGCGGCACTCAGGTGTGGCACCCGCGTTGCGGACCATCGAGGACCAATATCTGGGTGCTATAGGCCCGATCCGTGGGCAGGATGCAGCGCGCGGGGAGATCGAGCGCATGATCCAAGGCGCATTGCGGAAGATGGCGGCCAACCATCCTGCCGCGCAGATGACTGAAGACGACTGGGTTATGGGCCGTGAGGCTTTCGCGCCGGGTGGTGCCTGGCACCCAGACAACCCGCGCGGGAACGCCTACCGCCACCCGGGCACTATCGACGGCCAGCCGGTCCGGTCACCTGAGGGTCGGCAGTTCACGCAGTCCCTGGCGGGAGTTGAACCGACGAAGGTGCAATGGCTCTGGTGGCCGTGGATTCCGCTGGGCAAGCTGACAATGTTCGAAGGTGAGCCGGACGTAGGCAAGTCGACGATGACTTTGGCCTGGGCCGCAACAGTGTCGAACGGTGGGAGCTGGCCCCGCTCAGTTGTGGGCGAAACGATGAGCAGCAATGAGAAGGGGCTGCACGAACCAGCGGATGTTGTGCTGGTTGGGATGGAGGACGACCTCGCCGACACAGTGGTACCCCGATTGAACGCTGCGGGTGCCGACCTCTCTCGCATCTCAACGATGGCACGTCCTCGCGACCGCGATGGCCGCCCAATTCCCTTCCTGATCCCGGAAGACGTGGACAAGCTCAAACGGGCAATCGAGGAGGTCGAAGCCAAGCTCGTCGTTATCGACCCGATCAGTGCCTTCATGTCGGACACGGTGAAGGCCGGGAGCGACAGTTCAAACCGGAAGGCGTTGATGGAACTCGTGGACGTCGCAGAACAGACAGGTGCGGCGGTGGTGCTGGTGCGGCACCTTAACAAGGCCACGGGAATGAATGCGAAGCATCGGGGCGGCGGCTCAATCGCCTTCACGGCGCTCGCGCGATCCGCGCTCATCGCAGCCAAACTCCCGCGAACCGACGACCGCGAGAACACGCAGGCGACGCATGGGTTGGCTTCCATCAAAGGCAACCTGAGCAGGGAGCCGAAGGCTCTGGGCTACCGGCTCATCTCAAGCCTGACCGATGCCGATTCACCAGTGGTGCGGTGGGAGGGTGTGCTGGATGAGAATGCTGACCAACTCGTCGGTGCGGACGGGATCGCAGGCGACGCGCGCAAGTCGGCCCCAGCGAGAGACGAAGCGGAACGGATGATCGGGGAACTACTTTCAGCCGGGCCGATGGACGCTCAGGAGGTTCGGAGGGCGGTGATGAGAGAGGTCGGTTGCAGCGCAAAGACAGTCGCCAACGCTGCAAACAAGATGCGGGTAATTAAGAAGGCCGTTCGCGACAGTAGCGGCAGGGTCACTCACTGGATGTGGACGCTGTCGGGCCGTCTGGAGAGGAGCGGCGGGGATGCGGGCGGAGGCTAGATGCCCTCGGTTCCCTCCTCTATCGACTAGGGGGTTCTAGGGGATTCTGGGTACCTGGTTCGAGTCCAGTTACGGGGCAGAACAATTGCCAATCGGCTGTCAGACCCAGGTTCCCCTAGAACCCTCTAGATACCCCTAGAAGTACTAGAAGAAAGGGGGAGTAGGTCGCGCGCGAGGACGCTGCATCGCGACCGCGATGCGCTCCGATTGGTGCGTCATGCCAGCTAGGCCGTTTAGCCACAGGTGTTCTCTGGCTCTCCGCTCGCTCATCGCCACTTCGTAAGCGGCAACACGCCTCGGCTGTCCTGCCTGGCAGCAACCCAGGCCATCGCCACGCTAGCCAGTTGAAGGGACGTACTCACCTAACGAGGCCGGACCCGCAGTCAAGATGGCGTGCGTTGGAGCTAGCTGGGTAGAACCGCCGCTGCTGCGCCGGGTAGCGGAACCCCGCGAGGCGTGCGCAACACGCAAGATGATGAGAAGGCAAGTGGTTGAACAGATTATGGAGAATGCGAGGACGTGTACTTGGCGTACGGTAGGCGGCGTCGTAAACCGGTAAACGGTCGTTGAGCGATTCCGACGCCCAGCGAGCAGGCGGAACAAGCAGGAGGCACGAACCATGAGCAAGTCATCCAATCGAGCGGAGAACCTACGCCGCGCCCTGGCATCTGGCAGCAAGCCGGACACCGTTGATTCAGCTGGTACCAAGGTGGAAACCGCTGCAGAGCAGATACTTCCGCTGACCTTGGTCGGCTACGCGCGGGTATCGACGGCCACTCAGCACGTGAAGGGCTACGGACTACGCGCCCAGGAGGACTTTCTGGCGCAGTGGTGCGCGGCACGCGGACACCAATTGCTCACTGTCACAAACGATGTGATCAGCGGAACGAAGGCGGAACAGATGAATGGCAGGGCAGTAGCCATCGCAGCGATCGAAGCGGGCCTCGCGGACGGGTTGCTGGTGCGCGCGTTGGATCGGGCAACGCGTGACCAGCTCGACGCTGCATCCCTCTACAAGCAGGCAGAGAAGCGCGGATGGCGGTTGATGGACTGCGACAACGCAGACAGCAGCGACCCGAGCCAGAGGCTGACGGCTGACATTCGGCTCGCCGTGGCAGCGGAGGAGCGCAGGCGGATCAGCATCCGGACGAAGGAAGGGCTGGCGCGTGCGAAGCGCGAGGGTAAGAAGCTTGGCCGGCCAAGTCGGATCGACCCAATTGTGGTGGAGGAGATCGTGTTGATGAGACGCGACGAAGGGCTGGGGCCGAAAGCGATAGCGACGTACCTGGATCAGGCGCAGATACCGACGCCTGGTGGTGGTGAGCGTTGGCACTACGCGACAGTGCGCCGCGTACTCAAACGAGAGGGAGTGGCCTGATGGCATACATACGCGCCCACGAAACGAACCAGCGTCGCAATGGCAAAGCGGTCAAGCGATACGAGGTCGTGTGGACCGAGCCTGTGAGGGACGCGATGGGGCTTCCGGTGTCCGTCGATCCGACAACCCCGACCGGTAAGAAGCGCCAACGGTCGCGGCAGGAGAGCTACGCAACCCGCGAAGCTGCGGAGGAGCGGCGGGACCAACTGAACGCGGCGAGGCGTACCGCTACAGGCACGGCCACGCTCGCGGACCAGCGCAAGGCAGGAGACCTACCAATCGGCCACTACGCGCGGGAGTTCATCGAGTCCATGCGGGGGACAGTCAAGCCGAGAACGGTCCGCGAGACGGAGTCGGTGTACCTGCGCTACATCGCGGAACCATTCGGAGGCCGGGCAGTAGCGAGCGTGACGGCTGCGGACGTTCGCCACTTCCGCGCGGACCTGTTGTCGCCGAGACCGCGCCGTAGCTACGACACCCGTTCGGCGAACCGCACTGAGGTCGACCCAGGCAACGCGACGGAGTTCGTGACGCTGTCTCGATCGACCGTCAAGCACGCCTACGACGTTCTCCGGCGAATCTTGGATGTCGCCGTAGTGGACGGGGCGATCCACGCGAACCCGGTGCACTCCGTGCCACTGCCCCGGCAGGCCGCGACCGCCAGGACGACGGACCCGACGACCGGAAAGCCGAAAGAGCCGTTCAAGCCGCTACCGCTGACCGGCGCTCAGGTCGCCGCAGTGGCCGGCCACGTAGCCGAGACGATGGGCCGCCCCATCGACGCTCTCGCCGTCACGTTCAGCGCCTACACCGGCGTCCGAGCGGGCGAGCTGCGGGGCTTGGAGATAGGTGACCTCGACCTGACGGACCGTTCGGGCGCGCTCGGCTCGGTATCCATCACGCGCACGAAGACGCGACGTAAGGGCGGTTGGGAGGTGGGCACCCCGAAGTCGGTTCGGTCCACGCGAATAGTGCCGATTGATGGCTGGCTGGCGGACGACCTCCGGACGTACCTTGCGGGCCATCCTCGCCGACTCGACCCGGCTGCGCCGTTGTTTCCAGGCAGGATGACCCGAGCCGACGCGAAGGCAGCAGGAGTGAACGCGAATGACCCGACGGCGACTGTGAAGTGGTCGGAGCCGATCAATACCGACAACGTCTCGGACCGCTACTACACACCCGCCCTGGCAGCTGTAGGCGCTCCTGCGGCCCGCTGGCACGACCTGCGCCACACGTTCGCGGTGCTGAGCCTCAGCGCCGGCGAGCACTACATGCAGGTGTCGAAGTGGCTAGGTCACGCCAGCTTCGTGACGACGTTGAACGTGTACGCCGACTACATCTCGGAGGCTGAGGGTGGCAAGAAAGCGCCGCTTACGCGTCCTGAACTGGCGCACCCGGCGCACCTGGCGCAGCGGGATCAGTCGGTTCCGTCGAATGTGGTGAGCTTGTTTGGTCGGTAGGCGGTGCTTCGAGCAAGAGTCGTGCGGCATTCGCAAAATCCCGAGAAGAGAGCGCGACTTTCTTGGTCGCGGCTTGTAGCTGTTGCTGTGTGTCGTTCAGAAATCCAATCGGTGAGACATGGGACGTGAGGCCGACCGGGTCGGACTGTGCTACCGCAAGCGCTTCTATGAGGGAGTTCCAGACGTCTGAAATCTCGGCCTCTAGCTGGTCGCGCACTACGAGACTAACGCGGGCGCTCAGGTCGGGGATAACTGAAATTCGGTTCGTCTCGTTGATCCAGTTTGATGCAAACTCGGTCATTTTCCACTGAGGTGCAGCGTTGATTCGGCTCGACGCCTGATGCGCCACGGACAAGATTTCATCACATAGTGTCGCTAGCTTATTTCTCTTCCATTGAAGCCACTCACGCGACGCCGCAGCCTCCAACGTTTCACTATGCTGCTTCCGCGCGAGCTCAAGGGTCTGTCGGTTCTGACGTTGGTTTGCGACCAGGACGATTAGCGTGACCAGCGCGATAAGAGCGCTGCCGATCAGCGGGTAGATGTCGCTCATTCGCCACCCCCGTCTCGCCGCTCCGCCCGCTGCGAAAGTCGCTGTTCACGGCGCTCCTGAGCTAGACGCACCCGTTCTGCCCGTTGTCTTGAAACTTCAGCGCGGCGGGCCCGCTCAGCGTCGGCATCGGTCGGGTAGACCCAGACGCCCTTGTGCTCATCACCAAACTCAGTCAGCGACCTCGCGATCGAGGCGAGTTGCGCATTCTGTGCCCCGAGCTTCGCCTCAAGGTCCTTCGCGAGACTGTGTAGGTTCTTGGTCTCGACCGTTACCTTCGCCTGAAGCGGCGTCCAGTCGAGCACGGCTTCGGTGTTTAGTGCTCTGCCGTGGCTGTCTCGATATGTGACCAGTGCGCTGAACTTTGATTCCAGCTGTGTATCGGCTTCGTTTCGGGAAGCCAGGTCATCCCAATTTGTGCGCCATTCTTGGTTGGGGACAAGCATCGGGATCTCTCGCGGATACATCAGATGAGTGACACGTTCGCCGGTGTCCAGCCGCTCGAACGGCGTCACGTCCAATTCCGGGGTGAACGCGAGCATGATGTCGTAGGCGGGTGTCAGCCCAAAGTTCTTGACTACGAGGTCGCAGAAACCCCAGTGATTTTCGTCGGGCTCCATAAACGCGACGACATTCGGCTGTGCCTGTTCCTGGCGAAGCTTCTGGGCATCCGCCGCCTGCTCGATTCTGGCCTGCTCCGCTTGGCCTATTTGCTCCCGCGCTTGCTCGACTTGCTTCTTTGCGTACCGGCCTGTCACGACGACGGTGCCGCCCGCGATCAGGACTGTGGCCCAGGCTGCGATGGCCGCCCACGCTCCGGACGGGAGTGCCCAGAGATTGTCCCAAATGCCCTCAAGCCAGTCCACGGAGCATCCTCTGTTCTCGTCGCCTATTCGGCGTCATCGGTGTTGGGCAACTCAAGTTCTCCAGGGACCTCAAACAAGTTTCTTAGGAGCTGCGTAGTGAAATTGAGAGCCTGTTCTGCCGTCTCCTCGTCGACTCGTTCATCACCCGCATGGGCCCCCATATTGCCCACCGCACGTATCCGGTGCATCGCTTCGCCGAATTGCTTGGTAACGAGCCCTTGCTCGATCAACTTCTCAATGCTCCGTTGAAGAACGCGCTCTCGGACTTCGAACCGTGCGGCGGCTGCCTCAAGCGTTCGCCGCAACTGCACTGCCGCGGCATCAGGAACGCCTGCATCTAATACTCTTCGGGCGTCGTTGTAGTAGTTGCGGACGTCCTCGGGTAGGTGCTTCACATCCATCTTCATATCGTCCGCGTCGGGAATCACACGCACGATGGTTGCTCGGGCCTGGTGAGGCTTAGCGGTCTGAAGCATTGTCAGACGACCACAATCGGGACATTCGAGGATCGTGTGGGTGAGGACACTGCCTCGTGCGGTAACTGACTGATGGTCCGAAAGAACCAGTCCCATGTGGGCGCGTTTCAGCCCGCAGTACCCGCAGGTGCGCATCGCCATGTGTGGTTCAAACATGGAACGAATGATCGCACTCGACCCCGACAAACCCGGCGTGACGCGCGGTCGCCGGGGTAAAACCGGGATGGCGGGGGTGAGTCGGACGGGTCAGGAACGCCGTAGCGCTCCGACCAGGGTGTTCGCGGTGCCCCCTCTCGGGCTCGAACCGAGGACCTGCGGATTAAAAGTCCGTAGCTCTACCAACTGAGCTAAAGGGGCGTGCCCCGGAACTGTCGGTTTCAGGGCGTCACGAAGTTTACAGATGAGGTGCACATAGATGAAAACGGGGCAGTGCCACTGTCGGAGGGGCTTGGGCTCGCGCACCCTTTGGTGCCTGCCGCGCACCGGATCAATCCGGTGCGCGGAGCACCACACGGTGCGGCAGCTACGTCCGAGTGAGGTGTCGAAATGGCAGAAAACCGAGGTTGACGTGCTGATTTGGGATTTGCCGCATCGGTGTCATATTCTGATTCAGCTCCCAACGGAGATTACCGGCCCCCTTCGTCTAGCGGCCTAGGACGCCGCCCTTTCAAGGCGGTAGCGCGGGTTCGAATCCCGTAGGGGGTACGCATGGCCATAGTGACGTATGGCTGAGCACAAAGCATGGCCCTGTGGCGCAGTTGGTTAGCGCGCCGCCCTGTCACGGCGGAGGTCGCGGGTTCGAGTCCCGTCAGGGTCGCTTTACCGTCTCCGGTTCGCCGGAGGCCGCAAGACAGCAGTAGGTGTGGCATTCGGTTCGAGTGCCGTCCGGCCAGGTAGCTCAGTTGGTACGAGCGTCCGCCTGAAAAGCGGAAGGTCGTCGGTTCGATCCCGACTCTGGCCACAATTAGTTTTACCAGGTCAGCGAGTTTTCTGACGTAATCCGGTCCTCCGCGAGGACCGGATTTTTGCGTTCGATGGGGCAACAGTCATGACTGCTTCCCCGCTACCGGCAGATCAGGCGACGTCAGAGCCGGCATATCGAGAAATTGGCTCCAAAGCTAGGATCCAACGGCGTGGTTACCGGGTGACTGTGGCTTTGCCGACAGCACGCGTCGAGAAGGCGCAGCGGCTCGTCGTCCACCTGGAGGTCGAAGTTTGCTGCAGCGTCCGAGCCTGCCGGGCCGGCGCCCAGCGCTTTATAACCGGAGAGGTAGCCGCAGACTTGGCTGTCGCGTACGGGGAAGAGGTTTGGTCGTTTGCGGGCGCAGAGTTTGGCTGCGAACACCCAGCGGTTCGAATCCGTGGTGTCGGTGGCGAGCAGTGTGCGGAAGAGATCGTGTAGCTCCCACATTTGCTCAAGGACGCCGGCGCCGAGACTGGCGGTGATGGTGAGCGATGGGGGCAAGGCCGCCAAGACTTCAGTGGCTCGATCTCGTGCGGATCCTCGGGCGACATCGTTCCCGTCGATTGGTCACGTCAATTCTGAGGCGGCTCACGGCGTACAGGTCGTCTGCTGCGATTGACGTGTCTAAGTTGTCGCCTGCGTCGAGGAATCTGGTGCCGGCGTACTCCCTAAGTGGGTAGTAGAAGTAGCCAAGTCGGCGGAGTGGGTCGTCGCCGGTGATGGCGTCGAGCGTTTGCGAGAGCGCTATTTGCAGGGTCTGTTCGTCGAGGGGATTCCACGATTCGGGAAGTGGGTACGTGCGGTTGTCGGCGTAGTGCCCGGAGTGGCTTCATGACTTGACCGTGGGGAGTTGCGCCGCATTCGTGGTGGTTATGGCCAGCAGTGGCGGGATTGGAAGTATTGGGTGGCTTCGGGTTCGGTGGTGTACTCGAGGAGGTTGCCGAGTTTCGTGGCGAGGACGTCGCGGACTTGCGTGGGGGTGGCGAAGAACTCTCGTCGTGGGTTCGCGTGGTTCAGGCGAAGTTCTGTGAACTGTTTATGCAGTTGGTTTTCGAGTTTGACTGCGTCGGCAGAGAAGTAGACGGCGTGGACGTCGGAGGGGAAGGGGGCCGAAGCGTGCGACGGTTCTTTGCGTGGCGGGAGCAGGCGATAGGCGACTGGGGAGGGCGTCGTCTGCCCGTGTGGCCTAGACGGCTGTGGGTTGGGAATCGCCCTGATGAGCCGCACGTGGCGTGCGGACCGGACTCGTCGCCCGATCTCGCTTACCGGACCGGGTGGGCGGCGGGCTTAGGCGGTCGGGAGTTGTTCGACGTAGGCGAGAACCTGGAACGGGTCGAGCGACTCGGTAACTTTGATCAGCTTGCCGTCTCGTAGGCGGAACATGATCAGGTAGTTGTTGTTGTACTTGGCCTCGCCCGGACCGATTCCTTCGGTCGTGGCCTCTACGACGACGCGGTCCTCTTCACCGGTCACGCTGTGGACATCGAATCGGAACTGATCGAAAGGTCCTAGGAACCCCTCCAGGAGGGCCTTGGTGCCGGCCTTGTCGTTGGGGCCGCCGTATTCGAAGCGATCTTTGCGATTCGGGAGCGTCCACGTTCCTTCGTCGTCGATGAGATCGAACAGTGCCGGGAAGTTGCGGTCGCTGATGTACTGGCAGACGTTGAGGACGATTTCTTTGTTCTTCTCGACGGACATTGAGAGCCTCCTGGGGTAGCGGATTGATGCCGATGAACGCGGGGCCGCAGGCGATGTGGGGCCTTCTATCGCTGAAAACACGCAACGTATGGCAATGCTGTCGCGCGTGACGCGCCTCGCTGGTGCTGACGTAGTGGCGGAAACTCCGCCGCTTCAAGCACAGTGTGATCATAAGCACACTTGATCGATGAGTCAACTACGATGACTGGTCAATTACCCGGAGATGCCGCAATTGCCATACTGGGTCAGGTAGGAAGCAGGGTCGACAATATGACTGAAAAGTCAACTCATGGGAACGATGAGAATGTTCAGTGGTCGACAGGCAAGACGTGGGCCTTCCACTGCTATGGAACAGAGAGCGGGGACTGCCCGTGTATGGGCGCGAAATATGCTGCCACCGAGTGGATTCCATTTTAACGATGGCGCCACACCTCACGCAGGTAGGGGTGCGTCCTGCCCCCTGGGGCTAAGTGTGTGGCATGGCTATGCCAGGGAGGGGATCAGCGGTTGCGCGCCGGCTTGGTGCTGGGCGGCTGGTTTACTTCAGGCCGAGAGCTTGAGACCACAACCGGGTCAGGGTCGTGATGGCAGCGTCCTCATCGAACTTGGCCCCGTGGATGAACCACATCTGAGTGAAGTGTTCGATCATCCCGCCGAGGGCGGCGGCGGCGATGGTGGGGTCGAGGCTAGGTTCTACGTCGCCAGTTCGCTGCAGGTGGCGGATGCCGGCTTCGTTGCGCCGGAGAAACAGATCCCTGATCTGCAGTTTTAGTGTCCGGAACCGGTCGTCGCGGATCGCCATCTCGTCGATGACGGCGATGAGCCTGGCGTTCCGTGCTGCGGCGGTGAAGTACTGGCGGTTCGCCGCCTCGATCTTGGTGATTGCGTCGTCACCGACGGCGCCGGTGGTCTGCGATGCGGTGAACATCTCGCCCGCGACCACACTGAACAGCTCGTGTAGGACGTCGTCTTTTGTTTCGAAGTAGTGGTAGAAAGTGCCGTAAGAGGTACCGGATCGCTCAGCTATATCCGAGATTCGTGTATCCCGAAATCCCTTTTCTTCGAACAGTTCCCGCGCTGCGGCGACCAGTGCGCCGCGGGTACGCCACCCACGTTGGGTAGTGGGCTTTTCTTGCTGGGAGGGCCGCGTTGGTGCCACCGGGGCAGTGGCGATTCCGGTGTCGGACCGACTGCCGTCTTGTAGTGTCACGTCGTCCTTCCGGGAGATCGGCCACAGATCAAACGTAGTTTACGGTACCGAGTCAGGTCGCCGCCGACTCGCGCAGAGCCACCTTCTTGATTTTTCCAGAGGGGGTGAGTGGGAGTGAGTCGACGACGTGGATGTGGGCAGGAATTTTGTACTTTGCGAGCTGCTGGCGGCATCTGTTGAGAAGCGCTTCGACATCGACAGTGGCTCCTGGTGTGGGCACGACGTAGGCGTGACCGACTTCGCCGTAGAGGGCGTCGGGTACTCCGATGACCGCACTCATAGCCACAGCCTCGTCGCTGGCCAGGACGTTCTCTATTTCCACGGGATAGACGTTGTATCCGCTACGGACGTACATCTCTTTCCTGCGCCCGCACAGCGCTATCCGTCCATCGGGGCGTTGGGTAGCCATGTCGCCGGTGTCGAGCCACCCGTCGGAGAGAAACGTTCGTTGGGTATCGGCCGGGTTGTCCCAGTAGCCGCCGGCGACGCAGCCGCCGCGGATGTGCAGTTCGCCCTCGGTGTCGGGGGGCAGGGGTTGTCCGGTGTCGTCGGTGATGCGCGCTTGGAAGTCTCCGATTGCCACGCCTAAGGTGGCGACCAGGGTTTCGAGGTCGTCGCCGAGCGCTGAGATGATGCAGCCGCCCGAGGTCTCGGACAAGCCGTAGAGGTTGGCCATCCGGGCGCCGGCGAATGTGTCGAGGATGCGGCGACCCATGGCGGGTTCGACGTTCGAGCCTCCGATGATGCAGGTCCGGACCGAAGAAGTGTCGGTGCCCGCGAACTCCTCGAGGTCCATCATCATGGTGTACATGGTCGGTACACCGATGTAGATGGTGACTTTGTGGCGCTCGATCGTCGTTAGTGCCAACTGGGGGCTGTAGCGGGGCAGTAGTGCCACGGTGCTTCCGGCGACCATGGAGGCGGTGACGGTGCAGGTCATCCCGCCCACGTGATTGAGCGGCATATGGCCGATGGCGACGTCGTTGGCAGTTTGGTGCAGATGGCCCGCCTGGGCAGTGGCCGAGGACAGGATGCTGGCGTGCGTCAGAGTGGCGCCCTTGGGCTGGCCGGTGGTGCCCGAGGTGTACAGGATCACCGCCGGATCGTCCGGTTGCACTTGCGCCTGAAGGGCAGTGAGGGTCTGCGAATCAGGCGCAGTGACAAGGTCCTCCCAGCGGTGACTGCCGGCAAAGCCGGCGCCGCCGAGGAAAACGAAGTGGTGCACCGCCTGAATGCGGGGGCGCAGACCTTGGAGGAATTCGACGAAGTCGAAGTTGTTGTCGCTGGCGCAGCACACGAGCATGACGGCGCCGGATTGGTTCAGCATGTAGTCGAACTCGCGGTCCCGGTAGGCAACGTTGAGTGTGACCAGTACGGCGCCGATCTTCGCTGCGGCGAACCAGGTAATCAGCCACTGGGCGGAGTTGGGTGCGGCGATGGCGATGCGGTCGTGGCGCGTGATTCCCAGTGAGAGCAGACCCGCGGCGAACTGGTCGACCTGCTCAGCGAACTGGCCGTAGCTCAAGGTCTGGTCTGGACACAGTAGGAACGGCGCGGATGCGTGCAGCGATGTTTCGTCCAGCAGGGCCGGCAGGGTCGCGGTGCTGTGGGTGAGCGTGTGATCGTGCTCGGCATCGATGGTCATGGGTGGGTCCTTTTACTAGCGTCAGGCGGGGGTCGGACTTGTAGTGGATCGGCGACGTGCCAGGTCGGTATGTCGAGACTGGCACGTCGCCTGGTGGTGCGTCCTACGATTCGACGAGGTCGGGATGCACTGCCCTCGATGGGTGAAAGTGCAGGTAGTCGTAGTGAGCGACTCCCTCGCGCACCATGGGATCGTTACCCATGAGAGCGCGAACTTCGTTCTCGTCGTCACCCCTCGCGATGATCAGACCGCCGGTGAACGGGTGGCGGGGTCCTGAGGCGATGAATCGTCCAGCGTCATAACATTGGTCGAGGAACGCCAAGTGTTCGGTCACGACTGTTTCACCTCGTTCCAGGGGACGGGTGTAGGTGCTGGAGATGACGAACATGCGCGCCTGCTTTCGTTGTGCGGTCGGTCAGTTGTGGGCTTTGACGGGAACTTTCGAGAACTCGAAGCCGGCGAAATCGTTGCCTGCGCTCTTCTCGAGTTCCTGGAAGTATCCGGCGGCCCCGCCGAAGTAGAACAGCACGCGGCGCGGTTTGCCGGGGGTGTTGGCGCCCAGGTACCAACTGTTCGCCGATTCTCCGCTGGGGAGCAGAGTCATGTTGAATACGTCCGAGACGTGCGTTGTCCACTGCTCGGTGGCCTCCTCGGTGGGCTGCATTCGGTCATAACCGTTGTCTTTCATGAAGTTCAGGGCGCGGCTGAGCCAGTTGACGACCCCTTCGATGATGACCGGAATGTTGGCGTACGCGCTCTGCGGTCCGCAAATCATGAGCATGTTGGGAAATCCTGGGGTTCCGATACCCAGGAATGTTTCGGGGCCGCCAGCCCAGTACTGGGACAGCTTCACCCCGTCCTCGCCGCGGATGTCGATGTTGTTCAAAGCGCCGGTGACCGCGTCGAACCCGGTAGCGAGGATGATGACGTCGAACTCGTAGTCACGGTCGCTGGTGCGCAGACCGTTGGCGGTGATCGCCTCGATCGGGTTGCTCTGAATGTCGACGAGGGTGACGTTGTCACGGTTGAAGGTTTCGTAGTAGTTGGTACCGGAGGGTGGCCGCTTGGACACGTATGGGTACCCACGTGGGGTGAGCAGTTCGGCGATCGCTGGATCTTTGACGGTCTCTGCGATTTTCTTGCGGATGAAGTCGGCAGCGGCATCGTTGGATCGCTGATCGAGAATCAGATCGTCGAAGGTTTCGAAGACGAAGTGGAAACCGCCGTTCTGCCAGCCTTCTTCGAAGATTCGCTCGCGTTCGGCCTCTATATCGACATCGTCATACATTCGGCCGGCCGGATCCATGGGGAACCCGAAGACGTGGCCTCGGGCCTTGTCCCACACCGCGGCATAATCCTCTTTGATCTTTCGGCGGAACTCATCGTCGAGGTCGTGGTTCTGGGCGGGCATGACGTAGTTGGGGGTCCGCTGGAACACGGTCAGATGCTTGGCGGCTTCGGCCACGTGGGGGATGGTCTGGATGCCGGAGGCGCCGGTGCCGATCACGGCCACTCGCTTGCCGGTCAGGTCGACGTGGTCCTTGGGCCACTGCGAGGTGCGGTAGATGTCTCCGGTGAAACTGTTGATGCCCTCGAACTGAGGTTCCTGCGGCACGGACAGATGCCCCAGGGCAGGCAGGAAGTACGTGCAGGTGAACTGCTGCCCGTTTTCTGCGGTGATGGTCCACAAGTTGCTCGGCTTGTCGTATGTCGCGGCCAGGACGCGGTGGCTGAAACGGATGTTGCGGCGGACGTCGAAACGGTCGGCGACGAACGCGATGTACTTCTGCACTTCCACCTGACCGGGGTAACGCTCGGCCCAGTTCCATTCCTGTTCGATCTCTGGGAAAGGGAAGCAGTACGACCAACTTTCGCTGTCAGTACGAGCTCCCGGGTAGCGGTTCCAATACCACGTTCCTCCGACGTCTGTTCCCGCTTCGAGGGCTACCGCAGAGAGCCCGAGTTTCTGCAGTTCGATGAGCATGCGTATGCCGCCGAATCCAGCACCGATGACCACGGCATCGGTGTGTAAGGGCGTTGCGGTTGATTCCTGGTCGGACATCTGGTCACTCCTTGATTGGTTCGATGAAAGGTGCAGCGAGCGCGCGGTTGCCCACCGTCAGTTCACTGCGAGGTGGGGGCGCAGCCAGGCTGCCGCCGCTGCAATGGCGTCGTCTGCTTCTGGTGCGCGCCCGGCCATGAAGGTGAACACGTGCTGCTGATCGGGCACTGTACGAAGCTCGACGTCCACGCCGGCCTGGCCGGCCCGCTCGGTGAGGCGCTCGGAGTCGCTGAGCAGCGCTTCGGCTTCGCTGACGGTGATGTGCAGCGGTGGGATCCCGGAGAGGTCGGCGTGTAGCGGGTTGGCGAGGCCGTCTGTCGCGGAACCGTCTGATCCCAAATACATTTGCGACATCATGGTCACCACGCCGAGGCTGATCAACGCGTCGTTGTCGGCGTTGCTCTCGAGGGTTTTGCCCACCAGTTCCATATCCAACCAGGGGGACACGGTGACGATGGCTGCTGGCAGTTCCTCACCGAGGTCGCGCAGTTTCAAGACCGAACTGATAGCGAGGTTCCCGCCGGCCGAGTCGCCGGCGACCGCCAGGTTCGCTCCCGAGAATCCCTGTGCATGTAGCCACTGGTGCGCGGCGACCGCATCATCAATCTGAGCCGGGAACGGGTGCTCGGGGGCGAGCCGGTAGTCGAGCACAAACGCTCGCACGCCAGTGGCTTTGGCTAGATGAGCGGCGACTTTACGGTGACTATGGACAGTGTTTCCTACGAAACCACCACCATGTGTGTACAGGATCGCCTTATCCGCAGGTGCGCCAGCGGGCACGCACCACAGCCCACGTACTTCCTGCGTGTCGACCTCGGCGTAGGTGACGTCTTCGGGTTCGGCGGTCTGAACCGCGAGCTCTTCGAAGATCGACCGCATCGCAGCCAGACCCATCTCCGGGTTCGCTGCCAAACGGTCAGTAATCGATTGGTAGTGCGCCTTCAAAGCTGCGGATTCGGTACTGGGCATGATGCCTCCTCGGCGTAACGGTTGTGCCAGTTGAAACGGGGCGCGTCGTGGGCGTCGCAGGCTGTCCGCCGCACGGCCACATCTGGATCGATTTGTGTGCGCGGTCACCACTAGCAGGCCCTGGTTGTGATCGTAGACACAGTTGATCGACCAGTCAACTATTCGGCGAACGTGGCTCGGACTCCGTCGGAATGACCGGAGTTTCGTGGGCCCTAAGCTGGGAAGAGTTGCCTGAGTCGCGTACTTGACTGATAAATCAACTAAGGGTTATATGAGACAGGCAAGGCCCTGGCGGGTAGTCGACCTCAACCCAGCGATGCCGCAGCGTCGGACAGCGCGACCAGGTCATGGCGATCTCAACAAACGAGGTTGATATTCGTGCTCTCGCGACTTGTTCACTTGCCTTCACTTATCGATCGAGGTGTTTTATGACTGTCATTTCCACACAGTTCGATACTGAGTCCGAGCAGTTTCATCTCGACAGTCAGGCGATGCTCGACGCACTCGAACCGTTGCAGACCCTGTCCGCTCAGGTGCTCGCGGCAGGTGGGGACAAGTCGGTCGAGCGGCATCGATCGCGAGCCAAACTCCTCGCTCGCGAGCGGGTGGATCTGCTCCTCGACGAGGATGCTCCATTTCTTGAATTGTCCTGCTACGCAGGTGCACACGACCCCTCCGAGCAACCGGGTGGCCGGCTCATCACCGGGATCGGGCCGATCCAAGGTGTGGAGTGCATGGTCATCGCCAATCAGTCGACGGTCAAAGGCGGATCGCTCAATCCTGATGCCGTCGCCAAACAGCTCCGCGCTCTGGATATAGCCGAACGCAATCGGCTTCCAGTGGTGACCCTCATCGAATCTGGAGGCGCAGACCTGCCGCAACAGGCCGACATTTTTGTCCCCGGCGGGCGTACCTTTCGCGAGTTGACAAGGCTCACTGCTGCCGGGATTCCCACCATCTCGTTGGTGTTCGGGAGTTCGACCGCGGGCGGGGCCTATATGCCGGGTATGAGCCAATACACGGTGCTGGTCAAGCAGGCCGCGTCGGTGTACTTGGGCGGCCCACCGTTGGTGAAGATGGCCATCAACGAGGACATCGATGACGAGTCCCTCGGCGGCGCCGAAATGCACGCCCGCGTCTCCGGGCTAGCTGACTACCTCGCTGAGGACGAACGTGACGCGCTGCGCCTCGGCCGACAAATAGTGGCCGATCTGCAGTGGACCAAGGCTGGGCCAGGGCCCACGTTGCCCGCCGATCCACCGGTCTATGACCCCGAGGAGCTGCTTGCGTGCGCGGCGGCAGACGCCAAACGATCGGTCGAGGTCCGCGAGATTCTGGCCCGGGTCCTCGACGGATCACGGTTTAACGAGTTCAAACCGTTGTACGGCACCCAGTTGGTCACGGGGTGGGGATCGATCGCCGGGTTCCCGGTCGGCATCCTCGCCAACAACGGCATCCTGTTCTCCGACGAAGCCAACAAGGGCGCCCACTTCATTCAGCTGGCCAATGCACGCAACATTCCGTTGGTGTTCGTCCAGAACATCACCGGGTTCATGGTCGGATCGGCCGCCGAACGCGGCGGCATCATCAAAGACGGCGCCAAGCTGATCAACGCGGTATCCAATTCGGCTGTCCCGCACCTGACTTTGATGATCGGCGCATCCTATGGCGCGGGCAACTACGCGATGTCCGGGCGTGCATATGACCCTCGCTTTGTCTTCAGTTGGCCCAACCATCGAATTGCGGTCATGGGCGGGCCCCAGCTCGGTGGCGTTATGTCGATCATCCGCAGGTCTGCTGCCGACCGCGCGGGAGTGCCCTACAGCGACACCGAAGACGCCCGGGTTCGCCGCGAGACCGAAGAAATGATCGACAGCCAGTCCGGCGCGATCTACGCCACCGGAAGGATCTGGGACGACGGCGTGATCGATCCCCGCGACACCCGGGCGGTCCTGGGTCTGGCGCTGTCGGCCACCCACTCGGCTCCGGTCCGCGGCACCGACCACTTCGCCACCTTCCGATTGTGAGATGACTGTGAACACCACCCCCATCAGGACACTGCTCATTGCCAACCGCGGCGAGATCGCCCGGCGCGTCATCCGTACCGCCCGCGCCTTGGGTATACGGACGGTTGCGGTCTACTCGACCCCCGACGTCCGATCCCCCCACGTCACCGATGCCGACTTCGCGGTGCCCATCGGCGGTGCCAGCAGTGCCGAGTCCTACCTGATGTGGGACAAAATACTCGACGCCGCCACACGCACCGGGGCGGACGCCATCCATCCCGGATATGGCTTCCTCTCAGAAAATGCAGAGTTCGCCGAGGCCTGTGAGGCGGCAGGCATCGTCTTCGTCGGCCCTAGCCCGGACTCCATCCGAGAGATGGGTCTGAAAGACAGGGCCAAAGAGTGGGCACGCAAGGCCGAGGTACCGGTCCTGCTCGACGCGGTCATCACCGGCGAGGACACCGATGCGTGGACAGCGGCCGCCGCCGAGGTCGGATTCCCGTTGCTGGTCAAAGCCGTTGCGGGTGGTGGCGGTAAAGGGATGCGCCTAGTCGAACGTTCTGATGATGTTGTCGAGGCCATCGCCGCCGCGCGGCGGGAGGGTTTGAATCTGTTCGGCAACGCCACAGTGTTCCTCGAGCGCTACCTGACCGCATCCCGGCATATCGAGATCCAGGTCTTCGGTGACAAGCATGGCAATGCGGTACATCTCGGGGAACGGGAATGTTCCATCCAGCGGCGACATCAAAAGGTGCTCGAAGAAGCACCCTCACCGGTCATCACCGCCGACGTTCGGCAACGCATGGGCGCCACCGCCGTGTCGCTGGTCCGCGAACTCGGTTACATCGGCGCCGGCACCGTGGAGTATTTGTTCGACGACACCACCGGTGGCTTCTACTTCCTGGAGATGAACACCAGGCTGCAGGTCGAACACCCCGTCACCGAAGAGGTCACCGGGCTGGACCTGGTCGCGCTTCAACTAAGAGTGGCGCGCGGCGAGCAGCTCGGCTTCGAACAATCCGATGTCCAGATCAATGGTCATGCCATCGAAGTCCGGCTCTACGCCGAAGACCCCGCCGCCGACTACGCGCCCACGCCGGGCACCCTGCATCGCTACGAACATCCGGATCGAGCTGGGCTGCGGTACGAGGACGGAATCGCTGCGCCGTCACAAATCTCCTCGTTCTATGACCCCATGATCGCCAAAATCATCGCCCATGGCGCGACCCGTTCCGAAGCTGCGTTCACTTTGGCCGCAGCCCTGGACGGCACCCAGGTCCACGGCGTCACCACCAACCGAGCCTTCCTGGCGGCACTGCTCCGCGATCCGGACTACCTCGCAGGGGCAACCCGGACCGACTTCCTCGAGCACCACCCCCAGTTGCTCGACCCGCCGATGTCGACCCCATGGCCCGTGCACCTGGCCGCCGCAGTCGCCACTGGCGCTGCCCGCCGCAAGGCCTCGGATCCAACTCACGGTCTCGCCCGGCCCGGATTTCGGCCCCTGGCCACCCGGCTGCTGACGCACGCGACGTGGCATCGCGCCGGGGACTCGACGCCGTTGGAGGTGGATTATCACCTCGGTGGCTGGTCCGGCCAGGCCGACCTGACCATCGTCGTCGACGACGAGTCACACGGGTTCACCCTCAGCGACCTCACCCCCGAGAGCGTGCGCATCAACTACGACGGTGTGGACTACCCGTGCACGGTCTGGACCTATCCCGATGGGTCCGTATGGGTCAATGACGCCGGCAGCCAGTCCGGTTGGCACCCAGCGCCGCGTCTGCCCGACCCCGACGATCTCGCCGCTACCGCTCTAGGACCGGTCAACGAAATCCCCGGAACCGTGGTCCATATCGGCGTCGAGGTGGGAGACAGCGTCACTGCCGGACAGAAACTGGTGGTGGTCGAGGCGATGAAGATGGAACACCCGGCCACCGCGGCGACTGATGGTGTTGTCGAGAAGATCAATGTCTCCGTCGGCCAGTACGTCGACGCGCACACCGTCCTGGTCACCCTCGCCGCACCGCAAGAGGAGCAGTCATGACTCTGGGCCCACTTCGCATCGCAAACTGCTCCGGATTCTTCGGGGACAGGCTGTCGGCGGCGTACGACATGGTCCACGGCGAAGCGATCGACGTCCTCACCGGGGACTGGCTGGCAGAGCTCACCATGGGGGTGCTGGTCAAACAGCGAAAGCGAAACGCAGACAAAGGTTTTGCGGGGACCTTTGTCAGCCAGCTTGATCAGGTCCTCGAGACCTGTCTCGACCAAGGCATCAAGGTGGTTTCGAACGCTGGTGGACTCAACCCGCACGGGTGTGCCGCCCAGATCGCTGACATCGCCCGCCGCATCGACCGGCCGGTGAAGATCGCTGTAGTGGACGGCGACGACGCCACCCATGCATTCGAGGAAGCCCGTCGAAGTGGCTGGCTCGCAGAACATCTAGATACTGGCGAGCCATTCTCCACGGCCGGGCAAGATCCCGACGTTGTCAGTGCCTACCTCGGCGGGTGGGCGATAAAAGAAGCTCTCGATGCCGGCGCCGACGTCGTGGTGACGGGTCGAGTCACCGACGCCGCCATCATCCTGGGGCCAGCGGCCTGGCACTTCAATTGGTCCAGAACGGACTGGGATGCCTTGGCGGGCGCAGTGGTCGCCGGGCACATCATCGAATGCGGCGCCCAAGCAACCGGGGGGAACTTTTCGTTCTTCACCGAAGTGGCCGGCATGGAGCGGACCGGGTTTCCCATCGCCGAGATCAGCGAAGACGGATCCTCGGTGATCACCAAACAGCCAGGCACCGGGGGCGCGGTCACCGTCGAAACCGTCACCGCCCAACTGCTGTATGAAATCGACGGCCCTCGATACGCCAACCCCGATGTCATCGCTCGACTCGACACCGTGCGGCTCGCGCACATCGGAGAGGACAGAGTCCAAGTCTCAGGCGTCAAGGGCGAACCCGCACCCACACGCGTCAAGGTCGGGGCTCTGGTCTCTGGCGGATGGCGCAATGAGATCACCTTCGTCCTCACCGGTTCGGACATCGAAGCGAAAGCCGAACTCGCGCAAAGCGCTCTATGGGCAGCATTGCCCGAGGGCAAAGACTCGTTTCAGAACGTGACCGTCCGCCTGCTGCGCGCTGATCAACCCGATCCACGCACTATGTCTGAGGCGGTTGCTCTGCTGACCATCACCGTGAACGACCCGTCACGGGAGAAGGCAACAGCCTTTCCTCGGGCGGCCATCGAAACAGGATTGGCAAGCTACCCAGGGCTCTACTTCACAGCCCCGCCCTCACCGGCGAGTGAGATCAGCGTGTTCTGGCCGACTCTGATGCCGGCAGCCATCTTCCCGCAACGGTTCACGCTGGGGGAGAGGCACGTTGTCGTGCCACCACCACCATCGGTGGACAGCACAGCGTCACCGATGGCTGACCCCGCCTCGGAGCCACGGCCTCAGCCACCCACCGGCCCCACGGTGCGCCAGCCCCTGGGCTCACTGTTTGGGAGCCGCTCCGGCGACAAAGCAGGCAACGCGACACTGGGTATCTGGGCACGCACCGACGCCGCACATGACTGGCTACGGTCCTGGTGGACGCCCGAGGCCATACGTCAGCTCATTCCGGAAGCCGAGCAGTGCAGCCTTCGGGTCTGGGAACTGCCGCACCTGCGTGCCTGCGGTGTAACCGTCGTTGGTCTCCTCGGCCGGGGCGTCGCGGCAAACCTCGACCTCGATTCGCAGGGTAAGGGTCTTGGGGAGTACGTACGCGCGAAAGCAATCGACATCCCCGTCGCCCTCACCAATGAAACCCGCAATCTAGCAGACCCATTCAGGTCTACCGATAGGATTTCACGTTGACCACATCGGACCCGGGTGCCGTGGTGCATTCTGCTGTGGCACACGGTGTCGCGACCATCACCCTTGATTCCCCCACCAACCGCAATGCTCTGTCGAACCAGCTCCGCGCAGAGCTCGCCGAGAGCATCGAGAGCGCCTTACGCGACGACTCCGTGCGGCTATTGGTCCTGACTCACACCGGACCGGTGTTCTGCGCAGGAGCCGACCTCAAAGAGGCCCGCGGCGCCGACGCGGCGCCCGCAGGTTCGGAGTTGGTTGGGCTACTCACCGCAGTGATGACAGCAGACAAACCGGTGATTGCGCGCCTGGCCGGGCCGGCACGGGCCGGAGGTATCGGTCTGGTCGCCGCATGTGATCTCGTGGTCGCCACCGAATCGACAACATTTGTTTTTTCGGAGGTCCGCCTTGGCGTAGTCCCAGCGATCATCTCGGTTCCCCTGCGGGGCCGGGTCGCACCTCAAGCACTCCGAGAACTCTTTTTGACCGGCAACCTCTTCGATGCGAAGCACGCGGCACAGATCGGTCTGGTCGACACCGTCACCAGCGAGGCTGACCTAGATGACGCCATCGACACACTGGCCGCCGCCCTGAATTTGGCATCGCCCCACGCACTCAACGGCGTCAAGAAGCTGCTGGGGCCGAACCGGCGTGAGCTGATTGAGGAAATGGCCCAGATGCAACAGCTCACCGCCCAATACTTCTCCTCCGAAGACGGCCAAGAGGGCGTCCGTGCATTCGGTGAAAAACGATTGCCAGCGTGGGCGGGGACCGCGTAACCCACGGTGACTTCGACGACGCCGAATGCTGCTAGAGGCGCGTGTATTTCAGGAGGAAGCTCGCAATGTCCGAGTGACGTGCCCCGCGATCCACGCGGGATCGAGTGGGCCTGTTCGGAGTAACCATCGATGAAAGATGGGGCCTAGAAAAAGTTCGGTCGCGGCGTCGGGATCAGGCCAGTTCCCTTGCCGCAATCGATCTGCAATGCCATCGAATTGCGGCCGAAAGAGCAGATCTCGATATAGCGCGGCGAGATCTTCGTCTGTCTGTATCTCGGCGGTGACTGCTCGAAGTAGGGGTTCTTGGGTGGGATCGGTCAATTCTGCGACCGTTGCCGAGGCCAGCGATAGCAAATCTGCGGCCACATCGCCAGAATTGGGTACCGCGACAACCCCTGCCGCGTTCGTGCTTCCAGCCAGTAGAGCGTCGAAGAGAACCGCTCCGGTGGAGGGCCACGTCCGGTAGAGGGTTTGCTTGCTGACGCTCGCGCGTGCGGCTATCCCCTCCATGGTGATCGCTCCCACCTGATTTTCGCGGGCGAGGGACAGCACTGCTTCATGCACCTTGTTGCGGATTCGGGGAGTCGCCATATTTGCACTCTACTCAAAAAACGAGACGGAGCGTCCATTTTGAGCTAGCGTCGATCGCATGGCAGAACCGCAGACATGGATGATCACCGGAGCCAATCGGGGACTGGGCCGCGCACTCACCCTCGCGGCTTTGCGCGCCGGCCATGCAGTGGTCGCGACGGTACGTAGCGAGCACTCCCTTCCCGACCACGACCGCCTCTACGTGCAGCAGCTCGACGTGCGCGATCGGCATGCGGCGCAGCAGGCAGTGGAGTCGGCCGCAACCCACCTTGGCAGGCTCGATGTCCTGGTGAACAACGCCGGGTACGGACTCATCGGTGCTATCGAGGAGACGGGCGAAGACGAAGCACGGGCGATCCTCGACACCAACCTGCTCGGACCTCTCTGGCTCA
The DNA here is from genome assembly GCF_002095435.2 of Williamsia sp. 1138. Classification (GTDB taxonomy): domain Bacteria; phylum Actinomycetota; class Actinomycetes; order Mycobacteriales; family Mycobacteriaceae; genus Williamsia. The sequence goes on from NZ_MJEJ02000047.1 coordinate 109,056, forward strand.
GCCAGGCTGCTATTGGGATCATGCGCGCTCAAGGCACCGGGCATGTCGTGCAGGTGTCGACTGTTGGTGCGGTGGGCACAATGCCCATGCTCGGGCTCTACAACTCCTCGAAGTGGGGGCTCGAAGCGTTCAGCGAAGCGATGGCATCGGAAGTGGCGAGGTTTGGAATCCGGGTGACCCTTGTTGAACCCGGCGCGCTTGACACCGACTGGGCTGGTGCGAGCATGCAGTTCAGCGCACCCTGCAGCGACTATGACGATGTGCGGACAGAACTGTTCGGCACCAACGAAATCCCCTGGCCGCGAGGCGACTCTGGCGAAGGAACCAAGTCTGAAGATGCAGCCGCGGCCATACTCGCCCACGTCGCGCAGAAGATGACCAGCGCCTCAGACTCCTCGTAGGGGACGACGCGCCCGCCCTGGTGCACGCAGCGCTACAACTGCGCGAAAGGGACTACGCTCGCGACCCTCGCTACAGGGACCGTTGCGGTCGCTGACTTTGAACCTCGCCGCCCCTACGGCGGTGCGCTTGCGTTGCCCGACGGATCGTGGAAGGTCGGTGAGGTTGTCCGTATGCGTCACAGTGTGCAGCGAGTCTTCGGGTCCGGGCTGGACAGGTTGATCAAATAGTCCGCGACGACGGCATTCACGCAGGTGTTGGCGCCGGAGTATGCGACGGTGTGCTGCTGGCCGTCGACGGTGAGTAACGAGCCGCCGAGGGTGTCGGCCAGACTGACTCCGCCGTCATACGGTGTCGACGGATCGCCGGTGATCGAGATGGTCAACGTGTCCGGTAGGCCGTCGATGTCGGTGGCGTTACGGATATCCCAATGTCGGCTCTGCGGGCCAGGACTCGCATACATCGCGTGCACCGGCCGGGTCCTTGTCCGGGTCGGTGAACGGGGTGGCCTGCTGAATCTGAGCCCGCAGAGCGACCTGCTCCTGTGGGGTGCTGCGTTGTTCGTCCATGCAGTTGATCGCCAGCAGGGCCTCGTTGAAGTTGGGGTAGCGCCCGTTTGCGTCGCGGCCGGCAACGGCGTCGGTGAGAATGGTCAGGGTGTCGGATCGGCGGGCCTGCACCTCACCGAGTCCTTTGATGATCACCGGCCACGCGCTCTTGTCGTAAAGTCCGGCGGCCACGGCGTCGACGACGCCGTTGAAGTCCATCCGGCGGCCGTCCGGGCCAACGATCGGGTTGTCGATCAGCGGTCGCGTGATGTCGTGAAATGCTTCGGTGGCCTTGCTGGGGTCGCTACCGAGCGGGCACTGCGGGCCGGCGGCGCAGAAGGCGGCCATCTCGTCGAAAGACTTTTGGAAGCCTGTGTATTGCGAGATGCGATGCTCGGCGCCGCCAACTCATCGAGTCCGTCGCCGAGTTCATGCACGTGTCTGGCGACATCCGCGAAGTACCCTGCCGCGATCTCCGCCACCGGGGAGTCCCCGTTCAGACTGGTCACCGACACCGCCTCGACCGCCTTCTGGGAGAGGCCGAGTGCTGTCCGCGGAATACGGAAGCATGCTTTGTGCAGCCCACTGCTGTTGACATGGGTGTAGGGCTGGGTTGCGTCGTACAGAACCATCTCGCCAGGCCGCAGTACTACTTCCCGGTCGTGCTGAATGATGATGCTGGACCCTGACAGCTGGATGCCGAGAAAGACACATGGCTCAGCATCGTCGCGGATCAGAGACTGTGTGCGCCGCATCGTTGTCGATGTGGATGTTTCCTCAGCCGTACACACCGTGAAGTTACCTGTCTGGCCCAACGTCAATTTCGCTGCCAATACATCAGGTTCTTCGTAGTCGAGTTCAACCCGAACAAGATTGTCCAGACAACGTTTCGGACCATGTCTGCACGCTCACGCGCGGCCACCCCTGACGTCGTCACTCGAACGGGGCTCACGGCATTACCTCCTCGACTGCGCCGAACCAGTGCTGAACCGTCCGGGCAGATTGAGAGAAAGCTATCGCGACTACAGGGGTCACGTCGCCGACCGGGCAACCTATCGGCAAAACGTGCAGACACGATCAACACCTGAGCACGATCAGCACACTCTGAGGATCGGCTAGCGCCATGTGAAGCTAGCGCTATGAAGGCAGCCCAGGTGTCGTGGCGACCGGTGCGTGCACGCACGGATTTCATGCTTCATTTCGTCGCTGGTGACGAAATGGATTGCAGTATCAGTGATTGCGGCTGCAATAGGCGCTACGTCAGACGAGTTTTGCTGGATTGCGCCGGGAGTTCAGTCTCGGCCTTCGAGAAGGTGGGCATACGGGTCGCTGTCAGCGCCGACTTCTTCCGGCATGGGGTAGTAGGTCTTGATGAGTAGGTCGCCGTTGTCGTCCCACGCGAACGTCTCGATGCTGTGGGAGGTCATCGTTTCTTCGCCTGTGCCGAAGTAGTTCTCGCACACCCACGCCATCTCATTGCCGTTGACATGGACGGTGATCATGTTAATGCGCAGGTGTTTCTGAAAGAGGTCGAAGGCGTGAGTCGTGGCTGTGTCGAAGCCAGTCTTTTCCTCGGTGCCCACCGGGTCGAACATTCTGACCTCGCCGGGCACGATGGTGCGCCACGACGCGACCCATTCCTCGCGTTTACCTGCGTTCCATAGCTCGGCGTGAACGGCTGCGTGGGCCAGGCGTGCCCGACGGCTAGGTACCAAACTCATGGTCACCTCTGTCTCGGTAAGCGACGTGTCTACCGCACCCTACTGTTGTTCTGGTCTACTGTCTAGACAGTCGTCCATGTTCATTGGAGTAGCGCTTCGGTGCAGCTACACGAGGGCCGGATTCTTAGTTTCATGGGCAAGCAGCCGCTTTTAGCCCGGCGCTTTGACAGCGTGAGGTGCCGCTCGAGCGCCAAGAAGTTCTTAGCCCTGGATCCGTCCGCCCTATCCGCTCGTCGAGTGTTCAGAAGCAGCGCCGGCGCTGCTCCTGAACCCGTCCAGTTTGGTCGGATTCATCACCCAGTGCAGTTGCTCGATACCGGAAGAGGTTGTTGTGGCGCTGAGAAGGGTATAGGGCTCGCCGTCTCGGGACAGCAGCACGGACGGCGCTCCGTTCGCCTGCACCCACGTGATCTGCGCGCCGGTCCAGAAATGAGAGGAGAAGGCCGCGACGAACTTCGCCACTCGCTCGTCGCCCATGATCGGAATGCGCGCGGCGAGAACACCTTCTATTCCGCCGCCATCGGAGTTACTGACGACGTCGGCGGCCAGCAACGCGGTGAGTGCCTCGAGGTCGCCCGTCTGTGCGGCATCGACAAACGCAGTGAGTAGTCGCCGGTGATCCGAGGTGCTCACAGGCGCACTGCGGCCGGCTGCGATGTGTTTGCGTGCCCGGGTGACGAGCTGACGTGCGTTCGCCTCCGTCACCTCGATGATCTCGCCGATCTGACGGTACGGATAGTCGAACGACTCCCGCAGGACATACGCGGCCCGCTCGGTCGGTGTGAGCTTTTCGAGTAGCAGCAGCACCGCGAACCCGAGGGCTTCGCCCCTGACGGCTCCGAGTGCTGGGTCCGCGCTGGTGTCGACGGGTTCGGGCAGCCACGGCCCAATGTAGGTTTCGTGCCTGGCCCGGGCAGACTGCACTGCGTTGATCGCCAATCGGGTTGTGGTGGTGGAGAGGAATGCTGCAGTGTTCTCGACTTTCGATCTGTCGTAGGCCTGCCACCGCAGCCATACGTCCTGCACGATGTCCTCGGCTTCGGAGGCGCTGCCCAACATCCGATATGCGATTCCGAACAATCTGGGTCGCACGAGGTTGAACTCGGCCGCGACGTCGTCGAGTTCGGAACGGGGATTACGAGGCATCGCGGTCAGTCTTCCTGTTGGTCGAGGTCGAAGGGGCCGAGTGTCCAGTGGTGAAGCTTGTCAGGTGAGAGTACGAGCCAAACCCGTTCTATCAGTCCATGTTCGACCGAGATGGCAGCAATCCCCACGACGCGACCGCCCCGCCGATACGCCAGTCCTGACTGCCCGTTGACCCACTCCACACTGACCGAACTCTGGTGATCAGTGGTTGCGTGCTGCACCAGAAGCGTGCTGACACTGCCTCGTCCGGTCCGTTCGCCTTCCCCGTCGACGACAGCGACGACGCTCGCCGCCAGCCATGTGCTCACCGTCAACGAATCACCGGTTCTGCATGCCGTGGCGACGGCAACCACTGCTGCGTCGTAGGCGTTCGATGGATGCATCATTCGACGAGCCTTCCTGTGGTGTCGTCAGTATGCATCAGGCCTCGGCACGCGCCGCCCGGTCGAACTCCTGGCGGCGATTGATCACGGCTTGGGGCCGCTGACGACATCAACCGCGAGCCACTCCTGGAACGTGGTCTCCGCGGGCTGGGCGTCGGCACTTGGAAGGAGTTCACGATCGGCCAAGCGGGCTCCGAAATACAGTGCGTCGTCGTCGATGACAACGGTTCGGGGGTCCCGATGCGCTTCGAGCCCGCGGGCAACGAAGTCGGCGAGCGTGAACACTTCCGGACCGCCGATCTCGACAGTGCCGTTCAGCGGCGCTCCGACGCTGACGCGTGCGACTGCGCTCGCGACCTCGTCTGCCGCGACCGGTTGGATCGACGCCGACGACAAGCGCACCTGATCATCAGACGTCGCCCCGCCAGCGATGGACTTGAAGAACTCGAAGAACTGCGTCGCATGGACGATCGAGTACGGAATCTTCGACTCCTTGATCAATTGCTCCTGCTTCACCTTGGCCCGCATGTAGCCACTGTCGGTGAGTCGTTCGGTTCCGACGACCGACAGTGCGACGTGGTGACCCACACCAGCGGTGGATTCTGCGGCGAGAATGTTCGTCGTTGCGCGCGTGAAGAAGTCGAGGACAGCTGCGTCTTCGAATGACGGAGAGTTGGACACGTCGACGACTACATCGGCTCCGACGAGGATGTCGGCCAAACCCTCACCTGTGAGGGTGTTGACGCCGGAGTTGGGAGACGCGGCAATGGCGTCGTGCCCGTGTGCTCCGAGCTTGGTGACGAGCTTCGAGCCGATCAGTCCTGTACCGCCGATGACAACAATTCTCATGAGAGTCTCTTCCGCTGTGTGCTGGACGCCGTGGTTGGCTGTCCGGTCACTGCATTCGACCGAGTAGCTCCTCGATTTGTGACAGCACCCGTCGGTGACGGGTGGGACGTCAGTTGGTATGGGACGGTCTCTTGTTCCACTGAACAAAATTGGTGGGCCACCAGAACCAGCGACCCAGTAGCCGTGCGGTCGCTGGGACGACAAGGGAACGCACGAGCACGGTGTCGATCAGGAGTCCGATGGCGACAGTGGTCCCGATTTGGGCGATGTTGTGGGCGTAACTGGCGAGCATGGCGAACATGGTGACGCCGAATGTGAGGCCCGCGGTCGTCACGACGCTGCCGGTGCCGACCATTGCCCTGATCAGTCCGGTGCTGGTACCGGCATGCATTTCTTCTTTGAACCTGCTGACGAGCAGCATGTTGTAGTCGGCGCCGACTGCGACGAGAAAGGTGAATGCCACTGGTGCTACCGACCAGTGCAGCGGGTTGCCGATGATGTCCTGCCACAGGAAGATCGCGATACCCCAGGCCGTGAGGAATGACAGGCCCACGGTCGCGATGACGACGAACGCTGCGACCAGGCTGCGCAGCAGCGCCAGGACGACGCAGAACACGAATGCGAGCGCTGCGATGACGATGGCGATGAAGTCTTCGTGCAGGAACGATTCGATGTTGAGCAGGGTGCCTCCGGGTCCGCCGATGCTGACCGTGGACCCTGCCAGCGAGGTGCCTTTGATCGCGGTGAGCGAAGTCGGGATGATGTCCGCGCTCAGGTCCATGGCTTCGCGACTGAAGCCTTCCTCGGTGGGGGTGATGATCATTCGTGTCACCTTCCCGTCCGGCGAAAAGTAATACGGCATACCACTTTTGAACAGTGGGCTCTCCAGGGCCTGGGAGAGCAAAAAGAAGCCGGCGCCGGGGTTCCCGGCCGTGTATGCGCTGCTGACCTCGTCGAGGAAGGTGGTTATCTCCGACACTTGCGGCATAAGGGCCCCGAGGGTGCTGCGCAGCGGCGCGATGAGATCGCGGAGCTGCACGATGGTGGCTTTGATGCGCGGCAGCTCTGTCGCCGCCAGCGGTAGTGCTCGGGCTGCGGAGTCGGCGCTGGCCAGCAACTGGTTTGCCAGTGGCCCGAGCTTGGAAGTGTCGTCGAAAAGGGACAGGCTGGTCAGTGCTGCGTTGCACGGTTCGATGTTCCGGCAGCCTGGGACGCGTTCGATGAGATCTTTTGCGGGATTGCTAACTTCTTGGAGGGTGGCGAGTTTCGCAGTGGCCGAGTCGGTGACTGTCTTGAGGTTGGCGGTCGCGGTGGCGAGTTGTTGCAGGCCCTGTTGGCCTTGGGCGAGTGCGGCGGCGAACTGGTCCACGGATGTCTCGATGCCGTTGATCGACTCGACCACGACGCCGAGGTCGGCGAGACGTTTGTTGAGCAGCGTGGTCATCTGGGTGAAGCGGTCTCCGATGTATGACGCCTGGCTGGTCAATGTGCCTTGCGCGATCGGGGTGGCCAGCGGCCGGGTGATTCCCTGGACAGCATTGATCCCGGGCAGGTTCGCGATCGAATCGGTGAGTTTGGCGAGCGCGATCAGGTCAGCGGCGTTGCGCATGTCATGATCGGCTTCGACGAGGAACACGCTGGGGGCCATGACATTAGGGGGCAGATGCCGGTCGGCAGCAGCGAAGCCGAGGTTGGCGCGGGAGTCTGCGGGTTGAGCGATGCGCTCGTTGAAGCTGGGTTGGTAGGTGGGCACGAGCAGCACGGCCAGGAACAGCACCGCCAGAGTGGCAGCCAGTACGGGGCCCGGCCACCGTGCCACCGTGACGGCGATGCGCCGCCAGCGTCGCTGCGAGCGTTGGGAGGTTCGTGGTTCGAGGAAGCCGAGTCGACTGGTCACTGCGAGCAACGCCGGACCCAAAGTCAGTGCGGCACCGAGGGTGACGGTGATGGCGATGGTGCAGGGCAGTCCGGAGGTGCTGAAGATGGCCAGCCGGGTCAGCGCCAAGCAGGCCATGGCGCCTGCGACCGTGAGGCCGGAGGCGATGATGATGTGTTGCACGCCCGCGAGTGCGGCGTAGTAGGAGTCCTCCCGGGTGAGTCCGTTCCGACGGCCCTCCTGGTACCGGCCGACGAGAAAGATCCCGTAGTTGGTGCCCGCGCCCAGGACCACCACCGCTGACAGGGCGGAGGCGAAGATGGAGACGCTGATCATCTGTAGTTCCCCGCAGATGGCGACGACTGAACGGGCAACGGCCAACCCGATGCCCACGGTCAGTAGCGGTACCAATGCGGTGACTATCGATCGGTAGACGAGCAGTAGTACGACGGTGACCAAGATCGAACAGATCGCGATCAGCAAGATCATCGATTCGTCGATGGCGACCAACTCGTCGTTGACCACCGCTGAGGGTCCGGTGACGTGGGCCTGCACCCCTGGGGGAGCGGCAACACTGTCGACGATGTCGCGTGCTGCCTGAGTGGACTCCATGGCCTTGGCTGTGCCCATGTTCCCGGCCAGGTTGACCAGTGCATACGCAACCTGCCCGTCGGCGCTTTCTGCGGCGGGCGCCAGGTCCGGGTTCGACCACAAGTCCATCGCCGAGTTGACCATCGCGGTGTCGGCGGTGAGCTTGTCGAGAACGGTGGCGTAGTACTGACGGGCGTCGTCGCCGAGCACATCGTCCCCTTCGATGAGGACGTAGACGAAGTTGTTACTGCCCCCGCCGCCGAAGTGACCACCCATTTTCACCAACGCCTGCACGGCTGACGCTTCGTCGGGCATGAACGACTGTGCGTGCCGGTTGATGACGGTCTCTAGTTGGGGGAACACGACATTGAGGCCACCGGCAACGAGGAGCCAGGCGATGATCACCGGCACAGAGAAGGAGTAAAGCGCCCGCGCGACAAGGGGTCGCCTCGCTTTGTTTGCGCGAAAGTACCTCACGCGCAAAGGACGTCGTACTTCGGCGAGTAGTGCCGAAGTGACCTGGGCCAGGGTTGGTCGTGCGGTGGTGGTCATGGATCCTTCTTGCGTTCAGGCCACGGGGACGGTGCATTGGATGGTCGCTGCGGAACCGGTTGCGGTCTTGTTGTCGCGTTCGATCCCGTTGACGTCGATGGCGCACGTCACCTGGCTACCGGCGGTTTGGGCGGTGACGCCGACGGAGGTGGTGAGTTCTCGTGTTCTCACTGTTCGGGTCCACGGCAATCGGACCTGATGCTCTTCGACATGCCCACCGGGCAGCAGCTGGGAAATGGTCGCGATCGTGTCGGTCTCCCCGCCGACCGTGTAGGTGATGGCTTTCTCCCGCGGGGCCGCAACCGCGTTCAGCGGAGGTGAGTGTCCGATCGCGCGATCGGGGATCTCCCTGATTCGCAGAGCCCCGATAGACGTACCCGCAGCCAGCAGGACGCAGACAATGCTGATGGGAATCCAGGCCCGGGCAAGCATCCGAAACACCGGCTACCTCTTTCGTTGTTATGTAGACCGGGGCGAGTGCCACTCGGATACTTCGCGGACTGATATCGGAGACTTTTCACGTGGCATCAACCCTTTTGAGGGTCAGAGTGAGGGCTCAGGCGGCGGGTTGAACCAGTTGGCGAGCTGCCGCCCAGATCGACTGACGGTTCGCGCGTGAACGCGCGGCTGAGGCCGTCGATTCACCAGCCAACTGGCCCGATGTGCCGAGCACTGCCTCAACCTGGTTCGGATGACTGGAGTCCGTATCTTGTTCTGCGTCCACCCTATTCACACGCCCCGTGTTTGGTCTAACGCAGACTGCCAATGGCAGTTACAGTAGATGTAACAACGCCCATTGGCAAGCTTTATTTGAGAAAGCCGTGCACCGGCGTCGGAAAGCCAGGTAGCGCCGCCGACCCGGTGCCTCGACCGGGATACTGGTCGCATGTGCAAGGTGACTAAGCCCAAGCCCCGCCGGTCCGCCGCGCAGATACGCGGTGAACTGATGCAAGCGGCTGTGGCCGAACTTGATGCCGTGGGCCCCGAGGGGGCGAGTTTGCGCTCCATCGCCCGGCGAGTGGGAATCACGCATCAGTCGGTGGCGCACCATTTTGCCGACCGCAGCGCTCTGTTCACTGCGGTAGCCATCCAGGGAATTGACGACCTGTACGCGAAGAGCGTGAGCGCACTGCAGGAGTTGCCCGCCGCAGCGCCCCTGGGGGAATCTGTGGCCGCGCTCGGCGAGACCTACGTGCGTTATGCGCGGACCAACAGGTCCACCTTGATGCTCATGTTCGGCTCACGCCTACTCGATGTTCGTGATCCCGACCTGGTTGAAGCACGTCTGCGGTTGTGGGATCTGCACCACGACACGGTCACGGCGGCGGTGCAGCAAGGCTGGGGTGGGGCGGTGCCGGCCGACCTGATTGCCATCGCCACTTTTGCCATGGCTCACGGACTGGCCGCCCTCGAGGGCGAACTCCCCGGCGGATTCCCCGTCGAAGGGGAGATAGAGGACGTACTCCGCCTGGTCAACGCTGCCGTCATCGCTCCCCCTGCCGATGGAAAGGCCGGCGCTTCCACGCGACGCGGCAAGAAGTCGCCAACGTGACAGCAGAAAAGTTGTCTGGTGCCCAAGTGGGTCGTGCGCACGCCCGTCCGTGCCTACCGTCGCCTGTCATCCTCCGGCCCGGCCTGCGCTGAGGTAACAGGCGGTGTCCCTTGGGGATTGGCGGTTGCGCCATCACTGAGCGTGGTCTCGCCCGGCCAGCCCATCGCATCGAGCCGATCGGCCTGCTCAAGTACGCGCGCGTGGTCGTCGTGGGAGAAATCGGCTCGACGACGCGCTTCGGCGGAGTCGGCGGCGCGACGCAATTTGCGGGCGAACTGCACCGGTGAGAGTCCGAACGTCGTGAAGATTTCGTAGCTGTCGGCACCGCCGTACGGAATCCACCGGGAGGCGAAGTTCAGAATGTCTACTGCGGAGCGCACCTCGTCGCTGCCCTGGTCTCTGCTCGATCTGTTACGGGAACTGAACATCTGAAGGGTCCCTGTCCGTCGGATGGTGGCGCCGGCCGTCTGGCGGATGCCTAAGGGGTCGCAATCGGCGAAGCGTGGTGGGTGATCAGGACAAGACCCTGTACGTCACCTTTGCGACGCTGCCTTGTTGTCCGTCTTGAATGGCTACGACGTCTGCAAACTCTTCGCCGGCTGCTTGGGCCGCGTTGTGGGCGACGGTCTCAAAGTAGAACTGCCGCTCGTGCTCTGAGCGCCACAGGACAGGGGTCAGGGGTACGGGATGTTCGATCTCTCGGTGATGCACGTATATCTTCCTTTTCGCTGCCGGCCCTCTCGGCTACCGCACTCGCCCGTCTGTGCCGAGACGAGCAACCGCAGGTTTCTCACTGTGCTGCGGGTTGAAGGCTGTCGAGGTTGAGAAAGGCAAGCAGTCCGTTGTCGAGGTGAATGGCGAACTGCCGGGCGCTTACTGAACTGCCGTCTCCGAGGTGGACAGGGGCCGTGGGCAGAGGTCCGAAGTCTTCGACAATCGCCCCCTCCAGTCCGTCGTGCTCGCCGGCGGTGACCACCACCCTGTCTCCGATAGCGGGGGTGCCGGGTTGCTTCGTGTCGGTCGCTTCGGCCGCGGTGGGAGGTGCTGGCTCGGGAGGCCCCTGGTCGGGTGCCGCAGCATTTCGCTTCAACATAGTGTCTATTTAGTACAGCAAACTCGGCCGACAGGCAAAGGGAAATCGACGGTGCTGAATCCCACATTGCAGAAGCCGCATTATCTTGGTATGGCTTATGCTGTAGAACATAGAGACTATCGCGACCTGGGGGTTGAAGGCAGCTCGCAGCGCGGCTCCTGCGCACCTCACGTCGTGCCGGCAGCTCCTGCTGCAGCCACATACATGTCCTCTAGCTCAACAACGACATCGTCAAGTGGGGAGGCAGATCGCCGTGCGCGGCAGAGGATTACAGCACCCTCTATCGCTGCCACGAACATGGAAGCAAGCCGAGCGGCCCGCTCGTCGGCAATACCCTCCCGGACCATTGCGTTGGTGATCGCGACGTGCCAGTTCTGGAAGATCTGCGCGACCGCTGAATGCAGATGTTCTTCATCAGGCCCGCCCGAGATCGCTACCGACGCCACCGGGCATCCGGCGCGGTAGCCGGAATTCTCCAACGACTTTGTCCAGAACGCCGCGATGCGATGCAGGATTGCGACAGGGCCATCGCCGACAGAACGGTCAAGGATCGACCCGATCGCAAGTCCCGCGAGATCGACTGCCTCGGTCATGATCTGATCGCGTCCGCCCGGAAAGTGGTAGTACACCGACCCTCTTGGGGCATTGCTACGGCTCAGAACGGCATCGATTGTCACACCCGCGGCTCCGCGTTCCTGAAGCAGCTCGACCGCGCTCACCAGCATTCGCTGCTTGGTACTGATCCGCGCTCCCACGTCGTCGTCCCTTCACATCGCCTCGAGGCTTGCGCATCCGAGGACCTTGGTATGTGTTATGTCATATTACCCAGTCTTCCTTGGCCGTCGGCTGCCACAGGTTCGATCCGTACGGGCAGGGTCTTGTGCCACGGGTTTCCGAAGAACTTGTCACGACGGCGTACCGAAGTCAGGGTGTTGAGTGCCACGCCGACAACGACATCACCGTCGTCGGTGGGGTAAGACACGCCCATTCCGTTGGGAAGCGAGACGTGTCCCGGCTGCATCATGTCATTCACCTCGACCACCGCGGTTGCGGTGCCGGTCTCGGTGGTCAGGCTCACGAGGTCGCCGGTGGCGACCGCCATGGCGTCGGCGTCGTGCGAACACATGCGGAGTGAGCCCTCGCGGTCGCGGCGCCGCCAGTCGGGGTCTCGGATGATCACATTGGCCGTGAATGAACGCCGCTCTCCTGCCGACAGAATGAAGGGGAACTCAGCGCTGGTATAGCAAGGCTCCACGTGGTCGAGGAGTTTGATCTCCTCGATCAGTTCGGGGATCGCGGTGTGGATCTTGCGGTCGGCGTGACGGATGTATCGCCAGGCGTCTTCGTAGTTGTCGTCAGTGAACCGGACCCCTTGGCGACGGCTGATGATGGCGTCGAACAGTTGCTCGCCCTGCTCGGCGCCGCGGGCGGTGAATCCGGCTCTGCTGACAGAATCGGGCTGGGCGATACACGCAAGCTGGGCGAACCCCCAGATCATGGCCTTGGCTTCGCCGCCGGGTTCGAAAGTGGTGCCCAGAGTGCGATAGAGCAGGTAGGGCAACAGTCCGGCGAGCTCAGGTTTTTGCTCGACAGTCGAGAACAGCGACAAGGCGAAGGCGGACCGACCGACACGCGCGGTAGCCGCCAGGGACGCAACGACATCCGGGTCGACGACACCTAACCGATCGATGATCGCAGCATGGATTTCAGGTTCTGGTCGAGTGCCGGGCAGCGGTGCCATCAGGGGTGTCCGGAGCTGGAAACTGTTGTGGGGAAAATGCAGGGTGAACAGGGAAGCCTCATACTTTTCGAACTGACTGGACGCAGGCAGCACGTAGTCGGCTTCACGTGCGGTCTCGGTGAGCGCGACGTCGACGACGACGGTCAGGTCCAGGCTTCGCATGGCGCGTCGGAATCGTTCGGAGTCAGCGAGGGAATGTAGCGGGTTGGAGGACTCGATCCACATCGCCCGCAGTCGGTCTGGGTGATCGGTCAGGATCTCGTCGGCAATCGAGTTGCACGGGATCAGGCCCCACAGGATGCGTGCACCCGTGACCGGGGTGGTTCCGAATTGCGTCGAGTTCGAGGTCCGGTCGGCGATGGGACCGGCCACTGCCACTGCGACAGCGTCGAACGACGACTTCATGGCCAGCGTGGCGGCCCTCTCTGCAAGCGCGGTGAGTGGGCCCCTACCGTCGAGGTGCGACAGAATCCAGCGCAGGCCGCCCGCACCTCGTCGCATCGCCTGCAACCCTGTTGTGCGGCGGGCAGTTTCGAAGCGCGGTGTGGTGTCCCGCTCGAGCGGAAACCATTTACCGGCCAAGGGGAACATCCACGAATGGATGTGCATACCACCTGGTTTGGCGAAGTTTCCGGTGAGTATCCACAGCATCTTCTGCAGGTATGCGCTGACGGTGCTGTTGGGTGACTGCTGAACGCCCAAGTCTTCGTAGGTGGCGACGCTGCCGGCGTTGCCGATACGTCGCGCGGCGGCGCGCAGCGCATCTTCGGGTACCCCGCACCGGCGGGCATAGTCGGCGATGTCGATCGAACGGAACAGGGTCAATACTTCTGCCACGTCCACGGTGTGAGCGGAGAGCCAATCTTCGGCAATGAGTTTCTCTTGGACGAGGGTCGCGTCGAGCGCCGCCAGACACCACGCGTCGGTACCCGGTTTGATCTGCAAATGGTGATCAGCCATTGCGGCGGTCTCACTCTTGCGGGGATCGATCACGATGATCGATCGTTGGGGGTCGCGTGCGATTTCCTTGAGGACTGGTCGTGCGCGGGACATGCCATGCGATTGCCAGGGGTTCTTGCCCACGAACACAACAACTTCGGAGTTCTCGAAGTCGCCAGAAGTGTGGCTGCCGTAGAGCTGGAGGTCAACAAATCCTTCACTTGTCTTCTCCTGCGCCAGCGCGTTGGACATGTACTTGGCGCCTACCGCGTGGAAAAGCCCCCGCCCGTACGCGCCGCCGAGGTGATTGCCTTGGCCGCCGCCGCCATAAAAGAAGATCCGTTCGCCGCCGTGCTCAGCTTTGACCGCTGCGAGGCGCTCAGCGATCTCGTCGAGAGCGGTGTCCCAGTCGATCTCCTCGTACGTGCCGTCGGGGCGTCGCCGCAACGGCGTGTCGAGGCGGTGGACGCCGTTTTGATACCGATCCAAACGCAGGGGTTTCTCGCAGCTGTAGCCCTGCGATCCGGGATGCTCCTTGTCCCCGCGGATCTTCGAGAGGATTCCGTCTGTGACCTGCACCTCCAGGCCGCAGTTGCACTCGCACAGGATGCACGCGGTCTTCTGCCAAGAATCGGCGGCCGGTGAGGGGGCGGCATCATCAGTTGTTTCGGTCATACGAACGTCCGCAGAATATGCATTCTGCCATAATACATATTGGTCAAGGTGTGGCGGGTGCAAGCAGTTGTCGGGTCAGCTCCCGAAACGAAAGGGGCCCAACTCCTCAGCGGGAGTGGGCCCCTTCGTGCGGTTCACATACGCATGTGCAGCATCAACCGTTGATCACCAATCCTGCATGACCCAGAGCGGCACGTCCGGGGTCTGCGGGTACACCCCGAACACCACGCGTCCACCTCGGTGGGCGGCAGCCTCGGAGACAACCTGCTGGCCAGTGACATTGCTCCAGGTGCGAGCTTTCTCGGGGCGGAAGTAACTGTCACCCTGGTACCTGGAGTCGGTCTCCAAGATGACGCCCCAATGATCGTTGCCCAGAACCGCATTGATCACATTGCCTGCTCCGACCTGCGATGCCGCCACCGTCTCCTCGTGCGTCAATTCCACGATCAACACCTGATTGTCGGCAGTCGGGTACACCTTCGCGGCCGACGCGGGCCCTGCACCCACTATCAGGGCGCCGCTCAGTGCGATCGTCGTGAGCGCAGCAGCGGTAGCGCTCTTGACATGACGGCTCATGGTCTCCCCTTCCTAAAGTTAAAAATAACTATAACAAAGATTCCAGGCCACGGCGGGTTGGAGGCTGGCCGGACGGTATTGATCGTTACTTGGTCTCCGGCGAGAGGGTTGCCAACTGCGCCTCGACGACGACCTTGGTCAGCGCGATTCCGGACAAGGGTCCGTCACCGTTTTCGTGCTCGAGCAACGCGAGCAGTATGTGCTCGGTTCCGACGTCGGCCGCGCCCAGACGCAGCGCTTCGCGGAAACCGAGCTCCAGAACCTTCTTGGCCGATGCGTCGAAGGGTATGAGTGCCGGAAGGTCGGATGACTGCTCGGGGAGCGTTCCGGCAACCGCGCTGCGAACGGCATCCAGCGAAACTCTTACCCCGATGATGGTTTTCGCCGCCGTCGATTCGGAATCGCCGACGAGGCCCAAAGCCAGGTGGCCAGTGGTGATCTCGGCGTGACCGGCCTTGCGTGCTTCCTCCTGTGATGCCACCACGACATTCCGCGCACGTGTGGTGAATCGATTGAAGCCCTGGCTGGGGTCGAGGTCGGGTGTCGATGCGGGCTTGGAAACGAACCGTTTTTGCGCGGCCTGTTTGGTGACGCCCATGCTGGCGCCGATGTCGGTCCAGGAAGCGCCGGATCGTCGCGCTTGATCGACGAAGTGGCCGATCAGGTGGTCCGCGATATCACCGAGGTGATCGGCAGTCAGTACGGCGGTGGACAGTTGCTCCAGGGCGTCGTTGTGCACTGAGGTGATGGCTTCGATCAGATCGTCGAGGCGGACATGTTTGACGGGTGTGGGAGTAGTCATGCCGTCAACCCTAGGTTGACGGAGCCCAGTGCGTCAACCGTGGGTTGACGGACGCGGCGTCAGCGCCGCTCGGTGAGACGCGAGACTGCCCACAAAGTAAGAGGAATCGACAGCATCGCGAACTTCGTCAGGGCGGCTTTGCGGGCGCGTGCTGCATGCACCTGCCGGTCGCCGCCCCGCAGGATGCTCAGCAACGCGACGCCCTCGCAGGCGTCAGCGGCGACTGCAGCCGCGCAGAATAGTTGGGCCACCGGGCCGAACCGAATGCCGGACCGCTGCTCGATTCGACGGCCGGCACCTTCCGAGAGCAACGCCGTGAACGTTCCGTAGCTGCACATGTAGGCGAAGTCGAGCTGCAGCGACTTACGGGCAGCTGCAGTCCCTTCCGGGCCCCACCTGTCGAGAATCGCGGTGGCCTGCTGCTCGCTACCCGCCAACTCGAACGCGACGATGCCCGGGCCGCCTGTGGCATGCATAACCCGCTCGAGGCGCAGCATCTGTACCGTCGCGGCCAGCCATGCTCCGAACGCCCAGCGGGTCGCCGTGGCCACCTCTGAGTCAGACATCGAACGCATCGACTTTACGACCACTGCCATGGCAAGATGCTAGTCCCCGCAATTGCGTATATGTGGCGTGCCGGGAGATTTCGCGACCGAACAGGTCCGACGAAACCCGTCAGCAAACGCTGCATCGTAACGAAACCCGCTGATTACGAATGTGATCCGCCACCGCGCCGCTGCCCAGGATCACGCGAGCTTGTCCATCGAACAGATTCTGTCGCGTTAGCTTCAGGTGTGAAACCATGCGCGGAGGCAATTTTCGGGTTTCGGGGAGATGCTGTCTCGTCTGGCGATGACAAGTGGACAGCACTGCGGTAGGTGAGGGAGGGGTTGGCAAGTGCCGTATTTGGGATTGATTGTGTTGGTGGTGATGGTGGCGGCGTTGATCGACATCATCGGCAGCGAGGTAGGGGTACGGGGGTTGCCGCGGTGGGGGTGGTTGTTGTTGGTGATCGTGTTGCCGTTGGTGGGTTCAATCGTGTGGTTCGTGGCTGGACGACCCCTCGGCGGTGGTGGCCATGGGCGGCGGGCGGGGTCGGGGCGTGCGACTGCGTTGGGATTTCCGGAATATGACGAGCCGGGCCGTTTCGAACCGCAGGACCCGGCCGTCGACGCGGAATTCTTGCGGCAGGTCCGCGCGCGGGCGCAAGAGCAACGCCGCCAAGGGGAACTCGAACGCCGTCGGCAACAAGGCGGCGCCGCCGAGTGATGGTCTGAACAACGGACCGGGGTTGACTCGGCTGGTGGCGGCCGCCAGATGCTAATGGGGTAGGCCGGGGGTCTGGGTGTTGTTGTAGGTGGCCTGGGGTCGGGGTCTCCAGGCGCCGAGAGGTTTGCTTACACCGGCACCGGGCAGCCACCAGCGGGGGGAGAGCTGCTGGTAGCGGCTGCGCAGGTGATGCGCAGGGTGCCAGTAGAACTCGTCGATGGGGTACTGCCGGATGGGGATCGCTGGTGCGGCCTCGGGTCTCGCATCGATAGCGGTGGTGAGCGGCTGGTAGTCGATGATGGGGTTCAGCGGAGCCCGTAGGGCCTGCGGACGGGGTCCAGTACGGGTCGGTTGTTTCCACGTGATGACCACAAACAGCGCAGCAATCTGGGCGTCATCGACGCGACGCGTGACTGTGATGGGTTGGCCGGTGGCGGTGAGTGTCTGGCCCGGCCATAGGTCAGCCACGATGGTGCCGTCGTACTGCGTCAGAGAACCTTCCAGATCGAACCAAAGGCCGGGTCCCAGTGCGGTGACAGCGACGGTGATGTCGCGGACCGCCTCAGTTGCTCCTGGCGGGAATATCGGATGCGGGGCAGGGTCGATGATCAGCTCCAGATTGCGACCCGAGCCCATTGCGTCGTCGATGTCGATCCGTAGCCAGAGCGCGCACACGACGACCGCAAGGACTGCCACCGCTATCGCCATCACGATCAGAAGAATCCACCCCACCCGTGTCACTATAGAGCGCTGAGATCATTTAACTGCGAACAAAAGGCGACGCGATCTATTGCGGCGGCCGGGTTGAAGTGCCCACAGAACATCCGACCAGCACCCTTGAATTACCATTTCGAGTCAGCTGCGGCGGCGTGGCAGATAGTCCTTGCGCCAAGCGCGCGCACCATGTTTCGAACGTTGAGGGCGAGGCTCCGGTTGTGTCGGCTCTGAGAATTGTCTGGTGGGGTTTGGCTGCGGCAGCAGTGGTGTTCACGGTCTGGACTGCGATGTCGCCTGCAGGGGGAGTGTCTCTGTCGTGTTCGAAGTCGGGCCAGCTGGATCTCGAAGGAAGCCGAGCCGCGCTGCAGTGTGATGATTCGGTTCTGCGCGTGGTGGGCGTATGGCCACTGGTTCAGCTTGGGCAATTGCTCGCGATCCCGCCTGCCGTCGCGGCCTTGGTCATGAAGCGCTGGGTATCGTGGTTGGTTGTCGTCACCTTCGTTGTGCTGACGTTCATCGCAGTAGCGAATTGGTCGTCTTTTTGGGTCTCGTTGGGTTTTGCTGTTCCCATGTTCGCAATCGGATTGCTGGCCGCCTCAGCGCAGCACATCGTTCAGCCCGCGCGGTCGGAAAGTTATACGCAACGAACCTGATCGATCAGTGCGTCAGGCAATTTTCCAGGTATTGGCGTGCTGTCAACCACGGCCGATCCAGTTCAGTCGAACAACATTGCTTCCTTCCACGTTGGTTAGCCCCGCATCGGAATCAGGGTGGGTCGTCAACGCGGTGATCATTGACCTTTCGCGGCGATCCGGCATAGATCCTCCTGCGGCAGTGTGGGCCCTGCGGCGCTAAAGTTTTGGTCTGCAACCTGATTCGGATTGCTAACCCGATGAGGCGTTTCAGCTCGAAGACCCGACGATCGCGGTCACGCGTATTTCCACACGCATGTCGGCGAGACCGAGGACCGTGACCCCGG
Organism: Williamsia sp. 1138; assembly: GCF_002095435.2. Taxonomy (GTDB): domain Bacteria; phylum Actinomycetota; class Actinomycetes; order Mycobacteriales; family Mycobacteriaceae; genus Williamsia. The sequence goes on from NZ_MJEJ02000047.1 coordinate 127,464, forward strand.
TTTCGGTCCAGATCGGCGCGCGGCCGTCGAGGCGGCGGCGAAACTGTTCGGACATCACGCGGTTGTGGTCCTCACCGATGGCGTCATCTCCTGGCGCGACCTTATGGTACGAGTTGACATGGATGACGTCCTTCCAAGTCGCGCCCACGGTTGCGAGCGTGCGCTCTACGTTGTCGAAGGCCTGAATGATCTCGTCTTCGAGTGAGGAAGGAATGGCGAGGTCATCGTCGACCCCTGCCTGGCCGGAGATTTCGACGCGGTCGTCGACGCGGACGGCTCCGCTGTAGCCGCGGGCTTCGTGCAGCTTTTCGCCGAGGCCTGGGGTGATGCCGAAGGTGACGGTGCTCATGGGTGTGTCCTTTGATCAATGTCAGCGCATCTCGGATTGAGTTCACGCTTGAAGTCATGCTAGCTCGATTGACTTCACGCGTAAAGTAACAGCACTGAGTAGGAGGGTTTGAACGATCATGAGCAGCACTGAAGAGGCCGCGAGCGATGATGGGGAACACGAGAGTGGCGCAGACGTGCGCTGGCTCGATGACCAGGAAAAAGCCGCCTGGACGGGGTTGATCTCGCTGGTGTTACTGCTACCCGGAAAGCTCGAGCCGCCGCTCCGGAAGGAGCACGGCCTCACTCTGTTCGAGTACCTCGCGCTCAGTCATCTCTCCGAGGCACCGCAGCGCACGCTGCGGATGGGGGAACTCGCCTTCCTCGCCAGCGGATCGCTGTCACGGCTGTCGAATGTGATCAAACGCTGTGAGCAACGCGGCTGGGTGGTGCGGGCCCCTGATCCTGTCGACGGCAGATACACCCTCGCCGAGCTCACTGACGACGGTTTCGAGATCGTGGAGCTGGCAGCGCCGACACATATGCGCGCCGTGCGCGGCATGATTCTCGATCAGCTCGATGCGACGGACCAGAAGGCTCTCGCCCGCATCGCGCAGAAACTGCACATCGTCCCCGATGACTTCGCCTGACACCGCTGGAAGGTCGTTGGAGACCTAGGTGGTGGCGCGCGCTTCGTATGGCGCCCAGGGTGTTTCGCGGAGTGCAGGACAGTGTTCAGGGGTGGGGTGGTGCGCGATGTGGATCATCTGGTCGAGGGCGTCGCGTGCGGCGGCGAGGTCGGCCATCGCGGTGGTGATCCGGTCGCGTTCGGTCTGCAGTATTTCGAAGGCCTCAGGGGAGGCCTGGCCGGTGTCGACGCAGGGCAGCAGCTGCAGGACGGTCCGGCTCGACAGGCCGGCGGTGAAGAACTGCTGGATCAGCTTCACGCGCTCGATGGCTGATTCGGGGTAGGTCCGCTGGCCGCTGAGGGTGCGCTCAGAATGAAGCAGTCCCTGCTCTTCGTAGTAGCGCAGCGCGCGGGTGCTGACCCCCGCGCGGTGTGCGACGTCGCCTATCCGCATCCGAGCAACCTCCTGTTACCAGGCAATCCACGGTTGGACTTGCCCTTGACGTCAACGTGAAGTTCTAGATTAGCCGATGTCGGGCCGCATACGGCCGGACATGCACAGGAACTCTCTCAGAAAGCAAGGTCCCCATGGACATCAACAACCAGATCGCGCTCGTCACCGGAGCCAACCGCGGCATCGGCCGCCAATTCGTCCTCGAGTTGCTCGACCGTGGTGTGAGCAGGGTGTACGCAACGGCGCGCCGTACGGAGACACTGGACTTCGACGACAACCGGGTGGTGCCGGTGCGGCTCGACCTTCTCGACCACGAGTCCGTCGTCACTGCGGCAGCCACCGCATCGGATGTCACCCTGGTCGTCAACAATGCCGGTATCTCAACCGGTGCGTCGCTCATCACCGGTGACCTGACCGAGATCCGTCGCGAGATGGACACGCACTTCTGGGGCACGTTGGACGTGATCCGCGAGTTCACCCCCACACTGGCCGTGAACGGTGGCGGCGCGATCGTGAACGTACTGTCCGCCCTGTCGTGGTTCGCAGCGCCGAGTTCGGGTTCGTACTCCGCCGCCAAGGCTGCCGAGTGGAACATGACGAACGGTGTGCGATTGGAACTTTCATCTCAGGGCACATTCGTGCAGGGTGTACTGCTCGGCGCGGCCGACACCGATATCGCAGCGGGATACGACGGGCCCAAGATCGATCCTCGCGAGGTACCGCGCCGCTCCCTCGACGGCCTCGTTGACGGGTCGATCGAGGTCATCGTCGATGAGTGGACCGCGATGGTGAAGGCGTCACTTGCCGGAGACCCTGCCGCGTTCTACACGCAGATGCGCGAACTCCTCGGCGCCGGCTGACCATGCGAACCGGCGCGGTACCCGAGGTCCGGGTGCATCGACTGCGGCTGCCCCTAGGCTGTGGACATGGAGCATGTCATCTGGTGGCAGGTGTACCCGCTGGGGTTCGTGGGAGCCGAGGCGACGTCGATCGAAGGAACGGAGCACCGGCTGGACCGGATTGTCGATTGGTTCGACTATCTGCTCGAGCTCGGATGCAACGGCCTGTCGCTGGGCCCGGTCTTTGCGTCGTCGACGCACGGCTACGACACGATTGATCACTTCCGAATCGATTCTCGGCTGGGCGAAACCGAGGATCTCGAACGCCTGATTGCCGCAGCGCACGACCGCGGCATCAAGGTGATGCTCGACGGGGTCTTCAACCACGTCGGCCGCGACCACCCGAAGTTCCGCGACGCGCTGCGCGACGGGTCGACTTCGGAAGCAGGACAATGGTTTCGATGGGATGGCGACAAGCCTTTTGCCTTCGAGGGCCACGATATCCTGGTCACGCTCAACCACGACAACCCGGCGGTGCAGCAGTACATCGGCGACGTGATGACGCATTGGCTCGACCGCGGGATCGACGCCTGGCGCCTCGACGCCGCCTACGCCATAGACCCGTCGCTATTCCGGACGGTGCTGCCTCCGGTGCGTGAACGGGCGCCGGCGGCCTGGTTCGTCGGGGAGATGATCCACGGCGACTACGAGGGTTATGTCGCCGCATCGGGTCTCGACTCGGTGACTCAATACGAGCTCTGGAAAGCGATGTGGAGCTCGCTGAACGACGAGAACCTCTTCGAACTGGGCCATGCCATCGAGCGCAACAACGGCATGCTGGAGGCCTTCGTCCCGGCGACGTTTGTCGGCAACCATGACGTGACACGCATAGCGAGCACACTGTCGGACGAGCGGATGATCCCGATCGCGGTGGCGCTGTTGTTCTTTCTCGCCGGCGTCCCGAGTGTCTACTACGGCGACGAGCAAGGCTTTCGCGGGGTCAAGGAAGAGCGAGTCGGTGGTGACGACGCCATACGTCCCGTCTTTCCTGCTGGCCCAGATGAACTCGCACCGTACGGACGCGGTCTGTTTGAGCTACACCAGGCGCTGATCGGCGTGCGGCGCCGTCATTCGTGGCTGCACAGTGCGCGTACAGAGGTGCGCGACCTGAGTAATCGGTCAGCGACTCTGATCTCCAGGAGTAGCGGCGAGGAACTCATTCTGACGATCGATCTCACGCTGCTGGATTCAGAACCTGCACCCCATGGGTTGGTGGCCGCGAACCGCAATGTGGTCGCCAGCGGCCCGGGTTGGTCGATCGCGGAGCCCGCCTCACCAGCGGCGGGAAGTTCATAGTTTCGGCGCTCCGCCGAGACCCTTGTGGACGCGTCACACCACATTCGTCCCCGAATCGGGGTGCCGAGGGGAATATGCCCTTCGTCGGCCGGTACGGGACCGAATCTGGTGGTCAGCGTAAGTTGTCGTGACGATACTTGTAGGCGTGAGGCTCGGCGATTGCCTTGTCGAAGGGGACCGCAGGCAGGTGATTCGACACCAGGACATACAGATTGGACCACTAATGACGATCCTCCCAGTCGCCGAACTGCACCTCCACCTCGAGGGAACGCTCGAGCCCGAGACGATTTTCAGCCTTGCCGACCGGAACAAGATCGCGCTGCCGTACGCGGACGTCGATGAACTGAGGGCACGGTTCGACTTCGCCGACCTGCAGTCGTTTCTCGATCTCTACTACGCCAACATGTCCACGCTGCAGACCGCCGCCGATTTCGCCGAGATGACCAACGCGTATCTGGCGCGTGCGGCGCGTGCAGGTGTCCGTCATGCCGAGGTCTTCGTCGACCCGCAGGCTCACCTCCTGCGCGGTATCGCATTGGAAGAGGTGATGGAGGGAATCACCTCATCGCTCGATGCTTCCGTCGCCGTCCATGGTGTCAGCACCGGACTCATCGTCTCGATGTTGCGCGACCAGAGCGCAGAGTCGGCGATGGAGGTCCTCGATGCCGTGATCGCGCTGGGAACCCCGATCCTCGGAATCGGACTCGATTCGGCTGAAGTCGGGCACCCACCATCGAAGTTCGTGGACGTCTACGCGAAGGCTCGCGCAGAGGGTCTACATCTCGTCGCACATGCTGGGGAAGAGGGCCCGCCGGAGTACATCTGGGAGGCGCTGGACCTGCTCGGTGTCGAAAGGATCGACCACGGGATCAGGTGTCTCGAGGATGAACGGCTCGTCGACCGACTGGTGACCGAGCGAGTCCCTTTGACCGTATGTCCTTTGTCCAACGTCAGCCTGAAGGCCGTTGATCACCTGTCGAACCATCCGCTGGCGGCCATGCTCCACAAAGGCCTGAACGTGTCGGTCAACTCCGATGATCCTTCCTACTTCGGCGGCTATGTCGACGACAACCTCACCGGGGTGCGCGACGCGCTGGATCTCGGTGCCGGCGACCTTGTGGCGTTGGCGCGGAACTCTGTCACGGCATCCTTCGCGGAAGATGGCCGAAAAACGGAGATCCTGGCAGAAATCGCGGTGGCGGCGCGGAGTCTGTGAGGTCGCAGGCGCGCCTACCCCTATCTGTCTGAAACTACTGCACTGCAACATCTCTCGATCGTTCTTGTAGTGAGTGTAGGCTAGTGTTGGTACCCGGGATGGGGCGCCGCGGTGCGTGAGTGAAGGGGAGAGCCGATGTCCGATGGTCCGGTCGTCCTATACGACGGAGTGTGTGGCTTCTGCAACCATGCGGTGCAATTCCTGCTGCGGATCGACCGTCGTGGTGAACTGCGCTTCGCTGCACTGCAGAGTGACTTCGCCGGCGGCGTCATTGCTCGGCATCCCGAACTGGCATCCATGGATTCCCTTGTCTATGTGGGCAATCCCGGGACCGCCGAAGAGTACGTGGCCGTGCGGTCTGACGGTGCGCTACGTGTCCTCGCGCACGCCGGTCGGCCATGGCGGTGGTTGCGGATCGCCGCGGTCATCCCTCGTCCCGTGCGAGACCGGCTCTACGACGGTTTCGCCGCCATCCGATACCGCGTGTTCGGCAAGCTCGACTCCTGCCCCATTCCGTCACCGGATGTGCGTGCGCGATTCCTGGATCAGGGCGACCCGGCACAAATTCGGTGAACTGGGCGATCACCCGTCAAGCGCCGATCGTGCTGTTGCCGTGGATTCGGTCGGCCCGTGCACGTCATCGGGCTCCCAGCGCAACAAATCGCCTGGCTGACAGTCGAGTACGTCACAGATCGCGGCCAGAGTCGTAAAACGAACCGCCTTGGCGCGTCCGTTCTTGAGTACGGCGAGATTGGCCGGGGTGATGCCGATCAGTTCGGCGAGAACGCCGACCGGCATCTTGCGCCGAGCGAGCATGACGTCGATGTCGACGATGATCGGCATCAGATGACCTCGTCGAGCTCAGATTGCAGATGCTTGGCTTCTCGGTCGAGAGCGACCGCTTGGGCCAACAGTGTCCGTAGAACGTAGACCACGAGGGCGACGCCGCCCGCGACGAGAGCCGCGCCGCAGATCAGCCCCACCAGACCCGGAGCCACCTCATCGCCGGGGGAACCGTGGTTTGCGAACCGTGCCACCACTGCAATCGCGAAGATCAGGATTCCTCCTGCGGCGACCGCGCCGATGACGCCGTCGACATAGCGGAAGGATGCGTGCGAGAACACGGTTCCACGGCGAATCATGGTCAGCAGTCGCCAAATACAGATCGCGATCACCTGCAGACAAGCAACGCCCGCGACGCCGATGATCGCAAGGGACACGCGGATACCTGCGGGGGCGTCGTCCATGTCGAACCACAGCACTGGCGCAATGGCTATCTGCACCACCACAGAACCGGCGAGTGCAATCGCGATGACGGCACGCAATGCGAGTACAGCCCACTTACCCATCCGTAACCCCTCAATCCGGCCTCCACCTGTCTCGGTCGAGGAACAACATAAATCTATCGCAAATCGATAGATTCCGCCATCGAGGTCGAGCCTCAGGGCGTCAGTGACGTCATGAACGCATAATCGAGCAATGACTACCGAAGCATTCGATCCGCGAGAACTGCTGGCGAACAGCACGTTGGGGGTGCTGGCGACAATCAAGTCCGATGGCCGTCCACAGCTGTCTCCCGTCACGCCGTTCTACGACCGGGCGGACGAGGCCATCTACATCTCTGCCACGGAAGGTCGCGCCAAGACCCGAAACCTGCGCCGCGATCCGCGTGGCGTCCTCGAGGTCACCAGTTCCGACGGTCGGTCCTGGGCAACCGCAGAGGGGAGCGTGACCATCATCGGGCCGGGCACCGATCCTCACGGTCCTGAGGTGGAGGCGCTCGTCGGGTACTACCGCGCCGCGGCAGGCGAGCATCCTGACTGGGACGAGCATCCTGACTGGGACGAGTATCGGTCGGTGATGGTGGCTGACCGACGGGTTCTGGTGACGATCCACGTCGACCACGTCTACGGAGAGCGCATCGGCTGATCGTCGTCAGACATCCCAGCTGTCGGGTTTGGTCCCGTCGACGTCGGTGAAGCCGTATTCACGAGCCAACTCTGCCGAGCTGACGGACTTCTGATTCCATCGCGCTCGCTTCGGGTCTGCGGCGATGGCGGCGACCGCGCGACCGACGTAGCGCGGTGATTCGGAGGACGCGAACGCCGGTGGCGCGGTCGGCAACCCATGACCCCGGTTGTCCTGCAGGGCGTCGCGCCAGGTGGCTTCGGTGACCTGCCAATTGTCGAGCATCATCTCCGAGCGCAACCAGCCGGGAGTGATTGCCACGGCGGTGGCGCCACGCTCGGCCAATTCGTGGCCTTGCGAGTAGGCGAGCCGGTTGACCGCCACCTTTGCCAAGTCGTAGAACACCGATATCCGGTAGCGGTCGGCGTTGTATTCAGCTGTGCCATCAGTGATTTCCACCAGCAGGCCGCCGGGCTCTTCGACAAGTAGGGGTAGCAGGTGATGCGAGGTGATCAGATGGGTATCGATGCCGAGCCGCAGAATGCGGAGACCACGGTCCAGGTTGTGCTCCCAGATCGGGGTATTCCACTCCGGCGGAGCTCCTTTCAGTATCTCCGCGCCCCAGATGTCGTTGACGAGGACATCGATACGACCGTAGTCGCGTCGCAGCTTCTCAGCGAGCTTGTGCACTTGCGGCGGATCAAGATGGTCGACCTGCACCGCTACCCCCGTACCGCCGAGTTGGCTGACCAGTTCCGCGGTCTCTTCGATGGTCTCGGGACGGTCGTAGTCAGAGTCGATTCCCCCGCTGCGGCTGCTGCGACCGGTGCAGATGACAGTCGCGCCGGCTTCCCCGAGACCGGCCGCAATACCGCGCCCGGCGCCTCGGGTGGCGCCGGCCACGACGGCAACCTTGCCGCATAGCGCCTCGGCAGGAACTGTTCGGCCCATGCGTCCGAGACTGTCAACAGAACCGACGCGAGTCAATGCTCCGGCCATGGCGGACTCCAGCCAGCGCAGGTGGGGGGCGCATGGGCTCACTTGCCACAACGACGGGTCCCCGGACTCCGATGACTTCGCGCCGCCGCCCGAGTCAGCATTGGTGTTCGCATTCGATGAAGGAGGAATCATGCAGATCACGCACACGCTGTCGGTCATGAAGGTTCGCGACCACGATGCGGCGGTTGCTTGGTACACGGCCCTTTTCGGGCGGGCGCCGGATCGACGCCCGATGCCGCCGTCGGCAGAGTGGGACCTCGGCTCCGGTCGCGGCGTACAGGTGTACCTCGATCCTGATCACGCCGGGGACCACGACATGATCATCGGTGTCGCCGATCTCGACGAAGCGCTCGCCGAATTGAGTTCACGCGGGATCGACGGAGAGGCCTTCACTGTGCCGTCCGGGCAGTTTCGGCTCGCCATGCTGCCTGATCCGTCCGGAAACTCGATCGTGCTAGCTCACGAAGAAGGTCCGGCGCAATGATGTCCCACGGCGGGCGGAATGGGGCCTCGAACAACGTCTTCGAGTAGGCAGCTACATACTTGCGGCGACGTTCAAATTTTGGTGTTGATGACTATATTCGCGGCGTCGACCAAATCGAATTGGCCCGACTCGGCGAGGTCGAGCAGCAGGTGGATGGCCTCGCTGTGCGGGATCTGCTCGCGTTCCATGAGCATGCCCACGGCCATCGCGATGATGTGCTGCTCATCGTGCTCGACGTCGATGTCGCGTTCTTGCGGAAAACCCACGAGTTCTTCTTTGCTGTTCAGCGAAGAAGGTGTTCCCCGGAGAATCCCAGCCTACGCGTTCTCCGTCCCCTCAACGGGTGCGCGGTAACCTTGACAGCATGGAGCCGAGGTGACGGGGGACATGGGGGACGAACCCGCGCGGCATGAGGCAGGCGTCAGTGGTCCCCGGGGCCGCGCGGTGTTCACGGGGGTCGGAGCGTTGTGCGAGACGGCCGTGCGCATGACCGGGGTCGACGGTGCCGCAGCTGCGTTGCTGACTCCTCGGTCCAAACTTCGTGACCTGGTGTATGCCACGGATCCCTTGGCCCAGCGCATCGACGAGTTGCAGTTCACCCTCGGTGAGGGCCCCTGTCTGGACGCCTACGTGCAGGACCGAGTGCAGCTCGTGGATGATCTTCGGCAGCCGGAGCCGTCCGAGCGGTGGCCGGGGTTCGTCGAGGCGGCCAGAGGAGTGGGGGTGGAAGCCGTGTTCGCTCTGCCGATCGTCGACGCGGGACATCCCCTCGGTGTGCTGGAACTGTACCGGGCGACGGCGGGCCCTCTATCCGAAATCGAACTCGACGCCGGACTCGCGTGCGCGGCGCGGGCAGGGGAGACAGTCGCAGCCAGTTGGGCGGAGTATGTTGCCCGTTCGACCAGTCCAACTGTGGCGGCCGATGCGCTGGCGCTCGATCTCACCGATCCTGACACCGAGACGGGCTTCTCGCGAACGCATGTGTTCACGGCCTCGGGGATGCTGGCCGTGCAGATGGGAGTCTCGCCCGAAGATGCCCTCGACCGTCTGCGCGCGTGCGCCTTTCGAACCGGCCGGTCTATCGGTGACGTGGCGTTCGACGTCATCGGACGGCGGTTGACACACCACGACCTCGATGATGGGAGGCAGCAGTGAGCGAACAGAGCCGGGATACGGGAGCGGCGACTGATCCCGAGCAGGTGAGCACCGCGATAGCTGCCGTGACGAGGAGCATGGTGCGTGAGTTCGATCTACCGACGGTCTTGCAGTCCGTGGCCGATCACGCATGTAGTTGCTTCGGTGCCTACTCGGCGGTGGTCGTGCTGCTCGACCCACGGCAGGTCGCCGGCAGCGCGGCGCTGCACATCGTGGCCGAGTCGTCCCGGCACACTCTCGATCCGAGCCCCTTGATCAATACTGTCGGGCCTGCCCTCGACAGTGCGCGCACGGGCGCGGTGGCATTGGTCGCCGACTTGATGTCGGACGACGACATTCGTTGGCCGTTGTATCGTCGACGGGCGCTCGACGCCGGATTACGGGGTGTGCGAGCGTTCCCGGTTTTCGGGGTATCGGCCGGGATCGGTTCGATCGTGATCCACACAGAGCAGCCGTGGAACTCTGACCACCCCAGTCAGGCCGGGCAGGTGTTCGCGGACCTGACCGCGCTGGCACTGTCGGCGGGATCCGGCACCGACCGAGTTGCCGCGCTGGACGAAACCATCGACTCGGTGCTCGAGGGCACCACGATCATCGCGACCGCGGTCGGGATGCTGGCCGAAGCTCGCGGGCTCGACCTCGAGGAGGCGCGTCTGACCTTGACCAGGCTGGCCCGAGCGCACGGTGTCACGGCCACGGGCCACGCGAAAGCGATCCTGGCGGCGCAGCGACGATATCCGAGCGATCCGGGCAAAGCCGGGGTTTTCGACCCACCTGACCTACCCAACCCGCCGCACATCCCTCACTGATCGAGGCCGAAGACTCCCGGCCGCACATCAGCGGCCGATCACTCGGTCTCGGGCTTACTCCCGGCGAGTTGTCGGGAGATCTCGGCAACGGTCACATTGGAGTCCTGAGACAGCTTCGTCAGTAGCTCGAATGCCGCGTCGGCGCCGATGTGAAACGCTCCATGAGCATGCCCTTGGCCTGGCCGATGATGTCGCGGGAGGCCAGCGCGCTCTGGAACTGGTCGTACTTACGAGCCGCATCGAACACCAGGGCGGCGTGCGCGGCCAGCGCGTAACCCTTCTCCACCTCGCTGTCGGTGATCGCGTGCGCCTTTGTGGCGTACACATTCAGCGCGCCCATACCTTCGGTGTGGGTGAACAGTTCGTAAGACACCGACGCACGGATCGGAGACCTGTCGCGAATCTCGGCAGCGAGAGCCGGCCAGCGGCCATCGTTGAGCAGGTTGGGGACCCGAACCGTGCGATGCTGCCACGCAGCATCCAGGCATGGGCCCTGCCCGGCTTGTTGTTGGATCAGGTCGAACTCGCGGGCGTCGTCGTCGGTGGGAGCCAGGGTGTCGACCACCTTGCGCTTCTTGGTGACGGTGATCCCTGCCGATACCGCGCCGTCGATCAACTGGACAGCTGACGCGGTGATCTCCGCCAACACTGCGTCCGAACCGAGTCGGGTCTTGGCGTGCATGCTGCGTGCGTGGTCGGCCAGCACCTTGAAAACGTGAGTGTCACCTTGCTCGGACATCCGAATCACCGTCTCTCTGCTCGCCTGAGCCGGTCAGCGACCGGCCACAAAGTGAGGTCGCCACCTTGGTGCGGGCGTGCACGGTGTGACAAAGGCCTTCCGCGGCGTCCTCTGAACGGGCGGCCCCACCGAAAGGATCAGGTCTTCGGCCGGGATCATTCCAGCCTCATAACCCTACCGCCATGGAGGGCGACGATGTGGGAGTCAGGTACCGGTCTCGAGGTGTGGATCGGCCACCGGCTTGGATTCTGCTGACGACCGCTGCCGGAAGAACACCGAGATTCCGACGATCGCCGCGACCGCGATGAACTCGCTCTGCCGTTGTTGTTCGTCGCTGTATTCTCGTGCCCCAGCCATAGACCGCGCGGCCGAACGGACTCACTGCGACACAACGAGATCCGGCATCGAAACAACCTCCTTCAAGATGGCGGCGTTGCTCACGGGTTGATGGGTCTCGAATGACGTGATCGTCCCTGGTTGACGCCGATCTTTATCTAATCGGTCGTCAAACGTTCATGGGGCTTCAGTTTTCGTCGTCAAGTAATGGATGGTCGATTTGTCGAGATCTTTGCGACCGCATGGTTTTGGTTGCAAATGGGTTGCACGCCATGTGGCCAGATGGCAATATCAGTGGCAGGTTGAACACAAGCCACGCCCACGCGCTGGTGGTGTTTTTTCGCATCGACCAGCGTCCCCGCAATAAGTTTGAGGGGTTGTTTCATGCCTGAATTATCTCCGTCTACATTGAGTCGGCAGGTGCCACCGTTCGTCGTTTCGACGATGTTGTGTGGTGAATCCGGCGTCGTGACCGTATCCGGCGATCTGGATGACCTGGCGGTCAATGACCTCGAGCAGGCCACCGCTTTGGTTCTCTTCGACAGGATCGAAGTTCTGCTGATCGACCTCACCGCCACCACGTTTCTCAGTACATCCGGAATGTCGGCGTTGATTGCCGCGCACGAGTCCTTGCAGGCGATGGGCGGAAAGATGATCGTGGTCGCCAGTGGATCGGCCACTGCCAGGCAACTCCGACTGGCGGGTGTCACCGACACACTCGAGGTCGTCGAGACTGTCGACACCGCGATCGGGCACGGCGCCGAGCGGCTGTTCAGCGCGGCATGGCAGAGCCCGCCCGAGAAGGAGCCGCAGAGGGCGGGAGCGCGTCCATGACGTCCGTCCAGAAGGCGCCGCAGCGTCCCGAAAACGGACGAAGACCCGATCCGTTTGTGCCACAGGAGCACTCGGCCCGCGTACGCCCAGACGTGGAGTGGCCCGATCCCAGCCCGCTCGACCTGTGGTGGAAGAAGGTGATGACGCATGACCATCGAGACGCCTCACCGCCTGCAAACGGGGCATGACCAGATTTCGTCGTCCCAGACCGCGTCGGTGGCATCCCACCAGGACTTGATCGCGTACGCGTTGCGTTGGATCGACCACGGAGGGGGTCCGGCCGCGGAGATCTACACGCGATTCTCGATGACTGCGCAGGAGTATTTCACCGCACTGGCGACTCATTTGGAGTCTGATCCGCCGTCGCATGTGCATCCGTCTGTCGTCGACAGGATGAAAGGTGTTGCGCGTAAGCGCCTGTGGCTCGTGAGTTGAGCAGATAGCCGAAACCCTTGCCAGGGCGATCGTGCATTGGCGAATGCTGGTAGCGGTTAATTTTGCATAATTCGGGTTTCGAGGCGTTCGACGCGAGATAGCCTGGGCCGCACCTACCCAGGGAGTGCAGATGGCCGCTGATTTTTCTGATCGCACCGATTTCGACAATGCGCAGCGCGGCCTGATCGCCGTATTGGAGCCTGCTCAGATCAAAGCCGGGGACGGCCGGATGGTGTACGACGCCGAGGCGTTCTCGGCGGCTACCACCGGCGAATGCCCGGACACCGTGAACCCGAGTCTGTGGCGTCAGGCGCAGCTCACCGGAATCCACGGTCTTTTCGAGGTGACGGCCGGTATCTACCAGATCCGGGGCTACGACCTGTCGAACATGACGCTGGTCGAGGGCGAGACCGGTGTCGTGGTCATCGACCCGTTGGTGTCCGAGGAATGTGCGGCGGCGGGGCTTGCCCTCTACCGCGAGAACCGTGGCGACCGCCCGGTTGTCGCCGTCATCTACACGCACTCGCACATCGACCATTTCGGCGGCGTACTGGGTGTTGTCGATGCGGACACCACGGTGCCGATCGTCGCGCCGGAGCACTTCCTCGAGCACGCGGTGTCCGAGAACGTCTATGCCGGTGGAGCGATGCTGCGACGCGGGATGTACCACACAGGGATGGTGCTCGAGGTCAGCGCGACGGGCACTCTCGGCGCCGGCCTCGGGCCGAGTACGTCGAAAGGCACCGTCGGACTCATCGCTCCCACTCTGGACATCACCCACACCGGGCAGGAAGAGACGTTCGACGGTGTGCGAATGATCTTTCAGGTCACACCGGGCACTGAAGCGCCGTCTGAGATGAACTTCTACTTCCCCGATCATCGGGCACTGTGCCTGGCGGAGAACGCAACTCACAACCTGCACAATCTGCTCACGCTCCGTGGGGCGGAAGTGCGGGACGCCCGCAACTGGTCGCGGTACCTCGCGGAGGCGATCGAGATGTTCGCTTACGACTCCGACGTCGCGTTCGCCTCGCATCACTGGCCCACCTGGGGTACCGACGAATTGATCGAGTACCTCACCCAGCAGCGCGACCTCTATGCGTTTCTGCATGATCAGACCTTGCGACGGCTCAACAAGGGGTACGTCGGCACGGAGATCGCCGAGGACTTCGTGATGCCACCTGCCCTGGATGCGGCGTGGCATACGCACGGCTACTACGGCTCGGTCAGCCACAACGTCAAGGCGATCTATCAGCGCTATCTCGGCTGGTATGACGGCAATCCGGCGCACCTGTGGCAGCACCCGCCCGAGGCCAACGGTGCTCGGTACGTGCGCGCCATCGGCGGCATCGATGCGGCCGTTGCGAAGGCGAAAGAGTTTGCGGACGAGGGTGATCTCCGCTTCGCCGCGGAACTCGCGAGCCATGCCGTATTCGCCGAACCGGATCACGCCGGCGCGAAGGAAGTGTTGACCGATGCTCTGACCCGGCTGGGCTACGGGTCCGAGTGCGCGACCTGGCGGAACAACTATCTCGTCGGCGCGAACGAGGTGAACGGCCCCACGAATCCTGCCGAGGTCAGTGCCGCCGGCATGGCAGCCGCGCTGACGATCACGCAGGTCTTCGACAGCATCGCCATCCGAATCGACGGGCCACGGGCCTGGGACACCTCCGCCTCCATCCGTTGGCATTTCACAGATCTCGACGAGACCTATCGGATGGAGCTGTCGAACGGGGTCCTGATCCACTATCCGACCCAGCGGACCGATCCGGCCGACCTGGTGGTCACCCTGACCAAGTCTCAGTTGCTCGGTCTGCTGGCCGGTGCCGGAGCAGCCGACCTCGATCTGAGCGGTGACCCCTCGGTCATCGGGACCATCGTGGGATTGACCGATGAGGCCGACCCGGGGTTCCGGATCGTGACCCCGTGACATCGCAAACCTGCCGGGCGGCCCCGCACGCACCCTGGATCTGCTGCTAGTTTTCGCGCGCGCGGCTACGATCCCGCCATGAACAAAGAGGTGGCTGGGCGTCTGGCGCAAGGCCGACTCGAGGAGTGGGCTCGAGCAGTGAGCTATGACGAGCTCGTCTGGGCCGACAACAACGAATCGACCACCAGGCGGCAGGTGTCGGAAGATGGTGTCGACTACACCATCGAGTCGACGGTGTACCGCGAGCAGGGGGCGAACGTCTACACGATGGCGGTGCGCGTCAGCGAGGTCGAGAAGCGTTCGTTCTTCCGTAAATCAGTCTCCCGATACGGTCAGATGTTCCCCGACGGGCGGTTCGTCGAAGGCGCGTGAGGCCTCGCTTCACCCCGCCGGTCGGTGATCGATGGCGGAGGCGAGGGTCTCGGCCAGTGCCGGGTCTGCGGCGGTGACGATGAGGCGAGCGGCCGAACCGAGGTGTTCGAGTTGATCTGCCCCCATGGCATCGACGACGAGTCGCCGGACCTCACGGACGTGTGAGGGCGCAATACGTTGTAGCTCTTGCCATCCCGTTTCTGTCAGAATCGCCTCGGTGCGCCGACCGGCGCCACCGCAGGAGCGCCGCTCGACCCACCCCACACTCTCCAGTCGTGACACCGCGTGCGACAGCCGGGACAGCGATCCTCGCGCCAGCCCGGCGAGGTCGCTCATCACCCGCACATGGTCGGGGGCGTCAGACAGCGACACCAGGATGTTGTATTCGAAGAAATTGATCCCTGCCTCGTGCTTGAGCTGTGCGTCGAGCTTGCCGGGCAAGGTCATGATCAGCGCGACCAGTGACGCCCAATCGCGCTGCTGAGCGTGGCTGAGCCATACCTCGTCGTGGTCGTCGGTCACGGTCCCATCGTAGCGAACTTGAACATTCAACAATTGTCGGTATGGTTCAACTTGCGCGTTCAAGTTCACGGATCGTCGTCCATCGCTGATCCGGATTCACTGAGGAGAGCTCATGACCCTGTTTCGTCTCGACGCCAGCATCCGTATCGAGGGTTCACATAGTCGCGCGATTGCCGACATCGTCGAACAGGAGTGGCGGGTCGGCCATCCGGGCGACGCCATCGTCCGACGCCACGTCGGAACCGAACCCATCGCCGCCACGACCTGGGGGACCGCTGCCTTCGCCGGCTACACGCCAGAAGATCAGCGCACGAATGAGCAGCGCGAAGCGCTGAGGCTGGCCGCGACCCTCGCCGACGAGTTGATCGCGGCCGACGCTTATCTGTTTGCGGTGCCGCTGTACAACTTCGGGGTCTCGCAGCACTTCAAGACCTGGGTCGATACGGTCCTCACCGATCCGCGGTTCGGGCCCACCGGCCCGTCGCCGATCGCCGGTCGACCCGCCGTGCTGGTGACCGTTCAGGGTGGTAACTACTCGGCGGGCACGCCGCGTGAGGGCTGGGACCACGCAACAGGATGGATGCAGCGCATTCTCGCCGACGTGTGGAACTTGGACCTCGACGTCGTCGAAGCCCCGTTCACCCTGGTCGGTGTGAACCCTGCGCTCGACGAGTTCAAGGATGTCGCAGCCGGTCTGCGAGCCGATGCCGATGCGCTCGCCACGAAGCACGGCCAGGCGCTTGCCGCTCCCCGCAGCTGACGACCGTTACTCGGCCAGCGCAGCCAGCCTTTCGAGCGACGCGCGCAGGTTGTCGGCTGTCGTCGCGCGAGCCCGCCCCAGGCGTTTCTCCTCGCTGAGATCCGACCAGTCGTAGGTGTGGGTCACGCGCGTACGGCTGTCGTCGAGCGGTTCGAGCTCCCAGCGCCAGAGGTGACCCGGCGGCTCGTGACCCGCTTCTGAGGGGAGCCACGCGATGAGGCGTCCTTCATCGAACTCCACAATGTGGTTCTCTCGCTCGGCGCCCGTGGTGAGAGTCATCGTGAACACATCACCCACCGCGCGGACACGTTGATCAGCCGACGCCGACGTCAGGTTGTCATTGCCGTCCCAGCTCGGCTGCCGTGACGGGTCAGCTATCAGTTCGAAGATCTGCTCGGCGCCGGCGGCGATGTCGCGGGACGCGCTCACCACCCGCATTTCTGTGTTCTCGGCCATCTTCAGATCCAAGCACAGATCTCGAACAGGTCAGGTGCCGCAGAAGGTTTGGAACGATTCGCTGAACACCGGGGGAGCGGGTGCCGCGTAATCGGCCCAGTCGTCACGGCGATCGAACGGATGGGTGACGATCTCGAGCAACTTCTCGAACGGAGCGAGATCGCCGTCGGTGGCAGCTTTCAGCGCGGCATCAAGCTGATGGTTGCGCGGGATGTACAGCGGGTTGACCGCGTCCATCGCATCCGCGGCGTCGTCGCGGTCGTACCTGGCCAGTTCGGAACGCCAACTGGTGAGCCAGGAACCGATCTGTTCGCGCGGGATGAGGGCATCCAGAGCGGTTGTTTCCCCACGGAGCTCGCTCGCAAGAGCTCGGAACGTACCGGTCCAGTCGGCACCGTGAGTTTTCATCAATGCCAGCAGGTCGTCGATCAACGCCGGGTCGATGGTTTCACCGGCCACGCCGAGCTTTGCCGACATGCCGGCCGAATAGTGGCTCTGGAATCGCGCGTCGAAGGAGTCGAGCACCGCCGAGACCGCGGAGATCGCGTCGTCGGGCGTCGAATCGATCAGTGTCAGAAGCGTTTCTGCCAGGCGCGCCAGGTTCCACTTCAGGACGGCGGGCTGATTGCCGAACGCGTAACGGGCACCCTGGTCGATGGAACTGAACACCGCGGCCGGGTCGAAGGCGTCGATGAACGCGCACGGTCCGTAGTCGATGGTCTGCCCGGAGATGGTGGTGTTGTCGGTGTTCATGACGCCGTGCACAAATCCGGCGAGCATCCACTGCGCCACCAGAGCGGCCTGCGCCTCGACCACGGCTTCGAAGAACGCCAGGTACCGCTGATCGGTCGGCAGTTCGGTCAACGCCGGGTAGTGGCGCGCGATCGCGTAGTCGGCCAGAGGTTGCAGGACCTCGCCCTGCCGGACCGCGAACTCGAACGTGCCCACCCGCAGGTGGCTGGCTGCGACCCTGGCGAGCACCGCCCCGGGCTCCGCGCCGGTTCGACGTATGTCCCGGCCCGTCGCGACCACCGACAGTGACCGTGTGGTCGGGATGCCGAGGGCGTGCATGGCCTCGCTGACCAGGTACTCACGCAGCATCGGGCCGACAGCGGCGAACCCGTCGCCGCCCCGAGAGAAGGGCGTCGGCCCCGAACCCTTGAGGTGTAGATCAAGCCGACGGTTGTCACTGACGATCTCGCCCAGCAGCAACGCTCGCCCGTCTCCGAGTAACGGTGTATACCCGCCGAATTGGTGGCCGGCGTAGGCCATTGCGACGGGTGTTGACCCGACGGGCGCCGACGCACCCGACAACACACGGACGCCGTCGTCGCTCCGCAGGGCCTTCACATCCAGTCCCAGCGACTCCGCCAACTCCTCATTGAGGATCAGCAACCTCGGGTTCGGCGCGTCGGCACCCTGCCACGGCACGGCAAGTGCACTGAGCGTGTCCGCGTAGGTACTTTCGAGGCCGACGATCGCCGGAGTCGTCGATGCAGCGGAGTCGTGAGTTGTTGCCATGATTCGAGGTTAACCACCATCGCGTTCGGTACGGGCGGGTCGATCGGTCACATGAAGCCGAAGATGCGGCTGAACAGCCCGATGGCAATGATGAGGACCAGCAGCACGGCGAGGCTGATGATGACGATCGGCACGGTCTTGCCACGTTGTGGCGGCTCATGGTTCGGGCCGCCGACGCCGGTCTCTGCCGGAGGAGTGTCACCTGGTGTCACGCCGCCACCGTCTTCCAGCCCCGCAGTGTCGCCGGGTGGGGGGTTCTGCGGTTCGTACGCGAAGTCTTCAGAGTCTCGGTTGGGCATGCAGGATGAGTACCCGATCCCGCGGATGCCAACCAGTGGCGGCAGTTGCCGGGTCAGGGGATGGGGGTCGGTGCCAGGCTGTTACCGGGAGGGATGGTCGCGCAGTTGCTACGGGTCGGCAGCCCGGCGAATCGCTCGGTCAGGAACTGCAGCCCCTGAGCTTCGAACGGAGCGAAGGCTTCGGCGTGGGTGAGTCCGTTGAACTGGGAGTAGGTCACGTCGACGCCACGACCGCAGTACTCGTGCGCCAGGCCGACGACATCGTCGGTGATCATGATGGTGTCGCCGAGCGCGTTCGCCTTGCCGACTCCCAGCAGCAGCGGAGTGCGCGGGGTGCCCTGGCTACCCATGATGTTGTCGTCGATTGCCGCGACGACCTCGGGGACGTCGAGCAGTGAGGTGTACGGCGCCTTGACCATCGACGCGTCGGTCAGGGTCGGGTACTTCGAGGCGAAGTTGACGATGCATTCGGAGCTGACCTGCTGGGTCACCTGCTGGCCGTATGGGGAGAGGAACGTGCTCGTATCGAGGTCGTACGTCCGCTGGTAGGCGACGACAAGTGCGGGGATGACGCCTGCCCATTGCTTGCTGCCACTGACGTAGGGCAGGTTGTGCGCCAGGTCGACCGGCAGGCCGCCCGCAGCGGCACCGACGATGTTCAGTTCAGGGGAGTACTGCGGTGCCACCTCTGCACCCCACTGAGTCGGAACCGAGCCGCCGGAGTAGCCCACGAGGCCGACCGGTGTGGAGGACGGGGCGTCGAGAAATGCCTCGGTCGCGCGGATCCCGTCGAGCATCGCGTAACCCGACTGCCGCCCGATGGTCCATTCGAGCTCTTCGCCCTCGTAGTCGGGCGCAACGACGGTGTACCCGGCGGCGAGGTATCCGGCGATCAGATTCTGCTCGCCGAAGGCGATGAGGTTCGTCGACCCGCCACTCAGGGTGTACGAGGGGTCGCACTGCGAACCGAGTGCGTCGTAAGCCATCTGGTACGAGACGATCTTGGTCGGGCCGGGTACCAGCGGCCGCAGGACCGTCGCGACCGTGACGGCGCCGCGGCCTTGCTGATCGGTCGTCCGGTACAGCACCTGGTTGCCGGTGATGGGGGTGTTCACGTCCGGCGTCCGGAAGTTCATCGGCCGCGAGCGCAGCACCGTCCCGGGCGCGATCCCGTCCAGTGGTCCGTCGTAGCTGTAGAAGGGATCTGCCGAGGGCAACGGCGAACCCGGGCCGGGATCGGCCTGCGCTGGAGCGGCCACGAACGCCAGCGACCCGGTGACGATGGCGGCAACGGCCAAGAGGCGCAGGGCGAAGGCGCGAACATTGGGCATGGCGTTCATTTAAACACCGACACGGCGAACCGGAACCGAATCGAGACAATCGAGGGCGGTGACATCGGGCGGTAACGGATTGTCGATATGTCGCGACATTTCTTGCAGCACTTGTTTCGGTCGGGGACCGACAGCAGGAGTTCCACCGCATGCCCAGTTCGTTCAACCAGTTCGATCACTCCGTCCCCGCATGGAAAGTCGTCGGCGAGGCCCGGCATGCGCAGCCCGAGGCGCCCAAGCGTCGCCGAGGACCTCGTGTCCTTGTGCTCGGCGCGATGGTGGCCGTGCTGAGCATCGCACTGACCGCCCTCAGTTCACTGCTGTTCTCTTTCGGAACCGCAGGTGCAGTTGCCGGTCAGCCGGACAAACTCCGGCCCGGGTGCACCTGGGATTCCTCGGCCTACTTCGTGCAGAACTGCCAGGTCTGGTCGAAGTCCCAGAACAAGAACGTCATGGTGCAGATCCGCGCATCGGAGGGCAGCAATCAGGGTGTGTACCTGCTCGACGGGATGCGGGCTCGCGAAGACCGCTCTGCCTGGACGACAGACGTCAAGGCCGCCCAGGTCTATGACCGCAGCACCGACACCACACTCGTCATGCCGGTCGGCGGGGCATCGTCGTTCTACACGGACTGGGACGCCGGCGCCGGTGACAAGAACGCCACCATCAAGCAGGAAACGTTCCTGACCGACGAACTGCCTGCCTACCTCGCCGAGAACTTCGGCGTCAGCCCGTCCAACAACGCGATCATCGGTCTGTCGATGTCGGCGGGGCCGGCCGTCACCCTGGCTGAACGCCACCCCGAGCAGTTCAAGGTGGTGCAGGCGATGTCGGGCTACTACCAAACAGACAATCCCGTTGGTGCGCTTGGTGTTTTCGCGTCCCAGACGCTCGTATCGAACTACACGAACGGCATCCTCAACATGTGGGGTGCCCCGGGGAGCAACCGGTGGACCGAGAACGATCCGTCGAAGAACGTCAGCAAGCTCAAAGACAACGGCCAGGTGCTCATCATCTCGTCCGGCAACGGTTTCCTGACTCCGGGCGAGCTGGCACAGCTGGCGCCCCAGGACCAGATCAGCGCGATCGCCCTCGAGATGCTGTCGGCCGTGTCGACCATCCTGATGCAGATCCAGGCCGCGCAAAGCGGGGCGAACGTCGTCGTGTTGCCGAATTATGGCGGACACACGTGGGAGAACTGGGGCCGCGCCCTGCGCGACGGGCGTGACGAGGTGACCGAGACGCTGCGCAACACCCCGCCCGTCACCGCGAAGACCCAGGTCGTCAACGCCACCGGCGCCGAGGTCGACGGCGGCACAGCCAAGGCCACCAAGGCTGCACTTCTCGTTGCAGACGAGCCTTCGGTGCTCCCGGCCGACGTACCTGCGTCGACCGATCCGTCCAGCTCTGTACCGTCGACCACCAAATCCTCGTCGACTTCGGAATCGCCAGTGTCGGCCTCGTCGACTCCCGCCGAAGCCCCTGCGGCGGATGCGGTTTCGACCGAACCCGCCCTGACGTCCACCGATACCTCGGCAACGAGCACCACGACGTCGACGACCACCACCGCGCCGGCACGCTGAATCGACCGGTTTCGCTCACAAAACTTCGTCCCGCTCGCGTTCTTTCACGAGCGGGACGAAGTTCTGTGAGCGGACGTTGTCTCGCGCCCGGAGGCGAGGATGGCATCATCGAAGAAGTGTCCGGCAAGTGGTACCGCAGTGTGCTGTTCCGTTTCTACCTCGTAGGCGGTGCCAGCGCGTTCGCATATGTGGCGTTGTTCGTCCTACTGCGATTCGTCATGCCGTCACAGGTCGCGAATGTGTTGGCGCTCCTGATCTCTGCGATCGCGAACACCGCGGTCAATCGACGATTCACTTTCGGGATTCGCGGCACCGACGAGATCATGCGGCACTACCTGCAGGGCCTTGCTGTCTTCGCCCTGGGGCTCGCGCTGACGGGCGGGGCGTTGTGGCTGCTGCACATCTGGACAGCCGATCCGTCGCGAGTGCAGGAGGTCGCTGTGCTGGTGGCGGCGAATCTCGTGGCCACAGTGGTGCGCTTCTTGGGCCTTCGACGAGTGTTCGCACCTAAGGCGTCCGATGAACCGCGGCCGGGCCACGTCGTCGGACCAGGATGACAGCGATCGCCAGCAGCCAGATGACGGCGAGGGCGATGACAACACTGACGCCGTAGGGACGGTCGAGGATGGTGGCATTGTCAGGTGTCTTTCCCGGAGAACGTGGGAGCAGTACGGGCAGAGAGAGGACGAGCACGACCAGGCTCGCGGAGACGGCGAGCAGTGCGGGTGCCCACCACTGTTGCGGTAGCAGTCTTTTCGCGCCGTAGCCGAGAGCGATGCACGCCGGTGCGAACAGTGCGTCGTGGACGATGAGTCCACCAGCGAGCCAGAAGACAATGGAGAGTTGATCTGCACGCGGCATGGTCCAGAGCTGGGAGAGTCCGTACCAGCCCAGCGCCAGCGCGGCGAGGATCAGGAGTGCCCGAATGATGCGCAATTTCACAGGATCTCGATTCGGGTCAGCCACTTCGTCTGCAGTACGCCGGGCCGGTTCGGTGCAATCAGCCGGCACGGGTAGCCGTGGTCGACGATCAGCTGCTCCCCGTGCAACTTGAGGGCGACGAGCGAGAGCGGGTCGTCGGCGATGTTCGCGGGCAGTGTACTCACCCCGTAGAGGCCTGCTTCGAGCGAGATGAACCGGACATCATGCTCACGGTCGCCGTCGACAAGTGCCACGAGGTCGCGTACCTGAACTCCACTCCACGTACCGGTCGCGCTCCACCCTTCCACGCACGCGATCGGAAGGGCGCTGTCGTGTTGCGGCATGGCCCGTAGCTGTTCGAGGGTCAGTTCTCTCGTAAAGTTTCCGTTGCTGATGGTCAGCCGGTAGTCCGGATTGCGGGCCGACTCTTGTACTCCCGCCGCCAATGCCGTTCGGTTGATCGGTATGCCTTGTGGTCCTTCGCCTGAACGCGGCGCGAGAAACGCGAACCAGCGCAGGAAAGGAACTGTTTGACCGGCAAACGCCAGCGCAGCGAGGGATCCGACTGCGACGGTGCCGCGAAGAACCGTGCGCCGTGACACCACCCCGGGCCCCGGTGCCGATTCGCTCGCGGTCCTTTGCGTGTCGGCCGTCGAGTCAATCGTGCCGATCGGGGCGGTCGACTCGACTGGACTGCCCAGAGCGCGCTGGATGATCGGCAGTTTGACCGCTATATGCACCAAGATCGACGCCACCACCACGAACGACATGGCGTAGTGGGTGGTGGTGAAAAAGAACTTCCATGGATACCACTGGGCGGTGTTGAGCAATCCGGTCAGGAGTTGGAAGATCGTGGAGCTCACCAGGACTGCAATCGAGGCGCGCTCCACAGCTCGTGCGGGTGTCCCGATCACGGGTCTGGCGAAGAGCTTCGGGTAGACGAGTTGAAGTTTGATCAGCAGCAGCGGGATGGCCACGACGCCGGTGATCACATGCAGTCCCTGCGTGGTCTGGTAGAGCCACACCGGTCGCGACGGCCAGTAGAACCACGCGGGAGGGTGCTGTATCCAGTGGCTGAGTAGCCCGGTCACGAAACATACGGTGATACAGATCCCGAGCAGCATCCCGACCCGCGCAACCAGCCGCGGACTACGCAGTCCGGTATCGCGATCTGCGGCTGGGTCTGCGTCGAGGGGGCTCATCGGCTCATCGACCTCGGGCGATGGGTTCGAGATCCCATCCGGACGGGAGCGGGCCGCGAATACCCGGTACTCGACAGATACATGACAACTGGTCCCTTGCTCCGGAGGGCTCGACGTGGAAAGTGGTGGATCTCAAGAAGTGGAAGAACGCACCGTCGCCGCTGTCAGGTCCCCTGCTCGACATCGGTGACCACTACCCGGTGAGTTCCATCAGGCCGCGACCACCGATGGTTTCACAGCGGTACCGCAACCCGACCGTCTCGGCGAGTTCGCGGGCGTAGTCGATGCCAACCCGCGCCCAGGGAAACCATTCTCCACATGAGCTCTCGGTCTCGACGCGAGCGGCGCCCCGCCAAAGTCCCGCCAGGCCGGAGTCGAGTTCGATGATGATCGACCCGCCCGCCGCGACGAGTTCGGACGATCGTCTCGCCACCCGGTCGGGATCCCCGCCGATGCCGATGTTTCCGTCCAGCAACAGGACGTGCCGCCAACGGCCTTCGCCGGGAAGTCGGTCGAACAGGCTGCGCCGGATGGCAACTCCGCCCTGCGCGCGAGTCATGCTCACTGCCTGATCGCTGTGGTCAACACCCAGTGCCGCGATTCCCCTGTCGCTCAACCGATGCACGAGCCGACCCGGCCCGCATCCGAGATCGACCGTGGGTCCGGAGCATTTGTCGGCAACGAGGCGATCGAAGTCCGAGTCCGAACCGACCTGGCTCGTGCCGAGCCACCGATCGACCGGCAACAGATCGCGTGTGCCGTCGGCTTGCCGCAACCAGGTGCGTTCACCGGCAAGGCCTTGCGAGAGCGCGCTGTCGAAATATTGCGTATCCGCGGATTCGTCTGCGAGGGTCACGATGATCGCTCCATCAGAGTCGCTGCGGTGGATGCGAACCTGCTGCCTGGCGCACACCTACGCGCGACGCCGTCGATGTCCTCGGGGTGGTCGACATCGCACAGTTCGGGAAGCTCGGTCACCCGGAGCCCGTCTGTCTCGAGTGCCGATCGCGTCGCAGCGCCCGTTTCCGCCGATGACATCGGTACGCCGGTGAGGGTGTGCGCGCCCCGGGCGTCGTGGAGTCCCAGCCCCCACCAGCCCCCATCGGTGGCGGGGCCGAGGACACAGTCCGTCTCGTCCAACGCTGCCAATGCCGCCCGGAACTGGCCGGCTGTGATCTGGGGTGTATCCATCCCGACCTGGAAGACCGCACCATGGACCACATCGTCGGTGTCTCGGTGGGCGTTCTGAAGCCGTTCACCAAAGGTGTTGCCGTGCTGGGCGATCACCGTGGTGTGCCGAAGTCGCCAGCCGATCTCCTCAACCGCGACGGCATCACTGAGAGCGCCCGTCATCGCGACGACGACCGGTGCAGTTCCCACCGACAACGCGGTGTCGAGAGTGTCGAGAAGTGCAGCAGCGGCGAGCTCGGCCGCTTCGACCTCCGAGTACTTCTCGGTGAGTCGGGTTTTGACCTGTCCTGGTACCGGCGCCTTGGCGACGATCAGGATTCCACAGGGCGTGTCAGTGAACAACTCTCTCCTCCATCTGATGAAGAACGGTCAGGAAGTCGCGGGTGGCCCGCAACGTTCCCTTCAGTGATCCCGACACTTTCGATCTGCCGCCCGACCGCGACCGATAGGTGATGTCCAATTCTGCTATCTGCCAACGTGCGGCACCTGCTCGCGCAAGGAGTTCGACCGGGTACCCGAAACGGCGGTCGGTGATTCCCAGCGCCAGGAGATCGTCGCGCCGAACCGCCCGCATCGGCCCGATGTCGTGAATCGGTATGCGGTAGCGGTTTCGGAGGCGGCGAGCTATCCATTTGGTCCCGATTCGTGAATGCAGCGGCCACGTACGGCGGTCGACGGGCCGACGTCGCCCGACGGCGAGATCGGCGCCGGCCGCCACGGCGCAAACCAGTTGGCTGAGGTCGGCGGGATCCATCGAACCGTCACCGTCGATGGTGCAGACGATCTCCGTGGTGCAGGCTTCGACACCGGCGTGCACAGCCGATCCGTATCCGGGAAGCGGTTGGTGGACAACGGTGCAGCCCAGCGCAGCAGCGACATCGGCGGTGCCGTCGACACTGCCGTTGTCCACGACGAGTGCATCGATGTGGGCCGGGAGGGCGCGAATGATCGCAGGCAGAGATTCGGCTTCGTCGCGGCAGGGGATCACGACTGTGGCACTGATCCGTGGCGTGCTCTGGTGTCCCATGTCTTCGACGCTAGGGGCGGCTGGTGCACATAGCCAGCAGAATTCGGTGACGGAAAAGTGACGTCTGTGCCGAAGGCTCAGGCGATTCGGAAACGAAGCCTAGGTTGTAAGGGTGACCGGAACCTTGAACACCCTCACGGATTCAGACACGTCAGGACGCGAGCGCTGGATCAGCCGAGGAGATCTGTTATCCCTCCTGGTCGCAACAGCTTTGCTGACCACCGCGATCGTCGCACCCATCGTCGGCGACACCGAGTGGCGCATCAACATCTTTGCGCTCGCACCACCGCTGTTCGGTGAATACGGACCGCATTTCGGGTACGGCACGGTGGCAGCGGTTCTCGTTGCGATTGCCGTCATCGCGTACGGGCCGACGCTCGCGACTCGATTGTCGTGGAGATCGGTCGTCCTCGCCGCAATGGCGACGTGCCTGGCGTGGACCTTCTCGTTGGCGATGATCGACGGCTGGGACCGCGGGTTCGCCGGCCGGTTGATCAGGCCGGACGAGTACCTCGCCGAAGTGCCCGGTGTCTCGAGTGTCACTGGCATGCTCGACGAATTCTCCGGCAGGATCCTGGACTTCCAGCCGGACTCGTGGACCACCCATGTGTCCGGTCATCCTCCCGGATCCCTGCTGACTTTCGTCCTGCTCGACCGGATCGGTCTCGGCGGCGGCGCCTGGGCCGCGATCTGGGTCGTGCTCGTCGGGTGCAGTGCGGCCGGTGCACTGCTGATCACGACCGCGCGCTTGAGCGACGAGGCGACGGCGCGGCGGATCGCACCCTTCGTCGCGCTGACCCCCGGCGCGGTCTGGATGGGTGTGTCAGCTGATGGCTACTACATGGGAGTGGCAGCCTGGGGAATCGCGCTGCTTGCCATCGCCGCGACCACGTCCGGCACACGCGCGGTGTCCGCAGCCGTCGGGAGTGGATTGGTCCTGGGGTTCGCGATCTTCCTGAATTACGGGCTCGTGCTGATGGGTCTTGTCGCCATCGCGGTTCTCGTCATCGCCCGGGAGTGGCGACCGATTGTGTACGCCGTACCGGCCGCGCTGGCTGTCGTAGGAATTTTCGCCGCATTCGGTTTCTGGTGGCTGGACGGCTACCACCTGGTGGTCGAGCGTTATTACCAAGGTGTCGCGACCCAGCGGCCGTTCTCGTACTGGGGCTGGGCGAACTTCGCCTCGGCACTGTGCGCGGTCGGTCCGGCCGCCGCGGTCGGTGTCGGCCGCGCCCTGCGACCGGGACTGATCCGCCGTCGAGAAGCCGTGGTGCTGTTGGCGCTGGCCGGTCTGCTGGCGATGATCGTCGCCGACGTCAGCGCGCTCAGCAAGGCCGAGGTCGAGCGGATCTGGCTGCCGTTCAGCGTGTGGCTACTCGTCGCGACGGCTCTGTTGCCCCGACCATCCCACCGGTTCTGGCTGGCGGGTCAGGCGCTCGCGGCCCTGCTGATCAACCACCTCGTGTGGACCTATTGGTAGAAGACATGTTTGCTGGTGTGGTGCGAGTTCTGATGGCCGACGACGATCCGATCGTCAGCGATGTGGTGCGTCGATATCTCGAGCGCGATGGACTGCAGGTGGCGCTGGTCGACGCCGGGGACGCCGCGCTCGAACATCTGCAGAACCATCAGGTCGACCTCGTGATTCTCGACGTGATGATGCCCGGTCGTACCGGCATCGAGGTGCTGACCGAGATCAGGAGCGGACCTCGTGCCGCCATGCCCGTCATTCTGCTGACCGCGTCCGGTCAAGAAGAAGACCGCCTGATCGGATTGACAGCGGGTGCCGATGACTACGTCATCAAGCCGTTCAGCCCGCGCGAGCTGGCGCTGCGGGTGCAATCGGTGTTGCGGCGCAGCGTCGCGAACTGGTCGGGTACCGCTGCGGCCGACAGCCTGACCGACGGCGAGGTCGTGATGGATGCCGAAGCACGCAGCGTCACCGTGGCCGGCAGACCCGTGAGCACGACCAAGCGCGAGTTCGATCTGCTGCGTTTCTTCCTGTCTCATCGAGATGCGGTGTTCAGCCGAGAGCAACTGCTCGCGCAGGTCTGGGGCTGGTCGTTCGGTGACCTGTCGACCGTGACCGTGCACGTCAAGCGGTTACGTGCCAAGCTCGGCGACTGCGATTCTTTGGAGACAGTGTGGGGCCAGGGCTATCGGTGGGTTTCCGCACCGGCCGGCGAGCGGTGATCTGATGCCCACGAACATTCCGCAGATCGTCGGACTGTCGCTCCTGTGGTCCGCGCCGGTGGTGCTGGTCGGCACATGCTTGCTACTGGGACTGCGTCGGTTGTCGTTGGTGTCGAGCACGGTGGTTCTGGTCCTGATCCCACCGGTCGCGATCCTGATGGGCGTGATCGGCGTCAGTGGGTTCATGTTCACCGACGACCTCAAGCGCACCGCGACCGTTCTCGCGTCGGTGGCGATCATCGTCATCCCGGCAGCAGTTCTGTTGGCCCGGTTCCAGGCGCGCCGAACAGTCTGGGAACGGCATGCCAGAGAGCAGGAGCGGGCGGCCGAGCAATCTCGCCGCGAGCTGATCGCCTGGGTGAGCCACGACCTGCGCACCCCACTCGCCGACATCAGGGCCATGGCCGAGGCGCTGGCCGACGGCGTCGTCTCCGATACAGAGGAGGTATCGACCTTCGCACGTCAGATCGATCGAGACGCCGTGCGGCTGTCGGGGATGGTCGACGACCTGTTCGAGATGTCCAAGATCAACGCAGGCGCTCTCCGGCTCGAGCGCGAAAACCTCGATCTTCGTGAAGTGGTCGACGAGGTCGTCGCGGGGTGCGCTGCCGCTGCCGACCGTGCCGATATCGAACTGCGGCCTGTCATGCCGGACGCCGCGGTCATGGTCGACGCCGACGGTCGAGCAGTGTCCCGGGTGCTCACCAACCTCGTCATCAACGCCATCGCACACACCCCGAACGGTTGTCCGGTGGAGATCGAGGTGGGGCTCCGGGATTCGCATGCCTTCCTCCGCGTCGACGACGCGGGTCCGGGGATCGCCGAGCACGAGATGGCCCGGATATTCGAGATCGCCTATCGCGGTACGTCGGCGCGGACGCCCACAGACGACAAGGGGTTACCGGTCGGCTCCGGAATGGGACTGGCGATCGCGGAGGGTCTGGTCTCCGCCCACGGCGGCAGGATCTCGGTATCGAATCGGGACCCGGGCAGCCGGTTCGAGGTGCGACTGCCCGTGCCCGGCGGCCCTCCGGTTCCGAAGGGTTCCGAGGTCAGCGCAGAGGCGCCGTCGCGAACTCGCGGAGGCCGCGCTCCGGCATGATCGAGGCGCGGAAGCCGAGCTCGGCGGCAGCCAGGGCAGGGTCGGCGACGATGTGGCGGACGTCCCCCGGTCGATAACGCCCAGTGGTCACGGGAGCGGGCCCGCTGATGCCGGTGGTGAGCGATTCGGCCACCTGTTTGATCGATATCGGTTGTCCAGAGCACACGTTGAACGCCTCGAACCGGCCGCTGCCTGTTTCGGAAGCGAGCCTCTCTATTGCCGCGACGTTGGCGGCGGCGATGTCGCTGACATGGACGAAATCTCGCATCTGTCCGCCGTCCTCGAACACCGTCGGCGCCTGACGGGCCTCGAGCTGTGACCGGAAGATGGCCGCCACGCCGGCATATGGGGTGTCCCGGGGCATGTGCGGGCCGTACACATTGTGGTAGCGCAATGCTGTCACCGCCCCTCTGGTCTCCAACGACCAAGCGCGGCAATACGATTCCTGCGCCGCCTTGCTCGCCGCGTAGTAGCTGCGCGGTGCCAGGGGGGCATCCTCGGGTGTCAGGGCCCAGACTGCGGGCTCGCCGCTGGGCAGGTACCTCTCGAATCTGCCGGCTTCGAGATCGGCAGTGCTGCGCGCAGGCGGGTCCACGATCGTCCCGAAGCCATCGCGATAGGTGCCGTCGCCGTAGACGACCATCGATGATGCGAGCACCATTCGTTGGCACCGTGTTTCGAACATGGCCGCCAGCAATCGTGCGGTGACGAGGTCATTGTCAGCTGCGTAGTCAGGGGCATCACGGGCATCGACACCGGCACCTACCCGAGCCGCCTGGTGGCAGACGACGTCCACGCCATCGAGCAGTTCGACCAGTGACGCCTGCCGGAGATCGGTGACCAGTACCCCGTCGGGTGCGATGGCGTCCGATCCGTGTGCGGCGGGGATCATGCCGTCCACCGCGACGACGTCGTGGCCCCGTTCCGTCAACGCCGATCTGAGGTGGGATCCGATGAATCCGGCGGCGCCGGTCAGCAGCACCCGAGTCACAGCTCTGCTTCCATGACGGTAGTGATGTCGTGTTCGCCGCGCGCGCAAAGGCATTCGGGTTCCTTCGCAGCCACCCCGATTGCTCTGATGAGCACCTCGCGAACATGTTGGAGCCCGCGCTCGAAGACCGCGAACACCTCCGATGCGGTGACCCCCTCACCGGCCACCAGGCCCGCGTCGGTGTCAGTGACCAAAGCGATGGCCGCGTAGCACATCTCGAGTTCGCGAGCCAGGACTGCTTCGGGGTGCCCGGTCATGTTCACCAAGGTCCACCCTTGCCGGGCGTACCACTGGCTTTCGGCCCTCGTCGAGAAGCGTGGACCTTCGACGACCACCATCGTCCCGTCGTGGACGGCGTCCGGGGCGGCTGTGGCAGCTGCGCGACGTAGCGTCGGGCAATAGGGATCGGCGAATCCGACGTGAACGGCGGGGCCGTCGAAGAAGGTCTGCGCGCGACTCGTCGTCCGGTCGACGAGCTGATCGGGAATGACCATCGTCCCTGGCGGCAGGTCGGTACTGAGTCCTCCCACGGCGCAGGGCGCGAACACCTGCCGAACACCCACCGACCGCAACGCCCATGCGTTGGCCCGATACGGAACGGTGTGCGGTGCGTACTCATGCGAGAGGCCATGGCGGGGCAGGAACGCGACCGGTACCCCGCCGACATCGCCGATGGTGACAGCGGCACTGGGGTCGCCGTAAGGAGTTCTGACCTCGATCTGCTCGGCACCTGGATCGAAGAACGAGTAGAAGCCGGATCCGCCGATGATTCCGATGCGAGGTTGTGTGGCAGCGCTCATGATTTCAGCCTGCCTTACTGAACCACCGCACCGATGAGTCGCAGCGATGACGTCATAGATTCGTAATACCGCCCGGCGGTAGACCGGTAGACGTCCTGATCCCTACCAGCGGTGTTCGGCCTCGCTCGAGCACCATCGTGGGCGCGCCGCATCGATAGGATGGGGAGATGCCTCATCTCCGGATCAACGGCACGGACCTGTACTCGGAAGTCGACGGCACCGGCCCTCCCGTTCTCCTGCTCCACGGTGGTTACTGCTCGCTCGAATCCCTGCGCGTGTTGTCCGATGCCCTGGTGCCCCACCATCAGGTGTTCGCGTATGAGCGCCCCGGCCATGGACGTTCGGCGGACATCGACGACGACTACGATTACGCACGCGGGGTGGCCGACACCCTGGCGTACCTGGATGCACAGGAACTGACGACGGTGGATGTGATCGGCTACAGCGACGGCGCGATCATCGGATTGCAGTTGGCGATGAGCCATCCCGATCGGATCCGTTCGCTGGTGGCGATCAGCGCCAACCTCGACCCGTCGGCGTTCACGCACTCGGACGGAGGTGCCGGCGCGCTCGTCCTGGATACGCCGGTTGCGGCAGAGGGCGCGGCCGAACCGGATGTCGAACGGATGCACTACGAACGACTCTCCCCGGATGGACCGGGTCATGCAGATGTGGTGCTGGAGAAGTTGTTTCGTCTTTGGACCACCGAGCCGCGAATCGCAGCCGCGGACCTGGGCGCGATCACCGCGCCCACCCTCGTGATGTCCGGGGATCGGGACACCATCCGGCCTGATCACAGTCTGCTGATCGCTTCGTCGATCCCGGGCGCCCAGCTGGCGATCGTGCCGGGTACGACGCACAACCTCATCGCCGAACGACCCGCCCTCATCAGGGTGCTGATCAAAGAGTTTCTGCAGCAGTGGGATCGGTGAGAGCGGTGGGATCGTTGAGGCGTTGGTCAGCTACCTGTTCGACCGGCTGAGCAGCCACACGAAATAGGGCGCGCCGACGAGCGCGATCATCAGTCCC
The DNA here is from genome assembly GCF_002095435.2 of Williamsia sp. 1138. GTDB lineage: Bacteria > Actinomycetota > Actinomycetes > Mycobacteriales > Mycobacteriaceae > Williamsia. Next base: position 159,213 of record NZ_MJEJ02000047.1, read on the forward strand.
GCGGGAAGCTGAGCGGGCGCGATAAGGATCCTGCCCAGAGTATCGGCGATACAGACCAGCAAACCACCGAGCACCATCGACACCGGGATCACGCGTCCGTGGCGGGCGCCGACCAGCCCGCGGGCCAGATGTGGGGCAACCAGTCCGACGAATCCGACTACGCCGACCGCGATTACGCTCACGGCGGCCAGGATCGCGGCGATCGTCAACAGGATGAGCCGGGTGCGCTCGAGCCGGATTCCCAAGACCCGCGGGGTGTCCTCGTCGACAGCAATGATGTCGAGGCGGTGCCGCATGCCGATGAGCACGGGTACCGCAAGCACCAGCGCGACGGCGACCGGCGCCACGTCCGGGAGAGTACGCCCGTACGTGGTACCCGAGAGCCACGTGAAGATGCGCGGAGTGTCATAGGGATTGGCCCGCAGCAGCAGGAAGGTGGTCACTGCGCTCAAGCCGTAACCGCAGCCGATTCCGATCAACACGAATCGGTCGGGCAGTAGCCCGCCGCGCCAGGCGAGCAATGCGATCAGCGCAAAGGTGGCAAGCCCCAGGACAACTGCCATCAGAATGATCAACCCACGCCCGCCGCCGGAGGTGGACGTCACGACGATCACCGCGCCGAGTCCCGCGCCTGCCGAGATGCCGAGGATGCCGGGCTCGGCCAATGGGTTACGAACCGTGCCCTGCACGACGCACCCGGCGAGAGCGAGCGCCGCACCCGCGAGGACGGCGGCGGCCACCCGTGGGAGGCGTTCGTCGAGTGCGCGTCCGACGAGGTCCGGAGCGGTGCCCTGCAGCCAGAGTGCGATGTCGCCGGTCCGTAGCCACAGGGTCCCGGCGAGTAGATCGACGATGATCGATGCGACCAGCAACACGGTTGCGATCACCAGGGTCGTGAGGAAGGTGCGCCGCGATCGAATGCGGATGCGCTGCGACGGTGGCTGTCGGGTGGACCCTGAATCACGAAGCCGCATGGCGAGAGCCACGATGACCACCGCACCCAGCAGAGCGGTGGGCACACCGGTCGGGATCGACGCGGCGCCCTGCGCGCCGAGGATCGCGCGGAGCGCAACGTCTGCGAGGAGGATCAGTAGCGCCCCGATCAGGCCTGAGACGGGGATCAGGAAGACATGCCGGTTCAGGGTGTGGATGCGTCCGGCGAGTAAACGGGCGAGTACGGGTGCCGCGAGCCCGAGGAAGGCAATAGGCCCGGCCAAGGTGACCGAGATGGCGGTCAGCAGTACGGCACAGAGCACCGAGAAGATCCGGGTGGACTGAATCGGCACACCGACCGCGGCCGCGGCGTCGTCGCCCAGACCGAGCACGTCGAGCCGTCGGGAGAGCAGCAGGGCCACGCACACCATCACGATGATGACCGGGGCCGCGCGTACGAACGCGTCGATGTTCAGCTGCGCGAGAGAACCGTTGCCCCAGGCGAACAGGCCGGTGGTGTTCTCCTTGAAGACGATGAGGAGCATTGCCGTCGCCGCGTCGAGAGCCATTGCGATGGCGGCACCGGCGAGGATGAGCCGGGTGGTTGCGGTGCCGGCCGCGCGGCCGGACAACCCCAGCACGATGGCCGCGGCAACCAGGCCTCCGAGAAACGCGACGCCGCCCGACGCCCACAGCGGCACAGCCAGTCCGAACGCGGCCGCCAGGGTGAGCGCGAAGTACGAACCGGCGGTGACGGCCAGGGTGTCGGGAGAGGCGAGGATGTTCCGGGTGATCGACTGCAGCAGTATTCCGGCGACGCCGAGCGCGAAACCCACTGCTACACCGGCCAACAGGCGCGGCAGACGGGATCCGGTCAGTATCTCACCGACCGGGACCCCGCCGACGGTCTCGTCCGCGCCGCCGAGCATGCGCAGCAGGTCCCACATCCCGACCCCCGAGGTGCCCTGGGTGAGGTGCCACATCCCGATCAGGACAACGCCGATGAGCAGCGTGACCAACACGGTCGCGCCGCCGACACCGCCCCGAACGCCGATGTCGGGCAGCGACTGACGCTGCTCGACGTCGGCGGAACGCGTCGCGGTCAAGCGGTGGTGAGGACGTCGACGTAGGCGTCGACAGCCTGCTGGCAGGAGAGCGGACCGCCGGCACCCCAGACGCCCGGAGGGAACGCGTGCGCGCGGCCCTGTTGCACTGCTGGCAACGACGTCCAGATCGGGTTCTTTTCCATCTCGGTGACGTAGCTCTCGGCCTCGTCGTCGGTCGAGTAGAAGAGGTTGGCGTTTCCGACGGCGGTGAGACCCTCGATGTCGGTCTGAGCCAGTCCGTAGGCGGGATCGACTCCGCCGCTGCCGTATTGCTCGTTGATCTCGTTCGTCCAGGCCGACGTCATACCGAGCTGCTCGCCCAGCGCGGTGAACAGGGCGCCCTGACCGTAGGGGCGGATGATGACGTTGCCACCTTCGATCCAGCCGTCGAAGAACAGGAAATCCCGGTTGGGGAGCTCGACGGTCGCGACTTTCTCTTTCGCCTGGGCGAGGTGCTCGTCGAACTCTTGGAGTACCTGGTCTGCACGTTCGGTGCGACCGGTGGCCTCACCTATCTGCGAGAAGACGTTCTTCATGTTGCCGATGGGGTCGGCGCCGTCGGCCCCTAGTGTGGCGAGCACGGGGACCCCACGGGCTTCGAGCTGACCGATGATCTCGTCGTCGGCGCTGAATGCCTCGACGATGATGAGATCTGGGTTTGCGGCGTAGAGGGTGTCGAGATCGGGTTCACCTCGGGTGCCGACGTCTGCGACGCCCTCGGGGAGCTTCTCGGCGCTGACATACGTGGAATAGCCCTCTGCGTCGGACACCGCCACCGGCGAGACGCACAAGGTGAGTGCGTCCTCGATCTGCTGCCACTCCAGCACCGCAACGCGCTTGGCGGGTTGGTCGAGTTCAACGTTGCGGCCGACGCCGTCGGTCAACGAGACCGGGCCTGTTGATGTTTCGGTCGTGTCATCGGTGCAGGCCTGCGAGGTCGGCGGTGCGACGCTGCTGCTGTCGGCCTCGTCGACGCTGGTGGAACCACAGCCGGCCACGGCCAGGGCCAGCGCGGCGACGGCCGCCGAGGCCGTCACGAAACTCTTGGTGCGGGTCACGAAAAATCCTCTCGAGTGGGGTTGGTGGAGTTGTTCGGGGCATCGACCGAAGCGCCGGCGTAGTGCCGCCCGATGGGGTCGATGCGCAGGCGGTTCGTGCGATGGTCGAGGTGGACTTCGACGCCGATGTCGTAGACGGTCTCGATGTTCTCGGCGGTGAGGACATCGAGCGGCGCACCGGCGGCGTGAATTGTGCCCGCGGACATGAGGATCAGGGTGTCGGCGACCTGCGCGGCGTGATGGAGATCGTGCAGGACGATGCCGACTGCCGCGCCGTGGTCGTCAGCGAGGTCCCTGACGAGATCGAGGGTTTCGATCTGATAGCGCAGGTCGAGGTGGTTCGTCGGCTCATCCAGCAGGATCACCCCGGTGTCCTGGGCGACGCACGCGGCAAGCCAGACCCGCTGCACCTCGCCGCCGGACAATTCGCCGACAGACCGCTCGGAGAACCCGTGCACTCCGGTGGCGGTCATCGCGCTGTCGATGGCTTGCCGATCGTCATCGGACAGACCCGCAAAGCCGCGCCGGTAGGGGTGGCGCCCGAACGCGACCACTTCGCGCACCGAAAGTCCCTGTGGCGCTGAGCGGGACTGCGTGAACAAGGTGACTTCGCGTGCGAACTCGCGCGAACTCAGCAGTGAGGCCGCACGCTCGCGCCCGCCGAGAAGTAGCTCGCCGGCGTCGATCTTGTGCAGGCGGGCCAGTGATCTGAGCAGTGTCGACTTCCCGCTGCCGTTCGGTCCCACCAGCGCCGTGACGTGGCCGGGCCGGAGCTCCACCGATACACCATGAACCACTGCGTGCCTGCCGTATCGCAGGGTCAGGTTCGCACCCACCAATGCCGGTGGGTGGGCCCGCGCGTCAGGGCGCGGAGCGGGCGAGGAGGTCATGGGATCAGCTCTGAGTCGACGTGGTCACCCGGCACCGTCGACCGCGGGTGTGAACCACCCCCGGCGTCACCGCACGAGTTCAGCAGAAGGTTAGGCAACCCTTGCAACTGGACTATAAGGCTATGACCCTTATGTCTGCAATCCGTACATCGGGACCGCCGATACGGGATTCAGGACAGCGACCGAGTGGTGTGAGGTGCTGCGCAGAAAGCTCCCGGCGTGGTTCCCATGACCCGTCGGAAGGCTTCGATGAAGGTGCTGGGCTGCGCATATCCCAGTTGCTCGGAGATCGTCTGCACCTCGTATCCCTCGGACAACAGGGTCAGTGCCTGGTGGACGCGCAGCACCTGCCGCCACTGCGCGAACGACAGTCCGGTGGTGCGGCGGAACAGGCGGGTGATCGTGCGTTCGCTGATCCCCAGGGTCCTCGCCCAATCGTCGAGCGCACGATTGTCGGCCGGGTCGGCGAGCAGTGCCGTGGCGATTGCGTCGATCCGTGGATCGCCGGGGAGGTGCAGGGTCAGTTGCCGCTCGGTCGGCTCGAGCACGTCGAAGACGACGAGTTCCGCTCGCGCCCTGGCATCGTCGTCGAGATCGGTGCGCGCGAGGTGGGTCAGCAACGACCCCAGAACGGGCGTCATCGAGATCGTCGTGGGACCGTCGAAGGCATCGAGGGTGTGGTGAGGTGCGAAGTACGCGCCGTGGAACTGCGCGTTCGCCGTCAGCCGGCCGGCGTGCACCGTTCCCGCGGGCAGCCAGAGCGCGCTGCCGGCCGACACGGTGAACACCCGCTTGTCGATCAGCGCCGTCAGTGTTCCATCGCGAACCCACACCAATTCGTGAGTCGGATGCGCGTGCGGCTCGTACTCCAGGGGAACCTCGGCGGTCTCCGACTCGGCGAGGATGACGAAGGACAGCGGAGTGCTGTCGGTGACCGTGCTGGCCCGGCGAACCACGGTGCCCCGCTCACGTGGCCATGATCCGACACCCGTCGGTTCACGAGGCGGCGATGGCATGCGATGAGAGTACGACAGCGCCGCGGGCTGTCGGCGGTCGATCGCGTGCTGCCGGACGTCGGAACGGCTACGTCGGTACGCGCAGTATCAGTGCCGATCCCTGCCCGCCACCGCCGCACAGGGCCGCGGCCCCGACACCACCGCCGCGACGCCCCAGCTCCAGGGCCAGGTGCAAAGCGATTCTGGCACCGGACATCCCGAGGGGGTGGCCGATGGCAATGGCACCACCGTTGACGTTGACCCGCGCGGGGTCGAGTGCGAGCTCACGCGTCGACGCGATGCCGACAGCCGCGAAGGCCTCGTTGATCTCGATGAGATCGAGCGCGGTGGGGTCGATGCCCTCGGTGGCACAGGCGGCGGCGATGGCGCGCGCGGGTTGCAGTTGGAGCGTCGAATCGGGGCCCGCGACCATCCCGTGGGCTCCGATCTCGGCGAGCGGGGTGAGGCCGAGTTCGTGCGCCTTGGCCTTGCTCATCACGACGACCGCGGCGGCACCGTCGTTGATGGTGGATGCGTTGCCTGCGGTGATGGTGCCCTCCGGGGAGAAGGCGGGCCGCAGGCGCGCGAGGGTGGCCGGTGTCGTGTCGGCGCGAATGCCCTCATCGTGAGCGAAGATGACCGGCTCACCTTTGCGCTGCGGAATGGGCACGGGCACAACCTCGTCCGCGAACAGTCCGTTCTTCCAGGCGGTGGCCGCGCGCTGGTGCGACGCGGCGGCGAACTCATCCTGGTCTGCGCGGGCCAGCGGGTTGACGCTGTCGGTGAGTGCGCCCATGGCCTGATCGGTGAAAATGTCGTGGAGCCCGTCGTAGGCGAGGTGGTCACGCATCGTGACGTCGCCGTATTTGAAACCCGCACGAGACTTCTCGAGCATGTGCGGGGCCCGGGTCATGGATTCTTGCCCACCGGCGACCACGACGTCGACGGCACCTGCCCGGATGATCTGATCGGCGAGCGCGATCGCATCGACCCCGGACAGACACACCTTGTTGATGGTCAAGGCGGGCACCGACATCGGGATGCCTCCGGCCACCGCGGCTTGCCGGGCGGGGATCTGCCCTGCCCCTGCGGTGAGTACCTGGCCCATGATCACGTACTGCACCTGATCGCCCGTGATCCCCGCTTTGTCGAGCGCCGCCTTGATCGCGATACCGCCGAGGTCGGAACCGGAGAACTCTGACAAAGAACCCATGAGTCGTCCGACGGGTGTTCGTGCTCCGGCGACGATGACCGAAGTTGTGCGCTCGCTCATGGGATCTCGACCTCGAGGGTGGCCCCGGTGGCGGCGATGACGTCGTCGGCGCTGACGCCGGGTGCAAGCTCCCGCAGGACCAGGGTGCCATCGCCGACGACGTCGATGACCGCGAGATTGGTGATGATCCGGTCGACCACACGCTCGCCGGTCAGCGGCAGAGTGCAATCGGTGAGGATCTTCGGGCTGCCGCTTCGGTCGGTGTGCTCCATGAGGACGATGACCCGGGCCGCGCCATGGACGAGATCCATCGCCCCGCCCATACCTTTGACCATCTTGCCGGGGACCATCCAGTTGGCGAGGTCACCGTGGCGGGAGACCTGCATGCCCCCGAGGACCGCGGTGTCGATGTGCCCGCCGCGAATCATGCCGAAGGACAACGATGAATCGAAGAATGCCGCACCCGGATTGACGGTGACGGTTTCTTTGCCCGCGTTGATCAGATCAGCGTCGACCGCATCGTCGGCCGGATACGGGCCGGTGCCGAGGATGCCGTTCTCCGAGTGCAGGGTGACCTGGACGTCGGAGGTCAGAAAGCCCGGAATCAGTGTGGGCAGGCCGATTCCGAGGTTGACGTATTCGCCGTCGATCATGTCGGCGGCGGCGCGTGCGGCCATCTGGTCCCGTGTCCAGCCTGTCGCTGTGGTGGGTGCGCTCATCGGGTTGCTCCTGCGGTCGCTGTGACTGTGCGTTTTTCGATGCGCTTGTCCTGAGGTCCGGTGTGCACGATCCGCTGGACGAAGACGCCGGGTAGATGCACCGCTGCGGGGTCGATTTCGCCTGGTTGCACCAGCTTCTCGACCTGCGCGATGGTGATGCGGCCCGCCATGGCCGCCAGGGGATTGAAGTTCATCGCCGTCTTCTCGAAGACGAGGTTGCCCTCGGTGTCCCCGACTGCGGCATGAACCAGCGCGAAGTCGGCGTTGATCGACTCCTCCAGGACATAGCGCTTCTCGCCGAACGTCCGGGTCTCTTTGGGCGGCGAGGCGATGGCGATCGAGCCGTCGGCGGCGTAGCGCCAGGGCATCCCGCCTTCGGAGATCGGGCTGCCGACACCGGCTGGGGTGAAGAACGCAGGTATCCCGGTGCCACCGGCACGTAGGCGCTCGGCGAGGGTGCCCTGCGGGGTGAGTTCGACCTCGAGTTCACCGGCGAGGTACTGCCGCGCGAACTCCTTGTTCTCTCCGACATACGACGCCGTGACGCGTCGGATGCGGCCCAGCGAGAGCAGGATGCCGAGACCGTGGTCGTCGACGCCGCAATTGTTGGAGTACACCTCGAGGTCGCCTGCTCCGGCATCGGCGATGGCGCCGATCAGAGCATCGGGAATGCCGCACAATCCGAATCCCCCGACCGCCAAGGTCGCGGCGTCTCGGATGTCCGCAACCGCCTCGGCGGCGGAATCCACTACTTTCGATGCCATCTTTGCTCCTGCTTGTTCACTGGTCAGACGATCTGCTCGCGGCCCTCAGTCAACCGTTTACCCAGTTCGAAGGTCAACGGCTCGGGTGGTGATTGATCCCGATTGATCGGGGTATGGACACTCGAAATCATTGCGTTCACTGAGTGAACGCGTAAGACTGGGCGCATGACTGATGTGGACAACCCGAGTGTGGTGGCCCGTGTCGGTTCGCTGTTGCGAGCCGTCGGTGCTGCGGAGCCCGCCGGGGCATCGACCACTGACGTGGCGAAGGCCGCCCGGATCGCCCGACCGACCGCCCATCGGTTGCTGTCATCGATGTCGGATGAAGGCCTGATCGATCGGGACACGAAGACCGGACGCTGGGCGCTCGGACCGGAGTTGTACCTACTCGGTGCGAGCGCCGCGAATCGCTACGACATCACCGGCCAGGCCCGCGACATCCTCGATCGCCTCGCCCGTGACACCGGGGAAAGCGCGTTTCTCTCCGCGCGCCGTGGCGACGAGACCGTGTGCGTGCTCAGTCAGGAGGGCAGTTTTCCGCTGCGTTCGCACGTCCTGCACGAGGGCATCCGCTTCCCGCTGGGGGTCGCTTCGGCGGGATTGGTGATCCTCGCCCATCTGCCCGGGCGGGACGTCGACGAGTTCTTCTCGCGCACCGACCTCGACAGCAGCTGGGGTGAGGCGCATTCGGAGGCAGCGGTCCGGCGGCGGATCGCAGCGACGCTGCAGAGCGGTTACGCCATCAACCCTGGACTGCTCGTCGAAGGGAGTTTCGGTATCGGCGCGGCAGTGTTCGATCGATCGGGCCGTCCGGCCTGGGCGCTGAGCCTGACCGGGGTGCAGACGCGGTTCGGGCCCGAAAGGCTGCCGACCTTGGGGACAACGCTGTTGGATGCGGCTCACCTGCTGTCGACGCGGCTGCGGCTCTAGGAGTCTCTTGCAGGGCTGGCGAACCTGTTCAATTCAGGAATGATTTCCCGTACAGTTGTCAAGTAAGTCGATACGGTTGCCGCGGCGATGGTTTTGGCCAGGTATTCGGGTTCAGCCCCAACAGGTCGGATGCTACTCATAATTGGCCCGCGACAACGGATTCGGAATGGTGTCAACGAGGGGCGAGCAGCGCTGCGCCCGGCCCGGTCAACGCATCTTCAGTCACCGCCCGGCCCGACACCACGAGCAGCAGATCGATGGCCCGGCCGTACACAGCTTCACCCTTCTCGGGCCCGGTAGCCAGATCGGCGTCGGTGGCGATCAGCCGTAAACCCTCGATGCGCTCGCGACCGCCGCCGAAGCTAACCGTGGTTCTGCACTGGTAATCCAGCGCTGTCACGACGGACGCCGTGGGATAACTCGCGTTGATCTGCAACGGCCGACGGATGTCTTCTCCATGGACGAACGCCTCCACCAATCGCGTTGCCGGGTTGGCGGGCGGCGTACGCGTCGAGGAGACGACCGCGCGCATCGCTTCCAGGGTGTCGCGGGGGTTGTCGCATTTCGCCCGGGCGATCCCGGAGTCGTTGTCGCGGTCGAAATCGAAACGCGCCACGACCATCCGCCGAAGGAAGCCGAGTCTGGTGGTCCTCGCGGAGTCGACCAGGTGTGCCAGGACGTCATGGACCGTCCATCCAGGGCAGAGTGAGGGCGTGGTCCACGCGTCGTCCGATATTCGACCGAGATCTTCTACCAGCGTGGCTCGCTCTGCGTGAACGACCGGCCATACCTCGGACAATGTGGCTCCCATACTCCGTTAGACCGGTACCGGACGGAGAACTCATCGCGTCCCGTGTCCTGTGGCCCGTTCAATTCTTTTCGAAGCGTTCCCCGGTCACGTCGTAGAGATGGTGAACGGGGTCGTGGATGAAGTAGAGCGCCAGAGTTTCGACGGTGAACTCGCTGCCGTCGCTCCGCAGGCCACGCCGACCGAGTGCGTCGTCCGGAACCTCGGCGAACGCGTCGGCGACTCGGGTGGCGGCAGCCGTCAGTTCTGTCGCCACGTCACCGGGATCCTGATCTAAATAGCGCTCGGCGATCGCGGTGGCGTCCTGATCCCAATTGTCGAACTCGGGGACATCCTGGGACAGCATCTGCTCGACGCGTTCGGTGAACTTGGTGAACACGTCGCGAACGTGGGCCGCGTACTCCAGCGGTGACCAGGTGTCATCGTCGGGCCGCAGGCGAGCATCACCGCCCGCGAGCGCAGTCGGCCATGCCGATGCGTTCTCCATGACCAGCCGGGGTATGTCCCGGTAGTCGACGATCGCGGGATCGAATCCGCAGTCCGGGCACGGTCGGTCGAGGACCCATGTCCAGTTCTTGGTGTCCGGTGTGATCGCCATCGGGTCTCCCTTCATCAGGTGCGAGGCAAGATTACCGCTCCGGCGCGAGGGAGTGGGCAATTCGCGCGCGGCGCCCGTTACCGTTCCGTGACTTTTCGTGACCTTTTCGTGATATTTGGTGCGACCTCGCCGACACCTGGTCTGTTCACACTCGAAGGGGTCGAGCAATGGCATTGAACATCAACGGATTCCAGGAAGGAACATGATGGCTGCCATCTTGTTTGGATCAATCAGTACCCTCGCAGACACCTCCGAGATTCAGCGTCGTGCGTTCAACGAAGCGTTCGAAGCCCACGGATTGGACTGGAAGTGGGGTCGCGACGACTACATTGCCATGTTGACGAGTAACGGTGGCGCGCAACGTATTGCTGACTACGCCGAGTCTCGTGGCGAGACCGTCGATGCCGCTGCGATACACGCGACCAAATCGTCGATCTTTCAGGAATTGGTGGCGATGCTGGGTATCGAGCCCCGCGCAGGCGTCCTGGACGCGGTGGCGGCAGCGAAGACCCACAACGTCAAACTCGGACTGGTCACGACCACATCACCCGAGAACGTCACCGCGCTGCTCGCCGGACTTCCGGACGTGTCGCGCGAAACATTTGACGTGGTGGTCGATTCGGCCGCTGTCGAAACGGGAAAGCCGGACCCGGCGTCCTACAAGTACGCGTTGGATCAGCTAGGGGAAGACGCCGCCTCGTGCGTTGCGATCGAGGACAACGTCGGCGGGGTGCACGCGGCCACCGCCGCCTCGGTGATCTGCGTTGCGTTCCCCAATCAGAACACCGTGAGCGGCGACTTCTCTGAAGCCGTCGAGGTCGTCGGGCAGCTCGATGCCGATCGTCTGCGCGCCTTGGCCGAACACGATCACTAGCGCTCACCAGCAGTCAGAGAGGATTCAGATGAGCGACATCCAAGCCCGCGTCACCGCCACCGAACGCGCTTTTCACGTCGAAGGCTACGAGAAGATCGAGTACGACCTGCTGTACGTCGACGGTGTCTTCTCCATCGACCAGCCACAATTGGCCGATACCTATCGCGGCTACGGCCGGTGCCTGATGGTGATCGACGAAAGTGTGTACGCGCTCTACGGTACGCAGATCCATCGGTACTTCGATCACCACGACCTGCAGCTCACGGTTGTCCCCGTCGGGATTGCCGAAACCGCTAAATCGCTCCGCACCTACGAGGACATAGTCGGCGAGTTCGACAAGTTCGGTCTCGTCCGGACCGAACCCGTCCTGGTGGTCGGCGGAGGGCTCACAACAGATGTGGCCGGTTTCGCGTGTGCCAGCTATCGACGAAATACGCCGTACATTCGGATTCCGACCACCCTGATCGGGCTGATCGATGCCAGTGTGTCGATCAAGGTGGCGGTCAATCACGGCAAGCACAAGAACCGGCTGGGGGCATATCACGCCTCCGAGAAAGTGTTGCTGGACTTTGCGTTCCTCCGAACCCTGCCTGCTGACCAGGTGCGTAACGGAATGGCCGAACTCATCAAGATCGCGACAGTCGGCAACGCGGCAATCTTCGACATGCTCGACGAGTACGGCCCTGAGTTGCTGCGCACCCGATTCGGGCACCTGGACGGGACCACCGAACTACGCGCGGTGGCGGACAAGCTGACCTATCAGGCCATCGAGACCATGCTCGAACTGGAGGCGCCGAATCTTCATGAGCTCATGCTCGACCGAGTCATCGCATTCGGGCACACCTGGAGTCCCACACTCGAACTCTCACCGCCGGAACCGTTCTTCCACGGTCATGCGATCAACATCGACATGGCACTGTCGACGACGCTGGCCGAAAAGCGCGGGTTGATCTCCGTCGATGACCGCGACCGGATCCTGGGGGTGATGAACCGCCTGGGCCTCGCCCTCGACAGCGACCATCTCACGCCCGAGCTGCTCGCCGAGGCGACGCAGTCCATCCTCAGGACGCGAGATGGACTGCTGCGGGCCGCGGTACCCAATCCGATCGGGCAGTGTCAGTTCCTCAATGACATCACCGTCGACGAACTCGCCGACACGCTCACCGTGCACAAGAAGATCTGTCTCGACTTCGAGCGCGAGGGTGCAGGGATCGACATGTTCACATCTGCGTCCTTGGCCTCCGTCGATGGCTGACACGGTGTCGATCCCGTCGCATCCGGTCACGCCTTCGACAATCCTTGCGGTGGAGTTGGCCGAACTCGTGGCGTTGGTGGACGCCGCGCCCGAGCTCGACCCGGGGCTCAAGGAGCGATTGCGCCGAGCGCGCGACCTGGCGCGCGGTCTCGATCCGTACCTGGAGGAGTGCTCGACGCCGGAGTCTCCGGCACTCGCCGCCCTGGCAGCGCGTACCCGGGCGGAGCGGTGGTCAGAGCGGTCGCTCGTCGCCGGATCGGGTCCGTTGGAACAGGAGATGCTGTCGGGCCATGTGGAAGGGCAGACGCTGAAGTTCCTGGTGCACATGACCCGTGCTCGTCGGGTCCTCGACATCGGGATGTTCACCGGGTACTCGGCGCTCGCGATGGCCGAGGCGCTCCCGGACGATGGGGAGGTGGTGGCCTGTGAGGTCGATCCGTACGTCGCCGACCTCGCCCGTCAGTGTTTTGCCGAATCACCCGCCGGCAAAAGGATTCGAGTGGAAGTCGGTCCAGCCCTGAACACGGTCCTCCGGCTCGACGGTCCGTTCGACGTGGTGTTCATCGACGCCGACAAAACCGGGTACCTCGACTACTTCCACTACCTCATCGGCAGTGACCTGCTCGCACCGCATGGCGTGATCGTCGTCGACAACACGCTCCTGCAGGGGGAGCCGTACGCGAACAACGGTGCCCGTTCCACCAACGGGCAAGCGATCGCCGACTTCAACCGGGTCGTCGCCGCGGACGCCAGGGTGGAGCAGGTGCTGCTGCCGTTGCGGGACGGGGTGACCCTCATCCGGCGAACGAGCACGGACGCGTCATGACCGCAGCGTCGTCTGGCAAGACCATCGGTGCGCTGGTGGGACTTCTCGCCACATTGCCGGTCGATCTCGCGGTTACCGCGATCGCCGCGGTCCGTCGCGTGCCGAAGCCGGAGGTGGACCAAACGAGCAGGCGCCGGACGGTTCTCATCACGGGCGGCAAGATGACCAAAGCGTTGTCGCTCGCCCGCGCGTTCCATCTGGCCGGCCACCGGGTGATCCTGGCAGAATCCACGAAGTATCGGCTCACCGGCCATCGTTTCTCCAACGCCGTCGACAGGTTTGTCTGCCTCCCGGAACCGACGTCACCGCACTATGCCGACGCACTGCTCGACGTCGTCAAGCGCGAAGAAGTCGATGTCTTCGTGCCGGTCTCGAGTCCCGCGTCCAGCGTCTACGAGGCGGATGCGGGCGAAATCCTCGGAGACTTCTGTAACGTCGTCCACGGAAATCTGCGCACGGTGCGCATGGTCGATGACAAGGATCAATTCTCGGAGTTCGCGCGGTCGGTCGGTGTCCGGGTTCCTGATTCGCGGCGCATCACCGATCCGGTCCAGATCTCGGAGTTCGATTTCCCTCCCGGTCGCGAGTACATCCTGAAGCGAATTTCGTACAACCCCGTCGGTCGCATGGACCTCACGAAGCTCTCACGCGCGACGCCCGAGCGTAATCTGCAGTTCGCAGCGACCCTGCCGATCTCTGAAGAGGATCCGTGGATCTTGCAGGAATACGTTGCAGGCCAGGAGTATTGCACGCACGGTACCGCGCGTGCAGGGGATCTGCAGGTGTACGCGTGCTGTGAGTCGTCGGCCTTCCAGGTCAACTACGAGATGGTGGACAAGCCGGAAATCCTCTCGTGGGTGCAGACATTCGTGGGTCGGCTCGGCGTCAGCGGCCAGTACTCGTTCGATTTCATCGAGGGTGCAGACGGACATGCCTACGCAATCGAGTGCAATCCGCGGACGCACTCGGCCATCACGATGTTCGAGGGCCATCCCCACCTGGCTTCTGCTTATCTCGAGGACCGGCACCCGATGATCGTCCCGGAAGCGGATTCCCTGCCGACGTACTGGATTTACCACGAGCTGTGGCGGTTGCTGACTGAACCGGGTCGCCGCGATCGCATGCGGGTCATCCGACGAGGACGCGACGCCATCTTCGCAGCATGGGATCCGCTCCCATACCTCCTCGTTCATCACCTGCAGATCCCGTCGTTGCTTGTGAGGAGCTTGATCGCCGGAAAAACGTGGACGCGTATCGATTTCAACATCGGCAAGCTCGTCGAGTCGGGAGGCGACTGATGCAAAACCTCAAGGTTCTGGCCTTGGCAGGCTCGCCCGTCGACCACTTCGGCGCCGACCTGTCCCGGGTGTACGCAACGGGTTTCGTGGATGCCTTCAGGGGTCTGACCGGTTACCAGGTCGAGGTGGCCTACGTATCGCCTGATGGCAGTTGGCGGTTTCTGAGTGGGCTGCACGAGGACGAGATCGCTGCAGCGCAGGAGGTGTCCCTTTCGGATGCCGTCGGCTACATCCAGGCGCGACGCTATGACGTGATCGTTCCCGAGATGTTCTGTCTCCCGGGTATGACGGCGTACCGGTCGCTGTTCGACGTGATCGGTGTCCCGTACCTGGGTAACCGTGCCGATGTCATGGCGCTGACGGCCGACAAGCACTTGACCCGCCTTGTTGCCGCCGCGGCGGGGGTCGCGGTTCCCGCCGGCGAGGTGCTCCGGGCTGGTGAGAAGTACACCGGGGAATTGCCTGTGGTCGTCAAACCCGCGGACTCCGACAACTCCATGGGCGTGGCATTGGTGCGAGAAGACTCGGACATGGACCTCGCGATCGCCGACGCGCTGCTGTACTCGGATTCGGCACTGGTCGAGACCTACGTGCCACTGGGCCGAGAGGTGCGGTGCGGCATCATCGTTCGCGATGGAGAGTTGGTGTGCCTGCCACTCGAGGAGTACGCAGTCGACGAACAGACCCACCCCATCCGTGCTCGCGCCGACAAGCTGGACCGGACCTCCGAGGGTCAGCTGTACCTGGTGGCGAAAGAGTCCACCAAGGCGTGGATCGTCGACGTGGACGACCCGGTGACCGAGGCGGTATGGGCCGCCGCCCGACGCGCTCACATCGCTCTCGGTTGCCGGCACTACAGTCTGTTCGACTTCCGGGTCGATCCGGGCGGCGTGCCCTGGTTTCTCGAGGCCGGACTGTACTGCTCGTACTCACCGAGCAGCGTGATCGCGGTGATGGCCGCCGCCGCCGGTATCACCGTCGATGAGTTGTTCGCCATCGGCGTGCGGGAGATCGCCCACGAGAAGGCTCGCTGATGCAGTGTCAGGTCTTCGATCCGATCGGTGCCCGCGTCGCCGAACTGTCATTGGACGAGGTGGACGCCGGTGACGTGGCCCGGCTCGAGAAGCTGCTGGCCGAGTCCGGTGTCGTGGTCATTCCAGACCAGAACATCGACGACAGGGCGTTTCTCGCGTTCCTGAAGCGGTTCGGTGAGCTGATGTTCACCACGGGCGAGATGCCGCTCGCGGGCTACCCTGACCTCAACGTCATCAGCAATGTCGGCCGGACGACACCGCCGAAGTCCACCTTTCACGTCGACACGACGTATGTGTCGCAGCCGCCACGGTACACAGCATTACGTGCGGTGCACGTGCCCCACGAGGGTGGTCACACCCAGTTCAGCAATCAGTACGCGGCATACGACACGCTCCCCGATGAGATTCGGGACGACCTGGCCGGCCGCCTCGTGACCCATGTGGTCACCGGGGTGGATCCGGGCGATGAGCAGGAAACCTCTGCTGCCCATCCGATCTTTCTGACCCACCCGTTGACCGGGAAGACCGCGCTCTATCTTTCGGCAGCGGCGAGGTGTTCGGCGATCAGCGGCAAGACGTCGCAAGAGACAGAGGAGATCGTCGCCTATCTGATCGGCCACTCGACGCGAGAGGACAACGTCTTTCGGCACGCCTGGTCCGCCGGTGATGTCGTGATGTGGGACAACCGGGTTGTCATGCACCGCGCCGACCACAGCGGTGTGATCGGCGACCGCGTGATGCATCGGGGAATGGTTCGTTGACGTTCTCCCATACACCGACCGTGCCGAAACTCGCGCCGACCGTGCCCTTGCGGTCGTCGAGCGTGCGCTTGTTGCTCGAATCCGACGATGTCAGACCCCTTTGATATCCTAGTTGCGGCCGGCGTCCGATATGTCGAAAGGCGTTGCAGCACAGACGGAAAAGTCTTATCGAACACTTGTGCTAACCCGAAATCCGCGGTACCTTCATTTCATGAACTTCGGGGGATTGTTCGAACACCTATCAATGATGGCGGCAGATACACTTCTGCTCGCACCGCTCGACGACGTAGCGTTGTCAGAGGAAACGGTTCACGCACTGCGGGCGCCTGATCCGCGCAGCACACCGCAACGTCTGTCCGAAGGTGGGGTGAAACCGCGGGTGACGATGACCGTCTCCGCCGAGCACCTCCTGGCCTTACAGATGAACGGCATCCCCGGCGCGAAAGTACCCACCGCGGCCGCGACGTTCGAGTGGACCGGACCGGTGTCGTTGCCCACCGCGCAGATGACGGTGTGCGATTCGGTGATCACCAAGATCCTGCTCGACAACAACGCCGTACCACTCGAGGTGGGACGCGAGTTCCGCACGGTCACACCCGCCATCCGCAAAGCACTGATCGCGCGGGGCAACGAACCACTCGCCGCCTGAACCCAACTGCCTCAACCCAGACGGCCACCGAGGCCGCCACAGACTTCCGAGAAACTACACACGACGACGCAGTCCCAAGTTACTACCGCAGCACCGGATGACTCCGGTGCGGCTGGAACATTGACAACTTCACAGTGTGAGCACGTCTCGGGGCAGCAGTGTCAGCCCTGTGTAGCAGCAACGTAGTTCTTCACGATCACCGGCTCGTCGCCCTTCGGTGCGACCCGACTGACGATCTGACCGATGTCGGCGTTGACGTCGTACGGGTTTCCAGCTCCGGCGTCGACCGGCCATCGAAAAGAAGACGGCCGAGCAGCAACGCTCCAACCGGCCAACCTCAAGACAGCAGCCCGAGAACAAACGGCCCGGATGGGCGCTCGGTCTCGGGCTGCTGTGGTGAACCTCAGTTGACCGCGGAGCCCTCGACATCGCCGGATTTCAGCTGCCCCAGAACAAGAATGAGGATCAGGGCCACGGCTACCGGGATACAGGCGAGCAGAACAATCGTGCTGGTGGCGACCCCGAGCCCGATGAGGGCACCGCCGACGATCGGTCCGACCACCGATCCGAGACGGCCCATCGACGAGGTCCAGCCGACCCCCGTTGCCGCGGTGGCCTGCGGATACAGGGACACCGAGACGGCAGCCTGCCCGATCATCCCGGCCTGAAGACCCAGGCCCACTCCGGCGAACACCACCAGCAGCAGGGCTTTGTCGGCGCCGAGGAAGGCCGACAGTACGAGGAAGACGATCGCCACCGCAGTGGTGCCTGCCAGCACCGAGGTCATTCGAAACCGCAACGCTCCCACCATCAGCACGCCGGCGCCGATGATGCTGCCGATCCCGAGAGCTGCCGAACCGAGTGGCGCCAGCCCCGTGGTGAATCCGTAGCTCGTCAGCAGGGTCGGAAGCCAGGACGAGAAGATGTAGAAGACCGAGAACACCAGAAAGGCAAAGGCCCACAGCAGGATCGTGCGGGACCGCACCTGTGGTTCGAACAGCCGGGCCACCGATGCGTCGTGCTTGGCCCTGGGCGACGAGGCGACCACACCGGTGATCGTGCGCTCGTCGGGAAGCCACCGCCACAGGAAGGGAAGGAGCACCGCGGAGGCCATCGCGCCGAGGATGAACACCCACTCCCATCCGAATGCCGAGACGATCTGCGATCCGGCGAGGCCGGCGATGAGCGCACCGAGGGAGATGCCCATGGTCACGAACACTGCTATCGATTGGCGGTAACGAGTCGGGTTGAGTGCGGTGGCCTGTGCCACGGCCGCGGGCATCACGGCACCGAGCCCGAAACCGGTGATGAAGCGGAGTGCGCTGAGTTCGATGATGGAACCGGCCCACGCCGTGAGCAGTGATCCGATGGTGAAGGCGACCACGGCGGCGAGGATGACGTGGCGGCACCCGAAACGGGCCGTCAGGCGTCCCACCGCGATATAGCCGAGTGCGACGCCGAGGCTGGTCAGAGAGAGCGCCGGGGTGAAGTGGGAAGCCGACACGTCCCAGTCCTTGGACAAAGCCGGCACGGACAGACCGAGGGCGATGGTGTCGTAACCGTCGAGCACAACGGCGATGAAGGCGAGGGCGAGCACGGGCCAGTTCGGCCGGGTGATCTCGCCGGTACTGGTCTGCTGGGTCATGGTCGGTCCGCTCATGATGGCGTCCTTGTGGTTGTCGATGCGTGAGCACCGGTTGGGTTGATTTTAGTCGCCCGCGGAACGGACTTTCGGTAGGAATCCCTGAGCTTCGACCTCGACGGTGAGGCCTGGGTTGACCAGGGCAGACACCTCGACGAGGGTCGAGCACGGAAATGGTTCGGTGAAGACGGCGCTGCGAGCCCGGGAGACTGCTTGCTTGTCGGCGATGTCGGTGAGGTAGATACGCAGAACGACGATGTCGTCGACGTGTGCCCCGCAGGCCTGGGCGAGCGCCTGCGTCCGGCGGAAGGCTTCGACGGCCTGCGCATAGGTGCTGCTGCCGCCGATCGGGCCAGAAGGTGAACCCGCGTGCATTCCTGAGAGGAAGAACTGGTCGCCGACGACCCGGGCGTTGCTGAACATGTCCGGTCGCGGGGGTGCCGGGACGGACGGGTCATCGACCCCGGTCATCGGGTGCCCGCTGCTCTGCGGGCATCGGACTCACGGGTGAGGCGTTCGTGCACGTCCGAGAAGTCATACGTGGGGTAGAACTCCGTTTGGAATGTGCCCCACGCTCGTCGCTCGAGCTCGACATTCACCGCCGCCAGCCGATCGGCGGGCAGGCGCAGCGTGACGATCTGACCGATGCCCATCGCGACCACCCAGGAGACGACCTCGCAACCCTCGGGTGGGAAGCCGTGCCACCAGTCGCTGTCGTCGAGCCGGCCCTGCAGCTGCTCCAGGTTCTGGCTCTGGTCATGCCGCAGGAAGATGGTCAGCATCATGGTGTCGGCGGCGGTCATGTGTTCGCGGCCGCGAGGATGTTCGCCTGCGCGGTGGCGTCGGCACGGTACAGCCGCCGGATCCGCGAGACGCCCAGGTCGTGCTGGTAGAGGTGCTCCTCCCGGTCGGCGTCGCCGGCCAGCACCTCGAGGACCGCACGGTCCTGTTCGAGGACCTCCCAGTGCTTTGCCTCCAGCTGGGTCCGGTACAGGAATCGCCAGGTTTCGCGTTCCCAGCCGCTGACCCTGCGCGTGCGCCAGTGGAAGATCGCCGACGTGTCCCGGTCGATCGGTGTACTCATGCCGACGATGCCGAACACGCCGCCGGGGCCGGCGGCGGGGCCATACGGGATCTCCAGATCGACGAAGTCCATCGATCCGCGGACGAACTCGACCCAGTCGAAGTTCACGCCACGCTGGTCGGTCTTCTCGAAAAAGAACCCCCGGTCGGTTTCCCGGATACGGAACCGGGCGGAGACGTCGCCGCCGAACATCGAATGCGAATTGCGGTGCAGGAACGCGCCATGCATGGGATCGAGGACGTTATCCATGTAGAACCGCCAGGGCCCGGCCCACTCCGCATAGTTCGGGAACCACGACACCTCGGGGTCGGCGAGCCGGTCCGGGAGCTCGAACGGCTTCGTCACCGAGTCCGCTGTCAAGGGGATGAACGCGAAGATCGTGTCGGCGGCCTCGACGACGTCCAGCGACACGGTCGCGCGGCGGCCCTCGAGAGCGCAACCCGGCATGCCGGGAACGGAGACGACCGTGCCGCCGCCGTCGACCTGAACCCCGTGGTAGAGGCAGGCGATCCTGTCGCCGAGATGCTGTCCGACCGACAGCGGTGCGCTGCGATGGGGACAACGATCTTCGAGCATGCGAATGGTGCCTTCCGCGTCACGGAACAGCACCCAGTCCACCTCGAGCCGGCGGACCGGAACCATCGCACCGGGCTCGACCATGTGGGACGGGAGAATCGGATACCACCGATCACGGAGGCCGGTGGCGGCGATCTCCTCCGCATCGAGGTGCCGACGGGTGCCGACGGCGAACTGGGGTCCGCGCGGGCGGGTGGCCGGCTTTGCGTTGGTAGTGGTTTCGGTGGTCATGTCACTTCCCCAATCTGCGCATCTCGGCGCGGAAGGTGTCGCCGGACCACGACTTGCCGTCGGGTCCGTGTAATCCCAGAGCATTGAGTCCCGAGACGACTTCGTCGAGAGACGTTGCCCCGCTGCTGAACACCTCGCTGAGCGAGCCGGCGAGCTTTTTCTCATACGGCGTGATCGGTTCGGGGTGGGTCTGGTGTGCTTCGAGATATGGCTCGCGGGCTGTGCGAGTTGTCATCGGAGGGCTCCTTCGACAAGTGGGGTGGGTGGGGTGAGGTATCTGCCGTCACGCGCCGCGAGTCCTTCGGCGATGGCGACAAACGATGAGCTCCACTCCGTGAATGAGGCTCGGCTCTGGGTGTGGACCGGGCGCGCGGACCCGTCCACGACGACGAAGACCGCGTTGTCGATCTCGCCGGCGAACTGTTGGGCGACAGTCAGATCGGACTCGATGTCCTTCGCAGACGCGACGACGAGCGTCGGAACCGTGACCGAAGGGAGGGAGGCGCTCACATCCGCCGGCGGGGCCGCCGGATCAGCCAGTACGAGACTGAGCACGGTGTCAGGATGCACGACGGCGAGCCGCACGGCGTGCGCCGCATCGTCGCCCGCGGCGAAGACATGCGTGGGTTCGCCCGCTTCGACCGCAGCCTGCGCGCCGTCGTCCCACCACAGGGTCGTGGCGATCATGATCGTGCCTCGGATGGGACGTGTACGGGAGGGACGAAAGCGCCGGGTACCGGATCGAGCGCGGCGACGTCCACTTCGATCATCGTCGGACCGGTGCGGTCGACTGCCGAGGCCAGGGCGCCGGCAATACTCCCTGCACCCTGCACGAGGTGGTAGGGGATGTCCATCGAGGCCGCGAGGAGGTCGAAGCGGGGCGTGTGCAGGTCGACTCCGGACCGGCGGAACCCGTTCTTCTCCTGCATGTTCCGCAGGACCCCGTATCCGCCGTCGTTGAAGACGAGCACGATGACGTGGGCACCGGATCCGGCTAGTGACGCCAGCTCACCGAGATGGACCGCGAGGCCGCCATCTCCGACCATGACCAGCGTCGGCACATCGGGGCGCGCGTGTGCGGCGCCGATACCCATGGCGAGGCCCTGGCCGATGCCTCCGCCGAGGGGGAAGACGTTGGTGGCTCGGTCGAAGATGGGCAGCAACCGGTTGCCCCACTGGCTCGACGGGATGGTGACGTCGCGAGCGATGACGGACCGTCGGGGAAGTACTGTCCGGACCGCATCACAGATCTCGGCGTACCCGCCGATGTATTCGGTCAGGTCGCGGCGGACGCGGTCGCGGACCTCGGTGATCCGCGCCGGCCAGGCGTCGGATCTGGTCGGCTCGCCGAGTGCAGCGGTGATCGCGGCGAGGGTCGCCCGGGCGTCCCCGACGAGTGCGACCTCGGCCGGATACACCCGTCCGACGGTGCTCGGTTCGACATCGATCTGGATCAGTGTCGACGGCAGGGAGAGTGAATAGGTGGCAGTCTCGTTGGAGCGGAAGTGCGTTCCGACGGCGAGGACGAGATCGGCGTCTGCGATGAGATCCCGGGCCGCCGGCGTGGTTGCGAAGTTGCCGATGACCAGCGGATCGTCCTCGGGAACGATCCCTCGGCCCGAGTTGCTGGTGAGAATGCCTGCACCCAGGCGGTGGGCCAGCCGCGACAAGATCTCTCCCGCGCCGGCGGCACCGCCACCGAGCCAGATGAGGGGGGCCTCGGCGCCCGCCAGCAGTTCGGCTGCTCGGGCCACGGACTCCGGGTCGGCGGGTGATAGCGCGCGCGGTATCGATTCGGTGGGACGCTGGTGTGTGGGCGATGCGAGATACTGCAAATCGGTCGGCCACTCGACGCTTGCGGGTCCCGACGGCGCGGACTGAATGCGGGCGATCGCCGACTCAAGTTCTGCTGCAGCCTCTTTGGCGTCGGTGATGGTGGCCGAATGTGCCGAGATCGCTTCGAGCAACTGGGGCTGGGCTGGGAACTCGTGGATCACTCCGCGGCTCGATGCCGGACGTCCGGGGCCAAGGTATTCGCTTTCGATCTGCCCGGTGATGTGCAGGACCCGGCTGCCGGCGGTGAGTGCTTCCACCATCGATCCGGCCGCGTTGCCTGCTCCGGTTCCGGTGCTGGTCAACGCAACTCCGATTCCGCCGGAGGCACGTGCGAAGGCGTCAGCCGCGTTGACGGCCGCGGCTTCGTGGCGCATCTCCACGAACTGGAGGTCGCGATCAACAGCCTCGACGAGCGGCAGGTTGTGGATGCTGATCACACCGAAGGCGGTGGTGATGCCGTGTTTACGCATCACGTCGACCAGCACGTCGCCGCCGGTTCGGCGACGGGTCTCGGGTTCTGGGTTCATGGTGTTCTCCTGGTCGAAGGTCATCGGGCGTCAGACGTAGCGGTGGACTCCGCCACCGACGTCGAGGGCTGCGCCCGTCATGTAGCTGTTCCTGGGTGAGAGCAACGTCGTGATCGGAAACGCCAGCTCGTCAGCGGTTCCGAAGCGGCCCAGTGCGATTCCGCGGTCGCGGGCGATCTCTGCGCTCCACGTCTGGAAATCGGCGTCCGAACCGCTGTCTTCGAAGCGGCGCTGCCACTGCCCGGTGTCGACGAGGCCGAGGAGCACCGAGTTGACCCTGATCCCATCGGCCGCGAGGTCGCCCGCCAGTGAACGGGACAGGTTCAGCAGTCCGGCACGCGCTGCTGCGGTGATCGCGAGTTGCAGCTCCGGCTGCCGGGACAGGATGGCGTTGACCACCACTACCGAGCCCGCGTCAGACGCTGCCAGCGCCTTCCGTGCTGCCCGGACCACATTGAGGGCCCCGAAGATCTTGAGGTCGAACTCGTCTCGGACCTCGGAGTCCGTGGTCTGGTCGAGAGTTCGCATCAGAGACCGCCCGGCATTGCAGACGGCGCCATCGAGACCACCCAGTTCGTCCACGGCCCGGCCGACGAACTCCTCGACCGACGCCCTCTCGGTGACGTCGCAGGAGGCGGTGACGACGTCGGTCATCGCGGCGAGATCGGCTGTGGCCTCGCGCAATCGCGACTCATCTCGAGCGCACAATGCGAGGTGTGCGCCCTCCTCGGCGAGCAGTCGCGCCGTCGCGAGTCCGATCCCGGAACTGGCTCCGGTGATCAGGATTCGTCGACCTTTCAACTGCAGGTCCATCGGTTCTCCTCGTGAGTGGGTGGGGCGGGTTGCGGGTTGTGGGTGCTCAGCGGAAGATGAATCCGCCGTCGACGACGATGGTCTGGCCGGTGACGAACGCGGCATCGCCGGACAGCAGGAACTTCACGACACCGGCGACGTCTTCGGGTGTCTGCTCGCGCGTGAGTGCACGGCCCTCGGCGTATGTTCGATAGCGCTCATCGGGCACACCCTCGGTTGCCTCGACCCGGGTCAGACCCGGGGCCACCGCGTTCACGCGGACCCCGAAGGTTCCGGCATCGCGGGCCATCGACCTCGTCATCCCGACGACCGCGGCCTTGGAGGAGACGTAGTGCACGAGCCGCGGAGAGCCGTACATCGCCACGTCAGAGGCGATGTTCACGATCGCGCCCCCCGACGCCGACAGATGTGGCCACAGGTACTTGGTCACCGACCAGGTGCCGCGGATGTTGACGTCGGTGATTCGTCCGAACTCGTCGTCGGCGAGCTCGAAGAACGTTGCGCCTCCGACGCCGTCGGCGATGGCGGCATTGTTCACCAGGCCGGTCAGTCGGACCCCGTTGCCGGTCAGGTGGTCTGCCAGCGCACGTACCGAGTCGACGTCGGCGATGTCGGTGACGATCGCGGTGGCGTCGTGACCCGCGGCGGCGAGGTCCTCGGCCGCAGAATGCGCCGTGTCCGGGTCGCGCTCTGCGATGACGACGGCATGGCCCTCACGGCAGAGCCGTTCGGCGATGGCACGACCGAGTCCTCGTCCGCCTCCGGTGACGACGACGGTACCTGCGGCGCTCACGTCAGCTCCCGGACGAAGTCGGCGACGAGATCGGCGGCGGCATCGGGTTGTTCCTGAACGGCCACGTGCCCGGCGTCGGCGATGACGTGCAGACGCGCCCCTCTGATCGCGTCGGCCAGCAACTGCGACTCCTCCACTCCGGTGACGACATCGTGCTCACCGACGAGCACAGCGGTGGGACAACCGATTCGGGACAGTTCTGGCCCGTGATCGGTGTCCGCCATGAACGCGGCGGCCGCCCGGAATCCGGCAGGACGCACATCCGCCATCGAACGTCGCACCGCGTCGACGACCGCAGGGTCTGCGGCGGGCGCAGTCAATCGGGGTGCTCGCTGCGCAGCGACAGCCGGTGCCCCCAGGGTGTTCAGTTCGTCGATCCGCGAGAGCATCGCATCGGATTTTGCACTCGTCGTGCCCGATCCGCGGGTGCTGTCGGCGAGGATCAGACCCGCGATGATTTCCGGGCGTCGGAGGGCGACCGCGGTCGCGACCACTCCGCCCCACGAGGTTCCCAGGAGTACGACGGGACGGTCCGGCGACAAGGCGCCGATCAGCTCGTTCACATCGGCGACGATGTCGTCGCCCGGCCGTGGATCGGCGGATTCGCCGTAGCCGGGTGCATCCAGGCACCACGAGGAGATCCCTCGGGCGGCGAGCCGGTTGGCGACGGGACCACACGAGCGGGCAGACCCGCCGATACCGTGCAGGAGAAGGACCCGTGGGTACTTCATCGTTTCGTCGCGCGCCACTCGTTCGACCCAGTGCAAGCGGTCCAGAACCGTCGAGGCCATGGTCATGACACACCCACGGTGTCGGGTGCGCCGTAGAAGTAGCCGGCGTCGCGGGGAACCACCAGTTCGCGGGCCCCCTGGTCCGGAATTCCTGCCATCGCGGAGCGGACGGCAGTGGTGGGCGGACCTGCGGTTCCCCACTGGTCGGACAGTTCGGGGGTACGGCGCCACGTCCGGCACAGCCACGCGTCCTCGTCGACTTGGGCAACCTCGGACGTGTACTCACACACGAGCCCGGCGGGATCGGTGAAGTACGAGAAGGTGTTGTCGCCCGGCCCATGCCGACCCGGACCCCACTGCGGTGAGATGCCATGAGAGCGCAGGCTTCCGATGCCGCGCATGAAGTGATCGATGGTCGGCATCTCGTATGCGATGTGATTGAGCGACGGCCAGGGAGCCTGGTTCAGGGCGATGACGTGGTGATCGGTGTTGCACCGCAGGAACGTCATCTGGCGTTCGGACCAGTCGGAGATCCGCATGCCGAGCACCTGCGTGTAGAAGGCCGCGGTGCGTTCGATGTCGGTGGTGTTGAGGACGACATGGGCGATCTTGCGGGGGATTGCCCGGCGCCCTGCCGGTTCCTGCGTCGAGACCGCGAAGGTGTCTGCGGACAGTTCGACGATGCGGCCTTCGGGGTCGACCAGCTGGAGTCCGTACCCGCCTCCGGCGTCGTCGAGCGGCCCCGGGGAGCGCAGCAGTGGCACGCCGATGCGGTCGAGAGCTCGTGCGGCGTCGTCGACCTCGCGCGGTGTGCCCAGCGCAAAGCTGATGCAGCCCAGTGCGTTCACGTCACCGCGGCGGAGATCGAGGACATGGTGATCGGTGCCTGTGGCGCGCAGCCAGAATCGGTCACCGTCCTCGTCGACGGTCGTCAGGCCCCAGACCTCGTGATAGAAGTCGCGGGAAGCGGCGGGGTCCGGAACGCTGAGCGCGACAGATCGCAGACTGCGCAGGGCACACACCGGCTGATCGGTGAGTGTCGGGAACTGGGAGTAGAGCACGATGATTCCTTCTACAGATCGAGGACGAGTTCGGATGAGCGGCACCGGGATACGCAGGGGAACATGGTCGTGTTCGCGGCGTGCTCGGTGTCGCTGAGCAAGAAGTCGCGGTGGTCGACGTCGCCTTTGACGACACCGACTTCGCAGGTGCCGCAAATGCCTTCGGTGCATGAGCTGGGGACATCGACACCCGCGCCGATCAGGGCGTCGAGCACGGAGATGTCCGGGCCGACGGCAACCCGGGTGCCGCTGCGTTCGAGGACCACGTCGAAGGCCGATTCGTCACCGTCCGGAACTGCTGCCGGCGGGGCCGCGAACCGCTCGGTCCGCAGCACGACGCCGTTGGGAACCACCGCGGCGACGGCGTCGAGAAGTGGTGCGGGACCACAGCAGTAGACCACTGCACCGGGCGTCGCGGAACCGACCACCGCGGCCAGATCCGGTAGCCCGCCTGATTCGTCGTCTGCGTGCACAATCGACCGGCCGCTGTGTGCGGCGACCTCGTCGGCGAACGCCATCGATGTCCTGGACCGGCCGGCATAGAGCATCCGCCATGCCTGACCGTCGGCGTGAAGACGCCGCATCATCGCGATGATCGGGGTGATACCGACACCGCCCGCCACCAGGATGTGCTCGGTGGCATCGGGGTCGAGTGCGAACGCGATACGGGGCCCGTCCACCTCGATCTCTGCGCCGACCGAGAGCTTGTCGTGGACGTGTGTACTACCGCCCCTTGACTGTTCGGCGCGCAAGACCGCCACGGTCCACTGGGTGGTGTCAGCGGGGTCCGAGCACAGCGAGTACTCGCGGATGAGGCCGCCGGGGAGGTGCAGGGCGACGTGGGCCCCTGGTTCCCAGGAGGGCAGCGATGCACCCGTCGGGTCGACGAAGGTGATGCTGGTGACGCCGTCCGCTTCCCAGGTTTTCTGGTGGACGCGGAGAACTCTCGACGTGGTCGCGTGCATCGCTGTTCCTCTCGGTGTCGTTGTCTGAGCGGATGGTTCAGCGGGTGACGCCGAACATCTCCGAGCTCGGGGGATAGGTGGGCAGCTGCGGCTTCGGGGCTCCGATGATGACGCAGAACAGGGCATCGACCTCGCCGACGTTGGCGAGGCTGCGGGGCACACCCGCGGGGACGCGGATCAGGTCGCGGTATCCGAGGCGGCGGACGGCCTTCTTGGTGCCGTCCTCGACGTCGTGCACCGCCACCTCCAGTTCACCCTCGAGGACGAAGAAGACCTCTTCGACGTCGTGGTGGGTGTGCTCCGGACCGACGGCTCCTGCCGGCAGCCTCATGTTGGAGAACGTGAAGTGCTCGGAGGGCAGGGTGCGGTTGTCGCCGTCGTGGTTGCCGGTGGCGCCCGAGCCGATGTAGCGGATCTGCGCTCGCTTGAAGCGATCTCCGCCCTTGGCTGCCTGGAAACCGAGGGTGTCCCAGTCCTCGTAACGGGTGTCGCGGCTCGCGATGCAGGCGTCGATCTGCTGCTCGAGGTCGGTGGTGGACTCGGTGGGGGTGGTCTTCTCAGAGGTGGTCATTGCGGATGTCCCTTCGTTCGGTGAGTGGGGTGTTCGTGACGTGAGGAGTGTCATGCCCGGTGGGCGATGGCTTCGATCTCGACGGTGGCGCCGTAGGGGAGCGCGGCGACCTCGACGAAGGACCGAGCCGGGCGCGGCGCGGCAAAGATGCTCTCGTAGTGGCGGTTTGCGGCGTCGCGCAGGGTTACGTCGGTGACGAAGTATGTGGTCTTGACGACGTCGGCGAGCTTCATGTCGATTGTCCCCAGCCGCTCGGTGAGGCGTGCGACGGCGGCGTCGAGGGCGGGTTCGACCCCTGCGACCGCCTGGCCGTTCTCGTCGACGGACAGTGCGCCGGAGACGAAGCCGAAGCCTGCGACGGCGTACGCCGGGCTGTAAGGATGCGCGGAGCCGGTGGCTGCAGGCGTGGAGGTGGTCATGGACGGGTCCTTTCGGTGGGTGCGCCCCAGGTCAGGGGCGCTTCGGTCAGGTCGAGGTAGATGCTCTTCTGGTCGGAGTACTGGCGGACTGCATCGCGACCCTTTTCGGTGCCGAGCCCGCTGTCCCGCAGACCGGTGAACGGGGTCGAGATCGAGAACTGCTTGTAGGTGTTGACCCAGACCGTGCCCGCGTCGATCGCGTCGCCGACGCGGAGTGCGCGCCGGTAGTCCTCGGTCCAGATCCCGCAGGCGAGGCCGAAATCGTTGTCGTTGGACTGGTCGATGACGTCTGCCTCGTCGTCGAACGGGAGCACGACGGCGACCGGGCCGAAAATCTCCCGCCGGCAGATCTCGTCGGTGTTGGTGACGCCGGTGAGGATGGTGGGCGGGTAGTAACTGCCGTCCGCGAGCCGTGGATCGTCGGGAATGGCGCCTCCGAGCCGCACCCGCGCACCGGCAGCCACTGCTGCCTCGACCATCGCTGCGACCGAGTCACGCTGCTGCAGTGAGATCATCGGTGCGACCGCGGTCTGCGGATCGGTACCAGGGCCCAGGCGTAGCCGACCGGCCCGCCTGATCAGCTCATCGGTGAAGGATTCGAAGATGCTGCGATGGACGAATACTCGTGATCCGGCGATGCAGCTCTGGCCGCTCGAGGAAAAGATGCCGAACAGGACGCCCTGCAGGGCCCGCTCGACGTCGGCGTCCTCGAAGACGATGGTCGGCGACTTGCCGCCGAGTTCCAGGGTGATCGGCATGAGTTTGTCCGCGGCCACGTGCGCCAGGTGTCTGCCGGTGGAGGTGCCTCCGGTGAAGCTCACCTTGGCCACGTCGGGGTGCCGGACGATCGCCTCGCCTACCGTGCGACCGGGGCCGGGAAGCACGGAGAGCACACCGCGTGGCAGGCCCGCGTCCTCGCACAGACGGGCCAGCAGCAAGGTCACCCAGGGCGCCCAGACCGGCGGCTTGCTGATGACGGCGTTGCCCGCGGCGAGCGCGGGGGCGAGTTTCTGGGCGTCGGACGCGATCGGCGAGTTCCAGGGTGTGATGGCACCGACCACGCCCATCGGGCGGTGAGTCGACATCGTCAGCCATGGCCCCCGAGGCGTGGTGAGTGCGCCGTCCATTGTCTCCAGTGCCGCTGCCATGTAGCGAAAGGTGTTGGCAGCGCTGGTCGCCAGCGCGCGGGTCTCGGTGAGGGTCTTGCCGGTGTCAAGCGTTTGCAGTGCCGCGATCCGGTCGCGTGCGGCGTCGATCGCATTGCCGATTCGGTGAAGCACGGCGGCCCGTTCGTGTGGCAGCATCGTCGCCCATCCGCTCGTGCGGGCGGCGGACAAGCCCTCGCGCACAGCGATGTCGACCGTCTCGGTGGTCGCGGCATGCAGGGTTGCGAAGATCCGCCCGGTCGACGGGTCGACGGATTCGATCACTGCTCCACTCCCGACCTCCCAGCGACCCGCCACGTAGATGCGGTCTCGGAGATCGTGCGCGGCGTCGACACCCGCGGCGGCGGGGGCGACTGGTGCGTTCACGGCGAGTGTCATGCGGTGTCCGTTCCGACGAGATGGGTTTCGACGCTCTGGGCGTCGGTCGCAAACTATCTTTGCGCTAAGACAGTTGTAATGCCTTAGCGCTAAGAGGTCAACGCCAGAAACCCCTGCACAGACGTTTGTAACGTCGCTTTTACGCCCGCGAAACAGGAGAGATGCAGGTCACACCGTATGTGGCCGTGGTCACTGCGCGGAGAATATTTTTTCGGGAACAGCGTCCGCCGAGCTGATCGTCAGCCGGAAATGCCCGCTTCGACGTCGTCGCCCAGCACGGAACGAACCGACGTCTCGAGCTTGGTGAGGAGGCTTGCCAGGGTCGATGCCTCGTCCTTGGTGAGCTCTCCGAGCATGGTCTGTAACTTGGCGAAATGTTCGTCGGCGACCCGGTCGACGAGTGCGCTACCGGTGGCGGTGAGTTCGACATAGACCACACGGGCGTCGCCGGCGTCTTTGGACCGGGTCACGAGTCCCGCATCTTCGAGGCGCTTCACCCGTAGTGACAGTCCACCGGTGGTGACCAATGTCTGTTCTGCGAGTTCACCCGCTGTCAGGCGATGATGGGGCACCGAACGCCGCAGGCAGGCGAGCACATCGAAACCGGATTCGGTGATGTCGAACTTGTCGAACGTCTCGGAGATCTCGCTGCGGTAGATGAGGAAGCTCCGGTGCAGACGGCCGAACACCCTCAGGGCCGACACGTCGAGCTCGGGCCGGGCAACAGCCCAGTGCGACACGATGACATCGACTCCGTCCATGATTCTGAGGACATTACCCGTCAGGTGTCCGCGCACCGCGGACGCGCCGCGTAAGTGCGTCTGCTCGGGTTACCCGAGCCATCATCGCACCGGTGGATCCTGGCTCAGGAGGTCGG
Source organism: Williamsia sp. 1138 (assembly GCF_002095435.2). GTDB lineage: Bacteria > Actinomycetota > Actinomycetes > Mycobacteriales > Mycobacteriaceae > Williamsia. The sequence goes on from NZ_MJEJ02000047.1 coordinate 189,594, forward strand.
TGGCCGCGTCCGCTAGCGCCCCGCGTGCAGTCCGGCGTCAATTGTCGGCCAGGACCGGTGCAACTCGTCCTGGAAATACCGCCAGGAGTGGGTGCCGGTGGCGGGGAGGTGGATGGTCGCCGGGATCGACAGTGCTGCCAGACGTTCCGCCATGGCTTCGGTGCAGAAGCGGGCGCCTGCCTCGATGGCTCCGCCGACGACGATGCGGTTCTCGACCGGCGGCGCCCCCGGTGGCGCCGATTGCTCGTTGTCGTACTTTCCGGCCCTACCGTCACCGCTGGACAGGTACAGGGCTGTGCCACGCAGCTTTTCGGCGTTGACAAGGGGGTCATGCTGCGCCCACAGCGGAGAACCCGCCGGGCCCCACATGTTGTCAGGATCGGCGCCACTCGAGTAGACGATGCCGCGCACCGCAGCCTGACCCACCGGGGTGCTGGTCTGCGCACACCCGCTGATCGACGTGACCGATCGATACAGGCCCGGAGCCGCGGTGGCCAGGTCGAGAACAGATGTTGCCGACATCGACAATCCGACGATGGCGTTGCGTCCGTTCGTGTTCAACGCCGCGTCGATGACGGGCGGCAGCTCCTTGGTGAGGAAGGTTTGCCACATCGGGCGACCGACCTGCGGGTCGTCAGCGATCCAATCCGTGTAGAGCGTTCCCGAACCACGCTGCGGTATCAGGACGTTCACGCGTTTGTCGGCGTAGAAGTGCAGGGCGTCGGTCTCTTCCAGCCACCCCGACCCGTCCTCGCCACCGCCTGCTCCGTTGAGCAAATAGACGGTTGGAGCGTTGGGAGGGGCGCCGGGCGGCCGGATCAGCTGAAATGGGATGTCGGCACCCATGGCCGGGGAGTGCACCGTGATGTCCCAGAGACTGCCCCGAACGTGGCCGAGCGACGTCACGTGGGCGTGAGAGGGTGCCTGTACAAATCTGCTCCACTTCTACGAATCTGCTCCGCTTCCAGCACTCTGGAAGCGGAGCAGATTGCGATAAGTGGAGCAGATCTGGGTGAGTGACTACTTCAGCGCAGACCCCAGCGCCTCGTTGAAGGTCTTGCTCGGGCGCATGACGGCAGCGGTGACCTCAGGATCGGGGAAGTAGTAGCCGCCGATGTCCACGGGCTCGCCCTGCGCGTCGCTCAGTTCTCTCACGATGGTGTCCTCGTTGGTGCTCAACGTCTCTGCCAGTGCGGCGAAATGCTTTTGCAGATCCTTGTCGTCGGTCTGCTCGGCCAACTCCTTCGCCCAGTACAGCGCGAGGTAGAACTGGCTGCCGCGGTTGTCGATCTCGCCGACCTTGCGCGAGGGTCCCTTGTTGTTCTCCAGCAGTTTGCCGGTTGCCGCATCGAGGGTCTTCGCCAAGATGGTCGCCCGTGCGTCGCCGGTCTTCTTGCCCAGATCCTCCAGGCTGACGGCGAGTGCGAGGAACTCACCGAGCGAGTCCCAGCGCAGGTGGTTTTCTTCCAGCAACTGCTTGACGTGCTTGGGTGCCGAACCGCCTGCGCCCGTCTCGTACAGTCCGCCGCCTGCCATCAGGGGGACGATCGAGAGCATCTTGGCACTGGTGCCGAGCTCGAGGATCGGGAACAGGTCTGTGAGGTAGTCGCGGAGGATGTTGCCGGTGGCGGAGATGGTGTCCAGGCCGCGGACAACCCGCTCGAGGGTGTAGCGCATCGCGCGGACCTGCGACATGATCTGGATGTCCAGACCATCGGTGTCGTGGTCTTTGAGGTACTTGTTGACCTTTTTGATCAACTCGTTCTCGTGCGGACGGTACGGGTCGAGCCAGAAGATCACGGGGATCCCGGAGTCGCGGGTGCGTGTGACAGCCAGCTTCACCCAGTCCTGGATGGGCGCGTCCTTCACGATGCACAACCGCCAGATGTCCCCGGCCTCGACGGTCTGCGTCAGCAGCACCTCGCCGGTGGCCAGGTCGGTGATGTTGGCGGTGCCACCCTGGGGGACCTCGAAGGTCTTGTCGTGTGAGCCGTACTCCTCGGCCTTCTGTGCCATCAAGCCGACATTGGGAACGGTGCCCATGGTGGTCGGATCGAATGCGCCGTTGGTCTTACAGAAGTTGACCATCTCCTGATAGATGCGGGAGAACGTCGACTCGGGGTTGACGGCCTTGGTGTCCTTGGGCCGGCCGTCGGCGCCCCACATCTTGCCGCCCGCGCGGATCATCGCGGGCATCGAGGCGTCGACGATCACGTCGCTGGGGGAGTGGAAGTTGGAGATGCCCCGGGCCGAATCGACCATGGCCAATTCCGGACGGTGCTCGTGGCACTTGTGCAGGTCGTCGATGATCTCTTCGCGCTGTGACGCGGGGAGCGACTCGATCTTGTCGTAGAGGTCCGACAGTCCGTTGTTGACGTTGACGCCGAGTTCTTCGAACAGGTCACCGTGCTTCGCGAACGCGTCCTTATAGAACACCCGTACGGCGTGGCCGAACACGATGGGATGCGAGACCCGCATCATCGTCGCCTTGACATGGAGGGAGAACATGACGCCGGTCTTGTAGGCGTCCTCCATCTGCTCCTCGTAGAACTCGATGAGCGCTTTCTTGCTCATGAACATGCTGTCGATCACGTCGCCGTCGGTCAGCGAGACCTTGGGCTTGAGGACGATGGTCTCGCCGCTGTCGGTGAGCAGTTCCATCTTCACTTCACGGTCGCCGTCGACGGTGGTCGACTTCTCGCCGTGGTAGAAATCGCCTTTGCGCATGTGCGCCACGTGGGTCCGCGATGCGGGCGACCACTCGGTCATGCTGTGCGGATGCTTACGCGCATACTCTTTGACGGCCTTGGGTGCGCGACGATCCGAGTTGCCCTCTCGCAGAACGGGGTTCACCGCACTGCCGAGGCACTTGGTGTAGCGGTCCCGGATCTCCGTTTCCTCGTCCGTCTTCGGGTTGCCCGGGAAGTCGGGAAGCTTGTAACCCTTCGCCTGGAGTTCCTTGATCGCGGCCAGTAGCTGTGGCACCGAGGCGCTGATGTTGGGCAGTTTGATGATGTTGGTCTCGGGCAGCTGCGTCAGTCGCCCCAGCTCGCCGAGGTTGTCCGGCACCCGCTGGTCTTCAGGCAGGAGATCGCTGAACTCGGCGAGGATGCGGGCGGCCACGGAGATGTCGGTGGACTCGACGTTGATGTCGGCAGCATCGGCAAACGCACGGATGACAGGCAGGAATGCGTGGGTCGCAAGCATCGGCGCCTCGTCTGTCAGTGTGTAGATGATCGTCGGCTGCTTTGCGTTCATAATCGCGTTCGTCTCCATATTCGTCACGTGCGGCAGGGATCTTCCTGCCATGCCTCTACCAGTATCACGTCGGACTCGAGATCGTGCGTACGAACGGTCGGTCGGGGGGCCGGCCACCCGACGCACCGCCGGTGCGTCTCACGTGTCGATACGGTCGGCGATGGTCGGTTGGCGAGCAGTTCTAGGTCGGAGTCACCTACGCATCGTCGGTGGCATCACCCAGATGTTCTGCCCCGGGGGTTGCCGGTGCCAGGACGGCGTCGTCGTCCTCGGTGACGGGTGCAGACGCGGGCGATCCCAGCTTTTCCGCACCGGGGGTGGCGGGCACGAGCACGTCGTCCGTCGCCTCGACCTCGGGTTGTGAGTTCTCTGATGTCATGTCGCAGCTACCTTTCGTGGTGGTCGACCAGGAGGTGAAACTGATCTTCTTCCCTGACGAGAAGATGATTCTTACTCGACGATACCCACAGGCGTGTCGGGGAAACCCTCACTGGTCTTCAGAATCGTCGGCGAAGGCCCGGAACGCTCGCAGGAGCGAGGGGGTCAGCGCACGTAGCGCGTCCTGGCCGAGGTGCTCCGCGAGGGCGCGATCGAGCTCGTCATAGGACGCCATCCCGACGCTGATCAGGCGTTGTCCTTCTGGGGTGACGAAAAGCCTCGCGCTACGTCCTCGGCCACCCCCTCCGACTTTCTCGACCGCGCCGATCTCCTCGAGCTTGTTCAGCGTCGCCTGCATGCTCTGCGGCGTGACGGCCGCTCTGCGTCCGAGCTCGCTGTACGACAGTCCCGGATCCCGGGACAGGTGGCCGAGCGCTGAGACGTGTCGGACGGCGATGCCCTCGCTCTGCAGCGCGGCGTCGACCCGGGCGCGGACCTGGCGGCCGAGGACCGACAGGAGAAACGCCGCGCTCGGCGTCGGGATCGATGCGCGCTGATCGGGGTCACGCCGCTCATCGGCCATGTTGACAACGCTTCCTCACAAGTTGCAGTCTAACTGAAACTGAGGACTGGCAGGTCACGTCCCGAGTCGAAGAGAGACAGCGAATGGAAACCTTGCGGAACGTCGTCATCTGGGTCCACCTGATCGGTTTCGCGGTGACCTTCGGGGCCTGGACCGCCGAAGCGGCCACCCGCCGACTGCGCACCACCCGGGTCATGGACTACGGCCTGCTGGTGTCGCTCGTCAGTGGCGCGATCCTTGCCGCGCCGTGGCCGGCCGACACTGACGTCAATTACGTCAAGGTGGGCATCAAGCTGGTCATCCTCGTGGCCCTGGGCGGCCTGCTCGGGATGGGCAATGCCCGGCAGCGACGCACCGGGGAAGCCGTGCCCCGCCCACTCTTCTTCGCCGTCGGCGGACTGTCGCTGCTGGCCGCCGGGATAGGGGTCATCTGGCGATGAGTGTCCGGCGCCGATCCACATCGCGCTCCGCATTCGTTCCGGACGCCGATCGAGCTACTCCTTCGTACCGGTGGCCGGCAGGACGTTGACGAGGACGAACGCAACGGCGACGGCGACCACCACCTGCGGGGTGACCGATACCCCATCGGCGCCGAGCAGCAGAATGCCGAGCAGCGCAGACGTCAGCGGCAGTCGCAGCATCACGGCACACATGGCACCGATACCCATCGCGATCGCGGGCGCCGAGCTCATGCCCGGCAGCCCGCTCATGGCGATGCCGAGCGCGGCGCCGACGAAGATCGCCGGGAAGACGGGGCCACCGCGAAAGGCGCTCAACGAGATCGAGTAGACGAAGGTCTTGCACAGGCACAGGAGGAGCAGCACACCCACCGAGTAGTCGGCGGCGTGTGCGACGAGATCGGGCAGGGCGTCTTGCCCGGAGAACAACACTTGCGTGAACGTGTGTCCGGAGATCAGTTGATAGACGGTCGCGGTCAGGCCGATGAGTAATCCGATGCCCGCCGTGACGAGGACGCGGCTCGAATGCACGACGGGCCGCAGTGCCAGTCCGACCCAGCGGATTACCCAGCCCAGCGCGGCGGCGACGGCTCCCACGACGACGGCCCAGCACAGGGTCGCGACGGTCGGTGTCACCGCAGTCGGGACCGATGTCAGCGCCAGCGAGAAAGTGCCGAGCCCGGTCAGGTTGTCGAGCCCGATGAAGACCACCGCGCCGATACCGGACGCGAGGAGCCCCGGTACGGCCACGAGACTCAGTGTTGCGCCTCCGATCCCGGCCGCCTCCATGATCAAGAACGCGGCGAGGATCGGGGAACCGAACAGGGTGCTGATGGCGGTGAAACTTCCCGCTGACGCCATGATGACCAGTGCCATCGGTGGTGCGTCCTTCTTCAGCAGGTGCACCGTCAGGACGGCAAGGCCGCCTCCGATCGCGATCAGCGGGGCTTCCGGACCCAGGACTGCGCCCAGGCTGAGCGTGGCCAGGGAGGCCAGGATGATGCCGGGAAGCTCCCTGTCCACCGGCGTGCCCCCGGCGTGGAAGCCGAAGGCGGGGGAGTGTCCCGCATTGCCGGGCAGGTAACGGATGGTCAGCGCGGTCAGCACGCCGCAGAGCACCAGCCACGGGATGGGCCACCACGATGGCGTACCGCCGGAAAAGATGTCGCCGGGCAGGTCTCGGAACACATATTTCTGGATCTTGGTGACGGCGGCCAAGAAACCGTAGGCGATCAGTGAGATCGGGATGCCCAGGGCCGCTGCCAGCAGTAGCGCCACCGCGTAGGCCTTCGAGCGGACGACCGTCACCAGATCGATGTCCGGGGTGGGCGTGGTCATCAGACCTCCAGAAGCTGATTCCCGCAGGCCGGGCGGCCTGACCGGAGGTGTGTTGAGACCGTGGCGGCGCGACCAGCTTGTCATCCTGGTCAAAGCGCTGTCGTCACCCGTAGCGGATGAGACCTGCGCAGGCCGAGCCGTCGGCGATCAGGGCTGCGAAAGTCCGGCGGCCGTGTGTCGTACAGATTGCCGGAAACTTTTTTCCGCGACCATGTCGAGAATGGGGTGACGGCTCCGTCCCAGTGGTACGAGCGGCCGACAGGGGCCGCGATGACGAAGGAGAATCACCATGAAGTATCTGATGCTGAAGCACTACCGCGGTGGCCCGGAGATCAATTTCACCCCGATGGACGAGTGGACACCGGAGGAGGTCGATGCCCACATGCAATACATGAACGACTTCGCGGATCGACTGCGGGATTCCGGCGAGTTCGTCGATTCGCAGGCGCTGTCGCAGGAGGGCACATTCGTGCGATACGACGGCGAAGGTCGTCCGCCGGTGACCGATGGACCGTTCGCCGAGACAAAGGACCTCATCGCCGGCTGGATGGTCATCGATGTGGAGTCGCAGGAACGCGCCTACGAGCTGGCGGGCGAGCTCTCCGCCGCACCCGGCGCCGGCGGGGAGCCGATTCACGAGTGGCTGGAGGTCCGGCCCTTCCTCACGGCCCCGACGACTGTCACCGAGTGAATCCTGCGCTGCTGCGGGAACTCGTTCCCGCAGTGATCGGCGTCCTCGTCCGGCGTGGAGCAGACTTCGCGTCGGCCGAGGACGCCGTGCAGGAGGCCTTGATCCAGGCGCTGGACGTCTGGCCGGGCGATCCGCCGCGGGATCCCAAGGCGTGGCTGGTCTCGGTCGCGTGGCGCCGGTTCATCGACGCCGCCCGTTCCGACTCCTCGCGTCGCGGTCGAGAGTTCGCGGTGGACCTCGAGCCCCCACCCGGACAGGCGTCACCCGTGGACGACACGCTGGCGCTCTACTTCCTCTGCGCGCACCCGACGCTGTCACCGGCTTCCGCCGTGGCTTTGACGCTGCGGGCGGTCGGTGGTCTGACGACGCGGCAGATTGCGCTGGCGTATCTGATCCCGGAAGCGACGATGGCGCAACGGATCAGCCGGGCCAAGCGGCGGATCGCCGGGAATCGGCTCGATGAGCCCGGTGACCTCGGCACCGTGTTGCGGGTCCTGTACCTCGTGTTCAACGAGGGTTACGGCGGGGATGTCGACCTGGCGGCCGAGGCCATCCGGATCACCCGCCAGCTCACCGCGCTGACCGACGAGCCGGAGGTGGCCGGCCTGCTGGCGTTGATGCTCCTTCATCACGCACGTCGCGAGAGCCGCACGGGGGCGGGAGGACGGCTCATTCCACTGGCGGAGCAGGACAGGTCTCGGTGGGACTCGCGCCTGATCGCCGAGGGCGTGACGATCCTGCAAACCGCCTTGGCGCGCGATCGTCTCGGTGAATATCAGGCGCAGGCAGCGATCGCGGCGCTGCACGCCGACGCCACGAGCACGTCCGAGACCGATTGGGTCCAGATCGTGGAGTGGTACGACGAACTATTGGCCCTCACCGACAGTCCGGTGGTCCGGCTGAACCGTGCGGTCGCGGTCGGTGAAGCGGACGGTCCGCAAGCGGGGTTGGCCGCGCTGTCGGACGTGAGCCCGGACCTACCGCGCCACACCGCGGTGCAGGCCTATCTGCATGAACGAGCGGGTGAATTCGGACGGGCTGCTGCGCTGTACACGGAAGCGTCCCGGCTGGCGACCAGCGTCAGGGAACGCGACCACCTCACGCGAGAGGCAGCCCGGGTGCGGCACATGCTGCCACCGTGATCTGCCGTCCGTGAAATATTTCGGCGTGTTCGCTTGCGCGACATCCGCTATTGCCCATATTGTTACGGAGTTGGTTCGCCTGGCGAACCCAAGGGGGATGCGTCGGTTGGGACGCCTTCGATACGTTCGATCCGTATGTCCTCCACCACGAGTTCCCGTTCGCCGTATTCATCGCTCACGTGGCGGATTCATGAGCGCCGGCCCGAGCCATCGTTCGAGGTAGCGCCGTAGATCGCTTGCGTTGCGAGGCGGGTCACCGGGATCGATCACGAACGACTGGATGAGCCGGAGGACGAACTCGACCAGTTCGTCCAGTGCCAGTTCGTCGAATCCCGCCGCCTGCCAGTCGATGTCGAGACGGCTCAGCATCATCTGCCCGAAGCTGCGAGCGGTGTCCGACGTTATGCCCGCCGAATACCTGCCCCGCTGGGACGGGGCGAGAAGCACGCTCAGGTGGGGCTGCCGCGGCAGGGTCTCCAGCGTGTATGCAACTGCTTCGATGACGGCCTGCGCGGGACGGACCTCACCGGCGAGGTGCTCGGTGAGTTCTGCGAGATAGTCGTCGGCCGCTCGAATGGCCGTCGCCGCGAGGAGTTCGTCTGCGCGCGAGAAGTATCGGTACACCGTCTGGCGGGTGACGCCGAGCAGGCGGGCGACCTCCGCGATGTTGAAGTCGTCGCCGCGTTCGTCGACGACGGTACGCGCGGCGGAGAGTATTCGGTCGACGGCCTCGTCGTCGGACTTCGGGGTGGCGCCGGACCAGCCGTGGGTCCTCATGGCCGGGTCCTGAATCGGTGTCGCCGATCGCCCGGCGACCCGCGCTGCTCTCCGAGCGGTGCGACGTCCACGAATAGACCATACACTTTCTGGCCATTGTATGGTGTGGTCGCAGTCGACAGATCAACGAAAGCGAGCCCCGCCATGACCACTGCTCAGACCGTTCTGGTGACGGGTGCCTTCGGGTTGGTGGGCTCGTCCGTGGTGGCCGAATTGGTGAGCCGGGGTCACCAGTCGCACCACAAGCGATCATTCATCTGGCGGCGGTGATCCCTCCCCTCTGCTACGCGCGTCCCGACATCGCCCGGGCGGTCAATGTCGGGGCTACGGAGAATCTGGTGCGTGCCGCCTCGGTGATGCCCGTACCGCCGCGATTCGTCCAAGCGTCGAGCGTCGCCGTATACGGACCGCGCAACCCCCACCGCGGGATGGACGTGCTGACCGCGCAGACGCCTCGTCGCCCGACGGATGTCTACGGCACCCAGAAAGCAGCCGCCGAAGACGTTGTCCGGGCCTCCGGGCTGGATTGGGTGATCCTGCGACTCGGCGGCGTGCTGACCGCGGAACTCGGTGCGACCATCAATCCCGACGCCGTGTTCTTCGAGGCGTCGCTGCCGGCCGACGGACGTATTCAGACGGTCGATGTACGCGATGTGGCGACCGCGTTCGTCAACGCATGCTTCATAGACGAGGAGCCGGCGGTATATCTGATCGGTGGCGATGACAGTCATCGGCTGCGGCAGTCCGACATCGCCTCGGCGACCTCGGCGGCCATCGGTCTGTCAGGCGGGTTTCCGGCGGGCAGGCCGGGTGATCCGGACAACGACCCGAGCTGGTTCGCCACCGACTGGATGGACACGGCGACGTCGCAGCGAGTGCTCGCGTTTCAGCAGCATTCGTTTGCCGATCTCATGTCCGACACCAGGCGCGCCGCCGGGTGGCGACGCCATGTGGTCCGGCCGGCATCGCGATTGGCGCGCGCAATCCTCACGCGCAGATCTCCGTATCGCGGTTATCCCGGTACGTTTGCCGATCCATGGGGAGTGGTGACGGCGAAGTGGGGTCCCGCAGCGTCAGGGGAATGAAGAGGTAAAGTTTCCGTACGAAAACCATTCGTACGGGAGGTCGGCCGATGACTGCGTCTGAGCAAAAGTCGACTGCACCTGCAGCACGTCGTCGGCGGGTGAACCACGAGGCTGTCATCGCGGCCGCTCAACAGATGGTCGACGAACTCGGTCCGGACGCGCTGACGATGACAGCGCTCGCCTCGGTTCTCGGCGTGCGGGTGTCGTCGCTGTACAACCACGTCAAGAGCCTGGACGAGATCAAGAACGAACTGCAGCTGCGCGCAATGCGGGAGCTGGGCGATCTGGCCAAGCGGGCCGCGATGGGCCGGACGGGGGTGGATGGTCTACGGGTACTCGCTCGGGTGTTCGTCGACTACGCGGCGAAATGGCCACATCGGTGCAGGTCGCTGACCCGGGTCCCGGCAGACACCGCGGCGTTTTCGGCGGCGAGCGCAGAAGCGGGTGAGGCGCTCGCTGTCATGATCCGCACGGCGGGGGTCGCCGATGAACGGGTTCTGCAGACCCAGCTCGCGCTGTTCGCCGCGATCAGCGGTTTCGTCACCCTGCAGTTGTCCGGCTTCTTCACTGTGTTCGGCAACGCGGACGACGTGTTCGAGCAGATCTTGCGTGGTGCGGTCACCGCGGCGGTTGTCGGCTGACCCTCGCGGAGTAGGGGCTGACGCCCGACGTCCCGAGGTGATGTGAGCCACGAACCCCATCGACCGAGGCCGGATTTGTTATGGTCGCTTCAATACGAATACCTTTCGTATAAATACGAAGCCCAGCAGCTCGCGCGTTGCACGGAGGAGGAGGGGAGGGATCATGGAGCGAATGTCCGGGCCGGACGCCCTGATGCTGAACATGGAAACCGCGACGACCCCGATGCACACGCTCAAGCTCGGAATCCTCGACACCGGGCGTCGCGGACGTCCGCTGGGTCTCGACGAGATCCACACCGCGTTGGCTATGCATCTCGGTGCCTTCCCGCGAGCGACTCAGCGCGTGATCTCGATACGTGGACACCGGGCGAGGCCCTTCTGGGTGACCGACAACGACTTTCGATTGGACCGGCACCTGGAGGAAGTGACCCTGAAAGGTCCCGGCGACGAGCATTTCGACGAACTGCTCGCCGAACTCGCAACCGGGCGGCTGCCACGCGATCGGCCACTGTGGGCCCTGACCCTGGTGCACGGTCTCGCCGACGGTAGACAGGCTGTGGTGGTCCGGGTTCACCACGCGGTGGCCGACGGGTTGGCGGCGCTGAACTGTTTCCTACATGCCACCAGTGAGTCTGCCGGTGGGCCACTCCCGCAGCGTCATCCACTTCCGCAGCCCAGCTCACTCATCGCCGACGGACGGGATCTCGATCACCGGCAGATGCGTGCGATGGCTCGCCGCGACACCCCTCGGCTGATCGCCGCTCTGCCGTCGGTGGTCGTCGGTGCAGCCCGCACGGCCCGCGCGGCACAACGGTTCGATCGTCGTGCTCTGGTGCCACGTTTCATGGGTGCGCAGCGGACCAGTTTGAGCACCCCCAGTGCGCATCGCCGACGATGTGCGCGAAGTGTGTTGCGCCTGGCCGACGTTCAGCGTGCGGCAGTTGCAACCGGTACCACCGTCAACGGTGTCTTCCATGGCATCGTCGCGGCGGCCGTCCGCCAGGAGATGATTGCTCGCGGCGAGGTGAGCGCCAGGCCGGCGGTGGCCATGTTCGGGGTGTGCCGGGACCTGACGTCCGGCAGGACCGAGGGCAACGATCTGGCCACTGCTGCAGCGTATCTCCACACCGAGGTGGCCGACCCGATCGAGCGGGTGCGGTTGACGGCGGCGAGCTGTTCCGCGTCTGTGGCTCTGCGCCGGGCGACGGGCTTCGAACTCACCGATCAGTTGGCCACCTACACAGGACGTTTGGGACCGCGCGCCCGACCCATCGCAGCGCCGATCGCCCCCCGGGTCATGAACAACGTGACCACGGCCAACATGCCGGGCCCGAGGCAGCCACGCTGGGTCGGCGACATCGAAGTCGAGTCGTGGACGTCGTTCGCGCTGGCAATCGCGCCCGCCGACGTCAACCTGACCGCGTACAGCTACGCGGGAGTTCTGTCACTGGGTTTGATCACCACCCCGGAGTCGATGCCCGACCCGGCCCGATTTCTCGCCCGGATGAGCGAAGCACTCGACGAACTCATAGAAGCCTTGGCTGCGGAGGGCCTCATGGACACGAAAGCGTCTCGCCGTGACCACATCTGACGGCAGCGACGATCGAGGTCGTTGGACCGATCGCTTCGAGTCCTCTCTCACGAGGCTCAGCTTGATCGCGGAGGTGATGCCGCGTGCTGTCGTCAGCGCCCGCACGGCGAGTCGCCGACCACCGCACCGCTCGATTCCGCCGTCGTCCTTCGGAGTCCGGACAGTGGGAGAGTCGGCGCTCGATGAGTTCTTCATCGCGGCGTTCTCGATGGTGCGGGCGGTTCCCGACGAGCATGTGGTGCGCGCCTATGTGAACGAATGTGCCCGCGAGGCCGGCGCGGTGAAAGCTCTGGGCGTGGGGGTGAACCTCGCGCCGACACAATTGTCGATCACGCGCAAGCTCCGGAGGAATCTCGGGGGGATGTCCTACGATCGCATCGACTTCACCTGTGCGCCCGTGTATTCGATGCGCGAGGGTGCGGAGGTCTCCGAAGCCGATGCGGTTGCGACGGCCCGCATGCTCGTCCATCAGGACAAGGGGCACCCGTGGCTGTTGTGGGTGCACGGCGCCGGTCAGGGACGTATCGACGATCTCCTGTCGTTGCGGGCTGCGCAGTTGCACGAACTCGGATACAACGTCGTCTTCCCGGTGTTGCCAGGCCATGGTCTGCGTCGACGGCGCGGCGGGGTCTATCCCAGCTTCGACGTCTTGACCAATGTGGAACTGACGGTGCGGGCTGTCGCAGAGGTGCGGGCGCTGATCCAGTGGATGGCGACAGTGGACGACACCCCGGTCTCCGTCGGCGGGATCTCGCTGGGCGGACCGATTGCGGGACTGATCGCCGGCCTCGAACCCAGCGTGGAATCCGTGCTGGCGGTGGTGCCGATGCTGGACCTGCACGAGACGATGGCTCATCATCTCGTCCGCGGGGGAGACCGGGGCCAGACCCTCGCGAAACTGTTCCGGTCGCAGGCGGTACGGGATGTCGCATCCGCGGTGGACCCGTTGGCTGTCACACCTTTCGCAGCCCCGGAGCGGCGGTTGGTGGTCGCGGCTCTCAACGATCGCGTCACCTCCGTTGCCGCCGCGCAACGGCTGCATGCGCATTGGGGCGGCGCGGTGCACTGGTATCCCGGTGGTCACATCAGCGGCGTCATGGCGGGGGAGGTGCGAGCGGCGATCGTCGACTTCCTCCACCCGGGGTCAGCCGTGTCCTGACGTCGATCGACGGGATGACCTCAGGTCAGGGCGTCTGGTTCGGCATCGGCCAGGAGTTCGTCGCGGTCGGATTCGAGGACGACACCGGCGGCGATCGCGGCGTCGGTGGCGGCGGTGTACTGCCGCAGGTAGTCATCGACATCGCGGTATCGCTGGGCCAGCACTGCCGGCTCGATTCGGTCGGTGCTGCCGAACAGACGGCAGATCCGGGACTCGTCTCGTCGCCCCAGGCCGCTGAGGACAGCCACCGGGACGTCGACGCAGGGAGTGCGCACACCACCGCGAACGTTGCCCACATCGTCTGTCTCGAAACGGATCTCACCCTCGGACGACGTGGTGGTGAGCAGTCGCTCTGCCGGTGCCGGAGCCTCGCCCGTCGTGACCCAACGGATCAGTGCGCGTAGCGCGGCACGCAACACGAACCGCTGTTGGCCCCTGTTCACCGGACCCGAACATCCGAGGAACTCCTCGAACGGGCCGACCAAGTAGCGGTCGGCATGAGCGTTGCCGGCTATCTCCCACAGTCGGAACAACGGCCCATCCTCTTGTCGCGCATCGTGATAGCGGAAGTCGCCCAGGATGTCGGTCTCGGTCTGGACGACGAAGACGGGGACGGTGAGGTCGTCACGGATCGGCGTCGCAGGTTGCCGGAAGACGGGTAGCAGGTCGATCGCGCGGTCAGGTGTGTGCAGCGGTAGCCCTGCGGCAGCTCGGCTGTGAATCAGAAAACCGCCGAAGACGTTGTCCAGCTGGGACACCTGGTTGACGTAGGTCGTGAGCGCCAGAGCGGATTGAGATTCTCCGATTGCGAGCAGACAGCTGATGTCGACGTGTCCGAGAGGCCCCTGCGAATCTCCCAGGGCCCCGGCGACCTGGGTGAAGATGTCGTAACAGAACGAATCTCCCGGATGGGACAGTGCCTGGTAGCGCTGCTGTCCGATCAGGCCGGACGCCGGGGTCGATCCCGGGGTGCCGACGGTTCCCTGTCCGCCGGCGACACCGACGTACTGGGCGGAGATGCCCACCCAGATGTCTCCGCTGCGCACCAGTTCCTCTGCGAGATAGGTGTATCCGGGTCCGGCATCGGATCCACTGCTGACATTGAGCCATTCCACGATCACGGTGCCACTGCAGTGGACGCCCTCGGCCGGTTGTCTGACCACCGCGCGGGTGCAGAAGTCGGCGACCTCGGTCACTGCGACGTGAGTGCCGCGTCCGGGTGGTGCGACGACCTCGAAGGCCCTCGCCTCGCCGCGCACCGCGAACTCGGTCTCGACGTATCCGGCCGCAGCGAGATCGGGACCCGGATTGGCGGCGATCAGCCCGCCGCCGTCTGCTCGGCCCAACTCGGTGAAGGAGGCAACCATGACTTGACCATACATGCGCAAGCAGCTGTATGGTCTGGCTGTTTCGGAGGTCCCCCGGAGCCACCGGGATCGGGGGTCAGGTCAGGGCGGCTGCAAGCCGGCGCCACTGCTCGCGCGGATAGGCCTGAGGATCGGTGTCGAGCACCTGGACACAGACGTGATCGGCGCCCGCCGAACGGTGTTCTTCCACCCGGTGTGCGATGGCGGCCTCGTCGCCCCACGCGATGATCGCGTCGAACAATCGGTCCGACACCGTGTCGATGTCGTCCTGGGTGAAGCCCGACCGCAGCAGATTGTTCGCGTAGTTCGGTAGCTGCAGGTAGCTCCGGAGCCATTCGGTGCCGATGGAGCGGGCGTGGTCGGCGTCGGTGGTCAGGATCGCGGTCTGCTCGGGGAGGAGCAACGGACCTTCGCCCAGGGTCTGCCTGGCCGTGGCGGTGAACTCCGGGGTGACCAAGTACGGATGCGAGCCGTTGGCGCGAGTTGCGGACAGGTGCAGCATCTTCGGGCCCAAGGCGGCCAACACACGTGACTCGACGGGCACGGTCTTCTCGGCGGCATCGAGGCCCTCGAGGAATGCTGTGGTGGCCGCGAGGGGCTTCTTGTACCGCCCCGGGTTACCCGAGTCGACCAACGGTGCGTGAGACACACCGATGCCGAGCAGCAGCCGTTCCCCGTGTTCGTCGGTCAGGGTGTTGTACTGCGCCGCGACGTCAGCCGGTTCGTGCATCCAGAGGTTGAGGATGCCGGTCGCGATGACCGTCTTGGTGGTCGCTTGCAGGAGATTGGCGATGGAGTCGAAGATCGGGCCGCCGACGTCGGGGATCCACAACGCCGAGAACCCCAACTCGTCGAGTTCTGCGGCCGCCTCCGCGGACTGGGCGAGATCGCCGTAACGCAACTGCGAACTCCAGATACCTACGCCTGCAAGCTTCAAGACTGTCTCCTCGGGTGACGCCGAGAACTGGCGGTCTGCCGGCCCTCGTGCGGTCAGTGGTAGCTGGTCGCCGATGCTAGCCGACGGCAGTTCCACGGCAGATCGATCGAGGCGGCAGGCGTGTCAGCGCCCTGGGTCCTTCGGCTCGCCGCCCGTCATCACCTGCTTCCACCACGAATCGAGAGGGCTCGGGCTCGGCCAGCGCACGTCGGGTGCCACCCGGGAGCCGCGCGAGCGCGTGTGATCGGATGACTCGTGCGTTCGATCTTCGGCAGCGGGCTTTCGGGGTACCTCCAGGCTCATCGTGCGCTCCCGGCCTCGGTCAGCACCGGTGTCGGCGGGTTCTCTGACGTCGCTTCCCGCATGGCCCGCATCGCGCACGCGACGGTCGGGTAGATCGCGATCTCGGTGGACAACCCGACGGCACGCAGCGGTCGGGCAGTCGCCGGCCCGTCGGCTGCCACCGCACATCGCACGGCCGCGTGGTCGAGGTCCCCGTGCACGCTCACGACGCAGACACCATCTTTGTCGGCCGAGGTGATCGCGAAACGTGGATGATCGGTTGTCGAGTGGTCGAGAACGAATTGTGACGTCGTCATTGCAAACGCCCCTCACTGTGAACCGGGGAGGCGCTGGTTACGCAGAAGTGGTGGCCAGCGCTGGGCGCGGCTGGTTTTCAACCTCAATTCATCCTTGCAAAACAAATGTCGTTTCGCAACAACTTTCTTCACCGCGGTGCATGTCGTTGCGCGACAACATTATCGGGCCCCATACGGGGCCCAACGAGCTTCACTCCGGCGGGTGATCCTTGTGTACGAGGTCTTGGGCGAGTTTCGCAAGCGGAATGTTGCTGTCCTGGGACAGCTTTCGCAGCAGATTGAAAGCCTGTACCGCGTTGATGTCGAAACGTTCCATGATCATGCCCTTGGCTTGGCCGATGATGTCGCGACTGGCCAGCGCACTGCGGAACTGCGCGCCCCGCTCGGTGGCCGCCCACGCGACAGCGGCGTGTGCCGCATACAGCAGGCCGATCTCTTCGGCGTCTTCCGGAAACGAGTTGGGTGTGAGCGAGTACAACGTCATCGATCCCAGAGTCTCGCTATGGGTGTAGAGACGAAACGAGAGGATCGAGCGGAATGGAGTCATCGCGACGGCGTCGTCAGCGTACTTGGGCCACCGGGTCTCGGTGGTCAGATCATTCACCCGCACCACGGGTTCTTCCCACGCGGCCTGCAGGCACGGTCCCTGCTGGTGGGTCACCTGGATCTTGTTGTGGGTGTCGACCAAAGGATCAGTCGAGACCTGAGTGCTCAACGAGTCCCGGTTGGTGGTGACGGTGATCCCGGCGTGTTCGGCACCGGCCACGTTCTCGACCGCAGCCGCGACGACGCCTCCGAGTACTTCGTCCAGCGCTTGCTGATCGCTCCCGTGCAGGCCACGTGCCAGATCGGCAATCGCGATATGGATATCGGTGATGGTCTGCTCGTCGTCAGGCATAGGACTCCAAAAGAACGGTGCTAGCGATGGCACGTCAAGATGTGGCTTCGTCTCAACCAACCGCCCATCTTGCCACGACCCGGGTGTCGGGTGTCGGCGATGTGGTCACATCGCGGCCGCGACAACGCCCCTATGAGGGATCATGTTGTCTGGTTTGGGGTTCGGACAGACAAGGTACTCATCGTTCATGACGTCGACGTATTCCAGGGAGGATGCTCTTGCGGGATGGTCGCGTCTGCACGGCGGTATCGATCCGGCGAGTTCGGTCTGGATCAGGGGCTGGGTGCGCCTGGCGCACGTGTGCGCGAGCCCGCTCATCCGCGCAGGTGTCAGCCCGAGTGCCGCGACGGTTCTCGGGGTCCTGGTGACGGTGTCTGTCCCCCTCATCGCGCTGGCCGGTGCGGCCTGGCCGTTGCTCGCTCTCGTTTTCGTGCTGGTCGGAGCCGTACTCGATGGCGTGGACGGGGCAATCGCCTTGCGGACCGGCACAGCATCCCGATGGGGTCGGGTACTCGACCCGTTCGCGGACCGCTGCTCGGATCTGCTACTGATCCTCACCCTCGTGATCCTCGGCGCCCCGGTGTGGCTGGGCGTCGGCCTCGCCGTGACGACGCTGATGCTCGAGTCGGTGCGCGCCAATGCTCAGGCTGCCGGGATGGAAGGCCCCGGTGCATTGACGTGGTGGGAACGGCCCTCCCGGGTGATCGTCACCTCGCTCGCCGCGGCGAGTAGCGGAATCGTGTGGTGTGCAAGGCAACTCGGGGTCAGCGTCTTGCCCTGGATCGATGGGGCGAGCCTGGCGACGTTGTACACGATTGCCGCCGCGCTGCTGGCACTCGTCGGGCTGGTGCATTTGCTGGTTGCCGTGCACCTGCAGCTCCGCCGATGACGGGGGGTCAGTCGGCCACGCCGATCATGTCCGCGACGATCGCCGCGGACATCATCACCAGGGGCAGCCCACCACCGGGATGGGACGATCCGCCCACGAGGTACAGGCCCGGCACCGGACTCCTGTTCGAAGGCCGCAAGAACGCTGCCAGAGCGCCGTTCGACGAAGTCCCGTAGATCGACCCGCCGGGGGTCAGCGTCCGCCGCTCGAGATCGGCCGGACTGATCATCACCCGGTGCCGGATCCGGTCGGAGACGTCCAGGCCGCGAGCGGCCATCAGGTCCAGGATCTGATCGGCATATTCCTCACGCAGGCCGGGCGCGTCCCAGTCAGTGCCCCCCACGGGGTCATGCGGCGGTGCGTTGACGAGGACGAACCAGGCTCCGGTCCGAGCGTCGGGCGTCAGGGCGCGGTCTGCCGGTGCACTCACGTAGATGGTGGGGCGGGGGACCGGACGGGGTGCGCCCTTGCGGCCGAACACCGCGTCGAACTCCTCGTCGTAGTCTTCGGCGAACAGCACGTGGTGGTGTGGTTGATCGCTCGGCGGATCCTCCACCGCCAGCAAGAGAACGAACCCCGACAGCGAACGTGTGGTGCGGCGAAGTCGCCGAGCTGCTCTGCGCGCGCCGGGTTGATCGGGGGTGAGCAAGTCGTTGAAGACCTGCTGGGCGTCCGCGTTGGCCACCACGAACTCGGCGTCGACCACAGAGCCGTCGGACAGCTGCACTCCGCGTACCCCGCGTGCATCGGTGAGGATCTCTGTGACCTGGGTGCCGAGGCGCACCTGAACACCCAGTTCTCGGGCCCGGCTCAGCAACACGGTGGCTATGCGGCCGAGCCCGCCGTCGATATACCAGGAGCCAAAGGCCTGTTCGGCGTACGGAACGCTGGCCAAGGCGGCGGGTGCCTGCCGCGGATCGGACCCGGTGTAGGTGGCGTAGCGGTCCAGCAGCATGCGTAGCCGAGGGTCCGACAGGTAGGACGTGCCGAGCCCGCGCAAGGACTTCCATGGTGCGATGGTCGTCAGGTCGCGAAGCCGGCGCGAGAGTCGGAGCATCGTCCGGACGTCGATCGGCGATTCCAGGAACGGTTCCAAGGTGGCGTCCCAGATTCGTTCGGCCCGTTCGGAGAAAGCACTCCACTGCGCGCCGCGGCCCGGCCCGAGCGCGGCATCGAGCGCGCCCGGGATCGCGGTGGCCTCACCGGGGAGGTCGAGGACGACGCCGTCCGGGAAGGTGTACCGGCAGGCGATCTCGAGCCGCCGCAGTGGCAGTTCGTCGGCGGTGGGGGGCCCGCCGATACCTGCGAACAGGTCATCGAGCACCTGAGGGAGGGTCAACAGCGAGGGACCGGTGTCGAAGACGAATCCGCCGACGTGCTCGACGCCGAGCTTCCCACCCACCACGGTTGCCTGCTCGATCAGGGTGACGGAGTGACCCTGTGCCGCCAGCCGGGCTGCTGCCGCCAAACCTCCGACGCCGGCACCGATCACGACAATCTGGCTCACGAGCTCCCTTTCCCGGTCTGCGTTCTGACCCAACTGTCCACCGTGGTGTCGATCGTGCGCGTCAGCGACCATCCCGCGAGCAGCACCATATGCAGTATCCACAACCACAGGCCCACCGCTACGACCCCGCCGACCACGGTCAGCCCCGCGAACGGGAGACCGACATCGATGGGGATCGACAAGAACAGGGCGAAACCCTGGAGGAAGCCGGCCAGCATCGATGCCGTGATGAGCGCCCCGACGAGCGCAACCCGCCACCGCGGGCCCCCCGGCATGACGTACCGGAAAACCCAGGTGAGCACGAGCGACAGCATGAGCCAGGTCGTCAGGAAGCCCAAGTAGTAGCGGAGCACGAGGTCGCCGAGACCGCCACCACCACCTTCTGGGGTGAGGCCGACCAGCTGCTCACCGATCGTCGAGTAGATCCACGTCAGCGGCGGCACCACGACGAACAGGGCAAGAACCGTGCCGCGCGCCCGCCAGGCATCCAGGGTCGAGCTCCGCTCCGCTTCGTCTCCTGCAATGCGCGGCTTCGACTCGGGCAACAGCAGGAGAGCCGACCGGCGAAGACCCTCGCCGTAAAAGGACGCGGGGAACATCAGCACCAACGCGGTCAGCAGGCCGGCGTGCACACCCGCATCGACGAGACCGTCGTAGGCCGATCGCGCACCCATGTCCGGCGGGATCAGCACCCGTAAGGAGAGCAATCGCTGGTAGACCTCGTCGGTGTCGTCGAACCAGCTGATGCTCCAGACGGCGAACAGCAACCACGGCACGATGGCGATCGCCGAGTAATACGTCAGGGTGGCGGCGGTGCCGGCCAGGTCTCCTCGGGAGAGTCGGCGTGAGGCATCACCGGCGATGGTGCGCAGTTCGGCAAGGATTCGAACGCGCGCGGCGGTCGGCGCCGATGCCGCAGCCGGCCTGTCCATCACCGTGTCAGGGTGCCCCGGGCCGCCGATCCCAAACCGCCGACCCACTCGAAGACTTCGAGGCGTGTTTGACATCACCCGTGGCTGGGAACACTGAACCAGCAGTCGACGCCCCTGGCGGTTTCGACGCGTGGTGGGGGGTGAATGTTCGGGGCCACGCACTGCTGTCCACGCCCCCAGACAAGCGGGCCGGCAATGTCGAATTCGAGTCCCTGGAGAGGCGTGGAGATGTCTGCTGACCAAACGGTCTATACCGCACGGCGAAGCCCGGATATGAGTCGAGTGGCACCTACGGTGTCCGGTACGTCCACGAACCCCGGGGCGGGTCGCCGATGACTGTCGCCGGAATGACGAGTAGGCACAGCGACACCGGTAACGAAGCCTGGACGGTGCGGTGTGAGCGATGCGAACACCGATTCAGAGTGGTGGCAGTCGGGCACCGCGCCGATGCGGAACTGGTTGCCGCAGCGAATGGTTGGGACATCACCGACCAGCGCACGCTGTGTCCGGCGTGCGCGTCGGTGCGCTGATAACCGAAGCGATTGGCAGTCAGGGTTGACGGTCTGCGAACCCGGTGCAGACGATGTCGCTGCGTTTCGGCGAATCGACTGACGCTGATGTTAGTGCGACGTAAGGTCACACCTAGCCTGCCACAAGCGGGCACATTGTTAGTTGCAGCCACCTGTCAAGCCCCGATGCAGGTGACCGACATGACTCGTATCCCCTGGATGCGCGAACTTGGCCCGGGAGTTGTCCACGTGAACGTTCCACCGAGCACGACCCTGTCCCGCCCCGTCTGGTGTGACAACGCAGTCTGGTGCCGTCATGGCTGAACGCGGCGCGAAACCCAACGTCCCGACATTGCGACGTCAGGCTCTGAAGGCGATCAGTCACCTGTTCAGCCCGCTGGAGCCCGACGACTACCTCGAGATGATCAATCCGCTGTGGACGACCAAGGAGCTCCGCGGCCGGATCGAGGAAGTTCGGCCCGAAGGGGCCGACGCCGCAACGGTCTGGATCCGGCCCGGCTATCAGTGGCCAGGTCACAAGCCAGGGCAGTATGTCCGGCTCGGCCTGGTGATCGATGGCGTCTTCCACTGGCGGGCATATTCACTGACGTCAGATCCCGAGCCGCGCGACGGGCTGATCGCGGTCACGCCGAAACTCGTCGAGAACGGTGTGGTGTCGCCGTACCTGGTCCGCAAGATCCGGCCCGGCGAGATCATCCGGCTCGGTGAGATCGAGGGCGTCTTCACGTTGCCGGATCCGCGTCCGGAGAAGTTGCTGTTCATCAGCGCCGGCAGTGGCATCACGCCGATCATGAGCATGCTGCGAAGTCTGGACCACAACGACGCCATGAATGATGTGGTGGTGATCCACTCTGCACGCACCGAGGACCAGGTCATGTTCCACAGGGACCTGAAAGAGATGGACAGTCGGCAGGACGGGATGCAGCTGACCCTCCGGCTGACCGGTGACGACGGGCGCATCAAGCCCGAGGATCTCGATGACCTGTGCCCGGACTGGCGGGAGCGCGAAGCCCTGTGCTCAGGGCCTGAAGAACTGTTGGACTCCCTCGTCGAGCACTGGGAGAGCAACGACCTCTCCGAGCACATCCACTTCGAACGATTCCAGCCGGTCATCGGCGGGAAAGCGGGCGATGGTGAGGGCGGCGGGGTCCGATTCGTCAAGAGCAAGACCGACGCCAAATGCGAACCCGGACAGACCATCCTCGCCGCGGGCGAAGATGCCGGACTCGAACTCAAGTACGGCTGCCGGATCGGGATCTGCCACACCTGTGTCGGAACCCTCAAATCCGGACAACTCAGAGACCTGCGCACCGGTGAAGTCAGCGAGCCGGCCGGAGCCTCGGTGCGGATATGCGTGAACAGCGCCGAAGGCGACGTCGAAATCGACCTGTAGATCGAAGGAGAAACATGACGATCCACGAAGCGAAGCGAGAAACAAGAACGACCAGCAAGCCGGACCCGCGGAGTCCGCTCGCCCACTTGTCCGAGGAGACGATCGAGCAGCTGGGCAAGGAGTTCGACGCCATCCACGACGAGGTGTACGGCGATCTCGGAGACGCCGACCGGCGATACATCAAGACGGTGATCGCCACCCAGCGCAACCTCGCGGTCGCAGGACGGGTCCTGCTCCTCGGGTCACGATCCAAGGTGGCCTGGGTGGCCGGCACGTCGTGCCTGGGAATGGCCAAGATTCTCGAGAACATGGAGATCGGTCACAACGTCATGCACGGACAGTGGGACTGGATGAACGATCCGGACATCCACTCCTCGGTGTGGGACTGGGACACCGCGTCCACCGCGGAAGCGTGGAAGCACTCGCACAACTACATCCACCACACGTTCACCAACATCCGCGGCAAGGACAAGGACCTCGGCTACGAGATCATGCGGATCGATCCGCATCAGCCGTGGAACCCCGTCTACCTGGCGCAGCCGTTCTACAACTTCTTGCTCACCGCATTCTTCGAATGGGGCGTCGCGCTGCACGACCTCGACCTCGACGCCATCCGCAAGGGTGAGAAGTCGACGTCCGAGCTGTGGCACGACCTCAAGGGGATCGGGGTCAAGATGCGGCGGCAGGTGATCAAGGACTACATCGGCTGGCCGGTGATCAGCGCCGGCGCCTTCGCGTTGACGCAGCTGGCGTCGGGCGGCAACATCAGGCAGCCCAAGACCTCCCGGTTGGCCGGCCGTCTGCGGCGCGCCCCCAAGGCGGGAAAGCGGACGAAGTCTGTTGCCGCCGTCATGGATCGCGCTCTTCCCGGTGTGGAACAGACGTTCTTGGCGACGTTCGCGGCAGATTTCACCGCCAACATCATCCGGAATGTATGGGCGCACGCGATCATCTTCTGCGGCCACTTCCCCGACCAGACCTACACCTTCAGCAAAGCCGAGACGGAGAACGAGACGCGAGGCGGCTGGTACGTCCGGCAGTTGCTGGGCGCGGCCAACATCGAGGGCAGCCCGCTGTTCCACGTGATCAGCGGTAATCTGGGCTACCAGGTGGAGCACCACCTCTATCCGGACATGCCGAGCACCCGGTACTCACAGGTGGCGCCGAAGGTGAAGGACATCTGCGAGCGCTACGAACTCCCGTACAACACAGGCCCTTTCGCTCAACAGTGGGGCCAGGTTCATCGCACGATATTCCGGCTGGCATTGCCGGGTGGCAAGCCACGGCCCAAGCCCGACCCCTTCCATCGGCCCCCGCACAGCGCGGCCGACCCGGAACGGGTGAGCGAGGCCGCCCGCTTCCGGTCGCGGGTTCCGGCGAGCCATCCTGACGCCGGTCCCGAGCACGAGTCCGGTGGCGTCAACGTGGAGCCGCCGCCCCGCGACTGACCATCCCGACACAAACCCAGTCGTTCCAGGCAAACCCAGGTGTTGCGCGACACCTGGGTTTGCCTGCAACGCATGGTTTTACGGGGCGGAGGGCAATCTGACTTTGCTAGTGAAGTCGCGCGGCTGCCGCGGCCGCGGATTCGGGGGAGTGCAGGTACGGCCCCTGCGCTTGTTGGCAACCGGCCACGGCGACCGCCTCGAGTTGTGGTGCCGTCT
Organism: Williamsia sp. 1138; assembly: GCF_002095435.2. Taxonomy (GTDB): domain Bacteria; phylum Actinomycetota; class Actinomycetes; order Mycobacteriales; family Mycobacteriaceae; genus Williamsia. The sequence continues at coordinate 213,411 of NZ_MJEJ02000047.1, forward strand.
CCACACCGGTGGCGATCACGGTCATGTCGGCGGACCGGGCAATTGCGACGATGCTCTGGATGACCGTGTCCGCGAAGTGGGAGGTCGTGACATCTCGGATGAACGTCGGGGCAATCTTGATCGCGTCGACCTGCTGCAGCTGAACCAGTGACGAATAGCCCGCCCCGAAGTTGTCGATGGCAACCTTCACCCCGAGGTCACGCAATCGCCGCAGCTGATCGAGCGGCCGGATGCCCTCGGAGAACTCGTCCGCAGCGAACGTTGTTTCGGTGACGTCGAGCCGTAGGTCGCCGGGGTCGACGCCGCAATCCGCGAGCGCTGTGGCCACACTGTGCGGGAGCCGGTCGTCGCAGAACTGGTGGGGCGACAATGTCATGGCGAGCGTGAGTTCGCCTGCACGGTAGCCGAAGACGTCGTTCAGATCGTGTAGTGCTCTGATGAGGTTCAGGCGCCCGAGGTCGGCTCCGAGTCCGATGTGATCGGCCAACGTATTGAACGTGTTCGGCTCGATTTCGCCGTGGAGTGGGTGGTGCCAGCAGAGTGTGGCTTCCATACCCACGATCCTGCCGGTCGCGGTGTCGTGGATCAGCTCATACCGATTGCCGAGCCGGCCGTCGGCCGGAGCAGCGATGGCCGCGCGCAGGTCCTGTTCGAGTTGCTGGCGGAACTGGAACTCGCGCCGCAACCGCACATCGAAGACTGCCGCGCGTGCGCGGCCAGACTGTTTTGCGTAGTAGAGCGCGATGTCGGCGTCGCGCAAAAGGTCGCTCCCCGAGCGCTTCTCACCCTCGGTCGTGGACACCGAGCCGACGCTCGCCGTCATCCGGACGCTGGAGATGCCGGTATCGATCGGGGACTCGGTGATCGCTGCCAGCAGCTGTTCGGCCTGCATTCGGGCCGAGGCCGGTCCGGTGGCGTCGCCGGGGCTGACGATGCTGAACTCGTCGCCCCCGATCCGGCCTACGGACGAGTGGGGTCCCGCGGCATCAGCAAGGCGGCCGGCCACCACCCGCAGTACCTGGTCCCCGTAGCTGTGGCCCAGCGAATCGTTGATGATCTTGAAGCGGTCGAGGTCGAGAAAGTGCACATTGATCTGACTGTGCGGTTCGACGTCCGACGCCAAGTGCGCGTCGAGTCGCTGCAGTAAACCGTCGTGATTGAGCAATCCGGTGAGGCTGTCGTGGCTGGCGCGATGCCGTTGTTGTTCGGCGTCCACGACCTGCTGGGTGATGTCGGTGTACGAGGCGATCGCCCTCGGCTCGTCGAGATCGACGTCGAATGCCTTGCAGGTCACGGAGAACCATCGATGGACGCCATCGGTACGAGTGGCCAGTTTGCCGGTGAATCCGTCTCCGGTCTGGCGCATGTGTTCGACGAGTGCGCGGATGTCGTCATTAGGGAACATGACAGGCAGGCTGCCGAGGTGGGCGCCGGGGACCGTCGATGGATCGAGCCCGAGGAGGGCGGCCGACGCCGGGTTGGCCATCTCGATGAACCCGCTCGGGTTGAGAACCAGGACGGCCTCGGTCAGTTCCGAGACCACGGTGCCGAACAATTCGATGGCACGGCGCGCAGCGGTCAGGTCGGCGCACAGCAGCACGTAGCCTGCGCCCATCGAGGTGACCGATACCCGGACGTTCCGGATGGCGCCGTCACGGTGGCGGTGAACGCTCTCGATCGTGCCGCCGAGCGCGAGGGCTTCACGAGGAACGAAGGCGGCACCGATCACGTCGGCCAGGTCGCGGCCGAGCGCCTGCGTTGCAGGCGTGCCGTACACCTTCTCGGCGGCCGGATTCCACGCCTGGATCACTCCCTCCGCGGAGATCGCGATCACGGCATCGCTCACGTGATCGACCAGAGCGGCCTGGTATTTCAAGGCGTCTTCCGCTGCCTTCTTGGTCGAGATGTCGCGCATGATGACCTGGAACGCGGGTCGGCCCTGCCACTCGGTGCGCACCGAGACGATTTCCGCGGGTTTCGTGGTGCCGTCGGTCAACAGCATGAGAGCCTCGGCGGGCTCGGTGGCGGTGTCTTCCTCACCCAGGCTCGCCAGCCTCTCGAGCATGCCCGGAATCGAATCGGGATGAACGAACTCGGTGATCCAATGGCCGACCATCTGGTCGATGGACTGTGCCCGCGCCAACCGGAGCCCGGCAGGGTTCACGTATACGACGAGCCCACCCTCGTGGACGCAGATTGCGTCCGGGCTGAGTTCTACGAGCAGGCGGTATCGCTTTGCCAGCGCTTCGGCGGAATCCGGCTCGACGGGTACGACGAGTTTTTCTTCACCGTCGGAGGGGGGCAGCGACGCGTTGTCGCTTTCGGTCACGTACACCTCCTTCGCTGTTCACAGCCGGTGTTGCATCTGATGGGCTCTGCTGGTCAGCATCATTTCCAGATAATTAACGAATGAAATTAACCATAGTCGTTCGCGCAGATCATGCAGGTCAGGGACGGTATAGGAGCGCGCATTCGTGCGCATACCATTTCCACGGAAAGAGACGAGAATGAATTCTATTGCTAACGCCCGGATCGCGGGGCTGGGCGCAGTCACAGGCTACGGCTGGGGACGGCAGGCATTGTGGACAGGCCTGGCCTCCGGCAAGCCCGCGGCCGAACTCACAGCGGGGTTCGGCGGTAGCCCGAGCGAGTCCGGTTGGGTGTCGCGGATCCCTTCGGGCGGCAACCCCGAAGACGGATCGACGCGGTTCGCGCGGGCCATGCGGTGGGCCGCAAGGGAGGCCATCGAGGATGCCCTCGAGCACGGATGGACTCCCGGCAAAAGGGTCGGTCTCGTTCATGCGACGGTCCTCGGCGACCTCGAGTTGGGCCGCGCGTTCCAGCCCGGCCAGGGTGAGGGGCTCTCTGTCCGCCAATATCTGGGGATGGCGCCGTCGACCCCGGCCTCGCTCCTGATGCGCGACTACGGGTTCCACGGGCCTGCGGTCAACGTGTCCGCGATGTGCACGTCCGGCACCGTCGCGATGCTGACAGCGAAGATGTGGCTCGACACCGACACCGTCGACGACGTGATCGTGCTGTCGACGGACCTGTCCGCGACCCCAGAGGTGGTCTCGCAGTTCGTGCGACTCGGGGTGGCCATCACCGATGCCGAGCCACTCGACGCCTGCCGACCGTTCCAGACCGGCAGCCGGGGTTTCGTATTCGGGGAGGCCGCTGTCGGTGTGGTCCTGTCCAAGCAGGACACCGACGGTTATCTCGACCTGCTGGGTGGAGCCATGAGTCACGACGGCTTCCATGTCACATCGGTCGATCCATCGCTCGAGCACGTGAAGGGTTGCTTTGCCGGTGCTCTGACCGACTCGGGTATCGAGGCCGACCAGGTGTCGTATCTCAACGCCCATGGTCCGGGAACCGCGCAATGTGATGCCGCAGAAGCGGCGGCGGCAACCGCACTGCTGCCGAGCGGTATCGGTATCTACTCGGTCAAACCACTGGCCGGGCATTGCCAGGCAGCGGCAGCGTCCGTTGAGATCGCTGCTGCTGCAATGAGTTACACCGATGGGGTGGTGCCGGGCACGCCGTCGGTCGCCGAAGGCGATGCTCGCCTGGTCGATGGCCTCGTCCGGATGAAACCGGGGATCACCGTCAAGTCATCGCTCGGAATGGGAGGGCACAACTCGGTGGCAGTGCTCGGCCCGATTCGCTGAACAGTGCCCGAGTGACACCTGGCCGGTGGCGCGGGGGCCTACGCGGGGCCCCCGCGCCACCGCGTTCGACGCAGGCTCGGCGAATGCTATGCGGTTCAGGCGCGCCACGTCGCTCGGCTGCTGTCGCCTCAGGCCGGGTCGGCCTGATCGGCGGTCTGGTGATCGCCGCCGATGTCGGTCCCGGATCGGTTCGGGTTCAGCGACCGCCTGACCGCTTCTCGGGTCGACAGCCGTTGCTCGCTGCGGGGGTCTGGGTCGCAGACCATGTCGTGGCGCAGGCTGTCGACCAGTTCGACGACCGTGTTCCTCGGTATTCCGGTGACTGCCGCGGCGACCCGGCCGACGAGGCCGGTCGGAATCCCGGGAATCGAGAGTCGGGGCCTGCGCACGTCGAGTTCCTCCGCGATGAGCCCGATGAGTTGGGGATAGCTCAGTCGGTCGGGACCGCCGAGATCGTGATGACCGTTGGTCGGCTCCCCGGTCCCGGCATCGACAAGGGCCGTGATGACATCGTCGGTCGCGATCGGCTGTACCCGGGTGTTCATCCACTTCGGAATCGGCAGGACGGGCAGACGCTCGATGAGGCGCCGGACGAGTTCGAACGAGGTCGATCCGGCGCCGATGATCAGCGCCGCGCGCTGCACGTTCGCCGGGGTGTCGGCGTCCAGGAAGATTCGCTCGACCTCTTGACGCGAGGCGAGGTGGTCAGAGAGTTCGACACCTTCTGGGATGAGTCCTGAGAGGTAGACGATCTGACGTACATCCGAGCGCCCGCACGCATCGGCGAAGGCGTGCGCACCGGCGGCGTCTCTCTCCTCGAACCCCTTGTCATCCATGGAGTGGACCAGGAAGTACGCCACGTCTGTGCTGGCGATCGCAGCGGAAATGCTGTCGGGCTCTTCGAGATCGAAATGCCGGACCTGCACCGCGTCGGCCCACCCGAACTCGGAGGCGCGGTCCGGATCGCGCATTCCTGCAACTACATCGTGGCCCGATTCGAGCAACGCCGGGATCAGTCGTGATCCGATATAGCCGGTCGAACCGGTGACAAAAGCACGCATGGTGTGATCTTCCTGCTGGCGGGTACGGCCGGAAGATCGCGCGGACGTAGATGTCCGACTTCTTCTCGAGCTGGTGGGCGACTCTCATCCCGCCACGCGAGCACGGTGCCGGTCTCTCACCGACTACCCCGCTGGCCGCCGGCGAAAACATAGGCATGAGATTCGCCGAATCCGGGTAGTACCCCTGGAGTTCGGAGAGCGAAGGGTAGTGAACGTGTCGGACGATTCGGGGCGGGAGGACGCGTACGGGAGAAGTGCGTGTATGCCCAACACAAACAGACTTGCGGCGACGAGTGTTGATGACGTCGGTGTCGACGGCGCGGCCGTGGCGATCATGACCGATGCCGCCCGGTCCCGGGACCTGTTGTGCGCGACGGACTCCGTGGCAGCGCGCATCGATGAGTTGCAGTTCACCCTCGGTGAGGGTCCATGTATGGATGCATTCGTCGGTGGCGAGTCGATCATGACGGCTGACCTCGGTGAGGAGACCGCCGCGGCGAAATGGCCGGCGTTCAGCTCAGAAGTCCTCGACGAGGTCGGCGTCCGGGGAGTCTTCGCCTACCCGATTTTCGCCGGGGGCGCACAGCTCGGTGTCCTCGAGCTGTACCGTCGGCAGACTTCCGCACTGACGTCTGCGCAGAACACTGCCGCGCACGTACTCACGGTGCGTCTGGGTGCGGTGGTGCTGGATGAACTCGAGAGCTACCGATGGTCGCTCGACGAGTCGCAGTATCCGCGGTGGGAGGGAAGTTACCGGTTCGCGCGTGCGGACGTCCACGCTGCGGTTGGCATGCTGTCCATTCGTTGGGGGACGTCCATCGCCGATGCGGGCCTGCGGTTGCGTGCCCGTGCATACGCGGAGTCGCGGTCGATCTCATCGATGGCGCACGACATCGTTCACCGCCACGGCACGCTCGCCGACGAGGATGCGTCGTGATCGGTGAGCGCTCACGCCATCGCGGCGATGGCCTGCTCGAGGGTCGCATAGAGGGTGAGAGTTTGGTCGAGACCGACCAGCTGGATCGGCCGCGACGTCGACGGGCCGTCGGCGACGACGCCGAACAGGCCGCCGGGTGCAATGGCCTCGTAGGCGGTGACGAGCGCGCTCATACCGGCGGAGGCCAGGAACTCCGTGCTTGTGAGGTCGATGATCAGTCCGCGGGGCTCGCCGCTCAACGCACTGGTGACGGCGTCGGACAACTGGGGGGCGGTCAGTACGTCGATGCTCCCCTGCACGGTGAGGATTACCAGCTCCTTGTGCTGGACCGTCAGGATCGTCAATGCTGCGCTTCCTGCAACAGAGGTCTGACCATCGGCAACAACTGCATCGGCATCTTCGGAGTGCACGGCTGGATTCCCTTTCGGCAAGCTGTCTCATCAACACTCGGCCAGAGTCACCTCTGCGAGTGTGACGGCGTCGTCTTCACCGATGGATGTCATTGTTTCATGCCCGCGCAGCTGATGGTTTCAGCAGTGGTGTCCGAGGCGCCGGGTGGAGGCCCGGTCGGCGGGTGGAGAAAGTCGAACAATTCAGTAGAATCGTTCTTTGACCTGGTACGAAAGCGAAGGGAAGCGACGTGAGTACCCGCGGCGATGACGACGTGTACACCAAGATGGCCGAGCTTGTGCGGGACATGAGTGCCAGGGTGCCGGACGATCCGGCCGACGTGCTGCAGGAACTTCTCGAGAGCGCGGTCGCACATATCCCGGGATGCGCTCACGCGAGTATCACCACGATGGTGGGTCGCGAAGAAGCCGCAACCGCGGTGACGACGCACGAGCACGCCCGGACCGTCGATGCCCTTCAGGTCGAACACGGCGCAGGCCCGTTTATGGAGGCCGCGTCGGAGTCCGCGTTCGTCCACATCGCTGATCTGGAGTCGGAAGGGCGTTGGCCTGAGTTCGCCGCCGACGTGTGCGCCCGAACGCCGGTGCGGTCGATGGCGATCTTCCAGCTGTACATCGCACGGGGCGGCCTGGGCACCCTGAACCTGTACGCCGACAAACCCCACGCCTTCGACGAGGAGGCACGTGACCTCGGGTACGTCTATGCATCGCATGCTGCCGTCGTCTGGGGCACCGCGCGGCGGGGAGAACAGTTTCGCAGCGCGCTGGCGAGCCGCGACATCATCGGCCAGGCGAAGGGCATGCTGATGGAGCGTTTCGACATCGGCGCCGTACAGGCGTTCGAGCTGTTGCGCAGGCTTTCTCAGGACTCCAATGAACGCCTCGCCGACATCGCGGCCAAACTCGTGCGCCAGGACCACCCGGCCGACACCTGATTACCGTCGAGTCGTACCGTCCGGTGGCGCGACCGAGGATGCTTCTGGCGCCGGATCACCCTGGGTGCGGCGTAGCTGCCTTCCACGCTCGACGAAGTCGGCGTCCTTCTCGGCGTTCTTGTCGGACACCTTGGTGTCGCGGGGTGGTAGCTGCAGCGATTTCTCGGCCGGAATCCCCGCCTGCAATTGCCGGCCGCGCTCCAGTTCGGCGTCGACCTCGGCGCCGAACAGAAGGGCCAAATTGGTGATCCACAGCCACAGCAAGAAGACGATGACGCCGGCCAAGGCTCCGTAGGTCTTGTTGTAGCTACCGAAGTTGGAGACGTACAGAGCGAAGAGGACCGAGGCGACGATCCAGGTCACGATCGCCACCGCCGCACCGACGCTGATCCACTTGAACTTGGGCTGCTGCACATTGGGCGTGGCGTAGTAGAGGATCGCCACCGTCAGGACCACAAAGATGAGCACGATCGGCCAGCGGGCGATGTTCCAGACGAGCAGCGCACCGTCACCGAGGCCGATGACGTCACCGATAGACCGTGCGACGGGTCCGCTGATGGCGAGCATCAGCGCCACCGCTGCCGCCATCACCAGCGCGATGACCGTCACCAGTAACACCACCGGCCGTAGCTTCCAGATCGGACGGCCTTCGTCGACCTCGTACATTCGATTCATCGCGCGGCCGAAGGCGCCGACGTACCCCGATGCCGACCAGATCGCGCCGAGCAGACCGATGACCAGCGTCAGGCCGGCCGACGGTGCGTCCACCAATTGCTCGACAGGCCCTCGCAGGGTGTCCACCGCAGACGACGGGCCGAGGTCGTCGACCATTTGCAGAACCGAGTCGACCGTCTTCTCGCCCTGCCCGAAGATGCCCAGTAATGAAACGAGGGCGAGTAGCGCAGGAAAGAGTGACAGCACGGCGTAGTAGGTCAGCGCGGCGGCCAGATCGGTGCATTGATCGCGCGAGAATTCGCGAATGACCTTGCGTAGCACATAAAAAAACGACGGCTTGGTCAGATCCGTCGGTGAATCGGGCTTTCGTGGGTCGTCGGGGTCAGGGGTGTTCGCTTCCGTCTTCCCGGCCTGGGCTTCGTTCATGCCAGCGGTTACCCGTGGCATAGGGCCCGGAAACACGAAACAGCGCACGCGTTTTCGCCGGTGACCGGGCCGAGGTACCGGTCAGTCGATTTCGAAGTCGACCAACCGGGCCTCGGCCGCCGCGAAATCATCGATCGCAGCGAGGACGAAGGTGGTGAGGACGTCTTCGACCGGAGCCGCCGGATCGCTGAGCTTGCTGTCCAGTACCTCGACCGATGAGACCGGCCGCGGCTGCTCCCTGACCCGCGGATGTCGTCGCCACAGCGACACCTTGAGCGTCGGGAAGCGCGGCCTCCTGCGACCTTCCCTGTTCATGGTGGTGACGGTATCAAGATTCAGGCGACGGTACTGATCCGGTCCGGCGGGGTAGCAAGCCGAACTCGAGGCCGAAATTGTTCAACGTGATGGGTAGTGGCTCGGCGGGGGACAGCGTGGGCGACGAGACGAGTTCGCATTCGGTGAGCGTGAGCAGGACGGCCAGGGTGGTGCTCGTCAGGTGGAGTACCAGATTCTGTCCCGGGCACACCACCGGCCCGGCGCTGAACGGTATCAACGCCGGTGCTTGCTGGGCCCGGCCGTCCAGCCAGATCTCCGGAGCGAACCGGTCGGCAAAGTCAAATGCCTCGCCGTCTCGATGAAACGCACTCGCGAGAATGAGAAAGGCGGCGCCGGCGGGTATTTCGTAGGTGCCTCTTTCGGACGACCAGGTGGTCGTTGCCGTGGAATCTCGCAACACGGCCGGGGTTGTGGGCCACAACCTCACTGATTCGAGTACGCAGGCTCGAAGATACGAGTACTGCTGCGGCTCGGCGACAGTGGAGGCATCGATCTCTCCGAGTGCCATTGTCCGCTGATCCGGATGGGTGGCCAAGAGGGCCATGGCGCGCGAGGCTGCGATTCCGGCGGCGTCAAAGGCAAAGAGCCAGTGCGGAATCTGGCCGACAGGATCAACGGCGCCCCCGGCCGGCGTCGCCGCGAGCGCACTGATCAGGGTGTTCGGGGGCGCGCTGTCGACGTAGGCGTAGAGCTTGTCATAGAACCGGTCCCGTACCTTGCGTCTCTTGGGGTGTAAGTACGTCCAGTTCCCGTTCGACCGCAACGTCCACAGCGCGTCCGTGATGCTGTCGTCGTCGCGGGCGGCATCTCCGAGGGTGACCCGGCGCGCAATCCGCCACCACATCACCGTGAAGTCGGCAGCCGACAGTGTGCCGCCGGGCCGCGCCTGCTGCAGCGCTGTGGTCACCTCGTCGGTGATGACGTCGACGAACGGTGACGCGAGGTGGTGGAGTGGTCGATCGGTGTCGAGTGCTTCTTCGTTCACCCTGCGGCGGGCGTTTCTGATCGGACCCTTGGAGATGAGCACACCGTGCGGCTGAAACGGCGAGAGCGCACCTACCTTCTCGCGGTTCGCCGGGGTGAACGGGTCGGGGGATTCATCGAGAACTCGAGCTACATCGTTCGCGTCGAGGACCACGACCAAGGTGCGACCGGGGAGCACCAGGCGCAGAGGGCCGCTGCCGTACTGCCGTCGTAATTCACGGATGGTGTCGAGTGGGGCCCGATCGGCTTTGATCCTTTCGAGTACGCCCATCATCGCTCGTCGTCGGGCTATGACACCGGCCGCCACGGCGGGAAAGCCGAGAAGGGTGGCGACCCGGATGGCGGCGAGTCCGGTCAGTTGCGGGGCGGTCTCCGTGACGCTGGTGTGGTGGCTCGGCATGAGGTGGAGCTACCCGATCCGGCGGCCCGAGAAACGGCCCGTGGGCCCTGATCAGGAGTCTGCGGTGCGCATCTCACCGGCCCGTCGCCGTTGGTCCGGTGGCAGCACCGCGCGGTAACGCCGGTAGCCGGGGCGCAGGTGCACCCGCTGGTCGACGATCATTTCGACGTCCGCCCACACCACCAGGAAGGTTCCCCGGTGGTGCCACCGCATGAGGCGGTCGACGATCCATGGCGCGCGCGTTGTCTCGCGTTCGTAGCCGAGGAACGAGGTACTGCTGTGTGGACCGATGATCAATCCGTAGATCTCGGTGGGCAGACATCCGCCCGCCTCTAGGGCGGTGGCGCGCAATCGAGCGTCGATGACGTGCCCCACGAACGTCGCGTCCGAGTCATATGCCGAACACCGCAGAAGATCACCGAGGATCACGGGAGCCCCCTGGGATGCGTCGGATGATCTGATCGCGCACCCATCGTTCGGCCCAGGTGCGGTCCAGTTCATCGTGCCGGCGGGTCAGTCGTACGGTGATCCCGAAATCGCGGACGACGCTCATATCGATTCGCGTGAGTCGAGTGGTGGGAGGTCGCCCGCCGAAGATACGGGCCGGCAACGTATTGCCGGTCAGCAGTGCGACGACGCGGGGTGGTTGCGCCGGAGGGACGCCGTGGTCGTCGAGTACGTCGTCGAGTTCGAGGTCGTCGACAACGCCCACCGGTCGACCCTCGACGTCCACGATCTGTCGATCGAGAGCGTGGAGACGCGCATCTATCAGGCAGTCTGTGTCCGGGTAGGGCGCGTCTGACAGTGGCTTCTGCGTACGGTGCGTTGTCATTGGCCTGCTCCTGTGACGATCATCAGCGGGATCGCTGACAATGACGCCGCGAGAATGATGACCAGATAGATCTGGGCGACGGCATTGACTTTTTTGGTGTTCACCCGGTCTCCCATGTACTCGGGATCGTTCGACACGATCAGGATGGGCAGGTAGGTCAGCGGTAGCGCGATGGCCGAGAACACCACCGAGTACTCGGTCACCAGAATGGGGTCGACTCCGGTCGCGAGGATGATGATGCCGACCAGCAAGGAGATGATCATGACGAGATGGAATCGGGCGGCGGCCTCGGGGCGACGGAACTTGCCCCAGGACCAGCCGAAGAACTGCGCAAGCGTGTAGCCGCTGGACAGTGTGGTCTCCAGCGCCGCACCGAACGTCGCGGCGACCAGTCCGACGATGAGGAATGCGACTGCCAGCTTTCCACCCGCCTCGGCCACCGGCAATGCCACCTGAGACAGACTCTCGACCTGGATCTGCTGCGGCAACAGCGTGATGGTGGCCAGAGCCGCGATCGCGACGGACAGGATCCCGCCGAGCGGGAACCCGACGAGCACGTTCATTCGCGAGCGAGCGAGGTCTTTGACCGTCCACCCTTCCTCGACTGCTCCCGACGAGAAGAAGAACACCTCGTACGGCGTCATGGCGGCGCCGAAGATCGCGATGGCGTAATACCAGTACACGGGCAGTGATTCGGTATCCGGGAGTTCCGGGAGAACTGCGGCGTGAGCGAGTTCACCCCAGTCCGGTTCGAGGAGGAAGACCGCCACCGCGAAGACGATCAGGGAGAGGCCGACGACCCCGGCAACGTTCTCCATGATCGAGAACCGGACCCGCCAGATGACCAGCCACACTGCAAAAGCCGCCACCGGTACCCACATGAGCGGGCCGATACCGCTGGCGAGCTGCAAGGCGAGCGCGATACCACCGATCTCAGCGGTGAGGGTCATCAGATTGATGAAGAACGAAGCGCCCAGATTGACCACCGCCCAGCGGGCCCCGAGTCGTTCGCGGATGATCTCGAACGTCGCCCGGCCGCTGACCGCCGCGACTCGGCCCGCCATATTGGCGAAAAGACAGATGCCCAGTACGCCGACCGGGATCACCCAGACCAGCGCCATCCCGAACCGCGAGCCCACGACTGCATTGGTGACGATATCCCCGATGTCGAGAAACCCGCCGATGGCGGTGAGTACGCCGAGGGCGACGCCCAGCAGTCTTTTCATCGCGGCACCGGTGCGTCTGAGAGGTTCGAGAACTCGTCGCCGATGGCGGTCAGGTCGGCGATCAGAGGATCACTGTTCACCACCGGTCCGCCGCCGACCACCTGTCTCGCTCTGATTACCAACGACATTGCGATGGAGAGCTTTTCGAGGAGGATCCGGACGCTGTCCGCGACGAGGCGATCGTTGACGTCCAGTTCGGCCACATCGGTGTAAGCGCTGTTCAGTTGGTCACCAGCGTCGCCGAGTAGCACGGTCGTCTGGTTGTCGGTGGCGTCCTCAGCACGCCACAGGCGCAGGGCGTACGCCACCGAGGTGACTGCAGATGCCCCCTCGCCGGCTGCCCGGGAAAGCGACCCCGGGACCCCGCCCTCGCCGGTGGCACATCCGGACATGGTCAGTATCAGGGCGACACAGACGGCAGCGGCAGCGCCGCGGCAGCCCACTCGTGACATCACCGTCATCACACCCCCCCGCCGCAGACGTCCTACTGTGGAGAGTGTCCTTCTGGGCGAGGGGTGAAACCAGAGGAACGGATCGGTTACCAGTCGGCGATGACCGGGATAACACGGTCTCCCAGGATCTCCAGAGGGGTGATGGCCGCGACGTTGGGGACCCACCCGTGGACGTGGCTGATTCCGAGGTCGGCGAGGGATTTGAGCTGCCCGAGCATGTCGTCGACGCCCGCACCGTCTGCACCGGGATCGAGCGGGAACATCACGGTCTTCTCGATGGCGTCGTAGTCGGTGCCCAGCGTCTCGCAGTGTCCGCGAAGGACATTCAGTTTGTGCTCGACATCTGGTCCACCGAAGAGGTTGCAGGCCTGGGCGTATTGCGCGACCATGCGCAGGGTCTTCTTCTCTCCACTCCCGCCGATGAGGATCGGTGGGTGGGGGCGACGCAGGGCCTGGGGCACGTTGAGGGTGCTGCCGAGTTTGTAGTGGGTGCCGTCATAGGGCCCCTGATCGTCAGTCCACATCTGCAGGCAGATCTGCAGGGTCTCCTCGAGTCGCTCGAACCGTTCGGCAGTGCTGGGGAAGGGTAGGCCGAGGCCGACACACTCCTCTTCGTTCCATGCGGCGCCGATCCCGAGGTAGGCGCGGCCCTTCGACAGCACATCGAGGGTGGTGACCGCCTTGGCGAGCAGGCCGGGTTCGCGGTAGACGGTGGCAGTCACCCACGCCAGCAGGTCGACCTTCTCGGTGACTGCGGCGAGGTAACCGAGCGCGGTGTAGGCCTCGAGCATGTCGGTGTCGACGGGGCCCACCGGTCCGATCTGCCAGAGATGGTCCATCACGCTGATCTTCGCGAAGCCCTTGGCCTCGGCAGTCTGGGCGATGGTCGCCAGGTCGTCCGCCAGTGCGGCGGGCCCGTCGGGAAAGGTGAAGTCTGCGATGTGCAATCCGAGTTCCATGGGTCCACGCTAGAGGTGTTTGTAGCCGTTATGCAGGGATCGGCAGTCCTCCCCTCACTGGGTCACTCTCGGACGCTGTGCGCGGATCTGGCGCAGCGTCACCGAAGTGGACTGTGCACCATACTGATTCATGAACAAGGGTAAAACTCACGGTGAATCCTGTTCGGCGACCGATGCGCGCAACCCTCTCACCAGCGTTTTTTGATTGATTCAAGAAAACGGCAGACACGGGCCGCGACATCTGGTTATCGTTGGGCATGACCACAGCCCAGGAGAACGCAGAACGCCTTCGCTCTGCATCGCTCCGCGTGACCCGGCCGCGGGTTGCTGTGATGGATGCCGTCTACGACCACCCACACGCCGACACCGACACCATCTTCGGCGTCGTGCGAGCGGTGCTTCCGCACGTCTCCCGGCAGGCGGTCTACGACGTCCTCGACGCGCTGACGACGGCTCGTCTCGTCCGCCGGATCCAGCCGGCAGGTCATGTTGCGTTGTACGAGTCCCGGGTCGGCGACAATCATCATCACGTCGTCTGTCGCACCTGTGGCGTGATCGCCGACGCCGATTGCGCCGTCGGCGAGGCCCCCTGTCTGACCGCCTCCGATTCTCACGGCTTCGTGCTCGACGAGGCCGAAGTCATCTACTGGGGCGTGTGTCCCGACTGCGTGAGTACACCCGAAGTTTGATCACAGCCCGTGATCACAGCCCAATTCACAACCCGAAAGGAACGCTGTGACCTCTGATAGCCGCCCGCCCCATTCCGATGCCAGTACGGACAGTGCCAGCGAGAGCGAAAACCCCGCGATTCCGTCACCCAAGCCGAAAGCCCATGCGCCGCTGACGAACAAGGACTGGTGGCCTGAGCAGATCGACCTGTCGATACTGCACGCGCACACGTCCAAGTCGAACCCGTTCGGAGAAGACTTCGACTACCCGGCAGAGTTCGCGAAGCTCGATGTGGATGCCCTGAAGGCTGATGTGGCCGCAGTTCTCACCGACTCGAAGGACTGGTGGCCGGCCGACTACGGCAATTACGGTGGTCTGTTCATCCGGCTCAGCTGGCATGCGGCCGGTACCTACCGGATCTTCGACGGTCGTGGTGGCGCCGGTCAGGGAGCACAGCGATTCGCTCCGTTGAACAGCTGGCCGGACAACGCCAACCTGGACAAGGCCCGCCGACTGCTGTGGCCGGTCAAGCAGAAGTACGGCAACAAGATCTCGTGGGCCGACCTCCTCGTGCTGGCGGGTAACACTGCGCTGGACTCGATGGGTTTCCAGACGTTCGGCTTCGGTTTCGGTCGGGCAGACACCTGGGAGCCCGAAGAGGTCTTCTGGGGCCCGGAGGACGAGTGGTTGGGCACGGACAAGCGTTACTCGGGCGAGCGCGAGCTGTCGGAGCAGCTCGGCGCGACCACGATGGGTCTGATCTACGTCAACCCTGAAGGCCCGGAAGGCAAGCCGGATCCGTTGGCCGCAGCGCACGACATCCGTGAGACGTTCGGCCGCATGGCGATGGACGACGAGGAGACCGCGGCGCTGATCATCGGTGGTCACAGCTTCGGCAAAACCCACGGGGCCCATCCCGCCGACCAGATCGGACCCGAGCCCGAGGGCGCGCCGATCGAACAGCAGGGCCTGGGCTGGAAGAACGGGTACGGCAAGGGCAACGCCGAGGACACCGTCACCAGCGGCCTCGAAGTGGTCTGGACCTCGACGCCGACCCAGTGGGGCAACGGTTTCCTCGAGAACCTGTACGGATATGAGTGGGAACTGACCAAGAGCCCGGCCGGGGCCTGGCAATTCGTTGCTGCCAACGGTGCGGGAGCGGGCACCATCCCGGATCCGTTCGGCGGTCCGGGGCGTGCTCCGACCATGCTCGTCACCGACGTGGCGCTGCGTGAAGACCCGGTCTACGGCGAGATCACCCGTCGCTGGCTCGACAACCCCGGTCAGCTCGAGGAGGCGTTCGCCAAGGCGTGGTACAAGTTGCTGCACCGCGACATGGGACCGATCACCCGCTACCTCGGACCCTGGGTCCCCGAGCCGCAGCTGTGGCAGGATCCGGTGCCGGCCGTCGAGGGTGAGTTGATCGATGACCAGGACATCGCTTCGCTCAAGGCGAAGGTGCTCGAATCGGGCCTCTCGGTGGCGCAGCTCATCGGTACCGCATGGTCGTCGGCGGGGAGCTTCCGCAGCACCGACAAGCGCGGTGGCGCCAACGGTGCGCGCATTCGGCTTGAGCCGCAAAAGAACTGGGACATCAACGAGCCTGCCGAGCTGGCCAAGGTCTTGCCCGTCCTCGAGCAGATCCAGCAGGACTTCAACGGCGGCAGCAAGAAGGTGTCGTTGGCAGACCTGATCGTCCTCGCCGGTGCTGCTGCGGTCGAGAAGGCGGCGAAGGACGCCGGTCACGAGGTCACCGTGCCCTTCGTTCCGGGCCGCACCGACGCCTCGCAGGAGAGCACCGACGTCGACTCGTTCAAGGTGCTCGAACCGCGCGCCGATGGATTCCGGAACTATGCACGTGAGGGTGAGAAGACCCCGTTGGAGGTGCTGCTCCTCGAGCGCTCGTACCTCCTGGGTCTCACCGCCCCCGAGCTCACCGTGCTCATCGGCGGGCTGCGTGCGCTGGGAGCCAACCACGGCGGCAACAAGCACGGTGTGTTCACCGACCGGCCGGGCGCGCTGACAAACGATTTCTTCGTCAATGTGCTCGACGCCGACACGGTCTGGAAGTCCTCGGAGTCCGAGGAGAATGTGTACGTCGGCACCGATCGGAAGACCGGCGATGTCAAGTGGACTGCGACAGCCAACGATCTGGTCTTCGGGTCGCACTCCCAGCTGCGGGCGCTCACCGAGCTGTACGCGCAGGCCGACACGGGTAAGAAGTTCGTCGACGACTTCGTCGCCGCCTGGGTCAAGGTCTCGAACAATGATCGCTTCGATCTGAAGTGATCTCCCGAGACCGGCGCCCCTGACGCCGCTCGCACGGCACCCCGCTCACCACCGGTGAGCGGGGTGCTGTCGTTTACGGTGGGATGGCAGTGACTGTGGTGAACGAGCTGGCAGGAGTGGACCAGGGTGGACGAGATGTCGGACAAGGCCGAGCGGCTGGCTGCGGCGAAGGCCGCGGGCCGGATCCCGACGTCCGGTGCGCGGTACGCACTGATGGTGGTGGCATGCGTCTTTCAGGCGCTCGTCGCGGTCTTCACCCTGATACTGCTCGTGGACACCACGATGAACTCGACCAGCGGGGTCGGCACCAAGGCCGTCGTCTTCGTCGTCATGGTGGCGGTTGTCCTGGCTTTCACCGTAGGTACGGTGACAACCGCCCGCTCGCTGTCGCGGCGAGCCATCGTCTGATCAGGCAGCGGGGCCGGCGAACTGTCGCCGGTACGCCGTCGGGGTGGTCGAGTACGCAGACACGAAGTTCTGCCGGAACGTCACCGCGCTGCCGAAGCCGCACGCGTCGGCGATCTCGTCGATGCTCCAGTCTGTCGTCTCCAGTATCAGGCGCGCCGAGTTGAGGCGCTGTTCCAGAATCCACCGGGCCGGTGTTGTAGCTGTGGCACTACGGAATTGGCGCACAAAGCTCCGACGACTCATCCTGGCCTGATCGGCCAGCCTGTCCACGGTGAGCGGTTCGTGTAACCGGCTCAGGGCCCACTCCTGGACTCGCGAAATGGCGGTGTCCGTGGCCGCGCGGGCGAGAGGGCGTTCGATGTATTGCGCTTGACCACCGTCCCGATGAGGCGCGACCACCAGGCTTCGTGCCACCCGCGTGGCGGTGGCGGAACCGAGGTGCTTGCGGACGAGGTGAAGGCACGCGTCGATCGCGGAAACCGTGCCCGCGGAGGTCAGTACATCGCCGTGATCGATGTACAGAACGGATTCGTCCGACGTCATGCCCGGACGGCGTTCGGCCAGCTGGTGCATCATCTCCCAGTGGGTCACGGCCGAGCGCCCGTCGAGGAGTCCGGTGTCCACCACGGCGAACGCGCCGAGGCACAGGCCCGCGACGGTCGCACCGCGGCGGTGTGCCGCCGTGAGCTGTTCGCGCAGCAGGTCGCTGACCGCAGGAAGGGTGACCGGCCAGGATGGGATCACGACGATGTCGGCCCAGTCGACTGTCTCCGGACCCGCCACGTCGCCGATCGGGTATCCCTCGACTGTCCGGACGCAACCCGGCTGATCGGACCACAGTCGGGTCTCCCAGTCGGCGGCCAACTCGAGCCGCACCACCTCTCCGAACACCATCAGCGGTGCGGCGAGGTGAAACATGGTGATGTCGTCGAAGGCGTAGATGGCGATGCGCACGGAAGCTCCCAGGGTGGCCTGATCTCATCGAAAGTATGCATCCATGCCACTGTCGGCGCCACCCTCGCCTGCTCGACAATGGAGGGACCGCGCCTGTTCGAGGTGCGACACCGAGTCCGATCTCAGTTTGAGGAGTGAACAATGACTGCACCTCGCCGCGCGTTGATCGTCGTGGATATCCAGCGGGAGTATTTCGAGGGCCCTTTGGAGATCCAGTACCCGCCGCGTGAGGAGTCGCTGGCCAACACGGTGAAGGCGATTGCGGTCGCCCGTGACAACGATGTGCCTGTCGTTGTTGTTCAACACCAGATGCCCGAGGGCGCACCGGTGTTCGTCGAGGGAGGGGTGGGCTGGTCGCTGCATCCCGATATCGAGGCGGTCCTCGATCCGGCGTTCAAGCGGGTCCACAAGGTCTACGGCAGCGTGTTCGCCGGGACCGACGTCGCAGAGTGGTTGCGGGCGAACGACCTCGACACCATCACGATCGCCGGGTTCATGACGAACAACTGCGACCTGGCCACCGCTGTCGAAGCCGAGGGATTAGGCTTCGCCGCCGAGATCCTCTCCGATGCCAGTGGCGCGATACACCTGGCGAACGAAGCCGGAGAAGTGTCCGCAGAGGCGCTCCACTCGACGCTCATGGTTCTGTTGCAGTCGAACTTTGCGGCGGTCACCACTACGGCGCAATGGTCTGATGCGGTCCGGGCCGGGACCGACTTGCCGAAGAGCAACCTGGTGGAATCCGCCCTGCAGGGCCGCTCGGTTGCGGCCCACTGAACCTCAGTTGCTGTAAACCCTTGTGATGCTGATGAATACGACCGCGCGGCCTTGTTCGGTCATCACGCGGTCGTATTCGTCCCAGTCGTCGTGGGTGCCGCCTGCGGCAATGAAGACCTCCCGACGCAACCCGCGCAGTCGTTCGTCGTCGAGCCACGGCTGAGGGTCCTCTGGACCAGCGATCTCCGCGGTGCCCTCGACCGTTGCCCATGTCCAGCCCCGGCGGAATGTCGTGGTCACCTGGGGGCGGGCGCGCAAGTTGTTCAGTTTGACCTTCCCGTAGGTGACGAACCCGAGAACTGGGCTACCGGTGTCGGGGTGGGGGAGCAGGCCGACGTTGACCATCGAAGACTGAATGGTGTTGTCCGCGCGAAGGGTGGCGACAATCGCCAGACCGTTGTCGTCGCGAGAAAGCGCCACCGCGTCCTCGACGGTGTGAAGTGCGGTCATGGTCAGGCTCCTTCTGTCGATCGGCCGGAAGATCGGCGGTCAGTGTTCATTCTGCCGAATCAGGTCGGGCCACATCGGTCTCCCAACGGGCTCGCCTCTCCTCGTCTGTCTGTTCCCACCAGGGGGTGCCGCGCTCACCGAGCGCGACTTTCGCGGCCTGGACACCGGCCCGCGACTCCGGCGCACCCTCGGTTCGGCGGACCTCCCGCCGCCACGCCATGAGTATCGACCTCAGTTCGGCGTTCCGCTCCTCGGGGATCGCCGGATCCGTCGCGCGCCATCGGCGCCCCTTCACCACGATGTAGCGTCCGTCTTCTGTGTGCTCGGGGCCATCCGCCATTGATCCAGGTTGCCAGATGTGATCGGTGGTCGCTGGAGTTCCTCGTGCCGTCCTGGCTCACCCTGCTCCGGTATGAGAATCGAGTGCAGTGGTGATCGCGGCGGCAGTCTCACCGGCAGCGATGTGTCCTGAAGCCGTGACCACCAGTTTTGCGTCCGGCCAGGCGTCAGCGAGTCGCCACGCCGTATCGATCGGAGAGCTGATGTCGAATCGACCGTGTATCAGCGTTCCAGGTATGCCTGTCAATTCTTGGCCGCGGGCAAGGATCTCGTCATCGGCAAGGAAGGCATGACGAGAGAAGTAGTGCGCGCAGATCCGAGCGCGCGCATGCAGCTGGGCCGGTGTTCGCGAACCCGTGTAGGCGTGACTGCCCACTCCGTCCTCGAGCGACACGGTTGCGTCCTCCCACTTGTGCCAATCCTGAGCGCCTCTTTGACTGCAGTGATGGTTGGGATCGTTCAGCCGGAGGTCATATTCCTGGAGAATCGCGAACGTGTTGTCGCTGCTGAGCATTCCGACGCTGCCGGCGAAATCATAGTGCTCCGAGGGAAAGAAGCGTCTCAATCCACCGTAGAGCCATTCGATTTCGGATTTGCGAGTGGTGGTTACCGACGAGAGGACGATCGCAGACACCCGATCTCGATGACGGAGTGCGTAGGCCAGAGCCAGGGTTGCGCCCCACGACACTCCGTATAGCACCCAACTCCGCACCTGCAGGTGTTCGCGAAGCTTCTCGATGTCGTCGAGCAGGGCGGCGGTGGTGTTGGGGGCCATATCGGCGGACGGATCAGACGCGTGCGGCGTACTGCGGCCACAACCGCGTTGGTCGAACATAATCAAGCGGTACAGCTGTGGATCGAAGTAGTTGCGGAAAGCCGGACTGAACCCGGAGCCCGGTCCGCCGTGCAGTACCAGCGCGGCCGACCCGTTCGGGTTGCCGGACTCTTCCCAATACACGTGCTGACCCGTTCCGACATTGAGCAGCCCGCGAGCGTGCGGCATTGAGGCGTAACCGGGTCGATGCATGAGCCCACTGTAGGCGGTCGTCGCCGTTACTCGAGGGTCGCTGTCGTACGGGCCTGTTACCTTCGGGTGAGCTTCGCTGAGTGGCTCGGGTGTTTCGCTTGTCTATCGAAAGATAGTGCATAGCAGCAACATTGATGGTCGGAAGTCCTTGCGAACATGTGTTCGAGTGCGGTAGGTTGTAGGTAGTCGGCCCAATGATGACGAATTTTGATACATGCCCTTCCGGGAAGATGCCGCCGACTGTCCCTGTTGATTGCTTGGGTGGAAGGTGTTGTCTTATGCGGGTTCTCGATGTGGTGTCGGCTGTGACTGAGCTGGTGGTCCCTGGTGATTGTGCGGAGCTGTTGGTGTTGGTGCGTGATCTGATCACGTTGCGTAATGCCACCGAGCATCAGGTGTCGGTGTGTGCTGCGGTTCTCGATGAGTTGGGGGTGGCGCGGCAGGCGGGGTCTACGACGTCGAAGTTGTTGGAAGCCAATGGTGCTGCGCCGGCGTCGGCGCAGCGGTGGGTGCGAATCGGTGCCGGTTTGGCGGGTTTGGATCGCACGGCCGGGTGGGCCCGTGATGGGTACCTGTCGTCCGAGCATGTTGATGCGGTGGTCAAGGGTCTAGCCGGTATCGAGGGGCGCTCGGACGAGCCGGTCACCGACGCCGAGCGTTACGAATTTGAGGGGGAGCTGCTGAACGGGGCGGTGTCGGGGGCGCCGCCGGCTGAGATCAGTAAGACTGCTCGAGGTCTGGGTAACGCACTGGCTGCAGATACCGGTGGGAAACCGCCCGCGGAGGACCCTTCCCTGAACAGTCTCGATTATGCGGTCGGTAGCGACGGGCGGTGCGTGGGGAAGTTCGATCTGGATGTGAAGATCGGGGAGAAGTTGTTTTCCGCCCTGGACTTCTGGTCGAAGCCGCGTCCGGAGCCGGATGGTTCTCCGGATGCGCGGACGCCGACGCAGGCGCGGGCCGATGCGTTGCATCAGTTGCTCGACTGTGGCGGTGGTGGGCAGGGGTTGATCTCGGCGCCGCGGACCGAGGTGAATGTGACGGTCCCGGCCGATCATCCTGATCAGGCGTCGTTGCGGTGGATGGGTCCGATCACCGAAGCCACCGCAGCAGCGTTGGCGTGTGATTCGACTTTCACCTTCATCACCCTCGATGGGCAGCAGGTGCCGATTGATCTGAGCCCACCCAAGCGTTTGTTCACCGGGCCGGTCCGTAAAGCCATCATCATCCGCGACGAGTGCTGCATCAAGTGCGGGGCACCGGCGACGTGGACTGATGCCCATCACATCAAGCACTACATCGACGGCGGGGAAACAACCCTGGCCA